>NZ_OY787456.1:0-1369936 GCF_963678875.1 uncultured Hyphomonas sp. | reverse complement strand
CGAGGTCCCATGGCCCGTCATAAGCCAGCGTCTCCGCCGCCAACAGCAGCCGCGTGTTCGGGCCCGCCTCAATCGCACCCGCAGTGACGCCGCGCAGATAGCCGTTCTCTCCGGCGGAGATTTCCGCAAACGGACGATCAAGCGCATCATATGTCTGATAGCCGGCAGCCCCTGCGGCGGAAAAGTCGCCATTGAAAGCCCGATATGGTCCCTTCCAATAATCCACGCGCTCGACGATTTCCGGGATCACGAAATTGAGGTCGAGATAGCCTTGGCCATGACCATGCGTGCGCAAGTTTACCGGCACGCCATCGAAGCTCGCCGAAAAGTCCGTTCCGTGATCGAGATTGAACCCTCGCAGGAAATACTGGTTCGCCTTGCCTTCACCGGAGTGCTGCGTCGCCACAGCGCCGGGGATCACTTCGACCAGTTCACCAACCCGGGACAGCGGCCTGTCCTCGAAGTCAGCATAACCGACGACGCCTTCACTCGCCGCCCCTGCCGCGCCGATCAGTTCAAGTCCGCGGCCATGGACGATTACAGCGTCCTGCCGGCTTTCAACTTCTGCAGTTTCGGCTGGCTCGGCCAGAACCGGCAAGGCCGTCCCTGTCAGAACACACGAGAGCAAAAGCATGTGCCGGATTTTCATGAAGAATCCCCCAGCGCCAGCGTCCTGACTTCCAATCCGTCAGGACGGGCGCGAACTTGGTATGACTGGGCCCAGGTCGCTCGCTTGCGAACCTAGCCCGGCATTCCGGCTTTGCGGGCATAGCTGGCGGCGAACTGCGCCAGCGGCACGACGCGCGCCGCGTTACTTTCCGCGTTTGCGCTGTTGGCTGTGCCGTCACGCACGCGGCCGATGATGCCCTGAAGGATGCCCGCAAGACGGAAGCCGTTATAGGCGAAGTAATAGTCGAGCTCCGGCAGGCCGTCGCGACCGGTATGCTTGCAGTACATATCGACATATTCCTCCATGGTCGGGATGCCCCAGGCCTTGAGGTCATCAATCGCCATGATCGAGCCGCGCGTTGAGTCGCCCGGCGGCATCACCCAGTTCATCAGGTGATAGGAGAAGTCCGCCAGCGGATCGCCCAGCGTGCACAGCTCCCAGTCGAGGACAGCAATCACTTTCGGCTCAGTCGGATGCAGCACCATGTTGTCGAGACGGTAGTCGCCATGGACGATCGTGGTCTTGTCGCCCGGCGGGATGTTTTTCGGCAGCCACTCGATCAGCTGTTCCATTTCCGGAATGTGCTGGGTTTCCGAGGCCTTGTACTGTTTCGTCCAGCGGTGGATCTGGCGGGCAACATAGTCGCCCTCCTTTCCGAAGCCTTCAAGGCCGGCGGCGCGCCAGTCGACATTGTGCAGGTCGGCAAAGGTCTTCACCTTGGCCTCATAGATGGCGCGGCGCTCGGCAGGCTCATAGTCCGGCAGGGTGCCGTCCCACAGGATGCGACCTTCCACCATGTCCATGATGTAGAACATCGTGCCGACCACGCTTTCGTCGGTGCACAGGCCGTAAGGGCGGGCCACAGGATAGCCGAGCGGGTAGAGCGCGGAAATCACGCGGTATTCCCGGTCCACGGCATGGGCACTCGGCAGCAGCTTGCCGGGCGGCTTGCGGCGCATCACGTATTTCTTTTTCGGGGTCACCAGTTGGTAGGTCGGGTTGGACTGGCCGCCCTTGAACTGGCGTACTTCCAGCGGGCCTTCATAGCCCTCGACATTCTCTTCCATCCAGGCAGCCAGCGCGGTCTCGTCGAACCGGTGTGACTCGGCGACCTCCTTGGTGCCACTAAACAGATCGTTTGCTGTTGGCGCGTCGGCCATTTTCCTGCCCTCATTTCCGCAATTTTTCTGGAGATACCATACTCACCGGCCACGCTGCGCCAAGGCCTTCCGCGACGTCCGCGTGCCCGCCCCGAATGGAAAGGCACGCGACATGCTCCAGATCAAAACCCTGATCACCGCCCTGACCCTCATTTGCATCGCCAGTGTATGCGTGGCGGGGCTTGTCACGTTCATGATCTGGCGAGAGGCTGGCCGCATGATGCATCATGGAAAGGCAGCTTCCCTAACGGCAAAGCCTGCTCCGCTTGCCGCACCTGCAAAGAGAGGAAAAGCCCCATGAGCCGCTTCTCGGTCGGGATCGCCGCCAGTCTGGCCGCACTCTGCCTCTCTGCCCTGCCCGCCACCGCGATTCCTATCGATCCCCAGGGCATCATCCGGCCGGACCTACTGGGCCGGGCCCTCGCCTCCCTGAAGACCCATGGCGATACAGCTGAATCGACTCATCTCGTCATCGTGGATTATGCCCGCCGCTCCAGCGAGAAGCGCGCCTATCTCATCAATCTGAAGACGGGCCTCGTGGAGGAGACGTTCCGCGCCGCCCATGGCTCCGGCTCCGACCAGGATCATGACGGCTATCTCGACAAATTCTCCGATGTGCCCGGCTCCTCTGCGAGCCCTGAGGGCGCCTACCTCCTCGCTGAGCAATATGTCGGCAAGCACGGCAATTCTCTCCGCCTCGACGGTCTCGACCCGACGAATGCCAACGCCCGGGCCCGAGCCATCGTCATCCACGCGGCCGACTATGCCGAGCCGGCTTTCCTGCAGAAATGGGGCAAGCTCGGCCGCTCGAATGGCTGCATCGTCTTCTCGAAGAAAGACCTGGCAACCTTCCTGAAGGACGTGCCCCGCCGGACGCTGATCTATGTCGGCAAGTGACACGCAAACTGACATTTTGTTGTCAGCGCACCAAAACCGCTTAGGGTAACCTCAAGCCATAGAGCTGGGGGGACAATCAAAATGCGGCTCATTCCATCCACGCCAGAGGATTCCCGATGATCCTCCAGCGTCTCGCCACCTCCATCCGCAAGCAGGACTGGTTCACGGTCGGCATCGAGACGCTGATTGTCGTCTTCGGTGTGTTCATCGGTCTGCAGGTCAATAACTGGAATGAGGCGCGACAGCATCGGATTGAGGCGGAGACCTCGCGTGAGCGACTGATTGCCGATTTGCGCGCTGATCTTGATGCCTTTGCGACTCGTCGGCAGTGGTACGAGGAAGTCATGGAAGCCGCCCTGCGCGTTGATGACGCTCTGCGGTCCGATCCGCCGGACGCGGTTGATGAGACGTGGCGGTTTGTCCGCGACAGCTGGATTGCCAGCGGCGAATGGCCGTTCGCACCGTCGGCGCAGGTCTACAAAGAACTTCAGAATGCCGGCGATCTGGACCTCATCGCCAGCGGATCAATGCAACGCCGACTGCGCGACTATTATGAAGACTCTGCCAGCGAGATTGAAATTTCACTGACATTCAGATCCGCCTATACCGACCTGGTACGCCAATTGATCGAAGGCCGCGTCGGCATGCGCATGGCTGACTGTCTGTCAGCGGCCAGTTTCGAGCCCAGCCTGCCAGGTACAAACTCCACTTCATCCTACAAAGACTGTCCGCCACCAGAAGATTTTGCGCTGGTTGTGCGCTCAGCCGCAAGTCTCCGGGAATCGACGGCGCTCCGGCCCAAGCTGAATGCGCGCCTGAGCAATCTTTCGGGACTCCGGTCGCTGCTTGACTACCTTGATCGACAGGCGGCGTCGCTGGTGTCTGATCTGGAGACACCAGAATGATCCTGCGACGCATCACCGACGCCTTCCGCAAGCAGGACTGGTTCACGGTCGGTATCGAGACGCTGATCGGCGCGACTGGTTCGACGGGAAATCCAAAATGACTCTTGAGCAGATTGCCTATATCGCCCAGATCGCCGGCGTCGTCGTGGTTGCTGCGACCCTGATTTTCCTGTCCATACAGGTCCGTCAGGGCACCGTGCTGCTGCGTTCGGAGTCACGGCAGACACAGCTCGCGAACGATCAGACCGGCGTCTACAAATTCGTCGAGTTTCCGGAACTCGGCCGGATTCTGTCGCAAGTCGAAACGCCGAGTTTCGAAGAGAAGACCAAGGTGATCTTCTGGATGATCGGCCAGATGCGCGCACGCGAATACGAGTGGCTGCAATACAAGTCCGGCGCCATGGACAAGGAGTCGTGGGAAACCTATCGCGGCGTGATCTATTTCGTGCTCGGCACCGAACGCGGCCGCGCAATGTGGGCGCTCACGTCCGGCTATTTCAATGCCGGGTTCACGGCCATGGTCGAAGAGATGATCCGCGACATTCCCCCCATCGAATACTGGGACGACCTCCAAGAGATCAAATAGGCGGTGGCCTGCCACACCTTCAGATTAAACTTCTGACACGTTTCATATCTCAGCGACGGAAAGTGCGGAGTGCCGCGTTCGACCTGTAAGCGGTTCGCCGCAACCGGTCCCGTTCGCTGTTGATTCCTCCCTGAAACAACACAGCGAACCGCCCGCCATGTTGTCTGCCTTACCCCCTGAGCCCCAAGCAGACAGCATGGCGGGCACCTCCACATTTCAGGGGCTTTTCCGGTCCGGGAATCCTTACCGGAATTTCACCTCTCACGAACGCGTGAATGCCATGGAAACAGAGCCCCACTGCCCCATATGGACAGGACGAGAGAGGTCCCGTTCGAATCGTTTCTTCCCCCTGGAAACCGAACGGCGAACCGCCCGCCATGTCGTCCCGTCCTCACCCCCCGCGATGGACGACATGGCGGGTTTTCTCTCTGTGTCCGCCAGAGTCTCCGCCAAAAATGGATAATGCCGCGCTGCCAGACGTCACAAAAGTGGATCCCGTTCGCTATGACACCCCTGAATAGGTCAGATGCGGACTGCCCGCCGCACCAGCCCTGATCATAACTGGTACGGCGGGCCCTTCCTTTTTTCATATCCGGGAAAATATTCTGGATAATCCGCCAGACTGGGACGTCCTGTCTGTGAAGCCCGCACTTTGGACTTCTTCGCTGGATACCATTTCCCCATTCTCCCACCGCACTCGGGGACAGCGAACAGCCCGCCATGCCTTGTCCTGCCCCCCGGACAGATCGGCATGGCGGGCCCCTTTTTCCGGCCCGCATTTGGGAGAGGCGCAAGCCGCCCTTGCTTTCACAACTGGCCCGGTTACACACCCGCGCATGCTCACGATCACCAACCTCGATTTTCAGGTCGAAGCCCGGCCGCTGTTCGAGTCTGCCTCGGCGCAGATCTCGGCTGGCTGGAAAGTCGGGCTTGTCGGCCGCAATGGCACCGGCAAGTCGACCCTGCTGCGCCTGATCCGGGAGGATGTGGAGCATCCGACCAATGATGCGTCGATCAGGCTGAACACCGGCGCCCGGCTTGGCTGGGTGGCGCAGGAAGTCGCCCCGACGGATGACACCATCCTGGACGTCGTCCTTGCCGCCGATACTGAGCGCCACGCCCTGATGCAGGAAGCCGAGACCGCGACGGATTCGAACCGGATCGGCGAGATCCATGAGCGCCTGATGGACATCGACGCCTGGTCCGCCGAGGCGCGCGCGGCGGAAGTGCTGCACGGCCTCGGTTTTTCGGACGAGGACCTCTCCCGCGCCACGAAGGAATTCTCCGGCGGCTGGCGTATGCGCGCGGCGATTGCCGGGGTCCTGTTCTCGCAGCCGGACTTCCTTCTGCTGGACGAGCCGACCAACTATCTGGACCTTGAAGGCGCCGCCTGGCTTGAGGGCTACATTCGAAAATATCCGTACACGGTTTTGATCGTAAGCCACGACCGGGAGATGCTGAACCGCTGCGTCACCCACACGATGGCGCTGGAGCACAAGAAGCTTTCCATTACGCCGGGCGGATATGACGACTGGCTGAAACTGCGCGCCGCCAAGCTGGCGCAGCTGGAATCCCAGCAAGCCAAACAGGCCAAGGAACGCGCCCACCTGCAGAGCTTCGTCGACCGGTTCCGCGCCAAGGCGTCCAAGGCCCGCCAGGCCCAGTCCCGCATCAAGATGCTGGAGAAGATGCAGGACATCTCCATCCCCGTCGCAGACCGCACGACGCCCTTCCACTTCCCGCCGCCGGCCGACAAGCTGGCCCCGCCGATGCTGGAGCTGAAGGATGCGGACCTCGGCTATGGTGACGACGCGCGAATTCTGTCGAAGGTCAACCTGCGCCTCGACCCGGACGACCGCATCGCCATCGTTGGTGCCAACGGACAGGGCAAGACGACGCTGGTGAAATCCATCGCCGAACGCCTGCCCCTGATGGCCGGCAACCGCGTGACGCCGAAGGCCGTGCGGATCGGCTATTTCTCGCAGGACCAGTTGGACGAGCTGTCCGAAGGCGACAGCGTGCTGGATCATGTGCGCCGCCTGCTGCCGCCGGACACGCCGCCCGCCAAAGTGCGCGCCGCCGCTGCCGGCATGGGCTTCTCCGCGGAAAAGGTGGAGACAAAGGTCGAGAAACTTTCCGGCGGCGAGAAAGTGCGCCTGCTGCTGGGCCTCATGTCCCACAGCGCACCGCATATCCTGATCCTCGATGAACCGACCTCCCACCTCGACATCGACAGCCGCGAAGCGCTGATCTACGCGCTGAACGATTTTCCGGGCGCCGTCCTGCTGATCACCCACGATGTCTACCTCGCCGAAGCCACGGCAGACCGTCTGTGGCTGGTGAAGGATGGCCGCGCCGTCACATATGATGGCGACCTCGAAGACTACCGCGCCCTCGTCATGAAGGCCGACCGCGCCGAGGCGAAAGAAGCCAAGCCGAAACAGGCCGCCGCGAAACCTGCCGCCTCACCGGAAGACAAGAAACGCCTCTCGGCCCTGAAGAAGCAGGCCCGCGAAGCCGAAGAGCGGATGGAAAAGGCCAACGCCGCCATCGCGAAGATCGACGCCCAGCTCGCCGAAGGCACCCCGCCACCGGACGAACTTGAAAAGCTCCTGAAAAGCCGCGCCGCCCACGCCGAAACCGCAGCCGACGCCGAACACATCTGGCTCGAAGCCGCCGAAGCGCTGGAAGCCGAAGCCTAGGACCTGTCACAAAACCGGGCACTGTCTCGTCATGTCCCTGAAACAGGAGACATGACATGTGGAGACTGATCCTTTTGCTGATTGCTGCGGCGCATTTCACGAATGCGCTGTGGATGTGGTTCGCGCCGCACACCTGGTACGAGACCGTCCCGGGCGTAGCGATGATGGGACCGTTCAATCTGCACTTCGTACGTGATATCGCGCTTGCCTTCGGGATGAGTGCCGGTGCGCTGGCCTATGGTGCGCTGAAGCTCGACCGCACTGCAGCTGTCTGCGGTGCCACCTGGCCCGCCCTGCATGCCCTCTTCCATATCTGGATCTGGTTCGCGCGCGGTGTGCCGTTCGACCAGATCGCCCTGGTGAACCTCACCGGCATTCAGGTTCCGGCCTTGCTGGCCCTCGCCGCCGCCCTCAATTTCACACACAAGGAGATCAGGACATGATCCGCCAGTTCCTGCATTCGCAGATCCGCAAGTTCGGCAGGGCGTTCAGCTATGACGTGACCTACATGCACGAAATCGCAGATGTCTCGCCAGCCGCCGCCTACACGCTTTCGAAGTTCCCGAACTTCTATAAATATCGCGGACCGGAGGCGGGCCGCCCGGTCTGGACCGGTGCGCTGCTGGCATCCACACTGGAGGGCGATTGCGGCCCCTGCGCCCAGCTCGTCGTCGACATGGCACTGGCGAACGGGGCTGATGCGGACGCCCTTCAGGCCTGCGCGGAAGGACGGCCGAAAGAAGCGGGCGCCATGGGGCTGGGCTTCCGCTTTGCCTGTGCCGCCATATCGGGAGACGTGTCCGCCGACGAGCTGCACCGCGAGATCGAGAACGAATTCGGCCGGAAGGCCGCCATTTCCTGCGCTTTTGCAGCAGCGTCGGGCCGCGTCTATCCCGTGCTCAAGCGAGGCCTCGGCCACGGGCAAGCCTGCCAGAGGCTGGACTTTGGCGGCAAGGTCGTGAAGCTCGCCGCATGAACGCCGACACTGCCCTGTTCGAAGCCGAACGTCCGGCCCTGACGGCCTTGTGTTATCGCATGTTGGGCGAACGCGCGGGCGCCGAGGATGCGGTGCAGGACACCTGGCTGCGCTGGGAACGAGCCGATCACGACACGATCGAGAACCCGCAAGCGTGGCTGCGCCGCACCGCCACCCGCATCGCCATCGACGCCCTGCGCTCTGCCCGCGCGCGGCGGGAGACCTATCCCGGCCCATGGCTGCCCGAGCCGCTGGTGGAAAGCGAAACCCTCGGCATAGAGGAGCGGTTTGCGCTGGCGCAGGAATGCGAACTTGCCCTGCTTTGGGCGATGGAGCGCCTGTCCGAAACGGAACGTGCCGCCTTCATCCTGCGCGAGGCATTCGATGCCGGATATGACGAGATTTCCGCCATCACCGGCAAATCGGAAGCTGCTTGCCGCCAGCTGGTCAGCCGCGCGCACCGGCGCCTGCAGGAGAGCGGTCCGCGTTTCGACGCGCCGCCGACGGAAGTAGCAGACCTGCTCCAACGCTTCATGGCCGCCGCCAGCGCGCTGGACCATGACGCCGCACTCAGCCTGTTTTCCAGGGATGCCGTCGCCTACACAGATGGCGGCAAGAAGGTTCGTGCAGCACTCCGTCCACTGATCGGCCCCGAGGACATCACCCATGTGCTGATGGCGGTCATGGCGAAGGCTGCGCAGGAAACGGCCGAGTGGTCTGTCGAACCTGCGCTCGCGAATGGTGGCCCGGCCATTGTCCGGCGCCTCGAAGGAAAGGTGGACCTCATCCTGACACTCGCCCCATCGACGGATGGCCGCATCGCCTGGCTCTACGCCATGCGCAATCCGGACAAGCTGCCCGGTCAGGCCTAGTCTGACAGCATCCGGTCGCAGAAGGCATCGTGAGACGCGCGGATTTCCTCCAGTGCGTGGTGGATGATCTGCCGGTCCGGGTCGAACATCAGTTCCAGCGTCATGCCGCGCAGCGACAGGATCAGCATCCGGGTGTGGACGACCAGCGCCTCCACATCGTTCACCCCCGCTTCCATACCGCGCCGCCGGGTCTCCGCATCGAGTTCAATCTCGATTTCCTTCGTCACCCGGCCCAGCATGCTGGCCAGTTCGGTATCCCAACGCGCCGCGAGCAGTACTTCGGTAACCGCGGCAGCGAGCGGCAGCTTCTGGGTTTCCCAGTAGACATCACAAAGACGGCGCAGGCGCTCGACCGGATCAGCGATCCGCGCGAACCGGGCGCTCGTGTCCGCCATCATCGCCCGCATGGCGGTCTCGATCGTGGCGGTCATCAGGTCCAGCCGGGTCGGAAACTGGTTCAGGACGGAGCCGCGGCTGATCCCGGATTTCGACATCACGGCTTCGATCGAGGTACCGGCATAGCCGCGCTCATTGAGGCAATCGATGCAGGCTTCGATCAGCTGCCGGCGGGTTTCCTCGCCGCGGCGTGTGCGCCTGCGGCCTGAACGCTCTTGAATTTCCGTCATTCGGTTCGCCGCTTCCTGCCCTGCCTGGCGCAGATAATGGGCAGCAGCTTGCTCGCGTCAACCGCACGGCCCCAATACTAGTCAGTGTTGACTATTTAAGATATTCCGCTAGCGTGAACCAGGCAGGAAGACACGGGCCGGAGCCCGGCACCTGCTAATCTGGCCGGAACCCATCGCGGCCAATGGGAGGAAAATTGAGATGAGCGACGCACCCGTCACCGAAAAACCGGCCGCAACCGGCTACCAGATTTTCCGCACCTCCGAGGCGCCCTCGCTGGACGAGACGGCGCACATGGAAGTGGCGGACATGACCCCAGACCTTGAAGCCGGCATCGCCACCGCGCTGGAAGCGGGCTTTGCCGAGGGCAATGTGGTCAAGACCCTGTTTTCCCAACCGGGCTTCAGCCTGACTTATGCCTGGTTCAAGAGCGGCTTCCCGCTCCCTCTGCACACACACAATGCCGACTGTCTCTACTATATCGTCGCTGGCAGCCTCCAACTGGGCACCGACACGCTGGGCCCGGGCGACGGTTTCTTCCTGGGTACGGGCAAGGCCTATCGCTACACGCCCGGCCCCGACGGCGTGGAAGTGCTTGAATTCCGTACCCAGGAAGACTTCGACATAAAGTTCCTCGCGAAGACCCTGCCAGCCTGGCAGAGAATTTCGGGAGCGATTTCCGAGCGCCGCTCCGCATGGGCAGACGAGACTCCTCCCAGCTCAGTCCTGTCCTGACGGAGCGGCCATCGGATGATAAAAAGATTTGAGAACAAGGTTGCCGTCATCACAGGTGCAGCCTCCGGCATCGGCGCGGCTACGGCACGCCTGATGGCAGGCGACGGCGCCAAGGTCGTGCTCGCAGACATTTCCGCGGATGCAGCAAATGCCCTTGCCGCAGACCTTGGCTCGGATGCCATGGCGGTTGCCTGCGATGTCTCGAAAGAGGCCGATGTCGGCGCGCTCATCAAGGCGGCAATCGACACTCACGGACGGATCGACATCCTGTTCAACAATGCCGGGATCGGCAGCTTCGCGAACACGGTGGAGTTGCCACCAGACCAGTGGGAACAGGTCATCGCGGTGGACCTGCACAGCGTCTACTATGCCTGTCACCACGCCATTCCTCACATGCCGCGTGGCAGCGCGATTGTGAACACCGCATCCATTTCAGGCCTGGGTGGGGACTACAGGTTTGCCGCCTACAACGCCGCCAAAGGGGCGGTGATCAATTACACGAAGGCGCTCGCCATAGACCATGCACGCGACGGCATTCGCGTGAATGCCCTCTGTCCGGGGCTCGTCGAAACGCCGATCACCGCCGGCATGAACGACATGCCCGGCCTGCCGCAGGAATGGCACAAGCGCATTCCCATGGGACGGGGGGCGCAGCCTGAGGAGATGGCGAAAGTTGTCGCTTTTCTCGCCTCGGATGATGCTTCCTACATGACCGGCTCCATCGTCGTGGCGGATGGCGGCACCACCGCCCACACAGGCCAGCCGGAAGTCGCCCTGTTCGCTGGCATGCCAGAGGCCTAGATGCGCGCGCTCACCCTGCAGGGAAAATCCTTCCGCATCACGGACCTTCCCGATCCGTCTCCCGCCGCTGGCCAGCTTCTGGTACAGCCGCTCTTCAACGGAATCTGCGGCAGCGATCTCAGCCTGCGCAAGCAGATGGCGGAACTGGCCGATGCCACGCCACCCGAAGCGCAGAACCAGCTCCCCATCATCGTGCCCGGCCATGAGTTCTCGGCCCGGGTTGTCGGCATCGCTCCGGGCACGGAAACATCGCTCAAGGTTGGCGACCGGGTGACCGGTCTGCCTTTCACGCACAGCCATGGCGGCCCGGCCTGTATCGGCCTCTCGCCCTTCCACAGCGGCGGGCTCGCCACGCTGTCCTGTATCGATGCGACACGCACATTCCGCGTGCCGGACGGCATTCCGGACGACCTTGCCGCACTGACGGAGCCACTATCTGTCGGCCTGCATGCGGTAAACCTCGCAAACCGGAACGACGGCCCGAACATGGTGATCGGTTGCGGCCCGGTTGGCCTGGCCGTGATCCTGGCATTGAAGATTGCCGGGCGCGGGCCGGTCCTCGCCGCGGACTTCTCTGCCGAACGCCGCGCTGTCGCGGCCAACCTTGGCGCCGACATCGTGCTCGACCCGGCCACCGACAGCCCATACGAGCGCTGGAGCGATCTTGGCCACACGCCAGCTTTGATGTCCCCGCTGCTGGAGCGGGATTTCCGCGGCCAGCCGCACGGGCTCAACATTTTCGAATGCACCGGCGCCCCCGGTGTGATGGGCCAGATCATCCAGTCCGCCCCGGCGCATTCGCACATCATTGTCGTCGGTGTCTGCCCCCATGACGAGAAGATCACCCCGCTGGAAGGGATTACGCGGGAACTGACACTGGAGTTCAGCTTCGCCTATCGACCGGAGGAATTCGGCACTGCGCTGCACCTGATCGAGACCCATACCGACCTGGCCGGCCGCCTGATCACCAGCCGCCAGCCATTGGCGAGCACCGAGGCAGCCTTCGACGCGCTCGCCAAAGATCCTCACGAAATCAAGATCCTGATCGACCCGAACGCCTGAGGCCACGGCGCCCGTCAAAAAAAGTGCCCGTCAGGCAATTTTCTGCGACGGATTCTGCCTGCTGATGCGTTCAACGCACAGAACGCCACGCCGCGTTCTGCGTTTTGCCCGCCGCATTTCCCAAATCGACCCGGCGGCGGGCAAACCGCCTTTCCTGGACCGCACATCCACGGACCGGCGGAGCCGCCTGAAATCCTATTCGCCTGCCAGCACACTCACATCGACGCCATACTCGGCCAGTCCGCCGAACACGTTTGCCATCGTCCGGTCAACATTCTGTTCCGCCGAGGCCTGACGCAGGCCATCCAGCGCCGCCCGGTCGAGCCACGCGCCGCGGTAGACGAGGCCCGCAGGTTCGCTCACGCAGCCGATGTCCGCCAGCGGGTCGCACGGCAAAAGCACGAGGTCCGCTGCGCACCCCACCTCGACACAACCATCCTGCCCCGCCGTGCCCAGCACGACCGACGGCGAATAGGTTGCCGACCGCAGCACGTCGTAAGGCGCAATTCCTGCCTCGCTGAGGAGGACCAGTTCTTCGCCGAGCGACTTGCCGGGAATGTTCGTGAAGATGCCGGAATCCGTACCGGCCAGCAGGGTCACGCCCTCTTCCTGAAAGATTTTCGCGACGCGGGCATAGAAGGCCGCATATTCCGCAGGCGCGGCAGGATCCTGCGCCGACCAGAAGGCGAAATTCTCCGCTTCCGTTTGCTGCTCCACCGTGTTCAGGAGCTCCGTTCCCGGACGGGTTACCGCAGCGCCCGCCGTTTCCGCCACAAGCAGGAGGTTGCGGTGCGCCAGCAAGGTGGACGTCACCGGCACGCCCGCTGCCGCGATCTTCCACGCAAGTGCCCGGGCGGCATCCTCATCATGGCGGTCACGCAGGCCATGCCAGACGATGGATTCGATGTGTTCAATGGTTTCGAACCGGTCGGCCAGAACCTCTTCGAAGCTGATGTCGAAAGGCTTTTCGTCCGGCATGCCGTCTTCGCGCGCACCTTCCGGCGTGTGGCCGGACACGGGCATGCCGCGCGCAGCAGCCTCTTCGATGATCGCCTCATAGGCCGGGCGCGTCAGGTTGGAATAGACCTTGATCCGCTCGAACCCGGCCTCGGCCTGCCACGCGACTGCGGCGCGCGCCTCGTCTGCCGTTTGGACCATCTGGTGATTGATCTGCGCATTCGGGCCGGGGCTGTTCAGGATCGGGCCGGTCGTGACGAGATGCGGTCCCATCACCTCCCCTGCCTCGATCCGCTTTGCCAGCGGCAGGTGGAAGGATAGGCCGGACATGTTTCGCACCCGCGTCACGCCCCAGGAAAGGTAAGCACCGAGTTCCGCCTCGTCCCAGACATGCACGTGCATATCGGTGAGGCCGGGCACCATGGTTTGCCCGCCCCCCTCTACAGTCTCCAGCGCGGAGAAGCCGTCAGCCGTATCGCGGACAGCCAGGATCTTCCCATCCTTCACGAGAACAAAGGCATGCTCGCGGATCGCAGGCGTCTCCCCCTCAAACCCAATCGTCCGCACATCACGAATCAGCAAATCTCCGGTGAGCGGCACCGGCGCTGGCGGAGAGGCGCAGGCCGCAAGCGCCGCAGTGGCCAGCACCACACCAGCCCCCATCAAGGCATGCTTCATTCGTCACTCCAAATCATCAACGCGCAGGCAAGACCTGCCCCCGCTCCGACACCCGCCAGCCGATTTCGCGGCGGCAGCCCCCTTCCGGCCCGCCAAATTTCCTGAACAGCGTATCCATTGTCCAGTGGCTCTGCGCCGGTGTCAGATCCGCCATTGACTAGTTCGAGAAGCACGTCTCCGTGCCATCGTAATTGTTGTAGCAGCGTGGCTCGGTACTTTTGGGAGCCGCATTCCAGTTGGGGTCGAACCGGCGATCCATCTGTTCCCTGGCATAGCGCTCTGCAGCGCGGTCTGCCTTTGCCTTTTCCTCATCGTAATAGGCTTTCGCAGTCGGCCAGACGAGGTGGCACTCTTCACTGGTTTGACCAAACCGGCGGCAAATTTCACCAGAATCCGCGATGTCGGGGAGGTGCCCGTATTCGCGCCAGTAGGCCTTCAGATACTTGCCGCCATGCGTCTTCGCCACCTTGTAGAAGTTGACGTACTCCCTGACAGACCGGCCGGGCTGCATGACTTCATCGGCCATGACAAGCTGGGCGCTCACTAACACGGCCTGATAATTTGCCTCGCGCTGGGCATCGCGTGCCTGGCGTTCCGCAGGCGTCAGCGCACGGGTCTCACGCTGCTCCATATTGATGAAATAATCACTGACGGCAGTCGTCAGAATGTCCTTCGTGACCAGAGCCTGCGGATCGAAAGCATGTGTCGGGAGGTGCGAGATGTCGGCATAGGCTTTCTCAACAGCACGCCTGTGGATGTCGTCACCCGTGCTGACCCAGTCCGTAATGCCTGAGGTTTCAGGATGGTCGGGATCATCGAACAGGCGCACTACAATGCGCAAACCAGGCTGCGGCAGATCGCGCGGATCCAGGTTTGAAAACTCCTTGAACCTCTCCGCAAACACATCATCGGAGACGGTGCCAATCCAGATATCAGCCACCGGAGGGAAGTATTTTGCATAGCCTACGATGTCCTGGGGCTCGAGCTCGCGCTGCTTGCCGACCTGCAGCTTTCCCCAACCATCCTCCTCCGGCGCATGTGCAACCAGTTTGTACCACCGCCGTGTATCGTCGCCATGGACCGTGATCCAGCCGCGCACATGCTGATAGGGTTCCGGAAGATAGATCGGCACCATGCCAATGATCTTCTCTCCATCCGCCTTATGGTTTATCTTCGATTTGCCATTCCACGCATCCAGCGGCAGGTACATGTCGCCAGCAACAATTCCGTGACTGGATGAAAAGGAACCCACCTTTTCCATCGCCACATCGGCGAAACCCGTTCTTGCCACATCTGAGCTGTAATTGCCCTGTATTCTCCAGCCGTATCGCAAAATTTCAAACGGCGGGGCAATACGGTCGACACCAAGTGTTGCCGCACTCACGAAAACGGTTATGTTGGTGCCCTCTTCGGTGCGGACCGGGAAGCCAAGATAGCCGCCATCGAAGATCGTATACGAGCGCCCCTTTCCTTCGCGTGGCTTGACCCTGTCAATCGTCAGGGTCGCCTGCCCCTTTGCGTCGACCATCGTATATTTCTCAAGGCCCGGAGCATCACTCTTGCCTTTGAACACAAGCATTGTCGGTTTTGTTTCCAACTGACCGAACAGAAAGTCGAATTTATCCCAGCCAAAACCGATATCCCGGAAAGAGGCCGGATCGCCAAGCGTTACGAACCCCCATGCATTGGTGATCTTCCTGACCATGACCAGATTGTCGCTGACCGGATAGACGGTTTTGTAGATCGGCGGCAATAGCTCTGTCTTGCCGTCTGAAGCCAGCAATCCCTGCAACACCATATTCTTTGCGAAATAGTCCAGCCCCAGCGATCCGGCGTTACCGCCCTTATCTTTCCGCACAAATTCCAGATAGCGCTGGGTCGAAATATTCAGTTCCCTCAGCAAGTCCTCTATTTCTGCTTCGGTCACGTCATTACGGGCGAGCATGTATTGTACTTTTGTGCCGCCATCTTCTGTACGAACAAAAGTCGGCCAGGACGCAGCACAACGCTTGAAGTCGGTCCTGCTCTCGCACTTGCCTTTGCGAACCATGCTCTCGAACTCATAGCTGTCCATAGACCACCACGCAGATGCATTCATAGACATACAAAGGGCCGCAATGACCAGAACAAACCCGCGTATCAAGGCAAACACTCCCACTCAGACCGGAGCAGGCACGCACTCGCACCCAACTCAGCTACCTTTCGACCCTAAAATCGTATCGCGCAATTTAACGGCAGGCTACCCTACTTAGGGGGTATGACACGGGCCTGCGCCTCAGCCCCGTTCCAGCGCGCGCCAGCCGATATCACGGCGGCAGAAACCTTCCGGCCAGTCGATGATGTCGACGCCCGCATAGGCCCGGTCGATCGCTTCGCGCAGTGTCTTGCCGCTGGCCGTGACGTTCAGCACACGTCCGCCATTCGACGTCAGCATGCCCAGATCGTTCCGGTCCGTGCCCGCATGGAAGACGTGCACGCCCGGCAGGTCGTTCGCCTTGCCGACATGCTTGATCACCGAGCCCGTCTCCACCTTGCCAGGATAGCCGGCCATGGCCATCACGACCGTCGCGGTCGGCTCGAACCCGTCCAGCTCCAGCAGCGCCTCGAAGGCCTCTTCATTGCCTTTCAGACCACCGGTCGCCGAGGCAAGCAATGCCGGGACGATGTCGCCCTTCAGGCCTTTCATCAGCACCTGGCATTCCGGGTCGCCGAAGCGGGCGTTGAACTCCACCACTTTCGGGCCCTCGTCCGTCACCATGATGCCGATATAGAGCACGCCCTGATACGGCATGCCGTCCTTGGCCATTCCCTTCAGCATCGGCTCGGCGATCTCGCGCTTCACGCGCGTCATGATTTCATCCGTCACCACCGGCGCCGGGGCATAGGCGCCCATGCCGCCCGTGTTCACGCCGGTATCGCCATCGCCAACGCGCTTGTGGTCCTGCGCGGCGGGCAGGTAGATCGCGCCTTCGCCATCGGAGATCACGAACACGCTGGCTTCCTCGCCATGCATGAACTCCTCGATCACCAGCGTGGCGGAGGCGTCGCCAAAGCGGCCGCCCAGCATTTCGTCCACGGCGGCGTCTGCATCGTCCAGCGTTTCGGCGATCACGACGCCCTTGCCGCCGGCCAGCCCGTCGGCCTTCAGCACGTAAGGTGCCTGCATTTTGCGCAAAAAGGCTTTTGCCAGCCCAGGCTCCGTGAATTCGCCATAAGCCGCGGTCGGCACGCCATAGGCTGTCATCCGGCCCTTGGAAAAAGATTTTGAGGCTTCGAGTTGCGCCGCTTCCTGGCTCGGCCCGAAGACATCGAATCCGCGCGCCCGCAACACATCTGCCAGTCCCTCGGCCAGCGGTGCCTCAGGGCCCACCACAACGAGGTCTGGTTCCACCTGAAGTGTAAGTTTTACAAGGTTCTCGATGTCCGTCGCGCTAACGTCGAAGCACGGGCCGACTTCGTCCATGCCGGGATTTCCCGGCGTTGAATGCACCACGTCCACCAGCGGTGACTGAGCCATTTTCCAGGCCAGCGCATGCTCGCGGCCACCCGATCCGATGAGAAGAATATTCATGAGGCGCTTGATGCTCGGCTCTGCGTCTGAGATCAAGAGGAATGAGCGGACAGAAAAACATGAGCGGACTGTGGAGCGGAGAGTACCGCTATGACGCCAATGGCGAATGCGTCAGCTTCACGGCCATGCTCACGGAAATCGACGGGAAGCTGTGCGGGACAACGCTGGAACCGGTGACGTTCGGCCCGCTGCTCGGCTATGAGCCGGAATATGATGCGACCATCCGGGGCGACCGGTGCGGCCAGCACGTGCTGCTCTCGAAACGCTACGTGCCGGACACCGGCATCATCCAACCGGACCTTATCTATTGCGGCTCGGTCGATGCCTCCTTCATGCTGTTCACCGGCCGCTGGTCCTTCTCGGAAGATGCCCGCATCTCCGGCACCTTCTCGCTCAGCCGCGTTTCCACCCGTACCGGCGCCTCGCTCGCCGTCCAGCTCGCCGCGGGCGCCTGAGGCGGGATAGAAACGGCGGTATCCGCCCCCAAATTCCTTTGACGGCAACAGGGCCGGCGGTACCTATCCACCCGGATCGCCGCCACTGGCAGTCTTGTGGGCATGAGCTTTCCCGTCCCTGCCCGTACCCACAGCCTGATCTCGCACTGGTGGTCCGCCGTGCAGAGCGCCGTCGACGACATGCTGGCGCGCTTCGCCCCGGCCGATGATGCGCAAGGGCAGGCCGCACCCTTGCGGCTGTCGCACGCGGAAGCCTGGGCCGTCCGCACAGCCATCGGCATTTTCGAGGCACTGGTACGCCGCATGCTGGTCGTCATGTGTGCTGAGTACGGGCCGATGGCGCCGCTGCCGGAGGGTGTGAAGCTGCTGTTCCGTATCGATGAATGCCCGCCCGTGCCTGTCATCCGGCGCGCGCCCGCGGCCGATCCCGACCATTTCCTGAAAGCTCCTTCTGCGGGCCTGCCGCGAAGTGAAGGCAGTGCAGACGGCCTCGTCTCCGCCGCGCCACTCCTGAAACGCCTCGCCGCGCTCGCCGACGTGTTCGAGAATGGAGATCTTTACCTGCTGGCCATGAGAGCGCGGCTGCATGCACCGTTGAAGCCCCTTCTGGCACCCCAGCCGAAAGCCTTCACCGATCCGGCCCTGTCGGTGGAGCAGGCTGACAACATGCAGTACCTGCACGCGGTCGCGCTGGACGTACAAAGCCACGACTCGTCCTGATGGCAATCCGGCAAACCGGCCTTCTCCGCTCCCACATATCCATGACGGGAGGCGCAAGTGCTGAGGCGCTAGCCCTGCCGCTTACTCTGGCCCCCGCCTCTTGCTCTGGCCAGCAACCGCGTCCAAAAAAGGGGCATGTCTGAAGCCCCCGCCTCCAACGATCCCGCCCTCAGCGTCTCCGATCTCGCTGCCAGCCTGAAGCGGACGATCGAGACGAATTACGACCATGTCGTCGTGCGCGGGGAACTCGGCCGGGTCACCATCGCCCGCTCCGGCCACATGTATTGCGACCTGAAGGACGACAAGGCCGTGCTGAACACGGTGATGTGGAAAGGCCAGGTCGACCGGCTGCCCTTCCGCCCGGAAGAAGGCCTCGAAGTAATCGCGACCGGCAAGCTGTCGATCTATGCGGGCCGATCGAACTACCAGATGATCGCCTCGTCCATGCGGCCTGCCGGTGCCGGGGCGCTGATGGCCCTGCTGGAGGAGCGGAAGAAAAAGCTCGCCGCCGAAGGCCTCTTCGCAGCCGAGCACAAGAAGCAGCTCCCCTTCCTGCCGCGCACCATCGGCGTGGTGACCAGCCCGACCGGCGCCGTCATCCGCGATATCCTGCACCGCATCCGCGACCGCTTCCCGGTGCGTGTCATCGTGTGGCCCGCGCTGGTTCAGGGCGATCAGGCCGCCGCGCAGGTGACAGCGGGCATCAGGGGCTTTAACGCCATGACCGGCGCCGACCGCCCGGACGTATTGATCGTCGCCCGCGGCGGCGGCTCGATCGAGGATCTCTGGCCGTTCAACGAGGAAATCGTCGTCCGCGCCGCCTTCGAAAGCGAGATCCCGTTGATCTCCGCCGTCGGCCACGAGACCGACACGACGCTGATAGACTATGTCTCCGATGCCCGCGCACCAACGCCGACAGGCGCCGCCGAGATCGCCGTGCCGGTACGCCAGGAATTGCTGCTTCAGACCGGTGAAGCGGGCGAGCGCCTGAAGCGCGCCCTCTCCCGCCGGACCGGACAGGCGAAGGACCAGCTCTCCGCCGCGCGCCTGCCGCGACCGGAAACCCTGCTGCAGACCAAACGCCAGAGGCTGGACTATGCCGCCGCCACATTGCCGCGCGCCGCCCTCGCCCTGACGCAGAAAGCCCGCGTCCGGCTCTCGCGCCTGACCATCAGCCCCGCCAGCCTGCGCAGCGAAATTCGCACCTCGAAGCAGCGCCTGCGCGATGTCGCCGTGCGTGCGCGGCCCGCGCTGACGCGCCTGATGCAGCAACGCGAAACCGCCCTCGCCAATCAGGGCAAGCTGCTGGAGACCCTGTCCTACCAGTCGACGCTGAAGCGCGGCTATGCGTTGGTGCGGGATGGAGACGGCAAACTCGTCCGCTCCGCCGGACCGGCCGCCAGCGCTGCCAGCCTGAAGATCAGCTTCGCCGATGGTGATGTCACCGCAGTGCCCAGCGGATCGTCCGGCCCACCCCCGGCCCCTGCCTCGAAACCGCCCAAGGCCAGACCAAAAGGCCAGCAGGGTTCGCTTTTCTAAGGCGCTTCCGCCTACGGACAAATACGGACTTGCCATCTCCGGCCAGAGCCGCTACCTCGCCCGCATGCACAAACACGCAATCACCGTTCAACAACAGACCCGGCTTATCCAGCCGGCGCGTGCTTGTGCCTGGCGACTGCCTGACTGACCGCGCGTCAGATCAGCATTCGACCAAACAAGCCCCGCCACCCGGCGGGGCTTTTGTTTTGGTCCCGCCATGACTGAAGGAACAGGAAGATGAGTTTTGAAACAGATGCCGACATAACAGAATTGCTGGAAGGCTTCCGCAATCGCACCCTGCCGAAGGAGAAATGGACCCATGCCGCCCACTGGGCTGCAGCCCTCGGCTTGATCGCGGAAGATGCGCTTGCCGCCTATCGCGACATGCCCGGCATGATCCGCGCCTACAATGAATCCGTAGGCGGCAAGAATACCGAAACCGAAGGCTATCACGAGACGATCACCATCGCTTCGCTGAAGGCCGCCGAACATGCGTATCGCGGCACGCCCGGGGGCACGCCGCTGCATGAAGTCCTGTCAGGCCTTCTGGCCGGCCCTTGCGGAAAGCCGGACTGGATTCTCGATTACTGGCGGCGGGAGACGCTGTTCAGCGTCAAGGCCCGGCGCGAATGGGTCGAGCCGGATCTGTGTGCGCTCCCATTCTAAGGGACGACACATCATGGCCCGGAAAGGGACCGTTCCAGCACCGGGACGGTCCCGCAACGGCTTAGCCGTTGATGTCTTCTTCCAGCACGGTCATCTGGAACTGGTAGGATGTCTCGCCCTCATCGACGTCCTTGTAGACGACGGCAATGAATTCGGCGCCGAGATAGACCTCGACAGAATCGTCCGTCTTGTCGCGCGGCAGCAGGCGCAGGCCGGGATTCAGCTTCTCTTTGAGATAGGCTTCGAGGCGGAGCGTTTCTTCGCGGTTCATTATCGGTGTCCTTTTCTTCGCGAGGCGCAACCTAGTTGGTTTCTCTTCGGGTTCAACAGCAAGGCTGCATCAAATCCCGCCCGATTCCACAAGGCAATGCGCCGCAAGCTCATCGACTTCGTCAGAATAGGTCTGCGGCAACAGGCGCATCAGCTCTGCCTTGTCGATCTGGCCGCAATCCATCAGCGACAGCACCATGGCGGTGTCGTTCTGGATACGCCTCATTTCCTGTACCGCTTCGCGGCTGGTCCCAGCCCGCTTCAGCGCCTGTTCGTTCTCACGCGCCGCGATGTTACGTACGGTCAGGTTCCAGGCCAGCGGCAGGATATTGTCGATGTTTTCCGTATGGGACAGCGCAGCGGGCCAGTCCTGCTCCAGAATATAGATGAAGCCCATGTTTTCTTCCGTGTACGCCACCCCAACACGAGTGGAGCCACGGTCCGCCCGTATCTTGGCGGCTGTGCGCAGCTCCGACAGCGCCTCCTGCAGGGCAAGGTTCCTGTCCTGCCCTTCCGGCAATTGCGACTGTGCCGCCAGCGCGATCAGCGTCGTGCCGACGCCATGGTGGGCCATCTGCGACTGTTCCAGCGTGATATCTTCCGGGTCGGTCTCCATCAGCTTCGCCGCCTGACTGAACGCCTCATAGGCCAGCAAGGCATCGCCGCGCTTGCGCAGGCATTGGCCTTTCCAGAGCAGCAGCATCGGCTCGTTGAGACCGCGCGCTGCAGCCTGGTTCACATAATCCACTACGGTGGAGCAGCCCCGGTTCCAGCCGAGGGAATTGCCGTTCGCCTTGCGGTATTCGAGCATGGCGAGACCGGCCGCACCGACACCCTGATCAGCGAGGCCGTTACTATCGTCCAGCAAGGTCTGGAACTCGCTGCGCACGGTTGCGGATTCCACCTGGCCGCCCCAATCGTCCAGCGCCGCCTGCAACAACACGCGCTCGCCATTCGTCAGCAGGCTGACACTGCCGGCCTGATCAGCACGCAGCACCATGGCGACGACCTGCGAAGTCACCTCATTCATCGTCTTGCCGAGGATGTGCCCGCGCGCGATGGAGACGGCGCGGTCCTTGTAGGAGGCGATCTGGCCGGGCGATCCGGCCTGCTGCAGTTCACGCGACAGCTCGGCCTGCCTGCGGGCGGCCTCGTTCTCCTCGCGGATGGCAACCAACTGGGCCTGCGTCGATTCCCGCTGGCGGCTCGCCTCGCCTGCCACGATGCGGAGATTCACCTCGTTCAGTTGCGCCTGTCGCACATATTCCGCACGAAGGCCCTGAAGCTCGAAATAGAAATAGATCACACTGCCCACCGCGATCACCGCGGCGGTGGCCAGCAGCGCCGCCAGCGCCCGCACGAGGAAGCGAAAGGATTGCTGCTCCCCCTGCAACTCCATCAGCAGGTCCAGCGATGTGACCGGCGACCGGCCCGTTTCGTTTTCCGTGCTCACCACTCCGTTCCCCCGGCATCTTTCAGCTTCGTTCCACGCCAGACATTAGGGCCGAACATCGGCTCCAGCAGCAGGCGCAGCCCTGTTTCGTCTTCATTCTCGCGCAGGAAGGCCTCCGCGATCAGCAGCTTGATCCGCGTCTGCCTCATCCGCCACATCCGGAGAGCTGCGCCGATCGCCGTGGCGACGAAGAAGTTGGAGGCGCCGAGGATACGCTCGGGATTCCCGGCAAAAATGCCCTCGCCCATGGGCAGCGGATAGTGCCCGAACAGGGTCAGCAGGAACACGCTGAACGCCGCCAGTGCCGCCAGCATCGCCCCGATCAGGAGGGTCCGGTTCAGCCGGGACTCGGCTTTCAACTGGTCCCGGTGATGACTGATCAGGGGGCTGATGGACTGGATCATGACGGATCAGGATCCCGCGCCACCCGGAAGCCAATCGCATCGTCACGCCCGCCCGGCGGGTACGCATCGCGCACGGCGGAGCGGACATAGGACGGGACCTTCTCCCAGCTGCCGCCCCGCAACGCACGGGAACATTTCTCCGCGCCCGGCTCGGCCTCAGCCTTGCCGATGCGGCCCAGATAGTCATGGCTCCAGCAATCAGCGACCCATTCGGCGGCATTGCCATGCATGTCGTAGAGGCCGAAGACGTTCGGCGGATAAGACCCGACAGGCATCGGCTGGCGCGGCCATTTCCCTTTCGGCCCGCCATTGTACTGGCGCCCGCCGGCATTGAAGTTCGCGTCCTTGTCGGTGAGGTAGTCGCCGGTATTGAAGGCCGTCGTCGTGCCTGCGCGGGCGGCGTATTCCCACTCGGCCTCGTTCAGCAGGCGATAGGGCTCACCGTCCACCTGCTCGTTCAGCCAGCGGACATAATCCATCGCTTCCCACCAGGTGATGTTGATGGCGGGCATGGCGCTGCGCCTCCAGCGGTCGGAGCGGGTTTGCGCTTGCGCCGCATTGCCCGCGCAACCGCCTGCGGCGATGCAGGCATCGATATCGGCCCAGTTGATTTCCTTTTCCGAGGCAGCGAACATCGCGACCTGCGGCTCCCATTGTGGGCCTTCGGTGTCCTTGCGCTCCGGCTCGCTCTCCGGAGAGCCCATGAGGAAGCTGCCTGCAGGAATAGCCACCATTTGCGGGCAGTCGGTGCAGTCCTTGAACCTGCGCGCTTCGACCGGGCCGCCATTGGCCGCCGCTGCGAAGGCACCCTGGCGCACCAGGCCGGACACGGTGCCCACGGCAGGCGAGGCTGCCGGTCCTGCGACGGGGGCTTCACCGGTCGACGCGGTGGAGCGCGTGCCGGCCGGCAGGCGGGTGGAGAGAACGGAGTCCGAGATCACCGTCGGCGCAGGCGCCGGGGCACCGCTACATCCGGCAAAGCAGAAATCCGCGCCGGTCAGGCCGGAATTGTAGAACGGTGTCTGCAACCCGCCGGTCGCCGCGTTCACGCTGTCGGCCACCCGCTTGAACACCTGTTCCGCGATCAGATTCTGCTGGCTCAGCGTCTGCGCCAGCGCGATCGCAAAGGCAGAGTTCTCGCCATCGCCGTCATAGGCAACAAAGCCGGGCGCCGTGGAATAGGAGATCAACAGCCCCCGCGCGGGCTTCACCTCTGCCAGCCCGCCAGCTGCACTTCGCGTTGCGCTCGGCAGCGGATTGTCCCGGCAGGCATCGAGGATCACGAAGTTCACGGCGTTGCCCGCATCCTCGACATAGCGCAGCGCATCGCCGAGGCGCGGCGCCTGCCGCCAGATGTCCTGTTCGGAGCGGGCATTCGCATCCACCGGCACGAGATAGTTCAGCCCCTGGGACTGCACGCCGTGCCCGGCATAATAGATCAGGCCCACCGCGCCCTTGCCGCCAGCCTTCAGGCGCGCACCATGGGCGGCGAATGCCTCCTCCATCCGGTCTTCGCTGGCATTGAGGACAAGATCGACCTGAAAGCCGACATCGGCCAGGGAGGTGGCCATCAATTGGGCATCATTTGCGGGATTGGCGAGCTGCCATCCCCGCTGCTGGTAGTCAGAATTTCCGATGACCAACGCATAGCGCGGCGGCGGGGCCGTGTCGGCCTGCGCGGATAGCATGGCGAAAAAACCTGCAATTCCAAGCAGTAATAGGCGAAGCATGGCGCGTGTCCCCTTCCCTTGAGATCGTCACCTTCATCCCCAGCACTGACGCCTACCCTAACCGCAATTCGGCGGAGGGGAAAAGGGGAAGATAAAGACCGCCCGCGAAGAGTTGATCAGCCGGCCGGATGCTTTGCAGATGTTGGCAGTTTGGCCAGTTCCTTTGCCTGACTGACCCATTCGTCCCGCTCGATCCGGCCCTTGAAATGCTCCAGCTTGTTGTCGACCCATTCGATCTCTGCCGGGCCCCATTCGGCGATCTGCCAGAAATAGTAGACGCCGATCTCGTTCAGCAGCTCGCCCAGCATGGGGCCAATGCCGTTGATCACTTCCAGATCGTCTTCACTGCCGAAGGCCGCTTCGACCAGCAGGTTCGCCTTGTCGCCAGGGCGCAGGGCGATTTCCAGCGGATGAGCCGGGCTGTCCGGCTTAGCCTCGGGTTCCGGCTCCGGCGCAGGGTCAGGCTCAGCCGAGCGCTGCGGCGGCGCGGGTTTTGGGAAGGCCTGATCTATGGTGGCGAACGCTGGCGGCTCAGCCCGCGGCGGCGTGTAGACGGGCTGCCGGTAGACATACTCGCCTTCCCCGCGCAGGTGGCCGAAATCGCGGGCGCGCAGGATGTGGTTCAAGGCCGCCAGCGTGTACTCGATATTGGCGAGACGGCTGTCGACCGCGCCCATGTCCAGCCGGGCATCCAGCTTGCGCATGGAGGAGATCACCGGTGACAGGTCCGGCTCGCGCATTGCCAGCATGGAATCCTGCAGTGCGGCGAGGCGGCGCTCCATCGGCCCGAAGTCCGGCATGGACTGCATCTCCACCCGCAGCGAGGCGAGCGCAGATTCGACGCTGGACAGGCGCGCCTGCACTGGTGTCAGGTCGACACCCGACCGGGCCAGCATCGCAACGGTGTGCTCAACGCCCGACAGCTTGGAATGCAGAGAGGCGCTGCCGCCTTCAATGTCGGCCAGCTTTGTCTGCACGATGCGCATATCGTCGGACGGTGCGCGCAGCATGCCTTCGATATTGCGGAACTCGTTTACCAGCGGCGTGAAGTCGGTCTCCGGCAGGTCGATGTTGGCGACTGCGTCCTCGATTTTCGACAGGCGCTCCTTCACCGAGTCGAGATCCGGCACGCGCAGACCCGCCAGCGAGGAAGACAGCGTCGACATGCGGATCATCAGTTCCTCTATGTCGGCCTTCCGGGCGGTGTCGATCCGGTCGGCAAACTCGGCCAGCCGGGCTTCCATCGCCGCCATGTGCGTGCGCACAGGCTCGAAGTCGACCGCCGGGAACTCCATGTTCTCGATGGCAAGCTCCAGCCGGGCAAGGCCGGAATGGACCGGTCCGAGGTCCACTTCCGGTGCCGTCTGGCCACGGACGAGTTCTTCCAGCTGTGCAAGACGGATTTCGAGCGGATCGAGATCGGCATTCTGCAGGCTGGCCACTTCGTTCGAGACCGAGACCAGCATGCTCTCGATTTCGGACAGGCGCCCGCCCACGCCTTCCAGCGCATCGTCGGGCTGCTGCATCAGGGTCTCCATCCGGCCGAGACGGCCTTCAAGCCCGCCCATGCCCGTCTCACGCACCTCGGCGATCAGGCCGCGCATCTCGGTGAAGCGGTCATTGATGGCGCCTAGGCCGGCACTGCCGGTCAGCGACAGGGCGCCTTCGATCCTGGCGAGGCGCTCATTCAGGGGCGACAAGTCCGGCGGGGCGAGGCTGGCCAATCCTTCTTTCAGGCCTTCTTTCAGGCTTACTTTCAGCTCCTCGTTCGTTACCGGCGCGGGCTTGTCCTTCGTACTCTGGGCACCCGCCACCAATTCCTCGTGATAGACCGTGACATCCTCATAGTTCCGGCGGAACCACCACCAGGCAAGGGCCGCTCCGCACGCGGCGGCGAGGACCATCAGCAGGAAAATCTGGAGCAGCAGGAACAGCATGGATTTTACTCGTGGCGGAGGCCGGAGCCCCCTGTTGGGTTAAACTTCATTCGGACGCCCGCACGACGCGGATCTCGATCCGGCGGTTGCGCGCGCGCCCCTCCGGCGTGGTGTTTCCGGCGATCGGACGGGTTGCGCCATAGCCTTCGGCGATCAGGCGCTGGGGGTCGAGATTGCGGGCGACCAGCGCATTGCGCACCGCCAGCGCCCGGTTGCGGCTCAGAGTTTCGTTGTCGTCTTCCGGTCCGGTGGAGTCCGTATGGCCTTCAATCCGCAGCGTGCCGGGGCATCGCCGCACCGCTGCCGCAACAGCATCCAGCAGCGCATTGCTGGAAGCATCGATCACGGAACTTGAGGAGTCGAACTCGATGCGCGCATCCATGAGTAAATCGGAAAGTTCCGCCTCACAGGTGATGACCGCTTCATGTGGCAGGATATCGACCTTGCCGACCGTACCCAGCGGCATCGACGCATTCGCGTCACGTCGGACCGCGGCGGCCTCGGATTCCGGCAGTTCGCAGCGCAGGCTGAACCGCCCCTGCTCGAACGCGGCCTGGCCGGTGTCGCACTTCGAGATCGTGTTCACGCCGCGCATCGCCACCTGGATGTAACCGGCGGGAGGCTCGACTCCTGCGATTTCCAGCTGGTCATCGACGCCGGTGATGTATGGGGGAGAAATCTTGTTGAAGGCATGGCGCACGACCGTGTCCTTCGTGGCCTGGTCCGGCATCGCGCCGGTCAGCGTCAGTACGCTGTTGGTGATGGTGAAATGCCAGGACGGCGCGGCAGCAGCATCGTCGGTCACGTCCTGCAAGGGGGCGACAGCGGCGGTTTCCTCCTCATCGCGCGTCTCGGGCCGGGCCTTGTACGGCCCCTGCGGTACCGTCACGCGCGTGGCCGGACGCGCCAGCCCGAAAGGCGTTGCCGAGGCGGCTTCCTTCGCGATCATCCGCGCCTTGTGCGCTTCTGCGCCGGAGGCCGGTTCGCCGGAGATGGTGACAGATTGTCCGCTGACGGATGTCCGCGCCCAATCCATGCCATTGGCGGCCAGCGCTTCCGCCACCGCACGCTTGGTCGCACTCTGCACGCCGAAGGCAAACGGGCCGATGGCAATCAGGAACAACAAGCCGAGACCAGCGAGCGGGATCACACCAAACGGGACAAAAGGCAAATGATCGTCTCTACGGACAATGCGGCGCGAGCGCGTCACGCGCGCCTTCTCTTCCCCGTCGACGGTTTCATAGCTCACCCGACCGCCCCCTTCTGACGCGGAATTTTATCGAAAACGTGCCGTTTTTCAGATATCCAGATTTAGACGAAACGCCGATGAGCAACAATCTTTGCGAGCACAAACGGGCGTGGATGCAGAAAGAAAATCAATTCTGGCCATGCTTTTTCGTGCGAGATACGAATTCGCCGGACAGGAGTCCCGCCGCGCGGGAAAAGCCGCGCCCGCACAACATGCCCCCCAACCGGTTCGACAGGCATGAAACTGGCATTGTTTCCCTGAATCGTCCCGTCCGGAGAATGGAGAAGACCCGCGTGGTAGTGCCGTATCGAGTGCGACGCCTGGTATCCAGACTGGGCTATGAGCTGACCGACGCCCGCCGTCAGGCGCCGCCGCCTGCGGCGCCTATGCCGCTCGACCTGCCGCCGAACCTCGTATCGCTCGACACGGCGGAAGGCACGCGCCTGCTCCGCGAGGCTGATGCCATTGCGGATTATGTCCCGCTCAGCATGCACTTCGTCACGCAGGAGTCGCCAACCTTCTGCGGCCCGGCCAGCATGACCATGGTGCTGAACGCACTGGGGATTGCCCGTCCCGGCACTTCGCATTCAGACCAGCACGGCCTGTTTGATCAGGACAATGTGTTTACGCGCGAAACCCACAGCATCACACCGCGCGCGGTTATCCGCCGCTTCGGCACACCGCTCTCGACGCTCGGCCAGTTCTTCGAAGCGCATGGCGTGCGCGCGGCAACGGTCTATGCCAGCACGGTCTCGGTCGCATCATTCCGCGAGACAGCGCGCCGGGTCCTCGAAACCTCGGCAGAGTACATTGTGGTAAACTACAATCGCGCCGAAGTCGGACAATTGTCAGGCGGGCACATTTCCCCCGTCGCCGCGTATCATGCGGACACGGACATGTTCCTCATCCTGGATGTGTCCCGCTACAAATACCCGCCCTTCTGGATCACGGCCGATGAACTCTTCGGCGCCATGAACGTGAAGACCGGCGCAGGCATCACCCACGGCTATGTCATCGTCGGCAGAAAGACGAACTGAGCCCGAACGCAGGCGTCAGCTGTCGGCAGCGTCCGGCAGCGACTGGTCCATCGTCCTGGCCGGCTGGCAGCAGGACGGGCCGGAAACGATCTTCGCCGGAACCCCTGCCACGGTGCAGTGCGCCGGAACGTCCTTCAGGACAACCGAACCGGCCGCGATCTTGGCTTCGTCGCCAATGTGGATATTGCCCAGCACTTTCGCGCCGACGGACACCAGCACGCCGCGCCCGATCTTCGGGTGGCGGTCGCCGACTTCCTTGCCGGTCCCGCCGAGCGTCACGCCCTGAAGGATGGAACAGCCATCGCCGACGACCGTCGTTTCACCGATGGTTATGTCGGTTGCGTGGTCCAGCATGACGCCCTTGCCGATCCGGGCCGCCGGATGGATGTCGACGCCGAACAGTTCGGAGGCGCGGGACTGGAAATGGAAGGCCAGCGTCTCGCGGCCTTCACGCCACAGTACATTGGCGATGCGGTGCGTCTGAAGAGCCTGGAAGCCCTTGAAGAACAGAAAGGGCTGGAGCAGGCCGCGGCAGGCTGGGTCGCGCTCCAGAACGGCCATCATGTCGGCCTCTGCCTTCTCGACCAGCTCGTCATGGGAGTCGCAGGCGTCCGACAGGATATCGCGCACCTGCTGGGTGCCGATGGTGGAGTCGCCGATCTTTTCAGCCAGGTGATAGGACAGCGCATCGCACAGCGAGTCATGGGCCAGGATCGCGGCATTGATATAGCCGGCCAGTGAAGGCTCATCTGCAGCAGCGGCAGCAGCTTCGAAGCGAAGGCGTTTCCACGCGGGCGGCGGGGCGCCGATGTCGGGATTTTCTGGCATTCCTGTTCCCTCTTGCTCAGGGTGTGAAGCTCACATGGGGCAGCTTGCCGCAGGCATCAAGCCCTGCCCCGCTCACAATCGGTTTATTCGCCGGATGTCTCCGGCAGGGCGGGCCGGTAGCCGAACAGGCGGCGCACCGGCTTGTAGGTCATGATCCGGAAGATCGCCGGGGTGAAATACAGTGACAGCAGCGCCGATCCGGCCACGCCGCCAGAGATCCCTGCCGCCAATGGCAGCCAGAAATTGTCCCCGGACAGGAGGATCGGAACAAAGCCGCCCATCGTGGTCAGCGTCGTCGCCACAATATGGCGCGTCGCATCCACAACGATCTCGCGCTGGCGGATCACATCATCCGCCATCGCCCACGGGTCTGCCTTCAGGAGGCTCAGCACCACGATCGAGGCGTTGATGGAAATACCCAGCAGGCCAAGGCTGCCGACGATCGCGTTGAACCCCATGGGCAGGTTGAACAGCCAGACCCCGAAGAAGGCGAGCCCGATGGACAGGAAGCCCGTCGACAGGATCAGCACCATCATGCGGAAGGAGTTGAACACCAGCATGATCGCCCCGGCCATGACCAGGATCAGCGGTACGCCAACGCTCGCAAGGTCCGTCACGGCATCGGCGGAATTCTCCGCCTCCCCGCCAATGACGACGCTGTAGCCCGCCGGCACGGTGAAGCCGGTCGCTTCGAGGCGCGCCTGATAGTCCGCAAGCACCGGCGCCGGGATCGTGTACGGTTCGAGATAGGCCAGGATCTGGTTCATCCGCTGGCCGTCCCAGCGCGTGATGACGGCCGTCTCCGGATCGAGCGACAGCTGGCCAAGCGCCGACAATGGCGTGCCGCCGGCACCGGAACCCACCGTGGCCGAGCGCAAATTCGAAAGCTCCCGCCGGCGGCTGTCCGGCGCGATGACCATAACGGGCAACTCCTCAGTGCCCTCCAAAACGGATCCGGCGCGCACGCCTTCAAGTTCGGCATTCAGGTCAGCCGCCAGGTCCGTCAGGCGTTCGCCGGTCAGGGCGGCCGCCGTCTCGTCGGCATTCAGCTTCATCGTCGGCGCGCCGAGCTGCAGCGAGGCAACCGTGTAGGTCACGCCAGGTGTCTGGGCGAGCACGGCGCGCGTCTCATTGCCGAGCCGGTTCAGCACCTCGAAATCATCGCCGAGGATACGGAATTCCACCGGCGCATCGGCGGGCGGGCCCTGCTCGTAGGGCAATGCCAGGAAGCGCGCGGACGGGAACTCGGCCCGGACCATGCGCTGCACGTCCGCTACGATCTGGCGTGTACGGAGATTGTTGTCCAGCTGCACCCAGCCGGAGGCCAGCCCCTCCACACCGCGCGTATTGTTGATGGCATTGTAGTAGACCCGCGGTGCCGGCTCCCCCAGCACCCAGGTGACATCCTTCACTCCGTCGAGGGAGCGGATCAGTTCGGTCGCCCGATGCGTTGCGGCCTGCGTGTCGGCGAGGCTCGCTTCGGGCGGCAGCTGCAGCGTCAGCTGGAACTGGTCACGTTCGGTTTGCGGGAAGAACTGGTTCGGCAACTGCCCCGCCAGCCAGAAGCCGAGGATCGCGGGGGTCAGCCCGAGCACGATCCCGAACGGCGGAAAGCGCAGCACCGCTTCCACCGTGGCGCGGTAGCCGTCCGAGATGAAATCAAACGTGATGCCGTCGCGCCACCAGCGGCGCGGACGGCTCGCCTCGCCCCGCTCCCAGCCGCGTGTCCGGTCGAACCAGCCCGCCATGGCCGGGATCACCGTCATCGAAATCAGGAAGGAGGAGCAGATCGCAAAGACGACTGACAGGCCGATCATGCCGATGAACTCGCCTGCCGGGCCGGGCAGCATGGCGATCGGCGCGAAGGCCAGCGCCGTCGTCAGCGTCGAGGCGCCAAGCGGGGCCACGAGGTGTTTCAGGCTGCGCTCGATGGCGTCCAGCCGGTTCAGGCCGCGCACCCGCCACTGGTCGAAATCGTCCACCACCACGATGGCATTGTCGATCAGCAGACCGAGCGAAATGACCAGCCCCGTAACTGACATCTGGTGCAGCGGATGGCCGAACACCTTGAACAGGATCAGCACCAGCGCCACGGTCAGCGGCAGGGCCATGCCGACCACGAAGGCAGACCGCCAGCCCATCGTCAGGAACAGGACACAGAACACGATCCCGGCCGAGATCAGCAGGTTCTGCGCAAGCCCGGTCAGGCGGGCATTCGTATAGGTACTCTGGTCGAAAATCGTCCGGATGGTCAGGCCCGGCGGCGTGTCGCGCGAGAAATCCTCGACGATGGCATGGGCCGTTTCTGCCCACTGGTCCACGCGCTGCCCGGGCGAGATATAGACCCCGATCAGGATGGCGCGGTATCCGTTCTCGAACGCCATGTTCACCGGCGGGTCGGTCAGGCCCTTGCGGACATCCGCGATGTCGCCGAGGCGCACCGCCGTACCGTCGCCCCGCTGGATTATGGGCACGGACCGCACCCGTGAAATGGAGTCGAACTCCCCGCCGATCTGGAAGCCGACATTGCCGCCTTCCGCGCGCAGCCGCCCCGCCGGGGCCTTGGAGTCCCCCGCCGCCAGCGCTGCCGCAGCCTGCCGGAAAGAGAGCCCGGTCGCCGCCAGGGCATCGGGATCCATGACCACGCGCACCTCTTCCGACGGCAGGCCGTAAGTTTGCGTCAGTTCCGTGCCCGGAAGGCGCTCGAACCGGTCCTGCAGGTCCAGCGCAAGCCGCCGCATCACCGCCATGGGCGGATCTTCCTCGCTATCCCATCGGATACCGATCACCAGCGTCGCCGCGCCGACATATTGCTGCGTCACTTCGGGCGGTGAGACGCCTGCGGGAAATTCAGCCTGTGCCTGGCTCACTTTCTGGCGGATGAGCGTCCAGGCATTGTCCACTTCGGTGGCGTTCAGGTCTTCACGAACATTCAGATTTATCTGGGTGACACCGGCCCGGGACGTCGAATGGACCTCCTCCAGCTCCGGCAATTCCATCAATGCAGATTCCAGCGGCTCCGTGACCAGCGCCTCCATCCGCTCGGCGTCTGCGCCCGGCAGGAACGCGACAACCGTACCGAAGCGCTCGATCAGGGTCGGGTCTTCCTGCCGCCCCAACGTGAACATCGCACCCAGTCCGCCGATCAGCATGATCAGCATGGACAGCGCGGTCAGGCGCGGCAGGCGGTAGAAGAGGCTGAGTGCCTTGGACATGGCCCGTCAGTCGCCTGAAAGATTGGCCCGCTGGGACTCGCGGGGTGCCACAGGCATGCCGGGGGTGATGCGCTGCAGGCCGTCGACGATGACCCGCTCGCCGGGCTGGATCGGGCCGCGCACATAGGCGCGGTCGCCGTCGCTATGCACCATCTCGACCGGGCGCGGCACTGCCGTCCATCCATCGCCTGAGGGGTCTGCGACGTACACTGTCCACAGGCCCCGGGAAGCAGCGGACAGCGCCTTTACCGGCACCCAGAAGCCTTCCTCGCCGACGCTCCGGTCCAGCGCGAGACGCACGACGGCTCCGGCGGCGACAGCATCCGGGTTCTCGATGTCGAACACGGCCCCGACGGTACGCTGGTTCGCGTCGATCACGCCGGTTACGTTGCGCAGGCGTGCCGTCACCTCGCCGGTGTCGGTCACCAGCTTGTATTCACGCCCCGGTTCCAGCAGCGCTGCACTGGCGGCTGGCAGGCCGAGACGGGCTTCGAGATGGCTCTTCTCTACAAGTTCCAGAATAGGCTGGCCCGCTGCAGCGATGGCGCCCTCATCCGACAGACGCTGGGTGACCACGCCATCGAACGGCGCCGTGATGGCCGCCAGGTCGATCTGCACACGAAGCGTATCGGCCTGCGCCTTGGCGGCTTCGACGCGGGCAAGCGCGGTGTTCGCCTGCGCTTCAGCCTCGTCAACACGTTGTTGCGAGACATGCCCCTGCAGTTTCAGCTGGCGCTGGCGCTGCGCAGTGCTGAGAGCCAGGTCATGCGCCGCGCGGGCTTCTTCCACCTGCGCATTGGCCGAAGCGAGCTGCGCTTGCAGACTGCGGGTATCGAGTCGCGCCAATACATTTCCGCTCTTCACATTGTCGCCGACATCGGCGCGGATCTCGGCGATGCGTCCGCTGGAGGCAAAGCCCAGCATGCTGGTACGGCGCGCTTCGGCGAGGCCGGTATAGCTTTCCTTGAGGTCGAACGCTTGAGTCGGCTCGACCGTGACGACGGCGACCGTCAGCGGCGCCGGCGCCTCATGGGCGACTTTCGGCCCTTCCGCACTCCGCAGGCGCGTGGAGGCAAAGAAAATGCCTGCCCCAAAGCAGACAAGGAGCAACACAAAGACCAGCCCTTTCAGCACAGTCGGCTTCTTTTCCCGGATCTCATTGCCCTCATAGGGATGTGAATGGGTCATGAGCGTGTTCCGTTCTTCTGCGGAGTTTCAGCAGGTACGGCCAGGCCGCGCATGACGATGTCAGCGTGATACGCGACGAAGTCGCCGTCGGTTTGCGTCGGACAGGGTTGCATGTCCGGCAGGATGGGCATGTGGATCATCAACAGGGCGAGACCATGGGAAGAAGCCCAGATCGACTTTGCAGCCTTGATCGGCTCCAGCGCCGGATCGAACACGCCCAGCGCCTGACCTTCTTCAACAAGGTCGACGAGAATCTTGAATGCCTGCCCCTTGGACGTGGCGATGAAGTCATCCCAGCTGAGCTGCCGGCGCACGGCAAGTTCCTCCGGCGTCGGGATCGACGAGAAGGCCGCGGCATAGTGGTGCGGCCGGGCCGTCGCCGTGGAGACATAGGTTGTCACGCAGGCGCGGGCGCGGTCGTGGAAGTCCATCCGGGCGGCAGACACCCGGTCCACCTGCGCCAGCAGCCGCTCGAAGAAGGAATCCTTCAGCTCCTCCAGCAGCTCCTCTTTCGAGCCGAAATACTTGTAGATGGCGGAGGGGGAATAATCGATTTCGTCGGCCAGGCGGCGGATCGACAGGCCGCTCTCACCTTCCTTGGCGAACATGCGCTCGGCAGCCGCGAGGATTGCCTCGCGCACCTTGTTGCGCCGCCGCGTCGCGGGGGTCTGCTCGAGGGGATAGTCCGAATCCATGCCGCGGCCACGATCTGTGCTCGAAAAGTTCAATGTTCGAAAAGTGAACAGCGTTCACCAAAATAGACTGCGATCACCCTTCCGGCAAGCCCTGAATCTGAAAGCCCGCTTTTCGCCCGGATCAGTTCACTGTAGGGACGGCGTATGACGAAAAGGTTTCCTCCCGCCCCGCCGCTCGGTGAACCGATGCTTGCTGTCAGACCCAGTGCCGAAGCTCGCGCGCTGCTTGCCTTGCGCCGCTCGGCCAACAAGCAGTTCATGGGCGCCCCCGGTCCTTCACCGGCAGATCTGGATGAATTGCTGCAGATCGCGGCCCGCGTGCCGGATCACCGCAAGCTCGCCCCCTGGCGCTTTGTCGTGTTCGAAGGCGAAGCCCGCGCCCGCTTCGGGGACGGCCTGGCAGATATCCGAAAGGGCCGCGGGGACCCGGAACCGGAGGTCGAGACGGCCCGCAAACTACTGCTGCGCGCGCCTGTCGTCGTTTGCGTGATTTCTTCACCCGTGAATGATGGCCGGACCCCGGTCTGGGAGCAGGAACTCAGCGCCGGGGCCGTGTGCTACAACCTGCTGCTGGCGGCCAATGCCAGCGGCTGGGCCGGTAACTGGCTGTCGGAATGGCCCGCCTTTGACGACGACGCGGGCAAGTTGCTGGGCCTGGAGGACGGCGAGCGTGTTGCTGGCTTCATCTATCTGGGAACAGCCACGGCGGCGCCGCCCGAACGCCCGCGCGCCGACATGGCAGAAAAGATTACTCGCTGGGAAAGCTGAGCCTCAGCCCCGCCCGCGATAGGATGCGACGCCGGTATCGGGCACATAAAGCCCTGCCGGCACGTCGCCGGACTGCCAGAACACGTCGATCGGGATACCACCGCGTGGATACCAGTAGCCGCTGATGCGCAGCCATTTCGCCTCGGTGAAGTCGAAGATCTTCTTGCCGATGGAGACCGTGCAGTCTTCGTGGAAAGCGCCATGATTGCGGAAGCTGGTGAGGTAGAGCTTCAGGCTCTTGGACTCCACCAGCCAGTCGCCCGGCGCATAATCGATCACGAGATGGGCAAAGTCCGGCTGGCCGGTCACCGGGCAGAGCGAGGTGAATTCCGGCGCAACGAAGCGCGTCAGGTACAGCGTCCCGGCGTGCGGGTTCGGCACGCGCTCCAGCTGCGCTTCCTCAGGGCTTTGCGGCTGGGCGGTCTGTTGGCCGAGCTGGCCGAGGTTCTGGTAGATCGGATTGTCAGACATATTAGAACAGCGCCGGGACAGGGATGATGTTGAACAGAAGCCCCATGTAAAGCGCATAGCCCGCCAGAAGAAGCCCCCCTTCCCAGCGCGCGATCTTCCGGCCGGTCATGCCGAACAGGAAAAGGAAGAACAGGGACAGCACCAGCGCGCCGATATCGGTGGAAGTGACAATGCTCTGCCCGCCTGCCTGCATGGCCTCGCCTGCGATATCGCCCGTGTGGGCCTTCATCACGCTGAACGGGTGCACCAGCGCGGTCACGCCGAGGATGCCGAGAATGTTGAAGATGTTGGAGCCGATGATGTTACCGAGCGCCACATCGGCCTTGCCGCTGCGGGCCGCGGCGAGCGAGGTCGCCAGTTCCGGCAAGCTGGTACCGATGGCGACGATGGACATGCCGATCACCGCCTCGCTGACGCCGATGTCGCGCGCGATACCGACCGCCCCGTCGACCATGAAGCGCGCGCCGAACACGATGCCGGCCAGCCCCAGAGCTGCGATCAGCAGGCCTTTCACCATGCCGTATTCGACCTCGACGATCTCCCCCTCGCCGGCGTGCATCTCGGCCTCAGGCGTATCGCCCTTCTGGTCCGCAATCAGGGACAGGGCGATATACAGGATCAGCGCGGCCAGCAGCAGGAAGCCGCTGAGACGGGTGAACGAGTCCAGCCAGATCAGCCAGCAGAGCGCCGCCGTCGCGCCAATGACCACCGCCGCATCCCGCTTCAGGGCGCGCGGATTGGTCAGGATCGGCTTTACCAGCGCCGCCGCCCCCAGCACGAGCAGGATGTTCGCCACGTTGGAGCCCATCACATTGCCGATGGAGATGCCAACGGCGCCGGTATCGATGGCGCGCAGGCTGGTCACGAGTTCCGGCATCGACGTGCCGCAGCCGACCAGGGTAAGCCCGATGACCAGTTCAGAGATGTTGAGCTTGCGGGCGACCGCGACAGACCCGCGCACGAGCCCCTCACCGCCAAAGATCAGCAGGCCGAGGCCCGCAAGCACCAGGAGATAGTCCATAAAAGGGCCTTTCGGAAAACCCGTCGATCATAGTTTACGCGCAGAACGGCACAATGGCTCCGTATCAGCGGCTGCGGCCTAACAGGAAGTTACCGCAATTCATGCGGGATTCAGGCAATCTGAGCTCCCATATTCATGAAATACCGATGAATTTGGTCCAGAACTCGCATGGTTAAATCGATGCCCGGCCGTCACTTGCCTTCCCGCCCGCGTCAGAAGGGTGCGGGTCTTGCCCGCGGTGCTGCCAGCCTTGCGCTGGCGGGCACGCTCTCGGCATGCACGCTGCTGGGCGGAAACGGCGCGAATGGCGGCATCTCGGGCACCGTTTACGCCCCTGCCTCGCTAGACGGCGTGCCGGACAATCTCGCCTCTCGCGCGAATTCGGTCCTGCAGACCTACGACACCCCGCCCGCCTCCATTCTCGAAGCGCGTCGCCGGGCGGACCGGGCCGCTGAAACGGTCGAGGAATTCCTCTCCTCGGAAGGCTATCTCGCCGTCAGCGCCATGCCACAGCGGATCGAGACCGCAGCCTCGACACCGACAATCGACGTCACACCCGGCGCCCGCTTTCGTATTGCGTCCGTCACGGTGGCCTACGAGGGAGACATCGACCCTGGCACGAATGCGGAAATCGACCGGGCAAAGAAAGGCCTGCTGGTCGGCGGGCCTGCCCACACGAGTTCCATCGAGCGGATGGACGCGGTTCTGGTGAACCATCTGAAAGAGGCCGGATACGCTTTCGCCACCAGCGCCGACATCGACGTGCTCGCCTCCCGCGCGGAGACATCCGTCGAGATTACCTACACGCTGATCCCCGGCCCACGGGTGAAGCTGGGCGAACTGATCCTGCCCGACGACGCCACGACCCGCCCGCCCGCCATCCGCGTGATGCAGAGCTGGAAGATGGGCGACTACTACACGCCGGAAAAAATCCGGACACTGAGAACACGCCTGCGCTCGTCCGGACTGTATGACGGTATCGGCATTGAAATTGCCGAAACGCCTGATGCCGACGGCACCCATTCCGTTGAGCTGTTGCTGGCAGAATCGAAACCCCGCTCCGTCGGCGTGGGCGCATCGCTTTCCACGACCGAGGGCGCCGGGATCGATGCCTTCTGGGAAAAGCGCAACATCACGGGCCGCGGCGACACGGTGCGCGTTGAAGGCGCCGTCGCCAACATCAGCCGCAACCTGACCGCAAGCTATGAATTGCCGAACATCGGCCGCTATGGCCGGACACTGGATGCGGAAATCGGCGCCCGCCAGCAGGAGACGGACGCTTACGACCTGACCGGCCTGAAGACCGGTGCAACCCTGTCGCAGCCTTTCAACAAGAACTTCACAATCTCGGCCGGCGCCTATGTCGATGTAACCCGCACGGTCGAGTACGAGCTGACACGCTCCGGTCCCTCGGACCCGATCGACCAGGTCACCTTCTCCACACCGCTCAGCGCCACCTACAATACCGTCAAGAACGCGCTGGACCCGCAGGACGGCAACCGCCTGCTCCTGACGCTGGAGCCCAGCGTCTCGACCGGCACCGTGAATGCCGTCTACACGCGCTACCTCACCAATGCGACGACCTACCATTCGTTTACGGATAAACTGATCGCTGCCGCGCGCGTGGAAGCTGGCGGCTTCATGGGTGACACGGACGTGCCGGCAGACCGCCTGTTCTTCGCAGGCGGTGGTGGCACGGTACGTGGCTACGCCTACCAATCCCTTTCGCCAACCAACCTCGATGGCGACTATCTCGGCGGCGAAGCGCTGTTCGATGCCTCATTCGAACTGCGCTGGCGCAAGTCGAAACGCTGGGGCTATGCCGCCTTTGTGGACACAGGCGCCGCGGCGGCGGATTTCGGCGAAGTATTTGGTGACCTGCGCAGCGCCTTCGGCCTCGGCGTGCGCTACTATCCCGGCTTCGGCCCAATCCGGTTGGACATCGCCACACCGATCAGCCCGCGCGAGGGCGACGATCCGGTCCAGATCTATATTTCCATCGGGCAGGCCTTCTGATGCCAGCCCTGAAAACACTCCTGTCCCCAATCCGGAAACGCCCGTGGCTGTCGGCTGCGGCGGCCCTGTTGCTGGTGATCGTGATTGCCGTCATCTCGGCGCGGATCTGGATCGCCAGCGATGGCGGGCGCGCCTGGCTGCTGTCCCAGATCGATGGCCGCAAGGCGGGCGCCTATGGCACGATCGACGCCAAAGGCCTCTCGGGTGATCCGCTCGGAAAGATGTATCTGCGTCGCCTCGCCGTGCGCGATGCGAAAGGTGACTGGGTTGTTGCACAGAACGTCACGGTGGACTGGGCGCCCATGGCGCTCGTCTCCGGTCTCGTCGATGTCAAAGCCCTGTCGGCGGGGGAGCTCAATTTCATCCGCCGGCCGGTCACGGAGAAGCAGCCACCATCGAGCGGCGGTGGCGGCAGCATCCGCATCAAGCTCCGCAGCCTGACCATTCCGGACCTCGCCTTCCAGGAGGGCTTTGCCGGACCTGAAGCCCATTTCAATGTCTCCGGCCGATATGACCAGGATGGGCGCACGCTCGCCGCGCGCCTTGATGCATCGCCGCGCGATACCGGCAATGACCGGTTCCTGATCGACCTGCGCCGCAACGCGACCGGCCCGTTCAGCCTCGACGCCGACATCAATGGCGCGCCCGGCGGCGTCATCGCCAACCTGATCGGCCTTGAGACCGGAACCGGTGTCACGCTGAAGGCTTCCGCCTCCGGCACGCCCGAGACCGCATCCGGCGAGGCCACGCTGACCATCGGCGACCAGCCTGCTGCCACCGCCCGGCTGAAGATCAAGGACAAGCGCCTGACCGCCGATGCCGAGCTCAACGCGACGCGCCTGCCCATGCTGAGCGGGCAGGTCGTGTCGCTGGTCGGCGAGACGGCCAGTGTGCGCCTCGAAAGCACGACCGGCCTGCGGGAAGCACCGTTCGGCGTGGAAACCTCCCTGCGCGCAGGCAAGCTGTCGGTTCGCGGTACAGTCGATACGCGCAGCTGGTCGCTGACCGAAGCCGCCGGGCTGGACGTGGAAGTGACCGACCTGCAGCCGGTCCTTGGCGAGCCGGGCAAGCTCTCCTTCATCGGCACCGCGGCAAAGGACCGGAAAGACTGGCTGTTGCAAGGCAAGGCCGCACTGAAGGTCAGCGGTGAAAACGCCCTGCCGTTCGAAGGCGCTGAAGGCCCCGTCAAAATCAGCATCGGCCAGCCGGACATCGCTTTCACCGGCGACCTGAAGATCGCCAGACTGCTGGGCCGTGTCAGCGCCGCAGCGCCGCTATTTGGCGACACGACCGCCCTGCACACCGAAGGCCGCTACGACCGCACCACGCAGCGCATCATTTTGGACAAGACAGGTGCCGCGCTCTCCAGCGGCCGCGTCGGGGTCACCGGAACGGTCGACCTCGCAGACCGGACGCTGGACCTCTCCGGCACGCTCGCCACCGCGCTCGACCCGCTGCCCGGCGGAGCGCGCGGCCAGCTGAGCGGTCCGTTCTCGGTGACCGGCGCCCTCACCCGCCCGGCCGTGGATTTCAGCCTCGCCGCCAAAAACCTTGCCGGCTTGCCGGACCCGCTCGTTCAGCTCACCGGCACGGCACCGACGCTCAAGGCCTCGCTGCAGGTGAAGACCGGCGCGCTGGGTATTTCCTCTGCGCGGCTTGCCGGACAGCGGGCCGTGGTCACCGCGGCAGGCAACTGGGCCTGGTCAGGCAACAGCGATGTGCGCGCCTCGCTGACACAGTCCGCACCGGTCACCGCTGGTGGCTGGGAAGTCACGCTTGGTCATGCACTAGTCCAGCTTGGTGGCCGCTCAGGCGCCCTTCGTTATGACATCGTCACCTCCGGCGGCAGCGCAACCGGCGCCGGGCGGCAGGTGGATGACCTTGCCCTCACCGCAAACCTGACCGACGCCCGGGGCCGCATCTCCGGCCCGCTCTCCCTGCACGCGACCGCCGACGGCGAGCCCGTTTCCGCAGACGCAAACCTTATTCGCACAGACGGCACGACACAGATCGCAGACCTCACCGGCGCCCTTGGCCCCGGCACATTCACAGGCGCTGTAACCCTTGCAGATTCCGGCGACCTCACCGGCGACATCAATGTCGACGGCACGGCCATTTCCTGGGGCAGCGGCGAAGCGCGCGAGGCAAAGGGTACACTCCATTTCGAGCGCCAGGGCGAGGATCCGTTCGCCCTGATGGCGGACCTGACGGTCACAGACCTCGCCCTCGGCCCCGGCCGCGCGCTGGTGTTCGACAAGGCCAGCGCCACGCTGCGCAACGCGCCGGAAGGCTACGACATCCGCGCCCGGCTTATCTCGGAAGTGCCGTCCTACCCGACGGACCTGACCTTCATCGCCTCCGCCAGTTTCGATGCGCCAGCCCCGACGGGCATGTTCGAACTTTCCGGCACCGCGCTCGGGGAGCCAATAAATACTGCAGCGCCAGCGCATTGGCGGTTGGGCGAGACGCCGGAACTCGATGCCGACATCTCCCTGCTCAGCGGCCGGATCAAGGCTGGCCTGACCGGCGGCGGCGACGACACCCGCCTCATCTTCGATGCCACCGGCATCGACCTCAGCCCGGTGCTCGCCCTCTTCGAGACCACGACCAATCGCACCCGCATGGAAGGCCATGGCGACCTGCGCGTCTTCGGCGCGGACCCGTCCGGCATGATCCACATCGTCGCGGCCAGTGATGTGCCGGGGCTCGATTCCTCCTTCATGATGAACCTCGACGGCACGCTCACCCCCGGCGGCCTCTCGGTGGACCTCAAAAGCGACTATGGCGGCCGCCTGGTGCTGAAAGGCAGCACAGACATCCCCGTGACAGCCGAGGCCGGCCAACTCGTTGCATTGGACCGGACAGCGCCGCTGACGGGCGAAGCCAGCCTGACCGGCGACCTTGCCGTGCTGCGCACAGCCGCCCTCGCCTATGGCCATGATGTCAGCGGCACCATCGACGCATCGGCCAGCCTCTCCGGAACACTGGAGGCCCCCGCCTACAAGGCCAGGGCCGGTCTCCGCGATGGCACGTACGAACTCGGCAGCATGGGTTTCCAGCTCTCCGGCATCACCGCCGACGCCGACTATGATGGGAGCGCCCTGAGCGTTACCGGCAAAGCAGGCGCGCCGGGCGGCGGCACCTTCGCTCTTGAAGGCCGCCTTGCGCGCGACAGCGCGGACCTCGAAGCCGAATTCCGGAACCTGCTCCTGTTCAATCGTGACGGTGACAATGCCCGCGGCTCCGGCAAGCTGGTGCTGGCCGACAGGGCGGACGCCCGCAGCCTGACCGGCGAAGTGACCATCACGCAGGCCCGGTACTCGATCGATAACCTCCCCTCGTCGCGTCCGCATGCGATCGACGTACGCTGGACCGACGACCCGCCCAGCGGACCGGAAACCAGCCAGCTGCGCCGGACGCTGACGCTGGACATCGCCATCAATGCCGAGCGGCGGGTCTATGTCACCGGCCGCGGGCTCGACAGCGAATGGCGCGCTGACCTGAAGCTGACCGGCACGCCCGCTGCGCCACGCCTCAATGGCACGACCACGCTGATCCGCGGCGACCTTGATCTTGCCGGCCGGCCCTTCGTTTTCGACACCGGCACGATCTCGTTCGACGGCGCCATAAACCGGGCCCGCATCAACCTGTCTGCAGAGCGATCGGTGAATGACTTTGATGTGCAGGTGAATGTCACGGGCTCGCCTGTCAAACCGGCCATTGAGCTATCCAGCTCACCGGACCTGCCGCAGGACGAAATCCTGTCACGGCTCCTGTTCGGCCGCTCCTCTATGGACCTCTCTGCGCTGGAAGCGGCCCAGCTTGCCAACACCATCGCCCGCCTGTCCGGAAACTCCACGGGATTCGACCCGGCGAGCGAGTTTCAAGCCGCCCTCGGGATCGACCGATTCTCGATCGGAACATCGGAATCTGGCAGTGCTGAGATCGGTGTTGGTCAATATCTGAGCGATGATGTGTATCTGGAGCTGAAATCAGCAGGTGCGGAAGGCAGCTCGGTCGAAGTCGAATGGCAGCCGAGACCGCAGGTTTCCGTAACGTCAGAGACAAGCGCCACAGGAGACAGCAAGGTCTCCATCCGGTGGAAAAAAGACTACTGATAAGTCGCTGAAAACCCCTTACGTCACAGCAACTTATACAAGAATCATCCTGGCCGCTGGCGTTCCGTCACCCCTAACGATAATCCCTGTTATTTTAGGCACGTAGAGTGTCTGTACATGCCGGCCCAAAGAATGTAATATTCGCTATCGAATAGCCCCGGGCAGGTAGTGTTTCAAAAATTTACTAAGCGTAGAATTTGCTTCTACACCTTTAAAGAGAAGATGTTGCGTTCCCATAATCCGTAAACTTCTGAGGATATTGGACGTGCCAGCTCGCCGACAGACTACATCCCGCGCCCCCACCGCAATCGACCAGATGGTGGGTGAAAAAATCCGCAAACTTCGCCTCGACAGAAACATGACACTTGCTGAGCTCGGCTCCGAACTCGGCATCTCTCATCAGCAGTTGCAGAAATACGAAACAGGCACGAACCGCCTGAGCGCCGGTATGCTGTCAAACGTCGCCGATGTCCTGCGCGTGGAGATCACCGATCTGTTCGAAGACACCACCGCCAACAAGGGCAACGCCCCCGATCCGCTGGAGAAGGCCCGCAACGAGTGCCACTCCTGGATCAACCGCGCCAATTCCGTCGAAAAGCTCGGCGCCATGGCCCGCGTGCTGAAAGCCCTGTCGGCAGACTGATCCCGCCTACACCGCAAGCATCCAATTGCCCGGCTTTCAGGCGTGCCTAGAAAGTCCGGGCAATTTGCGATCCGGCCCCGTGCTTCACCTGATCGGGATGCACGAAGGCGTCGCGGAACCAGGCCACCCGGCGCTCATCGAATATGGTCCAGATCCAGTCCAGCACTGCCTGACCTTGCGGCAAACGGCGTACGCGTTCTGTGTAGGTGAGCCAGAACTGGATCGGGGCAATCTCCGGAAGGTTCAGCGGCTTCACCCGCTTGTCCACTTCGCCGAGATATGAAGGCAGCACGGCGATCCCGCCGCCATTCGCGCAGACCTCGATCATGGTCGCAGCCGAATTGGTCACCAGCGAATAGTCGATCATCTTCTTCAACTCGGCGACACGCGGCGCCCAGCGCTCGATCTGGTGCACATAGCCTTCGTGAAGGATGGTCTTGTAGCGATAGTATTCGAACAGGCTGTTGGGCAGTTCCTTGCACGTTTTCAGGTAAGCTTCTGACGCGAAGCTCATATAGTGCAGCACACCCAGTTTCCGGCCGATGATTTCCGGCGATTTCGGCTCGGTGAACTGGATCGCAATGTCCGCCTCGCCTTCCAGCAGGTCCGGCACGGAGTCCACGACCCGAATGCGCAGCTGGACCTTGGGATTGGCCGCCTGGAAATCAGGCAGGCGCGGCGCGATCCAGTAGGGCCCGAGGCCATCGCCGGTCGCCAGCACGATGCGCCCCTCGACGTCGCGATCTCGGCTTCCGGCATGCTCGAAAACCTCGCCAACGGACTCTGCCATGGCGTGAATGTGGCTGAGCGCGATCCGGCCCGCATCCGTTAGCTCCACGCCGCGCGTCGTCCGCACCAGCAGGGTCGTGTTGAGATCCTTTTCCAGCTGGTCGATCTTGCGGCCGATTGTGGGGGCGGATTCCTGCAGGCGATGCGCGGCGGCGTTCATGCTGCCAAGCTCCGCCACGATCCGGAACACGCGCATATTATCCCAGTCCATGCGCTCGGTCATGATAATGCCGTCGGGCTCACTCACACTCGTCACCTCTCCCCTTCAAGCGAACAACTACACAGGCAAGATGACGCCAGCGCAATACTCTGGCGCAGGCGCTGGGGTATTTGGACTCAGTATGCCGGAAAAGCCCTACATGGTGCCGGCTGCAGGACTCGAACCCGCGACCCTCTGATTACAAAAATGGGAAAGGAAAATACGCCTATCAACAAATTTAGCAATTACAGGGATGTAGAGCTTTTTCACTATCACTGAATGACAGAAAATGACGGCAAAACCGGGTATTTACGCGCCAGTTGCGCGCCAATCAGCTATGCATATTCGTCCAGAACTTGTTTCGAACCAGCCGACGCAGGGCACGGCGCTTCCGGCCCTCAGCTGCATCGATAAAATTCACTATACGGAACGACACCGGAATTAATGCAGGGGATCCTCCAGCGAACAAGTCTGATGTCTTCGTTCTTCAGGGAACTTTGAACGAACAAACGCATGCAGAAGTCCAGATCGACATTACGGAACGAGAAGTTTCCCTAATCCAGTTCCGTCTCAGGTCCAGAGCGATCATACAAGTCCGCAAGTGAAACACCCGGCCAAGGCTTCGGCCAAACGATAGGATAGTCAGACGAGAATAACCTGTCGCCTCGCCCGAGATCATGAGACACACCAACTTGCGGGATCGCTCCATCGCGATCAAAATAACGAACAGTGTCTCCGCAATAGCGAAGGGACATAGCCCTGCGCCAATTTCCGGACGGGTTACCTCCGGCCCCGTGCACCGTCATGACGTGGTGAATGATGACATCGCCAGGCTCCACATCGAAACTGACGATGTCGTACATGGCGGGCTCAGCCTCGATGTCCGGACATATCTTCTCCGGTGAAGAGCGAAACGACGTCCGGGATATGAAGACGTTTGGCGCATAGGTCTCGCCCCATTTGTGAGACCCACGGACATACTGCATGGCGCCATTTTCAAGTGACACGGGATCAAGGGGGATCCAGACCACAACGCACTGCTCACCCTCAATCTGGAAATAGGCAAGGTCCTGATGAAACGCCGTCTTCTGGCGTGTATGCGGAGCTTTCACAAATGTTGTGTCTTCCCAGAAATTCAGATAGCTCGCACCAAGCAGCTCAGTTGCAATTCCGGGCAGGCCTGAGTCGAAGGCCACCTTGCGCACACCTTTGTCCCACTTCCAGGCCGCAACATCATAGAAGAAGAGTCCCTCTCCTTTTCCTTCACCCCCTTCCACAAGCGGCCGGGCTTCCACATCACCACGTACCAAGTCCTTCATCGCCTGCATGTCGAACCGGTTCGCGGCACCAGTTTCGATTGGCTCGGACTTGTCCCAGACCTGCCGGGCGAGCGCCTCGAAGTCATAACCGGTTGCAGACTTTCCCAGCTGGTCCATCTGCTTGCGTACGGCCTTTCGGAGGTGTTCGACTTCGTCCGGACTCAGGACATTCCTCAGACAGACGACGCCGTCGCGTTCGAAAGTCTCGATATCCCCCGCGGAAACGGTTTCAGATCGCCCCTGTTTCATGCCGAGGCCCTAAGCTTTGGTGCGAGGTATTCCGCGACTATTGCTTCTGCGTCCCGGTACCGGTCCATCTGGCGGTCGAGCGTTGCTTTGTCGATCATGGACACCGCCGGAATCCAGGCCCAGTCATCCCCATCCCTTCGCGGGAGTCCAAGCGGCTCGGTCGACCACACTCGCTGGACGAGATTGTAGAATTTCTGGTGGGTGAGCCAGCTGAGGCGGGAAACACCGTGATCGAGACACCAGATGGTGAGCCCCAGCCCCAGGCGGCACCTTGTCCGGAAATCCTCTACCGGGTCTCGCATTCGCTTGCGATCCGTGACGAAACGGGAGCATTCCCAGACGTCCGCGCCGACCGGATAGGGCTGGAGATCACAATAATCGACGAAAAGTTCACTCATCATGTGCGGGCGGGTCGTCGGATTGATCCGGGACGATGCCAGCACACTGCCATCGCGGGAAAGGACCAGGACATAGACTGTCTCGTCGGTGTCGAACTGGTCCTTGTCATAGCCATCCCGGATGCCGGGGATATGCCAGCCCCATTCTTCGACGACGATCCGGTAGCGCATCTCATGCATCGCATGAATGAGATCGCGGTGTTCCTCCCGATTGTCTGGCGTGATGATCTTGAACATGGAACCTCCTGCTGCGCCTGGTTGCGAGCAGAGGATGGGGCGGCACGACCTTGCCGTCATGTCCACATAAGGGGGCTTGTCAGGGAAAGATCTGGCCATGCGCGATAGCTGAGGAGACGAGATGCGCGCGGTTGACCGCATCCAGTTTCCGGCAAGCGCGTTGCAACGTCTTCTTCACAGTGTCTTCCCGGATCCCGAGAATATGCGCGATCTCCCAGTTCGACTTGCCCGCTGCGGCGAACTGGACGCATTCGGCTTCCCTTGGTGAGAGTTCCGCCAGTTTCTGGTAAGGAAACGGGCCCATCAGCTCTTCCAGGTGGTAATAGGCCGCCTGGCAGACGATCTCGAGTTCAGCAATCTGGGTACGGGAAAGGTCCGGCATCTTTTCACCGCCGAGCGAGACACCGCCCGATATGCTGGCAAGAGCGTGCATCGGAAACATCATTCCGTCGGTGATGCCATAATCGTGCACCATATCGACGACCATGCGTCCAATCCGTGACGCGTGGGCATGCGCTTCGGCCCAGCTAAACGGCCGCCTCGACCGGATGGCACACAGCGCGATCGGGTCATGCAGAATGGCGAGGCGGCTCCGCCGCCTTGCCTTCAACTCCTCCGGCCAGTTCGAGAGATAAAGAATATCCTTGAGCGGAACTTTCAGAGGATTGACAAGCTGACCAAGATAGATCCGGCTGAAGCCGTAGGTTTCGCTGAACCTGGCAAGCCGTTCGATAGCGTCAGCGTCCGTCGTGGTTGCCTGAATGTCGCGGATGGCTTCCAGAACCGCTGCGCCATCATAATTGCTCATGGCCTGCTGTCTCCGAATAATTCGAGTTCAACTTTGCCGGTGCCGACCGGGCGCCTCCTCTTGCCCCTCTGGCCAGTCCGGACACGCTTCTTGTGCGGCCTGTCTTTCTCCGCGCTCTCCCGAAAATCCGGGATTAAACACTACTTTTTATTGAAAGTTAATGCTCCTTGTGGTTTAATATTTTCTTGCGCAGGATGGCAAGGATTACTCGCCCTGCCTCTCATCAGTTTTCATCTGCGAGAACGTGATCATGCCGGAATCCCATGACAGAGACATTGCTCAGGCAAGCGTGCTCTTCAGGCACGGTAACGCTGAAGCCGCCCATCAGGTATTTGCGCATGTCCTTGGGAGCGACCCCTGCAATGTGGCAGCGCTACACGGCATCGGCCTGTGCCTGCACGCGCTCGGCCAACCCACCCCTGCGACCGCAGTGTTCCGGCAAGCCGTCGCACTTGATCCCGGCGCCTGGGCGTCCTGGCAGGCGATTGCAGACCTGACATCTGACGAGACAGAACGGCGCCGCGCCATTCATCAGGCGGCAGACCTTCTCCTCTCATTTTGTCAGTCGCGTCGACCTTCCCCGAGGAGTCTTCGGAACACTGCTCGTGCCCTGGTTTGTGCAGAACGGTGCCAGCAGGCACTCCAGCTCCTTCGTGCGCATTTCTGCGCCTTTGACGATGAATCACAGGCCCACGCTCTGATTGCCGGAACTTATTATGCAATGGGCCAGTTTGAACCCGCCGCATATCATCAATCCCTCGCTCTGCCGCACATACAGCCCAACCCGCCAGCATCGGGCAGATCCGTGTTTGAGCCAGGCTCTGCCATGGAGGTCCTCCTGACCCTCTGGACCCTGCTCGAAGCAGAAGGGTTCAGGCCGTTCCTCGTCGCTGGCACGCTGCTCGGCCTTTTCCGGTCCGGCGGCCTCCTGGCGCACGACCGCGATATAGACATTGGTCTCCTGCGCGGCGATGCGGCTGGCAGGGACCCGATCGATTTCATACGAACCCATCCGCAACTGATACTCCCCCATGCAGCAAGGCCGGGCGACCGGTATGTCGGCCTGACATTGGAAGGTGTCGCCGCCGACATTTTTTTGTTCGACCGGACTCCATGCGGCATGGTGTGCGGCTTTTCCCGCCTGCCGGGTGACATTCAGTGGTGCCATACACCCTTCCGGCTCCGGAATATGCGGCTGGGCGAGCATGATTTCCGTATCCCCGATCCCGCAGAGACCTATCTCACTGAATGTTATGGCCCAAGCTGGCGCGTTCCGGATCCGGGCTTTGCCTCTGCCCTCAGTTCCCCGGCGCTTGCCGGCACCAGCCCCAATGCCATCGCCTATCTGGCCCTGGCGCGGGCACGCAGTTGCCTGCTCGCCGGAAACCCGGAAAAAGCAAACTCACTCCTGCGGCAAATGCCGCAAATGGACCTGCCGGAATCAGGCTTCATGCCCCGCGAAGTAACGGGCCACACCATTCCTGCCATCAAGCGGCAGACCTGAGTTCGGGGGCATTGCCCCCGACGCATGTGCAATTCGTCAAGCGTTCCTCGCCACGAGGGGCGCAGCCGGCATCCTTGCACAACACCTTGTTTCTATACATTTTTTAATGTTTCCCCGCGTTGACTCAACTATTTCTAGATTCAATATTCTACCTGCCGTTGTTTGTGACGGCATCTTCAAAACGGAAAGGAAAAGACAATGACCCCGACGAACGAAAACCGTCAGCCCCAGGATGAATTTGAGCCGATCGAGCTCGGTTCGGTCTCGTCTGAAACCAAGGGCGAATTCAACCTGCCTGCCGAAATCGCCGGCTCGCAGAATTCCCGCCAGTCTGTCGGCTGAGAGGCGCCCTGCAAGAAGAGCAAGGGCGCAGCGATGCGCCCTCGCTTTCTGCCAGTGCCCGCTGCCTTCCCATTCAAGGATCCGCGCCTTGCCTGCCTTCCACCTCGCCCCGGACCACTCTTTCTGCGCCGCCGACAAGGCCTATGTGTTCCTCGATGCTGGCAAGGACCGGTATTTTGCCTTTGTCGGACAAACCGCCGGATATTTTTCAGAAATCCTGGCCGCCGACCGGTCCGGCCAGCTTTCCTGCAGCGCCGGGAAATTCGCAGAGAACCTGCTGAGTACGGGATTGCTCATTCCACTATCTCCGGGCGGCCACGCCCTCGCGCCCTGCTCGTCCCCTGTCCCGCAACAGTCCCGTTTCGAGGAGGCGTGCGCCATGACCGGAACGACAGGCTCATACGCATGGCCCGGAATGATGACCGCCCTCGCCCGCAGCTGGACGCTGAAACGGACCCGCTCCTTGAAAGGCGTCCTGGCGAACGCACGGCGCTGGAAAGAACATGTTCCCACCGGAAACGCCACAGACCTGGAAGAGGTCACAAGGCTGACAGCCCGGTTTCTGACCGTCTCTCCCTTCCTTTTCACGACACAGGACGCCTGCCTCTTTCGCAGCCTGTTCCTGATGCGCTTCCTGGCGGACCGGGGCATTGCCTCCACATGGACGTTCGGTGTCCGGCTCGCGCCCTTCGGCGCCCATTGCTGGGTCGAATATGAAGGCGCCGTCCTCAATGACCATCTCGAACATGTGGCGGCATTCACGCCCATCCTGTCGATCTGAGGAGACAGCGCATGCCATCGGCCTTCTTCGCCATGAGCTGGGATCCGGGGAATGAGGCTGCAGGCAATCTGGCAGCAAGGACGAAAGCGAAACTGGAAGCGCGAACGGATCCATCGTCCTGCCTCGAAGCGCCGGGCTTTCTGCTCGCCGATCTGAGCGAACCTCGCGGGACAGAGTCTCCCTTCATTGCAGTCCGCCGTTCTGACGGCCAGCTCGGCGGCGCCGTCTTCGGTACGCTTTTTCCGAAGCGGGGGAATAAACGGCTCAAGGAGATCCGGCACGCCGCGGCCACCTCGCTCCTCGATTCCTGCGGGCGCACAATCTACCGGGATTACTGGGGCGGCTATGTCGCTTTCGTCCGGACGGGTGACGATCTCGCCATCTATACCGATCCAGTCGCCTCCATTCCCTGCTTCTACTGGACGGAAGATGGCGTCACTTTTACCTGCTCCCATCTTGAACTCTGCCCCTTCGTGGACCGGGGGCAGTTCAGCCTCAACCTCCGTTTCATCACGGCACTGATGGCCTATGACAAGATCCAGAATGGCGAGACCGGTCTCAATGAAGTGAGAGAACTTCTCGGTGGCCAGAGCCTGATGACGCGGCCGCCGCTGCAACCGCCGGACACAATCTGGGATCCCCGCGCATTCGCGCAGGACGTCCTGGAGCCGGATCCTGGTACGGCGGCAAACCTGCTCCGGGAAACGATCGAACAGGCGGTCTCTGCTTGGGGTAGCTGCCTGACCGCTCCAGCCGTCGACCTTTCCGGCGGTCTCGACTCCTCGATTGTGCTGTCTTGCCTCTCCCGGAGCGATGCGGCTCCGCCGGTTCTTGCCGTCCACCATGTGATCGAGTCCGGCGACCCGCCGGAAATCGCCTTTGCGAGAGCGACCGCCGCCTATCTCGGCGCCGATCTTGCCGAAGTCCGCTTCACGCCATCCGTGCAACTGCCCGCACCGGATCTTCATCCACTCTCAGCAAGGCCCTACCGCCAGTTCCTTGCCCGGGATTTCAATACAAGGCTTGCCGAAGCCTCCGGCGACACCCGCCGAACCTATCTCACCGGCCAGGGCGGTGACCATCTCTTCCATGCGGCGCACACGCCGTTCGGCTTTGCCGATCATGTCCGCCGGTACGGCTTTGGGGCGGGCAGCCTTCAGGAACTCGCGAATGCTGCGCGGCTTTCTAACCATTCGATCTGGCAAGTGATGCGGGAAACGCTCCCCTCCCTGCTCGGAGCCTCCCGGCGGTCTCCCCTGATCGCAGGCATCGACGCGCGCCGGACGGTCCTGAACGCCTGCGCGCACGACCAGTTCGATCCGGCCTATGCGCTGCCAGCCTGGGCATACCAATCTGGCCGCCTGCCACCTGGAAAGTTCGACCAGGTCAGCGGGCTATTGCACATGATGCAGGTTCAGGAGCGCCTCTTCCAGCCGGATGCCAGAGACCTCGTTCACCCCCTTATGTCACAACCCATCATGGAACTTTGCCTCCGCCTGCCGACCTATCTCCTGTCGCTGGGAGGCGTCAGTCGCGGGCTTGTCCGGAAGGCTTTTGAAGGCAGGATTCCGGATCTTGTCCGTCTTCGGATGACCAAGGGCGAAGCGACAAGGTATTTTGTCGACCAGCTGCGCGCAAACCGATCCCTCCTCCTGGACGCGCTCGCGGATGGCGAACTCGTGTCTCATGGCATCGTCACGCGGAAGGATGTGGAAGCATTCCTCACGGAGGACCAGTTCCTGACACATCCGGCCGGGCGAATGATCCTGATCTATTATGCGATCGAAGGCTGGCTGAAGTCATGGAGGAACGCGATGCGGAATTCCTGAACTCCGACGCGCAAAGCAACCTTCTCATCAGTGCGGGTACGCCAAGTGTTCCGCCACCTCCAACTACCCGCTTTTCACCCCCCAACGCAACCATGCAGTGACGGTGGAACTTCTTGTCCAGCTCGACAGTCACACGCAAATCCTTCACATCGTTCCATTCAGAGTAATCTCGAGATCATCAATAGACTTCATCTCAGTCACCGACAAAGATAACAGACCGCCCCGTTCGCTCACATTCTTCCAATATTCCAAGCAAGGATAAAGATGTCTGGGCTTCCCTCATGGCCGAGATAATCGCCGGAAGCGTTGAATCCACGATGACGTCCCCATAGGGGTCGATGAAGAGGCCTGTGCGGTGTTGGAACAGCTCGAATGCCGGTTGCAGATCGCCAAAGGCTTTGTCGTCTATCTGGAACAAAAGCTGCCCCATTTTTCCGCATTTATATTCATGAACATCCAGCGCCATCGCTACTCTCCCCAGTCATAACCTCGAAAGAGGGTCGCTTCGTCAACCTCGGTGATTGGCCACTTTCCAAACGAGTTAAGATGCTGGATAAGCTCCGAACTCGTGATGTGAGCATTTGAAACTCTGACAAATTCGATATGTGGGAATGGCACGAAGGAGATACTGCCGCATTCGCCGAGATGATCTTCAAACTCAAAATTCGGACCAGGCGTGGGGACGCTCACGACATTCGGATTACCAACAAGTTTGATCTCCACCGCGGTGCACCCGCCTGGAAAATCGTGCAAAGCGGAAAAAAGCTTCCGCCACTTGGCGTTACTCATGTTAGCTGTCTTGGCCCGCAATATTTTGCGTGCGGTACGGCTGTCTTGCTCTGACGGTTGCTGGCTCAAAACTGGCCTGCCTGTAAATTCGGAAAAGGATTATCGATACCGGACTGATGCCAGACAGAATTGGCAGCACGGGCAAGCGCACCTGCATGTTTCAGTTTCAGGTGTGATATTTCATCCGTGGAAAGATCCTGTCCATCTCGCTCAATCAACGCGCCACAAAACATGTAGAGATACAGTGCCGCGAGTTCCCTAAGCTCGGCGTCATCCGACGTGACGCCAAATTTTGGCGACGGTTCAGGTGCGGCATATATTTCCACACCAGACACGTCATTCTCGCGGTCGCGAATGTAAAGCTCGCGCCAGTTCCGGCTCCACACCTCATTCGCGTCACCGTCAGTGTCCACGTCGCGGCCCGGACCATAAACAAGGTCGATAAACACCCGAAAGTCAGGGCGAGGTTTGTCGACGATGACAACCAACTCTGTCATCAAGCACCTATATCGATCGATAAGCGACCGCTGGGGCTCGTGTCAGCGCACTGCGCGCGCAATTGCGCAGAACATGCATGACGCGCTCTGCGCATCACCTGTGCTCCCAACGGTAATCGATCTGGGTGATTTCATAGGTGTCGCCAGACGGCTCCGTATTCAACAACACATAATCATGGCGGCCTGGGTCCATCAGGCTGAACACGGTGTAGTTGGCATCCACAGCCTCAATATCTATCCGGTCCCAGCTTGAAACCGTGTCGGAGAGATGGAATGGCAAAACCATGTTGGTATCGGGTGGGACGTCGCAGTCGCCCCCATCCCATGCAAAGGTCGCCGGAAACATGAAACGAGTGTCGATATCACTGGCTGGCATCGAAGGCTCAAACCCTGTCGTGTAACCCGCGCATTCGTGTTGTTCCGCGTATACGAAGAAGAAAGTTGGCGCCATCATGTCCGCCACCGCAGCACCGCTTCTCAGGCGTTCTGTGAAGGTGCTTATGAAAGCAAGCCTGCCTGACATCCCGGGGTCACCGAACTCCTCCGGTGCCCGTTCCGTGGGGAACTCGGCAGACCCTTCATCACCTTGTACCGTCGCCGCCTCTTCCATTGCTTCCGGCGGCTCAGCCTTTGCGCAGTTGGTCAGGAAAACACCAGATGCAACAATCGCGGCAAGCATCCAAAATCTCGACATATGCTGCTCCTCAAGCACGCTTGTGATTGTAAAACACTGACCGATGCCACGCGACCAATGAGGCCGGAACAGAGATCAATCCGTATTGCCAGGAAATGTCGGCCCAGCCATTCTGGAACTCGAAAAAATAGAACTGCAGCCAGATGGCGACCGCCTGAACAGCAACCAGAAACAACAGCAAGGACGAGATGAGCCCCAGTCTCAGCACTCTGACAATCGCGAGCAAAACTGCCCCGCCAATCAAAGCGACAACCAGCGCCACAACAAAGCTGAGGCCCGCGATATAGACCAGTTCCATGCCGATCGACCTCGCTGCGACCGCCACCAATGCCGCATGAGCGATCGCAGCAAACCCCGCTGTGGTGACGGCCGCAGGAATAAGCCGGGCGAGTAGCGCGTGTGTCCGATGCATTCAGGTCGTCTCCTTTGCCGCAGTCGGCAACCTTGCTTTACATTTTGTCTCTCCGTCCAAGGGTAAGACACCAAGCGGCTTAACGTTCGTCACAAGACCGTACGCCTCGCATGCAGTGAAAGTTTGGCACGGTATCGACGCCGCGAATGGGAAAGATATGGGCACACCACCTTCGACACGCGCCCCCATGAAGTCACGATGGCTGGCCGGATCGGTAATCTCACGCCGGATTTCAGTCATTGTGGTCAATTACCTCCACTGGACTGCCATTAAGCGCGAGCCGGAAGACGAACTCCTTCAGGATGTCCAGGCCTTCGCCATAGTCACAAAAATAGAAGCCGACCGGTGCGATCTCGATGAGCGCATTGGGGAGCTGACCGTCATTTTCGGGGCGGCGATACAAATAGGATTGCTCACGCTCCCCCGCACGTTCCACTCGCGCAAAGTGCGGGAGACCTTGGAGAATATCGCGAATGCCTGCAGGATCGTCCACTGAGCACTTTATCGAATACTCGTAACCCATAAATACGTCCTATCTTATTCGAGGCTCTCTATGGCCGCCGGCCTTCAAGATGCCGGTAGTGCAAAGCGCTTTACGCCGGGCCTTGATCATCCTCTAACTCATCCAGATAAGCGGCCGTCATTTCGCGCAGCGCTGTGTCGTCATAAGTCTTTTCAAGCGCGCGCATGACACGGACGATAGCTGCCCGTGTGGGGGCTCCATCGCCGCAACCGGCATAAGCCTGCGCGATGAAGTCCGCCATCTCCAGATAATCCTTACGAAAGAACCAGATGACCGGCGGCGACTCATCCGTATTCACAGACAGCGAAATGGAACTGTCATTGTCCATTCCGCAATCGGCAAAAGTTCGGCCACTGATCTCCGGAAGTAAAATCCGGAATCCATAATCAGTCCGCACAGCATCGACCCCGCATCGCCTCAGGTAGGCGACAGCGTGCTCGGGCGACGCGTTGTCCATGTTATCTTTCACGCCTGCCCCCTGAGAAAAGTAATGTGGTTGTGATAGCTGCTTTGAAGCTCAATGAATGCCCCCTCTTCCATCACCCAAGCTGGTGATCTGACGCCTTGCTGCTCTATCGGATTCGGCATTGCGTTAGGTATCTTCTTTAAGTGCGACGATCAGATCGAAATCCGCCACGAACTGATCAATAAATGTTTTCATCTCCGAAGGCGCTTCGTCATCCAGTCCGCAATGCATGGACTGGATGACATTTGCAGCCCCCTTATCGGCCGTCTCGAGACACAGGTAATTTCCGGCAGCATCTTCAAATATGCCAATCCCGCTCGCCGGATTGATATAGGCCCAGTCCTGCTCGTTCACCCTGGCCAGGGCCAGATCATAGATACGGTCAGCCAGAACGCCGTTGCGGGCATATTCACCCCAACTGGCCTCCGGGCGAATATCAAAATGCCTGAACATGCGTCCCTCCTACGAGCGTTCATACAAGCTTGAAAGGTAACAAATTATGGCGATCGCCGCCTTTATCTCGACACCTTGTCCGGGCTAGCTTCACGCCGAAGTCAGGCAAAATGATTCCGGGGACCATGAAAACCGAAGACGCCTTCACAGTGTTCCAGCATGAGTATGACGCCGACGACGGCCTGCTGATGAAATTCCGGATGAGCGATGATGTCGAGACCGAACGGCTCGAACGCTTTCTTGAGGCGCTGAATGCCCTTGCCGCACATTATGAAGGACAAACGCATGTCGAGAAGCACATGGCCTACCAGGTCATGTCGTTCCGCGACACGCTCTCTGCCAGCGCAGGCCACTGGAAAGTCAGCCGCCCCGAGGGGATGAGCCTACAGATGACCACAAAACTCATCATTGCATTAAGCCATGTGTTTGCCGGGTGATCATGTCAAAATCGAGCAAACTGATCACGCACTTCGAGAACTGCGCCTATCTCAAATCCTATTATGGTATGTCGCGAGATATCTATGTTTACCACGACCATGTGGAGATCATCTTCAGGATCATTCTCAACGATCATGTCAGCTTTCGTTTTAAACGCCCAGGCACACATGATGACGCCGTTATTGCAAGCCTTAAAAAGTATAAGGAGCGCTCCGCTTATCTGGAAGCCGGTCTGCCATACAGTTCCAAAGCCGTCATGAATTCGGCAGTCAGAGGCTTTATCGGTGATGTCCTGAATGATGCCGTCCCCATGCCGGACAAAACTTACGTATTTGCGGACGACAAGGCGCGTCTGAGACTTTTCCTGGAAGACGAAGAATGTGCATTCATTTGGGAAGATGAAGAGTAACATCAATATGAGTGGATTGCAGATTGTGCCGCGCCGAAACATTCACTCTCTCATCGCGTTGATCGGTTTCACGGTGATTTTGCACGCCTGCACGAAAGATCCGGCGAACACGGATCAAGTGAGCGCCCCTGAGCCCCCAACATTTACAACGCCGGTCGTGGAGCTTCCACTAGCCAATGGTGGAGCGGCCCTGTTCGGGATCAAGGCGTGCAAGGTCTACCGATCAGATTCGAGCGAAGCCAGTGCCGGCAACTGGACGCTCCTGTTCGAACCTGCGCCTTATCCCATGCCGCAACAATGCGTGCGAGAACGCCTCGAATTTGACGGGGAATATATCCAGATTGAAATCGGCACCCGGGCACTGGGCGCAGGAGGATGCTGCACGACCTATGCGGCCTATCGCAGTCAGGATGGGGAGAACTGGGAAATCCGCCCGGCAACTTCGATCACCGAATGGCAGAGCGTTGGCGACGCGGACGACCGCATCCCAGAATAGTTCGCGCCAGTGTTCTCCTCGCGAATATCTATACGCCTGTGAGAAGAACGCGGAAGCCAAATTCAATCTTGACCGGTTCGACCGAGACGCTTCCTCAAGGTATCCAGATCTATCGACAGGCGTCTTTGTTTTGTTGCCCCGCAGAACAGACCACAGTCGTCCTCAATTGTGACGACCTTGTTTTCAAAGTCGGCGCGAAAATTGAAGAGATTGCTGAAGCACGTTCCCCTGCTCTGCCCTTCCGGATACTCCAGAAAATCCAGCAACAACGGCAAATGATCGCCTTCCTCGGCAAGATAGTGATCCAGAATATCCATAAAGCATGCTCTTCGATCAAAGGGGGGCAAGAACTGCACGAACCTGAATGAGTAAATTTCTGTCCCGGCGCAGGAGAAAGAAACAGGTGGCCCTAACCGCCGTGGAGGTGAACCTCATGCCGAGTTAGAACATATTCTGCTAACACTTCTGACTATGTAATCGCAGCGTAAGACGCGCGAGGATCAAATTGAAACCACCAGTGAACGAGTAAAAAATTCGGACGTTTTCTTTACGGTTCGCCCTCCCAATCCATTTGGATGGTTTCTCGTAGCGAAACGTGATGGTGAAGCCTCACAGGACAAAGGACACTCCCAAATGATAACAGGCAGCGGCGACATAGCGCGTCTATTCTCGCTCTTTCACGACGGCGGAATTAAGCAATACGAACTGAAGCAGGACAAGTTCACTCTTGAGGTTGGCATCCTGTATCTGGCTCAAAGGATTTCTCCGGAATTGAAGGGATTTCATGTCGAACTTGAAATTTCCGGCCCGATCAAATTCGTGACCTGGCCAGACCATGAGACAAAGGAGTCGAGAACGCTGACGGATCTGGAATTTATTATGTCCACTGATCTGCAAATCCTCGAAGCAAAAGATGATGATGGCACTGTGAAAGTCACATGTGCTCAACATGCCTTTCCGTCAGACTTTATCGGAGGCGACCTCTTTGTCCGGACACAAAGCGCAAACGTTTGGGATGCAAACCACACCTGCTATTCGATCGAATTTTTGGAGAATCTTTGCAAGTCGTACTGGGAAGAATGGAGCCGTCGATAGAATACTTTGAGGTCAACATTCAAACTTCGTCATGCCCCGGCCTCTTCTGCCATGCCCGCAGGAGTTTTTCCCGCTCAGGCACGTCAAACAGTTCCGGCGCGCCGAGCCCCCAGACTGTTTCAAGCATGGCACTGCCGGCAGCAGCCCACGGCCCGATCAGCCGGCGTTCATCCTCGTCTTCCTCAAAAGCCGCAGCGCCATCGATCCGCTCGGCCGCATCCCAGACAGCGCCATGCGCGAGGGACAGACCGTGGCCGACAGGTGATTTCAGATTATTCGCCGCTCTCACGACCCCGCGCATGTCCCGGTCCGGCGTATTTTCTGTTCCCGTGACCAATGCCTGCCAGCGATGCCAGCCTTGAGCGGTGAGTTCTGCTGCGTCCGGGTGACGATGACTCGCGAGCCTTTCAGCACCTCCGCGATCTAGGCCGCCGGCAAAACGCAAGACCTGCTCCACCTGCTCCCCATACGGACCGAATAAATAGTGCGTCGGCATTTCCCGGACGATCTTCACCGAAGTACAGCGCGTATAGTTTCCCCGATGACCCTGTGGCTCCAGCCTCTCCAGAACCTGAGCCAGCCAAAGCCGGCCCGGCCAACGAGCGACCGTCACATCCCGCAAGCTGTGATCCACGATTATCCACGGAGGTTCACTGGATGGGTTCGACTCCGTCGTACCCTCTTCAGCATCCGCAAACCGGCCAAGCTTGCCTTCGGAAAGATAGATGAAACCTGTCTCAACCGCTTTCATGCGGTAGGCGCGCCAAGCGACGTCTTCGTCGGGAAAATACTCGGCGACCCCCGGCATGTGCCGATCAAAGTGGTCCATGTCCAGAATGCTTCCATCCGGAAGTCCGATCTCCACGATACCGGCGAACTCACCGCTCCAATTGGACACTTCGATGGTCCATCCATTGCTGGCGCGGTATAGAATATCCCCCTTGATCTGTTCCTGCGGATCCTGCTCCAGGACCAGTGTTACGTCGCCCGTTTCGATCTGGCGGAGAACCGCCATCACCTCGTCTTCGGTTGGCATCATGGCGCGACGTCGTAGAGCTCACGCAATTGCACTGTTCGCGCTTCAGTCAGTTCCGTCATGCAGTCCAGCTCATCCACCCGCCGGGAGGTTCCCCCGCTCATCAGGCGGAATACAGCCGCGCAATGGCCATCCCGATAGTTCGCCCAGGCGGACTGCCCCAGCTCCAGGCTTTCAGCGATGTCACCGGGCTCCACCATGAAGTCCTCAAAACCATTGTTCGCGATCTTCGTCTGGACCGCGCCCAGAGTGTCTGCCATCTCCGTATCGGCCAGCTCAAACGCCGCCTGCGCCGTGCACATGTCTTCGGGAAACTCGCAATCGGTTTCCGCGTGGCAACTCATCGCGAGCATGGACAATGCCGCAACCAATACAAATCTCATGAATATAGTCCCCTGATAAAATACCCGTTAAGCTCAATCTGGCTTATCACGACGTAAAACAATGGCTTTTCCTAGGTCGGACTTGGTTCGTCTTGCAGCGGGCACCAGCGCTCGGCGTCAAACCAGCTAGCCCTCACTTGGTCATCGGCAAACCGCGCGATCGCACACGACGAGATCTCGGGACCATTCCATTCCCGTAGGGACAGTCCTTGCGCCGCAATCGGGCATTCCTGTTCTGCCGTGTCGGTAACATCGCGTCTTATTTTACGGATTTGCGGCGCTCGTGTTTCGAACCATTCGCGCTTTTCCTCAAACCAGGTCAGGCATCCCGCGACCTGCTCCGGTACAAGGTCAAATATCTCATAGGTGCGGGTCTCTTCTCCCGCATCGCTCGTCGGGCGGAACCAGACATCTCTGCCGCCCCATTGCGCGAGCCCGGACACCGGACCGTCATACCAATCCCGCCAGCAGGTCAGGCTGATCTCAGTGCCGTCCATGAATTTGGCGGCGGTGCCCATCTCAAGCCAATCTCTTTCTCAAACGCTTTTCGACCGTCTCCCGCGCCTGCCTTGTCAGGAAGACGTGAGGTATTTTCATCAGGAACGGCCAATAGATAAAATCGTCCGTCTTCCGGTGCGACGCGCCGATATAGTCTATCAGCTCCACGGTGCTTGCACGATCAAACGCCCACAAATTCTGATCTCTGTACTCTATCTGGAAATAGGCCTCCCTCGGCCAGTCCAGAGAGTGCTTGCTGCGTTTGCCACAAGACTCGCAGACGAAAGTACCTCGCCAGTCGTTCAAGGAACGGAACATGTGATCGGAGTGCGCCCAATCATCGATTCGATATCCTCGCGGAAGATCGCTTATCAACGGGAGGGCGTTGCCCATCAGCCCATTGTAATAGATCGCTGAATGATACTCCTGCCCATTCGGACCGGCCTCTTTCAGGCAATCAAAGTGTTTCGATTTTTCAAACCAATGAAGGTCATTCTTCGTCTTGATCCTGACGCGTTCCGCAAATTCGAAAACGGCTTCACCGGCGCATTCGGGACACGTGACAGCCACACGGTGCGGCATGACGCTATGGTAGGAATATGAACTCACCTGAACCTGTCCCCCGTTTCCATCCAGCTGATCCGAGATAATTGAGTCCGGATTGCGTGAGACGTGCTTACACAGCTTCAAGAAGCAAGACTCGCGGGTTGGTTTACAGACCGGATTCGCAGCGGAAAGCCATAACGTAAAAAAGGATGGTGGGCGCTAACGGGCTCGAACCGCTGACCGTCTCGGTGTAAACAATCGCCTTCAACAATAGCAACAACAGATCTCCTGTTAAGGATGGGATGGAACACTACAACAACCTGTAAAGCGAGTAGATTCACTCGGGACCAGTTGGCGCACGAAAAAGAAGAAGCTGCGCACCAACGTGGTTTAGATCCAACATCCGCCATACATCAGCAAGGGAACACTTAGGGCGAGTTTCCGGATACACGAGGTGGTTTGGACGTGAGGCAGAAATTCGCAGTTTCCTGTCCGTCGTAAGTCTCCATCGTCTTCAGCGCCGCTGCCCGCTTCGCCTGGGGCGTCGTCATGTTCGGCCCTTCCTCGAACCGGTGGCGGTCAGGCCTCACTTCCCAACAGATCTTTCAGGATCGACACATCCAGCATGCGGTCCGCCAGCAGCTTCTTCAGACGAGCGTTCTCCGTCTCCAGTGTCTGAAGCCGACACGCGTCCTTGACGTCCATGCCTGCGAACTTTGCTTTCCACTTGAAAAAGATGGCCGAGCTGACGCCGTGATTCCGGCAGACCTCCGAGGTCGCCATCCCGCGCTCATGTTCCGCTAGGATAGCGATGATTTGTTCTTCGCGGAATTTGCTCTTCCGCATTGTCTGTCTCCTTGCGACAGACTCTCCATTCGAATGCGGGACCAATCGGGGCTCAGATCAATTGCCTTGTTCGAACAGGTCTATGTTTCCGGATCTTGTATGGGAAGTGAGTACCGAAACGGTCCACCCAATGCCGCGCCGTTTCATGACAGATATCGATACCGCGCTCGTGAAGCAGGTCTTCGACATTTCGCAATGACAGCGGAAACCGGACATACACCATAACCGCGAGTTGGATAATTTCGGGCGAAGTCTTGAAGTGGCGGAAGGGTGATTTCGTCATTTTCCGAGGCTAATGCCAAGGATAGCCGTCTCAAGTCCCGTTCTCCTGACAATGCCCTCTCAAGAACTTTTGACGACTTGGTGTCAGGCAATGCAGTTCAAAGATGGGTGGCTCAGAGATTGCGATCTCTATTCGACGCGGTCGTGTTTTTCGCGGCGCGCAGCGATATCGCCCAGAATCCAATTCATTGCAGGGTCGTTGCCGGTCACATAGTCTTCGCGGACGAGCGGAACAGGGACATCCGGCTGCAACGCGCCATCAACGGAATTTGCAAAGCAATATTCTCGCTTCGAGTATGTGACGAGTCGCCCCGAATTCGGCAGCTCGAACTGGCCCATGTCCTGATACCCACAGGGGTTGGCTCCTGTAGGCTCACCGACAAGCTTCGCATTGAGGATGTTGGCAAACTGCGCTGAATTGCTCATTGCCGCAGAGAATGTGATTCCGCTTATCAGTACATAGGTGCCGTGCCGCCAGTCGATCCCGTCGAGCGCGACGAGTTCCGCCGCAAGCATCAGGCCGACGAAATAGTTTCCCCCAAAGCTCTCGCGAAAATCGATAACAATATTCTGCGCATTTGCGGCCTCGAGCGCTTCGAATACCGAGTTCGCAAATTCGCGCATTTCCTCTGGTTCGGGATAGCTATCAAACTGGATGTATCCCGTCGCACCGCCTTCGAGCAAAACAAACCGAATGCCTGACGCCTTGATCATCGTGGGTTCTGCATTGAGATCGTGGCGATAGGTGATTTTCTCGGAAAGTTGCTCTCTTAGCTCTTGGGGATCCAAAGCCTCGAGCTGTATTTCCCGGGTATCGGCTCCTTGCGAGACCTCAATCGTCACTCGGTCGGAACCTGTCGAGATGCCGATAGCGTGACCAAGGTCCGCAAAAGTCAGGTACTGTCCCACCCGGACTGCTTCGGAGTGTTTGTTCTCGACGAATGGGACGTAGGGCGCCAGCCGCTCGTAAACCGCGTCGATCGCAAGACCATTCCAGCGCTTCACGACAGCCCCAAGCAATTCAGCGTTGTCGGCAGTGGTTCCGGTGATGACAGCTTCACCTCCTATCCATCTAATCTGGATCGGAAACCGTTTTGGCTCCGAATTCCAAAGCGGCATGGATGTATGGCCGTCGCCCACCGAATGCGTAATCTTCATCAAGGCGGCGACGATCTCGGCATCCGTAAGCTCCGGCAAATCTTCTCGCAGCAGATCAAGCTGGCGGGCAAACTCGTCGCGGGAAACCTGATGGTAGAGGTCGATGTGGTTGCTTTCGAGTCCGGTCACATAACTATCTATGTCCTCAAGCCAGAGAGCATCCTCGCGTGGTGATTTCGCTTCCGCAGATGCGGAGAGTGTTGCCGCCAGCACAATGGATATGAGCGCAGGTTTCATGATTTCTCCAACGAGGCCGATGTTGGCCGACTATCAGCAATATTGATGAACACTCTTCCGCGAGTTTTGTGCGTTAGCAAATCACGCAGAGCTTTGCGGATTTCATCGATTTCAACTGGCTCATGCCGTGCAAACAGGCCGGACACATGACCGCATCCCTCAGATTATCACTCGCTCCACTTTGTACTTGCAGAACCGGGGCCGTCCACACATGACAATTCCAAAGCATAACCTCATAAGGCGGCAACTCGACACCGAAATATAATGGGAATACTGATCAGCACAAATGCTGCAGGCACCAGAGTCATGGCCGCACGAATGGCTTCGACGGCGCCGTCTCCCTGCAAATCGGCGCCGGAAACATAGCCACCAAGGCTGAGTACGCCGCCGACAATCAGGGGGCCAAGCGCCAGCCCGCCCTTTTCAACGGCTGTCCATGCCCCGGTATAGACCCCGGCAGAATCCCGTCCGCGCAGGCGGGCCGCGTGGATCACGTCCGTCAGCATGGCAAAGGGCAGTAGTTGGAGGCCGCCAAAGCCAATCCCGATGATGAGCGTTGCCAGCAAGGTCACCGCCCTGTGGCCATCCAGCGCCGTCAGCCAGAAAATGGCGAATCCGGCCGCGACGATCAGGCCGGCAAACAGGTAGGCCCGCGCCTTGCCGATCCTGTTGGCCAGAATGTTCCAGGCAAAAAGCGAAAGGACCGTGCCGCCCATCAGCGACAGGAACATCTCGGAAATCGCCGCCTCGCTCCGGCCGGTCACGTCGGTCACATAATAAGGCGTCGCACCCACAAACACGCCGAAGCCGGCGAGCTGGGCGATATAGGCCAGCGCAAGGGCCAGGAAGTCTGGATCCTTGCGCAGGTCTGACAGCCTGCCCCTGCCGCGCGCGTCTTCTGCGGGGGCAGACACGTCCGGCGAGCGTGCCGTGCCCATGAAAGCCAACAGCATTGTCGCGGCGCAGAGCGCCCCGATTGTCCAGGACATGGCTGCGAACCCACCCCGCCCGCCGCCATAGAATTCCAGCAGCGCCGGTGCCAGCGCCGACCCGGCAAGGACGCCCAGCATCGCAAACGTCATGCGGTAGCTCATAATGCGGGAACGCTCTGCACTGTCGGAGCTCATTTCAGATGGCATCGACAAGTATGGCACGGCGTAGACGGTGTAGGCCGTCGCGCTCAGCACATAGATCACCAGCACATAGACAAAGCTCATGGCCGGGGTCGGAAACGCCGGTGCACTGAACAGGAAGCCGAATGTCAGGGAGGTCAGGATCGCACCAATCAGAAGGTATGGCCGGCGCCGGCCAAGCGGGGTCCGGGTGCGATCCGAGATCCACCCCATGGCCGGATCGGTGACCACGTCCCAGAGCCTTGGCAGGAACACGGCAAGCCCTGCCAGCGCCGGCGCAATGCCCAGGATTTGTGTCAGGTAGTAAAGAAGCAGAATACTCGGAACAGTGAGATAGAGACCGGTCCCGATCGATCCCATACTGTAGGAAAGAAGTATCCTGCGTGGTGTCGGCCCCATTGATCCTGCTCCCCGGTCGTATCGTCTGGCACTGTCCCGCCCGAATGTCGCAGATAGACGCGGGTCCGGTTGACTTAAATATGAAAATGAGACCATACTCATTTTTGTCAATAGGAAATGGGGCACAAGTCTATGAGTGATAATCAAACCGGTCTCGTCGATTTCGCGATGTTCCGCCCGGGAGAAGATGTCGGCACCTCTGAATGGGTGACCGTCAACCAGCCAATGATCTCCGGTTTCGGCGATGTCACGCTCGACCCGGACCCGATGCATATCGACCCGGAATGGGCCGCCGAAAACAGCGCGTTCGGCAAAACGATTGCCTTCGGCTTTCTCACCATGTCCCTGCTCACCCATTTCCTGCATTCGGCCATGGGCGACTCGAATGACCGCGATCATGCGGACATCGGCTACTTCCTGAACTATGGTTTCGACCGGATGCGGCTGGTCTCCCCTGTCCCGGTCGGCTGCCGGGTGCGCGGGCATTTCAAGACGCTGGAAAACTATACCGATGAAAAGGGCCGTCAGATGGTGAAATTCGATTGCCGCATCGAAATCGAGGGCGAAGAGCGCCCTGCCCTCATTGGCGAATGGCTCGCGATCTGGATCAACAAATAGGATCGCCCGCACGCCCTGAGCCAATTGCCGAATTCAACTGAGTGAACTGCCATGCCCCTCTCTGCCCCTGAAGGCTTTGATTTGCCGCCCGCCTTCCCCCGGATCAGTGACTTTGTCGGCCACTATGCCGCCCAGACGCCGGACACGCCAGCCATGGTCCTGGAAGGCCAGCATGTCTCCTATCGTCAGTTCCATGATAAAGTGGAGGCCCTTGCCCGCGCCCTGCTGAGCGCCGGTGTGCGCAAGGGAGACCGGGTGGCCACGCTGTGCACGCCGAGCCCGGATTATTTTGTCTGCTTCCTGGCAACCGCCTCCATCGGCGGCATCTGGGTCGGCCTCAATCCGCGCTACCAGCTGAACGAGCTCACCTATGTGACCGAAGACAGCCAGCCCGTGTTGCTCCTGGCGCGGTCGCAGATCGAGGGCCGGGACTACACGCCGGAGCTGGTGTCACTGGCTGGCAGCACGCCGTCCATTCGGCAAACCATCATCCTCGACGAGGGGACCGGCGGCATTCCGCCGGGTGCCATCGGCCTCGACGCCTTTCTGACCCAGGGCATGCATGTTCCGCAGGCAAGCCTTGCCGCGGCGCGCGAAGCCTGCGGCGGGCGCGATGCCTGCATGATCGTGTATACGTCCGGCTCCACCGGCCGGCCGAAAGGCGCGCTGCTTCATCATCAGGGCATTGTCGAGTTCAGCCTGGAGCAGAACCGGGTCTGGCCGGTCGTCCCCCTGCGCATGCTCAACTATTTCCCGGTCAATCATATCGGCTGTGTCGTGGACGTATCGACGCCCACCCTGGTCGCCGGTGGCACCATCGTCTTCCTCGAGAACTTCTCGCCGCGCCGGTCCCTGGAGCTGATGGAACAGGAAGCCGTCACGCTCTGGGCCTCTGTGCCCAGCGTGTTCCAGCTGCAGTACGCCGATGAGGCCTTCCCGGAAACCGACCTCTCCGCCGTGAAGCTGATCGTCTGGGAAGGCGCGCCGATGCCGGCGGACCTGCTCGACCGGCTTTTGGAGCATGGCGCGCCGCTGGCCACCAATTACGGCATGACCGAAAGCTGCGGCGCCATGACGATCGTGCCGCCCAGCCGGAACAAGGAGGTCCTGTCCGGAACCGTTGGCTGGCCGATGCCGGGCGTCGATGTCCGCCTCGCCAATGGCGCGGACGTGATCACGGACATCGGAGTCACCGGAGAGATCCAGGCCCGGTCGGCTTACAACATGCTCGGCTACTGGAACCGGCCGGGGCCGACGGCCGAAACACTGAGCGCCGACGGCTGGCTCTCGACCGGCGACCTCGGCCAGCGCAACCCCGATGGCACCTATTCCATCGTCGGGCGCTCCAAGGAGATGTACAAATCCGGCGGCTACAATGTGTACCCACGCGAAGTGGAGAACGTCATTGAAAGCCATCCGCAGGTCGATATTGCCGCCGTCATCGGCATTAGCGATCCTGTCTGGCAGGAAGTGGGCATCGCTTATGTGCTGGTGAATGGAGACCTGACGGCTGAAGCCCTTGAGGCGCATTGCCGGGAAAACCTCGCCAATTACAAAATCCCCAAGCGCTTTTTCCTTGTCCGCGAATTGCCCCTGCTGCCGATCGGCAAGGTCGACAAGGTCACATTGCGCGAACGGGCTGCCACGGATATTGGGACTGCAGCGGCGCCATGAGCGATGTCCTGTATGCGCGTTCAGGACGGGTTGCGCGGATCACGCTCAACCGTCCTGACGTTCGCAATGCCATCAGCCGGCAGATGTTGCAGACCCTCGAACGGAGTCTCGACCGGGCGCTCGCAGAAGATGGCGTGGACGTCATCGTGCTCCGCGGGGCCGGCCGAGATTTCTGCGCCGGGGAAGACCTGCGCGAACTGAGCGAAGCACCTCCTGAACCGGCCGAAGCCGTGGCCATTGTCGAACGGTTCCAGAATGTGACCCGTCAGATCATGCTGGGGCACAAGCCTGTGGTCTGTGTGACCCAGGGCTGGGCGATTGGCGCCGGTGGCGCCTGGCCGCTCAATGCGGATTTCACGCTGTGGAGCGAGACGAGCCGGATGCGCTTTCCGGAAGCCGGGCACGGTCTCTATGCGAGCGGCGGCGTGACCTGGTTGCTGGAGGAAGCGTGCGGCCCGGCCCGCGCACGCGAAATCGTCTGGACCGGCGAGGATGTGAATGCAGACGCCCTTGTCCACGACCGGATCGCTCCTCGGCTCACGCCAGCCGATGAGATCGACGCAGCGCTGGACCGACTGCTTGAGAAACTCCTTTCCCTGCCCTCAGCTTCCCTGACCCGCTACAAGACGGCGCAAGCGGACCGGATCCGGGACAGGCTGGAAGCGGCGCTGGAGTCTGAAAAAAGACAGATGCTGGATGCCGTTCGCGCGATGCGCGAGACCCAGCCGGCCTTCAGCCTCAACCCGCGATAGGCCTTGTCCGCAGGACGCATCCAACGACCATGCCTTGAAGAAATGACGTGTTGGGGTAGAGGTTGCGCAAGATAATGAACATGGCGTCAGATTTGTGCCGGTCTCCGGCAGGGTCTGCCACTGGCAGCGGGAGAAGCTGAATTGGCAAAAGCGGATGCGGTAAAGGTCCAGGACAAGCGTTTTACGGCACAGCTGGACACAAGACTGAAGAAATCGCCGCCCAAGCGCAAAGGCGACAGGACGCGTGAACGCCTGAAACTGGCTGCAGCCCAGGTGCTCGAATCCGTTGGCTATCACGCCATGCGCATTGTCGACATTACCGAGCAGGCCGAAACTTCTGACGGCTCTTTCTACATTTATTTCAAGGACAAGAAGGAAATCACGCTGAGCGTGCTGCAGGAATTCCTGGAAGGCATGCAGACGGTCGATGTGCCCGCCGGCGAGACACGGTCGCCTTTCCAATCCATCCGAACGGCCAATCTGCACTGGCTCGGTATCATGCGCGCGAATGCGGGCCTGATGCGGTGCGTTCTGCAGCTAAGCGACGAGGATGCAGAGTTCGGCCGTGTCGCGCACGCCAACAATCGGGTCTGGCACGAAAAGATCGCCCGCAGCGTGGTCCGCAATCATCCCGAAGGCGCGATCGAATACGAAGCGGCTCTTTTTGCCGCCTTTGCCTTGGGCGCAATGATGGATGAACTGGTTCGCCGGATCGCAATCTATCCGGATGAAGGCCTGGTCGAGTTCCTCAGCAAAACTTGTCCGAGTGATGAAGACCTCGCAGATGCGCTGAGCGTCATCTGGTTCCGGGCGCTTTATCCGGGCCAGCCCCTTCCGGAGCATCTGGGCGCCATGGCACTCGACCTGAAAGCCTTCGGAAACTAGTCCCCACAGGCGGGCGACCGCCCTGATCTGTGTCCTGACGGTCCATTCCTTCAAAAAAGTTCCGAAATGCACCTCAATTCCCCGGGATGAGGTGTTGACTTGTGCGAATTTTCCTAATCTAAATACAAATATGAGGCCATATTCATTTTTATAGATGGCAATTGGGGAGTATGCAAAATGAAGAAACTGATCTGGACAAGCACCATCGCCATGCTGGCCGCCGGGCAACTCGCGATCGCTCAGGAAATCGGGACCGATTCCGCCGAACCGGTTGAGCAGACCCGAAGCCTCCAAAAGGTGGTCATCACGGCACGGAAGCAGCAGGAAACCTCGCTGGAAGCACCCCTTTCGGTGACCGCATTCACCTCCGACTCGCTGATCAATGACGGGATCGGAGATCCCGATGCCCTTGCCTTGCGTACCCCCGGCATGACCTACGGCAATTTCGGCGATACCAAACTCTCCCCTACTTCGCTTCGCGGCGTGATCGGCGGGGCCGGCTCGGCCGGCGCGGATCCGGCGGTCGCCTACTATCTCGACGAAGTCTTTCTCGGCCAGGGTGTCGGTGCAGCCGTCGACCTGTTTGACCTAGAGCGCGTTGAAGTCCTGCGCGGCCCGCAAGGCACGCTGTTCGGACGCAACGCAATCGGTGGTGCCGTCAGCTACACGACCGCCCGCCCGACCCAGGACTTCGAGGCCCGGCTGGAAGCAGAAGCCGGCAATTACGACTACTACCGTATCGGCGCCGTCATCAGTGGTCCGATTGTGAAGGATACGGTTGCCGGCCGCCTCGCCGTACAGACCACGGAGCGCGGCGGTCTGTCCGACAACGTCGTCCTCGGTCAGGAAGTCAACACAGAGAGCGCCTGGTCCGCACGCGGCCAGCTCCTCTTCAATCTCGGCCCGGACACCGACTGGCTTCTGACCGCCGACTACAAGGAAATCGATCAGGAACCCCTGGTCTTTGAAACACTGAATTACCTCGAAGGAACGACATTCGTTTCGGTCCTCGACGCGTTCTCGATTGAACGCAATGCCGACCCGTTCGACCGCAAGGTCTATGCAGACCAGCCGCCAGTGGAAACCGCCGAAATCTGGGGCGCCTCTTCGACCTTCACCACAACACTTGGCGGTGTCGATATCACCAATATCACGTCCTATCGGGAACATGATTATTTCAACCGCACCGACACGGACCGTTCTGCGCTCAGCTGGCTTTATGACGGCGACCCGGAGACCGCACAGCGTTTCTCCAACGAATTCCGCCTGAACTGGAGCTCCGGCGACCTCGACTGGATTCTGGGCACCTACTATTACGATCAGGAAGCGTCCAATCTCAGCTTCATCGAGATCGGTTCGGACCTGGCAGGCCTTCTTGGCGCGCCGGAAGCAGCTGGCGGCCGCTCGGGCTCTGACGCCCACATGGACACCCGTTCCATCGCCGCCTTCGCCTCCATGACCTGGAACGTGTCCGAAAAGCTCGACCTGACTCTGGGCGCTCGCTACACGGACGAGGAAAAGAAGATCAACTATACGCAATCGGATGCATTCGACCTGCTCGGCGGTGACTTTGCAGTGACCGGATCGGACAGCTGGGGCGAAATCACGCCCACCGCCAATGTCCGCTACCGCTTCACACCTGACACGATTGGTTATGTCACCGTCTCCAGCGGCTTCAAAAGCGGCGGCTACAATGATGCGCTCGGCGATGCAGACGGGATCTCATTCGACCCTGAAACGCTCTGGAACTATGAAGCCGGCCTGAAAGGCGAGTTGTTCGATGGCCAGATGCAGGCCAGCCTTGCCGTCTTCTACATGGACTGGACTGACATCCAGATCACCACCGACAACCCGAACACGCCGCTCTACGACCCCCAGATTAGCAACGCCGGCGCGGCGCATTCGACAGGTGTTGAGCTGGAGCTCCTCTCACGCGTGACAGACCACCTGACCGTGGGCTTGAACGCCGCCCTGCAGGAAGCAGAGTTCGATGAGGGCATCCTGCCGGACGGCACGCCGCTCAACAAGATACCCTATGCGCCGGACTATACGTTCAATCTGAATGCAGACTATGAAGCTCCATTGACGCAATCACTGGACTGGTTTGTTGGCGGCTCGGTCCTGGCGCGGGGCGAGAGCTATCTGACGCAGGACAATCAGGCAGATGGCCGTGTCGACAGCTATGCGCTGTTCAATCTCGATGCAGGGATCACCGCCAGTGACGGGTCATGGAGACTGAGCGTCTGGGGTGAGAACCTGGGCGACGAGGACGTCAAACAACGTTTGTTCGACCTGTCTGGCACGGATGTCATCGGGCAGAAATTCGTTATCCTCGGCGACCCGCAGACCTATGGTGTCCGGCTCGTCGTGCACTACTAAGGGGGCCATCATGCTGTTCTGTTCTGATCGCGTCAAAACTTCGCTCGCCGGTGCCAGCCTGATCGCATTATCCATGCTGTCAGCCTGCAACACCCCTGTTGCCCCGGGCGACTCGTCACAGGCCGAAAGCGAAACGGTGGCCGGGGCAGAACAGACGCCCGCCCGGGCTGACAAGGCCTACTACGTCTCCATGCGCGATGGCGTGATGATCGCGATCAATCTCTACTATCCGCAGGGCAAGGTCCCGGCGGAAGCTGCGCCGGCCATACTGGTCCAGACCCGCTACGGGCGGGCTGGCATGATACCCGGATATGAGCGGTTCCGCGATGAAGGCTATGTCATCGCGAGCATCGACACGCGCGGATCGACCTCCTCCTTCGGTCCGCGCCGTGTCGATGTCGGCCCGGAAGAGGTGGTGGACATGGATGAGATCATCGCGCACCTGGCGGCGCAGCCCTGGTCGAACGGCGCCGTCTTCGCGCAAGGCACCTCCTACATGGCCGACACCGCCGATGTCGCCACCAGCCGGCCTGCGCCGGCCTTGAAAGGGGCAATCATTCGCGAGGTGGACTTCGATGTTTTCCTCAACCTCTTCTTTCCGGGCGGCGTCGCCAATGACTGGTTTCTCCACGGGTGGGGCGGCGCGACCAAAAACATGGACGAAGGGGTCAATGATGATGGCAGCCTGAACTGCCTCGAACGCGCTGACGACTGCGATGACCTCTGGCCGGTCCTTGACCGTGTCGATTCCGACACCGACTTCAGCCAGCTGCGCGAAGCCCTGGCCGGGCGCAACCGGTGGGCGCCGGACGATTATTCAGACCTCGTCTATTTCGACAACAAGGGACGCAATGGCTTTTCCTTTTTCGACTCTTCGCCGTCCTCTCATCTGGACGGCATAAAGGATCAGGCGAAGCCCGCGCAGGTCTGGGGCAGCTGGATGGATGGCGGAACCGCCCGGGCAGCCCTGTCCCGCTATTTGTCCGCGCCGGACGTGCCGATGGACATTTGGATCACCGCAAATGACCATCCCAATGTCACCTTTGCCGATCCGAGATTCCCGGGCGACCTTTCTCCCCGGCCATCCATCGACACCCAGCATGATATCATGTCGGGCTTCTACGACCGGGTTGCCGATGGGCAGCCGGTTACACGCCAGATCAATTATTACGTCCTTGGCGCGGACACGTTCAAGCAAACCGGCACCTGGCCGCCAGCCAATGTCGAACAGACGGCAATGTATCTCAGCGCGGATAACGCCCTCGCCGAACAAACGCCTGATGCCGGCAGCCTCTCCTATGACGTCGACTTCACGGCGAGCACAGGTGAGACGACACGCTGGTCAACGCAGTTCGGTATCGCCCCAGCCTATGAAGACCGCGCAGCCGAAGACGACAAACTGCTCGTATTCGACAGCGCCCCACTGGAGACGACTCTGGAATTGGCTGGTGACCCGGTAGTCAGCCTCTATGTGACCAGTGCGACCGCAGACCCGGTTTTCCATGCCTATCTGGAGCTGGTGCTACCTGACGGCACAGTCAGTTATCTGACAGAAGGCGTCATCCGGGCGATCCATCGCGCGCCGGCTGACCCGGCCACCTTGCCCTATGACATGGGCGCAGCACCGCATTCGTTCCGAGAGGACGACATGCTGCCAGTCACGCCGGGGGAGCAAATGAAAGTTGAGTTCGCCCTGAATCCCGTCGCAGCCCGGCTCAATCCGGGCGAACGGATCCGGCTGGCGATTGCGGGGGCAGACACAGCCTATTTCCGCCGTTACTCCGAAGGCCAACCGGAAAACTTTACTGTCTCTTTCGGGCCAGACTCCCCAAGCCGGCTGACCTTGCCACTCCGCCCATGGCTCCCATCAGACGAGCTCGAGCCGGATTTGGCATTGAACGAGTGAGCAGGACCCGGGCGGCGATCAGCCCGCACCATTCGAGAAGAGCGGTGTCTCGCAGCAATTTGAACCTGGCCCTGCTTCCGATTTTCCTTTGATGATTAAAGTGGTTGTACACAGACGAATGGATCCAAGCGACTACCGCTATCCGGCAGGCTGAAATCGAAGCCGGCAAGCGCATGCTGGACCGGGGATCGCCATGGCCTCTATCGCGAGCGCCTTGCCGCTGATACGGGATACGGCTCCGGGACGATGCTGGAATGGTTGGTCGAGGAGAAAGGGATCGAACCGCACATTCCGGCGTTCGATAAGGGAGAACGCCAGGACGGGACCTTCTCGCGTTCCGACTTCGCCTATGATCCCGAGGCGGATCATTATCCCTGCCCCAGAGGCAACCAACTGCGCCAGTTCAATCGCAACTTCTCGACGCCCCGCTCTGGCGTGACCAAGGCAGGTCCGCGCCTTTACTGCACCAGGAAAGCTGACTGTGACGTCTGCCCCCTCCAAGGGGCAATGGTGTCCGGGCCAGCCGCACAGAGAGATTACCCGATCGATCCATGAAGCCGCTCGAGATTTTGTCCGGGAGGTCGCGAAGACGGACGCATATGTTCAGTCCCGCCGCGAACGGAAGAAGGTCGAGATGTTGTTTGCCCATCTGAAACGCATCATCGACCTCACTAAACTAGGCCTGGGAGGCCCAATTGGCGCCCGGGACGAGTTCCATCTGGCTGCAACCGCCCAGAACCTCCGCAAACTCGCCAAACTGGTTCCGGTCCTGGCGTGAAGAGAGGATGGGGCAAGCCGGGCCCATGCCCGGGCGCTCTGGAAAAGACGACTTCTTCAATGGCAGCCGCCGGTCTCAGCGCTGAGCTTCACGGCTTGGCAGCTGACCGCCGGCGGCCTGATCCTATCGCCGGTGGCGCTGATCATGGAACCCGCACTGCCGCTTCTGACCGCGACGAACCTCGCAGGTCTGGCCTGGCTCAGTCTCATCGGCGCTGCAGCCACCTATGCTCTGTGGTTTCGGGGTGTCGCCCGGATAGAGCCCGGCGCAGTCTCGATGCTCGGCATGATGAGCCCCGTTACCGCGGTGTTGCTTGGCTGGGTGGCGCTCGGTCAGTCCCTGTCGCCTGTGCAAGGCCTCGGCGCGGCAATCGTCCTCAGCTCCGTTTGGGCGGGACAACGAGTGAGCACCTGAGCCGAGCCCCAGGCGTCCCGCTGACCGTCTCGGTGTACACGACCGCCTTTGGCCATCTCGACAACAGGTCTCCTGTTAAGGATGGGTGCATTTTGAGCAGACCACTACGGCAACCTGTCAAGAATACAGGCTCACTCCAAAACGGTTGATCGCGTATGACAAACAGGACGTTGCACTTAAACCAAATCTGGTTCCGGCGTCAGTCATATTTAGGGGGGAACCGCTTGGAGCCGGATTCCAGATATACGGGTTTGCTGGGGCTCCTCTCATGCCTTTCCAGATTCGACCTCAGCGACAGGGGCGCACGGCAGGCATCACGAGCTCTCCCCACCTTCATCAACCCTTGGGACTTGCAGCGGATCCGGCAAGAATACCCCCGTCAATATTCATTTCAGAACCAGTGATATAACGCGCTTCATCTGATGCCAGCAGCACGGCGAGCGCCGCCACTTCTTCTGATTCACCGAAACGCTTCTGAGGCGTATCGGCGACGAATGCCTTCATGGTCGCCTCACGCTGCGGCCCATCACCCAGCATCGGTTCCCACATCGGCGTAAGGATCGCCGCAGGATGGATGGAATTGCACCGAATATCCCATCCTTTTTGTGCGCAATAGAGCGCTACCGATTTCGTATGATTCCGAATAGCCGCTTTGGACGAAGCATACGCTGCTGCTGTGGGAATCCCGACCAGGCCTGAGCGCGAGGAGATGTTGACGATGGCCCCTCGTCCTTTTTCCTTCATTGCCCGGATAGCGTAGCGACACCCCAAAAAGGTTCCATCAAGATTTATGCGATGGACTTCACGCCAGTCTGAAAGACTCGCATTTTCAGGATCATGCGCGACGAGCCCCGCTTCGAACCCGGTCACGCCGGCATTGTTCACTACGATATCGACCTGGGGGAAAAGTTGCTCGAAACTGAGCCAGTCGGCTTCAGTGCCGACATCTAGTTTTTGAAACCGGCTGGAAATGGAGCTGGCAAATTCCTGACCAAGCGATTCGTCAATATCGGTGACAATAACGTCCGCTCCCTCCTGTTTGAACATTGTCGCGATGGCGGCTCCAATACCGCGAGCAGCTCCGGTGACCAGCGCCGTATTTCCAGACAAGCGTCCCATACGTGTTTTCTCCAATTAATTGGTATACTGATATGTTCCCGAACCAATCAGGTTTCATAAGGTCAGGTTCAGCATACCCATCCAGATAATGACCGGCCAGGCAGGCTGGCGCGAACTCACAACCCGCCTAAACCCAAACAGCGCACTTCCAGGAAAATAACAACTTGCTCATTCTGCTTGTATGAGGCATTGGCGGCCTTCTGATGGGTGAGCATTTTCAATCGGGTTACGCTGCTAATTCAGCCCAGCTTGAAACGCATCCTTAAGCAGGCGCTCGCCATTGGGCGGCGCGCTCATATCCAGGGCGGATGCACTGAGGAAAAATTCGAATGGTCCCGCGACAGACCGGAAACCGAGCAGTTTCGCAAGAGTGACACCTGCCTTGCCAAGGCACAGAGGTATATGAGTGATCGCCGGTGGTTTGCTCAGGACCTGAAAAGCCAGCCTGGCAATCTCATCCTGTGTGAAGGTCTGAGGCCCACCTGCCTCCACTTGCTCCCGTCCGTCTTGGCTCGCCCGGACGCACAGAATCGCAAGATCAGATCCATCAATCGGCGAGATACGGCTTTGTCCATCACCGAACAGGTAAACGCGCCCCGCCTGTGCCATCTGCAGGATTTCCATCAGGTCCGAGAAGAACCCGCTCGGCCTGATAATGGTCGAAGCGATCGCCGCGCCCTGCAGTTCGGACGCAAATTTTGCCTTCGCCCGGGCCATGGCTGAACCCGGCATTTCTTCCGCGTTCAGGACATGGATGTAGGCAAATCGCTGCACACTCGCGCGCATCGCCTCATCCAGCAGGTTCCGGTTGGCACCGTAGTCGACCTCTTCATAAGTCAGCCCGTCTTTCTGGCGGGTCACGCCCAGTGCAGAGACAACGAGATCGATTCCGTCACAACACCCATCCACGCTGACGGGTTTTGTTGCTTCACCGACGAAAATGTCATCGAGATAGTCGCCAAGGCCACAAAGCTTCTCAGGTGCGCGTGCGAGCGCCCGCACGGAATAGCCCGCTTCAGCGTAAGCCCTGACAAGCCTCCGCCCGAGATATCCCGTCGCGCCGGCTATCAGGACATTTTTTCCTGGCTGCAACATCGTGATCCTTCCTTCATTTGCCGGTGTCGGCGCGCGGTCATTTCTTCAGGTGACTTTTGACCGCGCGCCGCATTGATGGCCGCTTATCCGACGACCGGATGCCCTCGTCCCTGCATGCATTCGATGACGATCTTGCGACGCTGCTCACGCGTCTCGACCATGCCCACGCCGCCGCCTGCAACGGCCCCGACGATCGCACCCGCGATAAGACCCTCCGTATCGGAGACGTCATCGTCTGCAAGACCAGCGATAGCACCGATACCAGCGCCGATGACAGCGTCGGTTTTCATGTCGCCGTTCGTGTATGAACGCTCGGTCGCGAGGGCCTGGCAGTCTGACAGGTCTGCTGCGTATCCAGCCGCCTTGGGACCATCATTAATGGGTTGGTATTTGGCACCAGTATTTGCACAGCCTGCAACGGCGAGACCGAGCATCAACATAGCCGGGAGGGATACATTATTCATTGTGAATATCCTTGTGATTGAGACGTGTTCTAGAAAACGGTGTGAAGGATTACGGCGAACTCATCGCTGCGGTCGATGTCTTCCGCCCACTGATGGGCATATCGAGCGGAGAGCGACCAGTTCTCGCCAATCCCCAGTCGGGCCCCGACACCGGCATTGAAGCGATCTTCAGTCGGCGCCTCGCTGCGGATCGTGACGGGCATGGACGTGTTATCGATGAGAGACGACGCCAGCCCGTAGTCGTCGTCGCCGAACTGGTTCACGTAAGCCACGTCCGCAAGGGGCGTGACAGAGAAGAGACGGGAAACCTGGAGATCCGGACCCCGGAACTTTGCGTCCAGCATCAGGCGGCGATAGTTGAACGCCTGGTCCCCGTAGCTGAGCGCCAGCCCATTCGCGCCTGTTTCCTCATATCCGTCGACCTTGATGCGCCCGGCAGACAGGGCCATTCCATGATCGATTTCGACGGGACCGATCCGGTCAACGCTGCGGGCCGCGACTTCAACATCCCACAGCTCGCTATCCGTTTCCCCTTTCGCCGAGAGAAGCGTGACGCCGGTTGCGCGGGAGATCCCAGTTACTTCGTGCCCACCACGGGTCATCGTCAGGCTCAGTCGGCCATCCGCCTGGTAGTCCAGCGCGCCGTAGACGGACAACATTCCGCCTTCAAGGCGCGCGCTCCCCGACGTATCAAACACAACATCGGTCTTTCCAACCGAAAGAGCGCCGCCGACCACAAAGTGCTCCGCAAACCGCCCCTCCATACCCAGAGACGCACCGTCCAGGTCGAGGCTCGCTTTCGGCGACGTGCCGCGGCGAGTGATGTCCAGCGATGAGGATGCTGGTGTCAACCACGCTGCGAAGCGATCTTCGCTCGTCGTGTACGCGCCAGGACGAACGAGACGTAGGTGACTTTCCAGCTGCTCGTATCCGACGCGCGGCAAGCGCGCCGTTTCAAGCGATGCAGAGCCGTTTGCCCCGGCAAGAGTCGCCATCCACCATTGCGCAACCAACGCATGCCCGGCCTCGGTCATGTGCAAGGGATCAAACCAGAGATATTTGTTCTGCTCCTTGAAATCCGTCGAACACAAAGAGGCGTCGCTCCAATCGAAACAGGGCGAGGTCGTATTGGAGAAACCGAGCGCGCCCGCATTCGATGTGACGTAGGTCATGAATGCTTCGTACCGCATCGTGACGACGTTCACGTCCGACGGCAGATCGAGTGCAGCAACAGCAGCGAACATCTCAGCATTTGCGGCTTCAATCAGCTGCGCAAGGGCATCCTGCGTTTCTGAATCACCGCTGAATTGCGGCGCGAACCGGAGTGGCTGGATTTCCGACAGGATGATGGTCTTCACACCCGAATTGGCCAGCGCCGCGATATTTTCCGCTGCCGCCGCGGCAACATCAGCGACGATTTCATCGGCCGGGTCATCAATCTCCAGACGGTCCAGGAAGTCGTTCGCACCTGCGATCATGAATGCAACATCATTGTTTCCAATGCTGAGCGCATCGCTCTCGACCAGTGCGGCGAATTCCTCAGTCTGCACCCGAACGCCGGTTTCGACACCGAATGGCACGAGGTCGCCGCCCCGCGTCATGTGCGCACCTGAAATGGCAAAATTGATGTTCGGTGAGTCAATGTCCGGGTCGAGAATGATATCGACATCCCGACCGAGAAGTTCAGCCCAGATCAAGCCGTTCGAATCCCGCTCGAACCCATTGTTGGACGAGTTGGGGTAGAAGTCTTCATAGCGCGACCCGACAATCGCGCTGAAATTGCCTTGGCCGATATTGCTGTCGCCGAAGAAGTAGTAGTTTCCCTGTCCTGCATCAGGATTTGCCTGTGCATGTCCGGGCAATGGCCAGAAAGCAAGAACGGCCGCGCCTGTCATAAGGGTAGAGGCCAGGGATAACGCGCACGAGCCTACACGCGCCTTGAGTGAATTTGACATAAAGGTCTCCTGTACGGCCGAGCGTGGCCGTTGCCAAATTTGGATTTTTCGAAAATTTCAGTTGGCGTGATCAGGCACGCTCAACAGTCAGCTGTTGGGACTCACTTGCTCATCGTTCCCGCTCCTGGTCCTGGAACTTGCCTGTGACAACCAGACGGAACCGGTCACGATAATCAGAAGCAGAAACTCCGACATGGCGCTGGAATGCCCGACGCATGCGTTCGGCATTCTGAAATCCAGTCTGCACCGCGATCCGCTCAATTCTGGTATCTGATTGTTCGAGTTCGACGCGGGCAGCCTGAACCCGGGCCGCCTCGACATAGTGGGCGGGAGTAACGCCGGTCTCGTCCTTGAATTTGCGAGCGAAAGTGCGCTCCGACATGATTGCGCGCGCTGCAAGAGCCGTGACGTTCAAAGGCTCAGTCAGGTTTGTCAGCACATACTCCAGCGTCGCATTTATGACCGGATCTTCAGCCCTCTGCGCCACGAGGTGCGCGCTGAACTGGGTCTGGCCACCGGGACGCATCATATACATGACATTGTAACGCGCCACCTGAAGAGCGACGTCGTGGCCCCAGTCCATCTCAACCAGAGACAGCGCCAGATCCATGCCGGTGGTTACGCCAGCAGACGTCCAGATATTGCCGTCGCGGACAAAGATGGCGTCGGGTTCGACCTGTACCTTTGGAAATCTTTTCTCCAGGATCGGGCACCACCACCAGTGCGTTGTCGCGCGCTTTCCGTCAAGAATCCCGATTTCTGCGAGGATCATCGCGCCAGTACAGATAGACACGACGCGATCTGCGTTGGAGGCGGCATGCTCGACGAAATCCAGCAGTTCGCGATCTTCCATCGCGCCGAGCGTGCCATGACCTCCTGCAATGATGAGCGTATCGATGGGACGGTCGTCGGCGCGAGCGTCGGTGAAGCTTTCATCAGCCTCAATCGACAATCCGCTGGTGGTTCGAACCGCGCCCGCCGCAGATGCCACGACATGAACTTCATAGGTGGGCGTTTCGGCCGGAAGGAACATTTTGACGCCGGTCAGCACCTCAAGAGGGCCAACGACGTCCAGAATGTGTGCGTCCGGATAAACGACCATCACGACCCGGCGGGCGGCCTGACCATGTGTCTGTATATAGTGTTCTTTCTTCATGATCCGACATTAGCAACTTTTCGCACAAACGGTCAGGACAACGACCCCACGGTTTCCGCCAATCTCGATCACCGCACAAGTCGGCATAAGGGAGATCGACCTTTAGCCCGCTGCGTTTGCCCAGCGAATGCTCCCGAGGTATGCAACTGTCCGAAACTGGAAATGACAACAGGTTTCAGAAACCTGACATTTTGTGTCCTTGACCGACGCGGCACATTATTCTGGAGGCCAGCGGCGGCGACCAGACCATGCCGGCCTTCATAAAGAGTATTGGCAGTGTCCAGTGACGTTCGGCTCAGAGCGAAACGGCGTCAAACTCAATTCGTATTGGCTCGGTATAGAGTTCGTACGCTCCAACGCTCATGCCTCCGACGTGTTCGCCGAGAAGGCAGACGCACTGAATGAGAAACGCCTTCAGAGCAGCGATCTGTGCAGCCTGATCGAAGCCCACCTCCTACCAGACCTGCACCGCTGTGTTGGGGATGCTGAGACCGTGGCGGAGAAGATGGGAGTGAGCCGCTCCGCGCTTTATCGCCGCCCCAAGGAAGAAGGCAAAACCTTCGCCGCGATCAACGATGACTTGAGGAAACGACTGGCCATCGACTATTCATGCAGCCATAAAGTCTCGACCACAGAAACCGCCTATCTTACTGGGTTTGCTGAAGCCTCTTCGTTTGTCCGCGCTTTCAAATGATGGATGAGCCAATCCCGGTCATTGAGACGCACCATTTACTGTGTCGACTTGCGGCTCCAGAATCGCCTTTTGCGACTTGTTTACCGGAACCTCCTCCGGTGTCAGGCTCAGTTCTTCCAGGAAGCCATCCAGACGGTCCCACACATCTCTGATGTTTGCCGGACTGGAGGGTCCGTGCCCTTCCCCCCAATACCGGACATACCGGGCATCCTTTCCAGCCCGCAGGAGTGCCGAATACATTTCGTCGAATTGCGACATCGAGAAACTGTCCATGTCGGAATGCATGAGCAGCAACGGTGCATTGATATTCTCAGCGAGCAGGACCGGACTATTACGGGCATAACTGTCCGGGTCCTCGAACGGGGTCCGGCCAATCCCGAACTCGCTGCCGGCTTCCGCTTCGTAGCGGATAAATTCACTTCCCAAATAGTCCGGGTCCAGAACAGCATAGATGCCCGGGGATCCAAAATAATGGCTGGTAAGGTCCGCCCAGCCATTGCGAGCGATAATTGCCGCGAACCTGTCCGAATGCGCCGCGACATAGAGCGCCGAGACAGCCCCCTGGCTGAAGCCGCTGAGCACGATCCGGTCCGGATCGATATGGCCGGTCGTAAGAATTGCGTTGATACCAGCATCTACTGCCTTGTCCATTCCAGCAATCGGTCCCTCCTCTGTCCGGATCATCTCTCGTGGCAGGGCGATGCGGGCGTAGGCATAGCCCCTGCCCGACCAGAGATAGGGAGAATTCGGATTGGGGAAGGTCAAGATGGGCGAGCTCGCTTCGCAGCGTGGCCGGATGCCTGGATAGACTTCGACAATCAGCGGCAAAGGCCCTTTCGTACGTCCGGCCGGAAGCAGAAGGCAGGACCGGACCGTTTCCGACACTTCGGCATTCTCTGGATTCTCAATCCGATAAGAGAGGCCCTGCCAGTTCCCGAATGACACCGCTTCCAGATGGGCATTGATCCGGGCAATCCGGCGAACCTGCCTTTCCTGCCCTTCGCGCACCAGCAGCAATTCCGACGCGGCGCCCGCATCGGCGCGGAACAGCGCTGCGCCGGCGGCTAGGCTTCCGGCAACCGGAACGGCATCGCTCTGCGGGGGGCTGATCATCCGGCTTTCCGGCCCGCCATCAGAAGCAGGTCCGATCAGGACAGCCGCCGTCTTCCGGCCGGTTCCCATTTGCACGAGCGCACCTTGTCCCGGATCCGGCCGGCTGAGCGCGCCATAGGTCGAATAGGAACCGGTAGGGACCTGCCGCAATTTCCCCTGCCCGGCTGGCAGGACTCGCTGCCGCCTGCCATCCCCCTTCAGGCAGTAAAGACCCAGCTCCGCCCTGATCAGGAGGCAGTTCTCGCCCACCTCCACGGGCACAGCAGACACGACGCCCAGACCAGAGGTCATTGCCTCACTGACTCCATCAGCTGACAGATGGTACCAATCGGCGCGGCCGAGCCCGGCCTCGCCGATATCCCGGGGCGAGAACTTTGCATCTGCTTCGTGACCGGCTTGCACCTGCCGCGCAAACACCGCGATCCCGTCCCCCAGGAAGACGGCGCGTTCAGGCCGCTGAGCGAAACCGCGTTCCCGCTCGGAGGCGAGATCAAGCCCGGCATGGGTATAGGTGGCAAGATGTCCTGTGACGGTGTCGATCACGCGGAACCGGCCATCCGAAACATCCTCGCCATCCTCCCGTGCAAAGAAAAGGAGCCTGCGGCCATCCGCCGACCAGGCCAGAGAATACGGCATGGCATCGAGCGCATCAGCCGGGCCGAACCGGGTTCCTGTCTCAAGATCGAAGAGCACGACATGGTGTCGGCGCCGGTCGACGCTTTCCACCCGGCCAGGTTCCGGCGCGCGCTGGCCAGACACGGCAAGCGCGGCAAGCCATCGGCCGCCAGGAGCCAGGCGCAGATCGGCATACCGGCCGTCCGCCAAAATTGATGTCTTCCCGGTCCTCGCATTGGCGCGGACCAGACGGCCGGGTGCGGCAAGGCCCGACCGGTCCGGCTGAATTGTCCTGACTTCGTCAGAGGTGACCGTGTCGCCGCGCCAGGCGGCCGCCCAGGCCGTCCTCAGCCATGCGCCTGTTGCCGCTCTGAGGCTCGCTTGTGGCGCCTTCCGCCCCTCCGGCAAGGCGGAATAGACGAGCTCGTCTTCCGATATCCAGACCGGCCGGTAGGCCCCCGTCCAGTCGGTCCAGGGCACTGGATCAAAAACGGTGCACGCGCCGCTTTCCATCGCGCAGGCAGAGAGGGAGAGCTGTCCGGCCCTGTATTGCACTACGGCAAGGCGGGTTCCACCCGGCGAAAAACTCTCGATCCAGGCATGGGCAGCCGGATCAATACCGGGCAGGAGCTCCGGATCGGATCCCGCTTCAATGTCTACGCGCCACAGTTGGTGACCGCTCTTCCGGAACGCATGGGTGCCATAGCTGTAATCAGGAAACCTATCGTATGGCCGGATCCGCTCGAAGACGAGCCAGCGCCCCGTCGGACCAAACCTGGCTTCGCCGAAGCCCTCCATTTTCAGGAGGGCGTCGACGGTAAGCCCCTTCGGGCCGGCAGACGCCGGAAGCAGAACGGCGGTACACGCCACCAGTCCCAGCAGGATCAGTCCGGGGACTGCCCGGAGAACCCATTCCAGGATCAAGCGACATTCTGACAGGCACCGGGTAACGGGCCTTGCGCGACCGGGCGAAGAGGCAGCCGCCCGGATGAGGACAGGGGAAACACGCAAGGCCCGTCTCCCTCAGAAGGCCTTGCGGACTTCAAACGTGACAAACCGGCCGAGCGGCGACGCATTGGTCGGGTCATATGCCGTCAGGCTGTAGGCGCCATCTGCCGGCGTGGCCGGAGGCGCCTCATCAAACAGATTGGTGACAGAGAGCGTGAGGCCCACACCGCTCAGCCAGCCCGACCGGCGGGCGCCCAAATCGTAAGAGAGCGTCGCATCCACCGTCGTCCAGGAGGAGATTCCATCCGCCCCTTCCGTCCTGTCCACCTGGTAGCTGTCGACATAGTTGATGAATGCGCCCGCCGTCAGCCCACCCCGGGAGAGGCTGGCATGGCCGCGCAAGGTAAAATCCACAGGGTTCAGGTAAGTGTTCAGCGTTTCGACAGCCGCCGTACCGGCAGCCGCCTGCTGGGTGAAATCGAGGATATAGTTTGCGTTGATCCCGGCATCGAGACGGCCGATCGGCGTGTCTGTCCTGTAATCCAGCTGGAAATCGAGCCCGCTGGTCTCGGTCCGCGCGAGATTGCGGACGACGTTTACGTTGTTGATCACGCCAACATTGTCGAGCGTCGAGCCGAAAAAGAGCGCAATCGGCGTGTCGAAACTTGCGACCAGGTCATCGATTTCCTGTGCGGACGGGAAGAAGACGACACTGCCTACCGGAAAGGCGCCCGGATTGTCCCAGGCGATGCCCGGCGCCGAAATATCCGTCAGCCCCTGGGGGATCGGCGTCGATCCGAGTCGGCCTTCGAAGGAGATATCATAGTAGGTGGCACTGAGCATCCAGTCATGGCCTCCCCGCGACCACACTGCATCGAGACCAGCAGTGAACGTTTCAGAGGTTTCCGGATCGAGATCCTTGGCCGTGCCGAACACCTGGATATAGCCCGTCCCGTTCAGGGACGGGTCCGGCGCCGCCTCACCGATGAAGCCCAGCATGAAATCATAAGGCAGCAACTGCCCGGTCCGCCCCAGCGAGAAGGCGCGGCCGAGCGGGGGCGGCGCAAAACTCGTGCTGTAGGAACCACGTATATTGATCCCTTCTACCGGGGACCAGATAAGGCCAAGCTTCGGGTTCGAACTTGTTCCGAAGTCGGAATAGTCGTCCACCCTGCCCGAGAGGTTCAGTTCCAGCCTCCGGACACCAGGTTGCGCATTTTGTTCGCCGATCAGCGGGACCTGTATCTCGGCAAAGAGGGCCGAGACATCCCGGTCGCCATCGGCTGTCACCTGCTGCCCGAGGATCTCGTTGGCGAATGTCTCCCGTCTGAGGTGCGCACCGACAGCGGCCTTGACCACACCGCCCGGAAGGGAAACCAGATCGCCGTCAAATTTCAGGTCCAGCGACCAGAGATCCGAATCTGTCCGGACGTCGTCGGTCGGATCCGCCGGCCTTGCACCATCCGCGATACGGAATCGGGCCTGCTTGTTCCGTATCTGACCATAAGAGGCGCCGAGGCTTGCAGCCCAGGTCTCGCTGAGCTCGTAATCAGCCCCAAACGCCAGGGTCAGGCCCGCGGACTCGGTCTCATAGGTATCGACCGACGCATTCACATTGAACCGCGTCCGCTCGGTCGCACGCTCCGAATAGAGCCCGGAAGCAGACAGACCGAGCTTCGGACTGACCTGCTGGCGCCCTGACAGGAGGAGGCTGTGGCGCGTCTGGCCCGGCAACAGATCCAGTAATCGGGGCTCGGGCAAAATGTCTCCGGTCACGCGCGGCTCGAACAGGCCAATGCCTGGACGGTCAGCCAGGGTCAGATTGTCCCGGCTTGAATATTCATATGTGCCAAGCAGGTTGCCGCTGTCCCAGGCATGCCCCAGCGTCTGGCTGAGCCGGTATTCTTCCATCCGGCCTTCTGTGGCGGCGCCATAGCTGGTGGTGGTTTCGGCGCCCTCGAAGTCGTCCCGCAGGATGAAGTTGATGACGCCGGCCACGGCGTCACCGCCATAGATTGAGGAAGCTCCATCGGTCAGAACTTCGACCCGTTCTATGGCCCCCATAGGAATCAGCGACAGGTCGACAAAATCCCCGATCTCCGAAGTCGGCGCCATCCGGTTGCCATTGATGAGAACCAGCGTGCCGCGCGATCCCAGCCCGCGAAGATTGGCACTCGCACCGGACGTATTATTCTGCCGTGAATTGCTGTCATTCGGCAGGCCGATCGTGGTGAATTCGGTCGAGCCACCGCCAAAATTCTGCGGCAAGGCCCGGATGAACTGGTCGATCGAGGTCGCGCCGGACCCCAGCACATCGTCGCGCCCATAGACCTGCAACGGGGAGCTTTCCGGCGCCAGTCCGCGAAGGCTGGTCCCCGTCACAGTGACCTTGTCCGCGCGCAGAGTTTCGCTTGCCGTGTCACTTTCCGATTCTTCGGATTTCCCGGGAACAGCCATCACTTCCGGGTCGGTTCGCCTGGATCCGGAACCGGAATTTCCCGGTTTGTCCTCGATGACGCGCACCACGCGTGCGCCTCCCGGCGCAGGGACAGCCTCTAATCCACTGCCGCCAAGTAATTCGGTCAGTCCTTGATCCGGAGCGAACATGCCCTCAAGTCGAGACGCCTGCTTTCCTGCGACAACAGATTCGGAAAAAAGGATAGGTGTACCGGACTGTTCGCTGAATAGACGCAAGGCACCCCCCAACTCCTGCGCCGGAACCAGGATCTGACTTTCCCGCCCTTCGGATATCGGATCCGCAGCAGCCGTATACGGAGCGAAAATAGGCGCGAACGAGAATACCGCAGCGCCAAGCAGCGCGCGTTTGAACGAAAGTGTGTTTTGCATGATCCCCTCTGGATGTAACCCTGAGCAGGCTTCGGCCCCAAGGACTGCGCCGCTCAATGAGTTTAACAAGCCAGTCGCAGGAAGAGGCGAAAATTTTGGAGTTCAACTTGTCTCCGGCCTGGGATCCTTCTGGTCCGACAACGGAGTTGTACTGCTTTTTTGGAGACATCCGCACCTAGAAATGACTTGCGCACTTCAGGCGATCGCTTCCGGAGCCTCAAACATCGCGACCTGACAGGACCGGCACCAATTTGGTAGAAAACTGCCTGTTAGGATCGTTCTGGATTTCCCGGAACGTCGACCAGGTCACACAGCGCATCCTTCAGATCAGATGAAGCAGCTTTTTACCGACAATCCTGGACAACAGGATCGACTCGGCGTCGTCCAGCCGGTCCCCGATCCCGGATTCGAAGAAGGCGAGATCCTCCCACTGGTTGAGGCGCCGGAGGTTCTGCATCGCATTGGCAACGTCCAGTGACACGCCAGGGTCGAGACGCTGGAGCCAGTCATGAATGGGGCGCGCGGCTTCATCAATGAACAACGGGACCGAGCCGGAGCCCGGCTCCATGTCCGGAACTGTTTGTGAAAACTCGAGGAATCGGGTTTCGACAAGCGGAAGCAGCGGCGCAGCCGGATCGGCTGTAACATAGACAACCGATCAGCCATCAGATCGGGCCGGCGCTGGACCACTTCAATCAGCCTGTCCCGGCCGGTTGCGAACTAACGGTAAATCGAGGCAATCCACGGAATGTGAGGCCCTGCATCCGGATACGTTTCTTTACAAATACGGATACTGCAGCCCCGGCCCTGCAGAACTGACTCCAACACCTCCCGCCAGGGCCGGAGTGGCGAGCGTTTATTCAGCCCAGGTAGTATCGCAGATCGGTGTTGAACGAGTCAGGCAGTGCCGCAGGTTGCCGCGACGCTCGCGGAAAGGCGCCGCTTGGCCCAGGCCAACCTGGCATGCCCACCCTGAAGCAATGTTGCGAGCTGGGCATGCTCCGGATTGCCAAAAGTCCCAAGGACGGCGACCTGGTTCAGAATACTGGGGTGTAAGGAAGGTCCGGATCGCGAAACCGGGAAAGGGCAAGTCCGGTGGCTACCGGGTGATCACCGTGTTCTTTTCGGAAGATGCGCCTGTCTATCTGCTGGCGATGTTGAGCAAAGGCGAACGGGCCATTTTTTCCGCAGACGACAAAAAAGCGTTCCGGGCAATGACGTCCGAAATCAAAAAGGAACAGAAAGGAGAGAAGGATGGCTAGGCCGAGCATTGCAGAGCGCGTTTTGAAAGGACTCGAGGAAGCCCGGGATCACGCTGCGGGAAAAGAGGTGCGAGGCCTTGTCGAACATGTTCCGAAAGATATTGATGTAGCGGCCATTCGCAAGAAGACGAACCTCTCTCAGGCCGCCTTCGCGAATATGATTGCTGTCAAACTCCCGACCTTGCGGAACTGGGAGCAAGGGCGCCGTACACCTGAGGGACCCGCCAGGGTTCTTCTGACCATGGTCAACAAAAAACCGAATATTGTTGTTTCGACTCTGGCGCCGAAATTAGCGGCGGCAAAGTCCACAAAAGCCCCTGCAAAGGCAAAGCTGTGCTCTAAGAGGGCCGCCAAACCGCAAGATGCAGCATAAGCAACTTTCCAGTGACGGGAATCGACCATTGCCGATCACCGTAGCCAAGTTTCCTTGTCCGTCACCAAGACCCACGTCTCGGCTTCGTAGGATTTGCGCTGGTCAAGGATTTACAGCAATTGCTGGTTTTGAATAACGACTATCGAGGGCGATGATGCCGGGCGACGATCCCTTCACTGCAGCACGGCGGCGAGTAGAACTGGCCGAGGGGCCACTCGAGCAGTTGCGCCGGCAACAAGAGCAGATTGATCGGGTCCTGGCACATTCCTCTCCCGCGATTGAAAGGCTCCTCTTAGAACAGAAGTGAATTGAACGTCTTTTCAAGTCTGCTGAGGCAGGCACGGCACTACTCACGCGCTGGCACCAGAACCACCCGGGCTCCTTCATCGAAAGCGAACTGGAGCACTTAAACAGCGCATCATCTTTGCTCCGAACTGTTGAAGCCGCGTTCGCCAGGGACGCGGCCATCTCGGCGAGGATATTCGAACAGAATTCCTTGGCGCAACTCGCTGAAGACATGTCACGCCAGTTCGAACCTTTCAGACACGCGTTTGAGCATCGGCAACTCTGGGCAGAACGGCTCGAATCTCAAATGCGCGCCATAAGCTTTCAGTGGGTGAGACCTGAGATCGCCGCTCTGTCGCTGGAGGGCTTGGCCGTCGTGTCGAGACTGAACACCGCCGTTCGCTACGAATCGCCGTTTGATGACGAGGCATCAGAAGTCATTGATGAAGATCTCGGAGATCCAATCATCATCGACGACGAAGCCACGCCGGAAGCCAGAGACGCCGCACACATTGAAGCCGGTATGCATCCCGGCATGTTGGCATTCACTCCCGCCGCGCTTGGTGAAGTCCTCATTCAGACAGGCTTTACGCTCAAGGCAGGGTACGCTCCTTTGGCCGCGACCACCGACGGCAGCGATCCCGGGCTTGTTTTCCATCCTGGTCACAACGCACTGATCACGGCCGTTGAAGTGCGTTTGAGACATCTCATTTCGCAAAAACTGTCGGCGCAATACGGAGGTGACTGGATCGACAAGCGGATTGATTCAAATCTAGTCGCCGACTGGAAATTCCGGCGAGAAGAAGCAGTCGCCAAGGGCGAACCTCCGCTCGAATTGCTGCATTATTCCTACTTGATGGACCTGAAGGACATTATTGTCAGGCGGGATCACTGGCGGGATGTCTTCAAGGATATCTTTGGCAGTAAAGAGCATTTCTCTGTTTCAATGGAGCGACTCCACCCGATCCGCCACCCCCTGTCGCATGGACGACCGATCGGCACTGGGCAGCAGTTCCACCTCATCTCGGAGGCTGGCCGCATTCTCAGCGCCATGGGATACAAGATTTTCGAGACTTGATCCTTGTCGACAAAGGCCTGCCGCAATTGGGCAGTTGGCCGGATTGGCCAAAGCGTGGAGAAGAACGCTCGTCCGGCAACCAGTCTGCGGTTACCAGAAGTCCGACACGTCAATGTTACTCCAGATGAAAAACACGGATTCGAAACCTGAGCTCCCTTGCCAAAATACGTAGATTCGCCGCTGCAACCTGTGAATCCGAAATGGGCCAAACTCCGCCGTCCAATCAACCCAAAATAAGTCTGGCATACGGTGCAAGCCAGTGACGGTTGGTACAGATGGGTTTGGCGCCGAGGCTGCCTCTACGGTCCATAGGAGCTGCTTCTGCGTATTGAACAGGCCGACGCGCGCCGCGGCATCACAAACGGCTCAAATTAGATCTACGAAGCCGGTTCCTCTGGCTGGTTGAGCGGATGGGCGAACGCTTTTACTTTGAGAATCATGAGACAGAGGGCCGCTCTTTGAATCGAAATGTCATCCAGTTCGATCCGCACGACCGCAGGCGCAAGCGGCCCCGACCGGAGCCACGAGGACCCAAGCGGCCGCAGTGGCGCTTTCGTAGTCTGCTTCATGCCCTGTCGATTGTTCTGCTTGTCCTGGCCATTGGTCTCGGCACTTACTGGACGCTTGGCAGCGAGCCGGACGGAACAGTCACAAGAGGCGCCCAGATTGCGGGGGTCGCATCGGTGGTGGATGGCGACACGATTGATATCCATGATCAGCGGATCCGTCTCAGCGGATTCGATGCTCCGGAACGCGGGCGGCGATGCGGCACCGTCAATGTCTTTCAGAAAGCCTTGAACTATCTTGGCGACTACATCGAGCGGCAGACCGTGACATGTGATGTGACGGGGAAGAATGGCGACCGCCTCGTTGCCACCTGCTCGGTTCGCGGCAAGGACCTTGGCGAGATCATGGTCGCCAGCGGCTGGGCACGCGACTGGCCGAGATACAGCCGTAGGGCCTATGCCGACGAGGAAGCAAGTGCTCGCAGGTCCAGGGCCGGTATCTGGGGACTTGCGTGTCCGGACGATCTTTGGGGCAATCGGAACTACGACTGAGCCGCATTGAAGCCACTCCGGTTCCGCCAGAAAAGCATCTGGGGCGCATCGGCCCTTCCCGTCTGCCACCATCGCCTGGCGGTCACTATGTCAGACGCCGCTCCGCCCCGAGGCCCGGGGCTGGACCTCCTGTGGCCTTGGCCCATCAATACCGAGCTCCGGAAAAGCATGGGATGCGATCAGAGAAAGCCTTCTTCGAGATGAATATCCTTATGCCCAGCGGCAGATATTTCGGTTAGTTCCAGTGGCAAGCTTCCTGCAGTTCAGGCAAATGCTCGTCGAGCATCGCAACATCGAAAACTGCCTCTCGCGCACTTTCTCCATACGGGGTAATCCGGGCAACCAAGCGTTTGGACTCTATCAGCCGTCGGATAAATGGAATCGCATCACCTCCACTCCAAAGCCCCACGGCGGTGCCATCCGTAGAAACAGAATACCAGTGCTCTTCGGGCGTCTCGGAATCCAACCTAATCGTCATCCGCTTTTTGGTTGTATAAACACTTGAATCGTCGTCACCTAAATATTCATCCCAATCCCAGATCACCGAAGTGGTGTCTTCCATGCATCGTACGTGTAGCGTCGCTTGGGTCGTGCCATAGTTCCCTGAATAAGGTTCAGACCTTGTTGCAATGAAGACATTTTTTTCATCGGTCATATTGGAAGTGTCTGTTTTTACAGTCCAAGCCGATACAGGAGGTGCGTCCGGGTCACGTTCCGACGGACTACCCAGTTGCGCCAGAAGGACATCTGTCTTTGCGATCGTAAAACTCGCAGAATCGCATCCATGCACTCGTTCTGCTGCCCCAAGAGTAATGTCAGCCATTTCGTAGTTCTTTTTGGCCATGTAATCTTTAGCTTCTGCGATACTTTCCTCACAGAGGCTTGAATTCTGTTTCACGGGCACGGGCTCACACCCACCCAAAAGAAAGAGACCAATAATTGTCACCACGATCCAAGCACGATTACTCATTTAGTTCCCCTGATAATCAATCTTAAATAGGCATGTCTTAATGGCGCCAATAAGCAACACTTGAGCCAGCAAGCCAACCTCTGATGACCGATTTGGGAACATGAAATTCTGGGTATTGCTGAAGGCTTTCCCTCCTCGATCCGGTCAACGCCCAAGCTATTTGAACCAGTCAAGGAGATATTTTGACCATGAAAGAAGGCACATCTGAACCGCTTGCGCCGCCCAGTGGCATCGGCTCAGGCCCCAAAAAGCGCCGCGGATTGTGGCTGCTTGTGCCTACCGCCATTGTCCTTGTGGTTCTTGGGTTCAACTGGATCAGCCTATATCAGCCTGCCAGGTCCGCATTATCGGAGGATATCAGGAACCAAAGCGCCGAGGTAGCCGTCTATCACCGCTGGGGCATATCACCGAAAGAGATCGTGTTCGATTTACGTGGCGTGAGCGGCACGGTCAGCCGGGCAGATGTTACCCGCATGTTGTTCCAGGTCGCCGAAGCCTTCGAGAACCGGGAATATGATTGGGTCATCCTTGCTTACAAAGGAGAAGCAAGGCTCAAGATTCGGGGCAGTCATTTCCAAGAAATTGGCCACGAAGTTAGCTTCCAAAATCCAATCTACTTAATGCGGAAGCTTCCGCAAAATGTCTATGAACTGGATGGATCACCGGCATTCTCATCATACACGGGAGGCTGGCTCGGAGTGCTTGGCGCCGAAATGGACGACCTGAATGAGTTACATGACCGATGGTGGCTCGACGAGGCGCTTCATTGATCGGCCCTATATACTGCACACGAACCTTTTGATCGGGCTTGCGAATTTTAAGCGGCTTGAACTGGAAAAAGCATGATGGAAGCCCAATCACTCACTCGACCCGACAGCGCCGGAAGCCGCAGAACTGCTCAGACGTTAAATAGCCCAGCATGACATCCCAAATTAGGTTGAATCCATTTGTGCGAAGATCGACGAAATCGAACAGCTCCGGCCTGCAGTCAAAGTGAAAGCCCGACCGTTCGAGGCCTGCCTGAAACAAAGACCGCGGTCCGGACCCGGCTCGCCCAGGACATCCGGTAGCAGGGTTGATATATCCTTGAGCGATGGCTGGCAGGGTCAGCTGAAATTCCCGGACCGCCATTCCTGGTAGTATGGCATCAGTTCGCCGGGGATCTCCGCCTCAAAGGATGCGTCCATTGGGTATTGGGGCATCGCTTCTGCAACAGCATTGAGCAAGGCAATTCCCTGCCGCCGGTCTTTCGGGCGTTTGAGGGGGTTTCGCCGGTCCTTCTCCGACATCCAGAGCTTCTGGAGCGCAAACCATCGGGGGTCCGGGGCAAGAATACGCACAGGCGTTCCATCCCGGCAGGCAACGACCTGGTCGACAGGCCGGCCGAGCAGCAACCACTCCTGTTCCGGAAGGGGGACAGGCTTCGGGCGGTCGCTCCGCCCAAGTGTGCCTGCTCGCGACGGCGCAACGAGGATTTCGACCTCATAGGCTTTTGCATTGCGTGCCTGGAATGTTCGCTCCGTATTCACTGTAAATGTCGGATCGACCGATTTCAGCATGTCCCAGAGCAAAGTGTCCGGTTCCTCGCTTTCCACCGCCGACCAGGCCAGGTCAAAATCTTCGGTCTCCTCCGGGGCGCCAACAAGAAAGCCTGCCGCCTCCAGGGCATAGGCCGCGAGCGCATTCGTTCCGACGACAAGCAGATGGCTCCCCAGGAGGCCCCGGCGGTCGCATTCCTGCAGGATCGGGCCCGCCCCGCTCGACAACATGGGCAGGCGCAGGGCCCGGTAGAGCCTGGAACTTTCGTCCAGCACGGCACGCGCGCCATCCCGCTGCGCCTGGGCCCTTTTCTTCTCTTCCCGGTAGCTTTGAAATTTTTCTTCGAGCTCATCGGTCAGCCGGCCCAGACTCTTGCCATTGCCGCTGCGGTCGAAGATTTCATAGAGATAGGACTTGCCGGAAACCTTCTTGATGCGCAGGTCATAAGGCATGCGCGCCAGCGCACGCTCAGCCTCCATCCAGACCTCATAGCGCTGGCCTAAATTGATGAGTGTGCGAAGCTGCTCGTCGCTAAAGGGCCTGACAGCTACCATGGAGATTATCCCACATTTTTTCTGATTTCAGATATGAAGGATAATGACGTAAAAATCAATACTATGCGCCGGTCTTCACATCCCGGTTCAGGGTGAGTGCAACAACACGACGCCCCCTGATCCCCCTTAAAAAGCCGCGCTGTTCAATTGGGTCAAAAAATCCCGTTTCCGGGCCAGTCAGATGTTTTTCAATGCCCTGCACAAGACGAAGAGACATGTGAAAAGTGTCACCTACCCATCCCGGTATGGGAACGCCAGACAGGCCATCCCATGATGGAAGCCTGCCCGCCTGAGAGATTTTTTCATATTGACTTGAACAGACTACGGGTGTATATGCGTCCTTAGGACGCATATACACCCGTAGTCAATTTAACTTCGGCATCAGTAACCTTGCAGAATTATGTTGACTTGATCCTGACACCCCTGTATATGGGTCCTTAGGACCCATATACAGGGGTGTCATCACTAAATGACCGAACAACTCCGAGGCACCTATCCGGAACGCCTGACCCGCGCCGGCGCCTATCTGGCGACCCTGCTGGACGAGTACGGCTATCCCGTTATAGCGCCCTTCGACCTGTTCGAACTTGTCCGGAAAATGTTTGCAGAGCGCGAGGGAAAAGCGCTCTACCTGCGCGAAGACGCCGCGACCGAACAGACCTATGCAAGCCTGCGCACGAACCTCAGAAAGTCCGGAATCATCGCAGCCGACAGGGATTACAAATCGCGCCTGTTCCGGATCATCGGCTCCCCGGACCTGCCCGCAGATGAAATCACCTGTCTCGCAGATCCGACCTGCCACGTCTCCCACCTCTCCGCCATGCAAAGATGGGGGCTGACCGAACGGGTCTCGAACACGCTCATCCTCACCCGCCCGGACCGGGCCGGAGGCGCCGCGATGCTGCAATCCATTATGGCGGCCCGCCTTGGACCCGGCCATGACACCCCCTTCCCCCTCAGACGGATTTCCCACCCCGAGACCGTCAGGCGCAGGAAGATTTCCGTGTACGAAACCAGGTTTCCAGGAAACTGGATCAAGGTACGGGGCGAGCAGACCCGCCTCTCGACCATCGGCCAGACATTTCTCGATACGCTGCAGAAACCGGAATATTGCGGCGGCATGGCCCACATCCTCGATGTCTGGGAAAACAATGCCAGGACCTACACGGAAGCCATCATAGACGCTGTCGATGGGGCAGAAGCGGCCCTGGTCAAAAGCCGGGCCGGATACATCCTGGAAGAACGCCTAGGGATCCGCGATCCCCGAATAGACAAATGGAAAGCGCTTGGCCAGCGCGGCTCCAGCCGGAAACTGGACCCGTCTGCTCCCTTCGCCTCGACCTTTTCCGAAACCTGGATGATCTCCCTGAATGTCTGATCCCATCCTGAAGATCGACATTCAGCAATGGGTCGAGCGCGCACGTGAAGACCCGTCGGCCTATCGCGCCCGCCAGGCAACCGAGATCGTGCTGAACGCGATCGCCCTGACCGCCCCCCTCAATCAGAAACTCTTCCTGAAGGGCGGGATCCTGATGGGCCTTGCCTATGACAGCCCCCGGCAAACAACCGATGTCGATCTGACGACAGATCTGGACCCGGGCGAGCAAGCGGCTGAAGAGGTGAAGGCTGCGCTCAACGGCGCATTCCCCGCTATCACCGCACGTCTCGGCTATGCAGGCCTTCACCTTCAGGTCCACACCATGCGGCTGGAACCCCGCAACCAATTCGACGGAGCCGAATTCCCGGCCATCAAGCTCAAAATCGGTTATGCTGAAATCGGAACGCCGGCCCACAGGGCGCTGGTGGAAGGCCGCGCGGCCATCACGATCGAAGTCGACATCTCGTTCAATGAACCCATGTCGCAGATCCAGGTGCTCGAAATGCCGGAAGGCGCCGCGCTCCATGCCTACAGCCTGACCGACCTGATCGCGGAAAAATACCGGGCGATGCTTCAGCAGGTCACCCGCCGGAGGAACCGCCGCCAGGATGTCTACGATCTCGATTACCTGATCGCCAGCCACGCATTCGGAGACGCCGAGCGAAAGGACATCCTGACAGCCTTCCTGACCAAGGCCCGCGCCCGCCACCTCGACCCGGGCCGGGAGTCGCTCGGCGATGAGGAAGTTAGAAGAAGGTCAGGTGCAGAATGGGAGACACTCAGGCTCGAGCTTGGTGATGTTCCGGAATTCGGCCCCTGTTATGACCGGGTGGAGGCCTTCTATCGCAGCTTGCCTTGGTAGAGTTTCTTAATCCAATGCGCTTTGGATAGACCGATGGCAGAAAATTGACACCTCCATCGTCAGACGAAGTCGAAACGGTCAACCAGTGGCGGACCATTTCATGGCATTGGTTGATCCGGCGCTCGTGAGGCAGGTCCTCGACATTGCGTAGCAACAGCGGAAACCGGACATGACCGAGAGCAGGATGATCTCAGGGGACGTTTTGAGATTGCGGCGCGGGTTCGGGCTCGTTGTCTAAGTTTAGACGCCAGGACTGGCCGCCTCAAATTAAGTTACTCAGACGTTTCCATGGCCGCACTGCAGCGCGGCAACCTGGCACTTGTTTTGAGAATGAATTGCAGATACACGCACGACTGATAATCATTCTCAATAAGGACAGAGCCTTGAAGACTTCGACCCGCCTGTTTCTCGCTGCCGGATTGACCGCCGGTATGGCCGCCCCCTGCGCCCTCGCCCAGACACCTCCCGCAAGCGACGAAGAACGCGTCCTCGACACGGTCATCGTCAAGGATTCCTCCCAGGTCGAGCTCACCCGAGAATATGCCGGCGGCCAGGTTGCGCGGGGCGGGCGGGCCGGCCTGCTCGGCAATCTCGATTTCCTGGACGCTCCCTTTTCAGGAACAGCCTACACATCAGACCTGATCCTCACCCAGCAATCCGACAGCGTCGGCGATGTCCTGCAGAACGACCCGGTGGTTCGTGTGGCCAAGGGGTTCGGAAACTTCCAGGAAGTCTATGTCCTGCGCGGCTTTCCCGTCTATTCCGACGACATCACGCTGAACGGGGTCTACGGTATCCTGCCCCGCCAGTTCGTCGCGGCCGAGCTGCTGGAGCGGGTCGAAGTCTTCCGGGGCGCAAACGCCTTCATCAACGGGGCCGCGCCCGGCGGAAGCGGTGTCGGCGGAACGATCAACCTGGTCCCGAAGCGCGCTCCGGCCGACAGCGTACGCCGGGCAACCCTCGGCTATGAAACTTCCGGCCAGGCCTATGGCGCACTGGATATCGGGGACCGGTTCGGTCCGGCACAGGAATGGGGTGTCCGATTCAATGCCGTGCTCCGCGATGGCGAGACGGCTGTCGAGGACCAGGACCGCGCCTTGTCGGTGTTTTCACTCGGAACGGACTATGACGGCGAACGGTTCCGTTTCTCCGCAGACATCGGCTACCAGGACAACCGGATCGATGCGCCCCGTCCGCAGGTGACCCCGCTGGCGGGCGTGCCGGCAGCGCCTGACAGCGACGCAAATTTCGCCCAGCCCTGGACCTATACCGACGAGAAACAGCTCTTCGGCGTGGTGCGCGGCGAATATGATCTCAGTGAAGCTGTCACCGTCTGGCTGGGCGCCGGTGCCCGCAATGGTGAAGAAGCAAATGTGCTCGCCAATCCGAGCGCGGCCGAAGACGGAAGCCTGACCGCCTACCGGTTCGACAATACGCGCGAAGACAATGTCGTCTCGTTCGATACCGGCCTCAGTGCTGAATTCCAGACCGGGCCGGTCGGCCACCGTGTCGTCGTATCGGCCTCTTCCGTCAGCCTGGAATCGAAGAATGCCTACGCCTTCTCAAGCTTCTTCACCCCCTTCGCGACCGATCTCTATAGCCCGGTCGCCGTGGCCGCCCCGGCGGCAGATTTCTTTGTTGGCGGCAACCTCGCCAGACCGCTGAAGACCGAAGAGGTCACCAACACCTCCTTGGCCATTGCCGACACATTGTCTTTCATCGATGGACGCCTTCTGGCGACGGTCGGCCTGCGCCAGCAGGACATCGACACAGCAAGCTTCGACTATAATACCGGCGCGAAACTCTCCGGATATGAAGACGACAAGGTCACCCCGGCCTTCGGCCTCGTCTACAAGGCGACGGGCGAGGTGTCCCTCTATGCCAATTATGCCGAAAGCCTCCAGCCGGGCCAGATCGCCCCGGCGACCAGCGGCGGCGTGACCATCCTCAATTCAGGCGAGGTGCTCGAACCCTTCACCGGCGAACAGGTCGAGGCAGGTGTCAAATATGATGGCGGCAATTTTGGCGCCACGGCCGCAATCTTCCGCCTGACCCGCCCGAATGCGATTGTTGCAGATCAGGTATTTTCCGCCTCCGGCGAGCAGGAAAATACCGGCCTCGAACTCACTCTCTTCGGAGAACCCATGGACGGCCTGCGCCTGATCGGCGGCGCAACCTTCCTCGATTCAGAGCTTGCAAAGACGCAAGGCGGCCTAGACCAGGGCAACACCCCGATCGGCGTGCCCGAGATCCAGGCCAATCTCAACGCGGAATGGGATGTCGCAGCAATCGACGGACTGACCCTCGACGGACGGATTGTCTATACAGGCGAGCAATATGTGAACACGGCCAACACGACCGAGCTCGACAGCTGGACACGCCTCGATATCGGCGCCCGCTACTCGCTCGATATTTCCGACCGCCCCGTCACCCTGCGGGCACGGATCGAAAACCTCACCGATGAATCCTATTGGGCATCTACCGGCGGATATCCTGGTGCCAACTACCTGATCCTCGGCAATCCCCGGACGTTCAGCGTCTCGGCCTCGATCGACTTCTAGGAACGCAGCGCAAGATGATGCAGGCAGGAACAATCAGGGCGTGGAGCTGGGTCCATAAATGGACGAGCCTCATCTCGACCCTGTTCCTGCTCATGCTCTGCCTGACCGGGCTGCCGCTTATCTTCCATGACGAGATCGACAGCGCGCTCAATCCAGAGAGCTGGCAGCCGGCACATCCCGGCGAGGCGCACCTGACGCTTGACGAAATCCTCGACATCTCGCTCGAACACCGTCCGGGCGAGGTGCCGATCTTCATGAGTTTCGACATTGACCGGCCGGTCGTGAACGTCACCACAGGCCCCGCCGCAGACGCGCCGGGGCATGACATGCACTTTGCCTCCTTCGATTTGACGAGCGGTGATCTCGTGCCGCCCGCAGACCGCGGCGAGAGCGTCATGGAGTTCATTCTCCAGCTGCATACGGACATGTTCCTCGGATTGCCGGGCATGCTGTTCCTTGGCGCAATGGGATGCCTTTTCGTTGCCGCGATCATCTCGGGCGTCGTCCTTTATGCGCCCTTCATGCGCAAACTCGACTTCGGAACGGTCCGCCGGCGCCAGTCCCCGCGCCTGAAATGGCTCGACTACCACAATCTCCTCGGCATCGTGACGCTCGCCTGGGTCCTGGTCGTGGGCATTACCGGTGTCGTCAACACGCTGGAAACACCCATTATAGATACGTGGCGCACGAATGAATTGGCAGACCTTGTTGCCGGCAATGAAGCAGCTTTTCTTGCGGGACCGCGTGCCTCACTTGATGATGCTGTCCGGGAAGCGGTCAAACTGGCACCAGATATGGAACTTCAGTTTGTGGCCTTTCCCGGCAGCGGCTTTTCGACAGGCGCGCACTATGCCGTGTTCCTTCATGGCGACACGCCCCTGACGGAGAACATCATCACGCCTGTCCTGATCCATGCCGGAACGGGCGAGATCGCCGGCCTCCGGCAGATGCCCTGGTATACAAAGGCCCTCTCCCTTTCCCGACCATTGCATTTCGGGGACTATGGAGGACTGCTCCTGAAACTCGTCTGGCTGGTCCTTGATCTTGTGACCATCCTTGTTCTTGCAACCGGCCTGTACCTCTGGGCCACGAGGCGCGAGTCTCCCCGTCGCAGGTTGCAGCCAGCCAAAACCGTTGAAATCAATTCCAGATGACAAGGCAAAGAAGCAATACTTGCGGGCGACACGGACTTTTGGGAATATTTGCCGTTCCCGCGATCCTGTTTGCCATTAGCCTGACGGGCCTCATCATGTCGCTTTTGCTGAATAGCCGGTGGGACATGGTATTCGCTGTCGCCGCCGGGTCCGGTATCCTGTCCCTGGCTTGGTCGGTGTGCCGGCGGCGCGATTGACCGCTCCGGCACCCGCTGGCGGACGGCTTCTTCTACCGGCCCGCCAGCAATCGGGGATTGGCACCCAATCGGAGCCCTTCGCATCAGGTCCCGGGCTGTGGATTCAGCACGCGGTCGATCACTTGTTCGACCTTCAGGGCATCTTCGAAAGATGGATAACAAGGCGAACCGTTCGCTATTCCCTCAATGAGGTTTTTGACTTCGATCACTTTCAGGTCATTGAAACCAAGTTGATGCCCTGTTGACTGGACAAATGCCCCGTATGGCGGATGCGCGGGACCGATCAGGATTTTCCGGAATCCTTGCGCATCGGCGTCCTCCGGCGTTTCGAATATTTCCAACTCGTTGAGCCGTTCCTGATCAAAAAGGATCGTGCCCTTCTCTCCATGGATTTCAAATGCCAGCCGGTTCTTGCGTCCCCACGCAATGCGGCTGGAAGACAGCTCGCCGCGTGCACCTCCTTCAAACTCGACCAGGACGGAAACGACATCGTCATTCTCGACCGTTCTGTATGCCGCCTGGTCTGAAGCGACCGGGCGCTTCGCGTGCGCCGTATAGGTTCGCCCCGCGACGCCGACAATATCCCCCATGAGGAACTGGGACAGACTGATAAGGTGGGTTGCGAGGTCGCCCAAGGTGCCGGCTCCGGCTTTTGCACGCTCGCACCGCCAGCTATGGGGCGTTTTCGGATCCGCCATATAGTCTTCGTCATTCACGCCCCGGAAAAAGAGCGGCCGGCCTATCCTGCCTGACTCAATCATCTTCCGGGCGAGTTGGAGGGCCGGGTTGCAGAGGTAGTTGTATCCGACAAGCGTCTGGCCGGAAGCGTTGCGGGCCGCCTCAGCCATGGCCTCGGAATCTTCGATCGTTACAGCGAGCGGCTTTTCACAATAAACGTGCTTGCCCGCCCGGAGCGCTTCGATGGCCATATCCTTGTGCAGATGGTTTGGCGTGGCGATCGCAATGATGTCGATTTCCGGATCGGAGACCGCATCATGCCAGTCTGTTGAAAACCTGGCGAAGCCGAATTGCGCGGCGAAGGCGCGTCCTGCCGTCTCATCGATGTCGACCACAAGGTCGGCCACCAATTCCGGCAGGTCCGGGAAGACCGCGTTCACCGACCTGTAAGCGAGCGCATGCGTTTTCCCGATATAGCCGGTCCCGATAAGCGCGATCCTGAATTTTTGTTTCATTGAAATGCCCTGATGTGCCGACCTGATTGCAGAGGCCGCGCTTTCGCAATTATTGGGAAAAGAGAGAGCCTGTCCCGCGCCCTGTTCGTTATTTATTCAACATCCAATCGTGAACCGGATCGTTCCGGAACACCCATTTCCGTTTCGCGCCCGCCATGACGTTCAGATAGTAGAGATCATACCCGAACGGGGCACCGACAGGATGGTATCCCTCCGGGACCATCACGCAGTCGCCATCTTCCACGGCAATCGTCTGGTCAATCGACCTGTCATCGGTATAGACGCGCTGGAAGGCAAATCCCTGGGAGGGATGCAGCCTGTGGTAATAGGTTTCTTCCAGGGCCGATTCTTCCGGCAGAGCATCGGAGTCATGCTTGTGCGGCGGGTAGCTCGACCAGTTTCCGCCCGGCGTGATGACCTCAACGACAAGCAGGCTGTGCGCGGGATCCGACTCCGGCAGGATATCCTGGACGTAACGCGTATTGCTCCCCTGCCCGCGGACTTCGGCACGAATGGACCCGGGCGGGATGATCCGCGGCTCATGGTCTCCTCCCCCAGGTGCGGTGCAGACGGCGATCTCGAGCGATGTTTCCGCACGAACCGAATAGGCATGCCCCATGGGGATGTACATGGCAGCGGGCGGACCGGAGAACACGTTTTCGCGCTCACCGAAGACCGGATAGGTCTGGCCTGAAACCGTGACACTCGCCTTGCCCGACAGGATGACGAGGCAGGCTTCCAATTCTGTTGCGGGCTTTTCGAAAGCTTCGCCGGCGCCGAGTTTGTGAACGGCAAATCCGACATAAGTCCAACCGGCGGATTCCGGGGTGACCGATAGCACACACCCATCCGTGGCGGGGCGGCCTGTTTTGACGCGCAGATCTGTCATCTCAGCATTCAACCTTTCTCGTATCGCGACGGGTTTGGGCGCAAGCCCTGACATGGTCGAGCCCCAGCCTTGCATAAAGACGGGGATCGGCGAGAGCCGGATCCTGTTCCGCTTCGACAATGATCCAGTCATCATACCTGATGTGGCCAAGCGCTTCGAACACTGGCGCAAAATCGATGTCCCCGTCGCCAGGCACCGTGAACATTCCGGCGAGCACCCCATCCAGAAAGCTCTGGTCATCCTTCCGGACGGTCTCGAATATGCTGCGGCGAACATCCTTGCAGTGAACATGGGCTATGCGTGCAGGCACTTTGCGGATGATTTCTGCACAGTCGATCCCGCCCACGAATGCGTGCCCCGTATCCAGGGTGAGCCCCACCGCATCTCCCGTCACGGCAAGGAATTGCTCGAGATCGGCCGCTGTTTCCACGACCGTTCCGGTATGATGATGATAGGCAAACCGAAACCCTTCTGACGCGAGGTATTCGGCGATCCCGGTCAGGCGCTCCCCGAATGTCCGCCACGCTCCGGCATCCAGCACCGGCTTTCCTGACAAACCAACAGACCGGTTGCCGTGCACAGCATTGCTGCATTCGGCATAGACAAAGACGTCCGAGCCGCATGCCCGCAACAGGTCCTGATGCGCCCGCAGGGCGGCGATCTCCTCTTCGGTGGAGTTGACAAGGCAATTGCCGGAAAACCAGCCGCCGACAAGTGAGAGGCCATGGGATCTCAGGATCGGGAGCAGCTCGGCGCTTTGCCGGGGAAACTTCCCACCAAGTTCAACACCGTCAAACCCCAATTCGCCGACATCGGTCAGGCAGGATTCCAGCGTCGTCTCGCCTCCGAGCTCCGGCATATCGTCATTGGACCAGGCGATTGGGCTGACCCCGAATTTCATGTCTGTCTCCTATCCATCGATAATCTGCTTGCTGGCCGATTGCTTGTAGTTTTCAAACGCCGTGCGGACCTTTTCACTTTCCGACACTTCCGGTACCGCCACATCCCACCAATGACCCCCGATATCTGTCGCCTTGTCTGGGTCGACCTTGATTGAGATCAGCGTGGTCCGGCCAGCGGCTCTGGCGCGGGACAAGGCTGCCTCAAGTTCCGCGACTCCGGAGACAGATTCCGCTACCGCACCGAGGCTTCTGGCATGTGCTGCGTAATCGATGTCCGGCAATGTCTCATGGACCGTATCCACGAACTGGTTGTTGAAGTCTTCCCCGCCTGTTTCACGCTGGAGCCGGTTGATGCAGGAGAAGCCTTCGGAATCAAACAGTATAATGATGATCTTCAGCCCCATCATGACCGAGGTGGCGATCTCCGAATTCAGCATCAGGTAGCTGCCATCACCGACGACGACAAATACCTCGCTTTCCGGATCCGCCATTTTGACGCCGATACCGCCGGCGATCTCATATCCCATGCAGGAATAGCCGTATTCGACATGATAGCCACCTGCGCGTTCCGCCCGCCAGAGCTTGTGAAGTTCTCCGGGCAGTGTGCCGGCGGCGCAGACGACCGTGCTGCGCTCATCCGCGGCGCGGTCCACTGCGCCAAGGGCGGCTGCGTAGGACGGCGCTCCGGCGTCCTGGGCACCCAACGCCGTATTGACGTCATTTCGCCACTGCCCGGACCGGTCCGCATTGCGCTGCTGCCAGTCTTCTTCAATCGCGGCCTGTGTGATCATTTCCGAAAGCCGGGCCACGACCTGTCTGGCGTCACCAACCACGGGCGTCGCCATGTGCTTTTCCGCGTCATAGGAGGCAATATTGACTTGGAAGAGCTGGCGTCCTTCCGCTGAAATCAGGGCGCGGGAGCCTGTCGTGAAGTCTTGCAACCGGGTGCCGATGCCCACGATCAGGTCTGCTTCTGAAGCTGCAGCATTTGCGGCATCGGATCCTGTAACCCCGATCGCCCCCAGATTCATGGGATGAGAATAAGGCAGAGTACTGCGCCCGGCCTGGGTTTCGGCCACCGGAATTCCAACCCGTTCCGCAAACGCGCCGAGTACCTGCGACGCGCCGCTGTATAGCGCACCGCCGCCCGCGACAATCAATGGACGCCTGGCCGTTTCCATTGCCCGCACCAGGCGGTCCATTTCAAATCGGTCAGGTTCCGGACGGCGGATGCGCCAGATTCGTTCCTCAAAAAACGAGACGGGATAGTCATATGCCTGCGCCTGCACATCCTGGCAGAGAGACAGGCAAACCGGACCACAGGTAGAAGGGTCCGTAAACACCGACATCATGCGCGGCAGCGCCAAAAGGATTTGTTCCGGACGCGTGATCCGGTCGAAGTAACGGGAGACCGGCTTGAAACAGTCATTTGCCGAAACAGTTCCATCCTGAAAATCTTCAACCTGCTGCAGGACAGGATCCGGCCGCCTGTTGGCGAACACGTCGCCCGGCAGGAAAAGGACCGGCAACCGGTTCACATGAGCCAATGCAGCTGCGGTCAGGAAGTTTGTGGCGCCCGGTCCGATAGATGACGTGCACACCATGGCCTGGCGGCGAAAGCCGGCCTTTGCATAAGCAATCGCCGTGTGCGCCATGGCTTGCTCATTGTGCGCCCTGAAAGTCGGCAACCGATCCCGGACCTGGTAGAGCGCCTCCCCCATGCCGGACACATTGCCGTGACCGAAGATCGCCCACACCCCGCCAAAATAGGGGATGGTCTCATGCTCCGTTTCGATCATCTGATTTGACAGGAACCGAACCAGCGCCTGCGCCATGGTCATCCTGACCGTCTGTGTTGCCATTGCCTTGCCTGCCTTATCTTGCGCAGCGGGCTTCCCGCCAGCCATCGATGAGCTGCAGGAAATTCTGCCTCAGCCGGGACGCGACTTCAGCGTCGTCGATATCCCCCATCATCCACTGCTTTGCGGGCTCCTGGAAGATTGTCCTTCCGACCGCAAACCCCCGGATGATCGGGAATCTGGCCGCCTCCCGGAAACAGGCCAGGATGTCGTCTGCCGATGCCGCCAGCCCAAGCAGAAGGATCCCGCGGCAATGCGGGTCATTCGCCTCGATAATCCGGGTAATGTTGTTCCATGTCGCTTCCTCGGACGAGGGCTCAAGTTTCCACCAGTCAGGATAGACCCCAATATCATAGATGCGCTGCATGATTGAGCTCATCGTGTTCGTCGTCACAACTCCATGTTTCGAACAGATGATTTCAAGCAGGAACTCCCGGCGCGACTCACGGGCCGCCTTGTAGGCGTCCAGGATCCTCCGCTCCTGCAGGTCACGAAGGCATTCTGCATCGTCCGGATGGTAGAAGCACAGGCATTTTGCAACCTGGGTTCTCGACCATTCCTGCATCTCTCCGCCGACAGTCATGTTCGTGTCGAAATCCAGTGGCCTGGATCCGGGCCGCTCGATCGCGCGGCCGGTCCAGTATGGAAGGTCAGCCGCATCCTCGAGCGCTGTCGCACCATATCGCCCATCCAGAAGGATACCGAGTTCCAGCCCGTCGGGGGTGAGCGCTTCCAGCGAATGCAGGGCCAGCCGCTTCAACTTTGAAATCCGGTCGGACGTGACGCCGCACTCCTGTGCCAATTCCTCGAGCTGCGAGCGATGATCGATAGCAAAGACGGCCAGGTCGTTCTTCTGGCTCCCGCGAGTCGTTGCCCAGTGAAGCCGTTCCAGCTGCGCATCCTTGCGAAGGGCCGTAAAGGCAGAGCCGTTGTCCAGGAACCAGTTCAGCTCCTCCAGGGTCGGGATCGCCGGCGCGCAGCCATGGCGTGACACAACGATCGCCCCGCACGCGTTCGCGAGCCTGCAGCATTCCTCCAATGGCTGATCACGCAGCCAGCCCCGGAGGAAGCCGCTCATGAAGGCATCCCCCGCGCCAAGCACATTGAAGACGTCGACCTTGAACCCTTCTCCCGACACGCCCTGATCGAAAGAGTCAGGAATCTTGTCGGTAAAGACTGTGCAGCCTTGCTCGCCGCGTTTGCAGACGATGGTCGCATCACTGAGTGTCCGAATGAAACGCATTGCTTCGAACGTGTCGGTCGATCCACCGAGGATGTGCAGCTCCTCTTCCGTACCGACGATCAGGTCACAATCCGGCGCGAATGCCTGCAGGACTTCTGTGACCGCGGAATCCGGCACATATCGCTCTTCACCAAGGGACGGAGCGGTCAGACCCCAGAGCACGGGACGATAGTCCACATCGAGGATAATTCTGGTATTGTGTCTTTTTGCGAGCTGCACTGCCTTCCTGCTCGTAGCCCGGCTGCTATCCGTCGACATGTGAGTCCCGGTGATGAGGATTGATTGCGAGTCCGCGATCATGTCCTCACGGACATCCTGCTCCGCGAGCGCCATGTCAGCACAATTTTCCCGGTAGAAGATCAGCGGAAACGTCTCCTTGTCCCTGATCCCCAGGATGACCAACGCTGTCAGCCGGTCAGGATCCTTCGTGACACCGTCACAGGACACGCCTTCCCGGCCGAACTCTTCCAGCAGGAACCTGCCCATATGATCATCGCCCACCCGGGTGAAGATCGCAGAATTCAAACCCAGGCGAGCCGTGCCGACAGCGATGTTGGCCGGACACCCGCCCAGGTATTTCGAGAAACTCTGGACGTCCTCCAGCCGCCCCCCGACCTGCTGTCCGTAGAGATCGACACCTGCGCGCCCAATAGTAATGACATCAAGATTGCGCCGCGCATCCGCCATGCTGAACATCCTGCCCCTTTGTTATACGTTCTTTTTATTTAATTGCATTATGCAATATATATTTCAATTCTCTCCTGCAAACAAAAAGTGCCGAACTTCCGCATTCGGCCGTCCAGCGACAAATTCCGATACAATCGGGCGGATTTCGCTACGCTTTTGTTTCGTTGAATGCGTAGGCGAGCACGATGGCCTGTGCGAGCGTCATCGACGAGGTCAAAGTCCGGAAGCCCCGGACAACCGGGTCATGGACGATGAACTGCGCATTTGAGCCGACGACGACAGGACTCACATGACTGTCGCTGATTCCAAGAATTTTCATTTTGTTTCGCTTTGCCTGATCCAGGGTCGAAACGATCTGATCTGAATACGGATTGAATCCGACGGCGATCAACAGGTCATCCTTGGTCGAAAACTCGATCTGATGCTCATAAAGACCGCCGGCGCCATCGATAAAGACAGTGTTCTTTCTCAGTCTCTGAAGCGCATAGGACAGATATGCCGCGACCGGAAAGGATCTCTGGAATCCGGCGACGAACAGGGTGTCTGCGGACTGGATGAGCTGGACCGCCTTGGCAATATCCTTGGCGCTCATTGAGTGGCGAAGATCTTCAAGCCCCAGTATCCCGCACTCCAGCGCTTCATCGAGCACGCTTGAAAAATGATCCGATCCGCCTCCGGATTTCGGCGCCTGGTACTGGCGAATACGTTCCTTGTAACCGAGCGCCCCTGCACCGCTGACGACTTCCTCCTTGAAAAGCCTCTGCAGCTGCGACGCCCCATCAAAGCCAAGCGCCTTGGCCAGCCTGACAACCGTCGAAGGCTGAACGCCCATGCGTTCTGCCACGACCGTAACGGTTTCCAGTCCGATTTCGTTCGGATGATCCAGAATATACTGCGCGACGATTCGCAATTGCTTGCTGTAACCGTCATATTCCCGCTTGATCTGCAGCCTAACTTCTTCTGCGGTTTTCGCTGGCATCATGAGTCCCGACTAACAAAATTCATTCCAGATCGGATCGCCCTTCCCAAGGCTCACCGGGCTAAAAACAGCCTGATGGCCCCTCGGGTTTCCCGAACGCTCCGGCATGCGCACGTCTTCTTTTGGATTGCGCTTTCCATGCACAGTTCACGCCATAGTGACAGAAAAATCCAAAAATCAAAATAATTGATATTTTTCATTTTTTAAAAAAATAAAAAACTATTGACAATTTGCCGTGACCGAAAGAGTTAGGGATCAGACAAGGTCGGCCGGAAGTGAGCCAGACCGCGGGAGGAAAATTATGAATTCACGTCACGCACGTAGCGTTTCTCGTTTTGCCATTGCCGGCCTGATCGGGGCCACGGCGCTGACGCCCGTCGCAGCCGCTCAGGCGGGCGATGCCGTCAAGAAGCTCGACACGGTCAAGGTAACGGCAACCCGGAGAGAGCAAACGCTCCAGGAAGTCCCTGTTGCCGTTTCGGTCCTTTCCGATGACATCCTCGAATCGACCGGGACGAGTTCCGTCGACACGCTTTCGGATCTGACCCCTAGCCTGACGCTTCTGAAAGGCAACAATGAATCCAACAGCTCGGTCAGCATCCGGGGTCTCGGGACATCGGTATTCTCGTCTGCTGTTGAGCCGTCCGTTTCGATCGTCATCGACGATGTTCTGATGGCCCGTTCGGGACAGGGCTTCCAGGACCTCATCGACATCCAGCGTGTCGAAGTCCTGCGCGGCCCTCAGAGCACGCTGTTCGGCAAGAATGCGTCTGCGGGTGTTGTCTCTGTCACCACCAAAGCACCGAGCAAAACGCTCACCGGCGGGTTCGATGTCGAGCTGGCCGAGGAGGACAATGCCTACAGTGTTCGCGGCACGCTTTCCGGTCCGATTTCCGATACGGCCGGCTTCCGCCTGAGCGCATTCACCAATGACTATGACGGGCACATCCGTAATGTTGCAAACGGCGAACGCGTCGGCGGCAGTGAAAGCTGGGGTCTGCGGGGCAAGCTGCAGTTCGACCCCACGGACAAGCTGACGGTGACGCTTATCGGCGATTATCGCGAATCCGAATCGGAACCCGTCGTGACGATTCGTTCGGCCAGTAACCCCGCCTATCTCGAGCAGCTGGCGCCTGTTGTTCCCAGCGAGACAAATACGTCGCTCAGGGCCAATGCCGACACGTATGCGACCACGGAACAGGCCGGCCTGTCCGCCAAGGCCGAATACAAATTCGACAATGATTTCACTCTGACCTCGGTGTCGGCCTGGCGGTCCTGGGACTTTGCCAACAATCTTGATGTTGACGGCATGTCCAACGAGGATCCGCTTCCCGGCGGCTTGCTGACTTTCGACCTGAACAGCGGAGCGACCAGTCTTGATCAGTATACCCAGGAAATCCGGCTCGCTTCGCCGGACATGGGGAACTATGATTTTCTTATTGGCGCGTTCGCCTACTATCTTGACCTGACCCGGCATTTCGAACGCCGGCTCGAAATTGCCATCCCGGCAGGGAATATTGCTCAGTCGGGCCAGTTCGATGGCTCCGTCGAGAACACCTATTATGCGGCCTTTGCGAGCGGGAATTATTATTTCAATGACCAGACGTCGCTGTTCGGCGGCGCGCGTATCCTGACAGAAGATGTCGATTGGACCGCCCTTCGCGATCCAACAAATGTCCTGATCCCGGGAGACCTGTCACTCGGCGGGGTGCAAGGCACCCTGGCTGACTTTACAGGCGGTGTCAGTGACACGGCCGTGGTGGGCAATGTCGGCTTGCGCCATTCCTTCAATGATTATGTCAATGCTTATGCGAGCTACTCCCGGGGCTATAAGGGCCGTGCGACCACGATCGCATTCGCGTCCGTCCAGGGGGAAGATCCGGTCGACGCCGAGGAATCCGATGCCTACGAAATCGGCCTCAAACTGACGACGCCGGATGGCCGGTGGGCAGCGAATTTCGCGGCCTTCCATACGGACTTCAAGAATTTCCAGTCGCAGGCCCAGCTGCCGGGTGAAATCGCAACACTGCTGATCAATGCGGGCGATGTCTCCACCGAAGGGGTCGAAGGGGAACTGATGGGCCGCCCGACCGATCTGACCGATGTCAGCCTCGGCTTCGCCCTGATCGATGCAACGATTGACAGCTTCCCGGCAGGTCCCTGCTATCCCGGCCAGACCGCCGCTGAAGGCTGCGTGAACGGGAACCAGGACCTTGCGGGCGCAGAGCTGCCATACTCTCCTGACCTGCGCATCACATTCTTCGGCCGCCAGCGCGTCCCGTTCAGCTCGATGCCATTCGATGGCTTCGTGCAGGCCAGCGGATACTGGCAGGACGACATCACGTTCTCACTGAACCAGAACCCGGACACGCGAGAAGATGCCCGCGCCATCGTGAACGCTTCGATCGGAATCGAGGACAAGGATGGCCGGTACCAGGCGTCGGTCTTCGTCAACAACTTGTTCGATGAGAACTATGTCACATCGATTTCCGAATTGGGACTGTTCGGCGGGTTCACCTACCAATACGTACCGCGCGATCACCAGCGTTATGTCGGAATTCGCTTCGGCGCGAATTTCTGAGTGTTCGGGATTGTTTCCTCCTGGTGCCTGGACAACTGCGGCGCTGCTCTGCGGAGCAGCGCCCATTTTTCTTCCGGCCATGGGAAGACAATCGTACAAACAGGCAGGGTTTGAGCGGCGCCGGACCAGTCGCTCCGTACACGAGGTTGCACCCAGCCCCTGATAATCAAAAGAAACTACCGGAGGCCTTATCTAATGAGTCACCTGTTCAACCGCAGAAGAGCCCTGACAATTGGCGCAGCAGCATTGTCCACCCCGCTATTGTTACCGGGATGCGTAAGCCGGCCTGCACCATCGCCAACATTGGCGGACATAACCGTTACAGGGCCTGTCCAGGGCGGCACCAAGGGGTGGATCTATCGCGCCCCGGTCCTCGACCTGGAAAAGCTCGGTTACGTCATGGAGGAATATATTGTCTCCGGGACCGCGAATTCCTATCAATTGACGGAAGGCACACAGGCCTCATTCGACGGGAACTGGGACACGGAGATCGCAGACCAGCAACCGTTCACAACCCGGTTTTTCATTCTCCGTCCCGCCGACCCCGACAAATATAACGGCGTGCTGCTGGCGCACTGGCAGAATGTCTCCGCCGGATTTGAAAACGGATTTCCAAGCGGCGATGAAATCTTCGATGGTTATGCCTGGATGGGCATTTCCGCGCAGTATATCGGCATTTACGGAACGCCGCGCACCGAGCCCTTCTCACTGCGCCAGTGGGATCCGGAACGTTACGGCGCCCTCAGCCATCCCGGCGATGCCTATTCCTATGATATTTTTGCCAAATCTGTTTCCGGCGCCCTGAACAGCGCCTCGCGGGGAGAGGCAGGTCCGCTCGGCAATCTCAAAACGGAATCGGTCATCGCGCTTGGCGGTTCGCAGTCAGCCCTCAGGCTCGCCTCCTATATCAACATCGCACACCAACACGATCAGCTCTTCGATGGGTTTTTGTTGCTGGCCCATTTCGGACTCACCCTTCCGGCAAAAGAACTCACCCTCGCCGAACTGTTTGACAGGGAAAATGGCGGCAAGCACGCACACTGGAGCCAGATCAATGATCGCGGGGACGTGCCGGTCATGGTGATCGACACCCAAGCCGAAGCCTTGACGAATTTCCCGGCTCGCCAGCCTGATACAGACAGTTTCCGCTTCTGGGAAATCGCAGGCGCGCCCCACACGCCGCCTTCGACCATTACACAGAAAGACCTCAGCCTGCAGAGGGATGGCATTCCGGGCGGGCCCGCCATGAAGCGAAACATCGTCGAATGGGACTATGTCAAGGATGCCGGCATCCGTGATCTCGCCAAATGGATCAGGACCGGAGAGGGGCCCCCAAAATTCGACCGGCTCCAGATTTCCATGACGGGGAATGGGCCTGCCTACCAGACAGATTCCGCCGGCAATGTGCTCGGCGGGATCCGGCCTCCCGAAGTCGCCGCGGCTGTTGGAACCCACACGGCCGGACTGCCACAGCCCAACCTGCTCGGCACCAGCACCTTGTTCAGCGAAGCAGAAATGATCGAACGGCATGGGAACCGGGAAAACTTCCTGGCCAAGTGGAATGCCGCCGTCGATGCCCTGGTCTCTTCCGGCCTGATCCTGCCCGGGCATGACGGCCCGATCCGTGCCCGCGCCACCGAATTCTGGCCATAGGTATTACCGCCCGGCTGACGGTTGATGGGACGACAGTCAGCCGGGCGGTGAACATGCACGCAAGCTATTCGTCTTCCGTCTTCTCATTCCATGGACGGGTCTCGTCTTCCCCGCGCTTCTGGCCCTCCGGATAGAGCTCCAGCTGGTTGACCACCGGCTTGACACTTGCAGCCTGCGTTTCAGCGAGCGCCTTGAGTTCAGCAACAATGTCGGGATGCTCAGCCGCAATATTGTATTGCTCTCCCGGATCGCTTTCCAGGTCGTAGAGTTCGGGCTCGTTCAGGTCCGTACGGCCATCGCCGCCAAAGGCGCCGTAGACACTGAAGTGCGCTTTATACCTGCCCTTGCGGACCGCGAAAATGTCCGTGAAACGGTAAAAGTAGAGCGTATCTCGTGGGCTGTCGGAATCCGCAAAAAGGGTCGGGCTGAGATCCACGCCGTCATAGATCCGGTCGTCCGGGAGAACCGTGCCCGAGATACCTGCAAAGGTCGGCATCAGGTCGAGGGCCGACCCCAGGCCAGTAACGGTGCGAGGCTGTACCTTGCCCGGCCACCAGAATATGGCCGGCACGCGCATACCGCCTTCCCAGGTCGTGCCCTTGCCGTCCCGGAACCGGCCTGCTGAACCGCTATGCGTCTTCATGGTAAGCCATGGGCCATTGTCGGACGTGAACACGACGAGCGTGTTGTCATCGATGTCCATGTCCTTGAGTGCGGCAATGATTTCACCGACACTCCAGTCAATCTCTTCGATCACATCGCCATAAGCGCCGCCAGCACTGACGCCATCAAACGCTTCAGACGTGAACAAGGGCGTGTGAGGCATGTTGTGGGCCAGGTAGAGGAAGAAAGGCTTCCCGGCCTCATGGCTTTCTTTCATGAACTGGATCGCGTGTTCGGTGTAGCGCTTCGAAAGCGTAAACTGGTTTGCAGGGCGCTCCAGGATCTCTTCATCCTGCATCAGCGGGACATCCCAGGTTTCGATGTCCGGAGGCGCGAAAAAATTCTCAAGCGCCCACGGCGTTTCATTCCCGCCCGGCATGTTCATGTCATTGCTGTACGGGATGCCGTAATAGGATTCGAACCCCTGAGATGTCGGAAGGAATTCCGGCAGATGGCCCAGATGCCACTTGCCGAGCGCTGCGGACACATAGCCTTTCTGCTGGAGCAGTTCCGCAATCGTGACTTCGCTCTGCGGCAATCCGCCGAGTGATGTCGGGAACAGCACGTGCCGTGCATGAACCAGTCCTGCCATGCCGGACCGAACGGCATACCGTCCCGTCAGCAGTCCTGCCCGGCTGGGCGTGCAAACACTCGCTGGCGCATAGAAGCTCGTCCATTTCTGGCCTTCCAGCGCCAGGCGGTCGAGGTTCGGCGTCCGTGCAATCGGGCTTCCGAATGACCCGATATCGGCATACCCCATATCATCCACGAAAATCAGCACGATATTCGGGGAAGTTGTCACTTCATCTTCCGCAAATTCCGGACTGCTGGGGACGGGCGTTTCCGATACGCTGCCCTGACAGGCGGCAATAGCGAATGAAATTCCGATCAAAGCAATCCGCCCGAAGCGAATTGCGCGTAAAGCCTTCATATTGAAATCCTCCCTCTGCCTGGATGGCGAGCTGTTTTGATGAACGATACCCGGCTGGAAACAAAAAAATCAACTATTTGATTTTTGGAATATTTGTTCTACCGTGTCCGAAGGGAGTGAGCGGCGCCTATGCCGCTCTGCAAGAAATAAAAGAATATCGCGAACGTCTGAATGATTCTCACCATATCCACATTTTTATTGTTCACGGCATTTGTTGCTGTGATTTCATACCTCGCAACCCGGCACCACCGGATGGACACGTCCGACGCCTATTTTCTGGGTGGCCGGACCTTGTCTGCCTGGCTCATCGCCGGATCTCTGATGCTGACGAACCTGTCGACCGAGCACCTCATCGGGCTGAATGGCGATGCGTTCAATCACACATTCGCGGTCACCGCCTGGGAAACCACAGCCGCACTTGCCATGGTCCTGATGGCGCTCTATTTCCTGCCGCGATACCTGAAGAGTGGTTTTGCCACGATCCCGCAATTCCTGAAGGCCAGGTATGATGGACAGACCCGGACCATCGCCACACTGATTTTCCTGTTCTCCTACGTCGTCGCGATCCTGCCTGTCGTTTTGTTGTTCGGCGCAACCGGGATCGACAGCCTTTTCGATATTTCGGAGCGCACCGGCCTGTCACCCAATGTCACGAAATGGATCCTTGTCTGGGGCATTGGCACATTGGGATCAGTCTACGCCGTATTTGGCGGGCTGAGAGCCGTCGCCATTTCCGATACGATCAATGGCATAGGTTTTCTCATTGCCGGACTGCTCATACCGGTACTTGCCCTGACCATGATCGGGCACGGCAATGCCTTCGCCGGCCTGGAAACGGTTTACAGCGAAGAACACCCCAAATTTGATATCACCGGCGACGAGCCCGGGTCCTTCCTGCCCTTCAGCGTGCTCTTTACAGGGATGATTGTAAATCAGATCTTCTTCTGGTGCACCAATCAATCAATCGTCCAACGCGCGCTTGGCGCGCAAAACCTCGCAGAGGGGCAGAAAGGCGTCCTGCTCGCTGCGTTCTTCAAGCTGCTTGGACCGGCCGTGGTCGTCCTGCCTGGCATCATCGCCTTCCACCTGTTCAAGGATGACTTGTCCAGCGACCAATACCTTCTCGCCTATCCCATGCTGGTAAAAGAGGTCCTGCCATCCTGGCTTGTCGGTTTCTTTGCCGCTGTCATGGTCGGAGCAGTCCTCTCCACCTTCAACAGTGTCCTGAACAGCTCGGCCACACTTTTCAGCGAAGGCATATATCACGCCTTGCTGCACCGCGATGCCAGTGGACCGCGGATCGTGATGTCCGGGCGGATCTGCAGCGTCATCCTGGCACTTGCCGCAATGTTTGCCGCCCCGCTCATCGACACATCGGGAAGCCTTTACAATTATCTTCAAAAGATCAACGCAACATTCTTCGGCCCGATGCTGGCGGTAATCCTCCTGGGGTTCCTGACAAAACGCGTCTCCGCCCTGTCTGCCAAAATTGTCCTGATTGCCGGTCCGGCCGCGTTTTTCCTGCTGGTCTTCGCCTTCGAAACACCTGTACAGGCATTTCTGCGGGCAGTGTTTCAAACACAGTATGACATTCACTTCCTGCACCTGCTTGCCCTGGTGTTCGTCGTGTCCGTCCTGTTCATGCTCGCCGTATCGGCATTTGCACCGGCAAGGTCAGTCTACACGCCGGCCGACACGCATGATGTGGATGTGACGCCCTGGCGCTTCGCAAAGCCCGTCGGCGCGGCCATCGCAGCTTCGACCATCCTCTTCTATTTCCTGCTTGCACAGTGACGCACGCTTTCCGGATCCAGCTCAGCCTTTAAAATCAGGAGGCCCTCGCCCATGAAAAGAATTCCGCACTTTATCGGTGGATCAGCGGCGGACAGCACCGCAGATAAAGTCCTTGCCGTGATGAACCCGGCGACCGGCGAGCAAACCGCATCCGTTCCGGTCGCAACACCGGAGGAAATCGAATCCGCGGTGAGCGCGGCGCGCAATGCGTTTCCCGCCTGGTCGGAGACGACGCCCATCAAACGCGCAAGAATCATGTTCCGCTTCCGGGAGCTCCTGGAGGCCAATCAGGAAACTCTTGCCCGGCTGATCACATCAGAACACGGAAAAGTCCTTTCCGATGCGATGGGCGAAGTCACCCGCGGACTGGAAGTTGTCGAATATGTCACCGGCATTCCCCACATCCTGACCGGTCTGGCGTCAGAGAATGTTGGAACAGGTGTCGACAGTTATGGCCTGAGGTACCCGCTTGGCGTTTGCGCCGGTATTTCCCCATTCAATTTCCCGGCCATGGTACCGATGTGGATGTTCCCCGTCGCCATCGCCTGCGGGAACACGTTCATCCTGAAACCCAGTGAGAAGACGCCGTCTGCGGCGCTCTACATAGCCGAACTTCTTGCGCAGGCCGGCCTGCCGGCAGGCGTGTTCAATGTCGTTCATGGCGACAAATCCTGTGTGGACCAGCTGCTGGATCATCCGGACGTAAAAGCCGTCAGTTTCGTCGGCTCCACCCCTGTCGCCGAATACATATATGCCCGGGCGTCCGGCAATGGAAAACGTGTCCAGGCGCTCGGCGGTGCCAAGAACCATATGGTCATCATGCCGGGTGCCGACATCGATGAAGCCGCAGACGCCCTCATGGGAGCTGCGTACGGATCCGCAGGCGAACGCTGCATGGCGGTGTCCGTAGCTGTGGCGGTCGGAGACCAGGTCGCCGACACTCTGGTCGCCGCCCTGAAAAGCCGGATCAAGGACCTGAAAATCGGCCCGGGCATCCAGGCGGATGCCGATATGGGACCTTTGATTTCCAGACAGCACCGGGACAAGGTCACCAGCTATGTAGGCATTGGCCAGTCGGAAGGCGCCGACTTGGTCGTCGATGGACGGAGCGGCTTCGGGGACGAGACCCAGTCAGGATATTTCCTCGGTCCATCGCTGTTTGACGGCGTGTCCGACGGCATGCGCATCCTGAACGAAGAGATCTTCGGTCCTGTACTCGGCATCGTCCGACGTTCGTCATTGGATGAAGCACTCGATCTGATCAATGCTCACGAATATGGAAACGGCGCTGTCATCTACACACCGGATGGAGAGGAAGCGCGGCGGTTCACGCGGGAAGTTGCTGCCGGCATGGTCGGTGTCAATGTCCCGATTCCCGTGCCCGTCGCATATCACTCGTTCGGCGGATGGAAGCGCTCCCTGTTCGGCGATCACCATATGCATGGCGCAGAAGGTGTCCGCTTCTATACGCGGCTCAAGACCATCTCCACCCGGTGGCCGAAGTCCAGGTCTGCGGCCAGCCAGTATGCGATGCCCACTCTGGAATAGGTGGACCTGGGCGCCTGCAGGCCGCATGATCCGCCCACCATTCGCATAGGACCAGCCGATAGATGTTCAAACCTGTCATTCCGCGGGAGGCCTCAGCCGCAATTCTGATCGCGGTTTTCGCAATCGCTGCTTTTGTTCATCCGCCATCAGTCGCGGACACAGGCTCAGAGAGCCAGGATTTGGATAGGCAGGTCCAGGTGCCGCGGCAGGCCAACCTGATAGAATTGCCGGCCGCCACGACCTTGATAGGCGATGACCTGGCACCGCCTGACGAACGGCCGCAGTTCGAAATATCGGTGCCGGGCTTCCTGCTGGATGAAACTCCGGTGACTGTCAGGCAGTTCCGCGCATTTGTGGAACAAACGGGCTATGTGACAGAAGCGGAAAAATTTGGCGATGCCGGTGTTTTCACAAGCGGCTCGGGGAATTGGTCGCTCGTATCAGGTGCAACCTGGGAATACCCGCGCGGGCCAGAGCATGAACCTGCTGAAGACAATCATCCGGTCACGCAGGTTTCGTGGAATGACGCCAATGCATTCTGCCGGGCCTACGGCGCCCGCCTGCCAACGGAAATTGAATGGGAAAGAACGGCCCGCATGGGCCAAACGCCCGACGGCACGGTTTTTTACGCCAGGACAAGAGCTTCGCTTGAAGCACGCCGGCACATAAATGTCTGGGAAGGTATATTTCCTGTATTGAATACCGGCGAAGACGGATACCTTGGTACATCGCCTGTCGGATATTTTGGTAAGGCTCCCACGGGGTTTACCGATCTGGCTGGAAATGTCTGGGAATGGACCAGCTCACCCTATGTTCCATATCCCGATGACCCAGGCAGCACCTTGGATGAAGGAGTTGAGAGGGTACAACGCGGTGGATCTTTTCTCTGTGATCAGAACTTTTGCGAAGGCTTCAGGGTAACAGCGCGTAGCCATTCTACTCCCGACACGGCATTGATGCATGTCGGCTTTCGGTGCGCGGCCGATATAGGTGCAGGTCCAAAGATTGGACGCATTCTCAACTGACGGGACGAAAGCGATCGCTTGATGAGCTATGCGGACACCTTTCGCATTCCGGATTCCGATACCCAAGCCCAGAAGCGACGCTGTCAGATGATTTCGAACCAGGCTCCGCTTCTCAAGACCGACCAGGCTTCAGGCAGCAGGAAACTCGCTCTATTCGAGACGTGCGGCGGCTCGTAGAGGTTTGAGCCCGGCCCTGGTTGCGATCGTATGTTGATGATTGAAGTGATTATAAGCGGACGAAAGTATTGAGGTGAACGTCTACAGACTTCACAACGGTCGCCAGCGCGGCTGTCGCCCAAGCGGTGAACACGGCAGCTTGGTCATCTGCACACATACCGGTAGGCGCGCGCCAGGCTGGTTTCGAAAGAGGATGCTCCATTGTCGCGGATGTGGTGCATCCGCTTTTTAAGCTCGTTTTGGTGGCCGCAACGTGCAGACAGGCGGAGTACGCCTGGTAAAGGGCGCCCCCTGCCGGACTGTTGGGCAGCCTCATCCTTTCTTGCGGTCCGGGATCGCGGTCCAGGCTTCGATGGGATCGAGCGTCTCCGGGTATTTTTGACTTAAAGAGATCAGGGATGTATGTGCGTCCCAAGGATGCACATACATCCCTGATCGCGCTAAAATCCAACCTTTATCCGGCTCGAAGAATTTTGTTGTCTTCTTCCTGTCCAAGGCCCGCGCCGGATATCCCGGAACTGGGGTGCGTTGGTGATAAGGAAGTCAGGCAAAGGTCTGGCGCCGAATGGCAAACACTCAGCTCGAACTCGGTGATGCTCCTGAATGCCGCGCCGGTCGAGTTCGCAAAGGGCGTCGCGGATCGGGTTTGCGGTTCTCTGCTCTCGATATTCCTTTGGTAGCGGAAGGGGAATTTCGTCATTCCTTGAAGCCAATCGCCAAATCGCGCCGCCTGAAGCCCGACTGGGCTGACTATGCCTCGTCCGGTCTTCCGCGCCTGAGCAAGCCGTGATGCGGCCTGGCGTTTGTTTCTCGTAACATGTCGGCAAGGCCCAGGCTGTGGTTGCCTTGCTTCTGGAGACCAGGACAAATGCAGGCGTGCGCTCATTTAGTTCTGCGGGATTGGGGAACGATCCTTCGAAGCGCAATTCCGCGCCTGCTAGTCTAGCTGTGTGATCAGGATAACATGACGGGACCGAACGGCTGCGACAGGCAGGTAGAGTTCCAGGCTCTCCGCAAACGCTTCCTGTTCTCCGGCCGGAAAGGTTCCGCTGATACGTTCGGCCGCGAGGGTCTCGTCATCGATGACCAGTTTTGTGGTCGAATAGCGGTTCATTTCGGCGATGGCGTCGGCGAGCGTCACATTGTCGAACTGGAGGAGGCCTTCGCGCCATTTGCCGGTAAGGGCGGGGTCGATGGTGGAGAGGATGGGGTCAGCGCCGGGTTTCATGTCGAGCCGGTCGCCGGGCTTGAGGACGAGGCCCTCCTGCAGGGTCTTTGCGGGCATCGCGCCCGCCTTCCCTTCGCGGTCATCAGCCGGACTCGTGCTGACGCGGACCGAACCCTGGATCAGGATGACGGAGATGGCATCCTGATCGGCACGCACATTGAACGCCGTCCCGAGCGCACGCGTGATTGTGCCGCCGGCTTCGACCAGGAAGGGCCGGTCGGAGTGTTCGACCTCGAACAGGGCTTCGCCTTCAGTGAGGTGGATGAGGCGCTCGGTTTTGGAATAGCTGACGCTGAGCTTGGTGTTGGTGTTGAGCGTGAGGATGGAGCCGTCTTCCAGGGTGACGGTTTCCTGCTCGCCGATAGCGGTGGCATAGGTGAGCGGTGCGGGCTCTGGTTTCGGGGGCTGGAGTGTGAGCGTAACGGCGCCAATGATCAGCGCGGCGGCTGCGGCGGCCAGGGCCAGGAGGACGGGCTTGCGGTTCCTGCCTGGGTTTTTGGCTTTTGGACGTTTCAGACTGGTCCGGTCGAGCATGCCGATCGTGGTTTCAATCTCCCGGTAGGCGGCCGCATTGGCGGGGTCCTTTTCCCATTCGAGAAAGGCCTCCCAGGTCTCGGGACTGACATCCGGGTCCTGCAGCTCTGTGTACCAGAGCGCGGCGGTCTCCCGCCGCTTGGCCTCGTCCTCTTGGTTCGTCATCGCCTTGCTCACTGACCCTTTGCCGGAGGCCGCTTCGCGGCTCCGGAGAGGTTTTCGGCGATCTCGGCAATCGCCTCCGCGATATCCGTTTTGACGGTTGTCGGCGAGACTGACAAGCGCTTGGCAATCTCGTCATAGGTCAGGCCCTCATAGCGGTGGAGGCGGAGCGCGTCCCGCTTGCGGGGGTTCATGGCGGCGATGGTTTGCTCGGCGATGGCGAGGCGCTCTCTGTCCATAACCATTTGCTCCGGTGTGGGGGTACGCTGGCAGGCCAGCCGGTCTCCCAGCTCGCCAATTTCTTCCGACTGGCGGGACTGCCGGATGCGGCCGGATTTGAGATAATTGACACTGAGATTGCGGACCGTGGTGAAAAGGAGTGCGCGCAGGTCCTCTGCCGGTTTGCCGGCATAGGACCGGCGGACAGAGACGAAGGCGTCCTGGACGAGGTCTTCGGCATCGGAAGGGTTCAGGATCCTGGCGCGGCAGAAGCGGACGAGCTGGTCGTATTGGTGGCGGAAGATGTGGCTGAGAGGGTCTGGGCTGCGGAGGGGGATGGGAGTTGGTGTGGGCGTGTCACTGGTCGTTTCGGACTTGCGGAAGAAGCTGGAGGGCTTTGCGACGGATTCGGAATGCGCTCGCCAGTCGCGGTCACCGATCCCGGACTTCGGGTGTGGTGGAATCGAGAGTGGCTGAGTCTGATCTGGCAATTTGGATATTCTCTTGTTGGGGCGTTGCTGAGCGGGCACGAACGCAAAACTTGAACACCACCCACCGCAAAATGCTGTGAACCCGCCGCTCACGCCCCAATTCAATTTAAATTAGGAGTCAATATTCAGAGTATACTCCGTGGCTGTATACTCTACAACCGTTTCATCTCTCGAAAATGCGAGTTCGAGATGTTTTGGCACTCAACCTTAAGGGGTTGCGACAGATTCAAAGTCTGTCGCAAGAAGATCTTGCCGATCTGGCTGGGATCGACCGTACTTACGTAAGCTCGTTGGAGCGGAGCCAATACAGCGCAACCATTGATGTCCTGGAGCGGCTCGCATTGGCCCTAGGAGTGAAGCCCGCAGATCTTCTGACGGAACCCGGATCAAACTAACGCTCCGTGTCCTCGAAGGATTTTTGGGGTAATGGCTGGATGGTGTCCTTTATTGCTCTTTGAAGCCACGGCATTTTATACGGAGGTCAGAGTATACTCCGTGGAAATATACTCATCACAGGCGTCCATTCTCGAGAATGGAAATCCGTGAAGTTTTCGCTCAAAATCTGAAGAAATATCGGCGCGCTGCAGGGGTTTCCCAAGAGGAGCTCGCCCATCGCGCTGGCATTGATCGTACCTACGTAAGCTTGCTCGAAAGACGCATCTATAGCGCGACAATTGATATCTTGGGAAAGCTTGCCGATGCCTTGGAAATCGAGCCCCACTTGCTTCTGAAGCGACCAACTCGAAAGTAACGTCATTTCTCACCTGACATCGCTTTGAGGACCCGTGCCATCTGATAGAGAGTTTCCCTGGAGCTGGCGCGGTCTATCCACATCTGGCATTCGCGGCGGGCGGTTTCGAGCGGGGATTTTTTTGCTTTCTTCAGGTTGCGTGTTCCAATGAAGAGGTCCTCGATACCGATATTGAGGACTTCGCTGATGGCCAGGACCATTGAGGCGCTTATGCGGCTGTCACCGGTTTCATACTTCTGGATCTGCTGCTGGCTGACACCCAGCTGGTCTGCCAGCTCGTTCAGCGTCATGTGCATGTCTTTCCGGTAGCCGCGGACATTCCGTCCGACCTGCTTGTCGACCTCTGTCGCTGACCTTGAATTTTTCCGGGGCACCGCCTGTCGTTTCCTTGTCATTCCTCCACCTCTTTTTGACAGTAGTTCTGCCAACAAGTTGAAAACAAGGATAGAGGTGGAATCGTCGGAATTTGGCGCGTGATCGGCTTACGGGTGCGGAGGGTCTGTTCGACGTAGAGAATTAGTCCCCATACTTCAGCAATCCAATTTCTCTCTTTGGTTGTTTTTGGAATCCATCTTGCAGGGATTATCGCAAGGGGGAGCAAACCATGACGAATTGCCCTGTTTTGTTACAATCTGTGCTTGATCGCTATGATTACACACGGAACCTGTCCCGGAGCCGGTGGGCTTGGGAATTCCTACGGCGCAATGAGGAATTCCTGGCGGAGGCCGCGCTTCATGGGACGGACGAGGTATCAGTCCGGACCGCCTGCCATGGGATCACGCTGATCCGCCCGCGCACGGACCAGATGGCGGCCGAGCGCTGGGGGCTCGCCTTCTTCCCGGACCCGCGCCATGACGGATATGCCGCTCACGCCTTCTGGTCATCGGCGCTGTTTCCGCGTCAGGTTCAAGTCCAGGTCAGCCCGGCCGGTCCGGAGCCCACCTGCCCGATCTATGAGAAGACCGTGAGACAGTGCGAGATCGTGCATCTGGTCGACACCGCGGGGCGCGAGCACATGCTGATCAAGGGCAACGGCCATGTGGTGCAGGTTCAGTGTACGGGCATGTCCATGCTTTCGCCCGAACCGGTGCGGCTCGGCTTCCTGATACGGGGCACCGCAAATTTGTCCTCTCGCTGGCGCATGCTGGACGAAGCGCAGCGTGTTTACGGAGCCAGTGAGGACGTTGCCCCGTGGAGCCGGACAAGTCTTGCCCTGCGCAATGCCCTGGTCGCCCATGATTGCGAGGTCGCGGGACTGTCCGTCCGGGAAACAGCCGAGATCATTTATGGCAAGGCGCGGGTGGATGAAGCCTGGGCAGGGCCCGGCCGATCGATGAAGGATGAAATCCGCCGCGCCCGCGCCCGTGGGCGGGACCTTGTGTCAGGCGGCTACAGGACGCTCCTTAGCTGAGCGGTTCAGAACAAGTCGCCTTGCATCGGTTTGGCGACGGCGTTTTTGCGGCGCCCTTCCGGCGCCATCGACCAGGTACCTTCATCTTCATACGGAGAAAGGCAGGATCGAAGCTCTTCCGGGCTCGCGCCGGTCTGGCCGAGCCAGACGGCGAGGTCTTCCTCCTGCAGTACGGCCGGCATGCGCTGGTCCGGATCCCCGGTGACGAATTCGGAGATGCCCTTGTTGGCGGTTGTCGTGCACATCACGAACTCGGCGATCTCTCCTTCCGGAGCCTGGACCATCCGGTAAATGACGGCGATCGCCAGGCGCGATCCGTTCTTCGGGCGGATTGTCCACTGGACGGTCCTCGTGTTCCCGGTGGGCGTGACGCGGTCCGGCCTGAACGTCGGCACTTCTTCGCCCTCATTGAAGCTGCTGACGATCAAGACGCCGCGCCTCGCTTCGAAATGTGGCCTCCAGAGGCGCGAATTCAGGAGCTTGTCATCACGCGCATGAATATGGTCGGGCCAGGCGCGCCCTTGCCGGCTTTTGGTGAAGCCCCATCGCATGAGAGTCACGGTCCGCTGCCCGGCGTCGTCGAGGTGCATGACGGGTGCAAACCGCATGGGCGTCGCCACCTCCTCGGGCGCATTACTCGGACGCGCCGTCAGGGGTTCGGAGAAACTGACGACCTCTGCCCAGGTCGCCATGTAGGAGAACTTGCCGCACATGGCCTCAAGCGTGGCCCTTTTTGGGGGAATGCTCAACTATTGCGGTGTCCTCGTGTCGTGCTGGCGTCAGCATCGTGGCCTCTCCCCGGCCCGCTCACGCGGGGCTGTCCAGTCGGCGAGAGCCCTCCAGGTCAAACGGGTCTTTGACTGGCCCGGCTCATCTCCGCTCACCGGCCCGCCCGTTTGGGCGTGCCGGCGCTGCGGGGGCTCGCCGGCCGGGGCCGCGCCGCGCGCTTCCCACTGACCTTGCGGCCAGAGGGGTCGCGGGCGCGTGGCATCTCGATTGTGTCAGGAGGCTTTCCGGGTTGAAACCTCTGACGGGGCTTTCAGCCACTTGCCATAGACAGTCACCTGTTGGCGCTCGAAGCCAAGGGATTCATAGAATTTGGCGGCGCGGTCGTTGCCGTCCCGGACCATGAGTTCAAGTTTCGGCGCGCCGCGGGACGCAAGCCAGAGACCCGCTTCTTCCATCAGCTCCCGGCCTGCGCCGCGTCCCTGGTGCGCCGGGTCGACCGCGAGATAGTAGACCCAGCCGCGGTGGCCATCATGCCCTGCCATGACGCTGCCGGTCAGCTGGTCTCCGCAATAGCCGACCAGGATGGTCGCTTCCCGGGCTGCGACAGCCCGGTCGATGTCGTCGTTCGGGTCGTTCCAGGGCCGGGTCAGCCCGCAGGTCTCCCAGAGCGCGGTCAGCGCGGGCCGGTCGGTTTCGCGGAAATCTCTTACATGCATCGTCATGACGGTTCGAGACTGGAAGATTCGGCGGACCGATACCAGCCCCGGCGGTCAGGCCGCCGAAACGGCTTGCCTCAGAGGTTCAGAATCGCCAGCCGGAACCGCACGCGGCCTGCAATGCTGTGGATCGGCCCGTCAGGCAGGCTCGGCGTGCGACCAGCCAGCCGCCAAGCGAGCCTTGTGTATCAAATCCCCCGCCATGCGTCGGCTCCGGACAAGATCAGACCTCGCATCAGATACTGATACGCGTTTGCGTATAAAACACATCTATACGCAAACGCGTATATAGCGAGCGAACAGACTTTTCCGTATATTTCAGGATCTGATGGGCTGCAAATTTCGCGCGGGACCGCACACTCCACATTCGCAGCACGTGCCTGATCAGTGTCAGGCGGCTTCGACTCTTCCTTCCCGGCAAGAAATCAGCGTTTCAGCTGCCGCGTTCAGAACCAAAGCTTCGTCTTGAGGAGGGATCGCCGAAATCTCAATCCGGCCCTCATGAAGGTGGATGTTCAGAGCGGGAAAGGCCTGCCTCAGCCGGATAGCCGCATCATGGGCGGCCCGACTCTGTTCGAAACCGAATGGGAACCAGACAGACATGGGCTGTCCTCCAATCAGGAATACTCTGAATTCGGATTGGGAAGAATCTCTGATTCCATCCGGCCAGCAAGCGGTCTTTGAGATGGACGTCCCAGAGCGGACTTCACGCCTTCCACACTCGCAGCTTCTGCGCGATGCAAGTCAGCGCCGCAGATTGGTACCAGCTACGGCCTGTGAAGGACAATCGAATAACTGGTACTGCGGCCGCCGCCTTCATCCTGCTGGAGAATCCCTTTTTCGATCAGGTCCTTGATATCGCGCGACGCAGTATCCTGAGACACCTTCGTCAGCTTCGCCCATTTCGAACTTGTCAGCTTGCCTTCGAAGCCGTCAATCAGGCGATTGAGGACATCCGTCTGGCGATCATTCAGCGGCTTGTCGCGATGACGCTCCCAGAAATCCGCTTTTGCCAGAACGCCCGCGAGTAGCGTCTCAGCGTGATCGAACGCCTCATTCAGGCAGGCGAGAAACCAAAGCAGCCATTCCGTGATGTCGAGATCACCTTTCTGGGTGCTTTCGAGGATCTCATAATAGGCATTTCGCTGGGCGCGGATTTGCGCTGACATGCTGTAGAAGCGCTGTGGGCTGTTTTCCGCGCGTGCCAGTTGCATGTCCGCAATGGCGCGCGCCATGCGTCCGTTTCCGTCCTCAAACGGATGAAGGGTGACAAACCAGAGATGGGCCATGCCCGCCTTGATGACCGGATCGTTACCATCCTTCTGATCGAGCCACGCCAGGAACGTTTTCATTTCACCTGGCAATTGCGCGGCGGCCGGCGCTTCATAATGAACGTGTTCCCGGCCGATTGGTCCCGAGACAACCTGCATGGCTCCTTCGGCATCGTCGCGCCAGTGGCCGACGCGGATCTTGCGCATGCCGCTATATCCCGTTGGGAACAATGCGGCGTGCCAGCCGAACAGCCGCGCCTCCGTCAGGGGCTCGTTATACTGGCTGGTTGCGTCCAGCAACATTTCGACAACGCCATCGACATGCCTGTCCGAAGGGACAAGCCCCGCGATATCCATGCCAAGCCGGCGGGCGATGGACGAGCGGACCTGGTCGCGATCGAGAACCTCTCCTTCGATGTCACTGGATTTGATGACATCTTCGGTGAGCGTCTGCAGGGCCGCCTCGCTTCTCAGATGGAACCCCAGTCCCTCCATCCGGCCGATCAAACGCCCTTGCCTCCGGCTGACGTCTGCGAGCGGGGTTGCAACTGCGCTCCTGTCCCAATGGAAGTTTGGCCAGGCATCTAGCTCATGAATATACATACCATATTCTCCGCACTATACGCGGAGAATATGGCCGCTATTCTCCGCATCGTCAAGCATATTCTCCGCATCTTTTGCGGATTTTACACCGGATATTCTCCGCATCCGTCGACATCGAGGCAGGCCAGCTTCTTTCGACAGGGCAGGATGACACCGACATGCGCCCCCCCCTGGATGATGTCCAGGCTGCATTGGTGCGTGACCCGCGCGAACAGTTTCACAAGACCCCGCCAACTTCATCACACGTTCAAATACCCTCGCACGGCGGGTGTGGGCGGACGGCACGTCTGGCCGGGCGCGCCGCACGCGCAAGGCGACGGAGATCAATCGTATTTTGCGTCTGAGGGTCCCCTACCTTTCCGCCTTGCGCGCGCCGCTTGTCCGCCCGGCCTGCCGGCCTTTTCCGCCGCCCACCCCCGCCTGTCGCGGGCAGGACGCGGCAGAGAAGGAGACCCGACATGCCCTGCGACACCGCAACCCCTGCCCCCCTTGGAACAGCTTCCGCACTCCCATCTGAAGATATCCCCCGCATCTATGTCGCCTGCCTTGCGGCCTACAATAATGGCTGCCTGCATGGGCGCTGGATCGATGCGACCACGCCTGACGAAGCCATGGGTCAGGTACGCGCCATGCTGGCGGCATCGCCGCTGCCCGGTGCCGAGGAATGGGCGATCCACGATTATGAAGGCTTCGAAGGTGCGAGCCTCTCGGAATACGCCTCGTTCGAGACCGTTTGCGCGCTGGCAGACTTCATCGGCGAGCATGGACGTCTCGGCGCGAAGGTCTACGGATATTTCGGCAATGACCTCAATGAAGCCCGCGCCGCGTTCGAAGACTATGCCGGTGAATACCGCTCCTCGGCTGACTTTGCCGAGGAACTGACCCGCGAGTCCGGTACCGAAATTCCGTCCTCCCTCGAATATTATATCGACTGGCAGGCACTCGCCCGCGACATGGCCCTCAATGGCGAAATCCTCGTCTTCCAGACGGGCTTCGATGAAGTCCATATCTTCTGGACGCGGTGAGGGGCGGATATGACCGTCACAGAACGCTTCAGCTCATTCGTCTGCGCAGGTGACAAGATCACCTGCGAGGTGGAGGGGTTCACCGTGATGGCACAAATCGTCCTGGACGATTGTCCCGATGCACCGGACCAGCGGCAGGACAGTTTCTGGCCATCCCTCTATAAGGATGCGCCCGGCTTTATAGGCCCGGGAAACGGATTCCGGGAGCGCTTCACCAAGGCGCAGGCCGAGGCCGAAGCCGTCATGGAGGCATGGCGCAAGGGTGACTGGTTCTATTGCGGAATCGTGCTCTCCGTCACGCTGGAAGGCGTCACTCTGGATGCTCACGCCGCCAGCCTCTGGGGCGTCGAGGCGAACTATCCGGGATCGGATAATGCCCACCTGGGCGAGGTGGAAAACGAACTTCTGCCGGAGGCCTTGGACACCGCCCGCGCGGTGTTGGCGCGCCTCCGCGCAGCCCCGGCAGGTGAGGCGCGGACATGAGCCGCGCCCTCACCGAAGCCGAGCGCATTCTGGGTCCGCGACCTCAGATGACGCTGATCGTCGAGGACGACCGCGTGGTTGAAATCTGGGTTGCGGGCCGCGCGCCGCGCATCCGCGTCCGCGACTATGACTGGGGCCGGACCGATCCGGTCCCCGCCTTCGACCGGGAAGGCTTTCCCTATTCCGACATTCACTGGAGCGGCCCGGCATGGGCGCTTGGCCTCTCCCTTTACCCGCCAGAAAAGGAGACCCCGATGGCACAGCCCGAACTCACCCACATTCCGCTCGATCAACTGAGCGTTTCCAAACTCAACATGCGCCACGGACGCAAGAAACCGGACGTGTCCGACATCCTGCCATCCATCCGCGAAAAGGGCATCCGCCAGACGCTCCTCGTCCGCCGCGAAGCCGAAGGTTATGGCGTCATCGCAGGCCGACGCCGCTACTTTGCGCTCCTCGAACTTGCGAAGGAGACTGACACCGTTCCACTGGTTCCTTGCGCCGTGATGAGTGAGGAGGATGCGGCTTCTGCCATAGAGGCTTCGATCATTGAAAACGTCGCCCGCCTACCCGCGACGGAGATGGAGCAGTATGTTGCCTTCAGGAAGCTGGCGGACGAAGGCAAGGCCCCGGAAGATATCGCTACCTTTTTCGGCGTGACCGAGCTTCTGGTGCGGCGTGTGCTCGCCCTTGCGGGCCTCGCTGCGCCAATCCGCAAACTCTACGCCGAGGACGAAATCGACCGCGAAACGATCCGCGCTTTGACGCTGGCAACACCTGCCCAGCAGGCGGAATGGCTGAAGCTCTGGAACAGCAAAACCGAACGTGCGCCGTTCGGGCGAGCCTGCAAGGCATGGGTGACAGGCGGCAGCACGATCACCACCGACAAGGCCCTGTTTGACCTTGACCAATACACCGGCGCGGTGACGGCGGACCTTTTCGGAGAGCGCGCTGTCTTTGCGGACGCTGAGGCTTTCTGGACGGCTCAGGCAGCGGAAGCTTCCGCCCGCATTGAGCAATACCTGGCCCGTGGTTGGGCCGATGTCATCTGCCTCGAACGGGGCACATATTTCCAGCGCTGGGAATACGTCCAGACCACGAAGAAGAAGGGTGGAAAGGTCTATGTGGAGCAGCGCCATGACGGGACGGTGACGTTCCATGAAGGCTGGTTGAAAGCCTCAGAGGCTCGCAGGAAGTCGCGTCAGGACAATGAGGGCGACGGAGATGCACCGGCAGACATCAAGCCTGAAATGTCCGGCCCGATGGCAGAATATGTCGGCCTCCACCGCCACGGCGCCGCTGCCGCCAGTCTGCTCGCCGCACCCGCCATTGCGCTGCGCCTGATGGTAGCACACGCGCTGACCGGGTCATCCCTCTGGAATGTTCGTTCGCATGTGTGCGGGGCGCGCAAGAACGAGACCCATGAGAGTGTGGCGGGCTCTGCGGCGCGGGCTGAAATCGCAGCAGCGTCCGAAGAGGTCGAGACGCTGTTCACCGCACTCGGTGCCATGCCTCCGCGCGCGAACGGCGATGCCTATTCGCTCTGCGAAACCTTCTCCGCCCTGCTCGCCATGTCGGACGAAGAAGTCATGCAGGTCCTTGCCCTCACGATGGCTGAAACACTCGAAGCGGGAGGGCCAGTGGTCGAGGCTGTGCTGCATGTCTGCGGCACTGATCCTAGCCGATACTGGTCGCCGGACGATGCCTTCTTCGACCTGCTCCGCGACAAGCGGGCAATCCACGCGATGGTCGCAGACATTGCGTCTCCGAGCGTGGCAGAGAGCGTCGCCAAGGAGAGCGGCAAGGTGCAGAAGGCGCTCATCCGGAACCGGATCGACGGGTTGGATTGCACCGCCAATCCCGGCTGGCGTCCCGGCTGGATGCAGGTGCCGCCGACGCGCCTTGTCGAAGATGCAGGTTGCGCAACCGTCGAAGCGTGGGAACGAATTGGGGGCCTGTTCGAAGGTGAGGACGAGGACAATTCCGAACCTGAAACGGAGCCTTGCGAAGCAGACGCTGCCTGAGTTTCGTCTCCTCCTCTCAGGCAGAGTGCGAGCCGTCCGGTGCCTGGCGCCGGGCGGCTTTTCGCATTCGGGTTCGGGGATATGGATGATCGCGCGAAAGAGGTTCATCCCCGGACAATGCCTGCCGAAAAATCGCCCGTCTCAAGGTCTCTCAGGACAGATCGGAGCGATTGCTGAGAGGGGTTCTTCCTTTCCATCGGCAGCGGTCTTCAGCCCCCTTGTTCCCGTCTCTTGCCGTATGACCTGGACGCGCCGACCCGGCCCTGAAACCGGACGAGCGAAGAATTTTCCTCTGCGCTACGCGCATTCACCGCGAAGCAAAATTCCCCGCCCGTCCGGTGCTCCACTGCGTTGCGCCCCGCCTCGCGTCTCGCCCGAAAAGTGGTCCCCACTTTTCGGATAAGCGAGCGCGCAAGAGAGCGGGTTCAGGCCCGGCTCAGCGCGTCCTTTCGGTCCGGCGTCGACGGGGACAAGGGGTTCCCGGAGACACAAGCCAAAGGAACGAAAAGGAGAACCCCAATGGCAAACGCACTCGGATATGTCAGCGAGACCAAGGCCGGCTTTGAAGGCACACTCGCAATGATGAACCTCAATGCGGCCATCCGCATCGAGAAGAATGGCGAGAAAGCCTCTGAAGGCCAACCGGACTACCGCATCTTCGCCGGAGACACTTCCACCGAAATCGGCGGCGGCTGGATGCGCAAGGCGAAGTCAAGCGGCAGAGAATATGTCTCACTGACCCTCGCAGACCCGCAAATCGGTCCCCGCCGGATCTATGCGAACCTCGCCCCGGTCAAGGGCAAGAAAGGCCGCCACGTGATCCTCTGGAACCCCAGGGACTAGGGTCCAGCATCACATCCCATCGAAGCCGCTCCGGAGAACACCTCCGGGGCGGCTTTTCCCTGTTTGAAAGTTCCGGAAGCACCGGAAAAACGGACCCGCTGTCATGTGCAGCGGGACATGAATAATCTTGGTTACCCGCAAGGTGCCTTCAGACCAAAGGCGACTTCGACCCTGCAAATTAGGATCTGCCTCTGCTTCCCTCTGGATGTACCGGGAGCAAAGCGATGAGCGAACCGAACACCCCGCAAAGTCCATTCCTGACGACACAGGAAGCCGCCAGCTACCTGCGCATTTCAGCACGTACAATGGAGAACTGGCGCTGGTCGAATGACGGCCCCGAATACCGAAAGCATGGCGGAACGGTCGTCTATCATCTCGACGACCTCAACGCATTTTCGACGGTCTGGAACAAGTCGCGGAAGCCTCGTCATGGATCATAACCGGATACATTCCAATCGTACGAACCGAAGGTTTCAGAAAGTGTACTGGACCACGCTTTCATTCCTCGGGTCGGCCCTGATTGCGCTTCCCGCAACAGGTCTCCTGCCATTCATTTTGCTCTATAATCCGAGCGAAAGCGCACCGCAGGGATGGTATCGGATCGAAGCCCTTGAACACGTTTCGCGCGGTGATCAGGTTGTCTCGAACCTGCCCCGGGAAGCGGTCGAGTATGCATCGCAGCGGGGATACCTGCCGCGAGGAATCCCAGTCATCAAGACGGTTGCCGCGCTCGAAGGCGACACCGTCTGTGATACTGGCGGTGTCCTGGCAATTAATGACGTGCCAATCGTCCGCATGCTCGCGACAGACAAGGCGGGACGACCTCTCCCTTCGCCCTGGCGGACTTGCCGGCGCCTCCTTCCTGACGAACTCCTGCTCCTGTCGGACCGTACACAGGACTCCTTCGATGGAAGGTACTTTGGCACTGTAAGAACGACCGACATCATCGGCCGGGCAGTCTGGATGGGCTCCGCTGTCCAAACACGATCAGAGGGAATGAGAGGGCAAATTGGGGGCAGAATGGAATGCAAGATAAAAGCTCATGGAGCCAATGAGGGGTTTGTCCCTTGTCTGCACATCGATTTTTATGGCTCTATCCCTGAAGACATAGCTCCGTCGTCTGAGCGAATGTTCAATGAAGACGACAGGATCGGATGGTTCCATTCTGAAGAACTGGCCTGTTTTCCACCGGAGCTGCTGGAATGAGCACGCCTCCGGACGATTCGTTTACGCCGAGACCTGGCAGGATTCGGTCTGCCGGGTCAGGAGGGCGCGCGAAGACCTATCTCACGCGGATGACGAAAGCGCTGTCCTCGGCCGGAGGCGTCCGGCGTACTGCCCTGCCCGCCCGGCCGCGTCCTAAGCCGCGTGGCGGACAACGGCGCGTCATCGTCAAGGCCCGCATCGTGCGCATGTCGGCATCGAGCGCGGCGGCCCTTGCCGCGCATATCGGATACATCCGCCGGGATGCCGCGCTTGAAGAGAAGGATCGCGGCAAACTCTTCGACGCGATGAGCGAGGATGCAGGCGTTTCCGATCTCACCAAGTCCATCGCAGACGACCGGCATCATTTCCGGTTCATCGTCTCGCCCGAGGATGGCACTGAGATGGCCGACCTCAAGCCCTTCGTCCGCGATCTCGTCTCGCAGATGGAAACTGATCTCGACACGCGGCTAGAATGGGTCGGCGCGGTGCACCATGATACGGGTCGGCCGCATGCTCACCTGGTTATCCGGGGACGCCGTGACGATGGCTCGGATCTGGTCATTCCAAGGGCGTACATTTCTCATGGAATTCGGGAGCGCGCGGAGGATCTGGTCACGCTGGAACTCGGTCCGGAGACAAGGCTCGAACAGGAGCGAAAACTCAATGCCGAAGTTGCCGCCGAGCGCGTGACGCGGATTGATCATTTTATCGCACGGCAGATTAGTCCTGAGGGGGAGTTCCGGCTGAAGGACAGCCCCTCGCAGTATCGCACCCTTCATGCCGCCCGGCTGCGGACACTGGAACGGCTCGGGCTTGCCCAGAAACTTGGTGCCGGACGCTGGCAGATGCGGGATAGCTTCCGGGATGTCCTGCGTGGCTTGTCTGAGCGCCATGACATCATCAAGACGATGAACCGTGCGCTTGCCGGCCATGGAGACCGGCGGCTCGATGCAGATGCGATCTTCGATAAGTCCGATCCTGACGGGCGGAGCGTGACCGGTGCGGTCTTGCAGACGGGCCTTACAGGCGAAGCACATGACCGGGCCTATGTCATTATCGACAGCCTTGATGGCCGCGCTGTCTTTGTCGAACTCGGTGTTGCCGGCGAAGTCGAGGATCTGAAACGCGGCGCGATCGTCACGGTATCGCCACCAAATCTTGAGCCGAAACCTTCGGACATCACCATTGACCGGATCGCACAGGCGAATAGTGGAACCTATTCGGCGAGCCTGCATCAGGCCGATGACCCACGCTCCGGTCCGGAATTTGTCGCGACGCATGTGAGAAGGCTGGAAGCCTTGCGGCGAGCAGGTCACGTCGAACGGACGGCGGAGGCGGACTGGAAAATCCCACCGGATTTTCTGGACCGCGCGAAGGACTATGAACGGACACAAGCGCGGTTCAGGTCGGCGCATTTGTTCGTGCGATCTGAGCTTGGGCTGAAGGATCAGGAAACAGCGCTGGGCGTCACCTGGCTGGACGAGGCGCCTCCTCCATCCGGTGTGCCGCTTGGGTTTGGCCAGGAGGTTGCTGAGGCGCAGGTGAAGCGACGTGCATTCCTGGCGGGCATCGGAATGCAAGTTGAGGCTGGCACAGGGCTATCTGCGGCAAAGAAATCTGACCTGTTGAAGCGCGACCTGGCCCAGGCAGGACGGTCTCTGAGTGACGAGATTGGAAAGCCCTATTCACCGGCACCGGAACGCGGTCATGTCGACGGTACGTACCGCGAGCCGGTTTCGCGCGTGAGCGGGAAATTTGCGGTCATTGAACGGCAGCGGGATTTTACCATTGTGCCCTGGCGGCAAGTGCTCGAGCAGCGGCGCGGGATGGCAGTGTCTGGGGTCCTGCGTGGGGGCAGGATTTCGTGGACTCTTGGGCGCGGGATCGGGATGACAGAATAGGTCCCAAAGGCGATTGACTTCTTTATTTCCACTCGCCGACGGCAGCGCGTCTAATAGATTCTTGCATCTCTTTGCAATCAGACGAAGAATGCGCCCCGATGACTCGCTTTCGCTTTTTCCATGCAGCTGACATTCATCTAGACAGCCCGTTACGAGGCCTTTCTAGCCTGGAGGGTAGCGCTGTCGCCCGGGTACGCACTGCGACCCGCGAGGCGCTTGATACACTTGTCGGACTAGCAATTGAGGAAGCGGTCGATTTTCTCATCATCGCTGGCGACCTCTATGATGGGGACTGGCGGGACTACAAGACCGGACTGTTCTTCGCTGCGCAAATGGGGAGGCTCAAGAAGGAAGGCATTCCTGTTTACTTGCTTCACGGAAACCACGATGCCGAAAGCCAAATCACTCGGAGACTCGATTTGCCCGATAACGTGCATGTCTTCGGTCCACGCAGCGCGGAAACATTTGTACTGGACGAGCTGAAAGTAGTTCTGCACGGGCAGAGCTTCCTGCAGCGCGATGTCACGGACAATCTTGTTCCCCAATACCCGCCCCCCGTTCCTGGCGCCTTCAACATTGGCGTGCTGCACACTGGGCTTGGCGGTATGGGTGGTCACGCAAACTACGCCCCGTGCGCAATCGATGATCTGACTAACAAGGGCTACGACTATTGGGCGCTCGGTCACGTGCATCAGGCAAGTGTACTGCACGAGAATCCTCACGTCGTCTTTCCTGGCAACCTTCAGGGGCGCCATGCTCGCGAGGTCGGTGCCAAGGGCGCGACCCTCGTGACCGTCGAGGACGGAGACATCGTTGAGCTGTCGATGATCCCCTGTGATGTAGTGCGCTGGGCAGTTTTGTCTGTGCCGTTAGCCGATGTGGAGCGCTTCGGCGATGTGATTGACCGCATTGATGATGCCGTGGAAGCGGCCATTCCTACAGCCAACGGGCGGCTCCTGGCCTGCCGAATTGTGCTTGAAGGAAGAACCGCAATTCATGATCAGCTTTTTGCATCTGAGGACCGGATGCTGGCTGAAGCCCGTGCCCGCGCCCTTGGTCTCGGCGACGAAGTCGCCTGGGTGGAGAAAGTGGTCATCAGCACTCAAGGTGAAGTAGATTCCGAAACGCTCGCTGAGCGTGAAGATGCCATCGGTGACCTACAGCGCCTGTTGCAGGAAGCCACAATGGACAAGGACCTGCTGGTGCAGATTGAGGACGATATTGGCAAACTCGTACGCCAGCTACCCCACGAGGTTCGCGGCAACATCGACGATGGCGTGTTAAGGGCCGTTGTAGACGGCGATTTCACAGCACTGATCAACGAGGTCTCACCTTATTTGTCTGCACGGCTAACGGCGCCGGAGGAATGAGCGTGCGAATTCGGTGCCTTAATCTGTTGCGCTACGGCCACTTTACAGAGAGGTCGCTTGAATTGCCCGGCGGCAAGTCGGACCTCCACATAATTTTCGGCCCGAATGAGGCCGGGAAGTCCACGGCGCTATCCGCCATTGAAGATCTTTTGTTCGGCATCCACGGGAAGACTCCGTACGGGTTTCTGCATGGATATGGAGATATGCGAATTGGCGCCGTTCTGGAAAACGGCAGCGAGGTTCTGGAGGTCCTACGCAGGAAGGGCAACAAGGACACGCTGCTGGGACCCGAGGGATTGCCGGCACCTGGTGCAGAGACGGTGCTCCGCTCCTACCTTGCCGACGCTGACCGTACATTCTTTGAACGCATGTTCAGCCTTGATCACACACGCCTCGAAGCCGGCGGCCGGGCCATCCTTGAGGCTAAGGACGATGTGGGTCAGATGCTGTTCGCAGCTGGGGCTGGTATCGGGGGATTGAGGGAGCGTTTGATACAACTCTCCACTGAAGCCGAGAGCTTGTGGAGTCCGGGGCGGAGAGCAAAACACCGCAAGTTCTCGATTGCAGAGGAGAAGTTGGATGCTGCCCAGCGGGAACAACGGGAGCAGACACTCACCGTCGCAAAATGGCGGGAGCTTAAGAAGACTTATGAAGACGCGGAAGAGGCCTATGGCAACATTGATCGCGCGATCAGTGAAGCGACAGTCAACCGAAACAGGCTGAGCCGGATTCGCCGCGTAGGTCGGGAAATTCGCAGAAAGAATGAACTTGAGCGGCTTCTGGAGGAACTCGGCCAAGTGATTGCTCTGCCGGAAGATGCGGCAAGGCTTCTCGCCGAAAACGAGCGCGAGGAAGCCGAAGCGGCCGCGCGTATCGGCACGCTTAAGGATCAGCTTCAACGTGCCGAAGAAGCACTCGAAAAGCTGACCTACGACGAGACGACCATCCAAAAGGCGGTAGAGATTCGTCAAACATGCGAACGCCGCATCGAGATTCGTGCCGAAAAAGCTGACCTGCCCAAGCGCGAGGCAGAGCTGGACGCTGCCGAACGTGAGCTCAAGCGCGATGCTGCAGAGCTTGGCTGGCAGGACGCGAACCCATCCACGCTTATCGAGCGCATTCCGCCACGGCCAAAGGTCAGTGTCGTGCGATCGTTGCTCAACCAAAGAGGTGAGCTGGAAAGCGATGTTGCGGGTAAAACGCGGCTACTTGAAGAATCACAGGAAGAACGTGCTGGGTTGCAGGACGAACTTGTTGAGGCCGGTGAGCCGGTTGACACTTCTCGGATGGCCATCGCGCTGAAGAGCGTTCGCGAACAGGGTGACATCGCCGGTCGGGTGCGCTCTGCAGCAGAGGTGTTGAAGAGCGCCAGGAGCCAGTTAACGCGACGGCTTGGTGTACTTAGCCCCAGTGTTGACGATGAAACGACATTGATCGACATGAACGTGCCAGCACGAACCAAGGTACAGACACAGCGTGAAAAGCAGGATGAGTGGCAGAGGCAGCTAAAGGAAACGCGGCAGCGTATTGCATCCGTTGAGCAGGAGTTGAACGGTTCCGCTGCAGCACTCGAGCGAGCTAAAAACGACGAGCTGGTAGTCACGATCGAAGACTTGAAGGATGCGCGTGGTCGACGCGACGTTCTATGGCAACTGGTGAAGCTCAAGCATATCGATGAGCAGCCGATTCCTCCGCAACAGGTCGCTCAGTACAAAGATGAGATCGAAAATCTGGCTGGCGCTTTTGAACCGGCCGCCGTGAAGGCTGATGAACTTGCAGATCGGCGTTTCGATCGTGCCGAAGTCGCCGGACGCATCGCCGAGATCCAGCGGAAGATCGAGGAGCAGAAAGTGCTTATCGGTCAGGCGCAGGAAAACGAGAAGAACCTTGTGGAGGAAGGCAAGCAGCTGAAAGCCGATTGGGTCGCGCTTTGGAGCGGGGCACCGTTTGAGCCGGAAGCGCCTGAGGTCATGCTGGAATGGCTTGAAGGCCGCGACGAGGTGTTGGACGCGCTGGAAACACGGGACGACGCTGACAGTGCACTAGAGGCGGCTCAAGCCGAAGAACAGACAGCAACAGAACTGTTGATTGGTGAGTTGGCTGCCCTGGGTGTCGAAATTGGCTCACTAAAATCGGACGCACTCACCATAGTTGTCGAACGGGCGGCGGAAGAGCTTCGGGTTCGCGAGGCCCACGCTAACAGGAAGTCTCAACTGGAAAAAGATGCGGCCGAAGCCAGCAGGCTCGTTGGGCGCCGGCAGCGGGACCTCGAGGCGGCAAAGAAAGCGCTAGCTGAATGGCAGGAAAAATGGACTGCCGCGCTTGGTGATCTCGGTCTTCCTGTCAATACCGGCGCTGATGCTGCTGATGCACAGATTGGCATTATCGACCAAATGCGGGAGGCGGCCAGTCGGATCAACTCGCTACGACACGATCGCATCGAAAAGATTCAAAGGGACGTTGCTGACTTCGAACATGTTGTCGGTCAGTTAGTGCAGGCTGTCGCGCCTGACCTTGCTGGCGAGCCGGCAGACGATGCGCTTGCGGCATTGGAGACCCGACTCAACGACGCCGAGCGAATTCAGGGACTGCGAGAGAAACGGGACGAGGACATTGATGACCTGAATGAGCAGATCAAGTCGCTTGAAGGTCAGCGTCGGGAGTTGGCGGCTTCCGTCGCTCACCTAAAGCGAACAGCAAGCGTCGAAGACAACGACAAGCTGAAGGCAGCGATCGAGCGGTCCGACAATCAACGGGCAATTTTTGAGGAACAGAAAAAGATAATTGAAAAGCTACAGCAGGACGGTGACGGCAAGAGCATTGAAGAGCTGGAATCCGAGTGCGAGGGACTAGCGATTGATGAAGTGGTGGCCGAGGAAGAGTCCCTTCAGGCGAAACTTGAAGACTTGAGAAAGCAGCAGAACGAGGCCAGTGATGTCCGCTCGCAGACGCGTCTAGCCTTCCAGGCGATCGGCGGTGATGATGCGGCCGCACAGGCTGCGGCGACCAAGGAAGAGGCATTAACTGAAATGGGTGAAGTGGCCGAGCGGTACGCTCGGGTCAAAACGTCTGCAATCCTGCTGCAATGGGCCATCGACCGATACCGGCGAGAGAAGCAGGCGCCGCTGCTCAAGCGTGCAGGAGAGTTGTTTCAGGTCATGACCGCCGGCTCGTTCGCTAGCTTGCGTGTGGACTTTGACGACCAGGACACTGCCCACCTCATCGGGATACGGCCGGGCGAGAGCGTCGTGCCAGTGTCGGGCATGAGCACCGGCACCGCCGATCAGCTTTACCTGGCGCTTCGAGTTGCCTCGATAGAAGACTACCTTGAGCGGGCAACGGCGCTGCCGTTCGTGGCCGACGACTTGTTCATCAACTTCGATGATGACAGGGCCGCAGCTGGGTTTCGACTATTGGGAAAGTTGGCGGAGAAGACTCAGGTACTGTTTTTCACGCACCATCAGCACCTTGTGGACATCGCGAAGGCAACGCTAGGGGCTTCCACCAGCTGTGTGTCATTGAACGAACATGCAGCTCAGACGACAGCATAGTCCCACCAAATTTCTGCGCAGGAAACGAGCACCTGAGCAATGCGCATAGAATTAACGCAAATGCGGGCAACGAGGGGGGTTTCAGACCGAAAACTGCGCATCCTTCGAAGCTATAGTTCAACGTCCAATTGTGTGAGATGTTGATGAAACCCCTTCACTATGAAAGCTAAAATGGCCAGCAACTTTTTTCGACATGCCCTGATGGCTTGCCTAGCTCTTGCTTGGGGCACGTTGGCCCCCCTCACTAGCGAAGCCCAAAGTCCAGAAGTGGAAGATGTTCAAACCTTCCTGATCGAAGAAGGTTATTTGTCCGGCACCGCTGATGGGTTCATGGGTCCAAAAACGATGGCCGCTCTTGAAGCATTTCAGAAGAACCAGAACATAGATGCAAGCGGCGAAATTGATGCGGCCACGCAGGCCGCCATCGAGCGGGTTCGCAACCCACCTCCTCCAGTAGAAGTGGAAGCAGTGCCGCAACCCACTGAGCGGCAGGGCAATCAGTGGGCAACTTGGATGCTCGCGGTTGCTGCGGGGTTTATTCTCGTTCTTCTTTTTGGAAGGAGGAAAAGCCCTTCCAAGACGCTGGAGCCGAAAGCGGGCAGCGCGGGACATTCAGCAGCAAATTCTGCGAGTAGGCCTTCAACCGTACAACCTCTCCGAAGTGCCGTTGACCGGAGTAGCTTGGCAAGCCCACCAACACCCCGAACACCTAACAAACCAAAGCGCCAAGCTTGGGTAGCAAGTACTGAGAACGCCGCAGTTGGTAAGCGCAATATCGGCGGCATGGTGTATGTCGGCGCGGCGCCAAAGGTTGACCGCTATGGCGAGCGGTGTCGCGCGTATATCGACCCTTCGCTTGCCGTGGGAAATAGTGGAGGAGATTTTGAAGGTACTGGCTTACCGTACTGGCCCGGCTATTCCTCCATCACAGCTCGGTCACGCGCCACCTACCTGGACTGGCTCGCTACGGGGCGCTCCGATCCGCGCTACAATGTCGGTTATATGTTCTTGTACTTCTACGGACTTGAACGGCGCTTCTTCGTTGACGCGCCAAGCCAATCCGAAAAGCAGGAAATTCTGGCCGAAGTTATCCGATTGAAGAATGCATACCCAGACAATTATTCGGTCCGGAATTACTTAAATCGATTTGTCGATGCAGCCAAAGTTTCCTTGTCTGAAGCCGCCGCATCCGAACCCGTCTTCGAAAATGATGATTATGACTTGCCGCTGTCCCTGCGTGCGTCGTTGGGGACTAGAATTGCGCGCGATGAACCTTTGAATGCGGATTGGGTGCTTAGTTGGTTCATGTGCCACCCCGAACGACACCTTCGAACACCTGCCACTCGCTGTTGGGAAGAATTCAAAACGCTGTTTCAGATTAAGTTCGACCTTGCTTATCCGAACGGAATGAAAGTTCGAAAGCCGAAACGGGTGCTGAAGTCATCATACCGGGCAGCTTCAGGTGAATTTGAAATTGACTTGCCGATTTTGGTAGACGGGCGGTCAGTGCCGGACGTTTCCAGTCTTCGCCAGCCAGTGACCGACGCGCAAAAGCTCGCCTCAGCCTCAATGGATGAACTTGATAAGTTCAGTCGCTACCTTGGGCGAAATCCGGATGGGCGAGGTTCTCTGGAAGCTCAGGCTCTGTTGCCATCGGCGCTATGGGCATACTTCCCGTCTGCTGAATTGGATGGCCTCAAAAGTTGGGCAGAGAATGCAATTAAGTCGGGAGGACTTGTACCCGCGCTTGATCTCGTGGAGCGGCTTGAGGGTAAGCGACCGGAGAAGCTTGGGAAGAAGCACTTCACTGGATCGGCGGATGCGATGGCGCGTCTTGGGTTTGGGATCGCACCGGACCCCAGGTACGCGATAAGAAGTCCTAAGACGGAAGACCCGATCGTTGTATTTAGGTTGCCCGAAGACATTTCTGCGCTTGAGGTAGTTTCCAGCGAGTATCGCTCGGCGCTCGCAGAAATCGCGCTAGGGACATATGTTGCGCAGGCCGATGGTGAAGTTGTGCCCGCTGAACAGGCCGCACTTGAATCGGCGGTGCAAAACGCACCTGATCTAAGTCAATCCGAAAGAGTGCGCTTATCTGCAAATCTGAAATGGCTTCTGGCAGTTCCTCCCGATATGGCTTTTCTCCGCCAGCGGATGAAAGAAAGCACAGAGGCAGAGCGGCAAGCATTCCGTCGAATGGCTCTTTTTATGGCAAGTGCCGATTCTGTTATTCAGCCAGAAGAAGTTGGTGGCATCGAAAAAATCTACAAAGCTCTCGGGCTCGATGTTGATAGCGTATATGCCGATCTTCACGATGCTTCTATGGCCAACGGCCTTGTGCGGGTTCGAGACGCGCAAGGAACCTCTTCCGGTGAAGCAATTCCAGAAGACCCCCCCATCAAGAACGTTAGTGGTGTGCAGCTCAATGCCGAGCGTATCAATGAAACGCAGCGACAAACGGCAGATGTATCTCGCCTTCTGGGTTCAATCTTTTCCAGTGACGAACCCGAACAAGACACAGAAGCAGATGAAGAAGTCGAACCGCGCGGCAGCGATATTCTAAGTGGTCTGGACCCAAAGCATTCAGTTTTTGTTCGCGTTCTTTTGGATCGAAATCAATGGAGCGAAGCCGACTACAGCGAACTATGTCAACGTCATGCGCTAATGCCGTCTGGCGCGCTTGAGACCATAAATGAATGGGCCATAGAACGCTTTGATGACTTCCTGATCGAGGAATACGAAGGTTACGAATTGAACCCAGACGTTGCCGAACAATTACGAGAACAAATTCAGGGAGCCTGAGAATGAGTGCGATCAAGAGACGCGAGCGCGATACAATAGTCCAGGCTCTCAGGGCTGGAGTGGTGCCGAAGCTTGGCCTCCAGCATATACAGGTAGGACGGGTCCGAGAAATTGAAGAACTCGTCAAAGACATGGAGCGATTGGCTGACGGGGGAGCCGCTATTCGCTTTATCATTGGCGAGTATGGATCGGGCAAAACCTTCTTTCTTAACCTGATACGATTGGTGGCGTTGGAGAAGGGCTTAGTCGTTATGTCGGCTGATCTCGCCCCAGACCGCCGAATTTACGCTACGGGCGGTCAAGCACGGGCACTCTACGCGGAAATGGCGCGAAACCTCTCAACTCGAACGAAGCCCGATGGCGGGGCGATGGCAAACATCGTTGAAAGGTTCGTAAGCCAAGCCCACCGGGACGCCGAACTGGAGGAAAAGCAAACCGGCGAAGTCATTCGACAACGACTTGCCCATTTCGAAGAAATGACCGGCGGATTTGAGTTTGCAACGGTTGTTAGGCGTTATTGGGAGGGGCACGAAACAGGGGATGAAGATACAAAGTCGGCTGCGCTAAGATGGCTTCGCGGGGAGTTTGCGACCCGCACCGATGCGAGAGCCGCGCTTGGTGTTCGTACCATTATCGACGACCAGAATGTCTATGATCAGTTGAAGCTGATGTCCGCCTTTGTTTGTTCTGCGGGTTACAATGGATTGTTGGTTTCACTCGATGAAATGGTGAACCTGTTTAAGCTCACCTCTTCGCAAGCTAGGAATGCGAACTACGAGCAAATCCTACGCATCCTGAATGACGTGCTACAGGGGAGCGCAGAAAACTTGGGCTTCCTCTTTGGTGGCACCCCCGAATTCCTCATGAACACGCGCCGTGGCCTTTATAGCTACGAAGCACTGCAATCTCGATTGAGTGAGAACAGCTTTGCAAGAGACGGGCGCGTTGACCTGTCTGGGCCAGTTATTCGCCTCGCCAATTTAACTCCGGAAGACTTGTTCGTCCTGCTCAGTAACATTCGTGTAGTCATGCAAGATGCTGACAATATGTTGCCGGATGAGGCGCTCCACGCTTTCATGACGCACTGCTCGCAGCGAATTGGTGAAGCCTACTTCCGCACTCCTCGGAACACGGTGACCGCATTTGTCAACATGCTGTCTGTGCTCGAACAAAACCCTGGGACCAATTGGTTTGACTTGATTGAAGAGTTGGAAGTTCAGCCGGACGGAGGTGATGATCTCAGCGATATCACCGATGATCCAGTCGGCAGCAAAGAAACGCCCAAGGCGGATGGGGATGAGCTTTCCCGCTTCAAACTTTGATGACTGCGTTTGACCAACTAGCAAGACCTGTCCAGAAATGGATCAGAAGCAAGGGCTGGCGAGAGCTACGCGATATTCAGGCTCGCTCAACCGAAATCGTTCTGGGCTCGAATAAAGACCTTATTGTCTCTGCATCTACGGCAGGCGGAAAAACGGAAGCGGCATTTCTGCCACTCATTTCGCAAGTGCTCGATAGAGATATGGAGGCTGCCCAAGGCTTTAGTATCGTCTACATCGGCCCATTGAAGGCGTTGATCAATGACCAGACCCGGCGCCTTCAAGACATCTGCACAGAAACTGACATTCAGATAACGCCTTGGCATGGGGACATATCGTCTTCCATCAAGGCCAAAGCGGAAAAGAGCCCCAGCGGCGTTCTACTAATAACTCCGGAATCTCTTGAGGCTCTCTTCATACGCAAAGGAGCATCAATTCCGCATCTCTTCGGAGGTGCGAAGGCAATCGTCATAGATGAATTGCACACGTTCCTAGACACAGAACGCGGTGTCCATTTGAGGTCTCTAATGGCGCGTTTGGAATTGGCCATTTCTAGACCAATCCGGAGAATTGGCCTTTCAGCGACATTAGGCGATATCAATCTCGCTCGCGGCTATCTACGACCGACTGCGCCAGCAGATGTTGAAACTGTTGTCGCTGAAGGCGGTGATTCCGAACTATTATTGCAGTTGCGCGGCTATCTTGCTTCGGGGGACAATGAGGAAGATGCGGCGGACGCTTCGATAGCATTGCATTTGTTTGAGAACCTTCGTGGCTCAAACAACCTGATCTTTGCTGGCTCGCGTGGGCGCGTAGAGGAGTTTGCAGATCGTTTGCGCACTTTATGCGAGAAGTCCCATCTTCCACAGGAGTTCTATCCTCATCACGCAAGCCTTTCCAAAGAGCACCGTGAATTCGTTGAACATCGGCTCAAAGACGAAACGCTGCCTACCAGCGCTGTTTGCACATCGACCTTGGAACTCGGCATAGATATTGGTGATGTGGCGTGTGTCGCCCAAATCGGCCCGCCATTTACTGTTGCGGCTCTGCGGCAACGTCTAGGCCGATCAGGACGCCGTGAAGGTCAACCAGCCATTCTCCGACAATACGCAATAGAAGCAGCAGTAGATGCTGATTCCCATTTTTCAGACCGCTTGAGATTAGGTCTGGTGCGCAGCATAGCGATGATTGAATTGCTGCTTCAGGGGTGGTGCGAAGCTCCGCGTCCAGAGGCCCTTCAGCTCTCCACATTGGTTCACCAGATACTGTCGATCATTGCTGAGAGAGGTGGTGCCAGCGCTAAACGTCTATACATGACCCTCTGCGAAAAAGGTCCGTTTTCGGCTGTTGATCCCAAGACATTTGTTGCGGTGCTTCGCCAACTCGGAAGTCCTGAAACTGCACTAATCGAACAAGCCGATGATGGTTTTTTGCTGCTTGGTCGTACCGGGGAAAAGCTTGTTCATCATTATAGCTTCTACGCCGTTTTCAACACGCCCGAAGAATACCGCATTATTCATGATGGCAAGCAGCTTGGAACACTTCCGGTAAATCAGATTCTGGCCCCAAAGCTGACGATAATCTTCTCAGGTCGAAGATGGGAAATTATTGAAGTTGATGACCTGGACAAAGCGATCATGGTCAAACCGGCTCGGGCCGGACGGCCCCCAATCTTCGGTGGGGATGCAGGTAATATTGATGACCGGGTGATCGAAGAGATGCGACAGGTCTATGAGTGCGACACTGTTCCGAGATATCTTGATCAAAGAGCTATCGACCTACTTGCCGAGGCGCGATCTAGCTTCAGAAATCTTGGATTTCAGACCAAGCAGATTGTCCAGCTTGGCGAAAGTCGCACAGCATTGGCGGTTTGGTGCGGCAGTGTGAAAGCCGGGACGTTAGCACTCGCATTGCGCTCCGAGGGCTTCAAGGTTGAGCAATATGACGGCTTTCTTGAGGTTGATGGCAAAGACGTAGACTTCTCTGTCTCTGATTCCTTGAGCCGAATATCCAATGGAGATGTTCGTGATCTATTTTCCGAAACAACGAATTTAATGTTTGAGAAGTTTCACCCGTTTCTGAGCACTGAATTGCTTCAGCTCGACGCATTATCATCGCGCCTCAACTTAAATGATTTGCCCGAACTAGCAGGTGCGTTGACCGACACCTAGGAGGTCAACCGAAAAAATAGGATAGCACACCAATCAAGGTTGCTCTTCATCCCCCGACAATGAGCCTGGTTGTCTCTCGTCGAAGCACTCTTGATCCCCCAAATTCCTCCCATAACCTCAGTTATCTACCCGGCAACTCCTAGCCCCTCTGAATACCCTACAAATTCCCCCCAATTCCCTCTCTGGAGACTGAGGCGGTGATTGGTCAAGTTCAGTGTCATGAAACATGGCACGAACCTCCTCTGGCAGATCATCCTCGTCTTGCTTGTCGTCCTACTGGCGCTCTGGTGCGCAACCGAATGGACAGCCTGGTCGCTCGGCTGGTCGCCGCGGCTCGGCGAGCCGCTCTTCGTCATTCTGGACATGCCGGTCTATGTGCCGTGGGCCTTCTTCGGCTGGTGGTACTCGTTCGATGCCTATGCGCCGGAGGTGTTCGACCGGGGCGGGCTGATCGCCGGCTCGGGCGGGGTTGCCGCGATTGTGATTGCGGTGACGGGATCGATCCTCCGGGCACGGTGGGACAAGCGGGTCTCGACCTTCGGCTCGGCACGCTGGGCGGAAGGCAGGGATCTGCGCAGGTCAGGTCTCTTGAAGCCTGCCGGCGTGTTTCTCGGGCAGGCTCAGGGCTCTTATCTTCGCCATGACGGTCCCGATCATGTCATGGCCTTTGCGCCGACACGGTCCGGCAAGGGCGTGGGCCTTGTCGTCCCGACCCTGCTCTCCTGGCCGCATTCGGTGCTGGTGCATGACATCAAGGGCGAGAACTGGCAGCTGACCTCCGGCTGGCGCTCAGAATTCTCGCATTGTTTGCGGTTCGATCCGACCGATGTTGCCTCGGCGCATTTCAATCCTTTGAGGGAAGTCCGGCGCGGCCCTTGCGAAGTGCGCGATGTCCAGAACATTGCGGACATTCTCGTCGACCCGCAGGGCAAGCTCGGCGATCTCGGGCACTGGGTCGACAAGGCAAACTCCCTGCTGGTCGGCGTCATCCTGCATGTCCTCTATGCCGAACGTGAAAAGACGCTGGCGCGGGTGGCGAGTTTCCTTGCGAATCCCGACCGGACCTTCCGCACGACACTGGCTGTGATGATGCGGACCAATCATCTCGGCACAGGCGAAGCGCCGGAGGTCCATCCTGTGGTGGCTGAAACGGCCCGCGAGCTGATGAACCAGTCGGAGAACGAGCTCTCCGGCGTGCTCTCCACGGCGCTGCGGTTCCTGTCGCTCTATCGCGATCCGGTGATTGCGGAAGTGACCTCGCGGAGCGATTTCCGGATCGAGGACCTTGTGTCCGGCGACCGGCCTCTCTCGCTTTACCTGGTCGTGCCGCCGTCAGACCTTTCGCGCACCAAGCCCCTGATGCGCCTTCTCCTGAACCAGGTAGGCCGGCGGCTGACGGAACATCTGGACGTGCGTCCGTCTGTGATTGCGCGCGGCAAGTCGCTGGCGTTGAACATTCTCGGGGCATGCGGCCTGCTGGCACCTCAGGTGTCTTCTGCAGAGCCAAAGTCCCGCCGGCGGGTCCTGTTCATGCTGGACGAGTTCCCTGCCCTCGGCAGGCTCGACTTCTTCGAAAGCGTGCTTGCCTATATGGCCGGATATGGCCTGAAGGCCTTCCTGATTGCCCAGTCTTTGAACCAGATCGAGAAGGCCTACGGCCCTTCCAATGCGATCCTCGACAATTGCCATGTACGGGTCGCCTTCGCGACAAATGACGAGCGGACGGCGAAGCGGATTTCCGATGCGCTCGGCACCAAGACCGAACAGCGCGCGATGAAGAACTATGCCGGCCACCGGTTGGCGCCCTGGCTCTCGCACAAGATGGTGTCCCGCCAGGAAACTGCCCGCCAATTGCTGACGCCCGGCGAGGTCATGCAGCTGCCCGCGGATGAGGAGCTCGTCCTTGTTGCCGGCTCTCCGCCCGTTCGCGCGCTGAAGCTCCGCTACTTTGAAGACCGGAACTTCACCGAGCGGCTGAAAGCCGCGCCGGGCTTTGCGGCGTCTGTCCCCGGCGCCCGGGAGGATGATTGGGGGAGCGAAGTCCGCTCGATCCATGAAGGCCTGATGCAGTATGCGGAATTTGAGCGCGATGGGGACGGCCCCGGCCCTCAGAAGGCGCGGGATGCCGCGAAGGATCGTGCGCAGGCCGCTGCGCCCGGCAGGACAGGCAGACCGGAGGCCAAATCGCGCGGCAGGGCTCAACCCAGTCTCTTCGATGCGCTCGTGCAGGCCGACAGTCTCGAACAGGCGACCGGCATTGACCTTACGGGGAATGGCGAATGAAGCCCCGCATCCAGCCCTACATCTCGCCCGAGACCCATCACCGGCTGCAGGCCATGGCCAGGCGCCCCGGTCTCTCGGAAAGCGCGATCGTCGACCGGGCGCTGGAGGCTTACTTCTCCGGAGAAGATGGAAACCAGCGCGAAGCGGCGATCAATCGCCGGCTCGACCGGCTGACCCGGCAGTTCGGGCGGATCGAGCGGGACAATCTCGTGCTCGCCGAAACGCTCGCGACCTTCGTGCACTATTTCCTGACCGTGACCCCGCCGGTGCCGGCAAACCAGGTGGAGGCGGCGCGCGCCAAAGGCGATCTCCGGTTCGATCTCTTCGTGCGTCAGGTCGCCGAGGCGCTCCGGTCTGGACAACGCATTCTCCAGAACGCGGTCGAGGACGTGACGGCAGAGGCCGCGAGCCTCGAAAGCGATCCTGAGCATTTGAATGGGGAGCGGGCCGATGCGTGACGCCGCAAGTCTTGCACGCACCCGCGCCATGCTGGTGACAGCGCTTGGGAACGAGATCGTTGCGGCGCTGGAGGATCCCTCTGTCGTCGAGATCATGATCAATCCCGATGGCAAGCTCTGGGTCGAGCGGCACGGGTCTGGGCGGATCGAAACGGGCTCGATGCCTGCAGCCGATGCAGAGCGCGCCATCCGCCTGGTCGCGAGCCATATGGGACGGCGCGCGGATGCGGGCTCACCGATCGTATCGGCCGAACTGCCGATGGGTGGGGAGCGGTTCGAGGGCGTCTTGCCGCCGGTGGCGCCTGCGCCTTGTTTCTCGATCCGCAAGCCAGCTGGGCGGGTGATTGCATTGGATGACTATGTCGCCTCTGGCGTTATGGCCGCCCATCATGCCGAAGCCTTGCGGCGGGCGGTGCAGGAGCGCGAGAACATCCTCGTCGTCGGCGGCACGGGCTCCGGAAAGACAACGCTTGCCAATGCGCTCCTCGCCGAGATCGCCCGGACCGGCGACCGGCTCGTCATCCTCGAAGACACGCGCGAACTCGTTTCGGCGGCTGAGGACTCAGTGCAGCTGCGCACGCAGCCGGGATCCGTTTCGCTCGCAGACCTTGTCCGCTCGACGCTGCGCCTGCGCCCCGACCGGATCATCATCGGCGAGGTGCGGGGCGCCGAAGCGCTCGACATGCTGAAGGCCTGGAACACCGGCCATCCGGGCGGCATCGCCACCCTGCATGCAAACTCGGCCCTTGGCGGCCTCTCCAGGCTCGAACAGCTGATCGGCGAGACCTCGGCCCAGGTGCCGCACGATCTCATCGCGGAAACGATCGACTGCGTCGTCTACATCTCGCGGCGCGCCGGCCGGCACCGGGTCGAGACGGTCGCGCGCATGAACGGCCTCGGACGCGGCGGCTACAACCTTCAGCTCGTCCAGCCGGACCTGCAGCTCGTCCTGCCGAGCCTGCCTTTTTCTGAACCGCTTCTCTCAACCGCACCTGAAAGGACACCTCCCCAATGAACAGAGACATGATCAAGGGCCTCAGCCTGAGTTTGCTCGTCGCCGCGATTGCGTTTCCCGCCCATGCAGCCGGTTCCGGCATGCCCTGGGAAGCCCCGCTGCAATCGATCCTCGAATCCATCGAGGGCCCGGTCGCCAAGATCCTCGCGACCATCGTCATCATCCTGACGGGTCTCGGCCTTGCCTTTGGCGAGAGCGGCGGCGGGATGCGGAAGCTCCTGCAGATCGTGTTCGGCCTGTCCATCGCCTTTGCCGCGACCTCGTTCTTTCTCTCCTTCTTCTCCTTCGGCGGCGGAGCCACGCTCTGATGGCGGAAGCATCGCCCCTGCCCCACGGTTACAGCGTGCCGGTGCATCGCTCGCTCACCGCGCCGATCCTGCTCGCCGGCGCACCAAGGCTCGCGACCATCGTCAACGGCACGCTGGCGGCCGCGCTCGGTGTCGGTCTGCAGCTCTGGGTCGTGGGGCTCGTCTTCTGGATCGTCGCGCAGGGCCTCTGCGTGTTCGCCGCAAGGCGCGATCCGCAGTTTACCGAGGTGCTGATCCGGCACATCCGCCAGAAGTCTTACTACGCATGCTGAACCTTCGAGAATACCGCGTCAGGCACCGTTCTTCAGACATCCAACTGCCAGAGCAATCGGCAAGAACGCGGCACCTTCCTGCCGTTCGGGGACAAAAAGGACTACGGCAGGAATTCGCCGATTGCGGTCATCGGCGAGAACTCCTCCAGTGTCTCACTTGAGGCGAATTTAAGCCGCTTAACCGGAGGCTCCTTTAGGTATCAACGCGCATGTAAAATAGCCTCGTAAAAAGGTCGATCACGATTGGCTTTTTCGCCAACCAAGCGCGAGCAACCAAATCATAAAGACCAACTCTCCCAGAGCCAATAATAACACCCAACCGAGATCGAGGTTGGACATGAAGTATTTCGCAAGAAACAAGATCACGTATGACGCCCCCGCTAATGCAACGACGATAGAAAGCCATCGGGGAACATGCGTTGACCGCCAGATCAAGACACTCAACAGCCACAAATGAACGCCGAAGAAGCACAGCGCGATCGACTCCATCGTTTTCGCCGAAGAGAGTTGAACCATCACTTCTGTGTGTAAAACGGTACCGCGAAGAACGTCCGAGGTGAGCCCAGAGATTGCAAGATCGTAGGCGCTGAAACTTGCCCAGAGGCCAACAAATGCGAGCGCTGTATAGACAAGTCGAGCCCACGCGACCAACAGAGCCAGCGATGTTTGACCGGGACGCAGGTACCAGTACAAGGCCCAGGCGACAATGACGTCCATAACGTAGGTGGTAAAAAGAAGAGAAGTGCCGATCAGATATGACGTGCCATTGGTCTGTAGATTTTCGACCGTAGCCGCGGCGTTTTCAGGTACGATGCTCTGGCCCATAAAATAAAAGTTGGCGAACGGCGCTGTAAGCGTCATCACCAGCAAGCCGAGACCCGCAATCAGGGCGGCGCTTGGGAGTGACAATGCTCCTTTCGTACGCGCATCTGAATGAGTTTCCATGTTTGGCCTTTCCGTTTATCGATAAATAATGGGTGCGAAGGGTGAATATTGCAACAAAAAACCTCGCACTAATCGGCGGCTCCGGTTTCTAAGGCACTCGGAGTTCAAGCGTGAACCAAATTCTATTCGTATCGAAGCTTCCTTCGGCGAAGGAGTTAAAGTGCAGGACCTTGCAATCCTGTGAGTTTGCGTCATCACGGGCACGAAACATATCACGTGGAGGTAGCATGCTGCTGAGACGCATCACAAAGCACGTCAAGGATCAAAACTGGTTCGCAGTCGTGTTGGACTTCGCTATTGTTGTGGCAGGCGTAATGATTGCTCTGCAACTTGCGAATTGGAGCGAGGCGCAATCAAGGAAAGAAGGCGCGACCAACACTTTGCTTCGATTGAAAAGTGAGGTCGCGATTAATATCACCGCCTTAGAAGACCGGATAAATTCCATCGAGACCTCGCGGTCGGTGCGGGATAGAGCGTTGCTTGCGCTTGCACAATGTGATGGTGAAGATGACGCGATGAACGCGGTTAGCGAAACCATCTCGGGGATGAGTGGCGATACGCTCCCTTCTTTTGTGGATAGTTCATTGCGCGAACTTGGTAGAAGCGATCGTTATCTTGATCTATTAACGGACGACTTCCGTGCAGCGTTTAACATATACGACGCCCGTCTCGCTGACGAGCGATCGCAGCTCAAGATCAATTTTGAACTCATGTGGGATGACCACATCCTGCGAAATCCCGCTGTCTACTTGGTCGCGCCGGAAGGCGACTTAAGCGGCGCTTCAGTCGCCTTCGTTCATCCAATGGCCGAGCTCTGCGACGACCCGATTTTTAGCCGGCAGTTGATCATGACTGAAGGCTGGCACCAAGTTGCAACAACTCGAATGACGAGATTCAAGAGACAGAGTGAGGAATTTCTCCTCGACATTGATGCTGAGTTGGAAAGATTGAACTAAATTTGTGCGGTGCCACCAACCTTGCAGCGAAGCGAACCTTCCCCAATCGACATCCACAACGCTCAATACTCTATCACCAATAGGATTTGATGAGCGTCCTTCTTTGGGGCGACTTAAGCTGTTCGAAAAAGCGGGCTGACTGTCAATTCAGGGCCAGGTTGGGCCGCTGAAGCCCTCTCCGCTCTATGACGATATCTCGCCGATAGCGGACATTCTGTCGAACATTTCGATCTTATATCATCACCGCAAGCTAGATAACCTGAGGCGACGTCTTGAAGTAGCGGAAGGGTGATTTTGTCATTTTCTGAAGCTAAAGACCAGGAAGCGACGCCTCAAGCCAGGTTCCTCTGACAAACCCCAATCTCGCGATCCTTTGCCAGAACCACGGGGACAATCGAGGTGCGTTATAATTGCGCGGCGCGATCATTCAGATCCTGGCAGACCTCATAAAGCGGAGCTCAATTCTCCAGCACGCTGAGCATGATCCGGGTCAGCGCCGCGATAGCGGCCTTGCGGCTGATACGTCCGGAAATCGCTTCTTGCGCCAACGCATCAGCCGCGCCGATCAGGCCGAGCATGACCCCCTTTTCATCCTTTGCGGAAAAGGCCTTGTGCGGCGCGAGAGCACGGCAAAATAGATCGGTATATGACTCTCGCAATTCATGGCCGAATGCGTGCTGCGTTCCTGACGCGGCCAGCGCTGCAGTGATCGATGTGAACTCCGGACCACTCTCGAACGCGCAATCAACATATGCCGCCGCGAGGACAGGGACAGCGGCGCCAAGGCTGTCAGCGTGCTGCTCCAAATCTGCCAGAGTGGCATCAATGCGGTGCGCATCAAAATGGTGGTAGAGGGCCTTAAGCAAACCGGTGCGGGTCTCGAAGTGTTCATAGGCGACAGGCTTGCTCACCCCAGCCCGCTCGGCAACGCGGGCAAGTGTCAGCGCATCGGCGCCCTCGTCCCGCACTATCCCGGCAGCCGCTTCGAGCAACTGTGTCCTGCGCTGATCGCGCGGCAAACGTCTCCCTGCCATGATTTCCCGTTGACTCCCTATCTACGATAAGTAACTTACGAATCGTAACTTACGTTTGGTAACAATTCGTGGAGATGTACATGCCAATTGCCACAATGCAAGCAGGCGCCTTGAGTGAAAGCGACAGGGCGCGGTTTGCCCCGCTGGTTGCGCAGCTCCTGCGCGCTACCGGACCGGTCAGCTACGACTACCAGTTTGGCACCGATGGGCTTCTGGAACGGCTTGTGGCAGTGTCATGGGCCCGGCCTGAAACGCTGTTTTGCGCCGCCTGCACCACCGCCGTCATCGAAGACGGAGACTTGCTGGGCATTGAAATCGGCTTCGCGGGTCCGAACTTCTACGCATTCAAGGAAAATCTTGCGGCGCTGGCGCAGGACCTGATGGCCCGGGGCCAGGCGAGCTATGAGGAGCTGGCGGGGTTGATGCTGCGGGCCGGAAAAGCTAGCTATCTCAACGCCCATATTCCCGATGACGTGTATTACTTGCATGCCCTGGCCGCCTTTCCCCGGCACCGGGGCAAGGGCCTCGGCAAAGCGTTGCTGCAGGCCGCCATCGCACGGGCGCGGGCGCAGGGCTTCCGGGAACTGCAACTGGACGTGCTCGCCGACAATCCGGCCGTGAGCTTCTACCAGGCGATGGGTCTTTCCATCCTTGCAGAAATCAGGTCGCCTGAATTGTCGAAGGACCACGGCTTTCCGTCGGAATACCGCATGGCGGTGTCGCTGTGAGGGCGCGCATTCTGATCGCGGGCGGTTGGGGCCTTATTGGGTCTCACATTGCAAAAGTCCTGCGCGAAGCCGGGCATGACCTAGACATCGTGCTGGGGGGCCGCAATCCCGATACCGGTAAGACGCTGGCCGCAGATCTCGGCGCCAGCCTCGTCCGGCTGGATGTCAATGCACCCTCAGAAGGCCTCGCGGCGGCCGGACCTGTGGACCTGGTGATCGCGGCCCTTCAGGATCCGGACGATACGCTTCTGGCTGCCACGCTCCGTTCCGGCGCAGGTCATATCGGCATAACCCGCACTGTGGACAACATGGCCTCGAGCGCAATCATGGCCGCCGCCTGCGCCCAGCGGCCTGCGATGATGCTGGGTCATTGGCAGGCGGGCGTGCTGACCCTTGCCGCCCTGTCTGCCGCGCGCCGCTTCGACACCGTCGACCGCGTCGAGATGGCCGCACTCTATGACTATGCCGACCCGATCGGTCCTATGACGGAAGCGGATGCCACCGGCTTCGTGGGTGAGGCCCTGATCCGGCAAAACGGCCGCTGGCAGAAGGTCCTTGCACCGGACGCGGCCCGGTCAGTTCGAAGGGCAGGCCAGGCATCGTTTGATGCCATGCCCATGGGCGTTCTGGATACCCCGGCTCTGGCCGCAATCACCGGCGCAAGGGATGTCCGGTTCGATCTCGGGTCCGGCGACTCCCTCGGAACAATTTCGGGAAGTGCAGCCTCGCACGATCTCTATATCGACATCACAGGCAGCAGGGCGGGTACTCCCGCCCATGACCGCATCCTTGTCTCCGATCCCCTTGGACAGGCTCACCTGACAGCGCTCGGCGTGCTCATTGGTGCAGAGCGGGTCCTCGGGCTCGACGGCGATCGGCCGCCGGAAGGACTGGTCTTCCCCGAATCCATCATCGATCCCGACAAAGCGGTCGCCCGCCTTCGGGACTTTGACGTTCAGATCGGGGCCCTGTCATGATGCGCGCCCTTGCCGTCGATCCTGCCACGCAATCCTCTCGCATTGTCGATGTGCCGGTTCCGAAACCGAAGCCGGGGCAAATCCTGGTCGAAGTGACAGTGGCCGGGATCAACGAGATGGATGTCGAGGTTCGGGCGGGAGGCTGGGCGGCGCAGGTGAAGCGCTTCCGGCGCGATGGACCTGTGCTCTCGGGGTTCGAATTTGCCGGTATCGCCCGGACATCCGGCAAGTGCATTCGCGCCGGCCAGCGGGTCATGGGATACTCTCCGGTGCTGAACGGGCCGCGGGTGCATGCGCAGTTTGCCGCTGTTCCCGAGAGCAGTATTCTCGCAATACCGGATTCTCTGAGCGATGAATCAGCCGCGGCCCTCTGCGTTATGGGCCTGACCGCAGTGGAAGTCCTGGAACGCCTCTGTCCCCTCTCTCCTGCGCAGTCCTGCCTAGTCATCGGCGCTGCCGGCGGGTTTGGCGTCTACGCGGTGCAGCTTGCCGCCAGCCGGGGCGCCCGCGTGACCGCCGTCGCCTCGGCAGCCAATGAAAGCTGGGTACGTGCACAGGGCGCGCAGGAATTCAGGGCTTATGAAACGGCCCCTGCTTTACAGCCAGGTGACGCCTATGACCTCATCATCGATACACCAGCGCACCTGTCGTTCCGCGCCGCCGCACCCAGCCTCAGTCGCTCCGGCATGTACGTATCCAGCAATCCAACGTCAGATCTGGCCGGCCTGGCGCGGTCCAGCATTTCATCCCGCCGTGCAGGCTTCCTGATGATGCTGAAGACGTCCCCTTCCCGCCTCACGCGGCTCGCAGACCTCGCAGAAAACGGCACCCTGCGCGCTGCAATCGACAGCGTCTTCGACATTTCGGAGGCCGACAAGGCGTTCGACCGCTTTGCAACGCGCGGGAAACAGGGCCGTGTGCTGCTCAGGATCTGAACGGCAAGGTGACGTCGCCTGGAGAAACAAGGATTCGAAATCTCAGTACCCTTGAAAAAATTCGTAGTGAACTTGTATGGGCTGAGTGGCAAGAAAGGGCCAATCCACGCCGGTCACCCCCTCTTCTTTGAGTGGCAGGAATGCTCCAATCCAGACCTTCGGTCCTCACGTGTTGACTAGCCATCCCTTACAGGATTGACGGGGTAGTTTGCGGGGAAGCGGCAAAATGAATGCTCTGACGCTAATTTTCTTGGCTGCCTTTTGAAATAACCTCAGGCGATCCGGAGCACCCAAAACTTCTGGAAACCCTACCAATTTCCCCCAATTCCCACTCTGGAGACGGAAGGGGTGATGGGTCACGTTCAGTGTCATGACACATGGCACGAACCTCTTTTGGCGGATCATTCTCATCTGGTTTCTTGGCCGGGGAGCGGTCCGATGCTGGCGCAGGAAGGATTCTTGCGCATGCTGAACCTCCGAGAATACCGTGCCCGCCCGGCCTCGCTGGCAGACCATCTCAAATGGGCCTGCCAGATCGCGCCCGGCATTGTCCTCAACAAGGATGGCAGCTTGCAGCGTACCATTGCCTATCGAGGCCCAGACCTTGAAAGTTCGACGACGGAGGAACTGGTTACCGTCACCGCGCGGATGAACAATCTCCTCCGCCGGTTCGGCTCCGGCTGGGCGCTGCATATCGAGGCCGACCGCAGACCGTCTGTGACCTATCCCGAAAGTTCGTGGCGTGATCCGGCCGCATGGCTGGTCGACGAGGAACGCCGCGCAGCGTTCGAGGAAGCGGGCCGGCATTTCGAGACCGATTGCTATCTCACCCTCACCTGGATGCCGCCGGCCGACCGGACGGCAAGGATCGAACAGCTCTTTATCGAGGATCCGGCGGACGCCCCGGCGGCGTTCTGGAGTGAGCATCTGGTGTATTTTGAAACCGAGACCGCGCGGGCGCGCGACATGATGGCGGACCTGATGCCGGAGGCGCGGTTCCTGGATGATGATGAGACACTCACCTATCTCCATGCCTGCATCTCCACGGCGCGTCAGGAGGTGCGGGCGCCGTCCGTACCGATGTGTCTTGATGCGCTTCTGGTCGATACGCCGCTGACCGGTGGCCTCTCACCTCGCCTTGGTGACGAGACGCTGAAGGTGCTCACGATCAACGGGTTCCCGGCAACCGGCGAGCCAGGACTGCTCTCGGACCTCGACCCGCTCGGTTTTGCCTATCGTTGGGTGACGCGGTTCCTGCCGCTCGACAAGCAGGATGCCGAGAAGACGCTCAACACTTATGTCCGAAACTGGTTTGCAAAGCGACGGTCGCTCACCTCCTACCTCCGTGAAATCCTCACCAATGAACCGGCAACCCGGCTCAACACGGACGCCGACAATCAGGCCGCCGATGCGGACGAGGCATTGCAGGCCCTCGGCGCGGGCCATGTCGCGTTCGGATACTGCACGACGGCGATTGTGGTCCGGCATGAAGATGCCTCGATTGCCGAGGACCAGATCCGCGCCGTCGAGCGCGTGATCCGCGGGCGCGGGTTCACCTGCGTCCCTGAAAGCGTCAACGCCATCGAAGCCTGGCTCGGCACGCTACCGGGTGAGGCCTATGCCAATGTCCGCCAGCCGCTACTGAACACGATCAATCTCGCCCATATGGCGCCGCTCTCTTCGCTCTGGGCCGGGCCGGAGCGCAATGCGCATCTCTCCGGCCCGCCCCTGTTGATGGCGCGGTCTGCCAGTTCGACGCCATTCCGGTTTGTCAGTCACCAGGGCGATGTTGGCCACATGATGGTGGTCGGACCGACCGGGGCCGGCAAATCGGTCCTGCTGTCGCTGATCGCACTGCAGTTCCGCCGCTACGAACAGGCCCAGGTTTTCATCTTCGACAAGGGCGAGTCGGCGCGCTGTGCAACGCTGGCGCTGGGCGGCACCTGGTACGAGCTTGGTCTCGACGGCGACCTCGCCTTCCAGCCGCTTCGCGATGTGGACAGTGAGGCGGGCCTCGCCTCGGCGCAGGCGTGGGTCCTGGGACTGATCGAACAGGAAAGCGTTACGGTGACGCCGGAGGTGAAGCAGGCTGTCTGGACCGCTCTGCAGAGCCTTGGTGCTGCGCCGGTGTCTCAGCGCACATTGACCGGGCTCGCGGCCCTCCTCCAGATGCCGGACCTCCGGCAGGCGCTCGAACCCTATACGCTCGCCGGGCCTTATGGCGCCCTGCTCGATGCCGATGACGATCACCTCGAAACCGGCGACATGCTCTGCTTCGAAATGGACGCGCTGATGCAGGACAAGCGGCTCGCCGCACCCGTGCTGGCGCACCTGTTCGCGAAGCTTGAGGCCCGGTTCGATGGACGGCCGACAATGCTCATCCTCGATGAGGCCTGGCTGTTCCTCGATCATCCCATGTTTGCAGGGCGCCTGCGCGACTGGCTGAAGACGCTCCGCAAGAAGAACGTGTCCGTCGTGTTCGCGACGCAGAGTCTGTCGGACATCGCGGCAAGCGCGATTGCGCCAAGCCTGATTGAAAGCGCGCCCACGCGCATCTTCCTTGCCAATGCGCGCGCCGAGGAGCCTTCGCAGCGCGCGACGTATGAAGGGTTCGGGCTGAATGCGCGCCAGGTCGAGCTGATCGCGCGGGCGACGCCGAAGCGGGACTATTATGTTCAGACACCGGACGGAAACCGGCTATTCGATCTCGACCTTGGTTCGGTTGCGCTCGCCTTCTGCGCTGCCGGGTCGAAGGCCGACCAGAAACTGATTTCCGAAATACTTGCTTCAGTTGGTCCGGAGGGCTTTGCGCCGGCCTGGCTTGCTGCCCGCGGGCTTCACTGGGCCGCAGACCTCATCACAGCGGAAGGAGAGATGCCATGCGCCGCCGAATGATCGCCCTGCTGCTCGGATCAGTCTCCGCGTTGGGTCTAGCTGCTCCACCCGCGAACGCCCTGCTCGGGGTCGGCGATGTCGTCATCGATCCGACCAACCTCATCCAGAACATTCTGACCGCTACACACACGCTCGAACAGATCAACAACCAGATCCAGCAACTGCAGCATGAAGCGCAGATGCTGGTGAACCAGGCCGAGGATCTGAAGCGCCTCGACTATACCTCGATCGAACATCTGAAACACCTGCTCGAGCGGATCGGCTTGCTGATGCGGGAAGCGGGCGAAATCACCTATGAAGTCGAGCAATCCGAGCGCCAGTACCGCGAAGCCTTCCCGGACTCCTATGAAGTCCTCAGCAATGAGGAAATCGTCGCCGAGGCCGCCGACCAGTGGCGGATCAGCCGCGACGCGTTCCGCGCCTCGATCCAGGCCCAGTCGGGGATCGTGACCTCGATTGCAGATGCGCGCGAGACCCTGACCGACCTGGCGGATGAGAGCCAGGCCGCGACGGGGAATCTCTCAGTGGCGCAGGCCGGGAACCAGCTCGTCGCCCTTGGCGTCGAACAGCAGATGCAGATGCAGCAGCTGATGGCAGCGCAATACCGGATGGAGACGCTGGAAACGTCCCGCCGGGCAGCGATCGAGGAACAGGCCCGCATCCGCCACAAGCGCTTTGTCGGCGACGGCGTCGCCTATTCGAGGGATTAAGGCAATGGAAGACCTCGGCGTCATCGACCAGCTCGTCGCGACCTTCTCCGCCTATATCGACAGCGGGTTCGGGCTCTTGCAGCCGGATGTCGCCTTCCTGACCTCCGCGCTCATCGCCATCGACATCACGCTGGCAGGCCTTTTCTGGGCCATGGGACCGGACACGGACATTATCGGACGGTTCCTGAAGAAAGTGCTCTATGTCGGCGCGTTCGCGCTGATCCTCGACAATTTTGCGCTCTTAGCGGACATCGTGTTCTCGAGCTTTGCGCAGCTTGGGCTCAACGCCACGGGCGGCACGATCACGGCAGACGATATCATGAAGCCGGGTTTCGTCGCGGCCACCGGGTTCGACGCCGCACTGCCCCTCCTCGACGAAATCGAGAAACTCACCGGCCCAATCGCCTTCTTTGAAAACTTCGTGATTATCGCGGTCCTGTTGCTCGCCTGGGTCATCACGCTGCTCGCCTTCTTTGTCCTCGCGATCCAGCTCTTCGTTACCATCATCGAGTTCAAGCTGACGACGCTGGCCGGGTTCGTGCTGATCCCCTTCGCGCTCTGGAACAAGACCTCGTTCCTTGCCGAGAAAGTCCTCGGCAATGTCATCGCTTCCGGCATCAAGCTCATGGTGCTGGCGATCATTGTCGGCATCGGCTCGACCGTCTTCTCGTCCATCACCTCGACCTTCCAGCCGGATGAGGTGACGCTCGAACAGGCCGCCTCCGTGATCCTGGGATCCCTCTCCCTGTTGGCGCTCGGCCTGTTCGGGCCCGGCATCGCGACGGGGCTTATTTCTGGTGCGCCGCAGCTGGGGGCTGGCGCCGCCATCGGCACGGCTGCCGGCGCTGCCGCGGGAACCGTTGCCGGCGGCACAGTGGCAGCCTCTGGAGCCAGGGCGGCAGTTGGCGGAGCACGGAGCGCCGTCGGCGCAGCAGCCTCCATGACGGGCGGGGCGCGGACCGCCTACCAGATGAACGCGGCCGCTTCCGGCAAGACCGGTGCCGGTGCCGCCGCGGCGGGCATGAGCGGTGTCGCAGGTGCCGGTGCACGCGCGGCGGCGTCCGGTGCACGGAACCTCGCCGGGCGCATGTTTGGCAATCCTCGGGACAGCCATCAGGCCGGCGCGCAAGCTGCTTTCACAGCAACCGGCGGCACAGGTCCTGCGGGTCCCCCGCCTGCCCGCGGACCGGCCTCTTCCCCGGACTGGGCCGGGCGCATCAAGCGGGACCAGCATGTGCGCGACGCCGGCATGATGGCCGCCGCCGCTGTACGCGATGGCGACCGGCCGGGTGGCGGCACATCGATCGAACTCAGGAAAGACGAGGACTAAGCAATGCTCTGGAAGCGCAACTCCACCTGCTATGGTGAGACGCCGGAACCGGTAACACCATACCAGCGCGCGGCGCAGGCCTGGGACGATAGGATCGGTTCAGCCCGGGTCCAGGCGGCCAATTGGCGGCTCGCGGCGCTGGGCAGCCTTGCCTTATCCTTCGTGCTGGCGGGGGGCCTTGTCTGGCGGTCGACCCAGTCCATCGTGACACCTTACGTCGTCGAGCTGACCGGCGAAGGCGCCGTGCGCGCCGTCGGCCCGGCCGCCGGACGCTATGAGCCGACCGATGCGCAGATCGCCTATCATCTTGCAGAGTTCGTGAAGAATACGCGCTCCATCTCCATTGATTCCGTCGTGGTCCGCCAGAACTGGTTAAAAGCCTATGCCTATGCGACCGACCGGGCCGCAGCCACGCTCAACGATTATGCACGGGACAATGATCCGTTTGCGGAACTCGGCAGACGCTCTGTCTCGGTCGATGTAACAAGTGTTGTGCGCGCCTCGGATGACAGTTTTACCGTCCGCTGGCGCGAAACCGCCTTCCGGAACGGGGCCGAGACCGGCCAGTCGACCCATACGGGCATCTTCTCGATCGTCATCGATCCGCCCCGCACCGAAGAGGCCCTCAGGGCCAATCCCATCGGCCTCTACGTCCACGGCCTCAACTGGTCAAAAGACCATCAATAGGAGCACTTGTCATGAAACGCCTTGCCCTGATCCTGCTTGCTTCCTCGGCGCTTGCTGCCTGCGAGACATTGCCCGCGTCTCTCGGTCCCGACATCACGCTCGATGAGCCCGACTATGTCGAAGACCTCTATCTCGCCCCGGAAGTTGAAGAGACGGAGATCGCGGACGCCGAGCCAGCTACGGAACCGGTTGTCTACCGCACCTATACGCCGACCATTCTGTCAGGCGCGGTGCCCGGCCAGCTGAAGCCGATGCCGACCAAGACTGAGACGCCGTCGCTGAAGCCCTACCAGGCGATTGAGGCAGCGAACGGCAAGGCCGCGATCGAGCCTTCGCTCGACAATTACATGAACGCGATCCAGGTCTATCCCTATACCGTGGGCGCGCTCTATCAGGTCTATTGCGCGCCGGAACAGGTGACCGACATCGTCCTTCAGCCCGGCGAGGAGCTCGTTTCCGTCTCGGCCGGCGACACGGTCCGCTGGGTTCTGGGGGATACGGTCTCGGGCACCGGCGCTGAGGCCCAGTCCCACATCCTGATCAAGCCGACACAGGCAGGTCTCAAGACCAACCTCATCATCACGACGAGCCTGCGCGCCTATCACCTCGAACTCCGCGCGTTCGAGGAAACCTATATGGCGGCCGTCTCCTGGCGCTATGCCGACCAGCAATTGGTGACACGGGTGGCAAGTTCGGGCGCCGCGCGGGCTGCAGCATCGTCGTCACCAGCGGGATTGCAGCTGGGCCGGCTGAAGTTCCGGTATGACATCGAGGGCGATGCACCGCATTGGAGGCCCTCCCGTGTGTTCGATGACGGGCGCAAAGTCTATATCCAGTTCCCGGCCCGGCTCGACCAGGGTGAGGCCCCGGCCCTGTTCGTCATCGGCCGGGACGGCAAGTCCCAGCTCGTGAATTATCGCATGTCCGGCGACTATTATGTCGTCGACCGCCTGTTCGCCCGCGCCGAACTCCGCCTCGGCGAAAAGCGCCAGGATGTCGTGAAGATCGCGCGCAATGACCTTGGAAGCACCAAGCCATGACAGAAGCGGCTTCCCCTGCGCCCCAGCCTTTGGAAATCCGTGGGAAACCCCGACCCGTCAGGCGGTTCTCCAAGCGGGCGCTAATGGTGCTTGTCGGCACCGGCAGTGCGATCGTCCTTGGTTCGCTGGCGTTTGCCTTGCAAGGACCGAAGGACGACGACGCCGGGCCTGCGCGCGAGCTTTACAATACCGGCCATAATCCGGAGGCGGATGGTCTTTCTGCGCTGCCGAAGTCCTATGGCGAACTGCCGCCGAAGGAAGATGTGCTCGGGCCGCCACTACCGGGCGACCTTGGCACGCCGATCCTGAAGGCGCAGCGTGAAGGGCGTATGGGGCTGCCGGAGGAAGTTGCGCCTGAAATGGACCCGATGCGGGAACAGATGGCGGCGCTGGAAGCCGAGCTCCGAGCACGGGAAGCGGCGTTGACCGATGCGGCGCGCGGGAGCGGGGTGTTTTTCCAGGTCGGCTCAGGTGCAGGGTCAAAGAATGCTATCGGCAGTGTCGCGTCCCCGGTACCGGGTTCATTGAGCTTCCCCGATCTGTCGGCCTTTGCGCCATCTCTCGAAGGGGCGTTCGGATCGTCCCTCAGCGAGGATCCGAACCGGCAGGTGAGGAAGCTGGATTTTCTGGGCGAGGAGCCGGATCCATCGATCTACAACCCGCACCGGCTCGAAACCCCGGTGTCGCCCTACCAGCTGATGGCAGGAACGATCATTCCGGCAACCCTGCTGACTGGCGTCAACTCCGATCTTCCGGGCCAGGTCATCGCGCAGGTGACGAGCCCGGTCTATGACACGGTGACCGGCGAGACTGTGCTAGTGCCGCAGGGCGCGCGCCTGATCGGGCGCTACGACAGTGTCATCGCGTTCGGACAGTCACGGGCCCTACTTGTCTGGAGCCGGATCGTCATGCCGGACGGATCTTCCATCCGGATCGACAATCTCGCGGGCGTCGACGCCCGCGGCTATGCCGGCCTCGAAGACAAGGTCGACTATCATTCCTGGAAGCTCCTGCAAGGCGTCGCGCTCTCGACCCTGCTTGGTGTTGGCGCCGAACTTGGCAGCGATGATGAAGGCGATATCGCCCGGGCCCTTCGCCGCTCGGCCCAGACCGGAGCCAATGAAGCCGGTCAGGAAATCGTGCGCCGCAATCTTGATGTCCAGCCCTCGATCACGATCCGGCCGGGCTGGCGGCTCGGCGTGCTCGTGAACAAGGACATTGTCCTCAAGCCCTATGAAGGAACCCGATGACCATGAGCGAGACCCAACTGAAGATCGGACCGCTGCCGGACCGCACCCCACAGAAACTGACCGTCCAGATCGACCCCTCACTTGTTGCAGACCTTGAGGACTATTCCCGGGTTCATAGCCAGCTGCATGGAGAGGAGGTGAGCATCGCAGTTCTGGTGCCGCATATGCTCGAAGCATTTCTGGCAAGCGATGCCGGGTTCCGGAAAGCCCGAAAGGTCCTGAAGGCCCGTCAGAAGGGCTGATTGGCAGGACGCAAGACCATGCACGAAGTCGATGAAACCGTCAGACAGATGTCCAGTGAAATCGGGTTGCCGGTCTACCAGCGATATTCGGAAGATGAAGCTGCCCGCCACCTCGGCATGTCGAAACAGACCCTTAAAAGGCTGAGGGATTCAGGCCGGATCGCATACGTGCGGATTTCGAAGCGCAAGCTATCCTTCTTCGGGTTTCAGCTGGCCGAGTACCTGTTGAATGCAATTGAGGAGACCACATGCCAAGATACGGAGCCAGAGACAGATACCAGGTCGGCGAGTATTGGCTCGGGCAGCGCTCGGGAAGCCCGGCCTGGTACCGAATGTGGATCGACCCCAAAACTCACAGGACCAGCCGCGCTAGCCTCGGCACAACGGATTTTGAAGAAGCAAAGGCAATCCTGAACGACTGGTTCGTTCTCAACCAGTCCCGGACTCAAGAGGCACCGGACGAAACCACGCTGGCAGAGGTTTTCGCCCGGTTCTACGAACACCATGGTCAACACCTCCGGTCCGCTGTCGATATCCGCCGTACCCTTCGCTACTGGCTTGAGTTCCACGGCGAAGCGACGATCAAGCAAGCGCTCCATCAGGACCAGCAGCTAAAATTCCGTAGCTGGTTGAGTAACGAAAAGAAGCTTTCACAAAGCTCGGTCCGCAATGCCCTGATGATCGGAAAATCTGCGCTCAACTGGGCCTGGAAACGAGGTGACATTGCCTCGGTACCTTATGTCCAGTTGGTCAATCCGCCGAAGCCCGCACCCAAGGGACGCCCGCTTGAAGTCGAGGAAGTCGCCAGACTGCTCGATGCCGCCAACGAACAGCACATACGCGTCCTGATTGCATTCATGGTAGGAACCGCTGCCCGCACGGGTGCCATCCTGGACCTCAGCTTGCCCCAGATTGATCTTGAGCACCGGTTGATTAACCTGAATCCCAAGGACCGGGCGCAAACGAAGAAATACCGTCCAACTGTAAAGCTCCCTGATCAACTTGTGCCTTATGTCGAAGCCCGCAAGCAGACATCAAAATCAGGCGCGCTAATCCAGTACGATGGCTTTCCGGTCAGCTGCGTTAAGCGGAGTTGGGCGACGGCGAGGACAGCGGCCGACCTCCCGGGCAACGTGCAGACCTACTCCTTCAGGCACACGATTGCACGCTGGCTCAGAATGCAAAGCGTTCCGGCATGGGAAGTTGCCGCCCAACTTGGGCACAAGGCGCCGGACTACTCGACGACAGAGATCTATGCACCATTCGATCCCGCATATCTGACGAAGGCAACTGAAGCGATCGACCTTTTTTTGGGTCATGTTGCGCGCCATTTGCGCGCCAGTACAATCTCTGAATTCCTGTTGAATTCAGTCTGATGTCCTCAGTGGTACCAGGCCCAGAAAATGAAGGTAATCGAGTGCACCAATTTGCCGCATAATCAGAACAAATGACTGCTTAGAGTTCAAAAGCAGTCAATTGGACTTTTAATCCGAAAGGCAACCACTCCCCGAAAGCGGACATTTGCTCTGACGTCTGTGAGCATACTTAATCACAGCAAACCGGATGATTTCGAGAGATGTCTTGAAGTAGCGGAACGGTGATTTCGTCATTTCTCAAGGCTAAACGCCAAGAAGCGGCGCCTCAAGCTCGGTTCCATTGACAATGCCCTCTTGGATGCGCCGTCTCAAGGTCGGTTAGTCTGACAATGCAATTGCCACTATTAGCAGCGCTAATCCCCAGCAACGCTCCACCGGGTCTCATGCTTGCTCTGAACCGCATCTATTGCCTGCACCAGAGTTTTGTATTCTTCCCGGAGCGCCGCTTCAATCGCATCTTTCGACGCAAAGTTTCGGACACGCTTGAGGGCGCCCAGCAATTCCTCCGGCAAAGCCAGCAAGTCCTGACATAATGCTTCAACAGCGGCCCGGCCGCCACCGGAGGGTGCCAGCTCGGAAACAAGACCAATACGCCTTGCCTCAATCGCATCGATATGCTCGCCCTTTGCAAATAAGGCTGTTGCACGCGGGTATCCGGCGAGAAGTGGCAAGAGCACCGTAGCGCCACCGCTCATAAAGAGACCAAGCCCAATCTCAGGAAAGAAGCCCTTCGCATCCTCCTCAAAGACGACAAAGTCGGAATTCAGGACCCATGACAATCCACCGCCGATTGCCCATCCATTCACGAGCGTGACAAATATCTTGTCACTGAACATCATGGCTCGGGAAATATCCTGCAAGCGCTCAACCAGGAAGCCTGTCTCTGCCTGCATTCCCGGGCCTGAGTTCATCTCCTTCAGGTCATCCCCCACACAGAAGGCACGTCCGGCGCCGGTCAGAATAACAAGCCGCACGTCGGGCAGGCTACAGACATGATCCATCGCATCCGCCAGCTCCTGGAGTAGCACACTGTTGATGGCATTGAGAGATTCCGGACGGTTTAGCGTAACACGCGCAACTTCTCCCTCGATTTCGCAAATCACCGTATTCATCTTGCCACCTCTACGAATCGGAGAACGCCGCTTCGGCGTCTCGCTTTAATGCAACTTTGTCGATCTTGCCGATTTCCAGCATCGGCAAGCTGTCCCGTATCCGGAATAATTTTGGAACCTTGTAATTCGCCAAATTCTCCCGACACCACTCGCGAAGCGCAGCCACCGTCAGTTTGGCACCTGGTGCCGGAGCGATATAGGCGACACCGGACTCCCCAAAGACGGGGTGCGGCGCTGCGACCACGACAGCCACGCTGACACTCGGTACCGCTTCCAGCACCTGTTCAATCTCTCTCGGATAGATGTTGTAGCCACCAGACTTGAACATCTCTTTCTTGCGTCCTGTCAGCCGAAGCAGGCCGTCCGCTCCCATCTGGCCGACATCGCCTGTTCGAAGCCATCCGTCGCTATCGATCGTTTCGCGCGTGGCCTCTTCCCGGTTCAGATAACCGAGCATGAGGCGGTCAGTGCGGACGCAGATTTCCCCCTCCTGCCCCGGTGGGAGCGCCTTGCCATCCGCGCCGATGATCTTGATCTCGCAATCAGGCGCAGGCAAACCCACCGTCCCTGACAGGTCCGCCGCGGAGGAATTAAAGGGCGTGTATGTGATATTGCTGGTTGCTTCCGTCATGCCATAAGCATTCAGCAAGCGCGGGCAGATTTTCTGTAGTCGCTCGACTAGCGGAACGGGCGCGACACCTCCGCTCCAGAGGATCAACTCCAGTGAGGAGATATCTGCCCTGCCGACCGCATCGCTTTCTAGCGATTGCTGCAGCTGGACTGGCACCTGCCCCCACATCGTCAGGCGCTTCGCCTCAATGACCTCGAGAGAGCCTGCGGGGCTAAAGCTCTCCATGAAGTGGATCAGGCCACCGCATATGAGTGCATGACACGACACGTCCCCGACACTGCCGATATGATTGATCGGTAAATTATTCAGAATTCTTACTTTATCAATGCCGGCGACAGATGCCTGAGTGTGAAAACTCTGGACCATACCACCCTGCGAGAGAAGCGCGCCCTTGGGCGTTCCAGTTGTGCCGGAAGTATAGATGATGAGGGCGGGGTCATCCGGCGACACGGCCTTGATCGCTTGCTGGAAGCACTCCGAGGTTGCATCCGTATCTGTCTGCAGGAACTGCTCAAGTGCGCCCTCATCACCGATGCCGATGATCCGTCCCGGCTCTACGCCCATCTCCTCAAGTTCCGAACTGAACACGCGGTCCCCTGAAGTCGCAACGCTGAACACCAGGGCCGGTTTCGCATCACTGAGAATATGGCCCAGCTCGCGCTGGGTCGATTTCGGGTTCAGGCCCAGCCAGATGCCCCCGATACGAGCCGTTGCCAGGAAGAGGATGAAAAACTCCGCACGCGGCGGTGAAAGCGTCGCCACGACGTCACCCTTGTGGATGCCGCGCGCCAACAGTCGGGAGGCCACCGCATCAACGACCTCGGAAAATTGCAGATAGGTATAGTCGCCACCAGCGCCTGACAGCGCCTCGGCCTGGGGTTTCCTTGCCGCATGGAACGACGGATAGTCACTAATGCGGTCCAGAAGTGGAAATGCAGTTTTGGTATCAGTGTGCATTTTGGACAAGGCGGTTCCTTTTTGAGAGGCGTGCAGCCGCCACAATGAGGCTACCCACTGTGATCCCCACGAGAGAGTTCAGCATAAGCGGCAGAGCCATTTCGGTCATGTGCAGCAGGCTGATGGCGATGAAGATGCCCAGCCCCTCCTGCTTGATTGCGTGTTCGAGCGTGATCGCGCGCCGTTCCGGCGATCTGGACGTGGTGAGGAAGCCGATCAGAGTCCCGAGACAAACGGATGTCAGGTTCAGCAGGATGACGGGAAACGCGACACTGGAGAAGGCTTTCGCGAAGCTTTCCCGGTCGGCAATGATGATGCTGGTGAACACCGAGAAGATCAGGACACCGGCGACGTTCTTCACGGGATCTGCCAACCTTTCAGCCAGCCCCGTCCAGCGATGCCGGATCAGCATTCCTACCACGACCGGGCATATCGTCAGCAGGAAGATCTGCCGCATCGTGTCCAGCATCGGCAGGGTGATCACGCGCTGCTCTCCGAGGAAGAATGCCAGCGCGAACTCAACAATGAGCGGCATGGTGAAGATCACACAGATGCTAGCAATCGCCGTCAACGTGACCGACAGGGCGAGGTCCCCCCGCGCGTAATGGGTCAGCAGGTTGGAAAAGGTTCCTCCGGGACAGGTGCCCACCAGCACGAGCCCCACTGCCAGTATCGGAGGTAGATGGAATACGGTCGCAATCGTCAGCGCCGCCACCGGCAGCAGAATGAGGAGGCTGGCCAATCCGCCAAATACGGGTGCGGTACGCTGGCGGAAACTGAGAAAGTCCGCAAGCGTCAGGGAAAGGCCCATGCCAAGCATGATAAGCCCCAGCGCCCCCGGCAGAACGACCTTTGACACGATTTCCATCAGCATTCTATGTCCTGCCTTTCCGTTGCTTGAGCCGTCATGAATTGTACAACGGCATGAAACAGGATGACCGACGCAAAGACAGGCACGACCCCCGTGATCAGGGCAAGGTTTATGTCCAGTGCCTCAGACCGCCGCAATGCCGAACGCATGAGCATGCCGCCTGAATACACGAGCAGCACCCCCGAAAAGACCAGAACACATATGAAGCGCACGACCGATGTGGCCTGTTGCAGGCGTGCCGCGGACTCCTCGTCCACCTTGACCAGGGCAGGATCTGCTTTCTCGTAAAAGGCACAGGTCGCCGCCAGCAGCGCGCTCCAGACCATGCAGTAGCGAGCCCCCTCTTCCGTCCATGCCGGTGCATCCCTCAACAGGTAGCGCGCCACGATCTGGATCAGGACCAGAACGACCATGGCGCAGAGAAGCCCACTCGAAATCCAGAGCAACCCGGCGTTCAGGCGCCTGTCGGCTGCGATCAGCAACGTACGAAGACGTGTAAAGACCCAGCTCATGTGGCGTACCTGCCCGCAAGCTCGATCGCGTGATCGATCACCGGCTGGCGCGCATAGGCGCCATATGCCTCAACGGCCTTTTCGCGGAAACCCGCTCGCGCATCGTCCGAGATCGCGACTGGTTCAATGCCGCTGTCTTCCAGCAGCCGCATGTCGCTCTGCAGCCGCTTCTGCGACCATTCACGGTTTGCCGCCCTGCCCGCAGCGAACGCTGCCTCTACGCTCTGCCGCGTCCCGGAGTCGAGAGCATTCATCCAGTTCGACGAAGCCACAATCAGGCGGTGCGCCGGAGCGACCCGGAGGTCAGAGAAATATTTCAGATAGGCGCCATGTCCGAAAAGTACCGGCGCCAGCGGCGGATTGAAATAGCCGGACGCAATGCCGGTCTGAAGCGCCTGAGGTGTCTCTTCCCAGGCGACCTGAACGCCGGATGCCCCGAAGGCCTCTATCAGTACCAGATCGCGCCGGTCCATTGCGCGCAGCCGCAGCCCCCTCATGTCCTTCAGGCTGCGAACCGGCCGCTGCGTGGTGAAGAGCCCACTCATCCCGCCAAGAAATGCTGCGTCCACCAGCACAAGGCCGGCGCGCGCCAGCCGCTCATTGACCTCTGCCATAAAGCTTTCGTCTTCCAGCAGGCGATCAAACTGGTCGAGGTCCCGGAACAGGAACGGCAATTGCGCGATGACATAGGCCTCGCTGAAAGCTGTCGCCTCGGAGATGCTGGCATCATTGAGCTGCAGGAGGCCGTTGCCCGTCAGCTCCGTGCGGTCTTCTTCCCGGCCGAGCGACGCATTCGTGCTGAGCGCCATCATCTGGCCCGCTGTCTCCATCGCCGTCATGAAGGCCTGCATCCAGACCCAGACCCCGTTCCACGACGCATTGGGAGACCCGGCAAGGGCCAGTCTCAGACGCGGCTGCGACGCCGGCTGGCACCCAGCCAGCGCGAAGGCCGCTGCCGCCTGCAGGAGGAACCGCCGATTTAGAACTACGCTCATAGCAACCCCAGAGCGCGCGGCAGTGTCAGCACGATTGAAGGAACGTAGAGTAGCAGAAAGAGGACGGCGAACTCGATCAGGATGAAGGGCAGCAGGGCTTTCATGATCTCCCAGTAGGATTCGCGCGTAGCCGCCGAGACGATCAGCACGACACCGCCCAGCGGCGGGGAGATCAGGCCCAGCGTGATCGTGAAGCACACAAGCACGCCCAGATGCACCGGATCGGCACCCAGCTGATAGGCCGCCGGCACCAAGATGGGTGCGAGCAGAATAAGCGCGATCTGCGTATCGAGTATCATCCCGACAAGGATGAAGATGAAGGTCAGCACCGCCAGATAGGTATTGAGATCCAGCGAATTTGCGTTCAGCCAGTCCGCGATCATCTCAGGCGCCCCGACAAGCGCCGCCAGGAAATTGATGCTGGTGGCGGCAAAGATGATGGCGAAGATCGCGCCGGTGAAAACAGTGGCACCGAAGACCGCTTCCCGGACCGTCTCCCATTGCAGTTTCCCGCCGAGCAGGATCACCAGCAGCGAGGCGGCAACAGCCAACGCCGCCGCCTCTGTCGGCGTGACGATCCCGAAGACGATGCCCGCAATAATGATTGCCGGCAGCAGCAGGGCCGGACCTGCCTTCACAAGCGTCCGGAAAAACGGCGGCCGGCTGTCCAGTGTCGGATGGCCACCGAGCCTGGCGAACACCGCATTGGCCGCAAAAAGCGCAAGACTGAGGACAATCCCCGGCACAATGGACGCCGCGAACAGGGCCGCCACATCCACATTCATGATCGCGCCGTAGAAGATCAGAATGATGCTGGGCGGGATGAGCGGCCCGATTACGGAGGACGCCGCTGTGATCGCTCCGGCATAGACGCCCGAATAGCCATTCTCCTTCATGGCCGGAACGAGTGTCGACGAGAGGGCCGCCGCGTCGGCCATCGCGGATCCGGACACACCCGCGAAGAAGACGCTGCTGGCGACATTGACGTGCCCGAGGCCACCCCGGCTGCGCCCGACGACCAGCGATGCCAGATCAACCAGCGAACGCGTGATCCCTCCCCTGTTCATCAGCTCACCAACGAGTACGAACAGGGGCAGCGCCATCAGCGCGAATACGTCAAGCTGTGAAAACGCCCGCCGGGGCAGTGCCTGAAGGTACTCCCCCATTCCCGTTGCGAGAAAGCCGAGGATGCCGGCCATCCCCATCAGGTATGCCAGCCCGACGCCCAGAAGGGCGGTGGCCAGCACGGAGATGAAGGCGGCAATCCTCGTCATTTCATGACCTGTCCGGCGAGCCGGATCAGTAGCGCGCCCGAAGCTCGACACCCCAGGTGCGGGGCGCGCCAAGCGACTGGATCTGCTGGCCGGGGATGATTACGCCCGCCGACCGGCTGATGGCATATGTCTCGTCCGTCAGGTTCCGCCCCCAGAGCATCAGGCTCCAGCTGTCATCGGAGGCCGCGATGCCGATCCGCGAGTTCACGAGCGTGACCGCATCCTGCGAGTAATCAGGATCGTTTCCGGGCGAGAAATAAAGCTCGCTGCGATAGCTGGTGTCCGCATGCGCAACGAAGTCCAGTGCATCCGACAACCTGCTGCGATAATCGCCATTTAGGGACAACGAATGTTCCGGTGCTTCCGGCAGGCGGTTGCCCGAGTAATCCGCACCGGACGAGGTTGCGTTCTTGAAGTCCGAAAACTCGCCATTCAGGTAGCCATAGGCGGCCGTAAACCGTAGGGCGTCCGTCGCCTCCCATGTTGCCTCCAGTTCGACGCCCCAGCTTTCCGCTTCCGCCGCATTCGACGTGGTGAAGGTTGGCACGCCGCCGACATTCACAAGTTGGTTCACCTGGAGGTCTGTGTAGTCCAGGAAGAAAGCCGCCGCCGCGACGTAGACCGCGCCACCCGCCAAAGTCGATTTGGCCCCCAGCTCGTAATTGTTCACGAATTCGGGCCGGTACTCGGCATCATTGGTGGGGCTGATCGAGAAGGCGTTATATCCGCCCGATTTGTAACCCCTCGCATAGGACGCGTAGAGCAGCATGTTGTCTGCCGGCGTCCAGTTGAGGCTGATCGAGGGCGTCCACTCCTCATCTTCGCGTGACAATGTCCTGGCCGGAGATGTCTGCAGAATGGCGCCGAAGGGATCGCCGATGGAGGAATGCACGACATCCTTCTGGTCTTTCGAAGCCCGGATGGCCGCTGTGAGACCAAATTGCGGATTGAAGTGATAGTTCAGCTGACCGAAGGCCGCGTAGCTGGTGGTTTCAAGATCCGCGAAGATGTCGATCGGCGTCTCGGCCGGATAGACACCGAGATCCGGCCCGATGACGGCATTCGAAACGGTAGACAGGCTTTCCTTCAGATAATAGGCGCCGACGAGATAATCGAAGCGCTCGCCCTTCTCGGACGTGAACCGAAGTTCCTGCGAAAACTGGTTCTGCTCCTCGGAGATACCCGATCGCAGCTGGTTCAGGACCGTGAAGTCGTTATCGGCGGCATTGTACCACTGATACTCACGAAAGGCGGTCAGCGAGGTCAGCGTCCCGGCGTCCAACGTCCAGTCTGCCTGCAGGGATGTGCCCCACAGGTCACGATTCTGAACCGAGTCGAAATCGTTCGAGACCGTGCGGTCTTCCGGATCCGCGTCCGCCAGTGGCGTACCCGCGAGGACGCCGTTCGACAGGATCTCATTGGGACCCATATTGGTGCGATCCTCGGCGGCGTCGCCGCGCAGGATCACGCTGAAGTTTTCAGACGGGTCAAGGACCACGGCGAACCGGAAGGACGTGCCATCGACATCGTCGAGGTCGGTGCCGGTCACGGCATTCTCGGTGAAACCGCTGCGCCTCTGCGAAGAGACCGAAACGCGCGCCCGCGCACTGTCGCTGACCACCAGATCAGCGGCACCGAACATGGTCACCGCGTCGTAGTCGCCGATGCTGGCAGCTCCTTCAATGCCGCTCTTCTCACCCGGCAGTTTGGAGATGAGATTCACCGCGCCGGCAATCGTGTTCTTGCCGTAGAGGGCGCCTTGCGGTCCACGGATGACTTCGACGCGTTCAAGATCATAAAGGTTGGTGTTGATGGTCGTCGGGCGGCTCTGATAAACCCCATCCACAAAGACACCGACACCCTGATCGACACCCGGATTGTTCGGGTTAGACGCAACGCCCCGGATGGAGATGGATGTCGTGCGCAGCGAGTTATTCGTGTTGAGATATACGTTTGGGAAGGCCGACGAGAGGTCGTCCAAGCGCGTTACGCCGGCGGCTTCCAGCGTCTCTGCAGAGACCGCGCTCACCGCGACAGGCACCTCAAGGATCGACTGTTCCCGCTTCTGGGCAGTCACCACAATCGTTTCAAGCTTGCTAACTTCTTCAGCCTGAGCGGTGCCGAGAAGCGCCATCGAGATGGCCGAGACGCCCCCGATCCTAACCAAGCTCTGCACACGACTATTCCTGTTCAATTGAGTACGCAATCCAAATCCCTCCTCGCTCCTGCCTCCATGTTCAGAGGACCAGCATGACGTTCTGATAGAGCCTTTATTTATTTTTGATGTCAACTTCAATTTTTAATTTGCGCGCCACCATTCGCGATGCGACTTAAGGCGCCTTTTGCTCCGGACACGGACTCACACGCCCAGATCTTGAGCGGCGGTAACGGGTCGAATGGCCAGAGCGGGCGCCGGATCCGGGCAAAAGGCATTTCGGCGAGATTGGTGTTCATTGCAGTGGGGGAGCCGACTTCCAGAATCGTATGTTCGAAATCCGCAAAGGCCGCGCGAAAATGGGCTGAGGACTTCAGCAGGATGCACCGGAACCCGCGAGGGTCGGCCCCGACTGCAGTGAAAAAGGACGGCGACAGCGCCTGCCGACGCTCGCGGCTGACGACCACAGCTCCGAAAGCGGTCTCGATCAAGGCCAGCGGTCCCGATGAGGGACCTCCCACAGCGCCGCGCGCATCGGACCCGTCATCATCTGCCAGAGCCGACACCCGCCCAAGAATGACGATCGGCGCACCGGAGAAAGCAGACTGCTTTCCACCAAGCGCAAAAAAACTTTCCGCCCCCTCCCCCAGCTGCCAGGCCGTTTCCAGCGAGCCGGGATCAAAAAAAATGCCCACTCCGATTCCATTCACCCCCTTCTCTACCAATGCCCGCAGAACATGCGTTGCATCTCCGCTTGCTCCGCCTCCAGGATTATCCGAAACGTCAGCCAGGATGTAACGCTGGTCCGGATTGTCACGCACGATTCGCGCTGCCTCATCCGGCGCCAGCGCACGAAGCCCCGCTGCCTCGAACAGGGCACGAAATCTTTCGCCACCCTCTTCGGCCACAGCACACCCCTCCATCGGATCATCCGCGTAAACCAGTAGTTTTACCCCCGCTTCCGCATGGTCGCACCACGGGAAACTCTGAATAAGTGAGACGGAGTAGATAGCCCGTCTACGCTCAGCCTCCTTCATCCACGACACGAAGCTAGCCATGGGCTGATCGACAGTGGGGAAGCCTCCGATAAGTCCACATTCCGCAACAGCCGCAACCGGCCGCTGACCAGTCTCCAGGACCTCCGCACAAAGACTGAAGAGCTCGACCGCCCGCTCCATTACATCTGTATGGGGGTACTCCTTATAGGCGTGAAGAATATCTGCGCCTGCCAGCATCTTCCGGGTCAGAACGGCGTGCGGGTCCAGCAAAGCCCCGACAACAACCTCCGAGCCGACGATCTGCCGAACGGCGTCCAGGATGTTACCTTCGCAATCGAACGCCTCTTCCGCAACCATGGCGCCGTGGAGGTCCAGCAGCACCATATCCACAGGCAGAGCCCTTCGCAGGTCCTCCAGGAGTTCGCTTCGGAGCGCATCATAGACCGCCTGCTCCACCGGCCCGCCCGGCACAGCATAAGCCACGATACCCCGCGACACGTCCCAGCCCGCAGCATCTGCGGCCTGCAAGATGCCTGCATAGCCGGGGTGAAGCCCGGCATCCACGGATGGCTCACTTGCCCGGGTGACATCTCCGGCCTGAAAATCGGTGAGGCTCGTTTTCCTCGACACGAACGTGTTCGTTTCAGTTCTGATCCCGCCGACAAAGAGTCTCATGATCTGCGCTGCTTTCCCGGAAAGAAATATTATTGATTTTGAGGTCAGCTTCATTTATTCGAGAAACAATAATCCCGCAACCCCGGTATTTGACATGGCGGCGCCCCGGTGCCGCTTTGTCCGGAAACCGGAAACCCGCTGCAAAGGAAACGCCATGCAAGTCGCCGCTCAATTTACCAGATACGGTCTGGTACTCGCGCTTTCAGCCATCTGCCTGACAAGCACTGCCGCCTGCCAGACCCATCCGAGAGCCCGCGATATCGGCATCATCTTCGACGGCGAGCCGGGCACGCTGAACGCCATCACGGACCTGCCGGGCGTCGAAGTTGGCCATGTTACGCTGGATGAAGGGCGCGCACGGACCGGTGCCACGGTTGTCTTTCCACTTGGCAAAGACGCCAAGGAAGGCGTAAGCGCAGCCTACTTCGCCTTCAACGGCACTGGAGAGCTCACCGGCGCGCACTTCATTGAAGAGTTCGGCGCCTTTTTCGGCCCGGTCACCCTTACCGGCACGCTTGGCGTCGGCGAAGCGCGCGACGGGGTGCTCGAATGGACGGCAAAGCACTTCGATGGCGACGATGACGCGAAGTACAGTCGCGTCCTGCCTGTCGTGGGAGAAACTTATGATGGCGGACTGAACGACGCTTGGTCTTTCCCCCTAACCACCCAGAATGTGGTCGATGCCCTGGAGAGCGCCCGGTCCGGCGCGGTTGAGGAAGGTTCCGTCGGCGGCGGAACCGGCATGGTCGCCTATGGCTTCAAGGGCGGCATCGGCACGTCTTCGCGTATTGTCCGTTATAGCGAGGACGCCGCCTTTACCGTCGGCGTACTGGTTCAGGCCAATCACGGCTCACGTGACCAGCTGGTCGTGGACGGCATCGATGTCGGCAAGATAATCAAGGACCTTCAGCCCGTCCGCCCGCCGAAGTCCGACACTGAGCGCGACGGCTCGATCATCATCCTGATCGGAACGGACGCCCCACTGCTGCCGGGCCAGCTGAAGCGGCTCGCACGGCGCGCAGCAATCGGCATGGGTCGGACCGGTGGGCAGGGCGACAGCCTGTCAGGCGACATCTTCCTTGCCTTTTCGACCACGAACAAGGTGACGCTCGGCGCCTCCGTACCGGCGACCTATGCCAGCCTTCCGAACGAGGCACTCGATCCGATGTTCGACGCCGTCGTCGAGGCAACCGAAGAGGCAATCCTCAATGCACTGGTCGCCGCCGAAGACATGCCCGGCGGCCGCGGCGGGTTCGTCCATGAAATGCCGGAAGACCGCGTCCGCGCAATCGTCCAGTCTGCCAAAGCCCAACAATAACAACCCTCCCGGAGGATAATCATGTTGATCCGTACGCTTGCCCTCTCGGCCGCAATCCTGACCCTGACCAGCTGCGCTTCGGCCGACCCTGTCGCGCCCGCCATTGTAGAGGCGAAACCTGCAACCGAAATCGCGGACCTGGTCGGCGAGGTTCAGAAAAGCGCCCCCTACCCTGCACTCGCCGTGTCGGTGCGCAAGGGCGATGAAGTGATTTACGAGGCCGCCATCGGCATTACGGATATCGAACAGGACACACCTGCCACGACAGAGTCCGTGTTCGCCATCGGCTCTCTCACCAAGTCCTTCACGTCGATTGCCATTTCGCAGCTGGCCGCCGCCGGCAAAATCGATCTTTCCGCGCCGGTCAGCACCTATCTCACCGATTATGCGGGACCTGCGAAAGACGCGCCAGTCTGGACCCTGATGAACCACACTTCCGGACTGGTGAACTACACGGCTCTGCCCGAATTTCCCCAAGGCACAAGGCAGAAGCTCACGCGCCGGCAAATGCGCGACATGTTTGAAGGCAAAGACCTGATGTTCCCAACCGGCAGCGCGTTCAGCTATTCCAACTCCGGCACATACCTGCTGGGACTGATTGTGGAGGCCGTCTCGGGCCAGACCTATGAGACGTACCTTCAGGAGAACGTCCTCTCCCCGCTCGGTCTGGATCACACCTACTACAACCGGCCGGAGCGGATCATTCCGCATCGTGCGGAAGGCTATGTCGGCACGGAGGACGGGTATGAAAACGCGCCTCTTCTGGAACCGCTCATCCCCTTTTCGGCAGGCGCTCTCGCTTCCACGGTTCAGGATATCCAGCACTATATTGACACCGTGCACCGCAAGAACGCGCTCGGTGACGCCGTGCGGGAGACGCTTTACACGCAGAAGGCTTTTCCGGATGGCGAACCAAACCCCTACGCCTTCGGCGCCCTGGTGATCCGGGAATGGGAAGGCCACAGCAAGATTGCGCATGCCGGCGACATTGACGGCTTCTCGGCCTACATGGCGTATTATCCGGCGGAAGACGTTTCGATCGTCGTACTGGCGAATACGCGGGACGTCTCGCCCACACCGGTCGGGATCGAGCAGAAGATCGCCCGCATCATCTTCGACACACCGCGTCCGGAGGGAACTGCGGCACCGCTGACGGCGGACGAGATCGTCTCGCTTGTCGGCGACTACGATATTGGCCGCATGCGGATCGGACTCGACCGGGTCGGCATCGTTGAGCAGGATGGTGGTCTGGCCCTGCGATTTGGCGGAACGGCCGCACCCGGAGAGCCCATACCCCTGGTGCGCATTTCCGGAATGACCTTTTATGCCGCCCATGACGACGAAATGGTGTTTTCCTTCAACAAGGGCACCGATGAGGGCGCTGCGGACCTGATGGTCGACTATGTCGGCGGTACCTTTGCCTTTTACAAATCCAAGGAATGAGGAGCGGTCCCGAGATGAATGACCTCGATCTGGAACACGCCCGGCAGAGCTATGAGCAGAATGGTGCCTGCATCCTGCGCGGTGCATTCGGCAAGGTCTGGCTCGATCTCGTTGAGGAGGCAATCGAAGAGGCACTGAAAAATCCGGGTCCCCATGCCGAACGGTACGGTCCAGCCGGTGCTGAACTCTTCTTTGGCGACCTCGACATGTGGACGCGCTCGCCGCGCTTCGAGAAATTCGTCCGGGAGTCCCCCGCTGCAAGACTGGCCGGTGAGATCATGGGGGCAAAGGCTGCGACCTTCCTCTATGACCAGCTGCTCGTGAAAGAACCCGGCTCTCAGGAGCGCACGCCCTGGCATCAGGACCAGCCCTACTGGGCCGTCAGCGGTTGGCAGGTCAGCTCCATCTGGCTGCCGGTGGACGAGGCGCCGAAGGATGTCGCGCTCCAGTTCGTGTCCGGAAGTCACAAATGGGGGCACGCCTACAATCCCGCGCATTTTGCGGACGGCACGCCCTATGTCGGCACCGGCCTTCCCGAACTACCGGACATCGAGGCCGAGCGCGACAAGTACGATATCCTCGCCTGGGACGTTGCGCCGGGCGACTGCCTGATCTTCCAGGGCATGATGGTTCACGGCGCACCGGGCAATCCGCGGGCCGGCCGGCGCCGCGTCCTATCCACGCGCTGGCTTGGCGATGATGCGAGATACCGGAAGCCGACGGGCGAAGTTGCCATTCCGACGACTCTGCCGGACCTGCCGGACGGCGCGCCGTTCACCGGCCCGGCCTATCCGACCGTTTGGCGGGCCGGGGCCGCCTAATCCAGTGGCTGTTCCTTGCTGAGCGCGTCCAGCTTCGCAGCTGTGCCGCGCAGGCCCTTCGGAATCTCTGCCGCCGGATAAAGGGCACGATACCAGATGACGCTCAGCGCATCTGCAAGCGCATTGTCGGTCGGGACGATCTTGTCCGTCAGCTTCAGCAGGTTCTGGTCGGGATTGATCACCAGCCTGCGCACGAGTTCATCCATCATGGACCCCAGCGCATAGGTCATCAGCAGCATCGCGTCTTCGTCGACAGCGCCGCCAGGGTAATGACGAATGACACTGCGGGAAACACGTACGTACCAGTCTCGGTTTACCTTCTGGACGAGCGCGGAAAAGTCCGGATGCTCATCCACGACCTGCAGCATGCAGCGCATGAGCCCCGCATTGGCGCGGGCCAGCCGGATGAATCGGTAATTCGTTTCACGGATCGTCTCGAATGCCGTCCGGCTCGCGCTGTCGACGGACCCTCCGGGCGGCATGAATTCGACGAACTCCGAAAGCACCGCCAGCGCCGCATCGCTCTTGTCCTTGAAGTAGAAATAAAACAACCCGTCCGCGATTCCGGCTTCCTGGGTAATGTCCAGCACGCGCATAGAATGATAGCCGAGACGTTCCAGCATGCGGGCCGTGGCAACCTTGATGCGACCGCGGGTGCGCTCCCCCTTCCGGCTCGGAGGATCCTCCTGCAGACGCAGGTTCAGCGTATCCACAAAGCTTAAGGGCTCAGCCGGCGGAGAATCATCAGAAACTGAGGTCGCGTTCATGTTGAGGGTATAACCATACGCGCTGTCTTGCGACAACCTCAATCGCCCTGCGGGCGCAACAGAATATCACTCCTTGTGGAGCACGCCCGCAGCAAGGAACTCACCATCTACAGCCAGCACATGACCGGTGATGTAGGCCGCCGCCGGAACTGCTGGGAACACGGCGGCAGCAGCAACCTCATCAGGCGTTACGTAACGGTCAGCCGGGATCGCTCGCCGGTACACCCGCCGTGTGGTCTCACTATGCATTTTCGCAACCGGGTCCGTCTCGATGGCACCGGGGGCAAGGGCGTTCACCGTGACGCCGCGTGTCGCATGCTCCACGGTCAGCACGCGGGTGAGCATGATTACACCGTCCTTGGCGCTGCCATAGGCTGCCCTGCCCGTGCCACCCGCTATCCCGACGGCCGATGCGACATTGATGATGCGGCCGTATCCCGCGGCCTTCATCTTCCGGTCAGCCGCTTAGCAACAATAGAAAGCGCCGGAGAGATCGACATCAATCATCCTCGACCAGTCTGCGTCGCTGGTTTCGAGAACGGCACGCTCCAGGCTGGTCCCGGCACGATGCACTATGATCTCCAGCCGCCCCCCGCCGAATTCTGCAGCTGCTTCGACGGCCGCATGGCACTGCTTGCTGGAACTGACATCCAGCGGGATGCAGGTCACCTCAACACCTGCGGCTTCAAGCGCCTCCCGCGCGACATCCATCTGAGCCTGGTCAAGATCGGCAATCGCAATTCTCGCGCCCTACCTGCCAGTTGTCCGGCAACGGCATAACCGATCCCGCGGGCCCCGCAAGTCACAAGTGCTATCTGTCCCTTGAGCCCTGACATACCTATCACCCCCAGAATTGTGCCGGCGGCGCGCGAACGGCACCATTCTCGTATTGCGCCGCATTGTCGTAATCGTCCGCAAGCAGAAGCGGGCCATCGAGGTCCGCGAAATCGCACATTGCCGCGAGCGCCAGCGCGGGCGCCATCGAGAGCGATGTGCCCGCCATGCAGCCCACAAGCGTCCGCAGACCATGTCGGCGTGCCTCGGCCAACACGGCAAGCCCGCCCGTCAGCCCGCCCGCCTTGTCGAGTTTGATGTTCACGGCATCATACCGCCCGGCGAGCGCCACCACGTCCGCGGCAGAGAAGCAGCTTTCATCCGCGCAAAGTGGAACCGGCGACTGGAAACCCGACAGGCAGGCGTCCTGTCCGGCGGGAAGAGGCTGCTCCAGCAGAACCAGCCCCATTTCCGCGAGCGCAGGGACAACTTCCTGCAGCCGCTCGAAGCTGAGGTCCTGGTTTGCATCCGCCATAAGGATCGCATCGCCACGGGCACCCTTTACCGCCCGCACCTGATCGACAATCCCCGGGCCGTTGACTTTCAGCTTGAGCCGATTGCCCGCTACCTTACGCGCAGCCTCGGCCATGGCACCCGGTTCCCCCAGACTGATCGTTTCGAACGTATCCACAGGTCCTTCACGACTACCGATCAGTCTACGGATCGGGTTCACGCCTAGCTTGCATTGCAAGTCCCAGAGCGCGCAATCGAGAGCATTACGCGCTGCGTAAGACGCAAGCCGACTACAAACGGTTTTTGCCGTTTCCAGGTCAACGAATCCTTCTCCGAGAGCGGCAAGCGCCTTTGCGCCAGTCTCTGGTGTATCTCCCCGGAAGAAAACACCCACGCCTTCGCCCCGGCCGCGAAGGTCGCCGGAACTCAACTCTACGGTCAGTACGTCGATGGCGGTGAGTTCGGCAAATGCAAATTTCAATGGCTGCTTCAGGGGCCAGGAACTCTGAGCAAACGCCATCCGGATCATGGGCTCGACATCCGCGCCGGAACCGAGAGAAGCGCATCGACAATCCGGTCGGCACCCATTCTAATGGGATCCGTAGCAGGCAAAGCAAACGCCTCCGACATCTCCGCGCAAAGTCTGTCGGCTTCGACCTCACCGAGGCGGCTTGTGTTCAAGCTGATAGCGGCACACCGCACGCCGGGGCTTGTAAGCCGGGCTGCCTCCAGGTAGCGTTCAATTGCAAGGCCGACATCCGGGGTCGGGAAATCTTCAAAGAATCCGAGCCGTTCGCGGCCCACCTCATGGCAGAGTACGATGGCTTCGGGCTGACTTCCATGCAGAAGGCCAAGCGATACACCTGCATAGGCGGGATGAAAGATCGAGCCCTGGCCTTCAATAATATCCCAATGATCAAGGTCATTAGCCGGAGAAAGATATTCCGCTGCACCTGAGATAAAATCGCTCACAACACTGTCGATTGCAAACCCCTTGCCCGAAATCAGGACACCGGTTTGCCCCGTCGCGCAAAAATCTGCCTGCTGCCCGCGCTCGCGCAATTCGCGCCAGATCGCAAGCGCAGTGTATTTCTTACCGACGGCGCAATCCGTCCCCACAGTCAGCACGCGCCTGCCGGTCCTAGGCTGCCCTGTACCGATCGGAAGCTCGGACGGCGGATCACGAAGATCGACTAGCTTCCGGGATCTCTTGCCTGCAAGTGCTGCGAGCTCGGGATCCGAACTAAGTCGCTCGTGCATCCCTGCGACAACGTCCAGCCCGGCATCGAGCGCTGCGCCGAGCGTCTGGCGCCAAGAGTACGGAATCGTTCCGCCTACATTTGCCACCCCGATGACCAACGACCGCGCACCTTTCTCAGCTGCCTCCGCCGGTGACAGGTCTGGTAGGCCGAGATCGATTGCCCCGTCCGATAGGCGGCATTGCCCTAGGCAGTTTTCAGGCACCCACTGGAGAACACCGATTCCGGTCTTCGCCATTAGAGGGCGTGTCTCATCGCCGAGAAACACCAGATATGGCGGCTCTACCCTACTCATTCGCATTACTCCGTAAACGGTTTTTTTGGCTTCGGATTAGAGGCTTTTCTCACCCTGGACACCCCAAGTCCGTTCGGGCGCAAGCTGAACATAGGGACCAACCTGATAGGTAAGGTCCGACAAGCTGGTCAACAGGCCGCCGACATAGATGCCATCGCGGTAAACGCCGATGCCCGGCTCTTCGGTGGAACGCTCCAGGCTGGCGCAGCGGACAGCAATATTCGAACTAACGAAGTCGCCACCTGGTTCGAAAGACTCGTTCGGGCTGAGCGCGACAATGTCCGTCACAATTTCGAGCGCGCCGGTTTCGATCAGAGTCTTGCCAAAGGCTGTAACTGTGAGGAGCGTGTCGGAGATGGCCTCCACCCGGCGGGCTGTGACGGTAACAAGGTCAAAAACTGCCTCATCGGAGGCGTCTTCCTCAACCTGAGTCATGGCCGCCTGAGCCTGCGCACCGCCCGCCAGGAACACTGTCATAGCCAAACCGACAATCAGTACCAGCTTCCACGACGAAACACCGGTCGATTTGTTCTTAAGCCGAAAATTCATTCTCTTGCCCCCTATATCGGTCACGCAAATGCGCTCAGCCCGGCACTTAGTCGGGATCTGCGCTGGTCCTAATTTTCTCCATTTTGCAAAATTTGAAGTCATTTTCAATTTTTATTTTTACTCGCACGCCCCCACAGCGCAGCAAACTCCAAATACGGTCTTTCCGGTGCAGGGTGCTGTCAGACTAACTCGAACCAGTCTCCGCTTTTCGCAGACGAGCAGGTCTCAGGCTACGAGAAGCTCGCGCCATTCGAGAAGAGCGGCGTCGCGTAGCGATTTGAACCTGGCCCTGCTCTCAATGTTCCTTTGATGATTGAAGTGATTGTATACAGACGAATGAATTGAGGCGAACTTCTGGAGACTTCGCATCCTCCGGAAGCGCGACATGGCCCGCTCGCGTCGGCGGAAAGGAAGATGGGAATCTTCAGCGCGATTGTTCTGGTGGCGGCCGCATTCCTGGCGTTCGGCATTTCCAATCTCTTTCATGGCCGCGCGATAAGAGTGGCACCTGTCCGACACCACGACTTTTGGATTGCCTTAGCGTTTCATAGCTTTTCTCATAAATTTCAATGCGGAAGCCTTGTCCCGAGTCTTAGAAGCGAAGGACTCCAGAACCTCACCTTCGTGATCGACCGCTCGCCACAGATAGTGAGTCTTGCCACGGATCTTTACGAACACCTCGTCCAGGTGCCACTGCCATTGCGGCGATTGTCGCATTCTTTCCGAACGACGCTTCCGGATCTTCTGCGCGAAGAAAGTGCCGAACCGGTCCACCCAGTGACGGACCGTTTCGTGGCAGATATCGATTCCGCGCTCGTGAAGCAGGTCCTCGACATTGCGAAGCGATAGCGGAAACCGCACGTACATCATCACCGCAAGCTGGATGATCTCGGGCGACGTTTTGAAGTAGCGGAAAGGCGATTTTGTCATTTCCCGAGCTTAGATGCCAGGATTGACCATCTCAAGCACGGTTCTCCTGACAATGCCCTGAATAGGCTACGATGTGCCAGAAATCCTCCTTAAGCAATTTTACCGGTCTGTCTCATGGTCGCTGACGGGGAACAGTTCAAGGACATGATCTCGCCGAAACTGGCCGCTCAACTTTACTAGGCGGATGGCTGTAACGCGAGCATTATGAGACATAAGCCAATGGTGGTGTTTCAAACAGAAAATCGCTCCAATCTAGCCGCTTGGCAGAAGATGCCTGAAAGCTTGACTAGCATGGGCTATTGAGTGGCAACCTTCACATCCTGCTTTCCGCTTGCTCAGAAACAGGCTACCCAACGACGTATGGCTTTGCAGTCGATCACCCATTTATTCAGGGCAGCGCTTCCCGCCTTGATCAGCCTTGCGCTCTTCATGGCGCCGATAGCGTGCGCGCAGCAGTGTGGTGTGGAATCGGTCGAAAACTGCGCGACCGACCCGTCTGTGGAGACCGACCCGTCTGTGGAGACCGGCCAGTCAGAGGAGCCTGCCAGGGGCGAGTCTCAACACCAGGCCCATCACTGCCCGAACTGCGATGTTCAATGGAGCGGTTCTCACAGTGCCGCTTTCGCGAGAACAACTACGCCTGAGAAGCTGGATCCGCCCCATTCACTGGGCGCAGGTCCATCGCCGCCGGACAGTCTGTTCCGTCCCCCGAGAGTCTGAAGCTGCTTGTCATCGTCAGCGCCACATAGCGCTGAAATCCACCAGCAACAGATATCTCGAGAGGATGAACCTACATGCCTCATATAAGACGCCAAACGGCGCTCGCGCTCGCCATATCCGGCATTCTCTTCGGCTACAGTGCCGCAAATGCTCAGCCGGTCGAGCCGGAAACGGAATCGACACACGAGCCGCGCGGTGAACACAACCACGATGATCACCATCGCGAGGACGACCACCATGATGACCATGATCACAAAACATTCGAGACGATCATCGTAGAGGCCACCCGTTCGGGCCGGGCGGTCAACGACTTGCCTATCCGCGTCGAAGTGATCGGGCGGGAAGAGATTGAAGAGAAAGCCATCATGCGCCCCGGCAATATTTCCATGCTGGTCGCCGAAACCGGCGGAGTGCGCGTTCAGACGACTGCGCCTGCACTCGGCGCGGCGAACATTCGCCTGCAGGGGCTTTATGGTCGCTATACCCAACTCCTGAGTGATGGCTTGCCGCTCTATGGCGGGCAAGCCGCGTCAATCGGCCTGCTCCAGATCCCACCCACTGACCTTGCCCAGGTCGAATTAATCAAGGGTTCGGCATCCTCCTATTACGGTGCTTCGGCCCTTGGTGGTGTGATCAACCTGATCTCGCGGCGTCCAGGTGAGGAGGCTTCAGGTGAAGTGCTGGTCAACCTGACAACGCAGGACGGACAGGATCTGACCGGCTATTTCGAGACCCCAATCAGCGATCAGCTTGCGGTCTCGCTGACAACGGGCGCGAACCGACAATCCGTGCAGGATATTGATAGTGATGGCTGGATAGATATGCCCGGCTATGAACGCTGGTCAGCCCGGCCCCGGCTCTTCTGGGACGGCGCCGACGGCTCAACGCTCTACGCCACAATCGGGTATATGAGCGAACAGCGCGACGGCGGCACCTTGCGGGGGCGCACCGTGCCCGATGGAACAGTTTTCCCTCAGAATCAGGACACTACACGCCTTGATGGCGGGTTTGTCGCCAACAGGCCGCTTTTTGGGAGCAGCGAGCTGAACCTGCGTGGATCGGCCATGGTTCAGGATCATGAGCACCGTTTCGGCTCTCTGATCGAAGATGATCGCCATGAAAGCTATCTGATCGAGGCCTCACTGGCCGGTGGCAGCCAGCGAACGAACTGGGCGATCGGTGCGGCATTTCAGTCTGAGACCTACACATCAGACACGTTTGCCGCTTTCGATTACAGGTATGACGTACCCGGCTTGTTTGCCCAGATCGACCATGATTTGCGTGATGACCTGTCGGTCTCCCTCAGTGGTCGTTTTGACGCCCATAGTGAATATGGCAGCCAGTTCAGTCCCCGTGCGTCAGTGCTCTATAAGCCGGATAACTGGACTATCAGGGCGTCCTATGGCCAAGGCTTTTTTGCCCCGACGCCCTTTGTCGAGGAGATCGAAGCCTCCGGCCTGTCACGACTATCACCTCTCACAGGTCTTGAAGAGGAGACTGCCGAGACCGCTTCAATTGATGTCGGCTACCGGACCAGGTCGATGGAAGCCAATCTTAGCGTCTTCAGATCAATAGTGGACGGTGTGACGGAACTTGAAGCTTTCGCCTCGGTGCCGGGCGGCGAACTGGACCGCGTTGCACTGATCAATGCCGATGGCGAAACCCGGATTCGCGGAGCAGAGGTTCTGCTTCGGTATTTCTGGAACGATTTCAAGATCACGGGGAGTTATCTCTATCTTGATGCAACCGAAGAAGCCCCCCTCGGCGGGCGGCGTGAGATCGAGCTGACGCCAACGCACTCGGCAGGATTTGTCGCCATGTGGGAGCAGCATGGTCGCGGGCTCGTTGGCTTCGAAGCTTACTACACCGGTGAGCAGCGCCTCGATGGTAACCCGTTCCGGACAACTAGCGAGCCCTACCTGCACCTCGGACTGCTTGGACAGGTCACGGTTGGACGAGCAAGCTGGTTTATCAATGCCGAGAATCTGCTGGATGTACGCCAGACAAAGGAAGACCCGCTCGTCCTTCCGGTGAGATCGCCGGAAGGCCAATGGACCACCAATATATGGTCACGCAATGACGGATTTATCCTGAATAGCGGGGTTCGCCTGAAATTCTGATTATTTGCGCCTGTCAGGGACCTTCGGCTTCCAAAATTGAAGGTCCCGAGAGCACCATGAATGCTGTGATCGTCCTAAGATACCATGTCTGAAATTTCGCCCTCGGCACAAGTTCGACGTCAGCCTTACGGAGACAACTTCCGGCCAAAATACGACATCATCCCGCTCGGCGGCAACGACTGAATAGGGCCAGAGCGAGCCAATGGAGCTTACGTCCTATGGCCGAAAGTCGCCGATAGAAAGCATGTAGCGAGTTACGCTTAACGACAGCAATGGTTGCAAAAGCAGACATGCTACACGAGAAGACTCAAGTCAGTAGATTTGGCAGTGAAAGGTAGAGGTGCGGACACGACAGAGAGCCGGTGGCTTTCTGTCGCAATTGAAGCCGACATGAATGAGATCTACTCGCATTCACCTGTGGATCAGACGGACCGACCCCGCGAATGCGTCATGACCTGACATCCAGATTGGCTATCGTGGCGCTCCTGTTCGCACTTCTGGTGCGGGCGGCGGTGCCTGTGGGCTGGATGGTAGGGCCCGACGCCGAGACAGGCGTGGTCTCCATCCAGTTGTGTTCGGGACGAACGGTCGCCTGGAGCCCCCAACAGGGCGTAGACTTGGACGCCGATGCGGCGGGCGATCACGAAGACGGCAAGTCGCCCAGCGATACCGATAGCGCGACCACATCCTGCCCGTTTGCCCTTGCATCGCACTACCTGCCTGCGCCTGACGTAGACATCGCCTTCGACGCACCTGTGTTTCCCCAGAGTGCTCAAACACGCCCGCCCGTCAGGGCGCCGCCTCTCCGCAACATAGCATCTGCCCCCCTCCCGGCCCGCGGGCCGCCCGTCTCTGTCTGACATCTTTCGCCAATTGTCAGACCGCGTCCGCCCGTGAGCGGCGCACACAGAGAAACACCTGTTACCATGTTGAAAATCAGATCCGGCTCCACTGTGAGCCTGCTTGTGCTGAGCACCGCGCTCGGCCAGTTCTTCGCCGCACATGCAGACGACGCCGAGCGCGTGGAAGAGACCATCAACGTCACGTCCCGGGCAAGCACACTCGAAGCCGAACAGCAGGCTGCCAAAACGCCCGGCGGCGTCGATGTCGTCTCGCATGAGGAGTATGCGGACCGTTTCCTGGTCTCCCTCCGGGACACGCTGGCCTTTACACCGGGAGTCTACACCCAGCCGCGCTACGGCCAGGAAGTGCGCATTTCCATTCGCGGATCCGGCATCAGCCGGGGCTATCATATGCGCGGGCTGACGCTCCTGCAGGACGGCGTCCGGATCAATCTCGCCGACGACAATGGCGATTTCCAGGAACTGGAACCGATCTTCTTCGACCATCTGGAAGTGTATCGCGGCGCAAATGCCTTGCGGTTCGGGTCCGGCACGCTGGGCGGCGCAATCAACGGCGTGACACCGACCGGACGCACGGCTCCAAGAGGCTATGTCCGCACGGACGCGGGCAGCTGGAACACCGCCCGCCTGCTCGTTTCAGGTGGTCTTGCCGGGGACAGCTTGGATGCCTGGGGCGCAATCAGCGCCGATACGTCCGATGGGGACCGCGATCACGCCCGCCGCAATGCGACGCGGTTCCAGGGCAATGCCGGCTATGCATTCAGCGATACGGTCTCGACTCGGTTCTACCTCAGCCTCAACGAGATCGACCAGGAGCTGCCGGGCGCGCTCACCCGTTCGGTCGCAGAGTCGGAACCGGAGACCGGAAATTTTGCCGGCGATCAGGGACGCGACATCGATTCCCTCCGTATCCAGAACCAGACCGTGTTCGACCTTGAATCCAGCACGATCAGGGTTGGCGCCTACCTCAATGATAAATCCCTGTTCCACCCGATCTTCCAGGTGATCGACTATGAGTCTCAGGATGTCGGTCTGTTCGGTCGATGGGACTGGCAGGGCGACAGGTTTGAAATCACCCTTGGCCTCGACGGCCGCAAGGGCGAGACGGACGCTGTTCGCTATGTCAACAATAACGGCCACTCTGGCGCATTGGCCTATGATGCAGACCAGGAATCGTGGACCAGCAACCTTTACGGCGAAGTGCGCTATGCCGCGACGGATCGCCTGACGCTGATCGGCGGCGCCGTCTATGCGGAAGGCGAACGGGAACAGTTCGAGAAATTCAACCTGTTCGCCGGAGGTGAAACCGGCGTGAAGGGCAGCGCGGATTTCGATGCGTTCTCGCCCAAGATCGGCGTCCTCTATCAGGCAGCGCCGGATGTGCAGGTCTATGCCAATTACAGCGCCTCTGCCGAATTCCCCGGCATGGGAGAAGTGGCCCAGGTGGCGTCCTTCGTACCGGTCGAAGAACAGACGGCCTGGACGTTCGAGGCAGGCACGCGCGGCCGGGCCGGCATCGCGGAATGGGATGTGTCGGCCTACCGGTCCGACATTGACGGCGAAATGCTGCAATACACCGTGACGCAGGACATTCCGGCATCCACCTTCAATGCCGACAAGACGATCCATCAGGGGATCGAGGCGGGACTTGCCCTGCAATTGACGGACTGGCTTCGCCTGAACCAGGTCTACACATGGTCGGACTTCAGGTTCGACGGCGATTCCGAATTCGGCGACAATACGCTGCCGGTCGTTCCGGAACATGTCTACCGGGCCGAACTGCGGTTCGGGACCAACAAGCGGCATGTGGCGCCTGTCATCGAGTGGATTCCAGAAGGTCCTTATGCAGACTATAACAACGACCGGAAGCTGGACGGCTATGTGCTGGTCGGCGCCACGGCCGGCTGGAGCGTCACGGACCGGATCGATCTTTTCCTCGATGCCAGGAACCTGACAGGCGAGAAGGCGATCGGCGATGTCAGCGCGGCGATCGCGGTGACCGATGCTTCGGCCATCTATTATCCGGTCGAACGCCCCGCCGTGTTCGGCGGCATCCGGGCGAGGTTCTAGGCCATGGCTAGCGCCAAACGCTCCACGCTTCAGCACCGCGTCTGGCGCTGGCATTTCTTTGCCGGGCTGATGGTCGTTCCCTTCGTCGTCACGCTGGCGGTGACGGGGGCGATCTACCTGTTCCGGCCACAGATCGAGGCCGCACAGGAAGCCCGTATCAATGCGCTTGCCGGCCCGGGCGTGCAGGCAACTCAGACGGTCGCAGCCGACCTGATTGTCACGCGGGCCCTCGACGCGCATCCCGGCTCGAAACTCGTCCGTATCGTGCTTCCCTCCTCGGATGCAGACCCGACGGCGGAAGTCGAAATCCTCGCGGAAGGCGGGGCCCGGAAGCTCTGGCTCAACAAGACGGATGGAACCATCCTCGAGGATGTCCGGTCAGCGGACATCTTCCTCGAATTCATCAAGCGGATCCATGGCACCCTGCTGGGCGGGGATGCGGGCTCGCTGGTCGTGGAGATCATGGCCTGCTGGACGATCATCCTGCTCGTCACCGGGCTGTTCCTATGGTGGCCGCGCGGAGACGTCTGGTGGCGCATCTTCCTGCCGGACTTCAGGGCCAGCGGTCCGGGCCGCGAGACCTGGAAGAAGGTGCACGGCGCGGCCGGCGCCTGGATAGGGTCTCTTGCCATCATCATGCTGATATCAGGCCTTCCCTGGACCCAGGTCTGGGGCGATGGCTTCACCCGTGCCAAAGAGCTCGTCGGAATGAAATCGCCCGGTCAGGAATGGTTCGTGACGCTGCAATCCGCAGATCCGCATGCCCTGCATGAGATGGGTGGGACATTGTGGGAGACGGACAATGAGCCTGCACGGGACGAAGACGGCGCGACTGGCGCCCTCATGCGGGCGACGCCGCTTGGCATAGATACTGTCGTGCAGCAGGCGGTCGCCGAAGGCTTTGCTCCACCGGTTTGGGTACAGCCTCCGCGCAGCGAGAACGGCGTGTGGACGGTGCGCGGGATGAACCCCAACCGGCTGCAGCAGGAAACTGTTCATTACGACCGCTGGACCGGCAGCCAGCTGATGCGCATCCGGTTCGGCGATCACAATCTCGCCGACAGGGCTATGGCACTGGGCGTCTCGTTTCACGAAGGCGCATTGTTCGGCTGGGGGAACCAGCTGCTTGGGCTTTTTGCGGCACTTGGTGTTGCCCTGCTCGCGGTCACGGGCACCGTGATGTGGTGGCGACGCCGACCAGAGGGTAGGCTGGGCGTGCCGCCGATGCCGCAAGACCGGACGATCGCCCTCGGCGTCGTGGCAATCATCCTCGTCCTATGCTTGTTCCTGCCGATGGCGGGCCTGACACTACTGGCGGCGCTGGTGGCAGACTTCTGTTCATCCGCCATTTTACGGCAGAATGGGAAGCACAGCTCCTGAGATCATCCGTCATTGTCATGGTGGCATTCGCTGCAAAGCTCGATCCGAATGTCTGCTTTCGAGACCCAAGCTGCCGTTCAAGTCAAAACTGCCGACGGTCTGAAGAGGGCCAAATGCCGCCTCACGAAACGTAGCTACGGGATGGCAAGATCTCACGGAAACCGGAAATTGATCAGAACCTACGCGCCAATGATGTTTTGGTCGTAGGGCTCCGGAATGGAGTGTCATTGTCCCTCCGTAACTCAAAGCGCCGAATAGCTCGACCAAAGAGAGCAAAAAGCCATTCGATCCTGCATACCTGACGAAGGTGACAGAGCAGATCATCCACCTGTTGTGCCAAGTTGCGCGCCAATTGCGCGCCAGTACGATCTCTGAATTCTTGCTGAAATCGGACTAAGTCCCTGTTTCCTATGGTGCCGGCTGCAGGACTCGAACCCGCGACCCTCTGATTACAAATCAGATGCTCTACCAGCTGAGCTAAGCCGGCCCATGAGGAAACCCGTCACTAATGGGAAGTGCGGCCGGATGCAAGCAGGAGGTCCACACCCCATCCGATCCGAGGGGGATTGTGACCCGACTGGCGGCACCCGGCCGCCCCGAGCTTGCCACATTCCTCGCAAAAATTCTCCGATGAGGCGAACTCTGGAAATCCAGATCGACCCTACACCCATGATTCAAAAGGGCTTTATCGCCCCTTTGCTGGATTCCTTCCAATTTCCTTGGCACCGCCTCATTCGCCCCGGTGGGCGCACATTTCAGCCGCAAACCAAGCCTATCCCTTTGTTCATGCAAGGGCACAGGAACCGGAAGAGTTCTCAGGGATTGATGGAGCAAGAAATGAGCATGAAGGAGACCATTATGAAACGCACGATGTTCGCTGCAGCAGGCCTCGGCCTGATAGGCGCCCTCGCAGCGCTGCCGGCTGTTTCCGATGCCCCGAAGCCGCCGCCGGCGGAACCTGTCTATGTGGCTCGCAAACCGGTCTGCGAGGACATGAAGCTGTCCATCTACTTCCCCGCCTACGAGACGATGCTTTCGTCCTATTCCGTCCGGGCACTGAACGCAGCGACCAACAGCCTTGAGGGCTGCGCCGTCACCGACATTGATGTCTCCGTCGTTTCCGAAGAGGCCCACACTGACATCGAACTTGCGCAACTGTCGGAAGCGCGCGCCGCTGCGGTGATCCAGGCCCTGTCGGACCGTGGTGTGTCGGCCCCGCGCATCGAGACGAATTTCCAGGAAGTGAATGCCACGGCCGCTTCCGCCGAAGTGCCGGTGGAGCCTATGGCCCGCCGCGTGGATATCAACCTGGATGTAAAGCCGGTCTACGGCCTCTAACCCCATATCCCTTCCCCCCTCCAATCGGTGCAGGTCAGATCACCGCGCCTGCACCGTTGACTGCCCCGGACCGGCCCTGCCGTTCCGGGGCTTTTCTTGTCTGCTTTAGGGATCAGGGGCCTGACCGGGCACAGTTTTTTGTCTGCTCGGTTTCTTTCATTTCCGGCTCGCCGCGTTAAAAGACACGCTCCAACAGGGCCGGAAGGCCCGAATCGCGGTCCTGACGGCCCAGAAAACGGAAAAGACTGACACCCAATGACGCATTCCCGGCGCATCCTCGTCACCTCTGCCCTGCCGTACATCAACGGCGTCAAGCATCTCGGCAATCTGGCCGGTTCGATGCTCCCGGCTGACGTGTATTCCCGCGTGATGCGCCTTCTGGGCCACGACGTGACCTATATCTGCGCCACCGATGAGCACGGCACGCCTGCCGAACTCGCAGCGCAGGCCGCAGGAATCAGCGTGCAGGACTATTGCGATGAGCAATACGAGATCCAGCGCGCGGCCGGCGAAGGCTTCAGCCTGTCTTTCGACTGGTTTGGCCGCACGTCGCGCCCGGCAAACCATGCCGTGACCCAGCACCTCGCCCAGGCATTGGAGAAGCAGGGCCTGATTGAGGAGCGCACGTCCAAACAGGTCTACTCCGTCGATGATGGCCGCTTCCTGCCGGACCGCTATGTCGAAGGCACCTGCCCGACCTGCGGCTTTGAAAAGGCCCGTGGCGACCAGTGTGACAATTGCGGGCGTCTGCTGGACCCTGTCGACCTGATCGATCCGTATTCCTCGGTTTCCGGCAGCCGGAACATCGAGATCCGTGACACGAACCATCTCTACCTACTGCAAGGCCAGATGCAGGATCGCATCCGCGAATGGGTGAAAAGCAAGGGCGCCCAATGGCCGAGCCTTGCGGTCTCCATTGCGAACAAATGGCTGGACGAAGGCCTGATCGCCCGGTCCATCACGCGTGACCTAAGCTGGGGCGTCAAAGTCACGGATGCGGATGGCAATCCCCGCCCCGGATACGAAGACAAGGTCTTCTATGTCTGGTTCGATGCGCCGATCGGCTACATCTCTGCGACGCAGGAATGGGCCGAAGCGACGGGCAATGACTGGGAGAGCCTCTGGAAGACCGACAAGGGCGCCGACGAGGTCGAGTACGTGCAGTTCATGGGCAAGGACAATGTGGCCTTCCACACCGTGTCCTTCCCGGTCACGCTGCTCGGCTGCGGCGAGCCCTGGAAGACGGTGGACAAGCTGAAAGCCTTCAACTGGGTCACCTGGTATGGCGGCAAGTTCTCCACCTCCATGAAGCGCGGCGTGTTCATGGACCAGGCGCTGGAGCTGCTGCCGGCAGATTATTGGCGCTGGTACCTGATTTCCAATGCCCCGGAAGGCTCTGACGCTGCCTTCACCTGGGAAGGCTTCCAGGCAGCTGTGAACTCGGACCTTGCGAACGTGCTCGGCAATTTCGTGAACCGGATCACGAAATACACCGCGTCCAAGTTTGACGGACAGGTGCCGGTAGCTGGCACGCCGGGCGATGCCGAGGCCTGGATGGTGGCCGAGCTGAAAGAGCGCCTGCCCCGCCTGATCGAACACTATGAAGCGATGGAGTTCCGCAAGGCCGCCGCCGAAACGCGCGCGATCTGGGCCGCCGGGAACGAATATCTCACCAAGGCCGAGCCGTGGGTGAAGTACAAGGCAGACGTGGATGCCGCCGCCATCGGTGTGCGCGCAGGCCTGAACCTCGCTGCATTGTTCGGCATCATCGCCCAACCGATCATTCCGGGCGCCGCGAAGAAGATCCTCGACGCCCTGAACATCCCGGAAGAGAACCGCAACTTCCCGGCCGCGGACGCTGACTTCGCCGCCCTGCTGGATGCCCTGCCGCACGGCATGGCGATCTCCCCGCCGGACGTCCTGTTCCAGAAGATCGAGGATGCACAGGTGGCCGAATGGACCGAGCGTTTCGGCGGTGGCAATCAGGCCTAGCGTCGGAAGATCACACTGAAATTATTCGCGGGCATCGGGACGACGTCCTTGAGGTGCAGGCCAGCCGCTTCCGCCAACGGAACGAGCTGCCGGTCGAGATCCCGCACGCCCCAGGCCGGGTCACGTGACTGAAGGTTTTCACTGAACGCCGCGTTCGACGGCGCGATCTCGCCATTGCGGGCGTAAGGCCCGTAGAGGAAGAGGTGTCCGCCCGGCTTCAGCAGGCGCCCCGCGCCGCGCAGCAGACCCTCTGTCGCCACGAAGGGGGAAATGTGGACCATGTTGACCGAGACCATGAGGTCCCAGGCCTTGCCCTCCACTTCGCCCCAGTCATCGGACGAGGCATCAATTATCACCGGGCCTAACAGGCGGTCATGCTCCGCCGCATTGCGCCACGCTTCCTGGCTGGCGCGGCCAGCCGGGTCGATATCGGAATAGGTCCAGCGCAGTCTGGGAAATGTGTCGGTCAGGAACGCGCCGTGCTCACCCGTGCCGGAGGCAATCTCCAGTACATCTCCGGCGGTTAATCCCTGCGCCGCAAAGAGGTCCCGGATGGGTTCTCTGTTACGGGCGGTCGAGGGTGCGTAGCGCCGTCCATCCCCGCCATCTGCGCGGTCCTCAAGCGCGACCGGCTTGTCAGCCATTCGCCTGCTCGAACTCGTACATCTCGGTCGTGACCGTTGCTTGTCCCATCGCGCTGTAGCGCGGACCGACAGCGCGCTCGGGCGCGAAGTGCGCATCGAGGCGCGCGACCTGTTCCGGTGTGAGGGTGACCTCCGCGGCGCGATGGTTCTCCTCCAGATGCATGAGGTTCGTGGTGCCGGGGATCGGCAGCACATTCGGCCCTTTTGCCATGGTCCAGGCAATTGCCAGTTGGGCGACTGAACAGCCTGCCTCCGCCGCCACGGCCTTTGCCTCCTCCAGCAGGGGCAGATTGCCCGCATAATTCTCCGCATTGAAGCGCGGGAAGATGCTGAGGCGCATGTCCGTCTCGTGGAAAGTTGCCGGGTCCGCCGGCGGGTCCGCAAGGAAACCACGTCCGACCGGCGAGAACGCCACGAGTGCCGTGCCCAGCTCCTGACATGCCTGCATCACCGCAATCTCAGGATTTCGAACCCAGAGCGAATATTCCGACTGCATGGCCGCGATGGGATGGACAGCGGCGCCGCGGCGTAGCTGCTCAGCGCCCATTTCCGACAGTCCCGCAAACCGGATCTTGCCTTCAGACACCAGATCCGCCAGCGCGCCGACCGAGTCCTCGATCGGCACGTTCGGATCCGGCCGGTGCAGGTAATAGAGGTCGATAACGTCCGTCTTCAGACGTTTCAGGCTTGCCTCGCACGCCGCCTTGATCACCTCCGGACGCCCATCCAGGATGCGCTTGCCATCCCGAAAGCCCAGCACGCATTTGCTGGCCAGGAAGAAGTCCTGCCGGTGAGCCCCAAGCGCCTGGCCGATCAGTTCCTCACTCCGGCCCAATCCATAGATCGTCGCGGTGTCGAAGAAATCGCACCCAAGGTCGAAGGCCTTTAGCAGCAGGGCCTTGGCCTCGTCCTCCGGAAGCGGCGGGCCATAGGCATGACAGATGTTCATGCAGCCAAGGCCAACCGGGTATACTTCCCGGTCTCCGATCTTGCGACGTTGTACGCTCATGCGATTATCCCCGTGGTGTGAACCGCTCCCGCAGCTCGTTTTTCAGGATCTTGCCGTTGGCGTTACGCGGCAGCGGCTCGTCCAAGAACTGGATCTCGACCGGCACCTTGAACGCAGCCAGCTGGTTGGCGACGTGGGCGCGCAGCTCATCTTCCGATACGCTCATGCCGGGCTTGAGCTGCACGACGGCGCCGACTTCCTCGCCCAGTACCTTGTGCGGAATGCCGACAACAGCAGCGTCCATCACGGCCGGGTGGTCGTAGAGCGCGCTCTCCACTTCGATGCTGTAGATGTTCTCGCCACCGCGGATCAGCATGTCCTTGGCGCGGTCGACCAGGAAGAGGAAGCCTTCCTCGTCGAGGCGCGCAAGGTCGCCCGTCACAACCCAGCCATTGCGGAAGGTCTCTGCCGTGGCATCCGGACGGTTCCAGTAGAGCTTGCAGTTGGACGGGCTCTTGCACCACAGCTCGCCGATCTCGCCGATGGCGAGTTCGTTGCCGTCCGGATCGCAAATCTTCAGCTCCACGGCGGCAGGTGGCGAGCCGGCACTGGTCGGCCGGTTCACATAGTCTTCGCCAATGTTCAGCGTGACCGTCGCGCAGGTTTCCGTCATGCCCCAGCCATTGCCCGGCGCAGCATTCGGCAGGCGGCGCTTGATGGTGGACACAAGTTCCGGCGCAGACGGCGCACCACCGTATGAAACCACCTCGATAGAGGAGAGGTCGTACTTGGAGCGATCGGGATGCTCCAACACTTGCCAGGCAATGGTGGGCACACCGCCAATGCTGGTAATGCGCTCGCGTTCGATGATCGGCAGGGCTTCGCCTGCATCCCATTTGTACATGGTCACGATCTTGTCGCCGCGCATCGCCGTCGGGACCAGGATCGCGAAGGACCCGGTCGCGTGGAAGAACGGGATCGACATCAGCGTCGCCCGCGTCACGGTTGGGTCAGGCTCCGGCACCGGTTCACCCTTGCGCAGGTACATCCGCGCCGTACAGGTCAGGCCGTTGAACATGTTCGAGATCACGGCGCGGTGGGTCGCAAGCGCGCCCTTCGGTTTGCCGGTGGTACCGGACGTGTACATGATCGTTGCATCGTCATCCGGGCCGACTTCCACATCCGGCATGCCGATGTCCGGAAGGTCAGCCCAGGTGTTCGCCAGGCCGATGGCATCTTCCATCGTCGAAACGCAGGGATGGTTGTGCTCGTCACCGGGATCGCGGGCGATGATGACGTGCTTCAGGTCCGGCAGGTCTTCCATATGCTGGTGGATGCGCTCGTAGATCTGCGGATCGACGACAGCGGCTTTCACACCCGCGAAGGAGAGGCCGTATTCCAGCTCTTCGCCCGTCCACCAGGAGTTCATTGGCGTGGCAATCGCCCCTAGGCTGAGCGCGGCATAGAATGCGACCGGCCATTGCGGATAGTTCCGCATGATCACGGCGACGCGGTCGCCCTTTGTGATGCCGTACTTGTCGCGCAGCGTGGCCGCGAAATGCTCAACGGCGCGCAGCATCGCCTTATAGGTCACCCGCTCATCCTGATAGACGATGTAGTCCCGCTCCGGGTGAGTCATTGCAGCCAGGAACAGGATCGAGTGAATCGTCGGCGGTGCGTTTGTGTACCCCTTGGACGGAACCCCGTTCACGACGGTGTCTTCCACCTGAACCGGAGAACCGGGCGCCGCCAATGCGGCGTTGGCCTGGGCGATGGACATGGCGGGCCAATTGGGGGGAAGCAGCTCTGATGACATGGGTTTCCTCGGGAAGGTTATGTGGTTCACGCCACACAACCACGCCGGGGGCCCGGTTTGAAGAGGCTGCAAAGCCGCGGTTCAGGATTTCCGGCACCTTACCTTGCGGAAAGAGCTGCAGAAAGACTCCTGAACCGGGCGCACGGACTGCAATAAAGCCTACAGTCTGAGAGGTTTTACTTCCCGAAATCGCAGAAACGGAGTTCGTGGAAGGTGCCGTCAGGCTCGGTCACGTCATAGGCCCGGCCGGTAAGGGCATCGCCTTCGCACAGGTACCCGATCTGGTACATGGCCAGCAGAGCATCATTGTCTGGCGTCAGGTCGTTGGCCAGCATCAGGTCTATGGCGTCATCATGACGGCCAAGCTCCATGAGGATGTTGTACTTCTGCATCCGGGTCGTTTCCGGCTGGGCGAGAAGCGCGTTCAGTGACGTCGCCTTGCCGCGGGCGCTGTCCAGCATCGACGCAGCAGCCGTGCTCCATTCGGTGTCGCTGTAGTCGGCGAGGATTTCCTCGAAGTCCTCAATCGCCCCCATCGTGTCATAGCCGTTTTCGCCAAGGCGCAGTTCGCCGCGGCGGTAGAGCACTTCTGCCATCTGGTCCCGGCTGAGCGACGGGTCGCCGGACAGCTGGGTCAGGCGGTCGATCGCGGCCTGCGCGTTGCCGGCAGTCGCAAGTTCCTCAACTGTCTGCATGGCCAGTTCGTAGGGCGACACGACGGTCGCCGCGGATACTGCGGCAGCCGTGCTGGCTTCCGGTGCAGGCGTCGAACTACAGGCCGCCAGAACAAGGGCGGAGGCGGCGGCGGCAAGGCTGAGGCGAATCATGATCGGAAGCTCCGTATAGGCAAGTTTGGGCAGGCGGGTTGAGGCGATAGCCCTGTTGTTAGACGTGCAACACGTACGGCGGCAGGGCCGGATTGTGAATTTTGTGTGGTCTTTACGACCCCGCCTCTGCCGGGTCTGCCTCAGCTTCGGCCTGATCAGGCTGCGGATTGCACCAGATGAGACCGTCCAGCCAGTCGCGCGGATCTCCCGCGCCCTGCGCAGGTCCGCCTGCCCCATCCGGCCCGCAGAGGAACCCGGCATCCGTCAGCTTCCGGGTTTGCGTCTCATTCGGGCTGATGCCGGCCTTCTGGTAACGCCGCGCCGGAACCTCGCGCTCGCCCAGTGTCCAGGACACGTCAAACCATTGCGGCAGGGTCAGCATGTAGCCGAGACGCGGCTCAAGCGCTTCGAGGTCAGACCGGGCAAGGTCCAGCTCGATCTGCGCCTGCCCGGCACGTTGATGCTCCGGCGCAAGCGCAAGCATTGCCTCAAGATCGGCGACCGCGCCGCGCCGGTCATCGCCCGCAAGGCGCCGCAGGCTGCCGCGCCGATAGAGCGCTTCCGCGCGCTCGGCGGGTTTCAGCTTGGGATCGTCCAGCAGCGCCGTCAGTGCCGCATCCGTCTCATAGGGATTTGCCACCGCTTCAGCCGCAGCGAGACGGTCAGCGAAGGGAATGGCCGGCTCGGGCGCAGAGGCGCAAGCGGCGGTGGCGGCCAGCATCAAGGCCGCCAGACAGGAACGATATGAACGCATGAGAGCACCTAACCGGGCTTCGCCCGGCCCCGCAAATTGCATTTCAGTTAGGCGCTGACTCTGGCGAATTTCAGGCGTTCGCTAGGCTCTGGCGAGGCGCTCGATCTCGGCCAGATCACCCCGGCCGAGGGCTTCGATTGCGCGGGCAGCAATGTGCCGGGCGTTGAGGCCTGCGGCCTCATACATGTTGTAAGGCGTGTCCTGGTCCTGGAACTCATCCGGCAAGGTCATCGGCCGGATCTTCAGCCCACTGTCGAGTCCGCCGCTGCGTGCGAGGTATTCCAGCACGAAGCTGCCGAAGCCGCCCGTGGCGCCTTCCTCGATCGTGATCAGGACTTCATGCTCTTTCGCGAGACGGTCCACCAGGTCGGTGTCGAGCGGCTTGGCAAACCGGGCGTCGGCGACCGTTGCCGACAGGCCCTGCGCGGCCAGCATGTCTGCAGCCTTCATCGCTTCGCCGAGGCGCGTGCCATAGGACAGGATCGCAACCGCCGTACCCTCGCGGATTACCCGGCCCTTGCCGATTTCCAGCGGCGTCAGGACGTCCGGCATGTCGACGCCAACGCCTTCGCCGCGCGGATAACGGAATGCGCTCGGCCGGTCGTCGATTTCCAGCGAGGTCAGCACCATACGGGCCAGCTCTGCCTCATCGCCTGCCGCCATGCAGACCATGCCCGGCAGCGCGCCGAGATAGCCGATATCGAAACTGCCGGCATGGGTTGCACCGTCCGCGCCGACGAGGCCAGCCCGGTCGATGGCGAAGCGTACGGGCAGCTTCTGGATCGCCACGTCATGGACGACCTGGTCGTAACCACGCTGCAGGAAGGTGGAATAGATGGCGCAGAACGGCTTCATGCCATCGGCAGCAAGCCCCGCGGCGAAGGTCACGCCGTGCTGCTCGGCAATGCCGACATCGAAATGCCGGTCAGGGTATTTGGCCGCAAAGATATCGGTCGACGTGCCGGACGGCATGGCCGCGGTGATCGCGCAGATCTTGTCGTCCTTCTCCGCCAGCTGGGTCAGCGTCTGGCCGAAGACTTTCTGGTAGGCCGGGGCCTTCGGTTTCGGCTTGGACTGTTCGCCCGTGACGACCGAGAATTTAGAGACGCCGTGATACTTGTCGGCGGAGTTCTCCGCCGGGGCGTATCCCTTGCCCTTTTGCGTGACGACGTGGATCAGGATCGGCCCGTCGCGCATCGCCTTAACGTTCTCGAGGATCGGGACGAGGACATCGAGGTCATGCCCGTCGATCGGACCGACATAGTAGAAGCCCAGCTCTTCGAACAGCGTACCGCCCATGGCGAAGCCGCGCAGGAATTCCTCCGCACGCCGGGCCGGGCTTTCGAGGCCCATCGGCGCAACGACCTTCTTGGCGATCCGGCGCAGGCCCCGATAAGGGCGCGAGGACACGAGCTGCGAGAGGTGGTTGCTCATCGCGCCGACTGGCGGAGCGATGGACATGTCATTGTCGTTGAGGATGACGATCAGACGCGACTTGTCGGCGCCGGCATTGTTCATCGCCTCATAGGCCATGCCGGCGGACATGGAACCGTCGCCGATCACGGCGATGACGTTGGAGTGCTCACCCTGGATATCGCGCGCCTTGGCAAAGCCGAGCCCTGCCGAGATCGATGTCGAGGCATGGGCCGCACCGAACGGATCGTACTCGCTCTCAGACCGCTTGGTGAAGCCGGAGAGGCCACCACCCTGGCGCAGCGTGCGCATGCGGTCGCGGCGGCCGGTCAGGATCTTGTGCGGGTAGCACTGGTGGCCGACATCCCAGATCAGCTTGTCCTTCGGCGTGTCGAAGATCGCATGGATCGCAACGGTCAACTCGACCACGCCGAGGCCGGAACCGAGGTGTCCGCCGGTGACCGAGACGACGTCGATGACTTCCTCGCGCACTTCATTCGCGATCTGCTTCAACTCAGCCCGCGAGCGACCTTTGAGGTCGTCGGGCGAGTCGATCGCATCGAGCAGGCGGTTGGGTCGATTGTCGGTCATCGTTCTGTCGGACCTTCTGGGTGACGGCTTTCTGTCTGTCTAGTGTGTTCTATCAAGAACAAAATCGACTGATTGCAGCAGTATATTGGCCTTTTCGCGGAAAATAGCGAGGTGTTCCTTCGCCTGCTCCGCCAGAAGCTGCACCCGCTGGCGGGCCCCGTCGATGCCCAGAATCGTAACGAAATTAGCCTTTCCGGCGTCTTCGTCCTTGGCGAGAGCCTTGCCGACCGCCTCTTCATCGCCGGTGGCGTCGAGCAGGTCGTCGGCAATCTGGTAAGCCAGGCCGAGATCATTCGAAAAGCCTGCAAGTGCACTGCGTTCGTGCTCGCGGGCATGGCCGATGATTCCCGCAGCCTCTGTCGCATAGGAAATCAGGGCGCCGGTTTTCAGGCGCTGCATGCGGGTGATGGTGTTCAGGTCGCGGGGACTGTCGGTTTCCAGCATGTCGATCATCTGGCCGCCCACCATGCCCCGCGCCCCCGAAGAATCGGCAAGCCGCTCGATCAGCAGCGCCCGTACCTCGGCCTCCGGATGCGTCTCGCGTGAGGCGAGAATCTTGAAGGCGAGCGTCAGCAGCGCATCGCCTGCCAGCACGGCGGTCGCTTCGTCGAATGCCTTGTGCACCGTCGGCTGGCCGCGGCGGAAATCATCATCGTCCATGCACGGCAGGTCGTCATGGACCAGCGAATAACAGTGCACGCATTCCAGGGCCGCCGCCGCGCGCAGGAGCGACTTCTCCGGCGCTTCGAACATGGCGCCCGCTTCGAGCAGGAAGAAAGGCCGCATCCGCTTGCCGTTGGCGAGCGCCGCATGGCGCATCGCACGCATCAGGTCCGCCTCCGGCCCGGACGCTGGCGGGATCAGCTGGTCCAGCGCCACGGTCACCTTGTCGGCAACTTCCTTCAGGCGCAGGTCGAAGTCGATCACCTCTCCCATGACAGGCCTAGTCGAAGCTTGCGGGTTCGGTGGACGGACCACCAGCCCCTTGCACGATCTGCTCGACCTTCAGTTCCGCCGCCTTGAGGCGCGCTTCGCAATGCGCCTTCAGCGCCGCGCCGCGTTCGTAGATCGCAATCGACTTTTCCAGCTCCACCTCACCGGCTTCCAGCTGGCGCACGATACCTTCCAGTTCAGCAAGCGCTTCTTCGAAGCTCATCTTGTCGACGGGTTTTTCCTTCGGGTCTGCCATGTCGCCTCACGTTTCGGATCGACCGGACACTAGAGCGGTGCCCGACCCATCACAACCTTTTCCAATTCGATTTCGAACCCGGAATCACCGGTATTCGTAGACGCGGAAACTCCAATAGGAATCCCCGCCGTCGCGGACGCATTTCCAGCCGAGCTTCTTCAACTCCGGCCTTATCATGCGATTGAACCAGCCATGCGCGGCCAGGTAGACCTTCGCATCCTCTGACGCTTCGTGCAGTTTCTGCGCGGCTTCCATCGCGCGCAAGCGGGCCTGCACCACGCTTTCCCCATCCAGCGCATGGCCATTCAGCCAGGCAGCGCGGGCAAGGATGTTCCATGTCTTCGGCAGGTAGCGCACCCGCGGCAGCATGGGCGGCGGCAGCGGCGCTTCGTTGAAGACCGGGTCGAATTGCGCCGTCATGTGCGGTGCAGCGCGGGCAGCTGTTTCCTGTGCGCGGATGCGGCCGGAGGCGAAGACGGTGTCTGCGTCCTTCACGGCGTCCATCAGCTTCTGCGGGGCGACTTGTCCTTCGGCCAGCGGGCTTTCTTCGTACCGGGCCCACCAGTCCTTGTACTCGCGCCAGTCGAGCCGTGGCCCGGCGGTACGGTCCAGCGCAGGCTTGCCGTGACGCGAGATCACGATGGGGCCGCGCCGGTTTGCTGTCGATGTCGATCCTGGCATCGCCGTCCGGTCCGTTCGATCTAGTCCGATAGGGCCAGATGCCCCGCGAACTTCCAGCCACTAGCGAGGTTGGCCGGAAGCGACAAGGCAGTAATCCCGGCTTTCAATGGGCTAGAGCCCCTTCCACACCCGCTTCGGGCATTTCTCGCCGTCCATGAGCTTGCAGCGATAGAAGCTCATCAGCACTGTATCGGCCCGTCCCATCAGGTGATCCATCGGCACGAAGCCGACCGAAGCCTCCTTCGGGTCGACCGCCAGCGGGCAGCCGACGCGATCCACAACATTGCCCACCGGCGGGCAATGGCCGGACAGGAAACGGCTGTCGAGCGAGTTGTCGCGGTTGTCGCCCATCATGAAAACATGGCCCTTGGGCACGATGAACAGCACCGTGTTGTCGCCCCGGTCGCCCGCTTCCTGGCGGTCGGTGGTCCAGGTTTTTCCGTCTTCCGCGGTCTCGCGCCATTCATAGGCGGTCGCCACCCAATTGGTGCCGTGCGGCACGTAGCGGACGGAGCGGACATACTCGCTGGGGAGCGGTTCGCCGTTGATATAGACCTGCTCGTCGATCATCTGGATCTGGTCGCCCGGCAGGCCAAGCACACGCTTGATCATCACCTTGCCGGCGTGGGGATGCTCGAACACGACGACATCGCCGCGCTTCGGATCGCGCGCAAAGATCCGGCCCTCCGGCAGCGGCAGGTAGCGCCCCATGCTGAACGGCAGGGAATAGCGGTCATAGCCATAGGCGAACTTGGCAACAGCCACGCGGTCAGACACCTGAAGCGTCGGCACCATGCTTTCGGACGGAATGACGCGCTGTTCGTAGGCGAGGCCGGAGAACAGCATGAACAATGGAACGAAGACCGCCAGCGTGGCGCCCCATTCCTTCAGTTCCTGCTTCACCTTGTCGGCGAGAGTGGTGGGCGTGTCGTCACTGCCCTGCGCGGCCTTTTCGCCATCTCGTGCCATCGAGGCCTCGCTATCGTCTTTCAACAGGGGCCTTTCTTAGACGAAACCCCGGCTGATTGCGAAGCCGAAAACTGCCAATGGGCTGTAAATCAGGTCAGCTGGCCAGACTGTAGAGTGTCACGCCATCATGACCCAGTTCAGCCTTCACCTCGCCGCGATAGATCAGGCAGTTCAGGTGGGCCAGCGCTTCGCCGGTCGCCATGCCCTGCTCGTCGAGCGCGATTTTCCGCCCGAAGATGGCAACGAACGTGTCCAGCACCTTGCGCGGCTGTTCGGCCAGGCGCTGCTTCAGGCGTGTGAGCGCAACCTCATGGCCGTCGATCAGGTGGCGCAGCCGCTTGTGCGCACCGCGGAACGGCTCGTTGTGCGCCGGGAGCGCGAGCACGTCTTCCGGAAGCTGCTCCAGCAGTTTCTCGCAGCTCGACATCCAGTCCAGCAGCGGATTGGCCGCCGGTTCGGTCGGGTGGACCGACACATTGGAAGAGATGCGCGGCAGCAGCTGGTCCCCTGAAATGACAATGTTTTCCGCTGGGCAGAACAGGCAGACATGTTCAGGCGAGTGGCCATTGCCGGTGATCACTTCCCAGGTCTCGCCGCCCATTTCGAACGTGTCGCCATCACTGAGGCGGAAGAAGCTGTCCGGCATTTTCGAAACACCGCGGCCGAAGCCGCCGAAGCGCGACCTGTAATTTTCCAGCGCCGCCTCGTCCCATCCGGCCTTGCGATAGAAGCTGATCCCCGCCTCCGGCGCCTCGCGTCCGGTGTCCGAAATGAGCATCCGGCAGGTCGTGTATTCCAGCCGGCTCATCCACAGCTCCGCCCCATATTTGTAGCAGAGCCAGCCAGCGCAGCCGACATGATCGGGGTGCATGTGCGTGACGATCACCCGCTTCAGCGGCTTGTCGGCCGTGACGCGCGCGTCGAGGATCGCCTTCCACGCATCCCGCGTCTCTTTCAGCGGCATGCCCGTGTCGACGATCGTCCAGCCGTCGCCATCGTCGATCAGCCAGACATTGATGAATTTCAGGGAGAAAGGCAGCGCCATGCGGATCCACTGGATGCGCGGCGTGATTTCCATCATCTCGCCATGACCGGGCGCGGCTTCGCCGTGCAGATAGTCCAGTCCGGGGCGCTTGGGTGTCTTTGTCGTGAAACCGTCCATGGCGCCAGAATAGGCCGGGCAATCAATGCGCCAAGCCGTCACGCTGGGTCAGCTATTTGATGGGCGTCCGTTTGCGGGGCCCAAGCTTGGTGCGCTTGAACTTGGCGCCGCGCATTGGATTCACGGGCTTTTCTTCCCGGCTCTCCGGCTTTCGATCCCCGCGTGGCGGACCGCTTTTGCCGCCTGGCTTACCAAAAGGCTTCCCACCCGGCTTGCCTGAACGCGGCGGACGGTCGGACCGCTCGCCCCGAGGAGGACGTTCACCGCGCGGAGGCCGGTCCTCGGCATCGCGACGCGGGCGTTCCCGCTCTTCCCGCGGCTTGCGAGGCCGGGGCGCCGCGCCAGTCAGCAGGGCCTCGCGCTCTTTCGCGCTGATCGGGCGCCACCTGCCTTCCGGCAGGCCTGCCAGTTCCAGCGAGCCGATACGCACGCGCATCAGGTCCACAACGCGCAGCTCCACCAATTGGCACATGCGGCGGATCTGGCGGTTGCGGCCCTCTTGCAGGATGAAGCGCAGCTCGTGCGCCTTTACCTGCTCGACCTGCGCCGGTTTCAGCTTGCGACCGTCCAGCTCCAGCCCGTGGCGCAGCAGGGCGAGCTTTTCGGGCGTCACATCGCCCTTCACCTTGACCACATATTCCTTGTCGACGGTGCTCTCGGGCCCGATCAGCGCCTTCGCCAGCACCCCGTCTTCCGACAGGACCAGCAGGCCCCGGCTGTCCTTGTCGAGGCGGCCGAGCGGCGCGAGCTTGTTGTAGCGGCCCGGAATTGCATGCGCCTTTCCGGAGAGCGTCTTCTCCGTGATCAGGCGTACCGCCGGGGTTTCACCCGGCTCCGGCGTGCCGGAAACGATGCCTTCCGGCTTGTGGAAGATCAGCGACAGCTTGTTGTCCAGCTGGCGCGTCGCCTTCTGCAGCAGGGTCAGCGTCTGGCCCGCTTCAATCTTCTGGCCCGCCACGGCGGCCTCGCCATCGACCTTGATCAGGCCTTTCAGGATCAGCGCATCCGCCTCGCGGCGTGAGCAGACGCCTTCCTCGGCCAGCCATTTGTTGATGCGCAGCGGCTCGGCGCCTTCATATGTCTTGGTCCAGGCCATGATGTGTCGGTTTCCTGCCGCTTCCGGTGCCCGTCATATCGGTCCCGCCGCGGGCCCGCAACCAGCGCGCTCACTGTTGGATAAGTGCGCGTCCGGGACAATAAAGAACACGATATATACACCGTATATAGACGATATATACGCCCCTTCCGGAGCCATGGCGCCGGTGTCACAAACCTGCGGTCGACAAGCACGCCGGATTCACGGATAAGCCCGCCTCCATGAAAACCACCGCCGCCCCCTCGCTTGCCTTTGTGCTGCTGCTTCTCGGCACGACCCTCGGTCTGGCCGGAACAGACCTTGTGCTGCCCGCCGTACCGGACCTGCCGGACACGCTGGGCGGCAGCGCAGCCATGGCGCAGCTGGTGCTGGCCGCCTTCGTCGCAGGCGGTTGCGTGGGCCTGATCCTGTTCGGAGAGCTTGGCGCGCGGGTGGACCAGCGGGGCCTTCTCGTCGGCAGCCTGATTGCTTACGCGCTCGTCTCGCTGGCCTGTGCGTTGGCGCCGTCCCTGCCTGCGCTTGTGGGCCTGCGTTTCCTGCACGGGCTGTCAGGCGCAGCGGCGGCCGTCTTCGCGCCGGGCATGATCCGCGCCATGTTCAGCGAAGCTGGCGCCGTGCGGGCGCTGGGCGTGATGGGCAGCGTCGAGTCGCTGGTGCCCGCCCTCGCTCCGGTGGCTGGCGTCTGGCTGCTGGCCGCGTGGGGCTGGACCAGCTCCTTCTACATGATCGCCGCACTCAGCCTGCTCGTCGCCCTGCTCGTCCGCACGCTGGGCGCCAGCCTGCCCGTGCCGCCGCCGACACGGGGCAAGGGCAGCTATATCCGCCTGCTGAGCAACAAGACTTATGTACGCTACGCGCTCAGCCAGGCCTGCACGCTGGGCGGATTGCTGATCTTCGTGTTCGGCGCCCCCGCGATGATGACCAAGGCGCTGGGCCTCACCCTGAACGCGTTCATCATCATGCAGGTTACCGGCATCGCCTTCTTCATCCTGGCTTCCAACATCGCCGGCCGGCTGGCCGACATGTTCGGGCCGGAGCGGATGATCCTGCTCGGCTCCGCTGTGTCGGCCCTCGGCCTGACCGGGCTGGCCGGCTATGGCTTCACAGGTGGAACGGATGCGTGGGTGATCACCGCGCTGTTCGTGCCGGTGAACCTCGGCCTTGGCATCCGCGGCCCGCCGGGCTTCTTCCGTGCCATCCTCGCCTCGGACGGTGATGACGCGCGCGGCGCAGCGCTGGTGATCCTGTTCATCCTGTCGACGACCGCGACGGGCACGGCCATTGCCGCCCCGTTCGTGACCGCCGGGCTAGCCCCGCTGGCCAGCGTTGCGGCGGGCGCGTCATGCCTTTCGGTACTGTTATTGTTGGCTTTGCCGAGGCTGGAGCCACGTTAACGCCGTGAATTTTTCAGCATTCTGAATATTTCTTTCCGGATAAAAGCACACTTTGCCTTGTAATGTTGCCGAAACCCCTTAAATGAGCGTTTCGACTTTTCGCCGGACGATCAGGCATCGAATGTCAGGGCTGACCCTGCCACTTTATCAGAGACCTCCCACACAAAACTCGAACTTCAGCGAGCCGGCATGTTGCTGGCACGCATTTATACAGGAGTGTCCCATGACCAGTGGCACCGTAAAATTCTACAACGACCAAAAAGGCTTCGGCTTTATCGCTCCGGACGATGGCAGCACCGACGTGTTCGTCCACGCAACCGCGCTTGAGCGCGCCGGCATGCGCATCCTGACCGAAGGCCAGAAGGTTTCCTTCACCACGGCCGTCGACAAGCGCAACGGCAAGACTGCCGTCGACACGATCGAAGACGCTGCATAGTCTGCAAGGACTGTTCGCGACAGAAAGGCCGTCTCCCAAGGGAGGCGGCCTTTTTCTTTGCGGTCAGGAAATGACTGGTTTATTCGGCTGCAGGCTCCATCACGAGCGACACCGAACCGACCCGCAGGCCGAACCAGCCGACCGTTGCCGTGTTCAGAACCCGTCCATTCCCGTCATGCGCCAGCACGTCCCGGAAGCGGACCTTGCGGCCCTTGCCATTATCCGAGGGCAGAACGATGTCATATTCCAGACGGAAGGCCCGTCCGTCCTGATAGCCGCGCGCCGTGCCGACCACGTCTTCGCGGGTCCCGCTGTATTCACCCGGCGCGATGCGTTCGAGCTTCCAGGTTTTCGTGTCCTTCTCGCCGTCGTCATAGACGAAGTCTTCCACCAGCGTGAACGTCTCGCCATCCCAGGTGCCGGTCAGCTGCGCGGTGAAGGTGCGGTGTACGCCGGTGATGGATTTGAACTCGCCCCGCGCCACATGGGCGCCGGCAAGGTCGCGTTCGATCACGAAGGCTTCGCCTCCGGCGTCATCCGGCACAGGCGGCCGCGAAGCGCAGGCTGTGATAAAGGCGAGGGCGGCAAGGGCAGGAAGTTGCTTTTTCATGGCCCTAGGTACGGCCCTCGCCCGCGTTCGGATGACTGCTCCGGTGAAACCGATCCGCCCTCCGTTTCGTAGACAGAGCAGACCTCCAACGCAGGCAATGGAAAGGCCGGGCCGATCACCGATCTTGTTTTCATTCTGGGCGACCAGCTCTCGCCATCCATCTCTTCGCTCAAAGCCACAAGCCGGGACTCGGCCCGGATCCTGATGGCGGAAGTGATGGAGGAGGCCTCCTATGTGCCGCACCACAAGAAGAAGATCGCCTTCCTGTTTTCCGCCATGCGCCACTTCGCCGAAGGCCTCCGGGAAGATGGCTGGACGGTCGACTATGTGCGCCTCGACGATGACGGCAATTCCGGCAGCTTCACCGGCGAGCTGAAGCGCGCGATTGACCGCCATGGCGCAGAGCGCATCCTCGTCACCGAACCCGGCGAATGGCGCGTGCGCCAGGACATGGAGGCTTGGGCAGGCGAAACCGGCCTGCCTGTCGAGATCCTTGAGGATGACCGCTTCCTCTGCTCCCACGAGGACTTCCGCGACTGGGCCGAGGGCCGCAAGGAATTGCGGATGGAGTATTTCTATCGCGAAATGCGCCGCAAGACGGGCCTGTTGATGGAAAACGGCGAACCGGCGGGCGGCAAGTGGAACTATGATGCGGAAAACCGCAAGCCCGCCAAGGCGAGCCTGTTCATGCCGAAACCGCACCGCGTAAAGCCCGATCCGGTTACGGAGGAAGTGCTGGCACTGGTGGCGGACCGCTTCGCCAATAATTTCGGAGACCTTGAGCCTTTCTGGTTCGCCGTCACAGCCGAGCAGGCCGAGACCGCGCGGGACCACTTCATCACCGAGGCCCTGCCGGATTTCGGAGACTATCAGGACGCGATGCTGGCCGGGGAGAAATTCCTCTACCACTCGCTCCTGTCGGTCTACATCAATGCCGGCCTGCTGGACCCGCTGGAGACCTGCCGCATGGCGGAGGCAGCGTGGAAGGCGGGCGATGCGCCGCTGAACGCGGTGGAGGGTTTCATCCGCCAGATCATCGGCTGGCGCGAATATGTGCGCGGGATCTACTGGCTGAAAATGCCGGGCTATCTGGACATGAACTTCTTCGCCGCCGAGCGGCCCTTGCCGGAATTCTACTGGACAGGCGACACGGACATGACCTGCCTCAACGCGGCGGTCACGCAGACGAAGGAGGAAGCCTACGCCCACCACATCCAGCGCCTGATGCTGACCGGGAATTTCGCCCTGCTGGCCGGCATCGACCCGAAGGCCGTGCATGAATGGTATCTCGCGGTCTATGCCGATGCCTATGAATGGGTGGAGCTGCCCAATACGCTGGGCATGAGTCAGTATGCAGACGGAGGCCTTCTGGGCACCAAGCCTTATGCGGCAGGTGGAAACTATATCAGCAGGATGTCAGACTATTGCGATGGCTGCCGGTATGACGTGAAGCTGAAAACGGGGCCGGATGCCTGCCCGTTCAATTCGCTCTACTGGGACTTCGTCAGCCGCAACGCAGACAAGCTCCGCACCAATCCCCGCATGGCCCGCGTCTATTCCACATGGGACCGGCTGAAAGACGACAAGAAAGCCGGGTATCTGGATACCGCGGCGAACTTCCTGAGTGAGCTGGAAGGTTACTGACTGAGTAAGCTGGAAGGTTACTGAGCCCGGTACCTTTCCGTTCACGAAAGCGCAGGGGAAGCCTCCCACAAACAGGCCGATCCCGGTGTCCCCGCAGGGTTGCCGTCGCGGATAAACCGGGCAACAGATGTGACGCTGCGTCTGTGATGGGAAGGCACGATGATCACCGAGATTGAAGACTATTTTGACAAGGGCTGCGGCCGATGCGACCGCTTCGCGACGCCAGACTGTTCGACGCGGCAATGGGATAGCGGCCTCAGGGCACTGCGCCGGATCTGCCTTGAGGCAGGCCTGACCGAAACGGTGAAATGGGGGCACCCCTGTTATATGTACGGGGGCCGGAATGTCGCAATCATTGGCGCGTTCCGCGGCGATTTCCGCCTGAACTTCTTCAATCCCGCCCTGATGAAAGATCCGGACGGCGTGCTGGAAAAGCAAGGACCGAACTCGCAGCATGCCGGCATGATCCAGTTCAGAGATAATGCCGATGTCGACCGGATGGTGCCGGTCCTGCGCGCCTATCTGGCAGAAGCTGCGGGTTATGCGGAGGCTGGCGTTCTCCCGCCGAAGAAGAGCCGGGCCATTGAACTTCCTGAAGAGCTCGTCGATGCGTTGGACGCCGATCCGGAACTTGCGGAAGCCTTTCACGCGCTGACGCCCGGCCGCCAGAAAAGCTATGTATTGAATCTGAATTCCGCCAAGCAGACGGCCACACGCATCTCGCGGATCGCGAAATTCAGGGACAAGATCATCGCCGGGAAAGGCGCGACGGAGCGCTAGCTGCTCCCCGCGCGGAACTTCGTCAGACCCCGAACAGAGCCTCACTGCCTTCCAGGAAGGTCTGGCCGCCTTCGGTGATGCCGGGAATGCGGCCGGGGGCTTCGGCCAGCGTGGTCTCCGCGAAGAAGCCAGCGAGGGCGAGGTTGCGGGCACGGGAGGCCGGATCGCTGGCGCGTGCAGCGACGGCCGCCTTTGTCAGGAAGTGACCGCCGATCACGTCACCGGCGAGCGCGAGATACGCCGTCGCACCAGCGAGCGCCTTTTCCTGGTCGCGTTCTTTCATCGCCGCCAGCATCCAGTCGGTGGCGTCACGCAGGGCATCCGCTCCGGCGCGCAGGCGGTCTGCGATCTGGACGAGCTGCGGATCATTTGTGGCACGCGCCTCGCGGATGGTGGCGTCGATATCGCCAAGGACCAGCCGCATGGACTCGCCATTGGTGCCGGACAGTTTGCGGCCGACAAGGTCGATCGCCTGAATACCGTTCGTCCCTTCATAGATCGGCGCGATGCGGGCGTCGCGATAAAGCTGTGCGGCCAGTGTTTCGTTCATGAACCCCATGCCGCCATGAATCTGCACGCCGAGGCTGGCGACGTCGACGCCCATGTCGGTGGACCAGGCCTTGGCGATCGGCGTCAGCAGGTCTTCGCGCAGCTTGGCGGCGTGGCGCACCTGCTCGTCTATTGCCGTTTCAGCCAGGTCTGCCGCGACACCGCAGGCATAGCAGATGGCGCGGGCCGCGGCGACGCGGGCGCGCATGGTCGTCAGGGTACGGCGCACATCGGCATGATGCAGGATCGGGGCGGGGCCGTCGACGCCCTGCACTTTTCCCTGCTTGCGCTCCTGCGCGTATTCGAAGGCTGCCTGGTAGGCCGCCTCGCCCACGGCGACGCCTTCGAGGCCGACATTCAGGCGCGCAGAGTTCATCATCGTGAACATGCAGGCCAGGCCCTTGTTGGCTTCACCGATCAGCCAGCCTGTCGCGCCATCATACTCCATCACGCAGGTGGGGGAGGCGTGAATGCCGATCTTCTTTTCAAGGCCGATACATTTCAGGCTGTTGCGCTCGCCCAGGCTACCATCGTCATTGACGAAGACTTTCGGCACCAGGAAGAGCGACACACCGCGCGACCCGGCCGGGGCGTCCGGCAGGCGAGCCAGCACAAGGTGGATGATGTTCTCGGCGACGTCATGGTCGCCCCAGGTGATGAAGATTTTCTGGCCGGTGATGGCGTAGGAGCCGTCATCGTTCGGCACGGCTTTCGTCTTCAGGGCACCGACGTCGGAACCGGCCTGTGGCTCTGTCAGGTTCATCGTGCCGGTCCAGTTGCCGGCGACGAGGTTGGGCAGGTAGGTCTGCTTCTGCACGTCGGTGCCGTGCGCCAGCAAGGCTTCGATGGCGCCGAAGCTGAGCATCGGGCAGAGGCCGAACGCCATGTTCGCGGAATGGATCATCTCCATGACGGCCAGCGCGAGCGCCTTGGGCAGGCCCTGTCCGCCCCATTCCTCCGGCGCCGACAGCCCCATCCAGCCACCTTCGCGGAACTGGGCATAGGCCTCGGCAAAGCCGGGCGCAGCCTTCACGCCATCCTCGGTCAGCACAGCGCCGGCCGCATCACCTGCCTGGTTCAGCGGCGCCAGCACATCGCGCGCCAGCTTGGCGGCCTCTTCCAGAATTGGCGCGATCAGCTCGGGATCATAAGCCTCGAAGCCCGGCAGGCCTTCCAGCTTCGGCAGACCGGCGACAGCCTGCAGCGTGAAAGCCATGTCGTTGATTGGAGCTTCATAGGACATCAATTTGTCTCCGATTGCGCATAAGTGATATTGATCTCAGGCTTTAGCGCGCCTGTGGCGACTGTCCAGCGGCGCACTATACTCTGCGGCAACCTGACTAACAGAAGGCTCAAACACTCATGCGCACATTCCTCCTTTCCGCTTCAGCAATCGCCCTCGCCGGCACACTGGCCGCCTGTGGCGCGCCGTCGGCCAGCGAAGCCGCCCCGGCAGCCCCGGAAACCGCGGTCGCTGAAACCACGGCTGGCCCTGCCGAAGCCCCGGCACCGGAACTCGGCCCGGCTGGCACCTATGACCTCGACCTGACCCACGCCTCGCTGACCTGGAAGGTCAACCATTTCGGCCTGTCGGGCTACACCGCCCGCTTCACCGGCATTGCCGGCACGCTGGTGTTCGACCCGGAAGACCTGTCCGCCAGCGTGCTGGACGTGACGGTCGATCCGGCCTCCGTCGAGACCGACTATCCGTTTGATTTCAAGGCAAGCCACCCAGACAGCCCGTTCGACACGTTCGATCAGGAAATCTCCGAGAGCGACGCCTACTTCAACTCCACGGCCTTCCCGGCGATCACCTTCAAGTCCACTGAAGTGACCGCCACCGGCACCGATACCGGCACCGTCACCGGCGACCTGAGCTTCCGGGGCGTGACCAAGCCGGTAACGCTGGACGTGACCTATAACGGCACCGCCAGCTTCCCGTGGGCACCGGACCAGCCGAAGATCGGTTTCTCGGCCACCGGCACGCTGAAGCGGTCCGACTTCGGCATGGACATCCTGGTTCCGAACGTCAGCGACGATGTGGAACTGCTGATCGAAGTCGAGTTCGCCAAGGCCGCCGAAGCCAGCGAATCTGAATAAGTCTCAGACCATGCATGCTCCATCCTCAAACCGTTACACGGTCGTTGCGATTCTCCTTCACTGGGCGATCGCTGGCCTGATCCTGTTCATGATCTGGCTTGGATGGAACATGGACGACAATGAAGCCCGCTTCCAGCTGCACAAGTCGATCGGGATCGCGATCCTATTCCTCAGCGTGGCGCGGGTTCTGTGGCGGTGGCGCAATCCACCGCCGCCATTGCCCGATGACATGACCCCGTGGGAGAAACGCCTCTCTCATGGGGTGCATGTCGCCTTTTACGCCCTGATGATCGGCCTGCCGCTGCTCGGCTGGCTGCTGGTCTCCACCTCCAGCTTCCAGATCTCGACCGTCCTGTTCGGCACGGTCAGCTGGCCCCACCTTCCGTTCACAGAAGGCCTGAAGGGCGGGGTGGTCCATGATGTGACCGAGTTCCTGCACTCCAAGGGCGCCTGGGTCCTGATCGTGCTGCTGGGCCTGCATGTCGCCGGCGCCATCAAACATGAGTTTGCCGCTGAAGAAGGCGTGTTCAAGCGGATGATCCCCGGCCTCTTCGGCCGCCCGCATTCGCCGCCACCGGCACAGGGATATGCCATCGCGTTCGGCGGCGCCGTTTTGCTGTTCGCAATCATCGCAGCCGTTCCGCTGATGAAGTCTTCGCCATCTGCACCGGCAAGCCCCGGCACCACCGGCACCGTCCCGGCGGATGAGGGCAACTGGGCGATTGACCCAGCAGCCTCCGAAATCACCTTCACCGGCACCTATCAAAAAAAGCCGTTCTCCGGCACGTTCGGGCGCTGGGATGCATCGGTCCTGTTCGATGCCGAAGACCTGGATAGTTCCGCGATAGAGGTGGAAGTCTATCCCGGCTCGGCCAGTACCGGCACGAAACTCTATGACGACACGATTCAGGGTGGCGAATGGTTCGATACGAATTCGTTCCCGGCTGTGAAGGTCAGCCTGATAAATATCGCCGCTTCAGCTGACGGCGGCTACACCGCAGAAGCCTCGATGCTGGTGAAGGATCAGGCCATCAATGTGCCATTCGATTTCAACCTGACCATCGAAGGAGACACAGCGACGTTCGACGGGCGGACGACGCTCTCCCGCAAGGCGCTGAACCTCGGCCAGCAATCCGACCCCGGTGGCGACTGGGTCGATGACTCCGTCGAGGTCACCGTCAAAGGCTCGGCCACCCGGAAGGAATAATGCGCGCACGGCTTCCTGCCGGGCGGGACGGGTGCTAAGGCGCCGGTCATGACCGCCATCGTGCCCATCCAGCCGGGAACGCTCAGCCTCGCCGCCATGCACCTGCGCGGCGGCGGTCTTGTGGCGATGCCGACCGAGACCGTCTACGGCCTCGCCTGCAATGCGGCCAACCCGGATGCCGTGGTGCGTCTCTACGAAGCCAAGGGCCGCCCGCGCTTCAATCCGCTCATCGCCCATGTCGCAAACATGGAGATGGCGGAGCAGGAGGCTGTCTTCTCGGATCAGGCCCGCGAGATTGCCGCACAGTTCTGGCCGGGGCCGCTCACCATGGTCCTGCCCGTGGCATCGACCGGCACGGTCAGCGATATCGCCCGCGCGGGCCTCGACACGATCGCCCTGCGCATGCCTGCCCATCCCGGCGCCCGCGCCCTGATCGAGACCTTCGGCAAGCCGCTGGTGGCACCGTCTGCCAACCGCTCCGGCCATATCAGTCCGACGACGGCGCAGCACGTCAAAGAGGATCTGGACGGGAAGGTCGACCTGATCCTTGACGGCGGCCCGTGCGAGCGCGGCATTGAATCCACCATCGTGTCTTTCGTGGGCGAGCGCCCTGTCCTGCTCCGCGCTGGCGCGCTGGAAACCTCCGCGCTGGAAGCCGCTCTCGGCCAGCCACTCATCGCCCGCGAGGAAGCCGAAGGAATCTCCGCCCCCGGACAGTTGAAAAGCCACTACGCCCCGAACGCCCGCGTCCGCCTCAATGCCGACGCGCCGGAGGCGGGCGAGGGATGGCTCGCCTTTGGTGAGACACCCTACTCCGGCCTTAATCTTTCGGAGACGGGCGACCTGCGCGAAGCCGCAAAGAACCTCTTCGCCGCCCTGCGCACGCTCGATACGCAACATGACCGCATTGCCGTCGCCCGCATCCCGGACGAAGGCCTCGGCGAAGCCATCAACGACCGCCTCACCCGCGCAGCCCACAGGGACTAGGATCAGGCCATGCACCCTTCCCGCCGCTATCTCGTCACAGACCCCGCCACTCTTCGCCAGCGCATCCTCGAACATCCGTTCGCGGTGATCAGCGCGGTGAGCGATGGCCAGCCGGTGGCCGCACACGCGCCTGTTCTCCCCTCCGGGGAAGGGGAGGCCCTGTCGCTGCGCTTCCACTTGTCCGTCGCCAATCCGGTGACCAAGGCCTTGCTGGCGGGCAGTTCGGTGCTGGCCGTGTTCACCGGGCCGCACGCCTATGTCTCCCCGGACTGGTACGGCCTCGAAGACCAGGTGCCGACCTGGAACTATATCTCCGTCGAGGCCGCTGGCCCGGTCACCCGGCTGGACGACGCCGCAATGCGCCAACTGATCGACGACCTCTCAGATCATTTCGAAGCGGACCTCGCACCGAAGCCGATCTGGAAGACGGCCAAGATGACGCCCGCACTGCTGGAGGCGCTGTATCGCGGCCTCGTTGCCTTCGATCTTCGCCCGCAACGCTTCGAAGGCATCGCCAAGCTGAACCAGGACAAACCGGCCAGCGCCCGCGCCGGTGTCATCGACGCGCTGGACGCGACAGAAAGCGGCTTCGCGCTGGCCGCGGAAATGCGTAAACTGGAGTCATGACCCAGACGCTGACCCCAGACTTCCTCGCCGCCCTCAAGGACATGCTCGGCCCGCAAGGCTGGAGCGAAGACCCGGACGTTCTCTCCGAACACGCGCAGGCCTGGCGCGGCGTGCTGCAGGGCGAAACACCCATCGTGGCAAAGCCTGCCAGCACGGAAGAAGCCGCCGCGCTTGTAAAGCTCTGCAGCCAGCACGGCGTCGCGATCTGCCCGCAGGGCGGCAATACAGGCCTTGTCGATGCGGGCGTGCCGCATGGCGAGATCTGTGTCTCGATGCGCCGCATGAACAAGGTGCGCAGCGTCGACGTGTTCAACAATTCCATGGTCGTAGAGGCCGGTGCCCCGCTGGTAACGGCGCAGCAGGCGGCCGAAGACGTGAACCGCCTGTTCCCGCTGTCGCTCGGCTCCGAAGGCACGGCAACGATTGGCGGCCTGATCTCGACCAATGCCGGCGGCGTGGCCGTGCTGCGTTATGGCATGATGCGCGATCTCCTGTTGGGCATGGAAGTCGTGCTGCCGTCAGGCGAGATCTGGGACGGACTTTCTGGCCTGCGCAAGAACAATACGGGCTATGACCTGAAGCACCTTTTCGCAGGCGCCGAAGGCACGCTGGGCCTCGTCACCGCCGCGACACTCAAAATGTTTCCGAAAGTCCAGCGCGCCACGGCCTGGGTAACGGCGGCGTCCACGCAGGACGTCATCGCGCTGCTGGCCCATGTGCGCGAGATGGCGGGCGATACGGTCACAAGTTTCGAGATGATCCCGGCCAATGCGGTCGAGATGGTCCTGGCCGACATCGAAGGCACGCGCGATCCACTACCGTCCAACCTCGCCTGGCGCGTGCTGATGGAAGTGTCCTTCTCGGACGAAGCCATGGCGCGCAAGACGCTGGAGACGGCACTGGAAACCGCCTTCGAAAAAGGCCTGATCCAGGACGCCGCGCTCGCCGAAAGCCTTGCGCAGGCCAAGACCATGTGGATGGTGCGCGAGACGATCCCGCTGTCCAAGCGCGCCTATGGCAACTCGCTGAACCAGGACATCTCCGTACCGGTCAGCAAGATCCCGGCCTTCATGGAAACCTGCAACGCCCGCATCGTCGAGAAGCTGCCGACGGCAGACTTCGTCATCTTTGGCCATGTCGGTGACGGGAATTTGCATTACTCCGTGATCGAACCGGCAGGGAAGACGGGCCTGAAGGAAAACTTCGAGGCCCTGACCCACATCATCTATGACACGGTGATGGAGTTCGATGGCTCGATCTCTGCCGAGCATGGTGTCGGCCGCCTGAAGCGCGATGAGCTGGCGAAGCTGCGCCCGCAGGCTGCCACCGACACGATGCGCGCCATCAAGAAGGCGCTGGACCCGCAGGGCATCATGAACCCCAACCGCGTGGTCAGCGTCTGAGGCGCAGCAGCGTTTCGTCGAGGTCTGCAAGGCGCGGCACGCCCAGCAGGCCGAGGCCGCGTTCCACATCATCCTTGAGGATCTGGATCGCGCGGGCAACGCCGGTTTCGCCGCCCGCCGCCAGCCCGTAGAGATAGGCCCGCCCGATGGCGACGCTGGTCGCGCCGCGCGCGATCAGTTTCAGCGCATGGCTGCCCCGGCGCACGCCGCCGTCAGCGATCAGTTCGATCTTCGGATCGATGGCTTCGCGGACCTCCGGGATCAGGTCGATCACCGGCACGGATGTATCGATCTGACGCCCGCCATGGTTCGACAGCCAGACGGCGCTCGCACCATGATCGACCGCCCGCACCGCGTCCTTTGCCGTTGAGATGCCTTTCACGGCGAACGGACCGCCCCATTCATTGGCCATCCATTCGGCATCTTTCCAGTTCATGGAACGGTCGAACAGATTGTTGATCGTGCCCATGACATCCCCGCCGCCTGCCTGCTCGGCGAAGTTTGCCGGGCCAATCTGCGAACCGGTGAATACGTCCCAGAGATAGCCGGGCTTGGCCAGCGCCTGCGTCGCTGTCTTGGAATTGACCTTCGGCGGGATCGAGAACCCGTTGCGCGGATCGCGCTCGCGATAGCCGGCGACGGCGGCATCGACCGTCAGCACACAGCCGACAAAACCTGCCGCCTTCGCCCGGGCCAGGAACTCCTTCACGACACCGCGGTCCTTCCAGACATAGATCTGGATGATCTTCGGTACGTCTGGCGCAGAAGCAGCAATGTCTTCCAGCGTCTGGCTGGCCAGCGTGGAGGCGGAATAGGCGATGCCTGCCTTCTGCGCCGCGCGGGCGACAGCCAGTTCGCCTTCCTTCGGATAAAACAGGCGCGATGCTGCCGTCGGCGAGATAAAGAACGGCATCGGGTTCTTCTGTCCGAACAGCGTCGTGGACGGGTCGAGCTTCGTGACGTCGACCAGCGAATTCCACTGCCACTCATAATCTTCATACCGATCAACCGACCGGCGCAGCGTGATTTCGTCTTCCGCGCCACCGTCGATATAGTCAAACACCATGCGCGGCAGGCGTTTTTTCGCCAACGCGCGCAGATCGTCGATATTGATTGCGTTTTTCGCGCCGCCCACGGCTGTCCCTCCCAGTTCCGAAACCTGTTTGTTTTCGTTTTACGGCCCGCCTTATCAGCGATAGGCTTCCCGGTCACTGGTAAGCTCTGGAGGACATCATGCGCAAGCTTTTGCCACTTGCAATTTCAGCGCGCATTGTCGCGGGCGGCACCAAAGGACTGGGGGACCCCAAATGATCAAGCGCACCTTCACCGGCCTGGCCTTGCTCGGGACCCTGTCCGCGTGCGGCCCCTTTGGCCCCGGCCCGATCACCGGCGGCCCGTGCAGCTACGAGACGTCCGTGATTGAAGGCACGGTGACGGAAGTCGACGAAGACGGCGCCCTGTTCATGGGGGAAGAGGGGGAGTTCTGGGTCACCTCGGAATACCTCGGCACGTTGCCAGAGGTTGGCGACACGCTGACCTTGCAGCGCGAACGTATCACCGAAGGCACCTGCACACCGGAAATCTATTCCGTCGTGGATGACGCCAGAAAATAGACCCCGCCTCCTACCCGAACCGGCACGCCCCTTGCAGCCTCCGGGAGAAATGAGGAGTTCAGCATGAAACCGCCCAAGAGCGTCGATTCCCTGTCGGAGTTCGGCCGTATCCGCTTGTCCGACAGTTTCTTCATGCGGGACTTCCTGTTCTCGGACATCGCCGCCATTCACGGCCTGTCCAATGTGCCGGACGATCCGGACCTCGCCGTCGCCGCAGGCACAAAGCTCTGCACCGAGCTGCTGGAACCCCTGCAGAACGTGTTCGGCCGCATCGCCATCCGCTCCGCTTACCGCTCGTCCAAGGTCAACGGCTTCGGCAACCAGATGCAGCGCGACGGCAAGCAGGGCTACAATTGCGGCTCAAATGAAGGAAACCACGCCGCCCATATCTGGGACCGCCGCGATGCCAATGGAAACATGGGCGCGACGGCCTGTATTGTCGTTCCCGCGTTCTACGATGCGTTCCACGAAGAAGGCGACTGGCAGAAGCTTGCCTGGTGGATTCATGACCATTTGCCATATTCGAAGCTGTACTTCTTCCCGAAATACTGGGCGTTCAACATTCAGTGGCGCGAGAACCCCGAGCGCAAGATCAACAGCTACACAAAGCCCACCGGTCAGCTGACCGGGCCAGGCAAGCCGAACTTCGAAGGATCTCACGAGGCCGAGTGGGCGCCGCTCAAGTCCGTGTTCCCGAAGGCCTGATCCGGATCAGCCCGCCAGCGCGGCGGCGACCTCGCGGTGCGAAGCAAACACGCCATGCGCGCCTGCCGCGGTGAGACGCCCGGCAAGGCCGGCATCGGCATGGCCGCCGCCGGTAAAGCCCCAGGCCGTCATGCCGGCTGCACGCGCGGCCTTCACACCGTTCACGCTGTCTTCGATGACAAGGCAGGTCTCCGGGTGGGCGCCGATCTTCTGCGCCGCCAGCAGGAACAGGTCCGGCGCTGGCTTCCCGTTTGCGACGAGGTCTGACGAATAGACATGCGGGGCAAAGGTCTCGTGCAGGCCTGTCAGTTCCAGCTTGCGGACCAGCTTGTCTGCTTCGGACGATGACGCCACCGCCTGCAGGCCTGGAAAAGCCGCAACGACATCCAGCACACCCGCGATGGCCTCAAGTTCGGTTTCAAACCGCGTCCAGTGATTGGCGTGCAATGCTGTCCGGAAGTCTTCCTGCAGGGTCAGCCCCGCCGCCTTCGCGTCGGCAGCGATGGCGTTGTGGAAGTCCCGGTTATGAAGGCCAACGAAACGCTGGACGAAGGTCTCGAAGGGATAGTCCAATCCCCAGCCCGCCAGGATTTCCCGCTCGCACTGGATGGCGATGACTTCGGAATCGACGAGCACGCCGTCGCAGTCGAAAATCAGGGCATCGAATTTTGCCATGCGTCAGCGGCGTCCGAACAATTTTTCGATGTCGGCCAGCTTCAGCTCCACATAAGTCGGACGGCCATGATTGCACTGGCCGGAATGCGGCGTCGCCTCCATCTGGCGCAACAGCGCGTTCATTTCCTCGCCATTGAGGCGGCGGCCCGAGCGGACCGAACCTCGGCAGGCCATGTTGCCCATGACTTCCTCGAACCTTTCCTTCAGGACGAGCCCCGCATCATATTCGGCGAAGTCGTCGGCAAGGTCGCGGATCAGGCCTGCGGCATCCATCTCCCCGAAGAGGGCCGGGGTGGCCCGCACACAGACGGCGCCAGATCCGAAAGGCTCGATTTCGAGTCCAAGCTCTGCGAGTTCTTCCGCGCGCTCTACCACGCGGGCGGCCTCATCCTCGGTGAGTTCCACAATGTCCGGGATCAGCAGCGCCTGACGCTTCACGCCGCCCGCCGCCATCTGGCGCTTCATGTCCTCATAGACGAGGCGCTCATGTGCAGCGTGCTGGTCGACGATGACGATGCCGTCGCGTGTCTGGGTGATGACGTAGGTCTCGTGCAGCTGCGCGCGGGCGACACCAAGCGGGAAGTCGTCCGTGACCGGCGCTTCCGGTTCGACGCGAGCGCTTGGCGCCACATCGCGTTCATAGGTCTCCGGCGCATAAGGCGCGGCGGGTTCTGCCCAACCACCCGGCGGCGGTGCGGGTTCATAGCTGGAGGGCGGGCGTACGGGCGAAATACTGGTTGGGTTGTAGGCTGGCCGCGACGCAAACAGCGCCCCGGTCGGCGTGCCTTCCGGGCGCACCTTGCCCAGCGCATAGCCTGCGACGGTGGTTGAGGCCCTGTGCCCGGCATCGGCCAGAGAATGCCGCAGCGCGCCAATCATCAGGCCGCGCACATTCCCGGCATCCCGGAAGCGGACTTCCGTTTTCGCCGGGTGTACGTTCACGTCGACATATTCGGGGTCCAGCTCCACAAACAGGGCCGCCAGCGGGTGGCGATCGCGCGCAAGGAAGTCCTGATAGGCCGCGCGGATCACGCCGTTCAGCATCCGGTCCTTCACCGGGCGGCCATTGACGAACAGGAACTGCATCTGCGCATTGCCGCGGTTCAGCGTCGGTAGGCCGGCAAAACCTTTCAGCGTCACGCCTTCGCGTTCCGCTTCGATGGGGACGGCATTGTCGCGGAAGTCCCGCCCCATGATCGCGCCGAGGCGGGCCAGGCGCCCGGCTTCACCTTCGGCCTCCGCCGCATAGCGCAGCACATTGCGGCCATTGCTTTCCAGGCTGAAGGAGACATGCGGATTCGCCATGGCGAGGCGTTTGACGACATCGGTCACCGCCATCGTCTCCGACCGTTCGCCCTTCATGAATTTGAGGCGTGCGGGCGTCGCGTGGAACAGGTCGCGCACTTCGATACGGGTGCCGGTCTCGCCGCGCCCGGTGAAGGCAGCGGGCCGGGGCCCTTCGATGCGACCCGCCTCGATGAAGACTTCCGCTGCCTCTTCGCCCGCCGCACGGGACGTGATCGTCATCCGGCTGACCGAGGCGATGGACGGCAGCGCCTCGCCGCGGAAGCCCATCGTGTGGATGTTCAGGAGGTCCACCCGGCCGTCATTGCCGGGCACCAGTTTCGACGTGGCGTGGCGGTCCAGCGCGATCAGCAGGTCGTCCGCGCTCATGCCGCAGCCATCGTCCTCGATCGTGATCCGTTTCAGGCCGCCCGCCTCGATCGCAACTGCAATGCGGGTGGCGCCTGCATCGAGCGCATTCTCGGCAAGTTCCTTCACCGCCGCCGCAGGGCGTTCGACCACTTCGCCAGCCGCGATCCGGTTTACGACATCGGGCGGCAGCTTGCGGATCTGGGGACGGGGACGAACGGAATCAGGCATGCCCTCAGTCTATCGCGCCGGGCCGGTTTTGTCCCCCGGCCCGCGGCAGGCGCGTGCCCTGCCCATCCCTGCGGCAATAAGCCAAAAACTGTATGAAATCAGTGCGATATTGTTGATTCTGACCCTTGGATTCCGCTTCTAGTCGCGCCCTTCAAGTGTTGTTACACACTGTTTTAAAAGGCTTTTCCTGACAATTCACCTCCCTGTTGTGCCCGTTTGCATTGTCCGGCGAGAAGGATCAGTATGCAGGCGAATTCACAGTCCGGGGCCTTGATTCTATGCGACTTTCTCTCGTTTCCGCTTCTCTTATCGTTCTTGCCGGCATGACCGCAGCCTGCGGCGGCTCTGGCGACAGTGCTGCGCCTGCCGCACCTGCGGCAGAAACACCGGCCGCGACGCCAGCGCCGGAAGCCGCTCCGCAGGCTGAAGCACCGGCTGCCGAGACACCGGCAGAAACGACGGCTGAGCCGACCGCCGCACCTGCAGACGCAGCCGACGCCAGCGAAGGCTCGCCGGAGTTTGCCAGCCTGCCCGCGCCCTACAACACGGCAAGCTACGCGCAAGGCCGCCGCACGTTCAAACTCTGCCAGGCCTGTCACACGACCGCCGAAGGCGCTGGCGCCCTGGTCGGCCCGAACCTCTACGGTCTGTTCGGCCGCGAAGCTGGCACGTCTGAAGGCTTTGCGTATTCGCCAGCCCTTCAGGAGGCAGACTTCGTCTGGACGCCCGAAGATGTTGACCACTGGCTGGAAAACCCGCGGACCTTCCTGAAAGGCAACCGGATGACCTTCGCCGGTGTCCGCAAGCCGGCAGACCGCATCGCGGTTATCGCCTACCTGATGACCGAAACGGGCTACACGGGCGAGTAAGCCCTCAAGGGATCAGCGGCGCACGGTTACGGCGAGCAGGATGGCCTGCTCGTCGAAATCGCCGCCGAACTCCTCCCGGTACCCTACCGACACATCCGCAGCAGGGAAGTGGTAGCCAATCTGGGCTTCGGTCTTGATCGAGTCCGCTGACTGGCGACCATATTCCAGCCAGAGCTGCTGCGTGGTGAAGAAGTTTTCGCCAAGGTCGGTGCCGTAGCCGAACTCGAAGCGCTGTCGGTCGCACCCGCCTTCCTGGTGGATCCATGCGGTGTCCGCGAAGAAGTAATAGTTCTGGCCTTTGTAAACGCCGCTGCGCCCGGCAGACAGGCGAGCCTCACCACCGGCGCCCTGACAGCCGAATACGCCAGCCAGGGTCGTGCCGTGCAGGACGGCGCCCTCCGCGCCGATGGCCCAGCCCTTTGCGTTCGACCAGAGCTGGCGCCGCGCGGAGAGGCGGTAGGCGTCCTTGTCCTGTGTCCCGCCGTCATACCGCACGCTCTCGGCCTTGGCGGTAACCATCCATCCGCCGCCCAGACCATATTCGCCATAGAGGTCGCCTCGCCAGCCGTCTTCGCCATCCAGCCGCTCGGCGGAAACATTGGCGCGAGCATAGACATTCCCCTGCAACTGCGCCCATGGCCCGGCCTCCGCCGAGCCAGCCATGACGAGCGCGCCAGCGCATATTCCCCTCAATCCCCGCATGATCGTCATCTAGCGGGGATTGAGAGGAGTGCCCAGCAGACTCTCCTGAGGGTTGACGCGCTAGAGATCCCAGGAGGCGTTCTGCAGGACGATACGGTACCCGTCCGGGTCTTCAAAGGTGACGCCCTTGTCGTCCCAATAGGGATTGAAGGCAGGGACAGGCGTGAACCCGGCCGCGCGGAGGCGCCGGTAGACCGCGTCGAAGCGGTTGCGCTGTGGCAGGTAAAAGACGAGCAGATTGTCTTCGGTCGGCGCGCGGCCCGCGATGTGGCCATGCGCGATCGTGAACTCCAGATGATAAGGCGCCTCCGGATGGCCGAGCATCACGCCATCAAACTTTCCGTGGCCGCCGAACTCGTAAAGCACTTTGAAGCCCAGACCATCGCGATAGAATGGCAGGAGCGCGGCCAGATTGTCTGTAGGCCGTGCAATTCGGATTGTCGCCTGTTCGAGCGTCATGGAAGTCTTCCCTGTAAATGTCAGGGTGACCTTGTCGGACCTCAACCTTGGTTTAGGTCAAGCAGAATTCAGCAATCCAAAAAACAAAAACCCCCGCACGAGGCGGGGGCTTTCTCCCAGGGTATTTACCGGACCGCTTCTTAGAGGCGGAAACGGATCTGGTCGGACCAGAAGCGCTCAAGGCGCGTGATGGTCTTGTTCAGCTGCGAGAGGTCGTCCGGACGCACGCTGGCGGTCGGCTCAAGCGCATTGGCCTGCTTTTCGAAAAGCTTGGCAACGCGGGCGCGGACCTTCAGGCCACGTTCTGTCAGGCGCAGCGTCACGGTGCGCTTGTCGTCTTCCGAACGCGTCTGGATCAGATAACCGCCTTCCTGAAGCTTCTTGACGTTATAGGACAGGCTGGTGCCGGCAAAAGCGCCGCGGGCACGCAGGACCGAAGCCGGAGCTTCCCCTTCGCCAATTTCGTAGATCAGAAGCGCCTGGACGCCTGTCAGCGACCGCTCGCCGCCACGTTCCAGATCGTCTTTGACAACATCGTGAAGACGACGGTGCGCTTGTTCAAGAAGAGAGAGAGACTTCAGGAAAGACTCGCCCAGGCTCAGTTCTGCAGTTTCCTGCATTTCAGCAATCATCATTTCAACCACCACTCAACTTTTGTTGTAGTTTGAACAGAACTACACGAGTGATCCTAATAAACTGATAAGCATCACGGTATTGAGCAAGTCGTTAGTTAATATTCGCCCGTTTTGATTAACCGTTACTTTTACGAAACAATTTTACTTCTGATTCACGAATTCCCCCCGCGCCTGCAATGCGCGCGCGTATTCGCATTGTCAGCCGGGCTCAGACGAAGGCCGTCGCGGCGGGATCGTATTTCGGGCTCGGCCCGTGCACATTTGTCTCTGGGCGGGAGTCAATCAGCATAAAGACGAAAATCACAAGCCACCCGATATAGGGCACCCAGGTGATCAGGTAGAGCCAGCCAGACAGGTCCTGATCGTGCAGGCGCCGCACCGTCACAGCAATGGACGGGATGATCTGAAACAGGAACCAGAGCAGCGTCAGCAATGGAATGAAGTCATCGCCGCCAAAGATGATGGCGCTCATCACAATGTCCAGAATGAACACGGCGAAGTAGGTCAGCACGTTGAAAAGCGTGTAGCCCCAGTACTCCTGACGCCGTGCCCGGCCGGTGAACCTGAAATAATTCTTCGTGATGCCGCGAATGAAATAGGTCCACACGCCGTCGCCGGGCACCGCTGGCGGCTTGCTGCCATAAGCCGGCGCCGCAGTCTGCGCCTGCACCTGAGGAGAGGACGGCTGGATCGCCGCAGCAGGTACCGCAGCGACAGAAGGTGCGGCGGCCGGCTCCGGGGTCTGCGGCGCGGGGCCGAGCGCATAGATGTCCCGCGCCTCATCGCCGAGGCCGATAAAGTCTACCTTCTGGCCCGGCGCCAGCGATCCGTCTCCCCGCACCTGCCCCTGTTCATAATTATAGCGGACGCCATCGTCGCCGAGGATGAGCCCCGGCCCGTCTGCGCCATCTGCTTTCAGGACCTGACCGCGCATTCGCTACACCTCAAATATTGTTGCCCGAAGACTATCGGTAATACTTGGCAGGTTTGTCCAGTGCTTTGGAAAAGCCTCAGAACGTCAGTTCGTCATTGCCGAGTGGTTCAAAATACTTGTCGACCATCTCCGCTGGCACTTCCTCGACCGTTGCCGGCGACCAGGCTGGCGCATTGTCCTTGTCGATGATGACCGCGCGCACGCCTTCCTGGAAATCGTGGCTCTGAACCTTCCGCCAGCCGATGCGGTATTCCATCTGCATGTTCTCACGGAAGGTCTTGCACTGACGCCCTTCCCGCAGCTGGCGCAGCGCCACCTTGATCGTTTCCGGAGACTTCGACCGCAGCGTCTTCACCTGGGCCAGCGCCCAGTCGCTGCCATCAGCTTCCAACGCCGCGACGATCTCCTCAGCCGTATCGAAGGCAAAGCATGCGTCGATGACGGCGCGGTGTTCCTCGAAACCGCCCGCCGGGATGGAATGCGTGAGCGTGCGCAGGATCTCGTTCAGCATTTCCGCCGCGCCGACGGAGAAGTCCGCCGAGGCGACCTGCTTCATCAGGTTCGGCACGAGTTCCGACGGCAGGAAATGCGTCGCCACGCGCGCTGCGGCAACGTCCATGCCTTTCAGCCGGTCTCCGGTCAGCGCCAGCCATGTGCCGAGTTCGCCGGAAAGGCGCGGCAGGAACCAGCCGCCGCCCACATCCGGGAAGAGGCCGATGCCCGTCTCCGGCATCGCGAACAGCGTCCGCTCGGTCGCGACCCGGTGGGACCCATGCACCGACAGGCCGACACCGCCACCCATGGTGACGCCATCCATGATGGCCAGCACAGGCTTCGGGAATTCGTCCAGCGCAACGTTCATCCGATATTCGACAGCGAAGAACGCCCGCGCCTCGCTTGCATCCCCTGCACCGCTTTCGGCGAGCATGCGGATGTCGCCGCCCGCACAGAAGCCGCGCGTGCCTTCCTGATGGTCGATCACCACAAGGTTCACGGCATCATCGCCTGCCCAATCCGTCAGCGCGGCGAGGATCGCGGCGCACATCGGCGTGTTCAGTGCATGCAGCGCGGATGGCCGGGTCAGCGTGATGCGGCCCACGCCGCCTTCAACCCGGATGGATACGTCGTCAGTCATCAAAACCCCTCACTCAACCCTGAAATTTTACAAATAAAACGCGCGCGGTGTTAACCCGATTCTGGCATCTAAGCGGGGTTTCGCACAGAGGGGGAGTCTGGCGAATGTATGCGTTTGAGGTGGAAGCCCTCGATCGCAGGGAGGTCCGTTGCCAGGTTGAGGCAGCCGGACGTCTCCGCATCGGGCGGCGCAAATGGGTGACTTGCGAGATTCGCGATATCTCGCGCGGCGGTGCACGCATCGCCGTAGCCGAAGGTGTGGACCTTCCGGAGCAATTCGTGCTGACTTCCTGTCTGTTCGAAGGCGAGCGGGTCTGCCTGCGCCGCTGGGAATGCGGCAGCGAGACCGGCGTCGAGTTCATCTGACCGGCCTCTCCGCACACCTTCAGTTCAGGGCACAGCCTTCCAGCGTGATGCGGTGCATGATGCGCCGGTGGCCGTGATAGTCATTCATGGCCCAGTGCCAGGTCGACCGGTTGTCCCAGAACGCGACCGAGCCCAGCTGCCACTGGAAGCGATAGGCGTGCGCCTTGTCCATGGCATGGGCGTAAAGACGCGAGAGCAAGGCCGCTGACTGTTCGTCCGTCTTGCCGACAATTTTCACCGTGAAGGCCGGGTTCACGTAAAGCGCCTTCTTGCCGCTCAACGGGTGCGTGATCACGACCGGATGGGTCACATCCGCCAGCACGTCGGCCGCTGCCGCATTGCCGATCCGGTTCCCGCCGGCATCGGTCGTATTGTAATAGGTCTGCCCGCTGGAACCGAAGATGTGCTTGGCCGAGTGCACGGCGTGCAGGTCTTCGATTTCCTTTTTCATCGCATCGTCCAGCGTCTCATAGGCGCGATACATGGAAGCGAACATCGTGTCGCCGCCCCGCTCGGGCAGTTCCCGCGCGACGAGGATGGAGCCCATGGCGGGTTCGACATCATAAGAGTGATCCGTATGCCAACCGCCGCCGATATTGTCTTTCTGCTCCTTCTCCTTCGCGACCATGGCGATCTGCGGATAGTCGGGATGGGCCGCGAAGAAGCGGTTGACGTTGATCGGTGCCCACCGCTCGGCGAAGGCGATATGATCATCTTCGGTCAAGTCCTGGTCGCGGAAGAAGATGACGCCTTGATCGGCATAGGCCTGCCGGATCGCGTCGAACTCCGCATCGGTCAGGTTTTTCAGGTCTACGCCCGTGATTTCCGCGCCCACGCCGGGCAATGTTTCGATCTGCATGACTTCCTCCCAATGTGCCGTTTTAGGCATCTTGGGTGCCACTATACCGCCTGCAGCCGCTCCGGAAAACGGTTTCCTCGGCGGAACGGGACATACCGCCGGTATGTCCCGCTTGCAGAAGTCAGCACCAGGCTAGTCTTTTGGCCCAGAAGCTCCACGCCACCAGATCACCCAACCCGAATAAAGCAGAAGCACGACCACGAGCATCAGGAAGGCAGGAATGTATGGCGAAAAGATCAGACGGACAAAAACCATCGGAATCATCTTTAAAGGCATATCCATCGCAAACAGCACCCCAAGACTCACTGCGATGAGAGCGGCCAGCCACAACAATATGATATTGCGCAGGTCTGTCAGAAAGGTGCTTCTAGCCGAACCGCTTTTCACGGCTTGCGTTCCTTCAGCTGAGGTATTTGCTCTAGGTCTGCGGCATTCACCTCGTCACTAGTCCATCGCCAGATCGTCGAACCAGCCTTCTTCGCCTGCCCCGGCGCCGATGGGGCTGCCGGGCGGGATTTCGACTTCCGTCATGCCGGGCACGATGGCCGGGGCCGGACGGTCCAGGTGCGCAGCGATCCGGCGCTGCAGGTCTTCGCGGGCGGCGGCGTCGACCGGATCGGTCCGGCGCGCTGGCTTCAGGCGCTGGCTCATCCCTTTCAGGAACGCATCGGCCCGCATCGTGACGCCCGGCGCAGCGCCGGGATCGCTGGCGAGCGTGATCAGGGAAGAGACAAACCGCGCCTGCTGGCGGCGGCGGATCTCTGCCTGGCGCGGTGTCGGCGCGGGCGTGAAGACTTCCCGCTCCAGCCCTGCCAGCACTTCTTCGAATGACAGGGCAGCTGGATCACGGCGGTGGGTCTCGAGCAGGCGCGCCGCGCGGGCCGGGTGCAGCAGCGCATCGATGGTCGTCTGCGACGCCGTATCGGCGGCGGCGAGAAGATCGAACATCGGGCCGGTATCACCCGGGAAGTATTCGGCCCCGCCGGTGTTGTAGGAGAAGGCTGCGAGCGGCGGCGTCAGCTGGTTCAGCACACCGTCCGGCAAGTCGAGAGAGGTCGGCTCGAGCGTGACGAGCAACGCCGCAAGGGCCGCCCGCTGGCGCTGCGGTGTCACGGCTTGCGCCATGCCGCCGCCATCGCCCCGCCGGGAATAATAGAACTCATACCCGCCGACGGACTTCGCCGCCGCCGCGACCTGGTAGCGATGGTAGAGATAGACCGGCACCAGTGTCTGACGAAGGCGTGCCGTGTCCGCGCCCGGCTCGATCACGTCGAGGCCGAAACGGTCGAGCGCGATCTTCCGCACACGCAGCGTGTTGTAAAGCTCGGCAATCGCATCCTCGCCATTGTCCCAGACGCTGCCGAAGGGGTGCGCCGTGCCGGTGCCGCGCGCTTCCGGATCATCTACAAAGCGGAGGCCGTCGCCATAGGCGGCGCGCAACAGCTTGTCGCCTTCGGCATCCTCGTCGGCGCCTTCCGGATATTGTGCGTAGAGCCAGGTCGTGGCGACCTTGTCCCACTCGCCAATGCCGACGCCATAGGCCTCTGAGAAATCAAGCTGGCCGTTCTCGCTGACCTTCACCCACGGCGCGGGATAATCCATCACCGAGGCGCGGTCATTCGTGGAGGCTGCAAAATTGTGCGCAAAGCCGAGCGTGTGGCCCACTTCGTGCGCCGAAAGCTGGCGGATGCGGGACAGCGCCACCTGCACCGGATCGTCGGCTTCGCCCGTGCCCGTTTTCGACGCGCCTGCGAGGCCTTCGAAGATCATCCGGTCCTGACGCACGCGCTGGCTGCCGAGGATGACGTTCGCCTTCAGCATTTCGCCCGTACGCGGATCATAGACACCGCCGCCATAAGACCAGCCGCGCGTCTGGCGATGCACCCACTGGATCACATTATAGCGGATGTCGAGCGGATGGGCGCCTTCCGGCAGGACTTCCACACGATAGGAATCCGGGAAGCCTGCTGCGGCAAACGCATCGGCCCACCAGGATGCCCCTTCAATCAGCGCATCGCGGATTTGCGGCGGCGCGCCGGAGTCCACATAGAACACAATCGGCTCTTTTGCCGGGCTGGATGCCGCGGTTGGGTCCTGCTTTTCGAGCCGGAACCGGCGGGCGAAGGCCTTGCGCACCTGGCCTTCCAGCGGCGCGGAGAAGTCATAGTAAGGTACATCAATCGTGCCGCTGCGCAGGTCGAAGGCGCGCGGCGTGTACCCATCATCCGGCAGGCGCACCAGCGAGACATGCTGCACAAGCGTGACCGCCCGGCCGTCGGCCGCGGTGGCCAGCACTTCGGCTTTCGGCTCGTCGCTGGTCAGCGTGAGATAGGCGTCGAACTCGACATTGTCCGGAAAGGCCAGCGCGGCTGAGGCGTCCGGCATGGACCGGTCGGCCGCGAGGGAGAATGACCCGCCCTTCGGATTGTTTTTCAGCCGGCCTTTCACGTCCAGCGCGTCGCGCGTCAGGTAGCCGGAGATATCCACCAACAATTCGCCGCTGGCACTTTCGGCGATCACATCGCCGGACCAGAGGAAGGAACTGGCGAAGGACTGGCGTACGGCCTGCTTCTCCAGCGGATTGTCGGCGCTGGCGATATAGTTCCAGTTTTCATGCTCGACGACCAGCTTCTTGCCCACGCGGCGGAAGGCGACCATCGAGCCGCCATCGAACCGGCCCCGGTCCAGCCCGATCGGATTCGAGCCAAGCCCGGCCGTCAGTCCCGTTGACTGGATCGCACGCAATGAGATGCCGTCTTCATCCGGCTTCGGGAAAGCGGCGAGGATGCGGCCGCCCTTCGCGTCGGCATAGAATGGCAGGAAGCCATCGGCGCGCGTCAGGCCGCTCGTCGCCTCCCCCCAGCTCTTGGCGCCGTCAGCTGCTGCCGCCCCCGCCCAGACCAGTGCCAGAACTGAAAACAGGAAAACCGCCAAGCCGCGCATACCGAAACTCCATCCGCCAGAAACTGGCCGCACGGTGCCGCATAAGGGACGTGGGTTCAATGCCCGCCAGAAGAAGACGGCGCCGACAGGTCCGGAGCGGAGAAAAGCACTGGACTTTTTATTGATATTCGATATTGAACCGAGCCCGCCTGCTCATCGGACCCACCATCTCGATTACTTCATGAAACCTGATTTCCGTACATCTGCACCCATCCTGTTGCCTCTCGCCATCCTGTGGGGGCTAACGGTGGTGACCCAACTGGCAGGACTTGCCTATGGGGTCGCTCAGGCGGGTCACGATGTTGCGCCGGTGCTCCTGCCCAGCGCACTTGTCCTGTCGCTCGTGACGCTTCCCATGGTGTGGCTCGGCCTGTCCCTCGGACCACAAACAGGACTCGGGGCGCCACGGCTGATCGATCTCCTGGACAAAGTGCCCGGCACGGGATCGCGATTGCTGAAAAGCGCACGGCTCGCCGGTATGCTCGGCCTGCTGATTGGCGCCGGGATGGTGGCGTTGAAGCTGGCGCTGCTGCCCTATTCTCCGCCGGACATGCCGGAATTGGGCTTTCGCGGTCCTGTGGGCAGCCTGCTGGTCTCTATCGCCGCCGCCGTCGGAGAAGAAGTCTGGTTCAGGTTGGGCCTGATGACCCTCCTGGTCTGGAGCGTGTCCCGTCTGCTGGGGCAGACAGAGCCCCACCCGGTCATGATGTGGTTGATCATCGTGCTGACGGCTGTGGCTTTCGGCATGGCTCACCTGCCTCAACTCGCATCCTTTGACGCCGCAACACCGTTTTCCATCTGGGCGACGGTCCTTGGAAACTGCGCCGTGGGCAGCCTGTATGGCTGGTGTTACTGGCGGCATGGATTGCTTGCGGCGATGGTGGCCCACTTTTCGGCAGACTTCGTCATCCACGTCCTGCCTGCCTTTTCCCACTGACGGGTTCGGGCCCTGCAATCAGCTCCCGTTACAGGTCTGCGTATTCTTCTGAATGCCGATCTGGTTGACCTTGCCGGTCTCGTTTTCGACTTCGAAATAGACGTCATTGTAGTCGTAGACGGTTATGTCGCCGCGCGTGACGACACATCGCGGCGTACCGTAGACGCTGCGCGTAAAGATCTGCTCACTGCCTTTTGCGACGCCGGCCGGTGTCCTGAAACGCGCATCACGCGCGATGATCCAGTAGACCTTGTCATCGGCCCCGACAGTCAGCCCGTCATAATTGTAGCTGGTCGCTTCCGTGCCTGCGATGGGGATCGTCTTGTGCGGCGCGCCCTTCACGGCAAAGAGCTCTGCCAGCGACATGCCGAGTTCAACATCACCGACCCGTTCACCGGGGATGATCATGTCGTCATTGAAATGGGGCGTCGTCGAGGCGCATGCGCCGAAAGCGAGGATGGACAGGGTTGCAAGAGTTGCGCGGACAACCGTCATGACGGATCCCTCATGGCTAGCGTGGACACCGCGCCAATTGTCAGATCGGCGCTTCCCCAGCCACAATGCGGAAACTACGGCAAAAACAGCAGCCTGCGCCACTCATCGGGGCCACAAATTTTTGTAATGTTCAGTCGGCGTTTTCAGGCCGCTCAGCCTTTCAGCATGTCCCGGCTGATGATGACGCGCATGATCTCGTTCGTGCCTTCGAGGATCTGGTGCACTCTCAGGTCACGGACGATGCGCTCCACGCCATAATCGGCGAGATAGCCATAGCCGCCATGGATCTGCAGCGCATTGTTCGCAACGTTGAACGCGGTGTCGGTGACGAAGCGCTTCGCCATTGCGCACCAGCGGGTCGCAGCCGGGTCTTTCCGGTCCAGCCGTCCGGCGGCTTCATACAGCATCACGCGGGCCGCCTGCAGCTCCGTCTCCATGTCGGCCAACTTGAACTGAGTGGCCTGGAAGTCCGCAATCGCCTTGCCGAACTGCTCGCGCTCTTTCGCATAGGCCAGCGCCTTGTCGAGCGCGAGCTGCGCCCCGCCAAGCGCCGAGGCCGCAATGTTCAATCGCCCGCCATCGAGGCCCGCCATGGCGAATTTGAAGCCCTGGCCTTCCTCGCCCACACGGTTGGCTGCCGGCACGCGCACGCCATCGAGGATGACCTGCCGCGTCGGCTGGTTCTTCCAGCCCATCTTGCGCTCATTGGCGCCGAAGCTGAGGCCCGGTGCATCCTTCGGGATGATAAAGGTCGAAACGCCCCGCGCGCCATCGTCGGAGGTGCGTGCCATCAGGACATAGATGTCCGAGGTTCCCGCGCCAGAGATGAATTGTTTCGCCCCGGTAATGACATACTCATCGCCCTCGCGGACGGCCTTTGTCTTGAGGCTCGCGGCGTCCGATCCGGCGCCCGGCTCGGTCAGGCAGTAGGAGGCAATCAGCTCCATGCTCGTCAGGCGCGGCAGCCATTCCTGACGCTGCGCGTCGGAGCCGAACGTGTCGATCATCCAACTCGCCATGTTGTGGATCGAAATAAAGGCCGAGGTGGAGACATCGCCATAGGCCAGCTGTTCGAAGATCAGCGCCGCATCCGTGCGCGTCAGGCCCGCGCCGCCGACATCTTCCTTCACATAGATGCTGGCGAAGCCAAGCTCCGCCGCCTTTCGGATCACATCGACCGGAAAGTGGCTGTTCTGGTCCCATTCCTCGGAATTCGGCAGCAGTTCTTCTTCCGCGAACTTCCGCGCCATATCGCGAATCATCAATTGTTCGTCGGAAAACAACGCGCTCATGGGTTCCACCTTTTGGTTATCTCAAGTAATGAGTCGGGAATTCCCCGTGTTACCGGTATTGTCAATGCAACAGACCCGCTCAGAATATGATATCGCGCCAGCGCTGCCGGAGGATATCGCACGCCTGATCGCGGTGGACCTGGCCGCTGGCCAGCTGTTCGCGCCGACGGGCCTGCTCACCGACGATGCGCTGCACGATCACGTGCCGGAAGCCGTGATGCAGCAGGCGATCGAGGCCGGTGACCTGCTGAAAATCAGTACAAGCGACGGCACGGCCGTGGGCTTCGCACTTGTCTCGCGCCGCGGCGGTACGCTCTACCTCGACCAGCTCAGCGTGCACCCCGATTTCGGCCGCCGGGGCCTCGGGGCAGACCTCGTGCGCTGCGTGCTGCAATTGGCCAAGCTGCGCCGTATAAAGCAGGTGACCCTTTCCACCTTCCGGGACGTGCCATGGAACGCACCTTTCTACGGCAAGCTGGGTTTCCGCGAGCTGCCCCGGAAAGACATGGCCAACTGGATGCTGGATCTGGAAAAGATCCAGGCCGAGAGCCTCGACGTCTCTCAGCGCTGTTTCATGGTGCGTAAGATTGGCTGGTTGTAAGCGGCCGCGTTTTGGCGCACTCACAGGGCCATGACACAGTTTCCCCAATCCTTCCCGAACACCCGCATGCGGCGCCTGCGCCAGTCGCCATGGGTCCGCAGTCTCGTCGCCGAGAATACGCTCACCCCGGCAGACCTTGTCTGGGCCGTCTTCATCCATGATGGCGAAGGCCGCACACCGGTGGGCAGCCTGCCGGGCATCGACCGGCTGAGCGTCGAGGAAGCGGCGAAGACGGCGAAGCGGGCCGAAAGCCTCGGCATCCCGGCCATCGCGCTCTTCCCCTATATCGGCCCGGAAGGGAAAGACGAGGAAGGCACCGGCGCGCTGGACCCGGATGGCCTGGTCCCCCGCGCCCTGCGCGCCATGAAGGATGCCGCCCCCGGCGTCGGCCTGATCACCGATGTCGCGCTCGACGCCTATACCAGCCACGGCCATGATGGCCTGCTGGACTCCGACGGCACGATCCCGAATGACGCAACCGTGGAGCGGCTCGTGAAACAGGCCCTCGCCCATGCGCAGGCTGGCGCGGACATTGTCGCCCCGTCGGACATGATGGACGGTCGCATCGGCGCCATCCGCGAAGCCTTCGACGAGGAAGGCTTCACCAATATGATGATCCTGTCCTACGCCGCGAAATATGCCTCCGGCTTCTACGGCCCCTATCGCGACGCCATTGGCTCGGCCCAGGCCCTCTCGGGCGACAAGAAGACCTACCAGCAGGACCCGGCCAATTCCGAGGAAGCCCTGCGCGAAGTTGCGCTCGACCTCGCCGAAGGCGCCGACATGGTGATGGTGAAACCAGGTCTTCCGTATCTGGACATTGTGCAGCGTGTCTCGAGCACGTTCGGCGTGCCGACGCTCGCCTACCAGGTCTCCGGCGAATACGCCCAGATCATGGCCGCCGCCCAGAACGGCTGGATCGACGGCGACCGCGTGATCATGGAAAGCCTGATGTGCTTCAAACGCGCCGGCGCAAGCGGGATTATCACGTACTTCGCGGAGAAGGCGGCGGAGACGTTGGGCGGGTAAGCCAAATCCGTCTCTAAGCGAACAAACAATACGTACAATTTAGCGCGCGCATCGCACTCATGCTCGTGCTCTCTTGCGTTGGTGATTTGCGTGAAATTAGAAACATACCCTATATTAGGTTGAATTGCCTGAAGGGGGATGATCAATGCCTGACAAGCAAATGGAGGGCTTCGCCAGCATTGCCCAGTATCTGAGCGACCCACTTGTGCTGACGGGTTTCGGATTGTTGCTCTTCTTCGGTTTCGCCCACGGCGTACTGCGTTCAGGCTTGTTAAGGCAAGTCAATCAGAGCCAAAGTTACGATCTACTCAAACGTCTTATCCTATTTGGATTTCTCGGAGCCATAGCAGTTACAGTGCTGGCTTTCGGTCTCAAATATCGAGAATTGTCCAAGGCAGAACAGACCGCGGCTGTAAGAACCATTTGTACCGAACTGGCTGAAAACCGGAATACTGCTCGCGAACTAGCAAAGAACTCTGCGACCATACTGAACAATGCCACCATAGTTGCGAATGCCCTGCGTGAAGATAGCCAAAGCATCATGGGATTGATGTTTCCGACGCAGAATATCGACTCAGGCATTGTCAGTCCAAGCGCTTTCAAAATGGCCACGCAGAGAATGGAGCTTCTTGATAATTCAGGAAAACTGGATTCCCGTCTTGAGCGTGCACGCTTCGAATTAAGCGCCCAGGCAATTGCATCCACCATTCAGAACACTGGAACAGCCATGCAATCGCTGTCTGATATGGAAGGAAAGCGATACGTCATGGTCCGTGCTGCTTGGAATGCAAATCAAAGTGTTGTTCGTAGAATCAGCATTGTTGACTTGAGTGAGCTCGAAAGCGTCTATCACGCTTTCGAGGGAAGCAGGGCCAATTACAATACAGTTGTAAGTTACGCAGAGGCTTATTTGCAGTCCGTTAGGCGTTTGCTTGCACCGGAGGACATGGTGATAAACCAACCGCGATTGGCTGAAGCTCTGGCTGCGGAGCGCATCTTTTTCGATGTGGCAAATAGTTACGGAAACTCCCTGATCGAGCAAATCGAGCTTGCCGAAGGTACCTTGAATAGGATGAACTGCCGGGTCTGAAAACTTGCCTCGTCGGGTCCGGACGTCGATGAAAAACTCACCCCACCAACCGCTGGAAGTTTGCGAGCAGCATCTGCAGCGTCAGTTCCCTTGCCCGGCCTTCCGGCTTGCCGATCAGGCGGCCCAATGACGGGCCGAAGAGGCCAACGCCGAGGGCCAGTGTAACGCTGAGCAGGATCATGTCTTCGGCGACGTCTTCGGGCACGCCAGCCTGAGAAATCTTTTTCTGCGCCACCTGCTGAACCGCTTCCCGCACGACCGTCAGGCGGCTCGTTTCGTCCGTCAGTTCCAGCCAGGCGGCGAGGCGCGCGGCGCCCGGCGTCTCCAGCGCGTCGAACAGCGTCTTCAGGCCGACCGCGCGCGCCTCCGCCGGTGCGTCGGCCGGGATCTCGATGGCGAGGATGCTGTCGACAAGCTCGCCGATCATCCGCTCCATCAGCGCCTGCTGAACCGCATCGATGGAACCGAAATGGTGCAGCACGGTGGCATTGGCGACGCCCGCGGCCTTCGCCACGTCCGCCAGCCGCAGCGATTGTGGCCCCTGTTCCACCAACAACGTCTCCGCCGCCGCCAGGATATTGGCGCGGGACTCTTCCGGACTGCGCCGGATTCTCGGGGTGTCGTTACTCTTTATTGACATTTTTGTCAGTAGCGTTATTTGTCAGCATAAGACTGTTGTCCAGTTGTTTCCTCAAGGTTCCTAGCATCATGACGACCAAGCGCACGCCCGAAGATGTAACGATTCTGCCCCGCGACCTGCATTTTGACATGGCCGCCGCCGATAATGGCCCCTGGCTGGACGGCGATCCGGTCGCCACGGCCGTGTTCAACGCCATGTCGCTGACCTTCCCGGATGGCGAGCGGATGTTCATCGACGCGGTGAAAGCCTACAAGAACGAGGTCTCCGGCAAACTGGCGCAGGACGTGAAGGACTTCATCCGCCAGGAAGCCATTCATTCGCGCGAGCATCACCTGCTGAACAACAAGATCGACCGGATGAAATACCCCGTCGATGCGATCGAGAAAGAGATCCGGGACAACCTGAAGTTCGCCTATGACAATGGCCGGTTCCGTATGCTGATGGCTACGATTTGCCTTGAGCATTTCACGGCCATGATGGCGGACCTGATGATGGAACTCAAAACCGATTACGGCCTGCTCTTCAGCAAGACCGACCCGGCACTGGAACAGCTGTGGCGCTGGCACGCCATGGAGGAGACCGAGCACAAGGCCGTTGCCTATGACGTCTTCCTCGAGGCGACAAAGGACTGGTCGCCGTGGAAGCGCTATTACCGCCGCTGCCTGTCCATGCTGTTTATCACCCGGAATTTCACCGGGAACATTGCCCGGTATTCTGCAGACCTCCTGATGGCCGACGGCTACTCCCAGGAAGACGCCGACCGCGCGGTGAAGGCATTCCTCTGGAAGAAGCCGTCGCTGTTCGGCAAGGGCTGGAAAACATGGCTCTCCTGGTTCAAACCGGGCTTCCATCCGTGGGACCACGACAACCGCGAAGAAATGACCGCCTGGAAAGAAGAATTCACTTCGGTTCCGGCAGAGTGATCGGCGGGGGCCGGGAAGCCCCCACGCCTATTCTCCGGCCACCCGGTACTGTTTCTTCAGTTCGATCGCGGGCGTGAACCCCGGATTTGTCTCCAGCGTTTTCTGGAGAAAATCATACGCTAGCGCGTATTGCCCCAGATCGTGATGGGCGAGCGCGAGGTTGTGATAGTAGCGATACCGCACGCCCGGCGCCGGCAGCGGCGCGCCCTCCAGCAAGCCAATCGCGGCGTCTGGCTTCCCGGCATTGATGTATACTGCGGAACACGTCACCGCCGTACCCGGATGATCCGGCACGAGCGCCAGTGCGCCTCCGCAGTCTTCCAGGGCGGCATCCAGATCGCCCGCGCTGCGAAACAGCAAGGCTCGGTTTGTAAGGCTGGCAGCCTTCGTCTCGACACTGGCTCCGGCGGCTTCAATAGCCTTTGTACAAATGGCAATACCATCCGCTGCGGCGTGACCGGCATGGGCCGCGGCGGCTGCGCAGCGCTCTGCCGCTGGCCTGCCTCCTTCCATCGTGCGCACATAAGTGCCTGCGGGCCCGGCTGCGGCGGGCGCCGCCAGCAGCGTCAGCAAACCAGCCAGCGCGCCGAGCCGACTCGTCCGGGCATCAAAAAGCTTTGACTTCATCATGGGAATTTCTCCTCACTGCATCCTCTGATGCGGCGAAGTTAGGCATTTGCCTTTCGCGCCGGAATTGGCGATAATGACAACATCTGGTCGATTTTCGCCAATTCCGGAGATACCTCTGCCTTATAACGGATCCGCCCCGTCCCACCGTGTTGTGACTCTGGTCTATGACCGGCTCTGGCCCCTGGAATTCGGCATCGCTGCCGAGATTTTCGGCTGGAAGCGACCTGAGCTGGACGTGGACTGGTACGATTTCCGGGTCGCAGCGCCGCGCGGGGCAAATCGCGCCATGGGCGGCTTTTCGATCTCGTCTCAGCACGGGCTGGAAATCACCCAATCAGCGGACACGATCATCATTCCCGGCTGGCGCGATGTGGATGACACACCCCCGGACGACATGTTGAGCGCGCTGACGGCCGCGCATGCCCGCGATGCCCGCCTCGTTTCCTATTGCACCGGGGCCTTCGTCCTCGCCCATGCCGGTCTGCTGAATGGACGGCAGGCGACGACACACTGGAACCACCTGCCCCGCATGAAGCAGCAATTCCCGGACATCGACCTGACCGAAGACGTGCTCTATGTCGACAACGGCAGCATCATCACATCAGCGGGCAGCAGCGCTGCCATCGATGCCAGCCTCCACGTCATCCGGCAGGATTACGGCTCCGGCATCGCCAACAAGGTGGCGCGCAGCCTCGTCGCCCCGCCCCATCGCGACGGCGGGCAGTCCCAATATGTCGAAGCGCCCGTTCAGGAACGGCCCGGAAAATCCATCGCCAGCGTGCTGGACACCGCGCGTGAGCAACTGGACCGTCCCCTGACGATTACGTGCCTTGCGGATCTTGCCGGAATGAGCGAGCGGACTTTCCTGCGCCGGTTCCGTGAGGGCACCGGCACAACACCGCTGAAATGGCTGCGCAGGGAACGTGTGTTCCGCGCAATGAACCTGCTCGAGACAACCCGGCTGGACATTGCCGATATCGCCCTTCAGTCCGGCTTTGCCTCGATCGAGACGTTTCGCACAGCCTTCCGCCAGATCGCGGGCACATCCCCCCACGCCTACAGGAAGCGGTTCGAAGCGGTGGACAGTTGAACGGATTTCCCGGCACGCCCTCACGTGCTAGCCAGACTGGCAATGCGCACACAGAAGCGGGCGGGGTAATCCGGCATGAACATCGATAACAAAAAAGCTGCCTGGCGGGCTCTTGGCTTGTTCCTGGTTCTGATGCTGGCGATCAGCTGCATCTTCTACGCCATCATGATCACGCAGGGTGCAATGAACCTGCTCAGCGTCACCGGCGTCATGTGGTCCCCTGGCTTGGCGGCCGTGCTCACCTGCCTGATCCTCAAACGGCCAGTGGCAAGCCTGCCCTGGGGCTGGGGTGAATGGAAATGGAACTGGCTGGCCTATGTACTGCCCATCGGCTACGGCCTCGCCATGTACCTGCCCGTCTGGCTGCTCAGCCTCGGCGGCAGCGGCTTCGGCGATCCGAATGCCCTGGCAGTCTTTGCCAGCTTCATTACCACCAGCGACTCCCCGGGCGCCATTGCCGCCGCAGGCGGCATTCTCATGACCGCCACGCTCGGCATGGCAGCCTCCATGTCGCGGGCTCTTGGTGAAGAGATCGGCTGGCGCGGCTTTATGGTCTGGGAGATGCGCAAAATAATGCCGTTCTGGGCCGTCGGCCTGCTGTCCGGTCTGATCTGGTCTCTGTGGCACTGGCCTGGAATTCTGTTCACGGATTACAATGCCGGTGAGGGCACCCCGGCGCTGCAGATGATCCTGTTCACACTGTCGGTCATGCCGATGGGTATTATCTATGCGTGGATCACATTCCGCTCGAAAAGCTTGTGGCCCGCGGCGATTCTGCACGCGAGCCACAATTTGTTCCTGCAGCGCATCTACACACCATTGACGGCGCATGGCGAGAAGACACACTTCTACATCGACGAATTCGGCATCCTGCTGCCCATCGTCAGCTTGGGGCTTGCCGCCTTCTTCCTGTGGAAGGCAAAAAAGGAAGGCCTGTAGCGCCTCAGGCGGCCGGTTTGATTTCGACCAGTTCGATGGCGAAGGTCAGGTCCTGACCGGCCAGCGGGTGGTTCGCGTCCAGCGTCACCGTGGATTCATTGGCGTCGACCACGACGACCGGAATGACCTGGCCATTCTGGGCCTGCATCTGGAGGCGCGTGCCGACTTCGGTCGGGATGTCGCCCGGAATCTCCGTGCGCTGAATTTGCTGGCGCATATCGGGGTTAACCGGGCCATAGGCCTGGTCGCAAGGCACATTGACGGTTTTCTTGTCGCCGACAGCCATGCCCGGAATGGCCGAATCGAGGCCCGGAATGATTTGTCCGGAGCCGACCTGAAAAGCCAGCGGATCACGTCCCTCGGAACTGTCGAACGTCGTGCCGTCATTCAGCGTCCCTTTATAATGAATGCTGACGGTGTCGCCGTTTTTGACCTGCGTCATGATAAATCCAATCTTTTCGGTGGGGTGTGGGTCATCAAAGGCCGCGTCGCTCTCGCGGGTGCTTTGGGGGTTTCGCCCCCAACCTAGAAGTTCAGGCCGGGATGTAAACCCGCCTGCCCCGCCTGCTTACAGCGGCTTGCGCATGTGGATCACGGTGTTGCGCTCACCATTGGCGCCGGTGTGGTGCTCGGTAAAGAACGCCTCATAGCCGCGTGCCTCATAGAGCGGGCGGCCCGGCACGGTGGAGCCCAGTTCGATCGTGGAAAATCCCGCGCCCCGCGCGGCGCCTTCGCCAAGCTCCAGCAGCATCGTGCCGAGGCCCTGACGGATCCAGTCCGGATGCGTGTACATGGCGCGGATGCGCGCCGCATCGGTCGACGGATCGGACAGGCTGTCGTCCCGCCCCGGCGAGTGATCGCCGCCATAGAGCGTCCGGCGCTTGCCCCAGCCGCCACAGGCAACCATCACCGTTTCACCGTCCGCATCGGCCTCGATCACGAAATAGGTCCGGTCCGCGATCAGGCTGCGGTCGACGCCCATCGTTTCCTGCGCCGCCCTGATCTCCGGTTCGGACAGGAACGCCCGCATATTGACGGCAATGGAGGCGCGCATCAGGTCGATGATCGCAGGGATATCGTCTTCCGTCGCAATCCGTGAGCGGAATCGGTTTGGGTCGGTCATCTGGGTCTCTGCCGGTCTCTGTTCCGAATTACCCGATCGATACTTTGTTTCCGAGATCAAGATAAAGTATCAGCGCGATGGAAGCGATCAGCACAAAGCCCGACAAGAGGGCATTCAGCAGCACGGCCCGGTTCGCATTCTTCTGCTCGATCCACGACCTCGGCCGGATGCGGCGCAGCCGGAACACGATCAGGGCCGACAGGATCAGCGCCGCAACGTTCAGTGCCAGCAGGAGGCAGGCCCGCAGGGCGAGCGGCCATTCCCCGGCGCCCATGAACAGGCCCACCGCTGCGCCCGGCGGCAGCAGGGCCGCGGCCACCATCACGCCGACAAGCGTTGCCGACTGGCTGCGCGTCAGCGACAGCGCCGCCGCCCCGCCTGCCGCCATGGCGAGCGCCAGCCCGTCGAGGCGAACTTCCGCGCGCGACATCAGCTCCCGGCTTTGCAGGTCAATCGGCAACACGAAAGACAGGAGCAGCGAACAGGCAAGCGCGGTACCGATGCCCGCTGCCAATGTCATCGTTGCCCGTTTCAGAAGATCAAAGTCGCCCAGCGCAGCGCCCATGGAGAAGCCGAGCACCGGGCCGAGCAGCGGTGCGATCACCATGGCCCCGATCACGGCGGCCACCCCGTCGGAGTTAAGGCCGATCGCCGCCACGATGGTGGACAGGATGACCATGACGAAGAAGTTCCGGTCAAACCGCGCGCCGCTCGCCACGTCGGAATAGATTTCCTCACGCGTGGCCTGTGTGGATTTTGCCTGCTTGCCCGGCTTGGGCTCCTGCAGTTTCGGGGCGGTCGCCTCAATCGGCAGGATGGAGATGCGCCAATCCTTTGCACCTTCGAGGGCAGACTGGACATTGTCCATCAACGTCTGCTCCACGCCTTCGCGGATGAAGACGGAGACCAGCTTGCGGTCTTTCTGCTCGGTGTCGATGACATAGTAGTCCACCGGCTCCGAAGCCTTGACGGCGCGCAGCACGACATCAAGCCGCTCGTCCGCCCTCAGATGAATGTCGAGACGCCGCACCTCCCGGCCTCAGCGCTTCAGCCGGGCCAGCAGGCTGGACGTATCCCAGCGGTTGCCGCCCATGGCCTGCACATCGGCATAATACTGGTCGACCAGCGCCGTCACCGGCAGCGTCGCCCCGTTGTCGCGGGCCGCTTCCAGCGTGATGCGGAGGTCCTTGCGCATCCAGTCGACGGCGAAACCGTGCGTGTAGTGATCTTCGGTCATGGTCTTCCAGCGGTTTTCCATCTGCCAGCTCTGCGCCGCCCCGCCGCTGATCGCCTCGATTACGGTCGCGGCGTCCAGCCCGGCCTTCTCGGCAAAGTGCAGGCCTTCGGCGAGGCCCTGCACGATGCCGGCAATGCAGATCTGGTTGACGGACTTTGCCAGCTGGCCGGACCCGGCGCAGCCGATATGGGTCATCCGCTTGCCATAGGCTGCCATGACGGGGCGGGCCTGTTCGAAGGTCGGGTCGTCGCCGCCGCACATGATCGTCAGGGCGCCATTGCGCGCGCCGGCTTCCCCGCCGGAAATCGGCGCATCCAGGAAATGCGCGCCCTTCGCCTTGCAGCGGGCATAGAGATCGCGGGCGAGGTCTGCCGACGCGGTTGTGTGGTCGACAATCACCATGCCGGCGGCCACGCTCGGCTCCATCGCCGTGAACACTTCGGCCACGTCCGGATCGTCGCCCAGGCACAGGAAGACATATTCTGCGCCGAAGGCGGCAGAGGCAGGATCCTTGGCGACTTCGCCCTTGTGCTGGCTCGCCCAGTTCTCGGCTTTCGCAGGGGTGCGGTTCCACACCACGACCTCATGGCCCTTCGCGGCGAGATGGCCCGCCATGTGAAACCCCATCACCCCGAGGCCAAGAAATGCCGTGCGTGCCATGTCGATTCTCCAATTGTGCGCCTACCAGATAGATCGAATTTCATCGAAATCCCACCGTCTGGCGTGACCTGACCTTCACCAAGGCCTGCTAATACAGGCAGACCACTCAGAAGGAGAGGGTTCGAGCGAGCAGATGGCTTATGCCACTTACTCTTCACAAGGCGCGGGCAGAATGCCCGTCGCGCCCGCCCGAAAGGCAGGCACCTGGAAGATGGCCTATGCCGACTTCCTGACCGCGCTCATGGCGTTTTTCCTCCTGATGTGGCTGATCAGCGGCGTCTCCGCCGACGACCGTGCCGAGATTGCGGACTATTTCCACAACCGTACACCGGATGCCGCCACCGCCGTCGCGGTGCAATCCGGCCCCTCGGCGGCAGATCGCGTGTTCAGCGCGCTCAGCGCAAACCCGGCCCTCATCGCAGCGGGCTCCAGCGTCGTGCTGGCCAAAGAGGCAGACGGCATCCGCATCGACCTTGTCGACACGGCAGAGCGCCCCCTGTTCGACCGCGCCGATGGCCGCTTCACCGAAACCGGCCTCGCCCTGGCCCGCGAGACTGCCGCCGCACTGGCCGGTACGGAGGGGACACTGACCCTCGAAGGCCACACCGATGCCTTCCCGAGTCTCGCCCCCGGCTACTCCAACTGGGAGCTGTCTTCGGACCGCGCCAATGAGGCCCGCCGTGTCTTCGAATCCGAAGGTGTCGCGGCGGAACGTATTCGCGGCGTGGCCGGTCTGGCCGATACACGTCCGCTGATCGCCGCTCAGCCCCACTTGCCCGTTAACCGGCGGGTCAGCATACTGGTCCAATTAGAGGGTTAACGCCCTCCGGTTTCCGGGGGCCACACCAGAAAGTCCCGGAGCCCTGATGCTCGCAGAATTCCTGACACATTGGACCATGTGGGCGAGCCTCGGCGTCGTCCTCGCCGCCATTTGTTTCTACATGCTCGACCGCTGGTCGATGGAGCTGGTCTCCGTCTGCGTCATCGCGGCGCTGCTGGTCCTGTTCACCCTGCCCGGCGCGCATGGCGAGGACGGCACGCCGATCAGCGCGCAAGACCTGCTCTCGGGGTTCGGCAATCCGGCCCTGATCACCATCATGGCGCTGCTGGTCGTCGGCCAGGGCCTGTTCCAGACCGGCGCCCTTGAAGGCCCGACCAAGGCGCTGCTGTCCGGCTATGACCGGCGCCCGCGCATGACGCTGCTGCTCGCCTTCCTTGCCGTGTTCGGCATCAGCGCCTTCGTCAACAATACGCCCATCGTGATCATGTTCCTGCCGGTGATGAGCGCCATCGCCCACCGGATGAAGTCCTCGGCCTCAAAGCTGATGATGCCCCTCAGCTTCATCTCCATCTTCGCCGGGATGACGACGCTGATCGGCACCTCGACCAACCTGCTGGCCGCCGAAGCGTTCGACCGGATCGAGGGCCGCCAGCTCGGCTTTTTCGACCAGTCGCCCATGGGTCTCGTCCTCGCCGCGGCGGGCATGGTCTACCTGCTGGTCTTCTCCCGCTTCCTGCTGCCGGTCCGCGAGGGCCTGACCGAAGACATCGCCTCCACCTCATCCAAGCAGTTCCTCGCCCAGATCGAAGTGACACAGGGCCATTTCCTCGAAGGCAAGAAGCCTGTCGCCGGCATGTTCACCGACCTGCCGGACATGACCGTGCGCATGATCCAGCGCGGCGAGCGCGCCGTGCTCCCGCCTTATGAAGACATCAAGCTGCGCCCCGGAGACCTCGTCATCGTGGCCGCCACGCGCGCGGCGATCCAGAACGTCCTCGCCCGCCAGCCGGACTTCCTGCAGCAGGTCTGGCAGTCTGCCGGCGGCGACATGGACGACAGCGGCAAGCCGCGCCGCCTGTCGCTGACCGAGGCCGTCATCGCGCCCGGCTCCCGCATGGTGGGCCGCACGGTAGAGATGCTGGGCTTTCGCCGTCTCACACGCGCTGTGACACTGGGCATCCAGCGCCGCAGCCGCATGATCCGCACCAAGCTCGGCGAGATCCGCCTCGAATCCGGCGACACGCTGCTGCTGTGCGGACCGCCGGATGCCTTTCTGGAGCTGCGCCAGAGCCGCGACCTGATCCTGCTGGAATGGTCGCAGACCGAAATCCCGCTCACCACAAAGGCGCTGGCCGCGCGGGTCATCGCGCTGGCCCTCGTTATCAGTGCCGCCTCCGGCCTGTTGTCGATCCTCCACGCCTCGGTGCTGAGCGCCGTGGCCATGCTGGTCACCGGCTGTCTGAACTACCGGCAGGCGAGCCGCTCGCTGGACCTGCGCATCTTCCTCGTCATCGGTGCGGCGCTGGCCATGGGCATGGCGCTGGAGAAGACCGGCGCGGCCTCCTTCATTGCCCATGCCGTGGTCAACATTGCCTCGCCCTATGGCACGCTGGCCGTTCTTTCCGCCCTGTTCCTCGCGGTCGCCATCCTGACGAACCTGCTGTCGAATGCGGCGACGGCCATCCTGTTCTCGCCGATTGCGCTCTCTGCGGCGCACGAGCTGAACGTGTCGGATCCGCTACCTTTCCTGCTGGCGGTGATTTACGGTGCCAATTGCAGTTTCGCGACGCCGATCGCCTATCAGACGAACATGCTGGTCATGGGACCCGGCCATTACCGCTTCGGGGACTTCGTTCGCTTCGGCGGACCGCTCGTTTTTGTGCTTTGGTGCGTGTTTACGCTCTTCGCCCCTTGGCGGTTCGATCTGTAAGTGTAGTGTCTGAGGCATGAAATTTACGGACTCGAAGATCCTGCCCCCCGGTCTGGAGCGTTCGTTGCGTTTTTACGTAACGAATCCGAGCCCTTGTCCGTATCTTCCGGGCCGGAAAGAACGCAAGGCGTTCACGAATCTCTCGATCACCGAATCAGATCTGGTCCACAACCTGCTCAGCCAGTCCGGCTTCCGGCGCAGCCAGACCATCGCCTACCGGCCGGCCTGCCCGCGCTGCAATGCGTGCCGCAGCGTGCGGGTGCCGACGCGGGATTTCATTCCGTCCCGCAATGACCGGCGCGCCATGCAGCGCAATGGGGACCTCATCCGCCGCCAGGTCGAGGCCGAGCCAACGCGCGAGCAGTACAACCTGCTGAAGGCCTATCTGAAAACCCGCCACGACGGCGGCGGCATGTCGGACATGTCCTATCGCGACTATGCGGCCATGGTCGGCGAAAGCCCGGTGAAAAGCCTGATCTTCGAATACCGCGACGGGCCGGAGGAAGACGCCCCGTTGGTCGCCTGTTCGATCACTGATGTGCTGCATGACGGCTTCTCGATGGTCTACACCTTCTTCGACCCGGATCTGGACGGCCGCGGGCTCGGCCACTTCATGATCCTCGACCATATCCGGCATGCGCAGGACCTCGGCCTGCCGCACGTCTATCTGGGCTATTGGGTCAAGGGCAGCCCGAAAATGGATTACAAGCGCCGTTACAAACCGCTCGAAGTGCTCGACGGAGACCGATGGAGGCTGCTCCGCGACGACGAATAGGTCCGTGAAGAGACCGGGTCCGGGCGCCCTGACGGGTAATGGGGAAGGAAACGCATGATCAACAGACGTAATCTCGTTGGCGCGGGCGTGCTCGGCCTTGGCGGCGCAGCAGCCGCCTTTGCCAACCCCAGCACCACGCCGCTCGCCGGCACCCCGGCGATCAGCCGCAACCGGCGCAAGCTGAACATGGTCACCACCTGGCCGAAGGGCCTGCCGGGCCTTGGCGAAGCCGCAGAGCGCGTCGCCCGCCGCATCATGGCCGAAACAGACGGCGTGATCGAGGTGAAGGTCTTTGCCGCCGGCGAACTCGTCCCGGCCTTCGAATGTTTCGACGCGGTCGCGAACGGTTCGGCCGACATGTATCACGGCGCCGAATACTACTGGACGGCCAAATCCTCCGCCTACCCGTTCTTCACCGCCGTGCCGTTCGGCATGACGGCGCAGGAGATCATGGGCTGGATCGATTTCGGCGGCGGACAGGAACTCTGGGACGAGCTTTCCGGCCAGTTCGGCGTGAAATCATTCCAGGCGGCGAACTCCGGCCACCAGATGGGCGGCTGGTTCCGCAAGGAGATCAACAGCCTCGACGACCTTGTCGGCCTGAAGATGCGCATTCCGGGACAGGGCGGCGACGTGCTGCGTGCGCTCGGCGGCTCGTCCATCGCCATTCCGGGCGGCGAGATCTACCAGTCGCTGCAGACCGGCGCGATCGACGCGACCGAATGGGTCGGCCCGTGGAACGACTATTATCTCGGCTTCCACCGGGAGGCGCCCTACTATTACGGCCCCGGCTTCCACGAGCCGGGCTCCAGCCTCGCCTGCGGCATCAACCGCCGTGTCTGGGACAGTTTCTCCCCCGGCGAACAGGCCATCGTCAAAGCGGCCTGCGAAAGCGTGAACCACACCTCGGTCGGCGAGTTCACCTATCAGAACGCCGTCCACCTCGACCTCTTGCTGCGCGAGCATGACGTGCAACTGCGCAGCTTCCCGCCGGAAGTCGTCTCCGCCATGGCTGAAGCGGCCTGGGACGTGCGGGCAGACTCCGGCAAGGACGGGATCGAGAAGCGCATCTATGACAGCTTCGAGCGCTCGCTGAAGCTGATGCGCGGCTGGTCCACCATTTCGGACGGCGCCTACTACGCCGCCCGCGACAGCAACAAATAGCCGGTCGCCCCAGCATGGATCCGGCCTTTTTCCTTCATCTCGGCACAATCCTGAAATGGGTGGGCATCGCGCTCCTGCCCGTTTTCCTGTTGCCGCTCGTCACCCTCATCCTGCCGAACCTGGTCGAAGGCCTCTCGAAACGCGTCAGCGCCGTCATCGATACCATCAGCGGCGTTGCCCTCGGCGGCGCAATCGCCGGCGCGCTCCTGCTGGTCCTGTTCCAGCTGTCCGTGGTCGTGCTGAGATACACTTATGGCATCAGTTTCACCTGGCTGAATGAGCTGGTGATCTACGCCTTCGCCGCGATGTTCATGCTGGGCTCCGCCGCGACGCTGCGCGATGACGGCCATGTCCGCGTCGACATCCTGCGCCCGCGCTTCGGCGCCGATGGCCGCAACTGGATCGAAATGGCGGGCATCTATTTCTTCCTCTTCCCGATCTGTATCCGCATCCTGACGACCGGCGAGCAGGGCCTTGCCCGTGCCTGGTCGCTGTTCGAAGGCTCCACGGAGTCCGACGGCCTGCCTTTCCTCTACCTCTTCAAGACGCTGGTCCCGGCCTTTGCCGTGCTGATGCTGGCGCAGGGCCTGTCGGAAGCGCTGAAGGCGGCGCTGCGCCTGACGGGCAAGCTGGAGAACGAAGCCCCGGCCACCTCCACGACGGAGAGCGCTCATGGAGCTTGAGATCATCCTCGCCCTGCTCATGTTCGCCAGCGCCATCGGTGCGCTGCTGATGGGTTATTCGGTGGCGCTGACGCTTGGCGGCGTCGCCCTGATCTATGCCCTGATCGGCATCGGCCTCGGCGTCTTCCCCGAACCGCTGCTGCGCTCCCTGCCCAGCCGCATCCAGGGCGGCTCGATCATGCAGAACACGACGCTGATCGCCGTGCCGCTGTTCGTCCTGATGGGCGTGATCCTCGAACGCTCGCGCGTGGCCGAAGACCTGCTGCACATCGCCAGCCGCATGCTGGGCAAGCTGAATGGCGGGCTTGGCTATGCCGTTGTGCTCGTCGGTGCGCTGCTGGCCGCCTCCACCGGCATTGTCGGCGCGACCGTGATCACCATGACGCTGATCGCGCTGCCGTCCATGCTGAAGCAGGGCTATGACCCACGCCTTGCCTCCGGCACCATTGCGGCCTCCGGCACACTCGGCCAGATCATTCCGCCGTCCATCGTGCTGATCCTGCTGGCCGATGCCGTCTCCAACGCCGCCAGCCAGGCGAGCCTCTCCAGCGGCGGCAAGTCGCTCGTCGTTTCGGTGGGTGACCTCTTCGCCGGCGCGCTGATCCCGGGCCTGATGCTGGTCGGGCTCTACATCGCCTGGATCGCCTTCAATGCCGTCACCCAGCCCAAGCGCTGCCCGGCCGTGACCGTGGATGACGGCACCGCACCGCTCACCCTCAAGGAAGTCGCCTTCGGCTTCGGCGCCCCGCTGGCGCTGATCTTCGCCGTGCTCGGCGCGATCCTCGGCGGCGTCGCTCCGCCCACAGAAGCCGCCGCCATCGGCGCGGCGGGCGCCATCCTCCTCGCAGGCCTGCGCCTGTCGCGTGAGACCAGCAGCCGCCTGACGCCTGTCATCATGGCCGGCCTCGCCAGCCTGATCCTCGTCCTCATTGTCCGCAATACGATGGACCTTCGCCTCGGCGTGGAAGACATGAGTGCCGCCAGCCTGACCGGCATCATCGTCACGCTGGTCGCCAGCCTGATCTTCTTCGCCGCCATCGGGGCTGGCCTGCTCGTGCTGCGCCGCATGCGCCAGTTGATGCCCGCCCTGAAGAGCGCGACCCATATTACCAGCATGGTGTTCCTCATCCTGATCGGCGCCTCGCTGTTCAGCCTCGTCTTCCGGGGCTTCGGCGGCGATGACATCGTGAAGGACGTGCTGCACGCCATGCCGGGTGGGCGCTGGGGCGCCCTGCTGATGACCATGATCGTCATGTTCGTGCTGGGCTTCTTCCTCGACTTTATCGAGATCGTGTTCGTGGTCGTGCCGCTGGTCGCCCCGCCGCTGATCCTGCTCGGTTTCGATCCGGTCTGGCTCGCCATCCTGATGGCGCTGAACCTGCAAACCAGCTTCCTGACACCGCCCTTCGGCTTCGCCCTGTTCTACCTGCGCGGCGCCGCGCCGCCGGACGTCAGCACAATGCAGATCTGGCGCGGCGCGGTGCCGTTCATCATGCTCCAGCTGTTCCTGATCGCGCTGGTCGCCACCGTGCCGGGCCTTGCCACCTGGCTCCCCTCGCTCGTCGCCAAGTAACCCCTCACATACAGGTCTCCCATGGGACAAGACATCGATCCGTTCCGCGCGATCACGATTTCCAAACGCGCGCACGAACTGAAGGAAGAAGGCCGCCGCATCCTGCATATGGAATTCGGCCAGCCCTCCACGCCTGCGCCGAAGGCGGCCATAGCGCGCAGCCATGACGTGCTCGACTCAGACCCGATGGGCTATTGGGAGAGCCAGCCCCTGAAGGCGCGCATCTGCCAGCACTACAAGGACATGTACGGACTGGACATGACGCCGGACCGGCTCGCCATTACGAACGGCGCTTCGCCCGCGCTGGTGCTGGCGCTCGCCACGGCCTTCTCGCCGGGTGACCGGATCGCCTTTGCCCGCCCCGGCTATGTCGCCTACCGCAACACGGTCCGTGCCCTGAACTTCGAAGGCATCGAGATCCCGTGCGGGGAAGACACGCGCTACCAGATCTCCGCCGCCGCGCTCGATGCGCTGGACCCGGCCCCGCAGGGCGTCATCATTGCCAGCCCGGCAAACCCCACCGGCACGATCATCCCTGCCTCGGAACTCGCCGCCATTGCCGAGGTCGCCAAGGCAAAAGGTATCCGCATCATTTCCGACGAGATCTATCACGGCCTGTCCTTCGGGCCGGAGATCCATTCCATGCTGGAATTTGCGCCGGACGCCTACATCGTGAACTCATTCTCGAAATACTTCTCCATGGCGCCCTGGCGGCTCGGCTGGCTGGTCTCCCCGCCGGACATGGCGCGGCGCACCGGCGCCTATATCGGCAACCTCTTCCTCACCGCGCCGTCGCTCTCCCAGCACGCAGGCCTCGTCGCGATGGACCAGCGCGACGAACTGGAAGGCCATGTCGAAGTTTACCGGCGCAACCGCGAACTGATGCTGGAGGCGCTGCCGAAACTCGGCCTGGAAAAGATCGCCCCGCCGGATGGGGCCTTCTATATCTATGCGGACGTTTCACGCTTCACCGACGACAGCCTCGCCTTCTGCCTGAAGCTGCTGGAGGATACCGGCGTCGCCACCGCACCGGGCGTCGATTTCGACCCCGTCGACGGCAAACACTTCATGCGCTTCTCCTTCGCGCTTTCCACGCCACAGATCGAAGAAGCAATCGAACGGCTGGTCCCGTGGTTTGCAGCGCAGGTAACCCGCTGACGTCTCCCTTCCGGGTACGGCCGCGCGTCCGGGCAATTGCGTTTTGACAGCCTCACAGGCCGGTGTTAGGAAAAAACAGTCTTATCGATAATCGAGAAGGTTGTTTTTGACATGCCCAAGCCGCCGCTGAAGGATTCCCGGCCTTCCACCCCCGTCAAGCTGTCTCTGCTCTGGGCGGCGCTGATGTCGCTTTATATCTATAACGACTATTTCAGCATGTACCTGCCCGGCACCATCGAGGACATGGCGGCGGGGCAGATCGGCCCGCTGGGGGCGGCAACTGATGGCATCCTGATCGGCGTCGCCCTGACACTGGCAATTCCGGCCCTGATGATTGCTCTGTCGTCCCTTCTCCCGCCGGTGATCAGCCGCTGGAGCAATGTCGTGTTCGGCATCCTCTACACGCTGATCGAAATTCTTACCTTCATCGGCTCTCGCCCGTTCTATCAGTTGGTCGTCGCCTTTGAGATCCTCGTCACCGTGACGGTCATCTGGACAGCACTGCGCTGGCCGCGGGAGACGGCGTAGTAAAGTCGTCCGGCATGGTCGCCTATAGTCCGGTATAGTCATGATTGGTCACTTATGATCATGGCGTAGACGGATTTCGTGCTGCGGGAGTCATGCTTCGACTTGGCTCAGCATGAGTCCAATTCTCCAGAGCGCTCATCCTGAGCGAAGTCGAAGGATGCGCGCAGGCTCACTTCACCCTCACACGCGTCATCCCCAGACCGCTGCGCGGCCGGGGATGACGCGCGTGGAAAGTTATCCACCACCCCAGCCGCCCCAACCTGCTGCAATCATGCACCCCAAAACAAATCCATCCGACACCTCCGTGTCCTGACATATAGTCCGGCACATGTCGCTCTTTCACCCGCCTGCCTGGCTTCCGCCGCAGCTCGCCTTTCTCTGGCCCCTGATCTGGGTCCAGGTGCTGATGCTGCGCGCGCAGATACGGGCCGCTTATGGAAGGGGCGTGAAGTATCATTGGAGCTTAACACCGAACCTGCGCGTCTATCTCGTCAGCATCGACTGGATTCCGGGACAGAAAGCCGAGCGTGACTGGCCGAAGCCATCCCCATATTTCAATGACCGACTCGCCGCCGCCTGCGACGGGCGGGCCCTTATGCCTGCATACGCTGCGCAGTTTGACGAATGCCATCGTGCCAGCATCGCGCCGGTCATCGGCGTGCTCGCGCCAGCCTGCCCCTTGAACCTGCCACGACCGGAAACCTGACGGGCGGCCTGCTCCCCAAAACCGGCCCCTCCACCAAGCGCCTTCACGGGCGTCGCGGGTGCATGCGTCAGGGCAGGTTCAGCTGCCAGCTGACGCCAAACCTGTCTGCCACCCATCCGAAGCGTTGGCTGAAGCCGTAATTGTCGAGTGGCATCATTACCGATCCGCCGTCTGAAAGCTTCGCGAACGCGGCGTCCAGTGCCGCGGCTTCCTCGAACTCGACGAACAGGGACGTCGATGGCGTAAAGGTGAAATCGTGCACGGGCGGGCTGTCGACCAGCATCACGTCATGCCCGGCCAAACGCCAGTCGGCCATGTAGACCGGACCGTCCCGCACGCTGGACTCACTCTGCGGGAATACGTCCGTGTAGAGCGCGAGTGCGTCGGCCGCCTGGCCGGTAAACATCAGGTAAGTCGAGACCTTTCTGATCATTCGGATGCCTCCCCGCAATCATAGTCCGCCACTGCGCCGCCATCGGCCGTGCGTTCCACCGAGACCAGCGTGCAGCCTTCCGGCGCGGCGGCCTCGGCAGCGGCCTCTATGTCTGCCTCGGCGGGCGGGCCGGCGCTGGCGACGTTGAAATTGCCGTCGGTCTTCACCGTGAATTTCAGCTTGAAGCCCTGGCCTTCCGCCGGCGCGGCATAGAACTGGTAATTGCCGCCATAGACATTCTGCGGCGCAAGCCCGTTCCAGCCCGAGGCGCTCCAGCTGCCGCTGCTGCCGCCGCCGGAGGCACAGCTGGAAACAATGGCGGCGGCAATCAGGATTGCCGCCGCGCCGATAAATCTTTTCATGGTCACCTCCCGTTTCCCCGGCAGGCTAGCACATCCGGCGTTCGCCTAGAACTTGACTTCCGGCGGCGTGCTCAGCGCCTCGCGGCCCTCGACGCCGACATCGAAGAAGTCGCGACCTTCGAAGTTGAACATGCCGGCAATGATGGAGCCCGGGAACTGTTCGCGGGACGTGTTGTAGTCCTGAACGGCCGAGTTGTAGAAACGGCGCGCCGCAGCCAGCTTGTCCTCGATCGCGGACAATTCGTTCTGCAGCTGGATGAAGTTCGTATTGGCCTTCAGGTCCGGATAGGCTTCGGCGAGGGCGAACAGTTTGCCGAGCGAGGCGGTCAGCATGCCTTCGGCCTGGCTCATTTCGCCGGGGGTCGACGCGCTCTGCGCCGCATTGCGGGCCTCGATCACCTGCTGCAGGGTTTCCTGCTCGTGCTTGGCATAGCCTTTCACCGTTTCCACGAGGTTCGGGATCAGGTTCTGGCGCTGCTTCAGCTGCACATCCACGTCGGCGAAGGCCTGATTGACCCGCTGCCGCTTCATCACCAATCCGTTATAGATAAGGATGATGAAGCCGATGACGGCAACGATGATGCCAAGCGCAATAAGCATGTGTGTCCCTCCGGAAATCCTTGCAGATCAACGCCTAAACGCCGCCGCCCGATCACGCAAGTCAAAGGGCAGCCGTCATGCCTGATCCGGGGCGATTTGCATGCTTGACCATCAGCCCCCGCTTGGCCACGCATAAGCGATTGCGCAGGATAGAAGCATGGCAGAATCCCCTCCACATTCCGACGAGTCCTACATTCACACCGAACACCACTATTTCCAGCGGATCGGCTGGCTGCGCGCGGCGGTGCTGGGGGCGAATGATGGCATCCTCTCCACAGCAGGCCTGGTCATCGGGGTCGCCTCGGCGGAGGCCTCGACCGGCACGATCCTGACAGCCGGGCTCGCCGGCCTCGTGGCCGGTGCGATGTCCATGGCGGCGGGTGAGTATGTTTCGGTCTCCTCGCAGGCTGACCTTGAAAAGGCGGATCTCGAAATCGAGCGCGCGGCGCTGAAGAGTCACCCGGAAGCGGAACTGGAAGAACTGACCGATATCTACCTGCAACGCGGCCTGACGCCGGAAACCGCCCGCGAAGTCGCCCGCCAGCTGACCGAGCATGACGCGCTGGAAGCGCATGCGCGTGACGAGCTTGGCATGAGCGACGCCGTCGCTGCCCGGCCTGTCCAAGCGGCATTCAGCTCTGCCGGCAGCTTCACGATCGGCGCCGCCCTGCCGATCGCAGCGGCCGTCGCCGCGCCGGCAGGCCAGATCACACCCGTCGTGGCGGCGGTCTCGCTGGTCAGCCTTGGCGTCCTCGGCGCGCTCTCGGCCCGGGCCGGCGGCGCCAGCAAGCTGCGCGCCGCGACCCGCGTCGTCTTCTGGGGCGTTGCAGCGATGGTCGTCACCGGCGTGATCGGCCACCTGTTCGGCACGGTGGTCTAGTCCGGCAAGCCGGCGTAAACGGAACGCGGCGCAGTCTGATCCATTCTGTTGCGGAGATGGAAGGAACCCGGCCGGTTTGCTGCAAGACATTTTCATCAGCCTCATGACCCTCGGCCTGCTGGTCGGCCTGATGCTGCCGCGCGTCCGGAAAGCCACCGCCTGGCGCGCTACGGTCACGCCGCTCGCCTCCATCATCGGCAGCGGCTTCCTCGTCCTCGGGCCGATCCTGTCGCATTCCTACGGCAAGTATGCGCCCCTGGTGATGCTGTTCCTGTGCCTCGCCGCTTATGCGTTCGGCGCGGCAATCCGGTTCAATATCGCAAACCTGGCGCAGAAGCCGAACCGGACTGCGCCCGAACGGCGGACCGAATATTTCGCCTCCTGGGCGCTGTCGTTCGCCTACTGCATCTCGGTCGCCTACTACCTGAACCTCTTCGGCGCCTTTGCCGTGAAGATGACGACATTCAACTCGCCCGCCATGGGCAAGGCCGTCACCAGCGCGGTGCTGCTTCTGATCCTGGCGGTCGGCTGGCTGCGCGGCTTCTCGGCGATGGAGAAGATGGAGCAGGTCTCCGTCAGCCTGAAGCTCGCCATAATCGCTGGCCTGCTGGCCGGGCTCAGCGTCTATTTCTTCACGCAGGCGGAGCAGTCCGAACTCACTTTTGCAGCGCCAGCGGAAACCGGCTGGACGGGCATCGCCCTCGCTTTCGGCCTGATCATCACCGTGCAGGGCTTCGAAACATCCCGGTATCTTGGCAGTGAATACAAGCCGGACATGCGGATCTGTTCGATGCGGTATTCCCAGTGGCTCGCGACCGCGATCTACATGGCTTATGTTGTGCTGCTGACCTACGCCTTCGATGCCGGGACGGTGCCTCTGACGGAAACGGCGATTGTGGACATGATGAAAGTCGTCTCGGCTATTCTGCCCGCCATGCTGATCGTCGCGGCCTTGTCGGCGCAGTTCAGCGCGGCGATCGCCGACACCAGCGGCGCAGGCGGCCTCGTAGAAGAATTGTCCGGCGGCCGGGTCTCGCCGCGTCTGGCTTACCTGATCCTCGTACTGATCGGCCTCGGCCTCACCTGGTTTTCACATGTCTTCCAGATCATCAGCTTCGCCTCGAAGGCTTTCGCCTATTATTACGCCCTGCAGTGCGGGATCGCGGCAGTCGGCGCCTTCCGGGAGGCGAAGGCACCGATCCGTGGCATGGCCTTCGCCGCATTCGGCCTGCTTGCATTGGCGGTGCTGTTCTTCGGTCAGCCTGTCGAAGGTGCAGGTTGAGCGGCGGGCGCGGCGTCCGTTTCAAGCTGACACTTCAGTTCGTCGAGCATGTCCACCGCCCGGGCGGCATAGGGGCCGATCCAGCGATCATGTATGCGCTTGATCGGGATGGCGTTCAGATAGTTCCATCGCACCCGGCCCACCCGGCGGACCAGCACGAGATCAGCCTCTTCCAGCACGCCAAGATGTTGCATCACCGTGCATCGGTTGAGGTCCGCAAACCGGGCGCACAGTTCGCCCGTTGTCTGTGGATTGTCCCGTAGCGCGTCAAGAATCTGCCGCCTTACCGGCGCCGCCAGCGCCTTGAAGATGAGGTCGTCGTTGGTTTCGCTTGACACGTTATATATTTATAACATGATTGGCCGGAAGGCAAGGAGATACGGCGATGGACATCAAACCCAAGTTCGAAGTGAGCGGCCGCATAAGCCGGCCGGTGCCCGAAGTCTTCGAAGCCTTCGTAAACCCGGACACCCTGTCGCGCTATTTCACGACCGGCGGCGCGAAGGGCCGCATCGAAGAAGGCGCCACGGTCATGTGGGATTTTCATGACTTTCCCGGTGCCTTCCCGGTCAAGGTCATTGAAGTCGAGAAAGACAAACGGGTGGTCTTCAAATGGGACGATGGCGACGGTGGGGATACGACGGTTACGATCCGCTTCGAGCCGACTGGCGATGGGCGCACCATCGTGTCGATCGCTGAAGAGGGCTGGCCGTCGACCGAGCAGGGCTTCGGCAAATCGTATGGCAATTGCATGGGCTGGTCGCAGATGCTGAGCGCGATGAAAGCCTGGGTCGAGCACGGCATCAATCTGCGCGACGGCATGTACAAGTAGCGCACGCCGGAAATTCGTGTAGCATTAAGGCAATGACTGACGCACCCGAAGCTCTCGCAAGCCTGATCTCGCAATGCCGCCGCGCCGTGGTTTTTACCGGCGCAGGCATCTCAACTGAAAGCGGCATTCCCGATTTCCGCAGTCCGGGCGGTGTGTGGAGCAAGATGAAGCCGATCTACTTCCAGGACTTCGTCAGCTCACGCGACCAGCGCACGGAAGCCTGGAACCGGGTGTTCAACAATCCCGCCGGCTGGACCGGGGCAAAGCCGAATGATGGCCATTACGCCGTCGCCGACCTCGTGAAAATGGGCAAGGTTTCCAGCGTCATCACCCAGAATGTCGACAACCTCCATCAGGCCTCCGGCGTGGCGGACGACCGGGTGATCGAAGTGCACGGCAATGCCAGCTATGCCCGCTGCCTGCAGTGCTGCAAACGCTATGAACTGGAAGACCTGAAACCGCGCTGGGAAACGGGCGAAGACATTACGTGCGTCTTTTGTACAGGCCTCGTGAAGACCGCCGTCATCTCCTTTGGCCAGGCCATGCCGGAAGACGAGATGAACCGCGCCATGGAAGAAGCCGCGCTGAGCGATCTGTTTATCGTGCTCGGCTCATCGCTGGTCGTCTACCCGGCCGCCGAACTCCCGGTGATCGCCAAGCGGACCGGTGCCACAGTGGTCATCGTCAACCGCGAGGAAACCGACCACGACTCCTATGCCGACCTTGTTCTGCATACGGAAATCGGTCCACTCATGAAGCAGACGGTCGCGCGGGTTTACTGAACGGAATGAAAAAACGCCCGGCTGTCTGGCCGGGCGCTCTCGATTATCCCGTAAACGTCCCGCTTCTCGGGAAGCCTTTCGGGACGACCTTGCCGGCCTGGGCACGCTGGCCTTTCCAGTCTTTCCATTCCGGGAAGGCGCGGTGGCGGTCGCCGGTCATGACGATCAGGCCGTCGCGCTTGTCGAAGGTGATCAGGTCTTTCAGCTCGGCCTTGCCGCTATAGGACTGCAACTTGTTGCCTTTGCCGCGCGCCATTTCCGGCAGTTCGGACAGCGGGAAGATCAGCATCTTCTTATTCGTGCCGACGACGGCGATCATGTCGCCCTCGACCACCGGACAGCAGACCAGTTGGCCCTTGCCTGTGTTCACGGCAGACTTGCCGGCCTTGCGGTTGGACTCCAGTTCCTTCTCGTCGACGACGAAGCCGTAACCCGTGGAGGAGGCCATGACGCGTTTCCGGTCCGGCTCGAACCGGAACATCGCGACGATGTCGACGCTGTCTTCCAGATCGATCGTCAGGCGGATCGGCTCCCCGTGGCCGCGCCCGCCCGGCAGCCTGTCGGCCGCCATGGTGAAGGAACGTCCGTCGGACGACATGAGAATGAGCTTGTCCGTGCTCATCACTTCCTCGACGAGATAGAGCTCGTCCCCGTCCTTGAACTTGACCGAGCTTGTATCAAGGCCGTGGCCTTTCATACCGCGGATCCAGCCTTGTTGCGACAGGACGACCGTGACCGGCTCCTTCGGCTTGGAAGCCTCAAGCGCAGCAGCGAGATCCACTTCCTTGACGTCGGAGAAGCTGGCGCGGCGCCGGCCAAGCTCCGAGTCCGGATCAAAGGCATCACGGGCGGCTTTCAGTTCCTTGGACACTTTCGTCCACTGGCGGCGCGTGGAGCCGAGCAGCTGAACCAGTTGCTCACGCTCCTCGGTCAGCTTCTTGTGCTCACCGCGGATTTCCATTTCTTCCAGCTTGCGCAAGGCACGCAGGCGGAGATTGAGGATCGCTTCAGCCTGCACATCCGTCAGGCTGAACGCTTCCATCAGGACGGGCTTCGGCTCGTCCTCGGTCCGGATGATGCGGATGACCTCATCGATATTGAGGAAGGCCTTCAGGTAGCCGTCGAGCAGGTGCAGGCGCTTCTCGATCTTGTCGAGGCGGTGCTCGGCCCGGCGCACCACGACTTCGCGGCGGTGGTCCAGATAGGCCTGCAGCACATCCTTCAGGCCCATGACCTGCGGCGCGCCCTTGTGCAGCACATTCATGTTGAGGCTGAAGCGCGTTTCAAGATCGCAGACCTTGAACAGGCTTTCCATCAGCACATCCGGCTCGATGGTCTTGGAGCGCGGCACCAGGACAAGACGCACATCTTCGGCGGACTCGTCGCGGACATCATCCAGCAGCGGGACTTTCTTCGCTTCGATCAGTTCGCCCAGCTTCTCCAGCAGGCGCGATTTCTGCACCTGGTACGGAATCTCGGTGACGACGATCTGGTAGGTGCCCCGGCCCGTGTCTTCGGTTTCCCAGCGCGCGCGCATGCGGAAACTGCCGCGCCCGGTCTCATAGGCATCCAGCATCGACTCGTAAGGCTCGACGATGATGCCGCCGGTCGGGAAGTCCGGCCCCTTCACGAAGTCCATCAGCTCGGCGGTCGTCGCCTTCGGCTTCTCGATCAGCAGGCGCGCCGCGTCGATCACCTCGGCCGCATTGTGCGGCGGGATCGAGGTCGCCATGCCGACGGCAATGCCGCTCGCGCCATTGGCCAGCAGGTTCGGGAAACCCGCAGGAAGCACCACCGGTTCTTCGTCGTTCTCGGCATAATTGGCGCGGAAGTCGACGGCGTCTTCATTGAGGCCATCCAGCAGCAGCTCGGCTGCCACGGTCATCCGCGCTTCGGTGTAACGATAGGCAGCGGCACTGTCGCCGTCGATGTTACCGAAATTCCCCTGGCCGTCGACCAGCGGGTAGCGGACAGTGAAGTCCTGCGCCAGGCGCACCAGCGTGTCATAGATCGAGCTGTCGCCATGCGGGTGGAAGTTACCCATCACGTCGCCGACGATCTTGGCGCACTTGCGATAGCCGCCTTCCGGATCCAGCCGCAGCACGCGCATGCCGTACAGGATGCGGCGCTGCACGGGCTTCAGGCCGTCGCGCACATCCGGCAGGGCCCTCGCCGTGATCGTCGAGAGCGCATAGGCAAGGTAACGCTTCGACAGCGCCTCGCTCATGGGTTCGTTGATGATCCGGTCTTCCGGTTCGCCATCCCTGATGTCGGACATTCTGATCCCTTCTCAGCTCGTGCCACATTCTGGTGCAGGTCCGCGGGCAGAATCGCCTGCGAGTCGCGAACGCTCGTAAGTTAACAGAAATAGCCCTTTGGTTAAGGAACCCTATAGGTACTGACTGCAGATGCCTCACTTACGCGCCTGGCTCATCCTGCTGGCAGTGCCCGCCCTGTGCGTAGCGCTGTTCCTGATGTCGGCGCCGCCCCGGCACAACCCGTTTGCGCCAGTAGACCTGACAGACCGGCCGGGCTTCGGCACCGGCCACCAGCTGGCCCGGGCAGCAAAACATCCGCAGGTCTGTTTCCCTGCCCTCGACACGGCGGGCGTGCTCTATACGCCGCTGGACGACTCCCAAAAAGACGAAAAGTGCGGCCTTTACAACGGACTGACACTAGACCGGACGTTGACGCCCTATTCCGCCACGCTGCGCATGACCTGCGGCGAGGCCGCCGCGCTCTATGTCTGGGAGCGTCATGTCGCCCGGCCCGCGGCTGTGGATATCCTCGGTTCGCCCATCGCCCGGATCGAGACCTATGGCAGCTTTGCCTGCCGCAATATCGCCGGGTCGGGGCGACTGTCACAGCATGCGCGCGGCAATGCGATCGATATTTCGGGTTTCCGGCTGGAAGACGGGCGCCTGATCGATGTGAAAACATTCTGGGGAAAAGGCGGAAAGGAAGCGAAGTTCCTCAAAAAGGTGCATTCCGGCGCGTGTGACCTGTTCTCGGTGACGCTCGGGCCGGAATACAACGCGGCGCACCGGGACCATCTCCACATGGATATGGGTCCCGGCAGCGCCTGTAAGTGATGATTACGGGTTCGTCTTGCAGCGGTAACCGTCCTCGGTCACCTTTTTGACATTCGACTCGCCACCGCAGACGCGGATCGCGAGATCGGTATTGGCCCGCACGGCATCCTCGTCATGCACACCGGTGACGGCGATACAGCCAGTCAGGCTCGCCGCGAGCAATACTCCGGCGAGGATCATCGAATTTTTCATTGGCATCAGCCTCCTGGAAGCAAACGCCCATCTACCCCGACGTCACATATGACGGCGCCGTCTGAACTGATTATGAATGTGGAAGGCTCGCAGGCGACGAGCAGCAGTTCCTGGGAGGAAGCAAATGAAACTCATCAATTCAGTCGGCCCCAATCCGCATGTCGTGCGCATGTTCATGGCCGAGCGCGGCATCGAAATTCCGCTGGAAGACCTCGACATCCAGAAGGGCCTGAACCGTCAGGAGCCCTATCTGAAAACCAATCCCGCCGGCCAGACACCCTGCCTTGTGCTGGATGACGGCTCAGTCATTACCGAGATCACGGCGATCTGCGAATACCTCGATGAGAAGTTTCCGGGCGACAAACTGATGGGTGACACAGCTGAAGCCCGCGCGCAGAACCGGCGCTGGACCCGTTGGGTGGACCTCAACATCGTCGAGCCGATGGGCACCGGATTCCGGTCGTCTGAAGGCCTGCCGATGTTCAAGGATCGCATGCGCTGCATCCCGGAAGCTGCAGACGGGCTGAAAGCCTGCGCGCAGGACAAGATCCAGTTCCTCGATGCGCGGCTGGCTAGCCAGCCCTATGTGGCGGGCAATGAGTTCGGCCTCGCCGACATTCTGCTCTTCTGCTTCCAGGGCTTCGGCAATGTTGTCGGCCAGCCGGTGAATCCGGAATTCAAGAACTATGCGGCCTGGTTCGCCAAGGTGAGCGAGCGCCCAAGCGCAAAGGCCTGACTGTCAGCCCACCAACCGCTTGACCAGCAGCTCCCGTTCCGGCGGCATGGCCCGGTTCATCGCGTGGAATACGCGCGATTCCAGGAAGTATCCTGTCAGCTTCAGCCCGTCGGCGACATCCATGTCGCCGACCGGTGCTGAAGAGGAAACGAGGAACGACGGCAACCGCAGAAGGCGCGTGACATAGTCTTCCGCCTCCGACCCGCGAACAGCCCGCCCCGTGCGCGGCGAGACATGCGTCAGGCCATCATTCGCGCCGCTGATCGCACATTCCTGCAAGTCCAGTCCAAAGCCGAGCGCGGACAGCAAGCCCAGCTCCCAACGCACATAGAGCGCCGGCCAGATCTCGCGAGCCTCAATCTGGTCCAGCAGGACTTCCGTCGCCTCGAACATGGCGGAACCTGCCACGTCTCCCTCGTTCAGTGACATGCGCAGAATGGCCGTGATGGCCGAGACCGCCGCAAGGGCCTTGGCATCGTCCAGCACATGGGATGCGCGTTCCTTGCTGGCTTCGGCGACTTCGAACCGGCCAAGCTGGTCTTCCAGCCGTCCGGTCCAGGACAGGGAGACGGAGTTCCCCGCTTCGTATTGCGCGCGCCGGCGTCTGGAGTTTCCACCATAGACGAGACCGGACCGGCGCCCGCGGCTCCGCGTCAGGACATCCAGAATGAGGCCGCCTTCACCGAAGCGGCGTCCACCAAGGATAATTCCGTCATCGGACCAGTTCATATCGCCTCAGACGTCGAACTCCAGGCCTAGCCCCTGATAGCTTTCGCGCCGTTCCTGCCAACGCTCATCCACCTTCACGAACAGGAAGAGGTGCACCTTGCGGCCCAGCATTTCCGAGAGCTCCTCCCGCGCCATGCGGCCGATATCCTTGATCGTCTGGCCACCCTTGCCCAGCACCATGGATTTATGGTTCTCGCGGCCGACGACGATCACTTGCTGCACGCGGACCGAACCATCCTTGCGCTCTTCCCAGCTCTCGGTCTCGACCATCAACTGGTAAGGCAGTTCCTGATGCAGGCGCAGCATCAGCTTTTCGCGAGTGACTTCAGCCGCGAGCAGGCGCATCGGCAGGTCGGCCACCTGGTCCGGCGGATAGAGCGCAGGCCCTTCCGGCATACGGGACGCAATTGCCTCTTCCAGCTTCTCGACCCCGTCACCGTTTTCGGCAGAGATCATGTGGACCTCTTCATAGGCACCGCTCTCGTTCAGCTCCGCGATGATCGGCAGCACCTGGTCATGCGGGAACAGATCTATCTTGTTGAGCGCCAGAATGGCCTTCCGGCCGCTCGTCTTCAGCTGCTCGACGACGCGGCGGTCATCCTCAATCGAGTGCTTCTGCGCTGCGGTTTCCTTGCCGGCCCTGTCTGCCACCCATGAGGCCGCATCAACGAGGTGGACGATGGCATCGGCGTCCTCCGCGCCGCTCCACGCGGCTTTGACCATAGCGCGGTCCAGCCGGCGCTTCGCAGCGAAGATCCCGGGCGTGTCGACGAGCACGATCTGCGTATGATCGGTCTGGGCGACGCCCCGCACGGGAAAGCGCGTCGTCTGCACCTTGTGCGTGACGATGGCCACTTTGGCCCCGACCAGAAGATTGGTCAGCGTGGATTTGCCGGCATTTGGCGCGCCGATGATGGCGCAAAACCCGGCATGGGTGATGTTTGTGTCGCTCATATTTATCCTGCCAGCGATTGGAGCAGCAGGGCAGCAGCGCTGCGCTCGGCTTCGCGTTTGGAAGGCCCGGTCGCCACGGCGCTGCCGCGTCCTTCGACCTTCGCTTCGATTTCATAAACGGGTTCGTGATCCGGGCCCGACCGGCTCAGCACGTCATAGTCCGGCAACGGAAGACCGTGTCCCTGCGCCCACTCCTGAAGCAGGGTCTTCGGATCTTTTGTCTCTGCCGGGGCCGATGCGAATTGCGGAGCCCAGGCCTTCTCGATGAATTTGCGCGCCGGGGACAGGCCGCCATCCTTGAAGATCGCGCCGATGATTGCCTCGCAGGCATCGCCCAGCGTGGATTCGCGCATCCTGCCGCCCGCAGACTCTTCACCGTCTGACAGGAGGACGAAATCCTGCAGGTTCAGATGACGCATGGCATCTGCACAGGCGCCCTTCTTGACGAGGCGATTGAGGCGCGGGGCCAGTTCCCCCTCGCTCTCCATTTTCCGGCGCTCCATGAGGCGCTCGGCGATAACGAGGTTCAGGACCCGATCCCCCAGGAACTCCAGCCGCTGGTTAGATTCCCGCACCGCGTCGCCATTACCCACTGCGCTCGGATGCGTCAGTGCACGGACCAGGAGTTTCGTGTCTTTGAACTTGAACCCGATGGTATCCTGCGCCGCCTTCAGGCGGTCTTCGGACAGGACAGGCGCGCTGCCCTTTCCCTTGCTGCGCAGGCGGGTGCGTTTCGGGCGGGCGGGCTTCATTTGCCGCTGACCGGAATGGCTTCGATGATCACGTGCGCCTCGGCCCAGGGGTGGTCATCGGTAATCGTCAGATGAATAACTGCCTCATGGCCTTCCGGCATCATCGCTTCCAGGCGCTTGGCAGCACCGCCGGTCAGGGCCAGCGTCGGCTTTCCGGTCGGCAGGTTCACGACGCCGAGATGTTTCCAGTGAACACCGCGGCGCGGCACACCTGTCCCCAGTGCCTTGGCGCAGGCTTCCTTGGCGGCGAAGCGTTTGGCATAGGTCTCAGCCGTGCGCCGCCGGCGACGTGCCAGCGCGATTTCCGTTTCCGTGAAAACGCGATTCTCAAACTTTTCGCCGAAACGCTCGAGCGTTTTTTCGATGCGTTCAATATTGCAGAGGTCGTTGCCGATGCCGATAATCATCCGCGCGCCCCGTTTCTGGCGTCATCCATGCAGCGGCGCATCTCGCGGATGGCCGCTTCAAGGCCAATAAAGATCGCCTCTCCGATCAGGAAGTGCCCGATGTTCAGTTCCGCGAGTTCGGGAATCGCAGCGACCGGGCCGACATTCTCGAAAGTGAGGCCATGACCAGCGTGCGGCTCAATCCCGCGTTTGCGGGCTTCTTCCGCCGCGGCCTGCAGGCGGGCGAGCTCCGGGGCCGCTGCTTCGGCGCCGCCCTCGATCCAGAGCTCAGCGTAGCGTCCGGTGTGCAGTTCCACGACCGGCGCGCCGAGCACTTCCGCCACTGCGATCTGGACCGGGTCCGGCTCGATGAACAGCGACACGCGTGCCCCGGCATCGCGCAGCTGGCGCACGATTGGGGAAATCTGGTTGTGCAGGCCCGCCACGTCGAGTCCGCCTTCAGTGGTGCGCTCTTCGCGTTTCTCCGGCACGATGCAGGCGGCATGCGGACGAAAATCGCACGCGATCCGGGTCATCTCTTCAGTGGCCGCCATCTCCAGATTGATCGGCAGGCTGGACGCCGCGCGGATGGCTTCCAGGTCACCATCGCGGATGTGGCGGCGGTCTTCGCGCAAATGGATCGTGATGCCATCGGCGCCTGCGGCTGCGGCGGTCTCGGCGGCCCGCGCCGGATCGGGATGCGCACCACCGCGGGCGTTCCGAATGGTCGCCACATGGTCAATGTTCACCCCAAGGCGCAGCCGCCCGCTCATCAGGCGAGCCCTCGCGAACCCGGCTTCACCGCTGGCATGCTCGCCAGTTCCGGCGGCAGGTCGTCGGCGCCATAGTCAGGGAAGTTGACCGACGCGAGCGAGACGAGTTCGCAGCCAACATCGGCGCGCCCGCCAGAGCGGTCGATGATGCAGGCTCCGCCGACCACTTCACCCGGAAGCACATCGAGGGCTTCGACGGTTTCACGGAACGACAGGCCCGTCGTCACGATATCCTCGGCGATCAGCACACGCTCGCCCTCCGATATCGAGAAGCCGCGGCGGAACTGGAGCTGGCCGTCGACGCGCTCGGCAAAGATGGACCGGCAGCCAAGCTGGCGCGCCAGTTCATATCCCGGAATGATGCCGCCCACGGCCGGGCCAGCGACAACATCGATCTTGCCGAACTTCTCGGTCAGCTTCTTTGCAAGCGCCGCGCAGAGTTTCTCTGACTTGTCCGGCTGGGAGAAGACCAACGCCTTCTGCAGGAACACCGGGCTGCGGCGCCCGGACGAAAGGATGAAATGCCCTTCCAGCAATGCACCTGCCTCGCGGAACACCGCGAGCACTTCTTCATTGGTCATTTTCACCCTCCTGGTCACGCACTGCCCGGTCGACCACTGCGAGCGACCGGAGCGCGGCCAGTATCTGCGTCAGGCGTTTCAGGTCTTCAACCTCAATTTCCATGACCAGCTCAGTGAAGTCCTTCTGGCGCTCCACCGTGGCGATGCTGACGATGTTTCCGTTCGATTGCGCCACGGCTGCGCAGAGCTTGGCCAGAACGCCGCGCGTGTTGGCGGCATTGATGCGAATCCGGCCGACAGCCATGGCGTCTGTTCTTGCAAGTTCGGTCCAGCGGAGGTCCACCCACAGCTCCGGCTTGTCGTCATATTCGGCCAGCTTCGGACAGCTCGCGACATGAACGACAATGCCCTGATCCGGCACCTGCACCCCCATGATGCGGTCACCCGGCAGCGGGCAGCAGCAATTGCCGAGATGCAATGTGACGCCGGGCGTGAGGTCATGCCCGGAGACGAGGAGCGGCGCATGCTGGGAGTCGACCTTCGTCTTGGACGGGTCGCCCATCGGCTCGGCCTTGTAGCCGGGGAATGCTGCCTGGATCACATCGGCGGAGCTGATCCGGCCGCGCCCGACGGCTTCGGCCATTTCCTCGCGCGTTTCAAATCCAGCCAGCTGGGCCGTGTGGGTCATCTTCACGTCGACGGGGTCAATCCCTGCCCGGCGCAGGGCCTGATTGATCAGACCTTCGCCAAGACGCCGGAAGTCCGCCGTGTCGCGCTCGCGCACCAGCCGGCGCAGCGCCGAACGGGCACGACCGGTTATCGCCAACCCTTCCCATCCATGGGCAGCTGACGGTGTCTTGCCACGTATAATCTCAACCACGTCGCCATTCTTCAGCGGACGGCGCAGCGCCTTTACCTCGCCATTGATCTTCACGCCGACGCAGGTGTCCCCCACGGCCGAGTGAACCGCATAGGCGAAGTCCAGCGGCATAGCGCCAGCAGGCAGGATGATCAGCTTGCCTTTGGGCGTGAAGCTAAAGACGTGCTCGCGATACATTTCGAGCTTGGCGTGTTCAAGGAATTCCTTCGCGTCGGCGCCGTCCTGCAGCAGGCTCGAAATGGTTTCGAGACTGGCCGCCGGATCGAGGCCCGCCGCTTTCGCGGATTCCGCGTCGAAGCCGTACTGCTTGTTCTTGTAGCCCCAGTGCGCCGCAACCCCGAATTCCGCCGTCTGGTCCATGGACTCGGTCCGGATCTGCAATTCCACGCGGCGATTGCCGGAGGCGCGCACGGTCGTGTGCAGGCTCTGATAGCCGTTCGGCTTCGGCACGGAGATAAAGTCCCGGAACCTGTCCGGAATACATGCCCAGAGCGTATGCACCTCGCCGAGCACCCGGTAGCATTCCTCCGTGGACCGAACGATAATACGGAACGCAAACAGGTCCGCCACATCACGGAAGGAAATGGATTTGCGCTCCAGCTTCCGCCACAGCGAATAAGGCGCCTTGCGGCGGCCCTTGATGCGGCACTGGATACCCGCCATTTCCATGAGCTGCGTCAGGTCGGCCCGGATGCGCTCAAGGTCGTCCGCATTTTCCAGCGCCAGCTCTTCCTGCCTGTAGAGAATGGCGCGACGCGCTTCGGCATTGAGCTCCTGGAACGCCAGGTCTTCCATTTCGGCGGCGAGTTGGTAGAGACCGACGCGGCGTGCGAGCGGCGCATAGATGTCCATTGTCTCACGCGCTGTCCGCTCCCGGCTTTCCGGCTTCTTGCGGAAATGCAGTGTACGCATGTTGTGCAGCCGGTCGGCCAGCTTCACCAGCAGGACACGGATGTCGCTGGTTGTCGCGAGAATGAACTTCTGGAAGTTCTCCGCCTGCGCGGCCTCCTTCGAAGAGAGCTCGAGCTTGTCGAGCTTGGTCACACCATCGACCAGCTCAGCCACATCGGCGCCGAAGCGGACCTCGATCTCGCCAATGTCGATCTCATCGACGTCCTCGACCACATCGTGCAGCAAGCCGGCAACGATCGTGATCTCATCGAGGTGCACGTCTGCCAAAAGGCTCGCCACTTCCACGGGGTGGGAATAATAAGCGTCGCCGGAGTCGCGCTTCTGCTCGCCATGATGGGTCTTCGCGAAATCGTAGGCTGCGCCCAGCAGCTCGGACTTCACACGCGGATGGTACGCGCGGACCTTGGCGATAAGTTCTTCACGGGTGAGGACATGGTGTTCGCCCACGGCCGCAGTGGCCGGTGGTGCTTCGCCAGCCCCTTTGTCCTTGGCGGAAAGGGTGCTGCCGTCCATTGAACCTCCTAGAGTCGGTCGTCGCGCCCGGATTCGAGCTCAGCCTGGTAAGCACGCATGACATCTTCTTCCGTCGCCGCCGGCGCGGATTCGAGGGCCATACGGTCTGCTTCGCGCTCGTTCTCTTCGCCCGGACGGATGTCCTGCAGACCAGAGATCAGAGCCTCCTTCACGACTTTCAGGTCGACGGACTGATCAGCGATCTCGCGCAGGGAGACGACCGGATCCTTGTCATTGTCGCGGTCCACCGTGATCGGCGAGCCTTCGCGGATCATGCGGGAACGGTGCGCAGCAAGCAGCACAAGATCGAAACGGTTCGGCACTTGCTCAATGCAGTCTTCGACGGTCACTCGGGCCATGGATTCAGAGTCTCCTTTGAACCGCCCTTTATATGCAGCGCAACAAGGGTACGCAACCCGTCCCTTGCGCCCGATAGCAGCGGAAACTAAAGTGTTAAATTCTACTGCTTTGTACAATTTATGGCCACAGCCGCTTCAGCGGACATTTCGAGGCTTTTAATGGCGTTTTACAAGGACGAGCGCCTCGCGCTCTTTATCGATGGGGCAAACCTGTATTCCTCGGCCCGCGCCCTGGGGCTGGAAATCGATTTCAGGAAGCTGCTGAAGGAGTTTCAGGGGCGCGGCCGCCTTGTACGGGCCAGCTACTATACCGCCCTGGTCGAGAGTGACGAATACAGCCCGATCCGCCCGCTCGTCGACTGGCTGGCCTATAACGGGTTCAGCGTGGTGAAAAAGGCCGCCCGGGAATACACCGATCGCGAAGGTCGCAAACGCCACAGGGGCAACATGGATGTCGAACTGACGGTCGACATGCTCGAAGCCGCCGCCCACGCCGACCATATTGTCCTGTTCAGCGGAAATGGTGACTTCCGCCGTCTTGTGGAGGCCGTGAAAGCCAAAGGCGTCCGGGTTTCAGTCGTTTCAACAAACTCCTCCAGCCCGCCTATGGTCGCCGACGATCTGCGCCGCGAGGCGGATGCCTTCATCGAACTGGAAGACATCGCCGAAATGATCGCCCGGCCACGCCGCGACCAGCCCGACGCACCGGCGATGGATGAGGACGACTGAGTCATCCACATCCGTGTTCAACGGCCACACTTGGAACTCGGGGAAACCTTGCTAGGGTCCACCGGATAAACTTCCGGAGATTTGCCATGTTGCGCCCTGCTCTCGTTTCCACACTCGCCCTGGGCCTCGTCCTGGCCGGATGCAGCAAAAGTGACACGCCGGCAGCAACGGGTGAGCCAGCCAAGGTCGCTGCCACCGGCACCAGCACGGACCCCGTTGCCGCGGACACGGGAGCCGTCCAGCCCGCCACCATGTCGATGCGTGAGGTTACCACCCCGGACCAGTCGATCCTCGACCTGTACCTGCAACTGCATCAGGCACCGGAGCTGTCGTTCAAGGAGGCCAAGACTTCCTCGATCCTGGCGAGCGAGCTCGAGACGCTCGGCTTCGAAGTGACCACAGGCGTTGGACAGGACTGGGTGGTCGACAAGGCAACGCGCGACATTGGCGAAGTGAAACCCGGCGTTGGCGGCTATGGCGTGGTCGGCGTCCTTAAGAACGGCAACGGCCCGACCGTGCTGATCCGGACAGACATGGATGCCCTGCCCGTGCCGGAACAGACCGGCGTTCCCTACGCCTCAACCGTCGAGGCGCAGACCTGGACGGGCGTCGAAAGCCAGGTGATGCACGCCTGTGGCCACGATGTTCACATGACCGCATGGCTCGGCACGGCCCGCGCGCTGGTCGCGCAGAAATCCAAATGGAAAGGCACGCTGGTCATGATTGCCCAGCCGGCCGAAGAAATCGGCCTCGGTGCCGAAGCGATGCTGGCCGATGGCCTGTTCGAGCGCTTCCCGAAGCCAGACTATAATCTTGCCCTGCACGTTTCGGCGGACTCCCCGTCGGGCACGGTCGTCTATTCGACCGGCTATGCCATGGCGAACGTGGACAGCGTCGACATCCATGTGAAAGGCGTCGGCGGCCACGGTGCCTATCCGCAGGCAACCCGCGATCCGATCCTGATCGGCTCGCACATCGTGACCGCGCTGCAGAGCCTCGTTGCCCGGAACGTCGATCCTCTGGACAGCGCCGTCGTGACCGTCGGCTCGTTCAAGGCAGGCGCCAAGCACAATATCATTGCTGACGAGGCAACGCTGTTGCTCACAGTCCGCTCTTATGACGACGAGACCCGCCAGATGCTGCTCGACGGCATTCAACGCATTGCAAAGGCCCAGGCGGCGGCGTTCGATGCGCCGGAACCGGAGATCACCATCGAGTCCGACTACACACCCTCGACTTACAACGACCCGGATACGACCGGACGGGCGATGAAGGCTGTCGGCAAGAAGCTGGGTTCGGAATACGTGACTCAGGTCAAGCCTGTCATGGGCGGGGAGGATTTTTCCCAGTACGGGCGCACCGAAGACAAAATTCCAAGCGTGCTGTTCTGGGTCGGCGCCGTAGAGCCGTCGAAATATGCCAAGGCGAAGGCCGACGGCATGCCGTTGCCATCCCTGCACTCGTCGCTGTTTGCGCCGGACTATGCTCGCACCATCCAGACCGGCACGGACGCCATGACCGCAGCAGCGCTGGAACTCTTCAAGGACTGACGCCGCGCCAACCCGGGTTTTCTGTGATTGCGTTTTCACATCGGCTGCGCTAGATACCCTTTTGCTCAGAGTGCGCAAAAGCTTTAACCACCTGTCGCACGAGCGCCCTGATCCCGGACGTTTGAAGGTATTCCCCTTGAAACGCACACTTTCGGGGCCATATTATACTCAAATCGAGCAAAAGCGCTCGGTTGGTCAAAGGAGGACGTGACATGGCTCGTCTGATCGATTCTGGTCCTGGCTGCCCCACCCCTACGCCGCTGCGCGGCCCAAATGCGGCTGAAGCCCGCGGTCTTACCTATGATGACGCCGTGCGCGCAGAGACAGACCATCTCTACCCGCTGGTCAAAGATTTCGTGACGCCGATGGAGTGGCCGGCCATGGCCCCGCTCGTCGCAGCGATCAACCGCCTGAAAGTTCAGAAGAACGCTGTCATCCTGGCGCACAACTACATGACGCCGGACATTTTCCGCCTCGTCGGTGACTTCCGGGGCGACAGCCTCCAGCTCGCCCGCGAAGCGTCGAAGGTCGATGCCGACATCATCGTCCAGGCCGGCGTGCACTTCATGGCCGAGACGTCGAAGATCCTCGCGCCCGAGAAGACGGTCCTGATCCCGGATACCCGCGCAGGCTGTTCGCTTGCCGCATCGATCACGGGCGCAGATGTGCGCCTGATCAAGGAAAAGTACCCGAATTATCCGGTCGTCACCTATGTGAACACGACGGCAGACGTGAAAGCCGAGTGCCACATCACCTGCACCAGCTCCAATGCGGCGCAGGTCGTCGAGGCCATCGCGAAGGAATGGAACACCGACACCGTCATCCTGGTGCCGGACCAGTATCTCGCCAAGAACGTCGCTGCCCAGACGGACATCCGTATCATGACATGGCCCGGCGCCTGCGAGGTGCATGAGATGTTCAGCGCCGAAGACGTGCACCAGCTGCGCGAAGCCCATCCGGGCGTCGTCATCCTGGCGCACCCGGAATGCCCGCCGGACGTTCTCGAAGCCGCAGACTATGCCGGCTCCACCGCTGCGCTTGCCAATTACGTGGCCGAGAAGCACCCGCCGAAAGTCGTGCTGCTGACGGAATGCTCGATGAGCGACAACGTCGCCGCCGAGAACCCGGGCACGAACTTCATCCGTCCGTGCAACCTCTGCCCGCACATGAAGCGTATCACGCTGGAAAACATCTATGATTGCCTCATCACGGGCGAGCATGAAGTGACCATTCCGGAAGACGTGCGCCTGCGGGCCAAGGAAGCGCTGGACGCCATGATGGCCCTGCCGCGCATGGAGAAGCCGCTCGACTTCGTCACCGGCCTTGAGCCCCTCGAAATCGAGATGGTGGTATAAGCGGCTGGGACGTTGGCGTAAGCCGCTGCCGGGTCTAGGTTATGCGTGTGAGGACAAATAGGAGTGGCAACATGACCTCCCGTCTGGCACGCATGGCCGCGCTCGCATTGGCAGGTACCCTGCTGGCAACCACACCGGTCCATGCCGGCACCGAGGACGACCCGACCGATGTGCTTGGCACGTGGAGTTTCCGCACCAAGCCCTATCGCGGCGGCGAATGCCTGATGACCGGCACGATGTATCTCACGCCTCACCCGGAAGAGGGCCAGTACACCTGCGAACTGACGGCAGTCGAAGTTTGCACCGTCTGGGGGCGCTCCGTCGTCCGCCAGTCCTGCAAGGCCCGCCGGTTCGGCAACCAGCTTTCCATCCGGTCGGAGATCGAGGAAATGCTGGAATCCAAGGTCGAGGGGCTTGTTTACGTGCCTGACAATTTCACCCTCACCATCGAGTCAGCCAACCGCATGTTCGGCGCGCTGGTCTCTGCGGTGACCGCTCCGGCAGAATTCCGGCGCGCATCGAACGGTATTTCCTGACTTGGCAGACGGGCAGCACGTCCAGACCCTGACGGCAGACGCACACGCCGGCAGTGATGTCCTCATCGTGGGAGCGGGCCTTGCCGGCCTGTTCCTGGCGCTGAAGCTCGCGCCGCGTCCGTGTATCGTGATTTCACCCGCACCGCTCGGTCAGGCAGCTTCGTCGGCCTGGGCACAAGGTGGTCTCGCTGCGGCGCTGCACCCGAACGACAGTCCGGAACAGCACGCCGCCGATACGATCGCTGCGGGCGCCGGACTTGTGGACCCGATCATCGCCCGCCTCATCGCAGAAGAAGGCCCGGCCCGCGTCCGCGACCTGATCGCCCTCGGTGTCCCATTTGACCGCACGCCGGAAGGCGCACTCGCTCTGTCACTGGAAGCGGCCCACTCACACCCGCGCGTCGCCCGCGTCGCCGGTGACCTGGCGGGCAAAGCCATCATGGACGCGCTCGTCGCGGCGGTTCATTCCGCTTCCCACATCCGCATCGTTGAAGGCGTGCGCGCCGTCGGCCTGATGCAGGACGACCAGTTGAGCGTCACCGGCGTCATCCTGAGGGACTCTGCCGGGCGCCTGTCGACTCAGACCGCGCGCGAAACAGTGCTGTGCACGGGCGGCTCCGGCGGCCTGTTCCACGTCACCACCAATCCGCCTGCCGCGCGTGGCGATGCCATCGCCATGGCCTGGGAGGCCGGCGCGCTGGTTGCGGACCTGGAGTTCGTCCAGTTCCATCCAACCGCCATCGATATCGGCCGCGACCCCGCACCGCTCGCCACGGAAGCCCTGCGCGGTGAAGGCGCCACCCTGCACAATCGTGACGGCACGCGGTTCATGGAAAGCTACCACGAGCTGGCCGAACTCGCGCCGCGGGATGAAGTGGCCCGCGCGGTCCACACCGAGCGCACTTCCGGCCGGGGCGCATTCCTCGATTGCCGCGAAGCGGTCGGCGAACATTTCCCCGAACATTTCCCGACCGTTTTTGCCGCCTGCAAATCGGCAGGCATCGACCCGCGCGTCGATATGATCCCCATCGCCCCGGCGGCGCACTATCACATGGGCGGCATCGTGCCGGACTTCTGGGGAAAATCCTCACTGGACGGTCTTTCCGTCTGCGGAGAGTGCACCTCCACCGGCGTGCACGGGGCAAACCGGCTTGCGTCCAACTCCTTGCTGGAAGCCGTTGTCTTCTCCCACCGCATCGCCGAGCGCCTGCGCGACGCGAAGCTTCCGGATATCCGCGCCAGCCGCGGCCACGTGCCGGACGCGCTGCCGCATGAGGCGTTGCAATCGCTTCGAGAGGCCATGTCCCGGAATTGCGGCGTCGTACGCGATGCGACCGGGCTTGCTGAAGTGGCGGCGCTGATCGACCAGCTGCGTGACCAGCACGGCCCGGCACGCGCCGTCACCTCCGCCGGCCTGATCGTGAAAAGTGCGCAAGCCCGGCACGAAAGCCGCGGCGGCCACTACCGTTCCGATTTCCCTGAAACAGGGGAGCCGCACCGCCAGTTCCTCCAGCGCCCCTTCAAAGAGAGCGTCTCCTCATGACTCCAGTTCCGCCGCCCCTGCCCGACATCATCCTCGACCCGATCGTGCGCCTCGCGCTCGCGGAAGACCTTGGCCGCGCCGGCGACCTGACAACCGACGCCACCATTGCGCCGGATACCCAGCTGAAAGTCGTCATCGCCGCCCGCCAGAACGGTGTCATCGCGGGCCTCGACGCGGCGGCCTATGCGCTGAAGCTGATTGATCCGTCCGTGAAGCTGACCATCGAAAAGCCGGATGGCTCCATCCTGAGCAAAGGCGATGTAGTCGCCCGCCTCGAAGGCTCTGCACGCTCCATTCTCATCGCGGAACGGACCATGCTGAACTTCCTCGGCCGGCTCTCAGCCGTGGCGACCATGACGCGCACCTTTGCCGACAAGATCGCGCATACCAGTGCCACGATTGTCTGCACACGGAAAACGACCCCGGGGCACCGCGCCCTTGAAAAGCGCGCCGTGCGTTGCGGCGGTGGCACCGCCCACCGCTATGGCCTCGACGATGCCGTGCTGATCAAGGACAACCATATCGCCGCCTGCGGCTCGGTTTCCACCGCGCTGGAGCGCGCAAAAGCCTATGCCGGGCATTTGCGCATGATCGAGGTTGAAGTCGACTCGCTCGAACAGCTGAAAGAAGCGCTGCCGCACGGGCCGCATGCGGTCCTCCTGGACAACATGAATCCGGACACGCTTCGCGAAGCCGTCGCGATCGCTGGCGGCAAGGTCGTGCTGGAAGCTTCCGGCGGCGTGAACCTGGATACCGTTGCGGCAATCGCCGAAACCGGCGTGAACTTCATCTCGGTCGGCGCCCTGACGCATTCGGCACCAAACCTTGACCTCGGAATGGATGTGGTCTGACACTGCGCAAACAAGGGCAAAGCCCGCGCAGGAGGATTTCAGACATGGCCAGCTCTAACGGCCGCAAAAGCATTTTCATCACAGGCGCCGCATCCGGCATCGGCGCGGAAACCGCCCGGTTCTTCGCGGACAAGGGCTGGTTCTGCGGCCTTTATGACATCAATACCGCCGGCCTTGCAGACGTCGCGGGCGACTTGGGGCCGGGAAACTCGGTCTACGCAAAACTGGATGTGCGTGACCGCAATGACTGGGCCCTCGCCGTGAAAAGCTTCGCGGAAGCCACCGACGGCAAGATGCATGTCCTGTTCAACAATGCCGGCATCGGCCGCCATGGCTGGTTCGAGGATGTCTCCGGCGACGACAATGATCTCGTCGTGGACGTGAACGTGAAGGGCGTCATCAATGGCGTACAGGCCTGCCTGCCTTTGCTGAAAGACACGCAAGGCGCGCGCATTGTGAATACGGCCTCAACTGCGGGCATGGTCGGTTCGCCCCGGCTCGCGGTTTACTCGGCCACCAAATTCGCCGTCCGTGGACTGACCGAGGCGCTGGATGCAGAATTCCGCGATCTCGATATCCGCGTCACCAGCCTGATGCCCTGGTTCATCGATACGCCGATCCTCGACATGGGCACCGCCGAGGGCGCCAATGTAAAAATGGCGGACGAGATCCGGGACAGCGGACAGGATGTGTACCCTGTCTCGCTCGCCGCGCAGCGGGCATGGGATGCCGCACATGGCGATGACATCCACTACATGGCGGGCAAGGCCGCGCAGAGGGCGAAGTTCATCAGCCGCTGGGCGCCGGGCCTCATCCGCAATCAGGTGAAAAAGTCCGTCCCGCCGCGCGACTGACCGGACCACAACTCTCAGGCATACAAAAAAGCCGCCGGCATTTCACCGGCGGCTTTTTCTGTGGCTTGGAATTCAGCTCAGCGCATACCGCCTGAAGCGGCCACGGCCTTGGCGGCTTGTGCCGCGGCGTAGGAATCGATGCCCATGTCGTTGGAGGCGATCTCGAACGAACCGTCGGTGGCCGTCGTCAGGCGCGGGGCGCCATTGGTGATCGTGCGCGTGGAGGTCGTCACGGTCGCCGGGGCCGCAGAGGCCTCAACCGTTGCAGCAACCTTCATCTCATCTGTTGTTGCTTCACGCAGGACAGACAGGGTTTCCGCATTCAGATCCCTGGTGTCCGCCACAGCAACCACGGGTGCCGGGGCAGAACGCGACGCGCTTGCCCGGCGTACCGCCGCCCATTCAGAGCCGCGCGGGAAACGATAGAAGATGTGCAGGCCGATCTTGTCCGTCTTGATCAGGCCAGCGCTCCACACCGGATCGACATAGGTCGCGTGGTAGTGCGTAGCACCGCCCGTACGGTCCTCGGCGAGGTTCATCAGAACGTGTGCCGCGATCTCCTGCGCCTGCTCCCAGGCCGTGCCTTTCGGCTTGCGGCCGAGCGCGCCGTCACAGGTGAAGGTGAACTGGCAGCCGGTCGTCCGGGTCGCACCCTGGAAGACCACACCGCACGCGGTATCCGGATAGCGATGATCGCGCATCCGGTTGGAAATCACTTCCGCCACGGCCAGCTGGCCTGCCAGCGGCTCGTTGCGGGATTCGTAATAGATCGCCTGCGCCATGCAGTGCGCTTCAGAGTCGAGCGCTTCAGCGCGCTTAAGGTGCTCCGGCTTGAACGAGACGAGGGAGGCAATCGCCGCACCGTCGCGGTCACGCTTGGCGTAACGGCTCATCGAGGAGGCAGTATCGCGCTCCAGCGTGTATTCGACTGTGCGGATCCACGGCGTGTCCAGCAGCGACGGCGCATGGTCGGCAAGACGGACGCTGGCGCCGCCATCCTCAACCTGCGCAAACCGCTGGGCCTGCTCGCTGAAATCCGCTTGAGCACGAATATCGGACTGGATCGAGCCGATCACCGGCAGGGTCACAGTCGCCGCCACAGCGCAGACCGCTACGGTCGCGCCGCGAATGACAATATCGCGCTGTTCTTCGTTCGTCATGGCCATCCACCAACGCTTGAGCTTCCCTTGGAGCCCACGCATTGACGACAGCGTCGCCTGACGTGGTTGAAGATTCCTTAACATCACCGCTCTCCCCAGGTCCCGGTGGGCGATATGCTTCCGCCCTGTAAATGTGTTCCGGAACTGCTTGGTTTGACTAATTATGACGGCCCAGACCGCCCTTTCACGGGCGAAATATGCTGCCAAACAGCTACCTAGCAAGAAGCTCGCCAGAGTTGGGAGTGACAATTCCGTCAGACAGAATTCCCCATTTGGGCGAGTAAATTCGATGTAATCTTCCTCGAATGCCTCAACTTGTTGATTTTTCGTAAAATTTCTACGTTTGTGACAAGAAGCATGCTGCGGCGCAAAAAAACGGCTGTGGCAGGATTGCCACAGCCGCCTGTAATCGATTCGGGACCGGAACCTTTAGCTGTCCGATTCCGTGAGCGCAGCGTGTGCCGCAGCGAGACGCGCGATCGGCACCCGGTAGGGCGAACAGGACACATAATCGAGGCCTGTGCGGTGGCAGAAAGCCACCGAAGCCGGGTCGCCGCCATGCTCGCCGCAGATGCCCAGCTTGATGCCCGGACGGGTGCTGCGGCCCCGCTCAGCGGCCGTTTTCACCAGTTCGCCCACGCCTTCCTGGTCCAGCGTGACGAAGGGGTCTTTTTCGTAGATTCCCTTGTCTTCATAGGCTTTCAGGAAGCGGCCGGCATCGTCGCGCGAGATGCCCAGCGTGGTTTGGGTCAGGTCGTTCGTGCCGAATGAGAAGAACGCGGCCGACTGGGCGATATCGCCGGCGCGGAGCGCTGCACGCGGCAGTTCGATCATCGTGCCGACCAGGTATTCCAGCGTGACACCGGTTTCCGCGAACACGGCCTTGGCCTGTGCATCGACCACATCCTTCAGGATCTGCAGCTCACGGTGCGTCGCCACCAGCGGGATCATCACTTCCGGAACCGGCTTGCGGCCCGTTTCATTGGCAATGTTCACAGCCGCCTCAAAGATGGCGCGAGCCTGCATCTCGTAGATTTCCGGGTACGTGATGCCCAGGCGGCAACCGCGATGGCCCAGCATTGGATTGCTTTCATGCAGGTCCGAAGCGCGGCGCTTCAGCTCTTCCACGCTCACGCCGGAGGCCTTGGCAACATCTTCCATGTCCTCATCGGTGTGCGGAAGGAATTCGTGCAGCGGCGGATCGAGCAGGCGGATCGTTGCCGGGCGATCCTCCAGAATACGGAAGATCTCCTCGAAATCGCCGCGCTGCATCGGCAGCAGCTTCGCCAGAGATGCGCGGCGGCCCGTCTCGTCATTCGACAGGATCATCGCGCGCACTTCCGGAATACGGTCTTCCTCGAAGAACATATGCTCGGTACGGCAAAGGCCGATGCCTTCGGCGCCGAATTCGACCGCCGTGCGGGTGTCGAGCGGCGTTTCAGCATTGGCGCGCACTTTCAGGCGGCGGGCTGCGTCAGCCCAGGCCATCAGGGTACCGAAGTCACCGGAGAGGTCCGGCTGCACCATGTCCACAGCGCCGAGCATCACCTGGCCGGTTGCCCCGTCCACCGTGATCACATCGCCCTTCTTCACTTCGCGGCCCATGACGCGGAACACGCCGGCCTTGCCGTCGACCTGCAGGCCACCGGCACCACAGACGCAAGGGCGGCCCATGCCGCGCGCCACGACAGCGGCGTGGCTGGTCATCCCGCCGCGGGCGGTCACGATCCCGCGGGCGGCGTGCATGCCCTTGATGTCTTCCGGGCTCGTCTCGACACGGACGAGGATGACATCTTCGCCTTTCTCCGCCCACTGGAAGGCTTCATCGGAATCGAACACAACCTTGCCGACTGCGGCGCCAGGGCTGGCCGGCAGGCCGACCACGAGCACATCGCGCTCGGCTTCTTCGGAAATGGTCGGGTGCAGCAGTTGGTCGAGCTGGGCCGGCTCAAGGCGCAGCACGGCTTCATTCTCGGTGATCAGGCCTTCGCTGGCCATGTCCACGGCGATCTTCAGCGCGGCAGCAGCTGTCCGTTTCCCGTTCCGGGTCTGCAGCATGTAGAGCTGGTCGTTCTCAACCGTGAACTCCAGGTCCTGCATGTCCTTGTAGTGGCGCTCCAGCGTGTTCGCGACATCGCGCAGCTGGGCGTAGACTTCCGGCATGGCTTCTTCGAGCGGGGCATCGTCGGAGCCCAGCGTGTCGGCCCGCTCACGCGAGATCGGCGCCGGCGTGCGGATCCCCGCCACAACGTCTTCGCCCTGCGCATTGATCAGGTATTCGCCATAGAAGATCGGTTCGCCGTTCGACGGGTCACGCGTAAAGGCAACGCCGGTCGCGGAGGTTTCGCCCAGATTGCCGAACACCATGGACTGCACGGTCACCGCGGTGCCCCATTCGGCCGGGATATCGTTCAGCTTGCGATAGGTGATCGCGCGGTCGTTCATCCATGAGCCGAACACGGCGGAGATGGCGCCCCACAGCTGCTCTTTCGGGTCTTCCGGGAAAGGCCGGCCGAGCTCTTTCTCGACGGTTTCCTTGTAAAGCACGATGATCTTCTTCCAGTCATCGGCGCTCATGTCGGTGTCGAGGTCGATGCCCTGACGGTCCTTGTACTCGTCGAGCACGTGTTCGAACTCGTCATGGCCCATGCCGAGCACGACGTTGGAATACATCTGGATGAAGCGGCGATAGCTGTCATAGGCAAAGCGGTCACCAGCCAGTTTCGCCAGCCCGGCGGCAGAGGCTTCGTTCAGGCCGAGGTTCAGCACCGTGTCCATCATGCCCGGCATCGAGGCGCGGGCGCCCGAGCGTACGGACACGAGCAGCGGGTTTTCCGGATCGCCGAAGCCCTTGCCGGACTTCTTCTCAAGATCGGCCAGCGCCTGGTCCACCTGCGGGGCGAGCGTGGAAGGATATTCGCGCTCAAGCTCATAATAGGCCGTGCAGACGGCGGTGGAGATCGTAAAGCCCGGTGGCACCGGCAGGCCCAGCTTGGCCATTTCGGCGAGGTTTGCGCCCTTGCCGCCCAGCAAATTCTTCATGGAAGCGTCGCCATCGGCGGTGCCCCCGCCGAATGCGTAAACCCAGGTCTCTTCCGCGTGCTTCAGTGCTGCTTCACCCATGGTGTCCTCTTAAATGATCTGCGCGCGTCTCTGCATGCCCGCTCGCGCGCGAGGGGATTGCAAACCCTATGCTGCATCGCAGCGCCTATGGCCAGCCGCCGAAAGGTCGCTTATGCCGTGACAACGTTGTTTTTTGTCACTTAGCTGTATCAAATCCCCACGCTCCGCGTCTGATGGGGAAAATCTGTTCCGATGCGGGACGGCCGTCCCGCCCGGCTCAGCCTTCGATCTGGGAGAAATCAGCCACGCGGTGCAGCGTGTCGCGAATGTCGGCCAGCAGCGCCAGGCGATTCGCCCGCACCTGCGCGTTCTCGTCATTCACCATGACGTGCTCGAAGAAGGCATCGACCGGCTCGCGCAGCTTGGCGAGCTCGGTCATGACGGCCTCGAAGTCCTCGTTCTTCAGGGGCTCTTCAATGTCGTGGCGTACCTGTCCGAGCGTCTGGTGCAGGTGGATCTCCTGATCCGCCCCCGCATCGATCAGCGCCCCGTCGACGACGAGATTGTCAGGCAGCGCGCCTTTCTTCTCCTCGGCCTTCAGGATGTTCGCCGCGCGCTTGTAGCCCGCCAGCAGGTTCGCCCCGTCTTCGGTGCCGAGGAAGGCGCCGAGCGCCTCCACGCGGCGGGTGACCAGCACGAGATCATCTCCACGCAATGCGAAAGTCGCATCAATCAAATCATGGCGGAGCCCTTGATCGCGTAGGTATTGTTTGAGTCGATCTGCGAAGAACTCGGTCAATGTTCCCATCTGTTCGAACAGATAGAAGTTCTCAGACGCGCTCCAATGCCCTTCTGGCGATGGCTCTTTCTCCGGCACGCTCGGTAGAGCGAAGACTGCTTCCTCACCCTCTTCAGCGCTTTTGTCTCCGCGACGAACCTCTTCGCGGATCAACTGCACTCGATTGCGCCGAGTAACTTTCGCTTTTTGAACTGGCATCTTAAGCACAGGCTCAATCAGAGCTTCGCTCAATGGCAGACGAACGCCATTCTCCAGAACAATCCTAACCACACCCAGCGCCGCACGGCGAAGCGCGAACGGGTCTTTGGAGCCGGTCGGCTTTTCGTCGATGGCCCAGAAGCCGACCAGCGTGTCGAGCTTGTCAGCGAGAGCGACGGCGATGCCCACCGTATCGGTCGGCACATTGTCGCTCGGACCTTGCGGCTTGTAGTGGTCGCGGATGGCATCGGCCACGGCAGCGGGCTCACCCGCTTCCAGCGCATAGTATCGGCCCATCACGCCCTGCAGTTCCGGGAACTCGCCGACCATCTCTGACACAAGGTCTGCCTTGGCGAGGCGCGCAGCGCGCTCTGCCAACACCGGATCGGCGCCCACTTTCGGGGCCAGTTCCTTGGCCAGCGCGGCCACGCGCTCCACCTTATCGCCCAGCGAGCCGAGTTCTGCCTTGAAGGCGATGGTCGACAGCTTCTTCGCCATCTCGTCCAGCGGCTTTGCCTTGTCGAGGTCCCAGAAGAAACGTGCATCGTCGAGGCGGGCGGAGAGAACGCGGGAGTTCCCCTCGGCCAGTTTCTTGCCGCCATCGGCCGCGTCGATGTTCGCCACCACGATGAAGTGCGGTGCGAGCTTGCCAGTCTTGGCATCGTTCACGGCGAAATATTTCTGGTGCGTGCGCATGGAGAGCTGGATCACTTCCGGCGGCAGGCTCAGGAAATCCGGGTCCATGTCGCCCAGCACGACAACCGGCCATTCGGCGAGGCCGGTCACTTCTTCGAGCAGGCCCTGGTCCTCGATCCATTCAAGCCCGGCCTTCTTGCAGACCGCTTCAATGCCCTTCAGGATCACGTCGCGGCGGTCAGCCCGCGCCAGCTTCACATGGCCAGCGCCTTCCAGCTGCTTGGAATAGTCATCCCAGCCCGTCACGATGTAAGGCCCGCGGCCATGTACGCGGTGGCCTTCCACTTCGTTGCCGCTGGCGATGCCGTCCACGTCGAACGGTACGACCGCGCCGTCCAGCACGCAGGTGATCCGCTGCAGCGGGCGCACCCAGCGCAGGTCTCCGGTGCCCCAGCGCATCGACTTCGGCCAGTGGAAGCCGCGGATAATCGCAGGCACCGCCTCTGCGATGATGTCCTTCGCGTCTCGTCCCGGCGTTTCGATCACGGCGACGTAGAAGTCGCCTTTCTTGGGATCGGAGCGGACTTCGGCCTCGCTGATGTCACTCAGCCCGGCACCACGCAGGAAGCCCTCGACGGCCTTGTCCGGCGCGCCGACCTTCGGGCCCTTGCGTTCTTCCTTCACATCGGCCGAGCGTTCGCTGAGGCCGGTGATCGAGACGGTCAGGCGGCGCGGGCCGGAACAGGCGGCCAGCAGCTTCCATTTGAGACCGGCCTCTTTCAGGGCCTTCTCCATGGCATCGCGCAGGTCGGCCTCAGCCTTTGCCTGCATGCGCGCAGGGATTTCCTCGGAAAAGATTTCAAGAAGCAGCTCAGCCATAATGCCCTGCATTTGTCAGGAAAGATAAGACCGCCACGGCTTACAGGCGCCCGCACACGGGTCAAGCGGTAGCCTGCCGTTAAGACCGCCCACAGCCGGCAGCAACCTCATTCATAAGTAAGTTCCCAGAGCTGCGGATTGCCCTGCCGCATCGCCACCGCAACCCTTTTGCCGTCGGGCGAGAAATCCACCCAATTGGCGCCGGAACCGGAGAAACTCTGGATGAGCGCCAGTTCCGCTCCCGTCACCCCGTCCCACAAACGCCCCGAAAAATCACTCGCACTGGTCACGACCATTTCGCCGTCGGGGCTGAACGCAGCATTCCACAGGGCTTTCTCATGTCCGGCCAGGATGCGCGGCTGGTCTCCGTCTCCCCAGACATGCGCCGTACGGTCGAGGGACGAGACCACAATCCTGTCTCCCTCCGCATCGAACTCCGCATAACTGGCCGGCACGGCGCCGGATTCGACCGTGCGGACCAGTGCGCCCGTTTCCGCATTGAACAAGCGGACTGTGCCATCATTCGAAGCTGTCAGCAGCTGGCGGCCATCCGGACTGTACCGGACGGAGCGGACTGCAGCGGAATGCACCGCAATTTTCAGAAGTTCCTCGCCCGTCGCAGCATCCCAAACACGCACTGTGTTGTCATAGCCGCCGGTCGCCACGCGTTTTCCGTCCGGGCTGAAGTCAGCATAGGCGACATCGCCCTCATGCCCGCGCAGCACGCGCACGGCCTCACCGCCTGTCGCGCGCCAGAGACGGGCCGTATCGTCCATGGAGGTCGTGACGATATACTCTTCGTCCGGGCTGAAACGGACCGACAGCAAGGCATCGGTATGACCGGTAAACTCCGTGAACTGGCCGAACAGGGTCGGGGTCATCCCCACGATCCAGAGACGGGCCGTCTTGTCGGCCGACGCTGTGGCAAGGAACCGCCCGCTGGGGCTGTAGTCGAGTCCATAAACCTCATCGGCATGCCCAGCCAGATCGGCATACCAGGCAATCTGCTTGAACCGCAGCCGCGTACCGGCGCAGGGCGCGCTCGCAAGACTCTGCCTGGCCGGACCGGCAAAGCGGCCATCCGGATACTTCTCCAGATAGCGCTTGTACTTCTCGCACTTGTCTACTTCCGTGTAGCCTTCGCTGGAAATGTAGATCCAGTCCTTGGTTTCCTGATCCACCTCGCCAAACTGGCACCGGCCGGAAAAGCAGAAGCGGGGATCGACGTCGGAATACACCGCCGGCTTCTGCGTGTGCTCAACACTGGCGGCGAGTTCGGCCACTTCCTCGCTCGCCTCACCGACAGCAAACGACAGAGGGAAATTCGGGTCGCTCAGCTTCGGCAGCAGGCTGCGCGTGAACACCGAATACGGCGCCTCATCTTCCGGGCCGAGTCGGTCCAGCGCCATCTGGTTTGCGCCAGCGGCATAGACGACCAGCGTATCCGTGGTGATGCCGGTGCGGGCCATGCCCTTGGTCATGCTGCGCGTGCCGGTGTCGAACGGATTGTCCCGGCAGGCATCGATCACCGCGAACACCATTTCCGGCTGCCGGGCGCGAATTTCATCAAGGATTTCCTCGCTCAGCGAGATCGTCCGCTTGCGCAAGCCGAGCAGCGAGCTTTGATGCGGCGCATCCGACAGGGCCAGATAGTTCTGTCCGCCATCCGACCAGCCATGACCGGAGAAGATGAACGCCACCCGATCGCCCGGCTCGATGGACTGCAGGAAGGCGTCGAACTGTTCCAGGAACGTATCTGTATCGGGATTGATCAGCGGCGTGACGTCGAAGCCGAGGTCATCGGCAAACACGCCGGAATACCCGTTCGCGTCGCCAATCGTCTTCTGCAGGTCGGTCAGCTCGGCATAGTCACCGACCCCGACGATGAAGGCGCGATTGGTTTCCGCGGCCACCGCCAGCGGCAGGCAGGCCGAAATCAACAGCAGGCAGATCGTCCGGAACATCTGAATTCCTCCCACGCAGGAAGGTTACCCCGATGCCCGTACCAGACCAAGTCAAACCTTGTTGTGTCTGCCACCGCAGAAGGCTGCGCAGGGCTCAGGGCACAGGCGAGTCGTGGAACATGGCGCGGATATTTTCGATGTTGGCATCCGGGGCCAGATTCATCATGGCCCGCGTCGTGTAGGCGCCGCGGAATTTTCCATCTTCCCTGAACCGCCAGTCGGCAATGTGCTCCGGCAGGAAAGCGATCATGTAGCCTGGCGTCAGCCCATCCCTGATTTCACGATCTTCCGGAATGACACCGGCATAATGCTCGCCATTCACCTGGCGGACATCGACCAGCCAGACATGTTCTTCCGTGTAGCGCTCAGACAGCGTCGTCACATTCAGCGCAAAATCGGAATAGGCCGGATTGCCGGACTCATAGGCTTCCCAGAAGACGGGCAGCGTCTCGCGGGCATCCGCGACAGCCTCTTTCAGCGCCGTATATTTGTAGAGGGGTGGCGGGCCTTCTTCGGCAACACGTTCCCCGCCGCATGCTGCGAGCAAAGCCAGTGCCGCGAGGAGACCCGGCGCCCTCATCCCCCGGCCCGGGCGTCTTCCTGCTCGGCCCATTGTTCAGCGGCGCCGCGGGCAAGGTCGCGGACGCGGCCGATATAGGCCTGCCGCTCTGTCGGGCTGATCGCGCCGCGGGCGTCGATCAGGTTGAAGGTGTGCGATGCCTTCAGCGCATAGTCATAGGCCGGCAGCGGCTTGCCGGCCGCCCGCAGGGCATTCGACTGGTTCTCGCAATCGGCAAACCAGCGCTTCAGCATCTCGACATCGGAGAATTCGAAATTGAAGGCAGACTGCTGGCGCTCATTCTCAAGGAACACATCGCCATAGGTCAGCGGAACGTCAGAGTCCGGATCATTGTACGGCAGGTCGTAGACATTATCGACGCCGAAGACATACATGGCGAGGCGTTCGAGGCCGTAGGTCAGCTCGCCGGAAACAGGCCGCACATCGAGGCCGCCGACCTGCTGGAAATAGGTGTACTGGCTGACTTCCATCCCGTCGCACCAGACCTCCCAACCGAGGCCCCAGGCGCCGACGGTCGGGTTCTCCCAGTCATCCTCGACGAAGCGGATATCGTGGACGGTCGGGTCGATGCCGATCTTGTAGAGGCTCTCCAGATACAGATCCTGCAGATTGTCCGGGTTCGGCTTCAGGATGACCTGGAACTGGTAATAGTGGCCGAGACGGTTCGGGTTCTCGCCATAGCGCGCATCCTTCGGACGGCGCGACGGCTGGACGTATGCCGCCCGCCAGTTCTTCGGGCCGAGCGCGCGCAGCACGGTGGCCGGGTGCAGCGTCCCGGCGCCGACTTCCATGTCGTAGGGCTGCAGCACGGCACAGCCCTGCTCCGCCCAGTAATTCTGGAGCGTCAGGATCAGGTCCTGGAAGGATTTCGGTTTGGCAGCGGCTTTTGGGGCCTTGGGTGCGGACATGGGTCTGTTCCGTTGGAAAATTTCCCTGCCGGACTAGCCTTGCTAGTGCAGCGGCGCAAGCGCAGGCGTGCGTTCAGAAACTGCCGCGAGAATCCGGATGGTCCATGGAGCCGCCGTCGCGGCCGGTGACGAGGCGGTAGAAACCGGAATGGCCCATCATGGCGACGAAAACGCCGGTCAGCAGGAACAGCCAGAACAGGGCAGCAAACACGAAGCGTCTCCTCAGTTGGGGCCGTCGCGGTCATCCCGCCGCCGGTACATGCTGGTGAAGCCCAGCCCCGCAACGATCAGGCCAACGATCAGGAAGCTCCAGAACAGAATTCCGAACATTTCAGGGTTCCTTCCTGCCCCTCCGGACTGAAATGGGGGCAGACAACGATAACACAAGACGGAACAGGGCCCTACCACGCGACCGGTTCGCCCCGGCGGATGGCTTCCAGCGCCGGGCTGGCTGAACCGTCCGGCTGGTGGGTCACCAGCGGCGCCAGCAGGCGCACCGGCCCGCGTTTCAGCCCCTTGCGCCCGCGTACCAGCACCCGGCGCGCCTCCTCGCCCGGTTTCGAGGCGATCGGCAGGACGGTGATCTCTCCGGTCTGGCGATCGAAACTGGCAAGGATGCGCGCGAGCTCGGCGGCGCGGTGGATCATCACCAGCGGCGCCCGGGGCTTTGCCGCGAAGGCCATCGCCTTGATCCAGCCGGCAAGGTCCAGCGTCTCGATATACGCGTCCGCCTTGCCCTCGCCCGGCGCCGAGATCCGCCCGGGCTCGAAATACGGTGGATTGGCAAAAACGAGGTCGAACCGGTTCTCGTGGGCGCGGACCCAGTCGGAGGCCTCACCGGTCTCGACCGTGACCCGTCCGGCAAATCCGTTGCGGTCCGCGCCCGTGCGGGCCAGGTCCGCCATAGTCATGTCGAGGTCCAGTCCGGTCAGGCGGACGTCGTCCATACGATACGCCGCAGGGAGCAACGCCCCGCCGCATCCGCAGCCGATTTCCAGCGCTTCGCCGCCCGGCCGGCACGTCAGCGCCGCCGCCAGAAGCAGCGAATCCGTGCCCGCCCGGAAGCCCTGTTCAGGCTGAACCAGGTGCACCCGGCCCTGATAGACCGTGTCCTCGGTGGTCATCCCTTCTCGACCCCGGCCAGCGCCGCCAGCGCATGCTCTTTCACGGCCGCCTGCACCATCACCCGGCGCGGAAAGGCGCCGATATTGCCCTCGACGGCGGAAATGTGCTGGTCGGCCACGAAATAGTCGATACCCGCTTCCTGCAGCAGATGCTCCACATAGCTCAGCTTGATCAGGTCATTGGTCCGGAAAACCTCCTCCATCAGGAAGTCGCTGAGCCCCGGAGGTTTATGTCGACAGACCGGGCGTCATAGATGTTCGGACGGTCCGGCTTGTCGCCCGAGCCGACCTTGATCTCCAGCACTTCGGTCACCTTGCCGCTGCTGCTGGACCCGCCCAGCGGGAAGCCGATCCCGACGCCCACACCCACGCTGGAGCGGCCATAAGAGCCGGTCGATCCGCCAATGCTGACCGAGGTCCGGCTGCCGCTGTCCCGCACCGATTCGTCGGAGGAATAGGAACTGGTCACCTCGAACCACTCCTTGCCCTGCTCCAGCGTGACCTCAGCGGCGCGCAGCAGCGCCCTGTCACGAGCCTTTGCGGCGTCCGTATCGGTGTAGGAAACCCGGAACCGGTCATTCTCGATCTGCAGGGATTCATAGCCCATGGCGCCGGATTTGGCGGCGGGCCCGTAGGCGGGCGTACTGGCGCAGGCTGCCACCAGCACGATCGCGGAACACATGACGAGATGCTTCATGCGGGCAACCTAACCTGCAACCCTGCCGATCGGCCAGCATTTCCGTAATCACGGCAAATTGTGCAGGTACTGCTGCGGCCCGGTGCCACGTCGTTCTTGCCTCTCCGCTCGCTTAAGCCTAATTGCACCTAACCTGCGACTGTATCGGAGTGCTCCGCTTGACCCTGTCCCCCAAACCGAAAGGCAAGGCTGCCTCCGGCTCGGTGGTGGACCGTATGCAGGCGCTGGTGGCCGACGACCTCACCGAAGTCGAGAAGATTCTCGCCTCCCGCGCCGCGAGCCCTGTTGCCGTCATTCCGGATCTTTCTGGTTACATCGTCTCGGCCGGCGGCAAGCGCCTGCGTCCGATGCTGACCCTGATGGCCGCCCATGCCGTGGGCAAGCCGAACAATGCCACCCATGTGCTGGCCGCAGCTGTGGAATTCATCCACACCGCCACCCTGCTGCACGACGATGTGGTGGACGAGAGCGACCTGCGCCGCGGCAAGCCCGCCGCCAAGGCGATCTGGGGCAACAGCGCCTCCATCCTGGTCGGTGACTTCCTGTTCGCCCGCGCCTTCAACCTGCTGGTCGAAACCCGCAGCCTTGCCATCCTGGACAAGCTGGCGACGGCCTCCACCACGATTGCTGAAGGCGAAGTGCGCCAGCTGGCTGCGATGAACGCCCGCGACCTGCCAACCGAGGAATACCTCGCCATCGTCGAGGCCAAGACCGGCGCCCTGTTCGAAGCGGCTGCCGAAACCGGCGCGATGTCGGCCGGCGGCGACGAGCACGCCCACGCTTTCGCGACCTATGGCAAGAATCTCGGCCTCGCCTTCCAGATCATCGACGATGTGCTGGACTATGGCGGCACGACCTCTGTCATCGGCAAGTCGGTCGGCGACGATTTCCGCGAGTGCAAGATCACCCTTCCCGTGATCATCGCCAAGCGCCGCGGCTCTGACGAAGACCGCGCCTTCTGGGACCGGGCCATGAACCCGGATACGCAGGAAGACGCAGACCTCGCCCACGCGGTGCACCTCATCCGCGCGACCGGCGCTGCCGAGGCCACTGTTCAGGAAGCCGAAGCCTATGCCGCGATGGCCAAGGGCGCCCTGCGCAACCTGCCGGATTCGCCACATCGCGAAGCCCTGATCGACCTCGCCGACTTCTGCGTCAGCCGCGTCTACTAGCGTTCTGGCTCACGCCCCCATCATGAATCACACTCTCCGAGCCGTGTTTTGACGACCGCTTTTTGCTGGGCGATATCCGCGAGTTTGAGGACGTTCTCCAGCCCATCGAGCGCAAACCGGATCCGCCCCAGTTCGACTGTGCTCAATTCTGCACTGGTTCCGGAAAGCAGCGACTGGATGGCGCCGTCTGACAGAACCGTCCATTGGGCGCCGCCCTTGCCCCACTCCTGCACGATCTCGCTGTCGACGCTCAGGGAGATTTTCTGAGGAACAAGCGCTTGCCCATTCTCCTCGGCGGCAATCGTCACGCTCAGATACGGATCTTCCCGGCCCTTCAATGCATCGACCTGGCCACCGAGGCGCACGCTCAACTGCGCCTTCTTACCCTGCATTTTGGCGGCATCCAGAAACTGCGGCTTCAGGACATAGACACCAGCGGATTTCGTGGACCAGTCGACGCCCCAGTCGCCATACTTTTTCGCGCCTTTACAAGCCATGCCGGCATCTGCCTGCGAAGACGATTGCGCCGATGGCGCCTCCTTTTCATTGATATCATCCATCAGCACATGCACAGCGCTTCGAACCTTGCCGAGCTCTGTGGTCAGTGAACCGGTTTCGTCCGCAACGAACGCATACAGCATGGCCCCGCCGACAAATTCGCGCGCGATCAGCGCGCACTGCGGGCTCTGTGCGTTATCAACCGCCTCGTAACCGATGATGGGCAGGTCCTTGTCCATATCGGCATAAGCGTCGGGATCCTTGATTTTGGTGAGGGCGAGCATCGCTTGCGCATAGGGATCATATTCGGGCTCGGTGACCGCAGTGATCAGCGCCGGGCAGTTATCAATTTCCCCGCGCCTGACTTTCGTCTCTTCAAAGGCCTGCTGCATGGAGATGTCGCTCCGTCGGTCAGCCCAGACCAGCGCAACCAGGCTTTTCAAGCTGCTGTCACGGGAATGGTACAGACGCCAGAACTCCGGCGATTCATGATGGCTGACGGCCCAGCCACCGCGCTGCTCCCACCGCTCACTATTCTGCGCATTCGCACCGGAGACACACATCAGTACACTGATGCATGCAATCACTAATCTATAAATCATGTTCTGCTTCCCGGGGTTTGTCCGCAAAATAACGGGCATGCGTCTCACCGCGCCGTCCACGCAGCGGCGGTCTCAATGGCTTTCGTCTCAATCTTTCGCGGAAACTATGGTCCATACCCGCCTGAGTGTTCAACCCGTGTTCATTCCGCAGGCGCTTGCTGCCCTGTGCCGGACTAAAAACCCGGAAGTTTGAACCTGACATGAATGTGAGTTGCCTTGCCTCTCAGGCGATGGAAGCTTGTCAGTAATTGTCAAAAACTGGGAAAGGCTCGCCATGTCGGTTCGATCTGCCGGAGTATTCTGCCTGTCGCTCTTCATGCTGGGCGCAACAACGGCCCCCGCAATGGCCAACGAAACCGCTGGCACAGCGCCTGCTCTCGTTCCGCTCGAAATCGAGATCCTGAGCGACGACGCCCCCGCGATCCCGCATTTCATGGCTGACGCCGCCTGGCCCGACATGCCCGCCGAATTCATCATCGGCCAGGTGCCGGGGCTCGCCGTCGACAAGGAAGACAATGTCTGGCTGGTGCACCGCCCCCAGTCGCTCACTTTCTCGGATGTCGGCCTCGCCCAGTCCCCGCCGCAGGCCCTCTGCTGCAAACCCGGACCGGATGTCATGAAATTCTCGGCCAGCGGCGCTTATCTCGATGGCTGGAAAGGCGAGCGCAACTGGCCCGGCACGATCCACGGCATCTATGTCGATGACGACCAGACCGTCTGGCTGGGCGGCAACGGTGATGGCGACCATGTCGTCTACAATTACACCGCAGACGGAGAATTCATCCGGCAGGTCGGAACGCGCGGCAAAACAGATGGCAATGCCAGCACGGACAAGCTCGGCAATCCGGCCGACATCTGGCGCGGCCTCGGCAAGGTCTTCATCGCCGACGGCTATATCAACAAGCGCATCGCAGGCTTTGAGGAGGAGGCGCTTGGCTTCACAGGCGCATGGGGCGCCTATGGGGCCGACCCGCTGGGCGGCACGCGCCAGGGCAGTTTCGACCAGAGCCAGGCCTCCAGCAATGCCGATGGCGGCGCAAACCCCACTTCCACAGCCTTCGGTGATATCGTCCACTGCGTCGTCGGCTCCGATGACGGGCATGTCTATGTCTGCGACCGGCGCAACAACCGGGCCCAGATGTTCCGCATCAACGAGGCTGGCGGACTGGACTTCGTCCGGGACATCGTGATCGCCCCTGAGACCGGCGGCACGCGGACGGTGACCGATATCGCCTTCTCGCCGGACGGCGCCTTTGTCTATGTCGCCGACATGATGAATTCCGTCATCTGGATCCTTGACCGCACCACGCACGAGCCGGTCGCGCGGATCGGACGTGTCGGGCGCTACCCCGGCGAATTTACGTGGCTCCACTCGGTGGATGTGGACTCGGAAGGCAACATCTACACGTCCGAAGTCGGCACCGGCCGCCGGGTCCAGAAGCTCGTCTTCATGGGGATGCACCCCGCACCGGAATGACCGGTCTGGCGCCTTCCACCGGCGAAGGTGACGCGAGGACATAATTTACGCGGGGCCTCGCCGCGCTACCATTCTCCCCGAACCCAGTCATGGCGGATCGGAGCGAATGCAATGCCGGAACAGGAAGACGCACTCAAGGCCACCTATTTCGTCGACAGCGATGACGAGGCCATCATCGCGAGAGCGAAGGAAATCGCCCAGGGCAGCAAGGACGATGTGGAAACCGCCGAGCGGCTATTCTACGCCGTCCGGGATGGCTTCCGCTATGATCCGTACAACCTCGCCACAGAGCGCGAGGCGTTCAAGGCAAGTAACATCCTCGATGAGACCGCGACGTGGTGCGTGCCGAAATCGATCGTGCTGACGGCGCTGGCCCGTGCGTCCGGTATTGCGGCGCGGCTTGGCTTTGCCGATGTGCGCAATCACCTGACCAGCGAGAAGCTGACCGAGACGATGGGCACCGACCTCTTCGCCTGGCACGGCTACAGCGAGCTCTGGCTGGATGGCCGCTGGGTGAAACTGTCCACCGCGTTCAACAAGGAACTGTGCGACCGGTTCGGCGTGAAGGCGCTGGAGTTCGATCCTGTCGAGGGCGCGCTCATGCACCCCTTCGACCAGTCCGGCCGGCGGCACATGGAATATGTCCGCGAGCGCGGCACCTATCTGGACCTTCCGCTGGCGGACATGTTCAGGACTTTTGCCGAAGTCTATCCCGGCTGGATCATCGGCCCGGACGGCGAAGCCAGCCGGGCGGAGGTTAAGCCGGCATCGAAGGATGAGCGGTTCCACTAAGGCGCCGCCCATCCCTCAAACCGGAAAGTCCGGTCCCTACCAGAGACCGTGCTTCTGCACTTCGGCGCGGCCGACCACCATGTGGTGCACCTCGTCCGGGCCATCCGCATAGCGCAGGTGCCGCATATCGGCATACATGCTGGCCAGCGGGAACCATTGCGACATGCCCGCCGCACCGTGCATTTGCATCGCCTGGTCGATAATCAGGCAGACTTTCTCCGGCACCATCGCCTTCACCGCGCTGACATAGACACGCGCTTCCTTGTTGCCGAGCACGTCCATCGCCTTGGCCGCCTGCAGCACGGCGAGACGCATGGCGTTGATCTCGATCCGCGCGCGCGAGATCACTTCGAGGTTCTTGCCCAGCTTGGCGATCGGCTTGCCAAAGGCTTCACGCGTCCCGGCGCGCTTGATCATCAGCTCCAGCGCGATCTCGGCCTTGCCGATGGAGCGCATGCAGTGGTGGATACGGCCCGGCCCGAGGCGGACCTGCGAAATCTCGAAGCCGCGCCCGACGCCCAGTAGCACGTTCTCCTTCGGTACACGGACATTGTTGAACCGCATGTGCATGTGGCCGCGCGGCGCGTGATCCTCGCCCATCACTTCCATGCCGCCCAGGATCTCCACGCCGGGTGTGTCCATAGGCACGAGGATCTGGGATTGCTGTTTCGAAGCTTCGGCGTTCGGGTCCGTCTTGACCATCACGATCATGATCTTGCAGCGCGGATCGCCTGCGCCGGAGATGTAGAACTTCTCGCCATTGATGACCCATTCATCGCCATCCAGCACGGCCGTGGTGGAGATGTTCTTGGCGTCCGACGAGGCCACATTCGGCTCGGTCATCACATAGGCGGAGCGGATTTCGCCATTCAGCAGCGGCACCAGCCACTTCTCTTTCTGCGCCGGCGTGCCGACGCGTTCCAGCACTTCCATATTGCCCGTGTCCGGCGCCGAACAGTTCAGCGTTTCAGAGCCCTGCGGATACTTGCCAAGCTCGGCCGCGATATAGGCATAGTCGAGATTGCTGAGGCCCTCGCCCGTTTCGGCGTCCGGCAGGAAGAAGTTCCACAGCCCCGCCTCGCGCGCCTTGGCTTTCGCTGCATCCAGCAGCTCCAGCTGGCGCGGATGCCAGGTCCAGCGGTCTTCCTTCTCCTTGTTCAGCGCCTCGAACTCCTCCTGCCAGGGCGCGACATTCTCCTCGAGGTGCTTCTTCACCCGCTCGTAGAGCGGTTTCGCCTTCTCTGACATCGTCAGGTCGAAAAGCTCGGTATTCAGCTCGGTCATGGCCCGTTTCCTCTGTTGCCTTTGATCTCTGACCCCACTCTGCGCGGCTTCAGGTCAGCAGGCAACGGAGCGCGAAGTCTCACCTCGCGGCAGGTGGGTGGATATGGGTTTCGGGGCGCGTTGGGATAAACGCTGCACCAACCGTAGGGTGGGTTGAGGCACCGCCGATACCCACCATCCGGATTCAAGGTGCGTGCGGTCTGGTGGGTATCGATCCGCTCAACCCACCCTACTTGCTTGCTTCATCGACGCCTGTCGTATGAAATACCGTCGCGCCACAGTAGATCAAATGCCGTGGTGCGAATATTTGTTGAACGATAATCCGAATGCCGCCTGCAGCATGTCCACAAATGAACTATCGGAATTGATCGCTTGCTCATTCATTGAAAGTGCGGAGCATGACGATTTCAACGGCATGGCAGCATCAAGCTTGCTTCGCTTTACGAAAGGTGCGGAGCACCTCAAGAGCGCAGTTTCTGAACTCATAAAAGCTGATAGAATTACAGCTGTGTTCTCACGCACATCTGTGAACATGCACATAAAAAGATTTCCTGATCTTCCGAAATCAATGCAACTGGAGCTTCTAGGTACCGAAACACTTGATACAGTTTGTCTATACCCCTCTTCTTCAGAGGTCGAGAAACACGTGAATCTTAATGAGTGGCATGATCGCCCCTTCTCAAGATCCCTGTTATTGGCAGAACCCCAACTAAATTATCGCGCCTTCGATATGGGCGCGCTTGAGCGATATGTCGCTGATCCGCGCTATGTTTTCGAATTCAATGATTATATGGGATGGATGTCGGTGGACAACGCCTATTTCCGAGACGATGAACATCCCGAACGCGACAAGATTTCTCTGCAAACTTTCGGTCTTGGTTTCGACGCTCAGCGCACACCATATATCATCGTCTTTTTGCGCTATCTCGCGGGACTATCTCCTGAGCATCAGCAATATTGGCAAAGCTATTTGGTTTCCGGTGATGTACGAATGTGCAAGCCGTATTTCCAATCCAGCATCGAAGGAGAATGGTGGGAAAACCGTTCCATACGCTATGCTATCGCTGAAGAGATGCGTCTGATAGGAGCACTGTCTGAAGCCATCTGGGGACAAAGCCTTTTCCGCGATTCAAGCGGAGGCGGCATTCCGATCGGTCTGAATTCATTTCTACGGCCTACTGCAGAAAATTTTCATCGCTTGGTTATGGCGTTGGATAAGCTTCTCTCCGAAAATATCGACTCATCGTTTTTTAAGGGCAAATGCGCGATTGAAACGGAACAGGCGCGCCCTGATGGCAAGATCATAGTTACGAGAAAAGGAACTCTTACTCTTCTTCAAGACTGGCTCCTACAAGAAGTCCATTGGAATGATCCCAAAGCCTTTGTCGAGGTTGTTATCAAACCGCTGCGCCGAATTCGAAAATTGCGTCAAGCACCCGCTCATAGTTTTACCACCGACGACTTTTCAACTGAGTACTACGAAAAACGGAAGCAGCTTTTGGGAGATGTGCTCAACAGTTTATCTAACATCCGCTCAACCTTCTCCAGACATCCGCGTTCTAAAGACATTGAAATACCCGATTGGTTAGATACAGGAAAAATAGACGTTTTTTAGATAATGTAACCCACTCTACTTTGCCCCCTAAAGCCCCTCCGCCGCGAGCCTCCTACCCAGCGTGAGGCGCTGCAGCACCCATAGCCCACTCCCCAAAATCGTCAGCCCAAAGAAGGCAAACACCGCCAGCCCGTCCGGAACGTTCATCGCGGCCAACGCGCAGGCCCAGCTGAAGACCCACCAGAGGACGGCGACGGGGATGTGTTTCCAGCCGCTGCGCAGGAAAAGCTGGTAGGCATGGTCGCGGTGGGCGGTCATGACGGACTCGCCTTTCTTCGCGCGCCACAGGACGGTCAGCACCACATCCACGAGGAGAGGCAGGAACAGGATGGCGGCGGTCCAGATGGTCGAGACGACGCCGACAATGATACCGACGCCGCCAAAGAAGGCGCCGATGCCGAAGGCACCGGAATCGCCCGCATAAAGCCGCCCCGGCAGGTTCCAGGCGAGGAAGCCGAGAATGGCGAGCGCGGCCGTCACGCAGAGAAAGGCAAGGTCCGGCGCCGGGCCGGGCGCTGGCAGTGACGGGTCCACCCGCCACAGCACGCCCGCCGCGCCGAGCAGCATGATGGCGGACGAGCCCATGGCGAGGCCGTTGGAGCCGTCCATGAAGTTCACGCCATTCATGGTGACCAGCAGCCAGAAGGCGACGCCCGCCATGACCAGCGGCAATGGCAGGCTGGCGAGGCGCAGGCCGGGGTCCAGCACGGCGAAACTGATGGCCAGCGTGGCGGTCAGCACCAGTTTCAGCCAGGCGCTCATGCCCCATTTGTCGTCCACGAAGCCGATGGCGCCCGCCGCTATCGTGATGGCCAGAACGGTCTGTGTGCCATTGTGCAGCCAGTATTCGGACAGCAGCCCGGCCTCGCCCGCCAGCCAGGCCGATACGGCCAGCGTGACGAGGATCGCCACCCCGCCGGAGCTTGGCACCGGCGCGGCCTGCACCTTGCGTCCGCCATCAGGGGCATCGTCGATCCGTATCAGGAACATCATGCCGCAGAGCGCCGCCGACAGAAGGACCGGCCCCATCAGGCGAAGGAATGTCATCGCTTCCCAGCTCACGCGGCGTCTCCCAGCAAGGTGGCCCGTATCCACCAGTCCGGCCGCTGGGCGCTAAGCTGCGCTTCGGCCCGGCGGGCGGCATCTTCGGTTTCGAACAGGGCAAAGCAGGTTGCCCCCGATCCGCTCATGCGGGTGAGCTGCGCGTCTGGCAAGGCGCTGAGCGTTTCCAGCACGCCGGCGATCTGAGGCACGGCGGCGATGGCGGGCGCCTGCAAATCGTTGCGCTGTTCTTGCAGCCATTCGACGAGGCCCCGGACGCGCTGGAGAGGCGGTACCGCGCCGAACGCGCGGAAGCCCGCCCCGCCGCCTGCCTCGTCATAGGCGCGAAAGATCGGCCCCGTCGGGCAGGCCAGGTTCGGGTTGACCAGCAGGGCTGGTACACGCGGCAGGCCCGGCGCGCGGCGCACCCGCTCGCCCTCGCCCTGCATCAGCGCGGCGTGGCCCTCCAGCGTGACCGGGACATCGCCGCCAAGGGCCGGGGCCACTTTGCGGGCGGCGGCAGGGTCTGTGCCCCACAGGTCTGTCAGCAGGCGCAGCGCGGCGGCCGCGTCGGCGGATCCGCCCCCGATGCCGGCGGCGATGGGCAGGTGCTTTTCCAGCGTGAAGGCGGCGCCCTGGCGGTTGCCGGTTTCGGACTGCAGCGCCCTCGCCGCGCGAAGCACGAGATTGTCATGGATAGGTCCGATATAGTCCGGATTGGTCATGCCTGGTCCGGTTATGGTCATGGACAAGTCATCGCTGATCATGACCGAGAGGCGGTCTGCGGCCTCCTCTCCGGCGAACATGACGAGCGAGTCGAGCGGGTGGCGGCCGTTCGCCTGCACCGGCCCGACATGCAGGAACAGGTTCACCTTGGCCGGGGCCAGCGTGCTGCAATCGCCTGTTTTCATTGATCTTAAGGCCGGTGCGGCAGGGGCTGGTCGGACTCTGCCTGCACAACGGCAGGCTCATCCGGGCCCCTCAGCAGCTTCACCTCGATGCGCGCCCGCTCCTGCTCCGCCGGCTCCAGCCTCAGCGACCGCTCCCACTGGTATTTCGCCTCCAGCTTCCGCCCGCTGCGCCAGTAGGCATCGCCCAGATGGTCGTTGAGGGTGGGGTCGCCCGGCTCCAATTCCACTGCCTTTTCAAGGAAGTAGATTGCCAGCTCATAACGGCCGAGGCGGTAATAGGCCCAGCCGAGACTGTCGGTGATGAAGCCGGAATCCGGGTCATAAGTCAGCGCCGTCCGGATCAGGTCCAGCCCCTCCTCCAGATGGATTCCCTGATCGACATAGGCATAGCCGAGATAGTTCAGCACCAGCGGGCTGTTCGGCTCGATCTGCAGTGCCTGCTTCAGGTCCGCCTCTGTCCCGGCCCAATCGTCCAGCGCATGGCGCGTGGCCCCGCGCGAGAACAGGAGGCGCCAGTCCTCCCGCCCTTTCAGGGCGTCGTCCTTGATGATGTCGGTCAGCAGCCGAGCCGCCTCCCGGTACCGCGCCTGCGCCCGGTAGATCTCCGCCAGCTGCACCCGCAGCCCCCGGTCGGGCGACTGCGCCAGTGCCTGCCGCGCGACCTGTACGGCCTCCTCCTCCCGGCCGAGCCGGAGGAGCGCCCAGGCAATCTGCCCGCGGGCCGGCGCGTAATAAGGCGACGTATCGGGCACGTCCGCCAGCACGGAAATCGCCTCGATCTCCCGGCCTGCTTTTTCCAGCGATTGCGCCCAAAGGGTCCGCGCTTCGTGCAGGTCCGGGTCGAGCGCCAGCGCCAGCACGAAATAGACCGACGCCACATCGTCATCCGTTCGCGTGATCAGTGCAGCCGCGGGAACATAAACCGCAAGGGCCGCCCCCTGACGAGGCGTAAGACGCGTCACCTGAATGTCCCGGCCGGCCTGGATATCCTTGCGCAGGCTTTCGAGCGCGGAGTTTTCGCCGATTTCGTCGTGGAAGCTTGTGAGCAAGCTCAGCGCACGGGCCCGGTCGCCATTCGCCGCCAGCAACCGCGCATGGGCATCAAGGCCGATCGCCAGCCTCGCCCCGGAACTCCAGAGTGTCTCGAATGTCTCCAGAGCGTCGGCATCGTTGTGGGCCGCCAACTGGATCAGGCCCATCATGTAGAGCGTCGCGCTGTCCAGACGAGGATCGCCTGTCAGCGTCTCCCTCAAATATGTTTCGGTCGCCTCCGGCCCGTCCGCCTCGAGGATTCGCCATGCCGAAACGCCTCGCGCGACCGTCCGGTTGAACGGCCCGAAACCGTCTTCGCTCAGATAAGCGGCAGACACCGAATCCTTGCCCTTGGTAAAGGCTTCGATGCCCAGCGTCAGGCGCACCAGCGTGCCGAAATTACCTGCGCCATGAGCCTTGTTCGCGAGGCGCACAGCCTGCGGGTAATTGCCTGTCAGGAGCGCGGAAAATACGGCGCGTTCCGCGATGCCGGCGGATTCCGGCGCGGTGTCTATCGATGCCGCATACCGGTTCGCCGCCTCCCTCGGATCATCGGTCATTGCGGCATAGCGGGCGACGAGAAAGTCTCCGAGCGCCGCTGCATCTGCGGGGGGTGCATAAGGAAAGTCGAGGGAAAACCCGTGCGGACCTAAGCCCGGATAGGACGCGCATGCCGCGCAGCTCAGCGACAGGAGGAATGCGGAAACGGCCCCGGTTCGTCTCATCATGAAAGTGTCTCAGTTCGTTCCCGGCCCGGCAAGCGAATTTCCCCGTTCGATCAGCCCGAACGGTCCGCCAGCAGCTTTTCCTGCTGGATGAAGAAGCGGTCGATACCGCGCTTCACCGCATTCATCGATTTCTGACGCCCGGAACGCGACTGCAGCCGGTTGGCGTCGTCGCGGTTCGTCAGGAAGCCAAGTTCCAACAAGACAGCTGGTACATCCGGTGCGAGCAGCACGTAGAAGCCCGCATTCTTGTGGGTGTCCCGAAGCACAGGCCCTGCCTGCTGCAGTTCAGGCAGCAGAAGCTCCGCAAACTCGGCGGAATGGGTCTTGGTCTCCCGCTTCACAAGGTCCTTGAGGATGCCGGTCACTGACTGCGCGGTGCCATCTTCCAGCGGGATCTCCCAGTCATTCTTGCTGGCTTCCTTGTCGATCCGGGATTCGCCACGTGCCGAAATCGTGTAGACCGATGCGCCTGAAACAGAGTCCCGGCCTGCCGCATCGGCGTGAAGCGAAATGAACAGGTTCGCCCCCCAGTTCCTGGCGAGTGTTACCCGGTCTTCCAGTTCGATGAACGTGTCGCTTTCGCGTGTCAGGCGAACTTCATAACGCGGGTCGGCCTCAAGCAGCTCTTTCAGCTGCAGCGCCGCCGCCAGCGTGATGTCCTTTTCCTTTTTCCCTGTGACCGCCAGGGCACCGGGGTCTTTGCCGCCATGACCGGCATCCACGACGATCACATATTTCTTCTGACCCATCCCAGGCTTCAGCGCCGCCACTTCGCGGCGCTGTCCAGCTTCGTTCCGGGCCGTCAGGGCCTTGGCCAGCTGGCGCATGTCGCGGCGGGCGACGCTCGCGAAGCGGGCCTCCGACACGGTATCGAGATCGATGATGACACGGTGCTGGGTCGCGGTGCCAGTCGGCGGGAGGGTCAGGACCCGCGTGACCATCAAGGGCCGGTCGAGACTGAAGCGCAGCTCAGACCCCGAAATTGCCCAGTCTGGAACCCCGCCCATACCGGTGCCGGATTGATCCGTCGCACCGCCCAGCAATGGCAGAACAACCCCGCGCCCGGTGGCGCCTTCGACCATGTAGGCCCTCGGATCCTGAGCCGTATCGGTCCAGATCGTGATTCGAGTCGGCGCGCCGTTGCCCACGACGCGCACATCGCGCACTTCAGCCAGGGCCTGGAAGGCCCCGAGACAGACGGCGATCGCCAGCAAAATCACCCGGAAATTCAACATTCAGTTGATATATTTACCACCAAAGGACAACAGAAAGACTGATCGAACTGCCTCCATAGCAAACCGAACATTAACCCACGATTGACCGGTGCTAATCAGCAACAGCAGCCAATTCACCATTTGACTCTTTTCTTGGGCGAGAAAATTGGGCACTATCCGGGCCGTAGCCGGATTGCCGCGCTACAACGCAAGTTTCCTTATGACGCGCCAGCGATCCCGGCTCACCCAACACAGGTCAGCGGGCGCCGCGCTCCGGAAAGCAGAGCAAATGTACACGGGTGCCGCCCTCAAATACGCTTTTTCAATGCCGCCAAGCCGGCATGAAGGCGGTCGTGCCTGCACCCATTCCCTCAATATTCAGACCGGCCAGCTAGACTGCCTGAGGCGGAAACCGCCCGTTACAGCAGCGCCGGATCAAAAGGTTCCTCTACATGAGCAAACTCATGCTGATCGACGCCGCCCACCCGGAAGAGACCCGTGTGGCGATCGTCAACAACGGGCAGGTCGACGACTTCGACTTCGAGACAACTGGTAACGAACAACTCCGCGGCAACATCTACCTGGCAAAGGTAACGCGGGTTGAGCCGTCGCTTCAGGCGGCCTTCGTGGAATATGGCGGCAACCGCCATGGCTTCCTCGCTTTCAGCGAGATTCACCCCGATTATTACCAGCTGCCAGCTGAAGACCGTGAAGCCCTGCTGCGCGAAGCTGCAGAAGAGGCCGCCGCCGCCATCGAAGATGATGATGACGAAGACGGTGAAACTCCGGCAGATGCCGAAAATGGCGACGACTCCGACGATTCTGATCTCGACGATGACGAATCCAGCGCGGAAGACGACTCCGATTCAGAAGATGAGGCAGACGAAGCCTCTTCCGATGGTGACGAAGACGAGAATGGCGACAATGGCGACAAGAAAAAGACGCCTGCCAAGGCGTCCGGCCGCCGCCCGGCCCGCAAGTCCAGCCGGACCTCGATCTCCAAACGCTACAAGATCCAGGAAGTCATCCGCCGCCGCCAGGTGATGCTGGTGCAGGTGGTGAAGGAAGAGCGCGGCTCCAAGGGCGCGGCGCTGACCACCTATCTCTCGCTTGCAGGCCGCTACTCGGTCCTGATGCCGAACACGCCCCGCGGCGGCGGCATCTCCCGCAAGATCGTCAATAGCTCCGACCGCAAGCGCCTCAAATCCATCGTGTCCGAACTGGACGTGCCGGACGGCATGGGCCTGATCGTGCGGACCGCTGGCGCAAAACGCACCAAGGCGGAAATCAAGCGCGACTACGAATATCTCTCCAAGCTTTGGGAAACCATCGTCGAGAAAACACTGTCCTCCGAAGCCCCGATGCTGATCAATGCCGAAGGTGGCCTGGTCCACCGGGCCATGCGGGACATGTTCGACAAGGAGATCGAGGAAGTCCTCGTCCAGGGCGAGGATGCCTATCGTGAGGCGAAGGACCTCGCCAAGCTGATCATGCCGAGCCAGTCCAAGAAGGTTCAGCAGTGGAAGGAGGAGGATCCGCTCTTCGTTTCCGAAGCCGTCGAGGAACAGCTCGATTCGATCTATTCCCCGGTCGTGCAGCTGAAATCCGGCGGCTATCTCGTCATCAACCAGACCGAAGCGCTGGTCGCGATCGACGTGAACTCCGGCAAGGCGACGCGCGAACGCAACATCGAACAGACGGCCACCCGCACCAATCTTGAAGCCGCCGAGGAAGCCTGCCGCCAGATGCGCCTGCGCGACCTCGCCGGGCTCATCGTGATCGACTTCATCGACATGGATGAGAACAAGAACAACCGCGCGGTCGAGAAGAAGCTGAAGGAATGCCTGAAGGTCGACCGGGCCCGGGTCCAGCACGGCCGGATCTCGCAGTTCGGCCTGATGGAGATTTCCCGCCAGCGCCGCCGTCAGGGCGTGCTGCAGGCGACTTCCGATCCCTGCCCGTCCTGTAACGGCACCGGACGGCGCCGCTCCATTCCATCGGCTGCCCTGCAGCTGATCCGGGCAATCGAGGCCCGCGCAGCGACTGGCGGCCTGAAATCGATTTCGGTGAAAGCGCCGACCGATGTGGCGCTCTACATCCTGAACAACAAGCGCGAAGCTCTCATCGAGATTGAGCGGATGGCTGGCTTTGCGGTCTCCATCCACTCCTCCGAAGAGATGCTGCCGGGCGACTTCACGATCGATGCCGAGCGTGACCAGAACGCCAAGCCGAAGAAGCGCAAACAGCCCCGCTCGTTGCAGAAGCCTTCCAAGCCAGCCCCGTCCGATGAGGATGATGAAAGCATCGAAGACGAAGAGTCGGCCGATGCCGGTGACGAAACCGATGCCGATGGCGATGAAGACGGCGACGAGAAGAAATCCTCCCGCCGCAAGCGCCGCCGCCGTGGTGGACGCCGCCGCAACAAGGGCGATCGCGAAACCGGCATGGAAGTCGTCGATGGCGACGCCCCGATCGTCGCCCTGGAGGAGGATGCCTCCGACAATGATGAGGACGATTCAGACGAGGACGACAGCGAAGGCGTGGAAGCATCCGACGACGAAGGCGATGGCGCTCCGCGCAAGCGCCGCCGCCGCGGACGCCGGGGCGGTCGCCGCCGCCGCCGGAACAATTCCGACCGTGCCGAGGGTGATAGCGAGAACGCCCCTGCCGATGGCGGTGCCTATCTCGACGGCTTGGCCGCAAGCGCGCCGGACATGCTGGACGAAGAACCGCCAGCACAGCCAGAAGCATCAGAACCAGAGAGCGCTCCGGAACCGGTCGCGGAAGAGGTGAAGGCAGAAACCGAGGCTGAGGCTGAGGCCGAAACTGAAGAAAAGCCGAAGCCCAAACGCGCCCGCCGTTCCCGCGCCCGCAAGACCGAGGCAAAGGAAGAAGCACCGGCAGAAGAAGCCGTCGCCGAAACAGCGCCAGCTGAATCGGAAAGCGCACCGGCTGCTGAGACTCAGGAATCCGAACCGGCTGAACAGCCCGCATCGGAAGTCATGCCGACCGAGGCCGAAGCCGCGGAATCCGTCGAAGCGCAAGTCGAGGCAGAAGCTGTCGTCGCACACATGGACGAAAGTGCAGCAGGATTGGAGGCTGAGGCCAAGCAGAAGGCGGAACCGGCTCAAGCTGAAGAAAAGCCGGCCGCACCCCGCCGCACCGGCTGGTGGTCCCGCGCCCGCAAGTAACGTCTCGGACCATTTTACAGGCAAACAAAAAAAGGCCGGAGCATCGCTCCGGCCTTTTCTATTTGGTTCTGACAACCGTTACGCGGCGGCTTTTGCCTTCGTACCGGCTGGCGGGAAGCGGTCATAGAAGCCCTCGCCCTTTTCAGCCATGTCGCGCAGGACGGCCGGCGGTTCGAAGCGCTCGCCATACTTGGCGGCGAGACGGTCTGCCTCGGCAACGAACTCCTTGATGCCCCAGATCAGGTCGACATAGGAGCAGCAGCCGCCCGTGAACGGCGCGAAGCCCCAGGCGAGGATCGAACCGATGTCGGCATCGCGCGCATCGGTGATGACGCCTTCGTCAAAGCAGCGCGCCACTTCGATGGCCTGGCGGACGAGGAAGCGGTTGGTCAGCTCCTTCTTCAGCTCCGGCGGGCATTCGTCCACCTTCACTTCGATCATCTTGTTGATATCCGGCCAGAGGCGTTCCGGCTTGCCCTTCTCGTTGTAGTCGTAGAAGCCCTTGCCAGCCTTACGGCCAACGCGGCCCTGGTCTTCGACCAGCCAGGCGAGGAACTGAGTACGGTCATCGCTTTGCAGATCAATGCCAGCGGCTTCCGCCGTTGCACGGGTCACTTTCAGGGCAGTGTCGAGACCAACCGAGTCGGACACTTCAAGCGCTCCCATCGGCATGCCGCACTGACGGCCAACATTCTCGATGATCGCCGGCTTGATGCCTTCGGCCAGCATTTCCATGCCTTCGCGCGTGTAGGTGCCAAAGCAGCGCGAGGTGTAGAAGCCGCGGCTGTCGTTCACCGCGATCGGCGTCTTGCGGATCGCCAGCACATAATCGACTGCCTTGGCGAGCGTGGCTTCGCTGGTTTCCTTGCCGGAGATGATCTCGACAAGGCCCATGCGCTCCACTGGCGAGAAGAAGTGAATGCCGATGAAGTTCTCCGGACGCTTCGACGCTTTGGCGAGGCCGGTGATCGGCAGGGTCGAGGTGTTGGAGCCGAACACGGCATCATCGTCCAGGACAGCTTCCGCCATCTCGGTGATCTTCGCTTTCAGTTCGACGTTTTCGAACACGGCTTCGATCACCAGGTCAGCGCCTTTGACGTCATTATAGGAGTCGGTCGTCGTGATCAGGTCGAGCAGCGCATCGCCTTTCTCTTTCGTGGACTTGCCGCGCGAGACGTCCTTGTCGACGAGACGGCGGGAATAATCCTTGCCTTTCTCGGCATTCTCTTTCGACACGTCGACCAGTACCGTCGGGATACCCGCCTTGGCCTGGACGTATGCAATGCCTGCGCCCATGAGGCCTGCACCGATAACAGCGATCTTCTTGAACTCTGTCTTCGGATGACCTGCCGGGCGGTTTGCGCCTTTCGACAGCTCCTGCATCGACAGGAACAGCGAACGGATCATTGCCTTGGCTTCCGGACGCTGCTGGGTGTTGATGAAGTAACGCGTTTCGATACGCAGACCGGCATCGATCGGCACCTGAATGCCTTCATAGATGCAGGACAGGATGTTCTTCTGGGCCGGATAGTTGCCGTAGGTTTTCGCCGACAGCATCATGTTCGACATCGTGGCAACCTGGCCGGCACCCGGGGATTTGTGCGGCACGCCGCCTGGGACTTTGTAACCTTTCTCATCCCAAGGAGCCTTGGCGGTCGGATTGGCTTTGACCCATGCCTTGGCTTTGCCGACCGTTTCGGAAGACGCTGCGAGTTCCTGAACCACGCCCATCGCGAGAGCTTTCTCAGCGTCGAAGCTTTGACCTTGCAGGATCAGCGGCAGGGCTGCCTGAACGCCGACGAGGCGCGGCAGGCGCTGCGTGCCACCCGCACCCGGCAGGAGGCCGATCTTGGCTTCCGGCAGGCCGAATTGGAGTTTCGGATTGTCGTTTGCAGCAACACGGTAGTGACAGGCCAGCGCCACTTCGAGACCACCACCGAGGGCGAGGCCGTTCAGAGCCACAGCGACCGGCTTGCCGCAGGTTTCCAGCTTGCGCAGGGTTCCGTTAAGGGCAAAGCCCTGGTCGAACTGCTGCTTCTTCTGTTCGGCTTCGGAGAGTTCTTTCTTCTCACCGCCGCCAGCGCGGTCACCCATTTCACCCAGGTCTGCACCAGCGCAAAAGCCGCTCGGCTTGCCGGAGGAAATGACAAGGCCCTTGATGGCGTCGTTGGAGGCGACTTCGTTGGCAATTGCGATGATGTCGGCAACTGCCTTGCCCGTCAGCGTGTTCATGCTGCGGCCCGGCACGTCGAACACGGCATGCGCGATGCCGTCTGCGTCGATATCCCAACCAAATGTTTCGAGTTTCATGATACTAAATTCCGATTATTCTGTGTAAGGATTAGACGCGTTCGATGATCGTGGCCGTACCCATGCCGGCACCGACGCAGAGCGTGATCAGAGCGGTTTCCTTGTCGGCCCGCTCCAGTTCGTCCACCATCGTACCGAGGATCATGCCACCGGTGGCACCCAGCGGGTGACCCATGGCGATGGCGCCGCCGTTCACGTTCATCTTGTCGTGCGGGATGTTCAGGTTCTGCATCATCAGCAGGACAACCGACGCGAACGCTTCGTTCAATTCGTACAGGTCGATGTCTTCCGGGTTCATGCCGGCTTTCTTCAGGACCTTCTCCGACACATAGGTCGGACCTGTCAGCATGATGCCGGGCTCGGAACCGATGGACGCCATCGCCTTCACGCGGGCGCGCGGCTTCAGACCAAGGGCTTCACCCATCTCCTTCGAGCCGAACAGAACGGCCGAAGCGCCATCCACGATGCCCGACGAGTTGCCGGCGTGGTGAACGTGATTGATGTTTTCCAGTTCCGGGTAGCGCTGCTTGATGACTTCATCAAAGCCCATGGCACCCATGCCTGCAAAGGACGGGTTCAGACCGGCGAGCGACTGCATGTCTGCATCCGGGCGCATATGCTCGTCATGGTCGAGGCGGATGCCGCCCATCTGGTCTTTGACCGGGACGATGGATTTGGCAAAGCGGCCTTCAGCCCAGGCGCGCGCTGCGCGTTTCTGGCTTTCGATGGCGAAGGCGTCGACGTCATCGCGCGAGAAGCCGTACTTTGTGGCGATTGTGTCGGCACCGATCCCCTGCGGGGTGAAGTAGGTCTTCAGGGCAACCTGCGGATCGGTCGACCAGGCACCGCCGGACGCGCCCATCGGCACGCGGCTCATGGATTCAACACCGCCGCCGATAGCCATATCGGCCTCGCCAGTCATAACCTTCGAGGCAGCCATATTACACGCTTCAAGACCAGAGGCGCAGAAGCGATCAACCTGCACACCGGCGGTCGTTTCGGCATATTCGGCGTTCAGAACGGCGACGCGGGCGATATCCGCGCCCTGCTCGCCAACCGGCGAAACACAGCCAAGAACAACGTCATCGACTTTGGACGTGTCGAGGTCGTTCCGCTCACGGATGGCCTGCAGTACTTGCGTGGCGAGGCTAAGCGATGTGATTTCGTGCAACGAACCACTTTTCTTGCCTTTGCCGCGCGGCGTGCGGACCGCGTCATAAATATAGGCTTCAGTCATTTGAAGTAACTCCTTTCCTGGGAGTGGTTGTTATTCCGGGTTTGTGTCAGGCGAGGCCTTGCCTTCCAGTTGAGCGATGCGGGCCTTGAGCAGCTGGTTCTCTTCCACCAACTGATTGACGCGCGGAGCGATCAACTGAGAAACTTGTTCTTCCGTATACCGCGGCACGATATATTTCGGGCAATTCCAGTCACGGGCGACAATCCTGATTGTCACCAGGCGCTCGACCGGGCCTTGCCCTTCCTCTGCCAGAGCGTTCTGAAGTTCAGGATCAGACGCGGCATCGACCATCCGCGCCTCTCCCAGCATCTTCAGGCGGGCGCGGCGGGCATAATCCATAAAAAACAGCGAAACGCGGTTTGACCCATCGAGGTTTCCCCGCGTGATGAACTGCCGATTACCGAGATAGTCCGCAAAGCCGATCGTGTCCGGACCGAGAATTTTCACGAATCCGGCTGGCCCGCCTCGATGCTGGATATAAGGCCACCCATGGCTGCTGGTGGAGGCGATATAGAAGCTGGTCATGCTCGACAGAAACGCGATAGTGTCCTCGTCCAACGGGCCACGATGGCGGTCGCTGTAGATGCGCTCGTACTTGTCCCGCATGCCAGCCTGTTCCTGATAGGCCTTCACGGCATCGGTAAACAGGAGTTCGGCATAGTTCTGCATCACAGCCATTTTACCCCTCCCTGGCCGGCTTCAGGACCGGGTTCAAGGTGAGACTCGCGGTGGAACGGGCAGCTTCCTTGCCGCGGGAATCGTAAAGTTCCGCTTCGGCGAACAGCATCGCCCTGCCGACATTGCGCAGACGCGCCACCACTTCGATGGCGCCCTTGCGAACCGGACGAAGGAAATGCGTATGCAGATCCACCGTCGAGGGCAGTTTCGCCTTGCCGGCTTTCATACCGGCTAACATTCCAATTGTATCATCCATCATGGCGACGAGATACCCGCCCTGGATGACACCGGCCGGATTGCAGAATTCCGGCCGGCCTTCGAAACGCACTCGTGTCGTCAGTTCCTTCATGTCGAGCGCGAGAAGCTCGAAACCAAGCGAGGTTGAACTCGGGCTTGGCGTTGGAAAGACATCACGAATGAGATGGCTGTCAGGCATGTCAGACTAGAGCGTTCTCGCGATCAGCATTTTCATGACTTCATTGGCGCCGCCATAGATGCGCTGGACACGCGCATCCGCATACATCTGGGCGATCGGATACTCGTCCATGTAGCCGAAGCCGCCGTGAAGCTGCAGGCATTCGTCGATGATCTTGCACTGCAGGTCACTGATCCAGTATTTCGACATGGAAGCCGTTGCCGCATCAAGTTCTTCCTTAAGAAGAAGCTCAGTACAGTGATCGGCAAACACTTTGGCAACAGTCGCCTCGGTCTTGCATTCAGCCAGCTTGAACTGGGTGTTCTGGAAATCGAAGATCGTTCCGCCGAACGCCTTGCGGTTCTTGACGTAATCGACCGTCTCATGAATTGCGCGCTCAATCATGCCGACGCCCTGAAGGCCGATGATGTGGCGCTCCTGCGGCAGTTTCTGCATCAGCTGAATGAAGCCTTTGCCCTCCATTTCACCGAGGAGATTGGAAGCCGGCACGCGGACATCGTCGAAAAACAGTTCAGAGGTGTCGGCAGCGTGCTGGCCGACCTTCTCCAGGTTCCGGCCACGGCGGAACCCTTCCAGGTTCTCCGTCTCGACGCCGATAATGGAAATGCCTTTCGCCCCCTGGCTCGGGTCAGTCTTGACGCAGAGCAGGACGAGATTGGCCGTCTGGCCGTTTGAAATGAAAGTCTTCGAGCCGTTGATGACATATTCGTCGCCATCACGCTTGGCGGTCGTCTTCATGCCCTGAAGGTCTGACCCGGCGCCCGGCTCTGTCATCGCGATGGCCGTGACGATGTCGCCGGAACAGATGCCCGGCAGCCAGCGGCGCTTCTGCTCTTCGGTGCCATAGGCCGTGATGTATGGGGCGATGATGGCGTTGTGCAGCGTGATGCCGAAACCGTCGATGCCCTTCCACTGCTGCTGTTCGATGATGATCGCTTCGTGGCGGAAGTCACCGCCCGCACCGCCATATTCTTCCGGAACCGATGCACCCAGCAGGCCCATTTCGCCCGCTTTCTTCCAGATCTCCTTCGGTACGATGCCAGCCTTGCGCCATTCCGGCACGTGCGGGGCGCATTCCTTCTCGAAGAACTGGCCAACCGCATCGGAGAAAATGTCGAGCTCCTCATCCTGCCGCCAGGCGGCCTTGGGTACGTTGAGCGGGCTCTGTTGCATGTTCGGTCTCCGGCTTTTCTCTGAATATAGTGAGCAAGCGGGCAATTGCCGCTTACGTTCACGTAAACATGTAGCCGCCCACCCTGGTTTTTCCCAGACCTTCCCCGGCGTCAGATATGCGCTGTTTCAGGGAAAATTTTGCCGCAGGCAGCCGCCGGGAGTGTAACACACTCCCTCGACAACCCCGAGACAATCAAAATCAGGAAAAATTCGCCTCAGAAGGCGTCAGCTTCGAGACTCATCAGTGGCGCGGCACCGGTCTTCACTTTTGCGAGATGCGCTGCGCCGTCGGGCAAGAGGCGCTCCACGAAGTAGCGGCCGGTTGCCAGTTTCTGCTCGTAGAAGGGCTCCTTGCCCTTGTTGTCCAGCGAGATCTTCGCCATCCGGGCCCACATGTAGGCAAGCGCGGTCAGGCCGAACAGGTGCAGGTAGTCGTGGCTGGAGGCACCGGCATTGTTGAAGTCCGACATGCCGTTCTGCATCAGCCACATCGTGCCTTCCTGCAGCTCGGCCTTGATCTTCTGGAGGCCCTCGACAAACACCGCCATCTCTTCATTGCCCTCGTTCGCTGAAACGAATTCATCGATTTCAGAGAAGAACGAGAACACCGCGCGTCCGCCATTTGCGGCCAGCTTGCGGCCAACCAGGTCCAGCGCCTGAACGCCGTTAGTGCCTTCATAGATCGTGGTGATCCGGCAATCGCGGACGATCTGCTCCATGCCCCATTCACGCGTGAAGCCGGACCCGCCATGCAGCTGCAGGGCCCAGTTTGCGCCCTCATAACCCTTGTGGGTCAGATAGGCTTTCACCACCGGGGTCAGCAGCGCCATATAGTCTGAAGACTTTTCGCGAACGTCGTCTTCCTGTGCCTTGTGCTGGAGGTCAGCCTGGAAGGCTGTCCAGTAGGTGAAGCAGCGAGCGCCTTCAATGAATGCCTTCTGGTCCAACAGCATGCGGCGGACATCCGGGTGCACGATGATCGGATCCGCCGGCTGGTCAGGAGACTGCGCGCCGGTCAGCGAACGGCCCTGAACGCGATCGCACGCAAAATCAGCGGCGTTCTGATAGGCGAGTTCTGCTTGCGACAGGCCTTGCAGGCCGACGCCGAGACGCGCTTCGTTCATCATGACGAACATGGTGCGCATGCCCTTGTGCTCCTCGCCAACGAGGAAGCCGGTCGCACCGTCATAGTTCATCACGCAAGTCGCATTACCGTGGATACCCATCTTCTCTTCGAGACCGCCGCAGGAACAGGCGTTGCGCTCGCCGATGGAGCCATCTTCGCCCACCATGTATTTCGGCACCAGGAACAGCGAGATGCCCTTGATGCCTTCCGGTCCGCCTTCGATGCGAGCCAGCACGAGATGGATGATGTTATCGGTCAGGTCCTGCTCGCCGCCGGAAATCCAGATCTTCTGGCCGGTAATCTTGTAGGTGCCGTCAGGCTGGGGCACCGCTTTGGTCTTGATCATGCCGAGATCGGTGCCGCATTGCGGCTCTGTCAGGTTCATCGTCCCAGCCCATTCGGCCGACGCCATTTTCGGGCCGTACTTGGCTTTCAGTTCGTCAGACCCGCCAGCCATCAGCGCCTGAAACGCGCCATGGGTCAGGCCCGGATACATCCCGAAGGCCATGTTCGAGGACGACACCATCTCGGTCCAGGCGATGTTCACGACATGCGGCAGGCCCTGCCCGCCCATTTCCGGATCGACGGAGAGCAGCGGCCAGCCGCCTTCGACCAGCTGCTTGTAGGCATCCGGGAAACCATCCGGCGTCTTTACGCTCGCGTCATCGTTGCGGACACAGCCCTGACGATCACCGACAGCGTTCAGCGGGTACAGAACTTCCTTCGCAAACTTGCCGCCTTCCTCGAGAATCGCATTGACCAGATCCGGCGTCACTTCCTCGAAACCCGGCAGGTTCGAATAATTCTGGATCTGAAGCACCTCCTGAAGAATGAAGCGCATATCGCGAATGGGGGCGTCGTAACGAGGCATTTGAGCATGTCCTTTAAAGCGTGAAGGGCGACTACCACTTTCGTAGCGCGCCCTTCTGGAAAGGTCTTTCTAATATGGCGGAAACCCGCCTTACATATCAGACTTCGTCAAGCTGACGACGTGCCACAGCCTCGTAAGCGGCGGCCTGACGCTTGCCTTCTTCGGTCGGACCGACCTGGTCGACGAGGCCTTCCAGCCAGACAATGCCTTTGCGGAGTTCGCCGAGCGCGGTGTCGATATCTTCGCGCTGGATCTCAAGCTCCTTCACCTGCTTGCGGAATTTCTCCAGCATCATGCGCGTCTGCGCCCGCTTGCCGTCATTCAGCGCGTAGAGATCAAGGATCTCGCGGATGTCGGCCAGCGGCAGACCGAGACGCTTCAGGCGGACGATGATCGTCAGCCGCGCGCGGTCACGGTTCGAATAGACCCGCATCATGCCGTCACGCGCCGGGTGCAGCATGTCTTTGTCTTCATAGAAACGCAGGGCCCGCGGTGTCACCCCGAACTCCCGGGCGAGTTCAGAGATCGTGTAAGTGCGGGAATCTGCAGCGGAAATCGAGGAATGTTTGTGTGACATAGGGTCAACTTAGATCAAACCTTACGCGAACGTCAACGTAAGGTCCGAATAAATTTTGCGTCACGGAGGCCTTATTCGCCGATTAATCGGAAATTACCCCACCGTTATCAGATTAATCGGAAATCTTTACCTTTAACCTCCCCTTAAGACGGCACCTGCCATCAAACAGTGGGAAAATGAATGAATCTGCCCGTTTCGTTAACCGATGCGGGCGGGTTGGCTGTCAGGAGTATGGGGATGAGTCAGTCAGGCACAGAGGCCGCAAAAGGTATCGACCAGCGCGCCCGCGAAGCCGCACGGGAGGCCGCCCGTTCGGAGGGGCTGACCCTTGGCGAATACCTCGACCGGCTGATGAAAACCCCTGCAGAGGGCCGCCAGCCAAACGAAGTCGCAGCCCCCGCTGGCATGCGCCGCCCTCGTCCCAATGCCACGGACGAAGCGCTCGAACGCCTGACCCGGCGGATCGAAGCGACCGAGGCACGTTCCGCCATGGCCATCACCGGCATGGACGACGCCATCCACGACCTGGTGGGCCGTCTTGAAGATACACAGCAGACCACTGCAGCGATCGCCGGCCATGTAGAAGGCGTGATCGACCAGCTGCGTGAAACGCATGACGCCCTGAAACAAAAAGTCCGCCGGCTGGAAGAGGAAGATTCCCAGAAGGAAAACCTTGAGGCCCTGAAGGCGCTCGAAAGCGCGCTCGGCAAACTCGCCAGCCATGTCTACGAAGAGAATGAACTCGCTGGCCAGGAAACTCAGGCCATCAAGGGCCGGGTCGAGTCCGGCTTCATGGACATTATCGAACGCGTCGAGGCTATGGAAACGCGGGTCGAGACCAACCGGACCGAGACCGCCGAACAGGTCAAGCAGGGTATTGAGCAGGCCGCCCTTCGCGCGGCTGGTGTTGCCCGGCAGGTTTCCGAACGCGTCGAGGGTCTGGAAACAGAAGTGCAGGAACGCCTCGCCGCGCTCAGCGAACGCGAAGAACGGCTCGAAGCGACCGAAACGCGCGTGGAGGCCATCGAGACCGACGTCTCCAGCGCGCTTGATTCCCTGGACATGCGTTTCGACCAGATCCAGAATCGCTTGACGCTCGCGGAAACCACCACGGACTCGGCGCTGAAGAATCTCGAAACGTCCGTTTCCAGCCTCGATGAACGCATCGGCGATGTCGCCAGCAAGATGGATCCGGATCTGGCCGGCCGGCTGCGCTCGGAATTCGAAGCCCGCTTCGAAGACATGATGACGTCTGTTCGTGAAACCGTGGATTCTGTTCGCCAGGAACTGGCCGAGGAAATCGCTCGCGCGGCGGCGGGCGCAGACGAAGACGCCGTAAACGAAATGAAAGAAACGCTCGGCAGCGTGCAGGAGCGGCTGGAAGCCAGTGAAGAACGCCAGGCCAGCGCCATCGAGAAGGTGTCCGAACAGGTCGGCGCACTGAACGACACATTCGACTCCCGCCTGCGGGAAGTCGAGGAACGCAGCGATGCCGCCACCAGCGAAGCAGTTCGCGAAGAGATCGAGCGCCTGGGCAAAACGGTCAGTGACCGGATCGATGAACTGGCTGAAGACCTGACCCAGCGGGTCAATGACAGTGAAGCACGCAGTGCCGAAGCCATCGAGCAAATCGGCGATCAGGTCGCGGCCGCCAACAACCGGCTGCAGCTCCGCCAGAACGAGGCCATCAAAACGCTCGCCGAACAGGTGGATGAAAACCGCAAGAAGGCTGACGCCCGCCTGTCCGACGCGCTTTCAGGCGTTACCGAACGGCTGGAGCAGATGCAGTCGCAGGCCAACGAGTCCCTGTCGCCGGTCCAGAAAGCTATTGCGATGCTGGCCGCGCGCCTCGAAGGCCTGGAAGAAAATACGCCGCCACCCGGCGCGCCGGTTGAACTCGACAGCGTCCCGGCCAGCCTGGCCGGGATCGACGACGATCCTTTCTCTGACAACCAGTTCGAAGCGTTCGACAGCCCGACTGACTTCGGCAGCATTGATGATTTCGACACATTCGAAGCCTTTGCTGATCTCGACCTGGAAGATGAGGCGGTCGCGGACGTGGAGCCGGCCGTCGCCCTGCCTGACGCGGAACAGGCCCCGCCATCCGACGATGCACAGGAAACGGAAATCAATGAGCCGTCGCTGGAACCCTCCGAGGACGATAGCGGCGTCGCATTCGAAACGGAAGAAGACTACACTGAAGACCTGACTGTCGAAGAAGACGACACGGAAGTTTTTGAGGCCGGAATCGAATCCTGGGCTTCCGATCAGGAAGATGACCATCAGACGGACGCAGCAGAGTCCTTCGAGGATGACTTCGATGCGATCCGGGCTGCGGTCGAAGGGCTGAGCTTCGCCACGCTGGAAGCAGAAGCAGAAGCGCAGGAAGCGGATGACGAAAGCGACGGCGACGCCGCTGAATTGCTTGCGGAAGAAATCGAGGAAGACTTTAACGATCCCCTCGAAGCGCTGGACGGCCTGGAAGACCTCGACGAGGCTCATACCGAAGCGCGCGAGTCGGATATCTTCGATGACGAGGAGTTCGAGGAAATCGAGCTGCCTACCGCGCCTGCTGCAGACGCAGAAATCGCTTCCGAGCCCGAGGCTGAACCGGAAGCTGTGGAAGAAGCAGACAAACAGCTGGACGAAGACACCGCCGACTATCTGACCCGTGCCCGAAAGGCCGCCATGGCAGCGAGCTTCGGCAAAGGGGTGGTCCAGAAAGCAAGCGTTTCAGGACGCCCGGTCGTGCGGATGAGCGCCGGTGGTGGCTCCAGCCGCCTGCCCCTCATCGCGGCCGCTTCTGCCGTCGCCGTCGCAGGCGTCGCCGCGGGGGGCTACCTCTATATCCGCGGCAAGCAGGAAGCGCCGGTTCAGGCCACACCTGCCAGCACTTATGTCGATCCGAGCTCGGAAGATACTGCTGCCGCGTCGCTCGCGGTCGAAGAGGAAATGGCCGCCTCAGACGACCTGTCCGCAGCCGCAATCGAAGAAGACCTGTTCGAGGCGCCTGCAACGCCACCTGCCCCGGCACAATACGCACCGGTTCCACCGGTCGTCACGGTTCAGGCCGCCGCAGCTTCGGGCAATTATATCGCCCAGTACCAGATGGCGCAGGAAGAGCTCACGTCCGGCGATTATGCGGACGGCGCGGCGCTGATGCGCAAGGCGGCGCAGAAGGGCCTGCCCATTGCACAATACGCGCTCGCAAAGCTGCATGAGCGCGGCACTGGTGTACCGAAGGATCTCGCCCTCGCGCGCGAATGGACGGAAAAAGCGGCCATCGGCGGAAATGTGAAAGCCATGCACGACCTCGCTGTCTTCATGGCGGAAGGCGAAGGCGGCGAGCAGACCTATGCCGGTGCGGTTGAATGGTTCCGCAAGGGGGCTGAATACGGTGTCGTCGACAGCCAGTACAATCTCGGCGTTCTTTACGAACAGGGACTTGGCATCAGCCCGAACCTCACCGAATCCCTCTTCTGGTTCGATGTCGCCAACCGCAATGGTGACGGCGGCGCGCCAGCAAAGATTGCCGAACTGATCGAACGCGTATCGCCGGAAGCCGCAGCCCAGGCCCGCAGCCGCGCGGCGACCTGGCAACCGGCCACCGCGAACGCCATAGCCAATGGCCGGTTCGGTGCCCAGCCGTGGAACATGGGCAATCCGCTGCAGGTGCAGGCGATCCAGAAAGCACTGAACGCGCTCGGCTATGCGGCCGGAACGCCGGACGGGATCATGGGCGACGGCACGGCCACAGCCATCCGTGAATACCAGCGCGCCAACAACCTGCCCGTAACGGGTACGGTGACGTCGGGCCTGATCGATGCGCTGAACGCTGGCGCACGCGCCGGCTGATGCAGGCCGCCGCTTACGGCTTCACATAGGCGTAAGGGCGGTCGGTCTGATCCAGTGACAGGTAACGGTCGCGCAGCTCGGTCTGGCGTGAGCTCATCTCCTGCGGTTCACCGTCGATGAAGACAGCGTCAGCATTGGTTGTCACTTCCAGCGGATCGCCATCCCACGCGACCACATCCGCGTGTGCGCCCGGCGCCAGAATGCCGTAGCCTGACAGTCCGTAGATGGAGGCTGGCGTGACGGTCAGCGCCTTCATGGCGTCGTCCCACTCCATGCCGTTCGCAACCGCATTCCCGGCGATCTGCGTCATCAGGCGGGCAAGATGGGTGGAGTCATCCAGATTCACGATCGCCACCTGAACGCCTGCCGCATCGAGACGCGCTGCATTCTCCTGCGTCGCGGCAAGCTGCGAAAAGCTGGCAGGCAGGTTCGCGAACCCATCGACGATGACAGGGATATTCAGCTTCGCCAGCCGCTCGGCCACGCGCCAGCCTTCGTCAGCGCCAACGATGGCGAACTTCAGATTCCGGTTCGACTCGGCAAGATCCATCACCGCATTCAGATCGGTGGCGCTGCGCGCATCGATCAGGATCAGCTGACGTCCGCGGGCCGCTGGCGCAAGCGCCTCCGCATCCCGGCGGGAAAGCACGTCCCCCTCTCCGCCCGCAATGTAACGGGTGGGAAAGGCGCGGGCGTCGTCCAGCGCAGCCCGAAGCTGTGCCCAGGCCGCCGGGCGGGATCCGCCAGCCAGCCCTGCGCCGCCCTCGCCGAGCGTAATGAAGGTGAAGGCGTCCGGCTTCAGATCGGTATCCTGCGCGCCCGTCGTGTCGGCAATGAAGCCCTGACCCGCGAACAGGTTGGTCGAGGGCTGCGGCGCGACCGCAACCCGCGTCACACCGCCAAGCCGGCTGACGTCCACTGCCGTGTCATCGGGATTGAAGCCGTCAGACGCGTCCAGCGAGGCTGAGAAGCCCGACAAAGCCGCTACGGCGTCATTTGTCGAATCCTCGGCATCGACTTCGATAATCCCCGTACGGGAAAATGCCGAAATAAGGCCCGGTGTCACCCATTCAGCACTGATCACTTCAGCGCCTTCAGGCTTCGTTGTTTCCGATGGGCCAACCGCCATGATCGTGCCATTGCGAATGACCACAACCCCATTCTCGATCGTACCGGCATCAGTACCGGTCCACACTTTCTTGCCCTCGACCACATAGGTTTGTGCCGAAGCCCCGAATGCGGCCACTGCGGCGATTGCGGCACCTGCCATCAGCTTGCGGATCATTTCATATCTCCTTTGCCTGGCTGGCCGAGTTCGAAGTCGCGCACAGGACGGACGGAATCGTCGGAGCGGTCATACATCAGGGCGCCATCAATGAAGACCTGGTCAGCCTTGGTGTAAGCGCTGAACGGATTGCCGGACCAGATCACCACATCGGCCATCTTGCCGGGCTTGAGCGAGCCGGTGCGCGCATCAATGCCGAGAGATTTGGCCGGGTTCAGCGACAGCCATTCCCAGGCCACTTCGATCGGCACATCAATACCGACTTTCTTGCCGTCCGCCCAGGCTTTGGCCGCTTCCTGGTTCAGGCGCTGGATACCGATATCGCTGTCGGAATGGACGATGGCACAGGCGCCGGCATTGTGAACCATCGGGATGTTTTCCGGGATGCCGTCATAAGCTTCCATCTTGAAGCCCCACCAGTCCGCCCACATGGAGGAACAGGCACCATAATCGGCCAGCTTATCGGCAATCTTGTAGCTCTCCACGGCATGGTGGAAGGCCGTGACCTTGTAGCCAAACTCGTCCGACATATCCATGATCTGCGCCATCTCGTCAGCGCGGTAACAGTGCATGTGGACAAGGATTTCTCCTGCCAGCACGCCTGCCAGCGTGTCGAGTTCCAGATCGCGCGACGGAATTTCACCGCCTTCAGCAGAATACTTATCCCATTTGCGCTTGTACTCGGCCGCCTTGATCCAGGCGGTCCTGTAGCCAGCCATATTACCCATGCGGGAGAACGGCGCGCCGCCGGGAAAGCTGCCATTGCCATACCCGTAGACCCGTTTCGGGTTTTCGCCACAGGCCATTTTCAATGTGTAGGGCGCGCTCGGAAACTTCATGCCCTGAACAGTGCGCGACGGCACGTTCTTCAGCGTGATGCCCCGGCCGCCGAACAGGTTCGCACTTCCGGGCAAAATCTGGAGCGATGTCACGCCCCCTGCCAACGCCCGGTCAAATCCGGGATCCTGAGGCCAGATGCCATGCTCCACCCAGACTTCCGCCGTCACGGGACCGGAAATTTCATTTCCGTCCTGGTGGGCCGAAACGGCCGGGGAAGGATATGCCCCGAGATGGCTGTGATTGTCGATGATGCCAGGCGTGACCCAGCGGCCTTCCGCGTCGATCACTGTCGCGTCTTCCGGAGCCTCCAGATCGGCACCGATGGCTGCAACCTTGCCGTCTTGCAGCAACAGGCTGCCGTCTTCGATCCGGGCGCCTTCTCCGTCCAGGATGGTGGCGTTCGTGATCAGTACCGGTGCGTTCGGATAGGCCGCATAGGTCGACGGATACGGGTCCGGATCGAAAGGCTCGTTCGATGTGAAGGGCTTGATCGCAGGCCCGTCTCCGTCGCCGCTGCCACCACATGCGGCAAGAAAAATGGCCCCTGCAGCAAGTGCCACCCAGTTCCGTCTCGTCATAATTGTTCGCCCCGGTTTTTCCCGTTTCGTGCCCGTTCCATAGAGCGCGGATCAGGACGTACCGCAAGGCATCCAGCCGCAATCAGTCGGCACTGGCCTGCTGGTTTGCCCGCTTGTCCCGGCCAAAGACCAGCCGCATCAGCCAGTTCGGGGCAAACCGCTCCACGCGGGGGTGGCGTGTCATGATGCCTTCCATCCAGCGTCGGCCCCAGACGGAGTTCCGTCCAAGAAGGATCACGCCGATGATCGCGATGGGCAAGCCAATGGGAAGGAACGGCGTCGCCATGCCAACCGGGATCGCCACTGCGATGTGCATCAATCCCACCACGGCCAGCATCTGCCGGAAAAAGCCACCCACATGCTTGCGGGCCGAATGGATCGGTTTGCGAAAGGATCCGGCAGGTGTGTCAGTCATGGGCGGTTCGGTTGAGGACATGGAAGGGATATGGGTTCAGAGCAATTTGATTGCCAAGTAAAATCACTTCCATTTGTTCAAAGTCTGGCAAGCAAGTGACTGCATTGCTACACCCTGCATGAATATTGACCGCCGGGGGGCGTCGGACAGCGAGGCCAAAATGAAATTGCAGTCCATCCAGGTGCTTCGCGGCGTTGCGGCGTTGCTGGTGGTCTTTTTCCACGCCCGGGCCCTTGAGATGAAAGGCATCGCTGCAAACGGCCTCACCGAGCAGCCGCTGATCGGCGGGCTTTTTATGAACGGCTTTGCCGGGGTCGATCTCTTCTTTGTGATCTCCGGTTTCATCATGGTGTTCGTCACGCGCGATGATTTGAACGGCCTGAAACCCGCCGCATCGTTCCTGTTCGCCCGGGTCACCCGCATCTATCCGGTCTGGTGGGCCTTCGCAGGATGTATGACCATCTACATGCTGGCGGCGCATGGCGTCAGCGGACAAAGCGAGGGCTGGCAAAAGGCGGCTTTCGGGCATCCGATGGTGCCATACCTGGTGAAGTCCTTCCTGCTCGTCCCGCAGGAGCCGTTCCCGGTGCTGAATGTGGGCTGGACCCTCATCCACGAAGTCTATTTCTACCTCGTCTTCGCGCTGTTCCTTGTGATGCCCCGCAAATGGCTACCCATCCTTCTCGCGGTTTGGATCATCGTCATCACAGCCGGCGCCTTGATGGGATTCTCTCGACCCACTGCAATGGCCTGGGTGTCGCTGGCCGTTCACCCAATGACACTCGAATTCGTGCTCGGCGCAATCGCGGGCCTCGCCGTGACCAAAGGCCTGATCTGGCGCAGCGGTATCTTGACCCAGGTCGCGACGCTCTGGCTGATGGCTGCGCTGTGCTATGAGGCCTCTGCAAACGATTTCCTGTTGCAGTGGGGCCGGGTGATCTGGTTCGGCCTGCCTTGCGTCCTTCTCGTCTATGGCTGCGCAGGACTCGACATGGCCAAGCGGCACGCCTGGCTGATCCCGGCACTGATCGGCATGCTCGTCACGCTCTCGCTGTATCAGCTCACCGGAGTAGACAGGACCAGTCCGGACGCTGCCCGGCGCGACGCCACGATCCTGACAGTTGCCGTCGGGGCCATCGCCATGGCGATCGTCATCTGGTTCGGCTGGCTTCTGGGACAAGGCGCGCCGGAAAGGTTGCGGCAAACGCGATCCTTCTTCAAACCTCTGCTCGATGGCGCGGTTCAGGTCGGTGACTGGTCATTCGCACTCTATCTTTGCCACCTAATCGTCCTCAGCGCCTTGCGCAATGTCTTCGAATTGCTCGGGCAGTCGGACAGCCTCGCCCCCATTTTCCGGCTGGGTCATCCCGGTGTCCTGGACAATGTCGTCTTTGTGGTGACGGGGATGGTTCTGACGCTTGTCACCTCATGGATGAGCTATCGCTTCTACGAGCAGCCACTGACCATTCTGTTCGGGCGCCTGCGCAAGGCGCTGTTCCGCCGGGACCAGCCTCAGCCAGCCCCGGCCTGAACACATGCCCTATTCGGCTGCAACGGGCGGAGCTTCTTCCGGCTCAGCCCATTTCAGCACCGGTTTACGAGCCGCTTTGGTTTCGTCGAGACGACGCATCGGGGCGAGGTAAGGCGCGCCTTTCAGCGTCTCGTCACCCTGGGCCGCCCGGCGGGCAATGGATTCCAGCGCGTCGCAGAAGCGGTCCAGCTCCGCCTTCGATTCCGACTCTGTCGGCTCGATCAGCATGGCGCCATGCACGACCAGCGGGAAGTACATCGTCATCGGATGGTAGCCCTCGTCGATCAGCGCCTTGGCGATGTCGATCGTTTCGATGCCATCGGCAGTGAAGGCATCCGAGAACAGCGCTTCGTGCATGCAATAGCCTTCGAACGGCGCGCTCATCACCGTCTTCAGGCGCGCCTGAATGTAATTGGCGTTCAGCACGGCATCTTCCGAGGCCTGCTTCAGCCCATCGGCACCGTGGCTGAGAATATAGGTCAGCGCGCGCACGAACATGCCCATCTGGCCATGGAAGGCGACCATGCGGCCGAAGCTTTCCGACGCGTCGCCCTCGACATCCTCGACAAGGCGGAACATGCCGTCAGCATCCTTCACCACGAACGGTACCGGCGCGTATGGCGCCAGCGCTTCGGACAGCACCGTCGGGCCGGAGCCCGGGCCGCCGCCGCCATGCGGGGTGGAGAAGGTCTTGTGCAGGTTGATGTGCATCGCATCAACGCCAAGGTCACCCGGACGCACCCGGCCAACGATTGCGTTGAAGTTCGCGCCATCACAATAGAAGTAGCCGCCTGCTGCGTGGATCAGGTCAGCGATTTCCTTGATGTCGGTTTCGAACAGGCCGCACGTGTTCGGGTTGGTCAGCATGATGCCGGCAATGTCGTCTGACTTTTCCAGCTTCGCTTTCAGGTCTTCCATATCGACCCGGCCACGCTTGTTGGCCTTGATCTCGTCAACGATAAAGCCGCACTGAACGGCCGTTGCCGGGTTCGTTCCGTGAGCGGACTCCGGCACGAGCACGCGCTTGCGGGTCTCGACTTCGCCGCGCGCGATCAGCGCCTGGCGGATCGCCATCATGCCGCAGAACTCGCCATGTGCGCCAGCCTTCGGACTCATCGCCACGGCCGGCATGTTGGTGAGGGTCTTCAGCCAGGTGGCAAGTTCGTCGATCAGTTCCAGCGCGCCCTGCACGGTCGCTTGTGGCTGCAGCGGGTGGATATCGCCGAAGCCCGGCAGGCGCGCCATCTTTTCATTGAGGCGCGGGTTGTGCTTCATCGTGCAGCTGCCCAGCGGGAACAGGCCAAGATCGATGGCATAGTTCTTCTGCGACAGACGCATGTAATGGCGCACCGCCTGCGGCTCCGACAGGCCCGGCAGGCCGGTCGGCACCTTGCGTGTTACACCGCCGAGACGGGTCTTGCTGCCTTTCGGCGCGGGCAGGTCCACACCGGTGGTTTCCGGCGTACCGATCTCGAACAACAGGTCTTCATGCTGCAACAGGCCGCGGGAGCCGGACACGGTTTCAATGGAAGACATGGAGACGGACTCCGGAGTGGTGGGGCGGCCCTGATTGTTCATCGTCATGCCTCGTCTCCAAACCATTCTACTTCAAATGCATTCTTCAGATTTTCGTTCGTCAACGGTTCGTCCAGAAATCGCAAACGGCCGGTCTTAAAAGCTTCCGACGATCGGACATGGACCGGCACGATGGATATGGCGAGCTGCAAGGACTGGAACGCATCGACGCCCATAGCGTAGAATTTCTTTTCAAAGTCAGCCCATCTCAACGTATAGCGGCATCGCCAGTCATCCTGATCTGGCTCGGGTCTGAAAATCCTGATGAAGCCCTTAACCAGACCGTTGTCCGTCAGGCATTCAATTTCACGCTCAACAAACACCGACTCCATCAGATGATCTCCTTCAGAGCGGCGGCGTAGGCGGCGATGTCTTCCGGGGTCGTGCACTCAGTGGCGGCGCAGAGAATGACGTCGCCCATGTGGTCTCCCGGGAAGAGGCGGCTGGCGCGGACGCCGCCGACGATTCCCGCCTCGTCCAGCATGGCCAGCACGGCTTCGGCGTTCATAGGTGTACGGAACGCAAATTCGTTGAAAAAGCGCGGCGTCAGGACCTCGACGCCCGGCACGGCGGCCAGCGCATCGGCAAGATCACAGGCAGCTTCGTGGTTCAACACAGCCATCTGCTCCAGCCCCTTGCCGCCCAGCAGCGTCATGTGCGCCGTGAAGGCCAGCGCGCAAAGCCCCGAGTTCGTACAGATGTTCGACGTCGCCTTGTCGCGGCGGATGTGCTGCTCGCGCGTCGAAAGCGTCAGCACGAAGCCGCGCTTGCCTTCGGCATCCACCGTCTCACCGCACAGGCGCCCCGGCATCTGGCGAACCAGTTTCTGGGTACAGGCGAAGAGGCCGACATAAGGCCCGCCGAAGTTCAGGCCGTTCCCGATGGACTGGCCTTCGCCCACGGCGATGTCCGCACCCATTTCGCCGGGCGGCGTGACGAGGCCGAGCGAGACGGCTTCGGTGAACACAGACACCAGCAGTGCGCCCTTGCCATGCGCCGCTTCCGCGACCGGCGAGAGGTCCGTCACCGTTCCGAATGTGTTTGGCGATTGCCCGATGACGCAAGCCGTCTGGTCATCGACCGCATCGGCCAGCGCGAGTTCGCCGTCGATAGCATGCTCCAGCTGGACCACTTCGATACCCTGCGCCTCGCACAGCATTTTGGTGGCTGCGGCGTAGTGCGGGTGCAGGCCGCCCGAGAGGATCACCTTCTTGCGGCGCGTGGCTCGCGTCGCCATCACAGCGGCTTCGGCACAGGCGGTGGAGCCGTCATACATGGAGGCGTTGGCCACATCCATCGCGGTCATGGCCGCCACCTGAGTCTGGAACTCGAACAGGGTCTGCAGCGTGCCCTGCGCGATTTCAGGCTGGTAAGGCGTGTAGGTCGTCAGGAATTCGGAGCGCTGGATGATCATGTCCACCGTGGCCGGCACATGGTGCTTGTACGCACCGGCGCCAACGAAGAACGGACCGGACGAGGCCGCGCGGTTCTTCGCCGCCAGCTTTGACATGTGCCGCTCAACCGCCAGTTCCCCCTGATGGTCCGGCAGGCCTTCCACCGTGCCAGGCAGGCGGGCGGATTCGGGAACGTCCGCATAAAAATCATCGACCGAATTCGCGCCGATGGTTTTCAGCATCTCCGCGCGGTCGTCTGTCGTCAGGGGAAGGTATCGCATCCCGTACTCCGTAAGTGTTGGGCGGGCCTAGAGGCTCTCGCAAAAAGCCTTGTAAGCTGCCTCATCCATCAGGTCGGCAATCTCGCCGCCGTCCTTGATTTCAAGGACGCAGAACCAGCCCTTTTCCGTCGGGGACTCGTTCACCGTTTCCGGCTTGTCTGTGAGTGCACCATTGACCTCAACCACCTTGCCGTTGATCGGGGCGTAGACGTCAGACGCGGCTTTTACGGATTCGACGACGGCCATGTCGTCGCCCTTTGCGAACTCGGCGCCGACTTCCGGAAGCTCGACAAACACGATGTCGCCAAGGGCATTCTCGGCGTAGTGCGTGATGCCGACCGTTGCGAGGTCGTTGTGAACCGTCACCCATTCATGGTCTTCGGTGTAGAAGGTCGTCGGCTGCGTGTAGCGGGTCATGGGGTCTGGCTCCTATCGCTTATAATTATGCGGAACAAAGGGAAGATCGGCGACAATCGCCGGGCGCGCCTTGCCGCGCACCATCAACTGGATTTCGGTGCCCGGTGCAGCATGGGCGGTGGCGATGTAGCCCATGGCGACCGGGTGGCCAACGCTGGGGCCGAAACCGCCGGACGTGACCACACCGACTTTCTCGTCCCCGATAAAGATTTCCGTGCCTTCGCGGGCCGGTGCGCGCTCCAGAGGCTTGATGCCAACGCGCTTGCGGGCCGGACCTTCGCTCCGCTCCCGGAGGATGCGCTCGGCGCCGGGGAAGTCGCCCGCCTCGCGGCGGCGCTTCTGGATCACCCAGCCAAGGTCTGCCTCAATCGGCGACGTCGCCGGATCAAGATCATGCCCATAGAGGCAGAGCCCGGCTTCGAGGCGCAGCGAGTCCCGCGCACCGAGACCAATCGGTTTCACGCGCTCGTCGGTCAGCATTTCCTTCACCAGCGGAATGCCCGCTTCCGGCTTCACCAGAACTTCGAAGCCGTCCTCGCCGGTGTAGCCGCAGCGGGAGACGATGCAGCGCGTGCCGTTCAGTTCGAAGGGCATGTGATGCATGAAGCTCAGCGCTTCGCATCCGGGGAAGAAATCCTTCATCACATCGCAGGCTTCCGGCCCCTGAAGGGCGAACAGGATGCGGTCGTCGGCGCGGGTCAGCACGGCGCGGCCAGCGAGCTTCTTCTCGAAGATGCCCCAGTCCTGTTCCTTCATCGCGCCGTTGACGACGATGTAGAGGCTGCCCTGCGCGTCATCGCCGATGGGGCGGGTGATGATCAGGTCGTCGAGGATGCCGCCGTCTTCGTTCAGCAGCACGGTGAGACGCGCCTGGCCGGGTTTGAGGCTGGTGATGTCGCTCGGCACCAGCTCCTCGACCATTGCGGCGATCTTCGCATGCGCTTCGTCACCGCCACCGATGCCGTCTTCGAGGGTCAGGAAGCATGGCCCCATGTGGGAGACGTCGAACAGGCCGGCATGCGCCCGGGTCCAATTGTGCTCTTCCATGACGCCCATGGGGAACTGGACCGGCATTTCATAGCCGGCAAATGGCACGAGCTTCGCCTCGCACTCGACGTGGAGGTCGTAAAGCGGTGTCCGCTTCTGGGTTTCGGTCGTTGTGTCCGCCATGGCGCCCTCATCACAGGAGACGTCAGCGGCCAAGGCCGCATTTCCGTCGCCCCCGCTGTCTCGGCGCCTGAGAGATTCCGCCCGTGAACTCCGGGCTTGCTCCTTCGGCGAGGTGGCGCCAGACGGCCCGCCTCTTTCCAGCGTGTTGGTCTCCTCCCGGCCCTTTTGCCTGAGCGTTTCCGGGGCGGTTGCGCCTTCGGCGGCGGGGTTTGATACCCGCTCTCTCCCGGGAGGGACTTATACTTCGCTCCTGCTAGCGTGGATTCCGGGCGCCAGCAAGCGCGCACGGCCCCGCCACCTGCGCAATCCACAGGCCTGCCTCAGAATAAGGCGCTGCCGCGGCCCCTATTCCGCGCGGCGCAGCGCGAAGAGGACCGGCTGGTGGTCGGTGTACTGGAAGCCGAGATCGAAGCCCTTGGCCGATTCGAGCACCACATTCGGTGAAAGCAGCAACCCGTCGATATTCGTCGTGTAGTTCCGCCCGGCCTCGTAGGGCTGCTCATTCGTGCGCACGCTGGGCACAGCCGGGTCGATCGCCAGCTGCCAGCCCTCTTTCAGTTCCTCGCGCGGGAAGTCGTGGATCCAGAACTGGGCCGAGTCGTCCGCCGTATAGGCGAAATCGGTCGGCGCGAGGCGCATGTTCCAGTCGCCGCCCACGGCCACGGCCTTGCCCTGCTGGTAATAGCTGTCGGCAAGGTCCAGCACCTCACGCAGCTGCACCATCCGCGTATTCGCGCCTTCGTCGAAGGCCGAGAGGTGGACATTGATGAGCACCCAGGGCTGGCCGGAGGCTTCCAGCTCCGTCACCTGAACATGGTAGCGCCGCTTGATGAACCCCATGATCGTGCCGGGTTCTTCCGCAATGCGGATGATCTCCGTCGGCCCGTGCGCGACGCGCATGAACGTGCCGAGGCCATGCTTCAGCGAGATCGGTCCGGGGAACAGCCGCGTGCGGATGTCGGACGAGAAGAACATGGAATAATCGGAGAGCGCCGCCTTCACGCCGCCCAGCACGTCGACGCCCATGGTCAGGAAGCCCGGCCCGGCCAGTTCCTGCATCAGTACCACATCCGGTTTCGCATCCTGCAGTACGCCCTGGATGCCTGCGAGATTCTTCTTCACGACCGCCTTGCCGGGCGGGCGCAGCATCTCGCCGCCATCGGCCTTGAAATCCGATTCCTCGCCAAGGCCGGCATAGCCGATGTTCCAGACCATGACATAAAGCGGCTCATTGGCCGGGGGAGACTGGTCCGTCGGGGTCGAAACCTTCGTCGGAATGGTTTTGTCAGACAAGGTCACGCACCCCGAGAGCAGCAGATAGACCAGCGCTAACGCAAACAGGACGAGGGGTATATAGAAGCGTCGCATCAGTGCCCTCCTGCTGGAGCAATTTCACCGGGGCTTTCTTCGGCCTCGGGACGGTTGAACTGTTGTGCGATCCATTGCGCAAGGCCGAGCCCGGCGGCCACACCGCCCCACTGACTGGAGATCCGGCTGACGAAGCTGAGCAGGGATTTCTGGTCCAGCATCTCCACCAGGATTTCCGAATAGCGCATCACATAGAAAGGCCGCATCGTCTCTGCCTGCCCGCGCAGGTCTTCCAGCGCGTCCACATACTGGCTGATGACAGCAGAATAGTTGCCGACATAGGTCCACGTGCCGACCGCCACCACGGCCAGCAAGCCGATCAGGGTCGAGATCATGGTCAGCAGCACGGCATTGTTGATGAACAGGCTGCGCAGCGGCGTCAGGCGGATCGACAGGTTGATGGCGAAAATGCCTGCCATGAACATGAAGACCGGCGTCATCGTGTCTTCGGCTTCCGACAGGAGCGACTGCATGTCGACATAGGAGAATTCGATGCTGCGGATGAGATCGGCATCGCTTCCGGCGATCCCGGCCGGCAGGCCTCCAATGGCCTTGTCCGCGAGGCCGGAAAGTGTCTGCGTATCCGAGATTGCCTGCGTCACCAGAAGCGCGACGACCACGGCGCCGATGGCGAAGACCGTCAGACTGTAGATGCCGTAGACAAGATAGGTGAAAAACAGGCGCCAGCGTTCATCCGGCTCTGCGGCAAAGGCGGTGCGGATGCCGTGAACATAGACCACGAGACCAACCACAATCGCCGCGCCGAGCGTAAACGCCGGATGGTCCGCCATCAGGCCGCCGAGGCTGACATCCTTGCCCGCGCTGTCGATCAGCCAGACCATGCCGGCGGCGAAGCTGACAATGGCGATCTCGCCATACATGCCGCTGACGCGGCGCCGCTGCTTGCCGACATTGAACCAGAGCGAATGCCGCTTCACCCAGATCGGGCCGGCAATGATGTAGGCCAGCACCACCGTCACGATCGCTGCCAGCCAGGCAATGAGAAGGATCAAACCGGAACTCCCCGCTGGTTCACACCATCCAGTCTGTAGTGTTTGCACAAGGCTGCGCCGGATGGCAATCAGCCAGGCCGGATCAACTCCCCGGCGGCCCGGTGCCCGCAGGCTTGTTCCCGCCGAACCAGCTCTGCACCAGGCCCCAGGCGCTGCGCGACCCGGCGAGCGCCTTTTCCGTCGCGCGGGTTGCCGTGGAGGTGAGCCCGCCGACGCCTTTCAGCAGGTCGCCGATGACCGACCCCGATTCTTCCTTCACATCCTTCAGCGCTTCTGCCGAGATCGCCTTCGCCTGCCCGGATGACCAGCCCTTGAAACTGCGGCAGCGGCGCTTGGCGAGGTAGCCGAGCTTCAGCGTCATCATCGCGTTCACGCCGCCATCCATGACCGGCCCGGCGACGAGGCCGCCCATCCGGCCCAGCAGGCTGCCGATGACGTCGCCGGTCAGGTCCGTCACATCCTCCAGCGCGCGGGCGACGACGACGATGGCGGCGACATCACGCAGGATGCGCAAACTGCCCCACAGGTGAGGCCGGCCAAAATAAGTGCGGGCCACCCGGGCGACGAGATTCGCGTTGCGCCACAGCACGATGAAGGCGTCCACCGTGCCATTCATGGAGACCGCCGTGGCCACGCCGACCGCGACCGCCTCGGCATGGATCAGCTGGTCGACTTTCTTGTCCAGCGGCTTCAGGACCGCCTCGATATGATCGCGCTCGAAATGTTCGAGATCGGCGGAGATCATCAGCGCCTCTTCCGGTCCGGCGCGGCGGGCGCGCTCCAGCAGGGCCTGCCCGCGCAGGATGCTTTCCTCCAGTTCGCCGCGTTCTTCCTGCACCAGCGGATTATCGGACAGCATCAGCAGGTATTTCAGGTCATAGCGCAGGCGGGCGGCGAGGGCTTTCGGGTCCGGCGCCTTCGGGTCGATGGCGATCGCGGGCGGCTTGGCCGCCACCGGCATGGCGAGGAACCCCATGAGCGGCCGGCCCACCAGAACTGCCAGCATCAGCGCCAGGATCACGATATAGGCATAGCCCAGAACGGGGTGGACATCGTCGAACAGGCGATAGAACAGGAAGCCCTGCCCGATCACGACGAGAAAGGCGATCACAAGGAAAGCGGTCGCCGACCATTTGAGGAATTTCCAGCCCATCGCCCATTGGGACGCAAGTTCCCATTCGGTGCCGTCCTTGGCGGGCTGGTCCGGGCCCGGTACCGCCTTGGCCTTCTTCCTGGCCATGTCGCGTATCCTCCCATTCGTGAGATGAACTCACCCTATAGGTGGGATAGCCGCGGCGCAGACGCAACACCCGCCCCCCGCGCCAGCACGTGCGACGCCCGTGAAGGCGCTTGGTGGAGGGGCTGGTTTTCGGGTGCAGGTTGCGCGTCAGGTTTCCGGTAGCGGGAGGTTCAAAGCGCCCGGCATCGCGAAGCAGCTGGCGGCAGGCGTCGCGCTGGCGTCATGGCATTCGCCGAATTGCACGGAATAAGCAGGCGCAGCTGCCCGCCCGTCGCAGGCGGCGGCGAGGCGGTCATTGAAATGTGGGCGGGGCTTCAGCCCCTCGCGCCTGGCCGCCTGCCCCGGAATCCAGTCAATCGAGTAGAGGTAGACCCGGAGATTGGGCGTCAGAGCCCAATGATACTTCACGCCGCGCCCATAGGCGGCCCGTATCTGCGCGCGCAGCATCAGCACCTGGACCCAGATCAGGGGCCAGAGAAAGGCGAGCTGCGGCGGAAGCCAGGCAGGCGGGTGAAAGAGCGACATCGGCCGGACTATATGTCAGGGGACGGAGGTGTCGGACAAGTTTGTTTGCACGGTAATGATGGTAGCAGGTTTGGCGGTGCGAGGTGGTGGATAACTCTCCACACGCGTCATCCCCGGCCGCGCAGCGGTCTGGGGATCCATCTCTGGTCCGTGCATCGCGAACGTCATGGCATGACGTGCGTGCCGTCTCGTTCAGAGCTGGACGCCCAGATGGCCGTTGGCCATCAGGCGTGACGCGTGTGGAGGGTGAAGTGAGCCCGCGCGCATCCTTCGACTTCGCTCAGGATGAGCGCTCCGCAGAACCGGACTCATGCTGAGCGCTTCGAGGGAAAAGAAATCGCATTGCGATTTCCCCGAGAAGGCCCAAGCGCAAGCGCAGGGCACCGAAGCATGACTCCCACAGCACAAAATCCGTCTACGCCATGATCATGCATGACCATACCGGACTATGCCGGACTAAACCGGACTTATCCGGATCACCCGCCGACCACGCAAGTGTGAGCCCATGTGATTTTCCCGGATTGCCGGAACATGCCAGAGCGGGAGCCGATTTTCGGAGCCCCCATGAACCGCCTGCGCGCCCCTGCCCGTCATGCCTGCTGGACCGCCGCGTTCCTCGCTGGCGGGCCGTGGCTGTGGCTTGGCAGTTTCCTGCTGGAACGCCACCCGGCGGGCAATGTCCCTCTCCTGCTGGAGCGGGCGAAGCTGCATGCCAATCTCTGGCTGCTGGCGGGCGGCGTGATCTGGTATGCGGCCTGGTCGTTCGGCACACTGTTGTTGCCCCGGCACGCGGCGGACCATCGCCACCAGCGCGCCCTGCACCGGACGTTCGACGCAGCCATCGTGCTGCTGATCCCGGCGGTGGCGGCGCTCTACTGGATTTGCGGCGATCCCGATCCGCGCAATTTCCGCCGCATGATGCCGGGCGACACGGTGTTCCTGCCCGCGCTGCTGCTGGCGGCGCTGCAGGCCGTGGCCTTCATTCAGGTCTGTTGCCTTGAGCGGGTGCCTACATCCGCTCCGGCACGCGAATGCCGAGCAGGTCGAGGCCCGTCTCCAGCTGTTTCAGCACAGCCGAGGCGAGACCGAGGCGGCTGGCGCGGGTGGCCTCGTCGTTCTCCGCAGCAATCGGCAGGGCCGAATAGAAGCTGCTGAAGGCCTGCGCGAGATTGTAGAGATGCTCGCACAGGACGTGCGGCATGCGCTTCTCGCGGGCCTGCAGGCAGGCGGCGGCGAAATTGTCGAGCTGAAGCACGAGTGCGCGTTCGGCATCGTGGCCGATAACGATCTCGCCCGGCTCATTGCCTTCTTCGGTGGCGCGGCGCAGCAGCGATTTCACGCGCACGGCGGCGTATAGCAGGTAAGGTCCGGTCTTGCCCTCGAAGCTGGTGAACTTGTCGAGATCGAAGACATAGTTCGTGGTCCGCGTATTCATCAGGTCCGAGAAGCGCAGCGCAGCCAGCGCGACGTTCGCGGCGACCTGATGGCGTTCTTCAGGGCCCATGTCTTCCGGGAGCTTTCCGGCTTCTTCGATTTTCTTTTGCGCTTCCTCGAACGCCATGGCGTTCAGGTCCGCAAGGCGCAGGACGCCGCCTTCGCGGGTCTTGAACGGTTTGCCGTCCGGGCCGTTGACCGTGCCAAAACCGATATGTTCGAGACGGCCTTCATCGATCAGGCCGACCATTTCAGCGGCGCGGAACACCTGTTCGAAATGGAGTGCCTGACGCTGGTCCACGACATAGAGCATGCGCTGGGGTACCGGCTCCAGATTCTCCATCCGGTCCATGATCGTGGCGAGGTCGGTCGTGTGATAGCCCGTGCCGCCGCGGCTGTTGACCAGCATGACCGGCGGCATCTCTTTCTTGTCGCTGTCGCGCGCGATGCGGACGATGGTCGCGCCGGCGTCTTCCTCGGCGAGGCCCGCCTTTTTGAACCGCTCGACCAGTTCCGGGATCAGGCCGTCCACGTCGCTTTCGCCCTTCCAGAGGTCGAAATGCACGTTCAGGAATTCATAGTCGATCTTCAGCGCGGCGACGGAGACGTCGATGAAATGCTTCAGCAGTGCGCGGTAGCCGGGGCGCCCGGCCTGCAGTTCGGCAACGGCCTTCTGGCTGCGCTCAAGGCGTGCGGGGTCTTCCTTCGCCTTGGTGCTGGCGGCGGGATACATGCGGGCGAGGTCGTCGATGGTGACAGGCGGCTCTTCCGGGTACGGACCGGTGAAGTCTGCGTCGAAATAGATGAGGCCCGGCTGCTCGTCCTGCAGCTCGGTGACGAGGTGGCCCATCTGCAGGCCCCAGTCGCCGAGGTGGACATCGCCGGTGACGGCATCGCCAAGGAAGGTCAGCAGGCGGCGCAGCGTGTCGCCGATCACGGCGGAGCGGAGGTGGCCGACATGCATCGGCTTGGCCACGTTCGGCCCGCCAAAGTCGATGACCGTGACCTGCGGGTCCGGCGCGCCCTCGGCGCCTGCCATCTTCTCCGCGCGCACCGCTTCTGCGCGGGCGCCCAGCGCGGCATCGGAGACGCGGATATTGATGAAGCCCGGCCCGGCGACTTCCGCCGACAGGACCATCTCGTGCTCTTTCAGGGCGGCGGCGACCTCAGCAGCCACGTCGCGCGGGATCTTGCCGGCCTTCTTGGCCGCGCCCATCGCGCCATTGCACTGGAAGTCTGCCAGTTCCGGCTTGTCGGACCGGCGCACATCGCCCCAGCGCGCTTCGAGGCCCATGGCTTCAAAGGCGGCGCTGGCGGCCGCCGACAGGTCTTGCGTCAGGCTGGCCATGGATCAGGATCCGGCATCCATGCGGAACCGCTTGCCCGCGCGGTTGAACGCCAGCTCCTGCTCCGTCAGGTCGAAGCCGACCAGGATTTCGAAGTTGGACCCGGCAATCGTCTCGTCGGCGCGGGGAATGGTGATGCGGTCGATTTTCGCCGTCGCGCCGTCCAGCTTGCTGTTGCCCGCGAACTCGGCCTTGACGGTGTAGAACTCCTTGGCCAGCACCTTGCCGTTGCGGCGCGTGACGGCCACCCAATAGGTGAAATCATGCGCGTTTGCGTCCGCCGCGGCGCCCTTGCCGAAGGCAAAGTCCACTTCCAGCTCGGCATCCAGCGGGTTGTCACCCGTGTAGCGGCAGAAGCTGCGCACATCGGTGATTTCGCCAGTGTAGCGGATATCGGAGTAAAGCTCGTCGGACCCGTCACGGAAATCCACAACGCGGGAAGCATCATAGACCGATCCCACCGGCGGACAGGCACCGGCGTTCTGGCGGCTGTCGAGCGACTCGGCCAGGTCCTTGGTGGAGTTGCAGCCGGCCACCAGTGCCAGGGCGAGGATCGGTAGGATAATGCGCATGCGTTTCGCTGTCCTTCTTGGCCAGAATCTGTTGGCGTATCTCTTGGCTGGGCGGCACGGCACCCCATCTGAACTTGCCCGGCCTGTGTTAAAGGGCTACGCGCCCCCGTGCAACGCCGCTAAGGCAGGTGGGTCGCCAAGGCAACCGGAGACGAGATGAAATGACGGAAAGGCGCCCGCTCACAATCCGCCTCGCCGCCCCCAGAGGCTTCTGCGCCGGGGTCGACCGCGCCATCCAGATCGTCGAGGAAGCGCTGCGCAAATGGGGCGCGCCGGTCTATGTGCGTCACGAGATCGTCCACAATGCACACGTTGTCTCCCGGCTGGAGCAAATGGGCGCCGTTTTCGTCGAAGAACTGGACGAGTGCCCGGAGGACCGCCCGGTCATCTTCTCCGCTCATGGCGTGCCGAAATCGGTGCCCGCAGAGGCCCGGTCCCGCAACATGATCTTCGTCGACGCGACCTGCCCGCTGGTCTCCAAGGTGCATGTCGAGGCCGAGCGCCATGACCGCGATGGCCGCGAAATCGTGCTGATCGGCCATGCCGGACACCCCGAAGTCATCGGCACGATGGGCCAGTTACCCGAAGGCCGCATCCATCTGATCGAGACGGTGGAGGATGCCGAAGCCTTCCAGCCGAAAGACCCGTCCAACCTCGCCTTCGTCACCCAGACGACGCTCAGCGTGGACGACACCGCCGACATCGTGGCGACGCTGCAGAAGCGCTTTCCCGGCATCTCGACGCCGCACAAGGAAGACATCTGCTACGCCACCACCAACCGTCAGGAAGCCGTGAAGGTGATCGGCGAGGGCACGGGCCTCGTGCTCGTCATTGGCGCCGAGACCAGCTCGAACTCCAAACGCCTTGTCGAGGTCGCCCTGCGCGCCGGGGCCGACCGGGCCGAACTGGTCGCCAGCGCCGAGGACATCGACTGGGACTGGTTCGACGGCGTCACGCTTCTGGGCCTGACCGCCGGGGCCAGCGCACCGGAAGACCTGGTGCAGGGCGTGATCGCAGCCTGCCGGTCCCGCTTCGACGTGACGGTCCAGAACATCGAAACCGCCCGCGAGACGGTGACGTTCAAGCTGCCGCGCGTCCTGTCGGTCTGAGGCGTATCCGGTATGGCTCTGCCGCAGCTGATCCTTATTCCCGGACGCCTCAATGATCACGGCCTGTGGCGCCACCAGGTCGATGCGCTGAAAGACGTTTGCCGCCCGGTCGTGGCGGATGTGACGCGCGGGCGCTCCTTCGCAGAGCTTGCCGCCTCGGTGCTGACCATGGCGGAAGACCAGTTCGCGCTGGCGGGCTTCTCCTTTGGTGGCATCGTCGCCATGGACATGGTGCGTCAGGCGCCAGAGCGCATCCGCCGTCTCGCCCTGCTCGATACGGTCATGCTGCCAGACACCGAGGAAAGCCTCGCTGCCCGGCGCAAGACCGCTGACATGGCCGAACGCGCCACCCGTTTCCACGGCTTCAGCGATCAGCTGGCGAGCGCCTATCTCGCCCCGCAGAACCGGGAGAATGCGGAACTGGTGGCCGAAATCCGCGCGATGACCGAGCGTCTCGGCACCGATGTCTTCGTGCGCCAGACCCGCCTGCCGCGCCCTGACAACCGGGCTGCGCTGGCGGCGCTGGCCTGCCCGGTTCTGGTCGCCTGCGGAGAGGAAGACGTGCTCACCCCGCCGGAAAGCCACCGCGATATGGCTTCGCTGATACCGGGCGCGAACCTCGTCATGATCCCGGATGCCGGCCACATGACTCCGCTGGAACAGCCGGAGGCCGTCACAACAGCACTGCGGAACTGGCTGTCCCGCGCCTGATCAGCCAGCGTTGGAAATGCCCCACATGGCCGCAAATGCAATCGCCACGGAGATGGCGAGGCGCACCCATGAGAGCTGGCTGTCGGCCAACGTCTCGCCCGCTTCGAAGTCTTCCCGCGCACGGCGGCCGGTGATCATCGGGCGGATGAGATTGTCCTTGAAGAAGATGAGATAGGCCGCCACGGCCGCAACGTGCAGGCCGATCAGGGCGACGAGGATGTTGAAGCTCACCTCGTGGATTTCCGCCGCCTGACGCCCGGCATCGAACGAGACGAGAATGGCGAGCGGGCCGGACTCCATCCCGTCGGTATCCACGGCGAAGAGGCCGGTGCCCACCTGCACGCTGAGCGCCGCCAGCATGGCGATCACGCTGAGCGTGCCGATGGGATTGTGCCCGAAATCCGGTTTGTGGGCCCCGCTGGCGAGGCCCTTCAGGTAACCGAGAATGGCGCCCGGCCCGATCCGCCAGCTGGTGAACCGCGACGTGCGGGAGCCGAGAATGCCCCAGGCCAGGCGGAAGACGATCAGCCCGACCAGGATCATCCCCATCCGCCGGTGCCAGTCCATCATGTGGTTTTCCGCCGACCACCACATGGCAGCCACCAGCAACACGATGGACCAGTGAAACAGGCGCAGCGCCCCGTCCCAGACGAGGATACGGTTACCCTTTGCCATCGCGGATCAGTCGTCCGCGCGGAAAGTTTCGTGGCAGGATTTGCAGGTGCCGCCGGTCGTGGCGAAGGCGGCGCCGATGGCGGCCATGTCGCCGGTTTCGCCCGCTGCGGCGAGCGCAGCTGCGGCGGTCTGGAAGTCTGCGACTTTCTCGGCGAACAGGTCTGCCTCGTCCCAGATGGCGGGCAATGCTTCGGTCTCCACGCCGGCTTCCGGGCCCGTACCGGCCGGGAACCAGTCTGCCATGCCTGCGGTTTCCACCGGCACGCTGGCGGCAGCGGCCTGGATGGCGGCCACGTCCGGCTCACCCGCTTTCAGTCCGTCGCTGATCGTCTTGAAGGCCTTGCCCAGCTTCTTGTACTGGCCCTGGCGCAGTTCGATCTGTTCTTTCGGCGTCATGCCGTTTTCCAGAACGATTTCCTCAGCCGCCGGTGCGACCTCGGATTCCGGGGCGCTCGTGTCGCTGCCGCCGCACGCAGCGAGCAGGGAAACGCCGGCAATCGCGGCGATGGCAAGGGTGGTTTGACGAATCTTCATTAAAGTCTCCATGGGCTTTACCTAGCGGACGGTAGGCGAAGCCCCGGACGGGGGCAATCAAAACCGGCGGCGCCTGTGGCAAAGCGAACCGCCTGCCCATGAACGGCGCAGGGACCGATTTGCCGCGTGCAGCTGAATGTTCAATTCTGCCGCGCAATCTGGCATAAGCGGCGCCATGACCACACGTATTGCCGCCTTCTACCTGTTCTTCCCGTTCCCGGCCTTCGAGGCCGCGCGTGAACCGCTGCGCGCCACGCTGGAAGCCGCCGGTGTCAAAGGCACCGTGCTGCTGGCCGCCGAGGGCGTGAACGGTACCATCGCCGCGAGCCCCGAGGGCATCGACACCGCGCTGGCCACGCTGCGCGCCCTGCCGGGCGCCGAGGCGCTGGAGGCAAAATTCTCCGAAGCGGACGAGAACCCGTTCCTGCGCCTGAAAGTGCGCCTGAAGCAGGAGATCGTCACCATGGGCGTGCCGGGGACGGACCCGAACGCTCTGGTGGGCACCTATGTCACGCCGGAAGACTGGAACGCCCTGATCAGCGCCCCGGACACGGTGCTGATCGATACGCGCAATGACTATGAATATGCCATCGGCACGTTCGAGGGCGCGATCGACCCGGAAACCAAGTCCTTCCGCGAATTCCCGGAATGGTTCCGCGAGTTCCGCGAGAAACTGGAAGCCGAAGGCCGCAAGCCGAAGATCGCCATGTTCTGCACCGGCGGCATCCGCTGCGAGAAGGCGACCAGCTTCGTGAAGGCCGAAGGCATCGACGATGTCTACCACCTGCACGGCGGCATCCTGAAATACCTGGAAGAGGTTCCGGAAGAAGAGAGCCTGTGGCGCGGCGAGTGTTTCGTGTTCGACGAGCGTGTCTCGGTGAAGCATGATTTGACGCCCGGCGACTATGACATGTGCCACGCGTGCAAGCGGCCGATCACTGAGGAAGACAAGCAGGGCAATGCCTATGTGCCCGGCGTCTCCTGCCCGCATTGCATCGACGAGATGACGCCCGACCAGAAGCGCCGCTTCGCCGAGCGCCAGAAGCAGATCAACCTCGCCCGCAAGCGCGGCGAGGCGCATATGGGGCCTGAAGCGGCCGCCAACCGCCGCCGCGAAGAAGCGTGAGCGGCCCGGAGACCCCGGTGACAGCCCCGATCCTCTACACGTTCCGCCGCTGTCCCTATGCCATGCGCGCACGGCTTGGCCTGTCGGCGGCGCGGCTGGACATTCGCGTGCGGGAAGTGGTGCTGCGCGACAAGCCGGCGGAGATGCTGGAGGCGAGCCCCAAGGGCACGGTGCCGGTGCTGGTGCTGGAGAGCGGCGAGGTGATCGACGAAAGCCTCGACGTGATGCGCTGGGCGCTGGCGGAGGCCGATCCCGAAGGCTGGCTCAGCGCGGATGCGGCGGAGACCGACGCGCTGATCGCGCAGAATGACGGGCCGTTCAAACGCGCGCTCGACCGCTACAAATACCCGAACCGGTATGAGGATGAGGGCGCTGACCCGGTGGCCAATCGCGATGCCGGGCTCGCCATCCTGGAAGGCCTGTCGGAGCGGATCGCGGCGAATGGCGGGCAACTGTTTGACCCGGCGCCGACGCTGGCCGACATGGCGATCTTCCCCTTCGTGCGCCAGTTCGCCCATACAGACATGGACTGGTGGGAAAGCGCGGCGCCCGGCCCGGTGAAAACCTGGCTGGCCGGACACAAGGACAGCGCGCGTTTCAAGGCGATCATGAAGAAATATCCCCAATGGGCGCCCGGCGAGGCCGAACCGGCGCTACCTCTTTCCGGGCCTGCCGCGGGATAAGCTGTGCGCGCCCGCTTTTGCCCCCTTGCAAAATCCGCCGCGGGGCGTAAACAGCCCCTTCTTCGGCGCGGAGTGTAGCTCAGCCTGGTAGAGCACTGTCTTCGGGAGGCAGGGGCCGGAGGTTCGAATCCTCTCACTCCGACCATTTCTTTCCGGTCCGGCTTCGCCGGACTTTTTGATCCTGTAGATCAAAAAGAGGAAAGAAATGCGCGCCGCGCAAGCAAGCGCCATCCCAAAAGCAATGGAAGATTGAGCGCCAGGAAAATCCCTGATTCCGCTAAAATCCGGCGCACCGCGGCGGCAATCCCCCTATACCGCCCGCATGACCGTCTCTACCGCACTTCGCTATCACCGCTTCGGTCCGCCAGCTGAAAGCCTGACGCTAGAGCGCACGCCATTGCCTCCGCGTGCAGAGGGCCGGCTGCGCGTTGCCATGATGCTGGCCCCGGTGAACCCGTCGGACCTGATCCCGATCACCGGCGCCTATGCGCACCGGGTGCAGCCACCGCTGGTGGCGGGCTATGAGGGCGTTGGCCGGGTCGTTGAGGCACCGGCGGCCCATGCGCACCTGACTGGCCGCCGCGTGCTGCCCCTGCGCGGCGACGGCACATGGCAGACATATCTCGACTGCGACCCTGCGCTGGCAATCCCCGTTCCGGACGACATTCCGGACGATCTCGCTGCGCGGGCCTATATCAATCCGCTGGCCGCGCACCTGATGCTGAAGGCCTGGCCAGCGCGGGACCGGCATGTGGTGCTGACGGGCGCGGGCTCTGCCTGCGTCGGACTGCTTGGACAATGGGCCCTCCAACAGGGGGCGTGCAGCGTGACCGGCATCTGCCGCTCCGATAGCCGCCGGTCACCGCTGGAGGCGCTGGGCATCCGCCCCGTGCCGCTGGCAGACATGGCCGCCGTGAAGGCCGCCGCGGCCACAGCTGACCTCGCCTTCGATGCGGTTGGCGGAGCAGCCGGCTCAGCGATCCTCAACGCCCTGCCGGCGGCTGGCGTTCTTGTAAGCTATGGCCTCTTGTCCGGCCAGCCCGTGCTGCCGGGGGTGCAGGCACGCGCGAAGCACGCGCGCTTTCACCTGCGCGAAAGCCTCGGCCCGCTGGCGCCTGAGGCGTGGCAAGCCCTGTTCCGCGATCTCTGGCCCCGGCTGCGCACAGCACATATGCCGGATACGGATGTTTTTCCACTCGAAGACTGGCAAGCCGCCCTCGCCGCCTATGCCCGGCCCGGCGCCCGCAAGCCGCTGCTGGCCATGCCCTCCTGATATAGCCACCCCGAGAAACGCAGTTGACAACCCACCCCGGCCCGGCCTATTGCCCCGCGCAAGGTCATGAGCACCTGCCGCCTGCAGACGTTCCGTCACGGTGAAGCTCTTTCAAGACAACGATCCCTCACCCTCGATGCATTTCGACGGTGGGTAATGCAGGCCCCCATCCCAGTCGGAATGCTTCCTTTTGAGGAGTGAGTGATGTCTTCACGACCATCGCCCGGCAATCGATTCCTGCACCAGCCGCCCGGCAAGGTGTTCGCGGCCAACGCCCTGCCCATGATGCTGATCATGCTGATGAACGGGCTGCTCAACATTATCGACGCGGCCTTCCTGGGCCATTTCGTCGGCACGGATGCGATGACGGCCATCGGCCTCGTCTTTCCCGCCGTCATGGTCCTGATCGCCCTGACGAACCTTGTCAGCGGCGGCATGTCCAGCCTGCTGGCCCGCCAGCTGGGCGCAGGCGATGCGGACGGCGCCGGGGCAACCGTGGCCCGCGCCCATGGGCTGGCCCTCGCCATCGCGGCTGGTGTCATGCTTGTCTTTCTCTGCACCGGCCGCGCCGTGGCAGACCGCCTGTCGGCGTCCGATCCCGACATCGCCCGCATGGCCTACACCTATATGGCAATCACCGTCTTCGCCGTGCCCGTACAGTTTGCCCTCAGTCTGCATGCGGACATCTGGCGGAACGAAGGCCGGGCGGGCCTGGTCGCGCTCCTGTCGGTTGGCGTAACGCTGGCCAATATCGGGATGAACTATGTCCTGATCGCCGAGATGGAGTTTGGCGTGGCGGGCTCCGCCTGGGGCACAGTGCTGGCACAGCTCTTCGGGCTTTTCCTGCTCGTGTGGCTGCGTGGGCGCGGGCAAGGTGCGGTGCCGCTGCAGGCATTGCGCCGAAACCGCTGGACCGGAGGCTGGGGCGCGCTCGCCGGGCTTGGCGCGCCGCTCAGCCTCAGCTTCATCGGCATCGCACTCGTATCGTCCTGTGTCATCCTCGCGCTGCGCCTGACGGCGGGCGCGGACTATGCGGATACGATCGCGGCCTATGGCATCGTGACCCGCGTGCTGGGCTTTGCCTTCCTGCCCAGCATGGCGTTCGCGCTGGCCCTGCAGAGCACAGCCGGAAACAATTGGGGCGCCGGGCTTCATGACCGGGCACGCACCGTGCTGAAGATCGCGATGGGCAGCGCGCTGACCTATGGCGCCTGCGTCGAAGTGTTGTTCCTGACGGGCGGCCGCGCCATCGGGTCTGCTTTTATCGGCGACCCGCAGGTGATCGATCAGGTGGCAGACATCTTGCGCCCCATGGGCCTGTTCTACCTGTTCACCGGGCCTGTCCTGTCGCTGGCGCTCTATTTCCAGGCCATCGGGCAGGCGCAGAAAGCAGGGCTGCTGACCTTGTCCAAAGCCTTCGTCCTGCTGCCTGCGCTGATCGCGGCGTTCGCGGCGGTGAAGGGTGCATCGGCGATCTGGTTCGCCTTCCCGGTATCGGATGCGCTGGCGGTGGTCATGGCTGTCGCCCTAGCCATTCCGGTGCTGAAGACAGGACCGCACCGGGCACCGCTCAGCCCGGCACAATAGGAGAAGCGGGCCGGGAAGCCCCGGCCCGCTTTTTTTCCGAATGCTGGCGCACATGCAATCGCCTCAAAGGGCAAACAGGCCCAGGCCGCGCGTCACATCGTCAAATGTGCGGTCCGTGATCTCACGCGCGCGTTCGGTGCCCTTGCGAATGACGTCCATCACATGGTCCGGCGCGTCTGCCAGTTCTGCCCGCCGTGTACGGATCGGCTCCAGAAGCGCCTGCAGGATATCTTCCAGCCGCCGCTTCACTTTCTGGTCTCCCAGTCCGCCGCGCCGGTAATGGTCCTTCAGTGCCTCAAGCCCGGCCTTGTCCGGATCGAACGCATCGAGATAACGGAACACGACATTGCCTTCCACACAGCCGGGGTCCTCCACCCGCAAGTGATTGGGATCGGTGAACATCTGCCGTACGGCATGTGTAATCTCGTCCGCGCTGGCCGAGAGGGGAATGGCGTTGCCGCTGGACTTGCTCATCTTCTGGCGCCCGTCGATGCCCGGCAGCCGCCCCACCGGGGGGATCAGCGCACGCGCCTCCGGCAACAGGTCTGCCCCTGCGGCGGCATTGATGCGGCGGACGATCTCGTTCGTCTGCTCGATAAGCGGCGCCTGGTCTTCGCCCACAGGCACCAGCGTCGCGCGGAAGGCCGTGATGTCCGCCGCCTGCGCTGCGGGGTAGCAGAGAAAGCCGGCGGGAATATCCCGCCCGAAGCCGCGCGCCTGGATTTCATCCTTGATCGTCGGGTTCCGCTCCAGCCGCGAGACCGTGACGAAGTTCAGGTACAGCATCGACAGCTGTGCCAGCGCGGGCAAGGCAGACTGAAGGCAGATCGTGGACTTTGCCGGATCAATGCCGGCGGCCAGGTAATCCAGCGCGACCTGGAACACATTCTCGCGGACCTTCGCGATATTGTGCGCATTGTCCGTCAGGGCCTGGGCATCGGCCAGCAGCAGGAACTGGTCGTGCGTTTCCTGCAGGTCCAGCCGGTTGCGCAGGGACCCGACATAGTGGCCGAGGTGCAATTGGCCCGTGGTGCGGTCGCCAGTGAGAATGACGGGGCGTTGAGAGGTCATGTGAGAAGCTCCTGTTGAAGAAAACAGGCACGCCGCAGAAGACCGGAAAAAACAAAAGGCCGCCCACAGCGGCGGCCTTGAGGAAAAGGTATATCCGTCCGGCCGCTCCTAGAAGGAGCGCCACCAGATGAAAGCCGGAAGATGCGGACGGTTGACCATGACGGGCCGGATAGCCCCGGCCCGTTCACGCGTCAATGCCGCCTGATCAGCCTTTCAGGATCGCGCGGACAGCGTTCAGGGCCTCTTCGGCTTTCGATGCATCCGGTCCGCCTGCCATGGCCATGTCGGGACGGCCACCGCCGCCCTTGCCGCCCACGACTTCGGAGGCCGCCTTGACCAGATCGACGGCGGAGAATTTGTCCGTCAGGTCTTTGGTGACGCCCACGGCGACCCCGGCCTTGCCGTCGGCGACGCCGACAAAGGCCACGATGCCGGAACCGATCTGCGTCTTCGCCTCGTCGACGAGGGCGCGCAGGTCTTTCCCGGCGACACCTTCCGCTACGCGGGCGAGCAGCTTCACGCCATTGATCTCTTCCGGGCCGGCTGGCGCGCCGCCGCCACCGCCGCCCATGGCGAGCTTGCGCTTCGCTTCCGCCAGCTCGCGCTCAAGGTTGCGCTTTTCCTCGCCCAGCGTGGCGACACGTTTGGGCAGGTCTTTGAGCGGCACTTTCAGGCTGTCGGCGATGTCCGCACCGATCTGGGCGCGGCCTTTCAGCCAGGTCAGCGCCTCGGCGCCCGTGGCGGCCTCGATCCGGCGCACACCAGCGGAAACGCCGCTTTCCGACGTGATCACGAACACGGCGATGTCACCGGCACGCTCCACATGCGTCCCGCCGCAAAGTTCCACCGAGTAACGGCGGTCTTCGCCCGTGCCCATCGACAGCACACGGACTTCGTCGCCATACTTTTCGCCGAACAGGGCGAGTGCGCCCGCTTCAATGGCTTGCTCTGGCGACGTCACCTGGACGCCCGTCGGCAGGTTCGCACGGATCTGCGCGTTGACCTCATCCTCGACCGCCTCAATCTCGGCCGCGCTGAGCGGGCCGCCATGCGAGAAGTCGAAGCGCAGGCGATCGGCCTCCACCAGGGAGCCTTTCTGCGTGACATGCTCGCCCAGAACCTTGCGGAGCGCGGCGTGCATGAGGTGCGTTGCCGAGTGGTTCGCCATCACCGCCTTGCGGCGGACAGCATCGACATGCATCTGCACCGTGGCGCCGGTCTTTGTGGAACCGGACACGAGTTCGCCGATATGGACGTGGACGTCACCAGCGCGCTTCTGGACATCGCGCACGATGAAGCGCGCGCCACCCTCGAAGACAATCTCGCCATGGTCACCGGCCTGGCCGCCGGATTCGGCGTAGAACGGCGTCGTGTCGAAAACCAGCTCTGCCGGGCCGGGCGACAGCGTGTCGGCCAGTGCGCCGCCGGCGGCAATGGCGACCAGTTTCCCGGTGCCTTCCGTGTTGCCATAGCCGGTGAACTTCGTAGCGCCGACCTTGTCGCGCACGCGGAACCAGATTTCATCCGTTGCCTGATCGCCGGAGGCAAAACCCGCGGCACGGCTGCCTTCGCGCTGCACTTCCATGGCGGCGTCGAAGCCGTCCACGTCCACGGTCATGCCGCGGGCGCGCAGGATGTCCTGCGTCAGGTCCAGCGGGAAGCCATAGGTGTCGTACAGTTTGAAGGCTGTCTCACCCGGCAGGGCTTCGCCGGTCTTGAGCGTCTCGGACTCTTTCTCCAGCAGCGACAGGCCGTTGCCCAGCGTACGCTGGAAGCGGGCCTCTTCCTGCTCCAGCGCAGCTTCAATGGCAGCCCTGGCGCGGCCAAGTTCCGGGTAGGCTTCGCCCATTTCGGAAATCAGCGCCGGGGTCAGCTTGTGCATCAGCGGTTCGCGCGCGCCCAGCAGGTGGCCGTGGCGCATGGCGCGGCGCATGATGCGGCGCAGGACGTATCCGCGCCCTTCGTTCGACGGCAGAACGCCGTCAGCAATCAGGAAGGCCGAGGTGCGCAGGTGATCCGCGATCACGCGGAACGAGGCGAGCTTGTCGCCCGCAGCCTTGGCGCCATAGGTCTCTTCTTCGGCTTCGATCAGGCCACGGAACAGGTCGATGTCGTAATTGTTGTGGACATGCTGCAGGACAGCCGAAATCCGCTCCAGGCCCATGCCGGTATCGATCGACGGTTTCGGCAGGTTCTCCCGCTTGCCACCAGCCAGCTGGTTGAACTGCATGAAGACGAGGTTCCAGATCTCGATGAACCGGTCGCCATCCTCGTCCGGGCTGCCGGGAGGGCCGCCGGGAATGTCTTCGCCGTGATCATAGAAGATTTCGGAGCACGGACCGCACGGGCCGGTGTCGCCCATGGACCAGAAATTGTCCGACGTGGAGATGCGGATGATCCTGGAATCGTCAAAACCAGCCACTTTCTTCCAGATCGCAGCAGCCTCGTCGTCTTCGGAATAGACCGTGACGAGCAGGCGTTTCGGGTCGAGCGCGAATTCCTTCGTCACCATTTCCCAGGCAAAGGCGATGGCCTCGTCCTTGAAATAGTCGCCGAAGGAAAAGTTCCCCAGCATTTCGAAGAAGGTGTGGTGGCGGGCCGTATAGCCGACATTGTCGAGGTCGTTGTGCTTTCCGCCTGCGCGCACGCATTTCTGCGAAGTCACTGCCCGCGGAGACACAGGCGTCTCTGCGCCCGTGAAGATATTCTTGAACGGCACCATGCCGGCATTGACGAACAGAAGGGTCGGATCGTTCTGCGGCACCAGCGGCGCGGATGCCTGGCGGGTGTGCCCGTGCTTCTCGAAATAGGCGAGAAAAGCTTCGCGGATCTGGTTTACGCTGGTCATATGATCTCAGGGTCCTCGGCGTATAAATCTGTCCCGAAACGCCGAATCCGGCGCCGGGGCGTTACGCGCGATATAAAGGCCCCTTTGCCGCACGCCAAGATTGGCGCACCACAAAGGGGCCAGTTTGCCGGACGAGAGAGTGGAAACCGGCCCTGAGAGGACGCTTTCTGCAGGGAAAACGCGAGAGAGAGGGACCGGTCAGCCCCGATCAGCCCTCGGCAGCATCCTTGGTGTCGTCGTCGTCTTCAGATCCGTCCATGCCAGCCGAGAGCAGCTCATCGGCGAGCAGCCCGGCATTGCGGCGGACGGCATCTTCGATTTCATCCGCAATGGCCGGGTTTTCCTTCAGGAAGGTGCGGGTTTTCTCACGGCCCTGGCCGATCCGCTCTCCATTGTAGGAATACCAGGAGCCGGACTTTTCGATCACGTCGGCTTTCACGCCGAGATCGATCAGTTCGCCAGTCTTGGAGATGCCTTCGCCATAGAGGATGTCGAACTCGACCTGCCGGAAGGGCGGGGCCACCTTGTTCTTCACCACTTTGACGCGGGTCTGGTTGCCGATCACTTCGTCCCGGTCCTTGATCGCGCCGATGCGGCGGATGTCGAGGCGGACGGAAGAGTAGAATTTCAGCGCGTTGCCGCCTGTCGTGGTCTCCGGGCTGCCGAACATGACGCCGATCTTCATGCGGATCTGGTTGATGAAGATCACCATGCATTTCGACTTGGAGATCGAACCGGTCAGCTTGCGCAGCGCCTGGCTCATCAGGCGGGCCTGCAGGCCGGGCAGCGAGTCGCCCATTTCGCCTTCCAGTTCGGCGCGCGGGGTCAGAGCCGCCACGGAGTCGATGACCAGAAGGTCCACCGCGCCGGAGCGTACCAGCGTATCAGCGATTTCAAGCGCCTGCTCGCCCGTATCGGGCTGCGAGATCAGGAGATCGTCGAGATCCACGCCAAGTTTCGAGGCATAAATCGGGTCGAGCGCGTGTTCGGCGTCGATAAAGGCGCAAACCCCGCCATTCTTCTGCGCTTCGGCCACGCAGTGCAGCGACAGGGTCGTCTTGCCCGAGCTTTCCGGGCCGTAAATCTCAATGATGCGGCCTTTCGGCAGGCCGCCAATGCCGAGGGCGATGTCCAGCCCGAGCGAACCCGTCGAAACGGCCTCGACATCCATGGCCTTCTTGTCGCCGAGGCGCATGACCGAGCCCTTGCCAAAGGACCGTTCAATATTGCTAAGCGCCGTTTCGAGAGCCTTCTGCTTGTCCACGCCGGTTTCCTTGTCCACGAGTTGCAGCGCTGGTTTCGCCATGAGTCGTCTCCTTTGGTCCACTATGGGGGTGTTTTTGGCAAGGCCCCCGGTTGCCATTCATGATTGTCATGTACCATGTTTGTTCCGCAGAACAAAGCGGAAACTTTCTGCGGCCTGCTCTTTTCTTTCTGCGCCCGTTCAGGCATGATCCTGCCCATGCTTACACGATCCAGCCAGCCCGCCGGCGAAGCGCGCCTTCGCTATCTCGATGCCGACATCGATGTGATCGCCCCCGGCGATTATGTCGTCTGCGCTGTCACGGCCCGCAAAATCCCGATCCAGGCCCTGCGCTACTGGTGCGTCGACCGGCAGGAAGCCTATTGGGATGCAGACGCTGCCTCGTCCCGCATGGTTCCGGCGAAGGACTGACGCACGCATGATGCGTGACATGCTCCTGATGGTGGTGATGTGCACAGGCGTGTGCCTCGCCGCCCCCATGGCTGGCGCGGAAACGGCCGTCTCGGCGGCGCCCATCGAGGAAAGCTGCAGCGGCGCGCTGACACAGGGCGGGCTCGTCATCTGCCGGGGCGAACCGGGCACGGAATTTACTGTGGCGGGCAGGAAGCTGACTGCAGACGCCTCGGGCAGCGCCCAATTCGGTATCGCCACGGACGCGCCATCGGTCATTGGCTGGTCTTCCGCCAGCGGCGCCTTCGGCGACCTGGCCATCGAAAAGCGCCATGACGATTTCCGCACGATCAAGGGCTTCGATTGCGACAAGGTCGATGCGCGCAGCGAAGAACAGAAGGCGCATGCAGGCCGCTCCTGGGTGAAGAAGCAGGATGCCTTCGCCACGTTCAATGACGGGCCCGGCGCGCTGACGGGCTTCATCAAGCCGGCGGACATGCCGGCCTCCTCGCCCTTCGGCCCGACACGGAAATATATCGGCGTCAGCAAGGTGACCGGCGAGCCGTGCGAATCCGTCTCTGTCCATCGCGGCTATGACATGGCCGCGCCGGTGGGTACGCCCATCATTGCCCCGGCCGCCGGGACCGTGATCCTCGCCGATCCGGACCTTTACTATGAAGGCGGCTCGGTCTTCCTCGACCATGGCCATGGCCTCGTCTCGGTGTTCATGCACCTGTCGGAAGTGGACGTGGAAGCGGGTGACGTGGTGGAGCGCGGCGAATTGCTGGCCAAGTCCGGCAATACCGGCCGCACCACCGGCCCGCACCTGCACTGGGCCGTGAAGTGGCGCAATCCGCAGGCCAGCGGCCGCGGCGGCGATTTCTACATCGACCCGGCCCTGTTGCTGGGCCTTCCGCTCACAGACTAAGCGCTCCGGATCAGGCGGAGAGTCCTTCATCCTGCAGCATTTCCGCGAACGCCAGTGTCGTGCGGTCTTCATGGAGATTGCCAACCACCTGCATGCCTGTCGGCAGGCCCTCCGATGTGCGCGCGAGCGGTACGGCCGTCGACGGCAGGCCGGGATAGGTTGCCAGCCCGGCCCACATCAGCTGGGACGCGTATGGCTCAGCCTGCCCGTTCACGTTCAGCGTCCGCTTCCCCCAATCAGGTTCGTCGATGTGCGGGAACGCCGCCGTGCTGAAAGTGGGTGACAGGACGACATCGATATCGCGGAAGATGCTGGCCCATTGGCGCTGCAGGTTCAGCTGGGCATCGAGCAGGCTCAGATAGGTATGCGCATCCATGGGCTGCGCGTCCGGCGTGCCGCGCGTTGTGACCGTCATCAAAAGGCGCATGTAGTCCTGATGCACGCTGGCGAAATCCGGCAGGCCCGGCATCTTGCGGTGGACCTGCACGCCGAGCTTTTCAAGTTCCCCGGCCAGCGCCTCGATCGGGGCGGAGACTTCCTCATCCACCGGCGGCAGGTCATCGGCGCCCAATACGAGGACGCTGAAATCCTTCAGCGTCTGATGCCGCGCTACGGGCAGGTCCAGTTTCCAGCCTTCGTTCAGCGGCCCGGCCACGACATCCAGCGCGGCGGACAGGTCGGCTGCACTGCGCGCCATCGGACCGACGACGGCGAGCGGGGCGTCGACACCATCCGTGCCCGGCGGGTTGTGCCCCTTCAGCGGCACGATGCCATAGGTCGGCTTGTGGCCCCAGACACCGCAGAAATTCGCCGGGAAGCGGATCGAACCGCCAATGTCCGACCCGAACTCCAGCGGCACCATGCCGGCCGCCAGCGCAGCAGCCGATCCGCCAGACGACCCACCCGGCGTGCGGCTGTGGTCATAGGGGTTCACCGTACGGCCATAGACCGGGTTCACGCTCTGCCAGTCGACCAGCGCGACCGGCACATTCGTCTTGCCGAGGATCACCGCACCTGCGGCCTTCAGCCGGGCGATGGGTGGGGCATCCTCCTGCGGCTGGAAGTTTGCGAACATTTCGAAGCCCCAGGTCGTGGGCAGGCCGGCGACGTCATTGGCTTCTTTCACCGTCATGGGAACGCCGAGCAGCGGACGGGCATCGTCGGCCGTGCGGCTTTCATCAATGGCTTTTGCTGCGGTCCGTGCGCGGTCATAGTCTTTCACGACCACGGCATTCAGCGGGCCGTTCTTCGCCTCGATCCGTTCGATCGCCGCCTCGCAGGCCTCCATCGCGCTGATCTTGCCGCTTCGAACCAGCGCAGCCGTGTCCAGCGCTGTGGCAGTTTCCAGATTCGTGTTCCCGCTGGCCATTCCTCGTCCTCCCGGCCCTTGACTATGCACCTCGCACGCAGAAGGCTCTTTTTGAGATTGGTTCTCATCAACCTTAGCATGGTGATCTGATGGCGCCATGCCAAAATCAATGAGGCCGGAACCAGAAGGTTCTGACGGAAGGGGGCCCACCGTGAACACGATTGCCAGCGCTGTGCGCGCATGGATCGAACGGGCGATTGCGGCCGCACCGGATGGCCATGTGCCGCTGTTGATGCTGTCCGGCCCGCAGGGGTCGGGCAAATCGACGGCGCTCGCCGCTGCGATAGAGACGATCCCCCAACCGGTCGCCGGGATGAGCATCGATGACTTCTACCTGACCCACGCCGAGCGCATGGAGCTGGCCCGCCGGATCAGCCCGCTGTTCATGACGCGCGGCCCGCCGGGCACGCATGACCTGGTCCTGCTGGAGAAAACCATCGCGGCCTTGCGCGCGGCGGCCGATGGAAGCGAGACGCCGCTGCCGGTATTCGACAAGCTTAAGGACGACCGCGCGCCTGTGTCCAACTGGCGCAGCTTCCGGGGAAAGCCCGCCACCATCGTGATCGAAGGCTGGCTGATGGGCGCGCTGCCGGATGCCAATGCGGCGATGGATTCCCCGCTGAATCCGGTCGAGGCCGAAGACCGCACAGGTGACTGGCGCCGCCAGCAGGAAGCGGCGCTTGCCGGGCCGTATGCAGACCACTGGGATGAGGCGGATGCTTTCTGCCATATCGTGCCGCCGGACTTCGATTGCGTCCTCGGCTGGCGCCTGCAGCAGGAAGCCGGATTATGGGCCGCGCGCGGCGAACCGATGCCGGACGAGCGGCGCGACTGGGTCCGCCGCTTCATCGAGCACTATGAACGCCTCACCCGCCGCATGCTGTCAGGCAGCCGGCGTACGGGCATGGAAATCCATATCGACGATGACCGGAAAGTGGTCAGAACGTCTGGACTCTGACCTTACGGCATCAGCACCGTGGCGCCGGTGGTCTTGCCGCTTTCGAGGGCTTCGTGCGCCTTGCCGGCTTCCTTCATGTAGAAGCGCTGGCCAATGTCCGCACCGAACGTGCCGGTCTTCATGGCGGCGAACAGGTGACGCGCGCCGCGGGCGAGATCTTCCGGCGTATCGATGAAGCTGAACAGGCTCGGCCGGGTCAGGATCAGCGATCCGCCCGCGGCGAGGCGTCCCGGCGGCATCGGGTCTGCTGCGCCCGAAGCGTTACCGTAGGAGATCATCCAGCCACGCTTCTTCAGACTGGACAGCGACGCGTCAAAGCTGCGCTTGCCGACACTGTCCAGCGAGACATCAACGCCGACACCGCCCGTCAGCTCACGAACCTTTTTCGCAACATCCTCATAACCGACGATGGTGTCGCTGGCGCCAAGCTCTTCGGCCTTCTCTGCCTTTTCTGGAGAGGAGGTGACGGCAATCACGCGAGCGCCGAGGCTGGCCGCCCATGGCGTCAGCACGCTGCCGACACCGCCGACCGGCGCCCAGATCAGCACCGTGTCCCGGTCTGTGATGGGGCGGATCTCGAACAACAGCATCCAGGCGGTCAGGCCTTTAAGGAGAACGGCCGCGCCTTCTTCCTCCGAGATGCCATCCGGCAGGACAACCATGCGGGCGGCCGGGCCGGTGAAATGCGTCGCATAGGTGCCGCCGCCGAGATAGGCGACCCGGTCGCCCGGCTTCACATTGGTCACGCCCTCGCCGACCGCCTCGACCGTGCCGGCCCCTTCGGAGCCCTGCACGAAGGGCAGTTTCACCGGGTAGAGCCCGGTGCGGTAGTAAGTGTCGATGAAGTTCAGGCCGGAGGCGGCCTGTTTCACCAGCGCTTCGCCGGGGCCGGGTGCGCGCGGTTCGAAATGCTCCACCTTCAGCACGTCCGTGCCGCCGGTTTCGTTCATGATGATCCGGTAAGGCTCGTGCATGTCAGTGTTCTCCAGCTTTTGGCGCATGCTTGCGCGCCTGAATGTTCAACAGTTCCACCGCCAGCGAGAAGGCGATGGCGAAGTAGAGGTAGCCCCTCGGAATATGGAAGCCGAGGCCGTCGGCCACAAGCGCCACGCCAACAAGAAGAATAAAGGCCAGCGCCAGCATCTTGGTGGTCGGGTGGTCCGCAATGAAACTTGCGAGGGGCGTGGCGGCGACGGCCATGACGAAGGTCGACAGGACGACGGCGCCGATCATTACAGGCAGCAGAGTCGTCATGCCGATGGCCGTGATCACGCTGTCGAGCGAGAAGACGATGTTGATGACGAACAGCTGGATCACCACACTGGTGAAGCTGCTCTGTGCGGTCGTCTCTTCATGCCCGGTGCCTTCGACCGCCGAGTGAATTTCCTGCGTACCTTTCCACAGCAGGAACAGGCCGCCGCCGAACAGGATGACGTCCTTCAGGGTCACTTCTTCAACATGGTGCATCACTTCCGTGCTGCCGTTCGCCACGAACACGGCGAGCGCGTGCGGCAAGTGGAACAGGGGCGATTTGTCGAGCTGCAGGATCCAGAAGATCAGGCCCAGCATCGCGATGCGCAGCACCATGGCGCCCCAGACGCCGATGCGGGTGGCCGTCTGCTTTTGATCGCCCTTCAGCTTGCCGGTCGCGATGGAGACGAACAGCAGATTGTCGATGCCCAGCACGATTTCCAGGAAGGTCAGGGTGGCAAGGCTGCCCCAGAAGGCCGGTGAAGCGAGTAATTCGGTCATGGAGTGTCCCCTGCGTAGCCCCCGTTCGCACCGTTGAACCGCGCTGCGCGGTGGAGCGCAAGCCCGACTCGCGGTCTGCTTGGACCATGGACCTGTTCGGAAACCTCACTTGCGGCGTGGATGAAGCCGGGCGCGGCCCGTGGGCTGGCCCCGTGACAGCGGCGGCCGTGATTCTCGACCCGGCCAATCCCATCGAAGGCCTGACCGATTCCAAGAAGCTGTCGGAGGCAAAGCGCGACGCCCTCGCCCCGCTGATCCGCGAGCGGGCGCTGGCCTGGTGTGTCGCGCATGCCAGCGTCGAGGAGATCGACCGGCTGAACATTCGCGAGGCCACCTTCCTGGCCATGCGGCGGTCGGTGGAAGGCCTGCAGCACGCGCCTGCCCTTGCGCTGATCGATGGCAACGCCCTGCCCGGCGGCCTGGCCTGCGAGGCCCGCGCCATTGTGAAGGGTGACCTGAAAGAGCCTGCCATCTCGGCTGCTTCCATCCTCGCAAAGACAGTGCGCGATGCGCTGATGGCGGAACTGGACGCGGCCCATCCCGGCTATGGCCTTGCCAGGCACAAGGGCTATGGCACGGCCGCCCATGCCGAAGCGCTGACCCGCCTCGGCCCGGCTCCCTGCCACCGGATGAGCTTCGCGCCGGTCCGCAAGGCCAGCCTGTCGGCCTGACTTCCCGCCTGCCTCCCGGCCTGACGCCCCGTCAGGCCTCCCCCGCGTCAGGGTTTGTCAGCCCCAGCCCTTCAAGGCATCCTCCGTTTTGAAGGCCCGTCAGAGGCCGGATGGAGGAAAACCGATGAGCTACGATCTTGTCATTGTAGGCGGCGGTATCGGCGGCAGCGCGCTGGCCACCGTCATGGCGCGCGCCGGGCGCAGCGTCTTGCTGCTTGAGAAATCCGAAGCATACGAAGACCGCGTGCGCGGCGAATGGATCGCGCCCTGGGGCGTGGTGGAGACCAGACGCGTCGGTCTCTATGACACGCTGGTCGCGGCGGGCGGACACCATCTGTCGGAACACATCACGTATGATGAAAGCCTGCCGCCGGAACTTTGCGAGTCGACGCCCCTGCCGCTGAACATGCTGATCCCGGATATTCCGGGTCCGCTCTGCATCGGCCATCCGCATCATTGCCAGACACTGTACGACGCAGCCGCTGCTGCGGGCGCGACTTGCCTGCGCTCCGTGAATGTCGAGGCCGTGACGCTGGGCGACGCACCGTCTGTCACCTTCACCCATGACGGCAAGCAGCAGACCGTTGAAACGCGCCTGATCGTCGGCGCAGAGGGACGCCAGTCCATGGTGCGTGCCGCCGCCGGCATCCAGCTGCACCAGGACCGGCCGCATCACTGGTTCACCGGCCTGCTGGTCGAGAATGTCGAAGGCTGGGACCCGAAACGGCAGGCCATCGGCACTGAGGGCGGCTTCGGTTTCCTCGCTTTCCCGCAGGGCGACGGGCGCGTGCGGGTCTATGGCGGCTATGCGCTGGAGGAGAAAGGCCGCTTTGCGGGAGAGGACGGCCCGGCGCGGTTCCTCGAAGCCTTCCGCATGGAATGCGCGCCGCACAACAAGGCACTGGCAGACGGCACACCTGCCGGGCCGCTCTATTCCTATTTCAACAATGACAGCTGGACGGACGAGCCGTTCGCACCGGGCTGTGTCCTGATCGGAGATGCCGCGGGCTGGAACGACCCGATCAACGGCCTCGGCCTGTCGATCACCTATCGCGATGTGCGCATCGTGTCGGAAATCCTGAAGGAGACGCCGGAAGGCGCTGCGCCGGATTTCTCTGCCTATGCCGAGGAGCGCGCGGAACGCATGCGGCGGCTTCGCTTTGCCGGCCAGTTGCAAGCCGCACTCGACATGGAGTTCGGCGAGACGGCCAAGGCCCGGCGCCTGTCCTATCACACGCGCAAGGCGGCAGACCCGACCCTCGGCATCCATGGCATCGCCATCATGGCCGGGCCGGAAACCGTGCCGCCGGAATTCTTTACGGAAGACCACCGCGCCCGCGTGCTGGGCGAACCTGAGGAGACCGCCGCATGAGTTTCAGCATCGATGGTTTCAATGCCGACTGGCTGGATGCCTGGAGCCGCAAGGATGTCGACCGTCTTGTCGCCTTCTATTCGCCGGACACCGTCTACAAGGATCCGCAGACGGCGGGAGGCCTGCACGGCCGGGACGCCCTGCGCACCTATCTGACCGGATTGTTCGGCGCCACGCCGCCCATGGTCTACAAGCCGGACGAGACGTGGCCCGTCCCCGGCGGCTATTGCGGCCGCTGGTATTGCCACATTGGTGAGGGCGGCAAGGACGGCCTGATGCGGGGCTTCGACCTCGTGATCATCGAAGATGGCCTGATCAAGCACAACGAGGTCTACGTTCACCAGATGCCAGAGGGTTAACCGCCCATTAACCGTCTCAGCCGAGCTTCGCAGAATCGACGTGGAGGGACCCATGATCCTGTTGTTTGGCTGGCATACCTGGTGGGGCGAATCCGGCCGGCCGTACCGGTTCAATATTACGCTGACGCGCAAGGGCCTGCCCGATGAGGGCGGGATCTATGTCTTCGTGCGCCGGCGGTTCGTGTTCTTCCTGGAGCCGCTCTACATCGGCAAGGCCGCCAATTTCCGCTCGCGCCTGATCGGGCATGAGCGCTGGTGGGAGGCCTGGTGGAAGCGCGGGGCGACCGAACGCCATGTAATGATTGTAAAAAAACCGGCAGACCGGGAGCGCGTCGAAGAAGACCTGATCCGGAATTACCAGCCGCGGATGAACGACATCCTCATCCCGCGCGGGTCCGACGATGCGCCGAACAACAAGCGCCTGCGCCGCTGGTGGAAGTTCAAGCGCATGTTCCGCCTGCCCTTTTTGACCTGATTACGCCGGACCATACCGGATCATACCGGACTATCTCATGATCTCAGGCGGCTCCGGCCGCCTTTTTCCATGTCTCCACATTGATCCCGCGGACCAACAGCCAGAGCGTCAGGGCCGCCTCGGCGACAAGGCATGGCAGGAACAGGATCATGAACCAGGAAGAGGCCGCCAGCGCCGGCGTCAGGAAGATCATGAGCGAGGTGACGAGGTAGCAGAGGCCCGCCACCAGGATCCCGGTCCCGATCAGGCGCGGCAGGAAGCCGGACTTCCAGATCAGCCAGCCAATGATGAGGCAATCGAAGCCGAAGAACACCAGCGAGATATTATAGGCCTGCCCGTGCAGCATGAGCGAGAGGACAGACAGGCGCTCCAGCTCCCCGGCAGCAAACCCGCCCGTTTCCGGGTCCAGGTTCAGCAGGATCAGCGGCATCAGGAAGAACAATGCCTTTGTCCCGGCAATCGCTGCAGAGATCAGGCGGAACACGAGGCCCGCCAGCGAGAGATGCCGGTCCACAACCAGCAGGATACGGTAGAGGCAAAGCGCCACCAGAATATCCGCCCCGGTCATCAACAGCTCTGCCACGAAGCCGATGCGGTAGAGCATCTCCGCCCCGAGAATGTTCGCCGCCGTGCTGGCCGGATCGTTGTAGTCGACCAATTGGCCACGTACGCCTATCTGCGCAAAGAGGCCCGCGACGATGATGTAGAGATAGGCAAGCCCCGCCAGTCTGGCGGTTCGGACGGGTGGGGGCATGTCGGTCTCCATAGTCTCGGCTTCGCCGCGGACTTATTATCGAAATTCAATAATATTGCAAGCCGCCTGAAGGGAAGTGCTTCCCGCAAGGCCCGGCCCATGGGATAGGGCAGCCATGGCAGATGATGTTTCCTCTTTCACTGGCGCGCCCCCGCTTTTCGCGGAGACGCCGGATTCGGTGAGCTTCAAGAAGCTGCGCAAGCGGCTGGTGCGCGGCGCCCTCCAGGCGATCGACGCCTATGGCATGGTCGACCGGCGCGCGGTGGAGAGCGGCGCAGCGCCCCGGCCGAAATGGCTGGTCTGCCTCTCCGGCGGCAAGGACAGTTATGGCCTGCTCGCCGTTCTGATGGACCTCCAATACCAGGGCGCCCTGCCTGTGGACCTGATCGCCTGCAATCTCGACCAGGGCCAGCCGGGCTTTCCGAAACACATCCTGCCGGAATGGCTGGAGAAGATCGGCGCGCCCTACCGGATCGTGACCGAGGACACTTATTCCATTGTCACCGACAAGGTGCCCGAGGGGCGGACCTTCTGCTCCATGTGCTCGCGCCTGCGCCGGGGCATTCTCTACCGCATCGCGCGGGAGGAAGGCTGCGAGGCCATCGTGCTGGGCCACCACCGCGACGACGCGCTGGAGACGTTCATGATGAACCTCATCCATGGCGGCCGCCTTGCCGCGATGCCGCCGAAGCTGCTGAATGATGAGGGCGACGTCATGGTGCTCCGTCCCCTGATTACGGCTGCGGAAGGCGATCTTGAGAAATTCTCCGTCGCCATGAACTTCCCGATCATCCCGTGCAATCTGTGCGGCAGCCAGGACGGCCTGCAGCGCGTGGCGATGAAGCAGATGCTGAACGAGTGGGAACGCAAGAAGCCCGGCGTGCGGCAGGTGATGGCGCACGCCCTCGCCACCGTCCGCCCGAGCCATTTGCACGACCCGAAAGTGTTCGACTTCCTCGGCCTCGCCCCCGGCGGCGAAGGCGAAGACGACCCGAACGTGCCGTTCTGAAGAAACCTGACGCGGAGCCGGCACAAGCTGGTGGGAAAGAAACATGCCATCGGACCAAGCCAAACATCCGCTCGCCAGACGCATCACCGACCTCGGACTGATCGGGTACCCGGTGTCGGACAATATCGATGTGTTTCTCGGCGCGCTCTATGAGGGGCAGCTCTACAAGACTCTTTCGGAAGGCTACCCCGGACAGGAAATTGTCCTGAACCTGACGCGGGTCTATGCCGAGATCGGCGAAGTAATCTTCTGGGGTCAAGAGGCGTCCTACCGGGAAGCCCTGGACGCGTTTCCCTATCTGACTGCGCACATCGTCGACACGAGACTGGGCCTGGCAGATCTCTATCATGTCCTGGAAATCCTGGAGAGTTTCTTCGACTGGGAACCCGACGGTCAGGGCCCCGATCACCTACCCCACCTGAATGATCCGATAAGGTCTCTGGCGGGCCTTTTCGAGCAGGCCGCTTACAAGAACGCGATTTACGCTGCACTGGCAGACAAGGCCCGTCCAGATTTCAGTGAGCTTATCTCCATGGCAGACTGGTTCTATGGAGAAGATGTATTCGATCTGTTCTTCAGCTTTGCAGAAGCCCAGCCTGTCCGAGCGCTGGAGCCTGCCTACTGGCTGATCGGCATCAATGACGACCAGCGCGAGAGATTCATATCCTGGGCAAGAAGTCATATGCCGGCGGGGCTCCTGCTGACTGCCGCGGCACGCACGCAGGCCTATGACGAAACAGTCACCCAGATTCTGGACCGCATCACATGGAAACATGAGCACACGCTGAAAACGGTTCGGGACCGGGTGGATTTCACGGTCTGGGGGCTTTGCTCTGCCAACAAGTTCAAGGCGGCGAATGCGGCGTATTTGCTGGAGGAACTGCCCGTCAGTCAGTGGCCTGAAGGAAGCCTGTCCGTCATTTCCGGCCTGTACGAAGACATGGAGCCGAACTGGACCTCATTCAAATCCAGGAACGGCAAGGGCGCCTACACAACGCATAAGGAGCGGCTGGGCGAGCTGCTGAAAAAGGCGAACGGACCGTTCTGATCAGGCCTGCGAGGCCGGCACGCGCTCACACCACCATCTCGACTCCATCCGGAGACAGCGGAAACTCCTCCTTGGGCAAAAGGTGGAAATGACGACCCGTCCCTGAGGCAGCCAGTATCCGGTCGCAACGAAACGTGCGCGGCGCGTTCCGCAAATGATCGAACCCGACAACATACCAGACGGGATATTTCAGCAGCAGGTAGTGCGGCTCGATGGTCCGCCTGGACGTCTCGCCATCCTCTCTCTGATACCCTATCGCCAGCATCTCCTGATCGGTGAAAGCCTGGTGCAGGGCCTGAACAACCGGTTTCGGCGGAGCTGACGTCCCCGCCTGCACATAGGTCGACGCCGTGACTCCCACGAGGATTCGGGATTTCAGGCGATCCACCCGATCGCGCTTTGCCGGGGAAAAAGAGGCCACCAATTGCCGCCTGATCGAGTCGAGGTTCGCCAGGAACATGGGCGAGTTCATTTGCTCTGCGACGGCAAGGCTGATCAGAAGGTCGACCGCCTCGGCATAGGCGAGGTTCAGCCGGCCGACGCCCCAGTTGCGGTCAAGCCGGACCCCTCCGCCTCTCCCGCGGTCGGCGTCAATCTGCATGCCCTGATCCCGCATAAGGGAAAGATCCCGCGAGATCGTTCGCTGGCTGACCCCGAACTCGCGCGCCAGTTCGCTGACCGTGCAATGCGTGTCCTGCTTCAGCCGGACCGCCAGCAATTCCATCCGCCTCAGCCTGCCTGTCGTGTTTGTCCGCGTCATGGAAGAAATAGGACATAAAATGTCGTATTTTTCAATAACAGGGAGGCACCCCAGAAAAGAGGCCGGGCAAGTCATGCCATCGGCGAACAGGAGATCCCATCATGCGAATGAACTACTTCGTTGTCGGAACAAATGACATGAACGCCGCCGCCCGGTTTTACGATTCCCTCTTCGAGGACTCAGGTCTGAACCGTATCGCCCCGTCAGACAGGATGACCTACTGGCTGGGCGAGGATTTCGCGTTTGCGATTGCGCGTCCCTTTGACGAAAAGCCGGCCACAAACGGCAATGGCACCATGGTCGGCTTCAGTCTCGGAACAGCCGAAGCGGTCAGCCGGCTCCATGATCGGGCCATAGAACTTGGCGGCACTTGCGAAGGCCTGCCGGGCCAGCGCGGTCCGCGTTTTTCCGCCTATGTGAGAGACCTTGATGGAAACAAGCTGTGCTTTTCGGACTGAAAGCCGCGGCGGGGCGCGGAAGCGGAAGCTGATAGGTGGACGCGTCTGCCAGGTCTCACCCGGACGCGCGCGCCAGCCCCCGATGTGCCGTCCTGATCAGGCCTGCCTGAAATTCAGGCAGGTTTGAAAATGTCCGCTTTCGACACAAGAAGGACTGGCCATGCCGGGCGACCATTCCTATTCGACGGGCAGCGAGACACCGATACGTCAAAGGCGGTCGGATAAATTATCGGGAGGAAGTCTACGTGCATCGATGGATGTTGGGCGCCTGCATCGCCATGTGCGGCGCCGGTCTGGCCTTTGCCGAAGACGAACCGCCCGTTCGCGACTTCGCCACCTACCAGCCGACGGTCCGCCCGGTCAGGATCGACACAAGCGAAGCCCCGGTCATCGACGGCAAGCTGGACGAAGCGATGTGGTCGAAGGCGGCCGAAGTCTCCGAGTTCTACCAGGTGGAACCGAAGGTCGGCCCGCCAACCGTCGAGACGCGCGTCTACTTCGCCTATGACGAAAACAACCTCTATGTCGGCATCTATGCCCATGACGACATGCCCGAAGCGATCCTCGCTTCGGTGCTGGAGCGCGATGGCGAAATCTGGCGGGACGACATGTTCCGCTTCTATATCGACCCGTTCAATACCGGCACGTCCGGCTTCGGATTCGACATCAACGCCCTTGGCGCACGGACCGAGCGCCTGATCCGATATGGTCAGGCGCCCGTGGATGCCTGGAACATCATCTGGGACGCAGACAGCCAGCTGACGGACGATGGCTGGACGGCGGAAATCTCCCTGCCCTTCCGGTCACTGAGCTTTGATCCCGCCTCCGATGGCTGGGGCCTGATGATGACGCGGGAACACGCCCACGATAATGAGGAGATCCGCTGGGCCGGCATCGACCAGTCGGTCAACAAGTTCGGCTTCGCCCGCCCCGGCTATATCGAGGGCATCGACAATATCAACAAGGGCAAGGGCTTCGACGTCCAGCTGCAGGCCGGGATTGCCGGAAACCGGCGCTGGGCCCAGCCGCGCGACGATGACCTGACGATCGAGCCGAGCGCGAACATCTCCTACAAGTTCACGCCCTCGCTGACCGGCCTAGTCACGCTCAACACGGACTTCTCCGACACGCCGCTGGACGACCGGCAGATCAATACCGGCCGCTTCTCGCTCTTCTTCCCGGAAACGCGGGACTTCTTCCTGCAGGATGCGGCCCTGTTCGAGTTTGCGGGCCAGACCTTTGCGGGCGCCCCGAACGGCCAGCCCTTCTTCTCGCGCCGCATCGGCATCGTGAACGGCCAGTCGGTGAAAGTGGACGCAGGCCTGAAACTGAGCGGCGAAGTCAATGGTGTGGAGATCGGCATCCTGTCGGCCCAGACCGGCAGCACCGGCACGATCGGGTCGCAGAACCTGTCGGTGGCCCGGGCGACGGTCGACGTGCTGGACCAGTCCCGCGTCGGCTTCATCGCCACCAATGGCGACCCGGCGGGCCTCTCCGACAACACGCTGGCCGGGGCCGATTTCAGCTATCGCGTACCGTCCTTCTTCGGCGGCGGGCGGATGCAGGCGGACGTGTTCTACCAGCGCACCTTCTCTTCCACGCTGGAGGATGACGATTCCTTCGGTGCGAAGTTCGACTATCCGAACGACAAATGGGCCTGGAGCCTGGAAGCCCGCCAGATCGGCGAGGACTTCGCCCCGGCGCTCGGCTTCGTGAACCGGCCCGGCACACGGACCTTCTCGGCAGACTGGCACCGCCGCTTCCGCCAGTCGGACGGCTACCTGCGCTGGTGGCAATTCGGCACCAGCCACGAATACATCACCGATCTCGACGGCAATGCGGAGACCACGGTCAATTCGCTGGTCGTGAACGCCAACACGATCTGGACCGACGACCTGACCTTCACCGCCAGCCAGAATGAAGAGCATATCAACACGCCCTTCTTCCTGCCGGGCGGGCTGGTCGTGCCGGTCGGCGTCTATGACAACAATGGCGTGAAGTTCAAGGTTCAGTCCTCCTATGTCCGCTCCTGGGGCACGACGTCGGAAATCGAGTTCAAGGATTTCTATGGCGGCGATTCGAAGCGCTATGACTTCAATGTGAACTACCGCCCGAACCCGCACGTGGACCTCAAGGCCGGCTACAAGCGGGAGGACATCTCCGTTCCTTCGGGTGAAGTCAGTGTGCAGATCGGGTCGCTGGAGACCGTGTTCAACGTGTCGACAGACCTCTCGGTCACCACGCAGACGCAGTATGACAATATCACCAACAGCCTGTCCTTCTTCGGGCGGGTGAACTGGGAATTGCGCCCGCAGACCGAAGTGTTCTTCGCCCTCGGCCACGGCGCCTATATCGAAGGCGACGATTTCCGCCGCAACTTCCGCTCCATCCAGACCAGCGCCGTGCTGCGCTTCGGCAACACGTTCCGGTTCTAGGCGCGCGCCCCCTTTTCCGCAGGCCGTCACGGTCTTAGTTTGCCTCCCACGGACAAGCGGGGCTGCAGATGACTCATCCGATCGAATTCTGGTTCGAATTCGGCTCAACCTATTCCTATCTCACGGCGATGCGCATCGAGGACGCGGCCGGGGCGCGCGGCGTGGACGTTCGCTGGCGGCCTTTTCTGCTGGGCCCGGTCTTTGCCGCGCAGGGCTGGGATACGTCTCCTTTCAACATCTACAAGGCGAAAGGCGAATATATGTGGCGCGACATGGCCCGGAGAGCCGAGCGCTTTGGCCTGCCTTTCAAACGCCTGCCGGAAACAGGGCCGGGCGCTTTTCCTCAGAATGGCCTTGCCGCCGCACGTATCGCGCTGGTTGGACTGGATGAAGCGTGGGGCAAAGCTTTCACGCGCGCCGTTTATTCGGCGGAGTTTGCCGAAGGTCACGACATTGGCGAACCCGCCCTGTTGCAGCGCCTTGCGGAGACGGCCGGTGCACAGGGGGATGTTCTCGGCCGCGCACAAACCCAGGCAATCAAGGATCGTCTCAAGGAGAATGTGGACGAAGCCTTCAGGCTCGGCATTTTCGGGGCGCCGAGCTTCATCGTGAAAGGAGACCTGTTCTGGGGCGACGACCGTCTGGAAGACGCCCTGGATGCGGCAGCGTCCAAATGAAAAGCGCGGCCCCTTGCGGAGCCGCGCTGATCGTTTGACCTGAAGCCGGGCTTATTTGCGCCAGACAGCAGCCATCGCCGGATCTTCCTCTTCGCCCGTGTATTTGCGGGTCTCGGCGCGGCCCACCACCATATGGTGCACTTCGTCCGGACCATCGGCCAGGCGCAGCGTACGCTGGCTGGCATACATGCGGGCCAGCGGGGTCCACTGCGACACGCCCGTGGCGCCGTGGATCTGGATGGCGTCGTCGATGATGGCGCAGACGCGTTCCGGCACCATGGCCTTGACCATGGAAATCCAGACGCGGGCTTCCTTGTTGCCCAGCACGTCCATCGCCTTGGCGGCTTTCAGAACCATCATGCGCATGGCTTCGATCTCGATCCGTGCGCGGGACACTTTCTCGATGTTGCCACCCAGCTTGATGAGATCCTTGCCGAAGGCCTGGCGGGTCATGCCGCGCACGACCATCAGGTCGAGGGCCTTCTCTGCCGCGCCGATGGAGCGCATGCAGTGGTGGATACGGCCCGGGCCGAGGCGCAGCTGCGAGATCTCGAAGCCGCGGCCTTCGCCGAGCAGCATGTTGTCCTTCGGAACACGGACGTTCTCGAAGCGGATGTGCATGTGGCCGTGCGGGGCATCCGGATCGCCGAACACGTGCATCGGGCCCATGATGGTGACACCCGGGTGCGGCAGCGGCACGAGGATCTGCGACTGGCGGCGGTTCACGTCCGGGCCGTCATTGGTTTTCACCATGGTGATCATGATCTTGCAGCGCGGGTCGCCCGCACCGGAGATGTAATATTTCTCACCGTTGAGCACCCACTCGTCGCCTTCCAGAACAGCGCTCATGGAGACGTTCTTGGCGTCCGAGGACGGCAGGGCCGGCTCGGTCATGGCGAAGGCGGAGCGGATCTTGCCTTCGAGAAGCGGCTTCAGCCACTGCTCTTTCTGGGCCGGTGTGCCGACGCGCTCGAGCACTTCCATATTGCCGGTGTCTGGGGCCGAGCAGTTCATTGACTCGGAGGCCAGCGGGTTCTTGCCGAGCTCTGCCGCGATGTAGGCATAGTCGAGGTTCTTCAGGCCTTCGCCGGTGTCGGCATCCGGCAGGAAGAAGTTCCAGAGACCTTCCTTCTTGGCGGCGTCCTTGGCCTTTTCGAGGGCTTCGAGCTGGCCCGGAGCATAAGACCAGATGTCGGTCTTGTTCTCGCCGAGGCGTTCGAATTCCTCATGCATCGGATCGACCGTATCCTTGATGAACCGCTTCACATGCTCGTAGAGAGGGCGTGCCTCCTCCGACATGCGCAGGTCATTCAGTTCGGCCATTGCGTCCATGGATTGCTGGGTATCAGCCATGGCTATCCTCCTTCACTTTGTTTGGTTGAGCCATTGGTAGTCCGTGCGGCCGGGGGGCCGCAAATTCTTTCTTTGCAATCTTTTCTGACGGCCTCGTCTGACCGTCTGGCGCGGAAGGCACCGCTTTGCGCCGAATCGCAAACAGGTCTAGATCGCCGGCATGAGCCCGATCGCAGCTGCTATCATCCTCGTCACTGTGCTGGTTACCAGCTTCATTTCGGGCATTTTCGGCATGGCGGGCGGCATCATTTTCATGGGCGTCCTGACCGCTCTGGTGCCGGTGGCAACCGCCATGATCGTGCACGGCGCCGTACAGATGGTGTCCAACGGCTATCGCGCCTTCCTGTGGCGCGCCCATATCGACTGGCGCATCTTCCGGCGTTACGCCGTGGGCTCCATGCTGGCGGTGGGCCTTCTGTTCGCGCTCAGCTGGCGGCCCGACAAGCAGATGGTCTACCTGATGCTGGGCCTCGTCGCGATGCTGGTCTGGCTGCCAAAGACGCTGCTGGACCTCGATATCCAGAAACGCTGGCAGGCCGAGAGCGCGGGCTTTGTGGTACAGGCTCTGAATACGGTGGCGGGGGTTGCAGGGCCGTTGCTGGACCAGTTCTTCGTTCACACCGACATGACGCGCCACGCCATTGTGGCGACCAAGGCGGTGACGCAGGTGCTGGCGCACTTCGTGAAGATCATTTTCTGGAGCGTTCCGGTGATCGCTGCGGCCGGCCTTCAGGCCCTGCCGCCCTGGTGGCTGATCGTGGCGGCGGCGCCGCTCTCCATGCTGGGCACCACGCTTGGCGGCAAGGTACTGGACCGGATGAGCGACGTGAATTTCAAGCGCGGCATGAAATACCTCGTCACCGCAATTGGCGCGGTGATGCTGATGAAGGCTGCAGGCTGGCTGTAGCGCCGCACGCATCGGGGTCACTCCACTGTCGACACGATGACAATGCCTCAGGCTCGACCATTCGGGAACTTTATTATATGAACACCAAACATCACCATTGGTGATGTTTGGGAGCCTGACATGAACCTGCGGTCCATCGACCTGAACCTGCTGCCCGTCCTGGAAGCCGTCTATGACGAGCGCAGCCTGACCCGGGCCAGCGAAATCCTGCGCATCACACAGCCCGCCGTCAGCAATGCGCTCTCCCGCCTGCGCACCCATTTCGAGGACCCGCTGTTCGTCCGCGAAGGCCGCGGCGTCAAACCCACCGCCATGGCCGAAGCCCTGATGCCCGCCGTGCGCGAGGCGCTGGACCGGTTACGCTCGGGCCTTGAGCCGCGCTCCGTGTTTGAGCCGTCGCGCTCCACCCGCGTGTTCAACCTGTCCGCCCGCGATGCCGGGGCCTTCCTGATCGCGCCAGCCCTTGCCGCCCGCCTCGAACAGGTCGCTCCGGGCGTCAGGATTTCGTGGAGCCAGTTGAACCGGTCAGCCGTCGGCGCCGAGCTTACGACGGGACGCCTCGACCTCGCCATTGATGTTGCCGACCTGCTCGGCATGGACATGGAACGCGAGCCGCTTCTGAAAACGCCCTATGTCAGCGTCCTCTCACCAAGTCATCCGCAGGCGGATCAGGCATTGACGCCGGAGAACTTCTTCGAGCTGCGCCACATCACCGTGTCCAGCCGACGGGAAGGCCGCAGCCTGATCGAAGAACTGGCGCGGGCGCATGGCCGCCGCATCACGCCTGTTCATCGCCTGCCGAATCACATGCCGGCATTGGAAATGGTGCGCCACACACAGTTCGCGCTCGTTGCCCCGCGCCAGATCGTGGAACATGCCGGCCTTGTCCTGCAGGACCTGCCGTTCGACTTTCCGGTCCCGGAGTCGACGCTTTACTGGCACCGGGAATACGCCGGCGACCCTGCGCTGACCTGGCTACGCGGCCTGATCCGGGAGATTTCGCGGGAGCTGGCCGGGTCGGCCGCCCCCGCAGCACCTGTTGCGGCGTCTTAAACCGTGGACTGTTCCAGCGATGGCATGATCGCATCGATGGCCGGTTGCCGTGCCAGCAGCTTGTTACGGTAATAGGCGCCGTTGGCGATGGCCTTCAGCGCGGTGGCGGTTTCCATGGCCGTGTCCATCAGGGCGTCAGCCTCAACAACCTTGTCCAGCCAGCCGACCGGCACGGCTTCGTCCGGCGAATAGAGCCGTGCCTGCACCAGCGCTTCGGTCAGGTACATCGGGTTGAGACGCGCGCGCGGCAGCTCGATGCCGAAACCCGGCAGCGTCATGCCATTTACCGTCTCGTTCGCGCCGATCTTGAAGGGCCCGCGTGTGCCGATCCGCGTGTCGCCGCCGAGCAGGATGAAGGCGCCCATCGCGATGGAGTGCCCTGTCGACGCAATGACGACAGGCATCTTCGAGGTGAACAGGCGCATGGCCAGCTTGCCGCCGCCGGTGACCAGTTTGCGCACGCCGTCACCGTCAGACGTGGCCAGGAATTTGAGGTCGAACCCGGCCGAGAACTTGCCCTCGCGCCCGGTCAGCACCAACACTTTGCCATCCTTCTCGGCTTCGTCGAGGCAGGCATTCACCGCCTCCAGCATGTCGAGGCTGATGGCGTTGGCCTTGCCGTCATCCATGGTGACGACGGAAATATCGTTTTCGGTTCTGACGGTGGCGGTCATGAGGATCTCCCTGTTTCCTCTACAAGGCATCGCGTGCCCTCAAGGAAAGCAAGCATTTCCGGCGCGTCACGCGTGAAAGGCGGGGTTTCAGCCAGCCCCCGAGCTACTTTCTTCGAGCCTTGAAGAAGTCCTTCAGCAGCTGGCTCGCCGCTTCGCCGCGGGCTTCATCCTGCTCCACCTCGGGCCGCCAGTGACAGGTCGGCTGTTCGAAGAAGCGCGCGCCATGGATCACCGCGCCGCCTTTCGGGTCGCAAGCCCCGAAGACCAGCTTGCCGATCCGGGCGAGGCTGATCGCGCCCGCGCACATCGCGCAGGGCTCCAGCGTGACATACATGGTGAGGCCCGTGAGGCGGTAATTGCCAAGCTTCTCGGCTGCGCGGCGCAGGGCGACAATCTCTGCATGGGCGGTCGGGTCATGGCCGCTGATCGGTGCATTGGCACCCTCGGCAACAATCTCACCGGTTTCCGGATCGACAATCACCGCACCCACGGGCACTTCGCCCGCCGCAGCAGCGGCGCGCGCCAGTTCCAGCGCACGGTCCATCGGATCAGCGAGAATTGTCATGAAGATGAGATCGCCCTAGACGGGCCGGAAGTAAACCCGGAACTCTACCGAATGCGCATCATTGCCGGACAGCACAAGGGGCGCGCGATTGCCGCGCCGAAGGGACAGGGTACGCGGCCAACGGCGGACCGGGCACGCGAAAGCGTGTTCAACATGCTGGCCCATGCCGCCTGGGCGCCGGAGATCGAAGGCGCGCGGGTGATCGACCTGTTTGCAGGGTCCGGCGCGCTGGGCCTTGAAGCGGTCAGCCGCGGCGCGGCCTTCTGCCTCTTCGTGGAAACCGACCACGCAGCGCGCGGCGCGATCCGCGACAATATCGAGACGCTCGGCCTCTACGGGAACACGCGCATCCATCGTCGCTCGGCGACGGACCTAGGCGAGAAACCTGCGGGCGTCGGTAGCCCCTTCACGATCGCCTTCCTCGATCCGCCCTATCACAAGGACCTTGTTCGCCCGGCGCTTGCATGTCTCGCAGAGGGCAAGTGGCTGGCTGAAGACGCGATCGCTGTGGTGGAGACGGCCTCGGACGAGCTGATCGCACCGGAAGGCTGGGAGATGCTGGAGACGCGCGACTATGGTGCGGCGCGCGTGTGGTTTCTGAAACAGGAGAATGTCACATGAATTTCTGGATCCGCATTGCCATTCTGGAATTCGTGATCTTTGCGATCGTCGGCCTGCTCTACATCACGCTGGAAGAAGAAGCCGTCCTGTTCCTGCTTGTCCCGGCATTCCTGTTGACCGGGTTCATGGTGCTCCGGGAAAAGCTGAAATAGTTCCTGCCAGCGACTAGCCCTTCAGGAATTCTTCCCTGAGGTCGCAATTCGATGTCTTCGTGCCGACAAGGTCTGCATCGCCCGCCAGCCAGGCCTCCGCCGCTGCGCGGCCCTTGTCCCGCAGGCCGGTCAGGTACCGCCAACTGGTGTCGAACTTGGTGTGCAGGCTCTGATCGACGAGGTCCTGCCCGCCGCGGATCGTGTGCACGTTGAGGCGGCGGTACTTCTTCAGCATGGGCGCCTTCAGCATGCCGTCATCCAGCAGGCGCTGGACAAAGGCGATGGCACGCAGCTCGCCGATCAGGGCGGCGTTGAAGCTGATCTCGTTGACGCGTTCCTGGATCTCGCCTGCCCGTTTCGGTACGCCGGGCCGCTCGATCGGGTTCAGGGTGACGAGCAGCACATCTGTCGGCGCGCCGGCATAGATCAGCGGGAAGATGCTGGGATTGCCCATATAACCGCCGTCCCAATAGGCATGACCGTCGATCTCCACCGCCTGGAAGGTCTGCGGCAGGCAGGCGGAGGCCAGCACGGCGTCGAGCGTGACTTCATCGCCGGTGAAGACTTTCACATGGCCGGACTCCACATCCGTTGCGCTGAGGAACAGCTGCAGGCCGGAAGCGAGGACGGCCTCGAAGTCGATCACCTCCTCCACGGCATCGCGCAGCGGGTTCAGTTTCAGCGGGTTCAGGTCATAGGGGCTGGCCCAGCTCTGCAGGGCGGAGGCATAGGCAAAGGCGGCCGCATTGTTGGCGCCATAGGCCCGGACGTGCCGGCCGCTGTGCGACACCGCCTGCCAAAGCGCCTCCAGTGCCTGCCGCGCACCGTCCATGCCGCCATTGCCGTAACCGCCTGCGAAGGCGACCGCATTCATGGCACCGGCGGATGTGGCCGTGATGGCGCGGATGTCGAAGCGATTCTCTTCCGCCAGCCGGTCGAGGACGCCCCATGTGTAAGCGCCATGGGCCCCGCCGCCCTGCAAAGCGAGACTGAGAGGCTGTTGTGCCGGTTTCGCCATTCAAGCCTCCTGTTCGCGACCGTCTTGCGGTGCTAACCCGTGAATCGGGACACAGCCAGTGGGGAGCCCGGAATGCCTGCTATTCCAGATACGGATGCCCGCGGCGCCAGCACGGTGGTCATCGAACGCCTCGGATCGAAGGGCGACGGGCAGGTCCGGATCGATGGAGAGTGGGTGTCCGTGCCGCGAACCCTGCCCGGTGAGGAAGTCCGCATCGCGGTTAACGGAGATAAAGCAAAGCTGCTGGAGGTCGTGACGCCTTCGCCGGATCGGCAGATCCCGGTCTGTCCTCACTATGCCAGCTGCGGCAGCTGCAGCCTGCAACACCTGGCCGACGGGCCGTACCGCATTTTCAAGCAATCACGGGTGATCAACGCGCTGAAGTCGCGCGGGCTGGAGCCGCATGTGGAAGAGACATGGGTCACACCGCCTGGCACGCGCCGCCGCATATCGCTGGCTGCCCGACGCACGAAGACGGGCGTACAGCTGGGCTTTCATTCCCGGCGCAGCCACGACATTGTCGATATCAATACCTGCCCGGTCGCCTCTCCGGAGATCACACGAAAGATCAGTGCCCTGAAGGAGCTGGCCGGACCGCTGGCACCGCTGAAGGGCGAGATGGCGCTGAAAATCACCACCATGCCGAACGGGCTGGACCTGCACATCACCGACACGGCGACCTTCGCCGCGCCGCATGATGTGATGATGGCCGGTGCGAAAGCGCTTGCCGCAGGCTTCCTCCGCGTCGCGATTGGTGACGATGTCCCCCTGCAACAGGGCACGCCGGAGATCCAGGTCGGCCGTGCCTTCCTGCGCCCGAAGCCAGGCGGCTTCCTGCAGGCGAGCCCGGAAGCCGAAGCCTTCATGGCGAGCCTTGTGCGCCAGCACCTGAAATACGCCCTGGAAGTGGCCGACCTTTTCTCCGGCTGCGGAACATTTGCCCTGCGCCTTGCAGAAGAATCCCGCGTCCATGCCGCCGAGGGCGACGCGGAAGCCATCGAAGCGCTGGAAGCCTCCGCCCGGGCCGCCTCCGGCCTGAAGCCGGTGACGGCCGAAGTGCGGGACCTGTTCCGCAATCCGGTCCCGTCCGCGACGCTCTCCCGCTTCCAGGGCATCGTGCTGAACCCGCCCCGCGCGGGCGCCGCCAAGCAGGTCGCGGAGATCGCCTATAGCGGCGTGCGGCGCATCGCCTATGTCTCTTGCGATCCCGGCACGCTGGCGCGGGACCTGCGCGTGCTGGTCGATGCCGGATATCGGATCATGCTGGTGCAACCGGTCGACCAGTTCCTCTGGTCCTCGCATGTCGAGACGGTCGCCCTGCTGGAGCGGGGAACGGGCGCATGAGCGAGCTGAAGCCCATCCCGGCCGTCGGCACGGTCTGCTTTCGCGGCGATGACGTGGCCCTCATCCGCCGGGGCACGAAACCGATGGCGGGCAGCTGGTCCGTGCCTGGCGGCAAGATCGAATTCGGCGAGCGGGCCGGCGATGCCGTCTTGCGCGAATTGAAGGAGGAGACAGGCCTCACCGCCTGCCTTGTCGGCCTGGTGGACGTGGTGGACGGCATCTTCACCTCCCGCACAACCGGCGATGTGACCCGCCATTACGTCCTGTTCGACTACGCCGCCGTATGGGTTTCCGGTACGGTAATGGCCGGTGACGATGCGGCCCATGCCGAGTGGATCAGCCCGGCCCGTCTGGCAGAACTCGAAATCTGGGACGAGACGCGCCGCATCATCGAAGCAGCCCGGACGTTGGTCACGGCCAGCCAATCAGCCTCTTGACCGGCCCCAGCGTCACCTCTCTTCTGTGACGCCAGACAAACAAACCAGAATCTTTCAGGAGGAAGCCATGACCTACGCCCCATTCGACCTTACAGGAAAGGTCTGCGTCGTGACCGGCGGCAACAAGGGGATCGGCCTCGGCATGGTGGAGGCGCTGGCCGCTTCAAATGCTGACGTCGTCATCTGGGGCCGCAAGGAAGCCGACAATGACGCCGCCGTAAAAAAGGCCGACGCGCTCGGCACCGGCAAGGTCAAGGCCTGGAAAGTGGACGTCGGCGAGGAAGCCGAAGTCGTGAAAGCGATGAAGGAAGCCGAAGAAGAATTCGGCCGCATCGACACCTGCATCGCAAATGCCGGCGTCGGCCGCGGCGCCGCGAACTTCCACGAAATGACGCTGGAGACCTGGCGCTACAACCAGCGCATCAACTCCGAAGGCGCCTTCCTCACCCTGCGCGAAGCGGCGAAATCCATGGTGACCCGTGCGAAAGCCGGCGACCTTGGCGGCAGCCTGATCGGCACGGCCTCACTGGCAGCCCTGTCCGGCGCAGCGCGCAACCAGTCCTACGGCCACACCAAAGGCGGACTGATCTCCATGATGAACGCGATCGCCGTGGAATATGGCCGCTACCAGATCCGGGCGAATGCCATCCTGCCGGGCTGGATCGCGACCGACATGACCGAAGGCGCGCAGAACACGGAAGTGTTCCAGACCAAGGTGATCTCCCGCGTCCCAATCCGCCGCTGGGGCGAACCGGAAGATTTCGGCGGTATCGCCGTCTATCTCGCATCGGATGCCTCGAAATACCATTCCGGCGACACCCTCCTCGTGGATGGCGGTTACCAGAAGTTCTGATCCAGACATTCAGGACACAAACCAAACAAGGCACGAATCAAAAGGGCCGCTCCCCAAGGAGCGGCCCTATCTAATTCCGAAGGAAAGTCCCGTTATTCCGGGGTTTCTTCCGTCATCTCTTCGGCAGCAGCATCGGCTGCGTCCTCAATGGCATCGGCAGCGTCGGAAGCAGCTTCTTCAGCGGCGTCCATTGCGTCGCCAGCAGCTTCTTCTGCCGCATCGGCAGCATCCGCAGCGGCATCAGCAGCTTCGTCAGCGGCTTCAACGGCAGCATCAGCAGCGTCGGCAGCAGACTCTTCGATGACCGTGGTTTCTTCGACAACCGTCGCATCTTCCGCCGGAGCTTCCGCCGGTGCGCAGGCTGCGAGAGCCAGGGCTGCAACGCCCAAAGTGATGATATTCTTCATGATCTTACCCCTGTTAATGGTCTTTCGACCGGACGGCGTCATAGCATCCGCCAAGCAAAACGGATAGCTCAATTCAGAAATCTGTCAGGCGGGCCTGCAGGTTTCCAAACAGAACCCCCTTTCCCAGAGCCCCCGGGAAAGGGCAGAAGTTGGGGCAACCGGACCTGTTCCCAGGCAAGCCCGTCGGCCGGTTGCCGCGTCCTTCACGAAGTTGGCCCGCGAAAAAAATCCGGTCCATCTGGTCTCCGCATGTGACGCCGGACCGGCGATTCTGCCAGTCCATCGCTTATCCTGACGGCAGAACACGGCGGGAATGGGGCAGAGACACGGCGGGGTGGCGCCAGACCTATTGCGTTGACGTTGCGACGGGGCCGTAAGCTGCATTCATAACACTTTCAAAGAGAGGAAGCCCGACAATGGCCCTGAAAACACGCCTGACAGAGATGTTGAACATCCAGCACCCGATCATGCTCGCAGGCATGGGCGGGGTTTCCTATGCCGAAGTCTGCGCTGCCATGTGCAATGCAGGCGGTTACGGCGTGCTTGGCATGGCCGGCACCTCCCCGGAATTCATCGCCGGACAGATGAAGCGCGTACGCGAACTGACCGACCGTCCGTTCGGTGTCGACCTGCTGGCCGCCAGCCCGGAAAGCCTGGAAGAGTCCGTAGACGTCATCATCAATGGCGGGGCCGATTCCTTCGTCGCAGGCCTCGGCGTGCCGATGCCGATCATGGAGCGCCTGAAGAAGGCCGGGCTGAAAGTCATGGTTGTCGGCGGCGCCGTGAAGCACGCCATCAAGGCCGAACAGGCTGGGTGCGATGCGGTTATCCTGCAGGGCGGCGAAGGCGGCGGGCATACCGGTCTCGTCGGCACGCTGCCGCTGGTGGCGCAGGCTGTGGAAGCCGTGAAGATCCCGGTCGTGGCAGCGGGCGGCATCTATGACGGGCGCGGCCTTGCCGCTGCACTCGCCCTCGGTGCGCAGGGCGTGTGGATGGGCACCCGCTTCATCGCCTCCGAAGAGGCGCATGCCGCCAACATGTACAAGCAGGCCGTCGTCGGCGCCGGTGACACCGACACGACCCGCACGCGCTGCTATTCCGGCAAGCCGATGCGCTGCCGCACGAACGACTACATCAATGACTGGGAGAGCCGTCCGCAGGACATCAAGCCCTTCCCGCATCAGGCGATCCATTCAACGCAGACCGGCGTCATCGGCGGCATTGGCGGGATCACGGACGAAGCGAAACTGTCGATGGATGATTCCTGCTTCGCCATGGGCCAGTCGGCCGGCGGTGTGCAGGAAGTGAAGCCGGTTGCTGCCATCGTGGCCGACATCATGCGCGATGCCGAAGCCTCGATCGACCGCATCGCCGGGCTGAAAGTCAAAGAAACCGCGTAAACGGTCGAAACCGCCGCTCAGTCCTCGAAGGCTTTCCGGTCGACGAGGTTCCTGAGCGGCTCGCCGTTCAGGTAGCGGTGAAGATTGTCCACAAAGGTGCCATCCGCCCGCAGGATGGTTCCATCCGTCTGGGACGAATCGTGCGGCGTGATCATGATCTTCGGATGATGCCAGAGCGGGCTTTCCTCCGGCAGAGGCTCCACCCCCGTTACATCCAGTGCGGCATAGGCCGGGCAGCCCTTGTCCAGCGCGGCGATCAGCGCGTCCTCGTCCACCAGCGCCCCGCGGCCGAGATTCATGAACAGGGCGTCCGGCTTCATTTTCGAGAAGAACTCCGCCCCGGCCATGCCTTCGGTCTCCGCCGTGTGCGGCACGCAAAGCAAAACCACGTCCGCGCCCGGCAACTCGTCCGGCAACACGCTGACCGGCAGGATCTCCTGCGCGCCCGGCGCCGGCCCCGGTGAGCGGCGCAGGCCCGTCACATGGCCGCCAAGCGCGGTGACCCGCTTACCCACAGCCTCACCGATCGAGCCATAGCCGACAATCAGCCAACGGCTACCGGAGATCTCGCGCGCCTGGACCCGCTTCCACTCCGCCGCCTGCTGCTGGGCGCGGTGCAGCGGTCCTTCCCGCAGGAAGTCCAGCCCAGCCCATAGCGCCCACTCGGCCATGGATTCGGCCTGCGTGTGATTCGTCGTGTAGTGTTTCGACGCCTTGCCGATGGCTTTCAGCACCGCATTGTCGACACCCGCGGCCGGAGACTGGAACCAGTCCAGCCGGTCGGAGGCCATCACCGCCCGCACGAACGTCCCGGCGGCGGGGCCGTAGAAGCAATCGAGGCTGCCAAAGATGATCTCTGGCTCCACCTTGTCGGTCACCACACGGCTGCCGGCATGATAGAAGCGTCCTTCATCGGTCATAATGAGGACATCAAGTTTGTGTTCTACATCCTTGAGCCGAGGCTGGATGCGGGCAAAGGTCTTTTCATGAAGAAGGCACGTTTTCATGTCGCCCTGCTTAGCGCCCTGATGGTCTGTGGCGCAAGCGCGGCACAATCAGGTTTGCCGATGCGGGGGCCGGATTATTTCCGGGATGCCTCGGATCTGGCCGGGACGCTGGGCTCAGCCCACGCCATCCGGGTGCGCTGCAACGGCCGGGAAGACCAGTACTGGCGGCAGTACATGTCCGACATGCTGAGCTATGAGGCACCGAATCGCGGGAACCTTCGCTCCAGCCTGGTGGAACAGTTCAACCAGGGCTTTCAGGACACCTCCCGTGACTACCTGAAATGCGACAACCGCGCCGTCGAAGCCGAAGCCCGCTTCGCCCGCGAGGGCCAGGAAATCGCCGAACGCATGGCGATGCACTATTTCCCGAAACGACCGAACTAGGCGTCGCGGCTGACCGACTCCCCCGTCACCACGAAGCGCGGCCCCGGGCCAGCCACGTTGGCGCGGTCATCCGGATTGTAGAGCTTGCAGGTCTTGAGGCTGAGACATCCGCAGCCGATACAACCATCCAGCCGGTTTCGCAGCCGCTCCACCATGGCGATGTGATCATCGAGCCGCTTGCGGAAATGCTGGCTGATCCGCGTCCAGTCTGCCTTGTTGGGGGTGCGGTTGTCCGGCAGGTCACTGAGAACGTCCCCGATCTCCTCGATGGTGAGGCCCATCTGCTGGGCAATCAGGATGAAGGACAGGCGGCGGATATCGGCTCGTGCGAACTCCCGCTGTCCGGAAGGCCGGCGATCCGGTTTCACCAGGCCGCGCGACTCATAGAAACGGATCGCCGAAACCGACAGGCCGGTGCGCCGTGCAACATCCCCGATAGAGAGCCCCTGATTCATGTCGGATTTTTCCTCAAATAATTTCTTGACCTCAAGTTAAGTTGAGGAATTACGAGCGTCAAATCAGAACTCTAAAAACTGAATTTAAAGGAGCCAGAGAATGAAACCCGCCTTGTTTGAACATGTGAACGTGACCGTCTCCGACCCGAAGAAAACCGCTGCCATGCTGGTGGACCTGTTCGGCTGGCATGTGCGCTGGGAAGGCCCGGCAAAGTATGACGGATATACCGTTCATGTCGGCACCGACGACGAGTATATTGCCCTCTACGCCCTGCCGAAGCAGGACCGCCCGGATCAGGAAAGCTATTACCGCACCGGCGCGGTGAACCATTTCGGTATTCTGGTCGACGATCTGGACGCGGCCGAACAGCGCATCCTGAAGGCCGGCCTCAAGACCCACAGTCACCAGACTTATGACCCGGGCAGCCGCTTCTACTTCCATGATGATGACGGCATCGAATGGGAGGTTGTCAGCTATGTCTGATGGTCTGATCCACAGCTACATCGAGACGCTCTGCCGTACCTTGCGCCCGAACGACGACTATTATTGGCAAGGCCGGGACTCGAAAAGCCGGCGAAGAGCGCTAAGGTCACCGCCAGACAGCGGAGGCAACAGTCATGAAGATGGCCCGAACATTCCTGGCAGCGGTGGTGGCTACCGGACTTAGCGCATGCGCAACCCCAGCTCCGGCCGGCACAGGCGCGTCTGCCGAGCCGCCCCTGCCGGCTGAAACAGACAGCGCAGGTACCGCCATTGAAACACCGGTGCAGATGTCTGCTCCGGGCCCGGGTGACCGGATGCCGACAGGACGTGCCCTCGGCGTCCGGTCTGCCGTGGTCGCCCCGAATGCGGCAGCGGCAACGGCCCATCCGCTGGCCACGCAGACAGCACTCGATGTGATGAAGCGCGGCGGCTCTGCCGTCGATGCAGCCATCGCGGCAAACGCCATGCTGGGCTTGGTAGAGCCGACCGGGAACGGCATCGGCGGCGACCTCTTCGCCATCGTCTGGGATCCGGAGACGCAGCAGCTCTATGGCTACAACGGTTCCGGCCGCAGTGCGAAGGGCGCCACCCTCGCCGACATGCAAGCCAAGGCCGACGAATTCATGGACGGCAAGGAAATCCCGCCTTTCGGCGCGGCGCCTGTGACTGTTCCGGGCACGGTCGATGGCTGGTTCGCCCTGCATGAAAAGTTCGGCAAGCTGCCGATCTCCGACGACCTGAAGCCCGCGATCACCTACGCCCGCAACGGCGCGCCGATCCCGGAAGTGATTTCCTATTACTGGAGCTTCGGCCCGAAGCGCTTCGAGCCTGCCTTTGAGAGCGGCATGCTGGAAGAGTATGACAATGCGAAGGAAACCTATTTCTCGCCGGCCCCGGTGGAAGGCACGATCTTCCGAAACCCTGACCTCGCCGACACGCTGGGTAAAATCGCCGAGGGCGGCCGCGATGAATTCTACAAGGGCGACCTCGCCCACCGGATGGACGCCTATTTCCAGCGCATCGGCGGGTTCCTGCGCTATGACGACTTCGCCACGCATACCGGCGAATGGGTCGACCCGCTCTGCGTCACCTATCGCAGTGACTACAAGGTCTGCGAACTGCCGCCGAACACGCAGGGCATCGCCGCGCTGCAAATGTTGCAGATGCTGGAGAAATACGACCTGCGCGGCATGGGCTTCGGCTCGGCCGACTCGATCATGGCGCAGGTGGAAGCCAAGCGGCTGGCATTTGAGTACCGGGCCAAAGGTTATGCTGATCCGGATTTTGCAGACGTGGACCCGACGATGTTCATCGATAGGGAAAGGTCCAATTCCCTTGCCGCCAAGATTGATCTCGAACATCCGATTTCGAATATTGGCGCCGTCGTCAACAATGTCGAATTGGACAGGCAACTTTCTGGAAGCATAGCCTGCGACATCGAGTTGCCAGACAACATGAAAGGGGGCTGGGTCTTGTACCCCCCCACTGGAGACTGCGCCGCGCAGGTTCAGTCGCTAATCGATGCCGACAAGAAACTGAAAGATGGCGACACGACCTACCTCACCGTCGCGGACGAGAACGGCATGATGGTGTCGCTGATCCAGTCGAACTATCGCGGCATGGGCTCCGGTCTCGTTGCCGACGACATGGGATTCATGTTCCAGGACCGTGGCCAGCTGTTCAGCCTCGACCCGGCCCACCCGAACGTCTGGGAGCCGGGCAAGCGGCCGTTCCACACAATCATCCCGGCCTTTGCGTTCAAGAAGGACATGCCGGGTTGTCAGGTGCGCGCCGAACCGATCGAGCAGGCCTGCCCGTTTGAGCCATGGCTGAGCTTCGGCCTGATGGGCGGCGGCATGCAGCCGCAGGGCCATGTGCAGGTCATCCTGAACCTCGTCGATTTCGACATGGGCCTGCAGGAGGCCGGAGACGCGGCACGCTGGGAGCATAATGGCGGCTGCGAGCCTACCGATGATTTCGACGACGCAGCATGCGACGCCGACATCGGCACGGTCTCACTGGAAAGCGGGATCCCACCGGAAACCCGTGCGGAGCTGGAGCGCCGTGGACTGAACATCGATTGCTGCGGCGCCAATGCCGGCGGGTATCAGGCCATCATGCGCGACTTCGACAGCGGTGCCTATGTCGCCGCAACCGAGATGCGCAAGGATGGTACAGCAGACGGCTACTGATCAGCCGAATGCCAGCCTGACGCCGGCGACATGTGTGCTTTTGCCGTCGACCGCCAGCCCGGCAGCCTCAGCGCGTTCGAGCGCCTTGTCTCCATCCGGAAGATCGAATCCAAACTCGATCATCCGGTCAGCGGGGCCTTCGTTGAAGTAAAGCACTGCGTCGGCCAGGAACAGGCGGCGCTTGTCTGCGGTCAAGCCAAAGACGAGCCCCCATTTCTGGGCCAGCGCATCCGGATCGGGCGTTTCCAGCACCGCATGCGTGAACCGTCCGGGAACTGACTGGTCGCGCCAGCCCGGACCGCCCCAGCGCCAGCTGCCGGCCGGGCGCGGTTCATCCACCGAAACGATCGCCCCGCCGATATCTGCCGGGTGGAGATGACTGGCGGAAATGTCCGGCAGATCGATGTTCCAGACGCGCCGGATGCCCAGCCCATCGACGCGCGTGCGCAAGCCATTCATGTCATCCGTCTGGAAGATTGCCATATAGCCACCCTCCCCGCCCCGGTCGATGAAGCGCCGCGCTGGGGCCTTGTCCTGTGTCGGCACCACGACTTCGAGGAACTGGTCGCCAATTGCGAACACGGCGTTCACAAGGCCGAATTCCGAGACGCCGGGATCCGGAAACGGTTCTCCGAGGCCCAGGACGTTCTTCAGCGTGTCGGCGGTGTCCAGACTGTTGGCAGCGATCACAAGCTGGCGCAGGCGCGGTGGGCTCATGGATTTCCTCCCCATGGTTTTTGTTATGTTTTCAGGCAATCTAGCACACATGCCGTGACGGCAGCGCGAAAAAACCGGGGCGCTGGGTAACGCTACGCTATCACACTCGAATTGACGTTCCGCCGAAAGGATTCCACCTCAGGTCCATGAACTGCGACCTGAACAACGACCCAGCGAACCACTCCCACGATCACGGTCATGACCACGTGCAAGGTCACGATCATGGCCATGGACACGCACATGGGCACGCACATGGACACGGGCACTCTCATGACCATGCCGACATGACGACGGCAGATTCGCGCCGGCGGGTGGCGATCGCTGCGGTGCTCACAGCCTCTTTCATGATGGCAGAGGTCACCGGCGGGATCATCTCAGGTTCGCTCGCCCTGCTGGCTGACGCCGCACACATGCTGACCGATGCCGCATCGCTGGTTCTGGCCTGGGTCGGATACAAGCTGGCCGATCGTCCGGCAGACCCCAGCCGTTCCTACGGATTCGGCCGCATGAAGGTGCTCGCCGCCTTCACCAATGGCATCGCGCTCGTCGCCCTCTCCTGCTGGATCGTGTGGGAAGCCGTCCACCGCCTGCTGGACCCGGCCCCGGTTCTGGGCGGCATCATGCTCTGGATCGCCATCGGTGGCCTTGTCGTGAACGTGCTGGCCGCCTGGGTGCTGCATGGCGGCGACAAGCATGATCTGAACCTGCAGGGCGCACTCTGGCACGTTATCGGCGACCTGCTTGGCTCTGTCGCAGCCATCGCGGCGGCCATCGTCATTCTCACGACCGGCTGGGTACCGGCGGACCCGATCCTTTCGATCCTGGTCGCCCTGCTCGTGCTCGTCGCCGGCGTCCGGATCGCGCGGCAGGCTGGCCACATCCTGCTGGAAGGCACGCCCGAAGGCCTGTCGCCCGAAGATATCCGGCAGGACCTTGTGGAGCATATCGGCAATGTCGCCAGCGTCTCGCACATCCACGCCTGGGCCCTGACCGAATCGAAGCCGCTCATCACGCTGGAAGTCACGGCTGTTTCGGGCGCCTGCATCGAAACCCTGCGCCGGGACGTGAAAGCCCGCCTCGCGGAGAAGTTCGACGTTTCCCATGCAACCGTTGAAGTGGTTTCTGACCCTTCTTCTAATTGATTTAATTTCAACAAGAACAAGAACCGAATCGACACCTGCCTGAGCTATACCTGCAGCAATTGCTACAGGGAGATGCCGATGAGCGCACTTGTGAAATACGGCGCGGCGATCGTGGTTCTGGGTGGAATTGCCATGGTGGGCAATCAGTCACTGAAAGCCCAGCGCGCGGGGGCCGTCGAGCAATTCTCGATCACGCAGGCCGAAGAGCCCTTGCTGGATACCTGCCACAAGGCGTTTCGCGATGGCGGCATCAAATTCCGCTCCGGCGTGAAGAAGATCGTCGGCTGCGGATGCATCACGCGTTACGTATCTGACCGGATCGATCCGGCGCAGCAGGAGCTCGCGGGCAAGGTGATCGAGATCTCCCTTCCTGCCGTGAAAAAAGAGCAGACGAAGCGCGCGGAAGAGGAACTGGCAGCGCTCTATCTGGAGAATTACCAGTCGGCGCGGTCTTCCCAGAAAATCATGGATTCCATCGGAAGCGCGATCGCGCATTGCTCGAAGCCGAAATCCTACATGACGGAAGCAGAGCTGGCTGAAGCGAAAGCGATACGCGATGCGGGGCGAGCCGAGGAAGATGCGCGCTTTGAGCAGTACATCGCGGACGGCAAGATGACCCGCGAACAGGTCGACCATATCAAGGCGTATCGGGACGAATAGCCCCGCACAGGCCTGCCCGCTCACATTGATATGACGGCCGCACCGCTTTAAGCAGCGAGAAGGCGCCCCATATAGGGGCTCACTTCTTCCAAGCTGAACCACGGGGCGAGCTCATGGCCGACACGAAACACGTTGAAATCCTGATCATCGGCTCCGGCCCGGCTGGCTGGACGGCCGCCGTCTACGGTGCCCGCGCCCTGCGCGATGTCCTGGTGGTGACCGGCATCCAGCCCGGTGGCCAGCTGACCATCACCACGGAAGTCGAGAACTATCCCGGCTTCACCGAGATTCAGGGCCCGGACCTGATGGTGAAGATGCAGGAACACGCCGAAGCCATGGGTGCGAAGGTCGAAAACGACCACATCGCCGAGGTCGACCTCGAAAGCCGCCCGTTCAAGGCCGTGGGCGAAAGCGGGACGGTCTATACCGCCGATTCGATCATCATCTGCACCGGCGCCCAGGCCAAATGGCTGGGCCTGCCTACGGAAGAGAAGTTCAAGGGCTTCGGCGTTTCCGCCTGCGCCACCTGTGACGGCTTCTTCTATCGCGGCCGTGAAGTCATGGTCGTTGGCGGCGGCAACTCCGCCGTGGAAGAAGCGCTGTTCCTGACGAACTTCGCCTCAAAGGTCACCGTCGTGCACCGCCGCGACAGCTTCCGCGCCGAAAAGATCCTGCAGGAGCGCCTTCTGAAGCACCCGAAGGTCGAAGTGGTCTGGAACCATACGCTGGAAGAGGTGGTCGGCGACGAGAACCCGCTCGGCGTGACAGGTGCGAAGATCAAGGATGTGACCACCGGCGAGGTGAAGCTCGTACCCGTGCATGGCGTCTTCATCGCCATCGGCCACGCCCCTTCGACCGAGCTGTTCAAAGGCAAGCTGAAGATGAAGGACAATGGCTACCTCATCACCAAGCCTGGCACGCCGCAGACCGAAATTCCGGGCGTGTTCGCTGCTGGCGATGTGACCGACGAGACCTACCGCCAGGCCGTCACAGCAGCCGGCATGGGCTGTCAGGCTGCACTGGACGCCGAACGCTTCCTCTCGGAGCAGGAAGCTGCTGCTGAAACTGTGGCGGCTGAATAGCCGCAAAGGCGGCCGCAAGCTTTACGCAAGGGAATATCCGGACTGAATCAATGATCGCCGCAGCCGGATACCGGCCCGGCGCCGTTTCGTTTAAGTCATTGGGATACAGCACTGCAATCAGGTGCAGATCGCCCGCTTGCAGGCTGGCCCGCCCGCGTGTATGAGGCCCCTTCGTTTCGGCGAACGGTTCGGTAGCTCAGCTGGTTAGAGCGCGCGACTCATAATCGCGAGGTCGGGAGTTCAAGTCTCCCCCGAACCACCATTTTCCCGCAAAACTACTCTTGGCTTGCGCCGACTTTCCCCATTGACCAGAGCACTGCGATCCAGCCGGCTTTCACGCGTGGCAGGGCCAGCATGACGGCGCCAGTTACGGCCAGCGCTGCGCCCGGCAGGGTGATCCAGAGCGGCAGGTTCGACATCGACACGAAAAACGTGACCATCACCAGAAGCGGGGCCAGCATCAGCACGGTCAGCCAGGCCGGCCCGTCCTCTGACGGCACCTGCCCGAGCGGCGCGCCGCAGCAGGCGCACGTATCCACCGGCTTCAGATAGGCCCGGTAGAGCGCCCCCTTCCCGCAAGCGGGACATTTGAGGGCAAGCCCACGGATCAGCGCGGTGAAGGACGAAGGTGTGGGCATGTCAGGCATGGTGATCCGCCAAGACTAGCGGGCGCAGTCACGCCCGGTCCAGCCGGGAGGCGATGCGCCGCAGGCAGCGGCACGGTGCTTCAGGCCGGATTGGACAGGATCAGTGGGCGCCGCGCGCCTTGCCTCCGGGAAACTGGTCTTCCCTTGAGACGGTTTGTTCCCGTCCGGATAGTTTGCGCCACGCCGTAACGGCCAGCAACTGGCTGCCCTGCCCAATTCCGGCAAGGCGCAGATAGAGGCGCAGGAAGCCCTTCGCCCTGGAAAAGTTCTTTTCCGACACTGCCACCTTGATGAGGTAAGGCAGCAAGGACGCGATGCTGCTGATCGCTTTGCGCCGTTCCGCGAGCCCGGAAAACGCATCCCGCAGCTCATCGAGGATCCCGGGTTCTTCCAGCAGCTCGTCGAGACCATACCGGCACCCGAGCATCCGCCCGAGGATCAGCCGGTCCATGTCGCTGAGCGGTGCATCCGGGGCTTCCTTAACACCGTCCCGCACAGCGGTGAGAGCCACCGGCCAGAGTTTCTTGCGCGCAGCGATGACGGCCTTCTGGAAAAGGGCCTGACGGCGCTCCCGCGGGTGGTGCAAGGTTTCGCCAGACCGCCCGACGAGTTCCCCCAAAGAAACCTGCGGCAACAGCTTGCGCAGCAGCTCGGTATCGGCCTGGCACCAGCGGGCATTCCGGGATTCGGCCGCATAGCGGATTTCCGCGGGGCCGCGGGGGCCGTCATGCTGGCGCTGCAGGAGCGTGACGCCATCCACCCGGCTGGCAGGCCACCGGCGGGCCAGTAGCAGCAGAACGGCATAGTCCTCCGAGATCACGTTTTTCTCCGGCAGGGGAAAAATCACCTCATAGCTGGACCGGCGCACCAGCATGCAGGGCTGGCCTGTAATGTAACAGTCTTCCATGATCCGGACGAAAAATGACCGGCCATCCTCCGGCGGATAAGGATGAGTCATCTCGTAGTGCATTTCGCCGGTGACCGGATCGTCACGGAACTTCTGCAACGCGCCATAGCTGATCGCCGTGGAAGGATCGGCGATGAAGGGAGCCACCAGCCTTTCCAGCGCATCCGCCGGGGCAAGGTCATCATCGTCCATGATCCAGACGAGATCCCCCTCAACCTCGCGCAGACCAGTATTTATGGCAGCATTCTTGCCGCCGTTGTCCTGGCGCACATAGCGCACCCTGTCGGCAAATGCCGATACGACGCCCTCTGTATCGTCAACCGAACCGTCATCGACCACGAGGATTTCGGAGATCGGATAAGTCTGTTCGAGCAGCGACTCGATGCTGGCAGAAATCAGGTGCGCACGATTGAACGTCGGAAGGATGACCGACACGCTGGGCGCGGGGGATGAGCTGGACTTCGTCAAGACGCGTATCTTTCGAAAAATAAATTCCCGCTTCGCTGAGCAAGAAAGATGCCGTTGCAACCATGCCCCCGGGCGGCACGGAATTCGCAAGGCAGGAGCTTTCATGATCCAACATCAGCGAGACGAGCGCAGAACATGCTTAACGCGGCCCCGAATGACCAAACGCTTGTCACTATTGTCGTGGCGCCGCGCGAGCGCTTCGAACAAGCGACGATGTCGCTTGAGGCCGTCTTCGAGACGGCTGACCTGCCCTTCCGCATGATTTATGTTGATGGTGGCTCCCCGAAGGCGATCTCCGACGAGCTGAAAGCCAATGTCGAAAGCCGCGGCCATACTTTTATCCGCCGGCCGGGATATGTGACGCCGAACGATGCCCGCAACACGGCGCTGCCGCTCGTGGACACGCGCTATGTCGTGTTCATCGACAATGATGTTGTGTTCGCACCGGGCTGGCTGTCCGCACTCGTGAACTGCGCCGAGGAAACGGGTGCCGGCCTCGTGACGCCAACCATTCTCGTCGGTCCGGCTGCGCGCATGCCGGACCTGAAGATCCATCATGCCGGCGGTATCCTGAAACTCACCGAGACCGGTCACGGTCGTGACATGTATCGCCGGCACGGATTTGAACATGAATCCTATCTGGCCAGAAAGGACGAGCTTGTCCGTGAAGAGACGGACAGCACGGAGTTCCACGTCGTTCTGGCTCGCCGTGAAATGCTGGAAGACATCGGTCCATTCGACCCGAATCTTGTCGGGTTCACGGATGAAATCGACATGGCTTTCAAGGCGAAGGAGAAAGGCTGGAAAATCTGGTTCGAGCCGTCTTCGGTTGTCGCTTATGCCGTCGGCAAGAAGCTTACCTGGCGGGAAATTCCGTATTTCTGCCTGCGCTGGAACTCTGCGAAATGCATGAGCGCGGAACGTTACTTCTACAAAAAATGGAACCTCGTCCCCGAGTTCTCACGCCAGCATGGCTTTCTGCGTGATCACCGCCGGCACGCCTTCCCGTTCAAGGGGTTGCAGAAAATTGTAGGCTGGCGGATCACCGTCACATTCACGACCCTGCTGTGCGAAGCCATCGCCCTCGTCACCTCGATCCGCTTCGTGAAGCCGGACATGTCTCCCAAACCCATCGCAAGCGCAGTGACGGACTAGGCCAGGCGTTCGCCGATACTTTTCCACAATGCCATGATGCGGTGATACCCCTTGAAATATTGGGGACGTTCGCCGCGCGAAAAAACATCGTCCTCACCGAATTCGAATTTCAGAGGCTCTCCACGCCGGTAGCGATCCGCATTTTCCCGCAGGATGTCCAATGTACGAGCTGTCCGGTCCGGCATCTGTGGGGTGACGTGCGGCGTCAACAAGAGGTTTGGCTGGCCCCAGAGTCGATGCCAGGGCGGTAGGGGCTCCACAGGGTCTGTGACATCCAATCCTGCTCCGCTCAATTGGCCGGAGCGCAGTGCCGTAATCATCGCCCCTTCATCGACGAGCTGCGCGCGCGCCATATTCACGAGAACGCTCCCAGGTTTCATCGCGGCAATTTCCCGCGCACCTAGCATCCGGTAACTGTCATCATTCAGCGCTGCGCACATGACCGTGAAATCCGCGCCGCGCACCGCCGCCTCCAGATGGTCGCCCGCTTCTCTCGAAAACATCGTGACGCCGCCGGCATCTGCCGGGATGTTCCGGCGGCGGTAGGCCGTGATGTCCATGCCGAAGGCCTGGCACTGGCGGGCCAGATGGCTGCCCGTCGCGCCATACCCGACGATGCAGACCTTGCGTCCGTAAAGGCCCCTCAGATCATCCTGATCATGATCCGCCCAGACCCTGCGCGATTGGGCACGCAACAAGCGTTTCACGTCATAGCAGAACGCCAGCATGAAAAAGAGCGCGTGCTCCGCCAGGACCGGGCCAGAGCGCCCCTTGGACGAGGTCACGATGAGATCGCTGTCGGCAAGGCGCTGCGGTGCATAGGCATCAATGCCGGACTGGTCGCAATGCGCCCACTTCAGATTTGGCGCAGACAGAAAATTGTCATCCAGGACGCCGTCAATCAGGGCCACATCGCAAAAACCGAGCAATTCGCGGACGCGGCCGGTATCGTCTTTGTCGGCAAGATGGATTTCCGCCGGCGCAAAGATCTCCCGCACAGTCTCGATATATTCTTCAGGCCAGCGCAAACGGGCCAGGACGTTTCGGATTTCCCGGCTCATGGCGCCCCCAGGTGTCTATGATCTGTTGATCAGGCGAAGTGATCCGCCTGATCCGGAAGGCTTACCCTGCCCGCGCCCAGGCGTCAGGGCTATCGCCCAGCATCAGGATATCCGCCAGCGTCGCGACAAGCGTACGGGGGCGGATCGGCTTTTCGATCATGGCGATGAAGCCGGCAGCCTTGCAGGCCATGCGCCGGGCATCGGTCAGGTCCGCCGTCACAGCGAGCACCGGAATTTCGGAGTTGGGCCCCGGCGTGGAGCGCAGGGTACGAAGGATCATGTCCCCGCTCTCGTCCGGCAGGTGAATATCGGTGAGGATGGCCTGATAGCCGACATCGAACACATAGTCGCGGGCGGCCGAGGCGTTCGGCGCGTGGTCCACTTCCCAGCCAGCGGCCCGGAGCGCTTCGGTGATCACCAGGGCACTGGCGGCATGGTCTTCGATGACGAGGATCCGGCCCAGGTCGAACTTGCCCATCTGGGGACGCATGGTCTTCTCAGGCTGAGGACTGCTCACAAGGCGTGGCCCGGCCTTGCGGACCGGCAGGTCCACCGTGAAGGTGCTGCCGCCAGCCGGGTTGTCGGAGAGTGAGATTTCCCCGCCCATGGCTTTCGCCAGCGATTTGGCGATTGCGAGGCCGAGGCCCGATCCGCCATGCGTGTGCACCGTCGCGGCGCTGGCCTGCTCGAAGGCTTCGAACAGGCGCGCCTTGTCCTCATCGGTGATACCGCAGCCCGTATCTGAGACGCTCATGCGCAGGCGAAGCGAGGACTCGTCGCGCCACGTGGCGAGCGATACGTCGACATGGCCAAGCTCGGTAAACTTCAGGGCGTTGCTGAGCAGGTTGAAGAGAATCTGACGCAGGCGCAGGGCATCGGCCTCGATCCGCGGTGTCCCGTCTTCCACATGGATACGCAGGGCGACCCGTTTGCCGTCAGTACGCGGCTGCCAGACATCGCGCGCTTCGGCTGCGAACTCATCGAGGTCGAACGGCGCAGCGTGCAGCGGCATCTTGCCGGCTTCGAGGCGCGACAGGTCCAGCAGGTCGTTCAGCAAGCGCTCAAGATGGTGCCCGCTTTCGGAAATCGTGCGCGCGAGGCGCTTCGGCTCACCGCCGGACACACTGTCCTGCAACAAGTCGGCGACGCCCAGAATGCCGGTGAGCGGTGTGCGGATCTCATGACCGAGGAAGGCGAGGAAGTCGGCCTTCTCGCGGGCGGCGGAGTTCAGCTTTGCCTTCGCGGCCTCCATGCGCCGGGCCGCCTGACCGAGCGTACGGGCGCGGGCAGCGTTTTCCTTCGCGATGGTGGCGGTCAGCGCCGCCGGGCTCACAAGGCCGCGATAGACGCCTTCCAGCACCACGATCAGACCTTCGCCGAGCGCAGCCGGATTGCTCGCGGCGGCATTGCCAGCGGCGAGACCGGCCGGCGTGGCCGCCTCGACAATCAAAGGCGTTTCAGATGCCAGCATCGAAACGGGCTGGGACGCCCACACCATGCGCCCTTCCGGGCCGACCATGGCTTCGGTGACGGCGCTGCGCGTCACCAGCGTCAGCGCGCAGTCTTCTGCGCGCAATGGCAGCGCAAACAGGGAAGTATCGGACAGGAAAAGGCTCAGCGCCGCAGCACAATTGGTGTCCGCCGCCACTGGCGGGATCGGCAAAGAAATGTCCTCGACGCGCGCGAGCATCCGGGCGGTCTCTCTTCAGTCAAATGGAAGAGAAATAATCGCCCGGAAGTGTTGAGAGGCCGCTAACTTTTGGTTACCGGCGAGTTAACCGCCTGATCCCTGCGGGGCTCAGACGATCTCGCTGTGGTGGCTGACGATCTTGTGGACGAGGCCATAATCGACCGCTTCCTGCGCGCTCATCCAGAAGTCACGATCGGTGTCTTCCTTGATCTTTTCGAGCGATTTGCCGGTGGCCGCAGCGAAGATCTTGTTCAGGCGTTCGCGCATCTTGATGATTTCGCGCGCCTGGATTTCCACGTCCGTTGCCTGGCCGCCGACGCCGCCGCGCGGTTCATGAAGCAGGAAACGGGTGTTCGGCAGCGCGTAGCGGTTTTCCTTCTTCGCCGCCGAATAGATCAGCGCGCCGGCAGAGGCACACCAGCCCGTACCGAGGATTTTCACCGGGGCCGGCACGAATTTGATCATGTCGTGGATCATGTCACCGGATTCGACGTGGCCGCCCGGCGAGGACAGGACCAGCAGGATCGGCTTGTCATTCTCGGACGACAGGGCCAGCAGGCGCTCGCACACGCGGCGGGCCTGCAGGAAGTCGATTCCGCCCGTCAGCAGGATCGTACGGGCCTTGAACAGCGCTTCCTCAAGGAAGGCATTCGGCTCGGAAGCCTTTTTCTCGTCATTCTCGTCGTCGAGGCGCGGCTCGCGGGAAGAATAGTCCATGATGTCTCCGGTTCGCGGGGATTCTTACGGAGTCATAGGTGCGGTGCCCCGGGCCCGGGGTCAAGGGCGGGGATGCGCTGTTCCACAGGGGGTTTAAGCCGCTTCGGCGACGATCCGGGCCACATCCTCGGCGTAGCGCTGGGCTTTTTTCTCGCCGACGCCGCTGATGTCGCGCAGGGCGCCAGCGTCTGCGGGGCGTTCGCGAGCGATTTCGGCGAGGGTGCGGTCGTGGAAAATGACGTAGGGCGGCACGCCGCGGGCCTTGGCGGTTTCCGTCCGCCAGAGGCGCAGGGCATCGAACAGGGCCTGATCGCGCTCTGAGAGGTCATCCTGCAGCCCTGCCCGGGCCACCCGGCCCGTCTTGCGGCGGCGCGCAGCGGCAGGATCGGCCCGCAGGAACAGCGTCCGCTCGCCCTTGAACAGCGCCCGTGCCGCGTCCGCATCGGGCACCATGACGATGGGGCGCATCGCATCGCCGCCCTCGGTCAGCATGCCATCATAAAGCAGCGCATCGAAAATCCGGTTCCAGCCCGGCTTCGGCAGCTCCGCCCCGATGCCGAAGGTCGACTGCGCGGACAGCTCTTCATCGAGGGCATCCTTCGCCTGCCCCATCAGGTGCTGGACAAGACGCCCGCGCCCGACACGCTGGCCACAGCGGAGCACGGCGGAAACGGCCATCTGCGCCCAGCGGGTCGCGTCATGGCTTTCCCCGCCCTCGCCCCGGCAGATATCGCACGTGCCGCAAGTCTCGGTCGTCTCCTCGCCAAAGTACCGGCGCACGGCGAGGCGGCGGCATTCATCGCCGTCGAAGAAGGCGAACAGCTGGCGCGTCTTGGTGATCTGGACGCGCTTCACCTCGTCCGGCGCGTCGCCGTCATAGGTCCAACTGAGCGAGCGGCGCATGTCTGCCGGGCCATAGAGGGCAATGCCCTCGGCGGGTTCGCCGTCGCGCCCTGCCCGGCCGACTTCCTGCCAATAGGCTTCCATCGTCTTCGGCGGGTCGGCATGGATCACGAAACGCACATCCGGCTTGTCGACGCCCATGCCGAAGGCAACCGTGGCGCACATGGTGAGGCCGTCTTCCAGCAGGAAACGCCGCTGTCGCTCGGCCCGCACATTCGCCTCCAGCCCGGCATGATAGGCGAGCGCGGGAATGCCCGCCTTCTCCAGCGCTTCGGCCAGGTCTTCGGTCGCGTTGCGCGTGGCGCAGTAGACAATGCCAGAAAGGCCCGGCCGCGCCTTCACGAGGGAAACGACACGCTGCGTGCGGTTGCCCTCTTTCGGCTCGGCGGCGAGCGCGAGGTTCGGCCTGTCAAAACTTGCGACGTGGACGGATGGCTTCGTCAGGTCCAGCTGGGCGAGAATGTCGTCCCGTGTGCGCGCATCGGCCGTGGCGGTGACGGCAAGGCGCGGCACGCCGGGGAACAGATCCTTCAACCGGCCAAGCGCGCGATAGTCTGGCCGGAAGTCATGACCCCACTGGCTGACACAGTGCGTCTCGTCCACGGCGATGAGAGAGATACTCATCTTCGCAAGGCGGTCGGCAAGGCCTGTGCCGAGCGCTTCGGGCGAGACATAGAGCAGGTCCATCTCGCCGCGCTGGGCCGCGTCCAGCGCATCGGCGCGGGCGGCAAAGTCCATCGAGCTGTCGAGCCGTTCGGCCCGCACACCCGCCTGTTTCAGCGCGTCCACCTGGTCGGCCATCAGGGCAATCAGCGGCGAGACGACGAGCCCCACGCCGGGGCGCAGCAATGCCGGGATCTGGTAGCAGAGCGACTTGCCGCCGCCGGTCGGCAGCACGGCCAGCGCGTCCCGCCCTGCCAGTGCATCGGCGATTACATCCTCCTGCAGGCCCCGGAACGCCTCATAGCCGTAAACCCGCTTCAGCAGGTCGCGGGCATCGTCGAGAGTGGGGGCGGCGGACATGCGGCAGTTGTGGCGCCCCCCGTGAGTCGGGGCAAGTGGGCGGGTGCGCGAATCAGGCCAGATAGGCCGGATGAGCAAGACGACCTACCCGCCCGAAGCGCCGAAGGATTGCGCGCTGTGTCCGCGCCTTGTGGAGTACCGCGAGGCCGTCGCGCTGAAGGAACCAACCTGGTTCAACGGCGCCGTACCGAGCTTTGGCGATGAGACAGCGGAACTCCTGATTATCGGCCTCGCGCCGGGGGTGACCGGGGCGAACCGGACGGGCCGCCCCTTCACCGGCGACTGGGCGGGCGACCTGCTCTATGCGACCATCGACAAGTTCGGCTTCTCCAAAGGCAAGTTCGCCGCGCGCCCCGACGACGGCCTGAAACTGACAGGCGCCATGATCACCAATGCGGTTCGCTGCGTACCACCGGAGAACAAGCCCGTCGGCGCCGAGATCAATGCCTGCCGCCCCTTCCTGCTTTCTCGCATCGAGGCGCTGCCGAAACTGAAAGTCATGCTCTGCCTCGGCAAGATTTCGCATGACTCAACCGTGCGCGCGCTCGGCCTGAAGCTGAAGGACCATCCGTTCGGGCACGGAACAAGGTATGAAGTGAGCGCGGGCGGGCGGGACTATCTGCTGGTCTCGAGCTACCACTGTTCCCGCTACAATACGAACACCGGCCGGCTCACAGCCGAGATGTTCGAAGACGTCTTCGCGATGGCGCGGGAAGCGATCGGGTAGGCGCTCACCCCTCTTTCAGGATGCGTGCTTTCTGGCGTGCCCAGTCGCGTTTGGCTTCGACGTTCCGTTTGTCGTAGTTCTTGCGGCCCGTGGCGGTGCCAATCAGGAGTTTGGCGATGCCGCGGTCGTTGAAATAGAATTTCAGCGGCACGATGGTACGCCCTGCCCGTTCGACTTCCTGCGAGAGCTTTGCCAGCTCCCGGCGTGAGACGAGCAGTTTCCGCTTGCGGCGCGGTTCGTGGTTGAAGCGGTTGGCGCCCTTGTAAGCCTGGATCTCGCAATTGATCAGCCATAGCTCGCCGCCCTCGGGGCTGACATAGGCCTCGGCGATATTGGCCTTGCCTTCGCGCAGGGATTTGACCTCGGAGCCGACCAGCATGATGCCGGCTTCGAGCGTGTCTTCCACTTCATAGTCGCGGCGGGACCGGCGGTTCTCCGCGATCATCCCGTCGGAGCGGCCCTTGGTTTGAGAATTCTTCGACATGGGCCCTATTTAGGCATGAAGCCCGGCAAGTGCCATGGCCGCATCGATCTGCTCGCGCGCGGCAGCATCCGGCGGGGTCAGCGGCAGGCGCACGTCCGGCTCGCACAGGCCAAGGCGGTGCAGCACGTATTTCGCCGGCCCCGGCGAGGGCGAGCAGAACATCGACTTGTGCAGCGCGATGAGGCGGCGCTCGATTGTCTGGGCCGTTTCGAGATCCCCGGCGGCGAATGCCTTGTGCATGGAAGCGCAAGCCTCCGGCATGACATTGGCCGTGACCGAAATGCAGCCCGCCCCGCCCATGGCGAGGTGGCCGAGGGCCGAGGGGTCGTCCCCGGAAAGCTGTACGAATTGTTCCCCTTCCCCGATCAGGGCGGCGTGCTGCGAGACACGCTCCATGTCACCGGTCGCGTCCTTGATGCCGACAATGTTCGGCAGGCGCGCGAGTTGTGCCACCGTGGCAGGCTGCAAGTCCACTATGGTCCGTCCTGGCACGTTATAGAGCACCACAGGCATGGCGACGGCGTCATTGATCGCCTTGAAGTGGGCGTACAGTCCGTCCTGATTGGGGTTGTTGTAGTAAGGGGCGACGACAAGCGCGGCGTCGGCGCCAGCGGCCTTGGCATGGCCGACAAGATCAATCGCCTCGTCGGTGGAGTTGGAGCCTGCGCCCGCGATCACAGGCACGCGGCCTGCAGCAACCTCTACACAAAGCGAGACAACGTCCTTGTGCTCGTCGGTGCTGAGGGTCGAGGTTTCGCCCGTCGTGCCGACCGGCACCAGCCCCGCTGATCCCCCGGCAATCTGGCGTTCCACCAGTTCGGCAAACGCCTTCTTGTCCACGGCCCCGTTCTTGAAAGGAGTGACCAGCGCTGGGATTGAGCCATGAAACATCGTATTCTTGCCGCGATTCAGGTGTTGTTTGGAATGATCCATATATGATCCGCCACTGCCTTCCCACGCTTTGGCCAAGAAATAAACACCCGGTGACAACTCACATGATCCGACCCTTCGCGCTTTCCCTGTTTGCCGCCGTTGCCGTATCCGGTGCAGCAGCTGCCGGTTTGCCGGAGTCTCCCAGCCTGAAACCGGACCGGCCGTTTTACTCGACCGCGACGGACTCCCGGAACGCGGAGGTCCTCCACAAGGCGCTGGACGCTGCAGACCGGTATGACTGGAGAGAGGTGGCCCGCCTGCAAGGGCAAGCCACTGACCCGGCGGTACGCGACCTGATCATGTGGAAACGTGCCAGCGAGGGCGTTCCCGGCATGGGCTTCGATGAGGTCAACGACACCCTGACCCGCCTGCACGACTGGCCGAAGGCCGGCAACATGCGGGCCCGTGCCGAAGAGATCATCGAGCTTTCCAGTCTGTCGGCGACTGACCGGATCGACTGGCTGGAGAAATCCGGCCCGCGTACCGGCGAAGGCAAGGTGGCGCTGGCCAATGCCATGCGCGAAGTTGGCATGATGGACGAAGCCATCGAGGCCGTCCGCGACGCCTGGCACAACAATTCCATGGACCGCGCGCTGGAGCGGCAGGTTCTCGCCAGGTTCGGCAGCCAGCTGACCCAGGCCGATCATCAGGCCCGTGTCGAGTTCCTGCTCTGGACCAACCAGCGCACTGCCGCCTCGAACCTGAAATCGCTTCTGAGTTCCGACTATCGCAAGCTGGTCGATGCCCGCATCGCTCTGGCCAGCCGTGGACGCAATGTCGATGCGCTGGTCAACGCTGTTCCCAAGAGCCTGGAAGACAATCCCGGCCTGCTGTACGACCGCGCCCGCTGGCGCAGGACGCATGGCAACCAGGAAGGCGCGATACCGCTTCTTACCCAGATTGACGGCAAGGACGTGCCCGCCGCGGGCCGGTCGAAACTCTGGAAAGAGCGCTCCATTGCGATGCGCACCGACCTGAAAGACGGCAACTGGAGCCGCGCCTACCAGCTCGCCTCCCCACACGGTATGACGTCAGGGGGAGACTTTGCGGAAGCCGAATGGGTCTCCGGCTGGATCGCACTGCGCCTGAAGGGCGAACCGGAACGGGCGCTCAAGCATTTCGAGACCATGTCCGACGGCGTCTCCACGCCGATCAGCCTGTCACGCGGCCAGTACTGGACGGGACGAGCAGAAGATGCGCTGGGTGAAAAGGCCCGCGCGCAGCTCGCCTATCTCGACGCCGCTGACCATAAATACACCTATTATGGCCAGCTCGCCGCCGAACGCGTCGGCGACCGGCAGATCTTCTTCGAACCGGCCGCCAAGCCGACCGATGAAGAAGTCGCCGCGTTCGAAGCCCGCCCGATGGTCAAGGCCCTGCGCCTGCTGGGCGAGACGGGCGAAACGCAACTGTTCCGCACCTTCGCCTACCATCTGGATGACCTTCTGGAGACCGAGGCGGACTATATCCAGCTCTCGAACCTCGCCAGCGAGTACCATGTCCCGGACATCGGCGTACGCGGCGCCAAGGCCGGTCTCGCCAAGGGGGTCGTCGCCACGGATGCCGCCTACCCGGTTGTCTCCTACCCACTGCTGAAGGAGCCGCAGGTGGAGCGTTCGCTGATGCTGGCCTTGTCGCGCCAGGAAAGCGAAATGAACCCGAACGCAATCTCGTACGTCGGCGCACGTGGCCTGATGCAGTTCATGCCGTCCACCGCGTCACGCGAAGCGCGGATGAGCGGCCTGCCCTATCGCCAGTCCTGGCTGACGGATGACCCGGGCTACAACATGACGCTGGGCGGCCAGCATCTCGACTACCTGCTGAACCGCTTCAATGGCAGCTACATCATGACAGCGGCCGCCTATAATGCCGGACCGACCCGTCCGTCGCGATGGATCTCCGACTATGGTGATCCGCGCACCGGACAGGTGGACCCGATCGACTGGGTGGAATTCATCCCGTTCAGCGAGACCCGCAACTACGTCCAGCGAATTCTGGAAAACACGCAGGTCTATCGCTCGCGCCTGTCGGGCAAGCCGGAAGAGATCAAGATCCAGGAAGACCTGGAACGCGGGAAGCAGTAGTCCGCTTACCGCGCCGGGACGTGGGCGGCGATCAGCTGCGGGCCATCGGCGGCGAAAGCGCGCTCGAGGGCCACGTCGAACTCTTCTGCCGTGAAGGCATCCTGCGCCTCGACGCCCTGCGCCTCGGCCAGTTTGACCCAGTCGATTTCCGGCTCGCCAAGTTCCAGCATCGACTTCGCCGTCGGCCCCGGATTGCCGGCGCCGGTGCGGGCCAGCTCGATATTCAGGATACGGTAGGAATGGTTCACGAATACGACGTTGACCACGTTCGCATTCTCGCGCGCCATGCTCCACAGCGCCTGGTTCGTATACATGCCGGCGCCGTCGCCTAAGATGCAGAGCACTTTCCGGTCCGGCGCGGCAACCGCAGCACCAAGCGCGAGCGGCATGCCCTGTCCGATGGCGCCGCCTGTCAGCATCATCCAGTCATGCGGCTGGGCGCGCTGGGTCATCAGGAAACATGGCAGGCCATTGGAGACGCCATCATCGGAGACGAAGGTGCCTTCCGGCATGTGCCGTGCGAGCGCCATGCCCACTGTCATCGCGTTCAGATCACCTGTCGGTTGGCCCGGGATGTCCAGTTCGGCGAACGCAGCCGAATCTTTCGCGCCGATGGCATCCGCCAGCGCGCCAAGGATCGCAGCGCTGTCCGTTTCCGGGCCGCCAATGATGTAAGGCTCGCAGCCTTCCGGAACGAGCACAGACGGTTTGCCCGGATAGGAGAAGAAGGCGACCGGCACCTGCGTGCCCGCAACGAGCATCAGGTCTGCGCCTTCGAGATCAGCGATGGCGCCTTCGGCGAAATACTGCATGCGATCAGGAATGAAGGTGCCGGCGCCGCGCGCCTGACGCGGAAAGAACGTGTCGGTCATGACGCGCAGGCCCGCCGCTTTCAGGCGCGCGCCCTGAGCGAGGCCTTCCTTCGTCAAAGCCGTGCCGTTTATGAGGATCACCGGCTTCTTCGCATCTTTCAGTTTCCGGGCAGCGTCCTCAATGCGGGCTGCATCCGGCTTGCGCAGGAATGGACGCGCGCGGGCCTTGCCCGGCTTGCCGCCTTCGTTCCACGCCGTGTCCGCCGGCAGCAGCAGGCTGACCGGGCCGGGCACAGGGCCGAAGCTCGCTTCCCATGCCTCGGCCGCAAGTTCTCCGGCGTCGCCCACGTTGTCAGCGGATTTAATCCAGTTCGAGTTCGGACCGGCAAGACCAAGGATGTTTGACGTCAGCGGCGCATCATAGCGCAGGTGCGGCACGGCATGATCGCCGATGACATTGATCATCGGCGTCCAGGCGCGCTTGGCGTTGTGGATGTTCGCGCCGCCATTCATGTAGCCGGCACCAAGGTGCAGCAGCGTCATCGCGGGGTTGCCGGTGACGCGGGCATGGCCATCTGCCGCGCCAGTCGCAACGCCTTCGAACAGGCAGAGCACCGACTTGATCCGCGGCTCGTGATCCAGCGCGGTGACAAGGTGCATCTCGGACGTACCGGGATTGGCGAAACAGGCGGTGACGCCATGATCCGCCAGCGTGGAAACGAGCGCTTCGGCCCCGGTCATAGTTTGAACCTGTGTGTCGGCCATGGTGTTTCCTTCCTGTCGTCTCTGCTGCCCGTGTTTAGCCCGTCGGCGCCCGGGATCAACGTTTGAGGTCTATGATATCCGGGACGGGCGCTGCGGCATAAAGCTTCTCGATATCGGCGTTGCGCAAATCCTGCGTGCGGGACTGGTTGATGTAGCCCTTCTCGGTGATCTCACCGGCGTCGGCGCGCGGCGGGACCGGCTGGAGCAGGATACGCGCGATGCGCGCGGCCGGGTTCGGGTGATGGCGGTTATGGTCCTGCAAGCCGAGCTTCACCTGTTCCATTACCTTCGGATGGCGGGCCAGTTCCTCCATCGGCAGCGCTTCGCCGACCAGACGCTGGCACCAGGCTTCGTTGAGGAAGCCCAGCAAGGTGATGTCTGCCTGGTTCAGGCCGCAGACAACAGCGTCGGACAAGGCTCCACCTGCCGCGGCCACGGCCTGTACGCGGACCGTCCCTGCCGACACCCAGGTGCCGTTGGAAAGCTTGAACTCCTCCGCCGTGCGTCCGTCGAAAGCGAGCCCGCGTTCGGGATTGTCCGGATCAACGAATTTCACCGCATCGCCGAGCTTGTAGAAGCCTTCTTCGTCGAAGGCCTCGGCGGTCTTTTCCGGATTGCGGTAATAGCCGGGGGTGATGTTCACGCCCTTGACGCGCAGTTCCATCTTCTCGCCGTTCGGGACCATCTTGAACGTGTTACCCGGCAGCGGCAGGCCAATCAGGCCCATCCGGTCATTCGGCCAGTGTACGTTTGATGCCGTGGGTGCGGTTTCGGTGGCGCCATAGCCAGCAGAGAGCGAAATGCGCTCACCGGTCGTGCGCACAGCGACGGCCTGGATGCGCTCATAGATGTCCTGCCCCATCGCGGCGCCGCCATAAGCCATGGAGACGATGCGGGAGAAGAAGGCATCCGCCAGCTCCTGGTCGCGCTCAAGTTCCGTCGCCAGCGCCGCCCAGGCAGCTGGAACGGTCGTATGCTGAGTCGTCGGTACATCCTTCAGGTTACGGATCATGGCCGGCAGGCGTGCAGGCGTCGGGGCGCCCTCGTCGATATAGAGCGTGCCGCCCCAGTCCAGCATGTTGTGCATGATGGAATGGGCGCCATAGGTGTGGCTCCAAGGCAGGAAGTTGCACATGACCTGCGGGCCGCCGGTGATCTCGTCGAGGCGTTCCTCGTCCCAGACAGACCGGATCATACGGACATTACTGGCGACCATGGAATGCAGATTGATGACCGCTTTCGGCTCACCGGTTGATCCCGAGGTCATCATGAAACTCGCGACCGTATCGGGCGTCAGCCGGTCATAGGCCGCATCCGTTTCCGGGCCCGGTGCACGGCCGAACTGTTCGATCCGGACGGCGTCACACCGTTCCGGCGCCTCACCGCCATGGATCACCAGGCGGCCGTCCATGCCCAGACCATCCAGCCCGCGCTGATAGGCTGCGCCATCCTCGACATAGATGAATTTCGGCTCGATCAGATGATCGATATATTTCAGGCGCCCGAGGTCTTCCGACAGGAGGGCATAGGCCGGCGTCACCGGAACAACCGGACTGCCTGCCCACAGTGCAGCATATTTGATCAGCGCATTGTCCACGGCATTGGCCGACAGGATCATGAGCGGCGCATCCGGGCCGCCTCCTGCATCAAGGAAGCCCTGCGCGAGCCGCTTCACCGCGGCGAGCCCCTGCGCATAGGTCACTTCCCGCCAGCCATCGCTGCCATCCTGCGGCCGCTCTGCCAGCCAGACCGTATCAGGTCTTTCCTTGGCCCACTTTACCAGCGGTGCCAGCATGTGCGGCGGGCAGGTCTTCAGCGGGTTGCCATTGTCGAGATAGATCGTGCCGTCATCCCGGCGCTTCACGTTCAGCTTCAGCGGAAGGTAAGGCACTTCGCGGAATGGAATATCTGCTGTGTCGGCCACTTTGTGGCTCTCCCTGAATTATTGCTGTTCCGGCTCAGACGACGCCGCGTGTCGGAATGTGGACCACATGGCCGCAATGCTTGCAATGGACGGCATCCGGATCGTGCATCATGAGGCCGCATTCGGGGCACTCGTATTCCACCTTGTCGTTCGGCTCGATGATCGCCTTCAGCAGCTGCAGGAACAGGGTCAGGCCCAGCACCATGATCAGGATCGACAGGATGCGCCCCCAGCGGCCGATCATCAGCACATCGCCATAGCCTGTCGTCGTCAGGCTGGTGACCGTGAAATAGAGCGCGTCCAGATAGGAATGGATACTGGGGTTGAGGCCCACCTGCGTGGCATAGACCAGCGCCGACATGATGAAGACGAACACGATCAGGTTGGTGACCTTGTCGATCACCTGCTCATGCCTCTGGAAGAACGGCGTCAGGATCTTCACCCGCCGCACGAAGGTGAACGCGCGGATGGCCCGCATCGCCCTGAGGACCCTGAGGAACGCAAAGTTCGACACCAGCAATGGCGCCAGCATCGTGATCACGACGATAAGGTCAGCCAGGTTCACCGGCCGGAAGAAGAAGTTGAACTTGTGCCGGGAAATGTAGAACCGTGCGACGTAATCGAACGCGATGATCACGCCGATGACATAGTCCAGCAGGACATGATGATAGCCGCGCTGTTCGAACGGTGCCCACAGGAAGTAGCCGATCGTCACGAAATCGAAGGTCAGCATCAGCCAGCGGAACCGGAACGGCCACGGGCCATGGCCTTCGTACAGCCAGAAAAGGGCCCGGTTCAGCCCTTTGCGTTCATGCTTCATGACCCCTGCTCCAACACCCGCACGGCGCGCGCCAGATTCGAGCGCGCTGCCGCGTCCCATTCTGCATGGGCGATGTCGGTGAAGTAAAGCCGCGGGCGGGAGAGGAATTCCGTCAGGATCGCGCCCCGGCCAGCCCGGTAGGCATCGATCGGCACAAACGCATATTCGGCCCGGATATCCCGCTCATACTGATCATAGACGGGCTCGGGCGCACCGAGGATCGACAGGTCCATGTCCAAGAACAGGGCCAGATCTTCCGCATCGTGTGCGGGCAGGCCATCCGGCACGGTGTGGGTGGCCGTGGCCCGGATGATGGCGGCAGCGAACTCTATGTCATGGGGAGAGAGGTGGCCTGCCGCTTCGCGCTCCAGCAATTGCGCACTCTGTTCCTCATTGTCCCTGGCTTTCTGGTCGTAGACCGCATCGTGCCAGTAAAGCGCCCACAAGACCGGGCCCGGCCGGTTCAGGTATCGCACCCAGCGGCGGTAATGACCGAGCAGCGCCTCAACATGCGCCCATGTGTGATAGTGGCGCTGCGGCTCATCATAGCGCTGGTGCAGTGCTTCCATCAGCGCGGCTGGGATCAAGTGGCAGGCTCCAGTGTCTCATTGAAGCGCACCGGCTTGCCGCCGCCCTTCTTCACGATCTCTCCGTCGCGCATGACAAAGCCGCCGCGGATGATGGTCGCGACGGGCCAGCCAGTGGCCTCGAAGCCGTCGAACGGAGTCCAGCCGCATTTCGACTTCGACCAGTCCGCCGTGATGGTTTCCTTGCGCTTCAGGTCCACGACCGTGAAGTCGGCATGGTAGCCCTCCGCGATCCGGCCTTTGTCGGCGAGGCCGAAGACGCGCTGCGGCCCGGCACTGGTCAGCTCGACAAAGCGCTGCAGGCTCAGCTTTCCGTTGTTCACATGGGTCAGCATGATCGGCACGGTCGTCTGCACGCCCGGCATGCCGGAGGGGCTCGCCGGGTACGGTCGCGCCTTCTCTTCCTTCGTGTGCGGAGCATGGTCCGAGCCCAGAACGTCGACAATACCAGCGTTCAGGGCGCGCCACAGGGCGTCCTGATGGCGCTGTTCCCGGATCGGCGGGTTCATCTGGGCATAGCCGTTGAGGCGCTCGTAGCATTCCGGCGCTGCGAGGGTCAGGTGCTGTGGCAGGCATTCGACGCTGGCGATATCCTTCGCATCACGCAGCAGCTCCATCTCCTCGGCCGTGGAAATGTGCAGCACGTGGATGCGCTTGCCGACCTTGCGGGCAAGGCGCAGCAGGCGCGTCGTGGAGGACACCGCCGCCTCAACATCGCGCACGACCGGATGGCTGCGCCAATCGCCCTCTACTGCCAGGCCGCGGCGCATTTCGAGCCGGTATTCGTCTTCGGAGTGGAAAGCCGCCCGGCGCTTGATGACGCGCAGCACGGCTTCCACGCCCTCGTCATCCGCGATCAGCAGGTCGCCCGTCGAAGCCCCCATGAAGACCTTCACGCCGCAGCAGCCGAGCATGCGCTCCATCTCAGGCAGCAGGTCGATATTCTCGTGCGTAGCGCCAGCATAGAATGCGTGGTCGACATCCATGCGCCCTGCGGCCCGGCTCAGCTTGTCCTGCAGCGTGGCCGGGGTCGTCGTGGCCGGGTTGGTGTTCGGCATCTCGAACACAGCGACGACGCCGCCGAGCGCAGCAGAGCGCGCCTCGGTTTCCAGGTCAGCCTTGTATTCGAGGCCCGGTTCACGGAAGTGCACCTGGCTGTCGATCACGCCCGGCAGGATATGCAGGCCTTTGGCCCCATATATCTCTCCGGCAGAGGCCTCGGAAAGGTCGCCGATGCGCGCAATACGCTCACCGCGCACGCCGATATCGGCCTCCATTTCACCACCGGGAGTGACGACAGTGCCGCCGCGAAGGATCAAGTCATAGGTCTCGCTCATACGCCCCTATATGCGCCTGCCTGCGCGCCCTGTCACCCGCCTCCATGACGTTGGGTGACTGTTGGCCGCGCAGAGGTTTACGCGTACGTTACCCTAGGATCGCAAGGCATAATCGCGACGGGAGGACATTGAGTGCCAAGGCTGAAAGAAGCAGGCCGCGAGGCCAATAACCCCTACGCCGAAAGAATCTTCGATATCGTGTTCGGCGACCGTGACCCGATTGCAGAACCCGGCACGGCCACCGGCACGCCCGGCAACTGGTGGACCGTCTTCAACATTGTCCCGGAAGCGTTCAAGCATACGACCGAAGGCTTCCGCTTCTATCGCTCCAAGGAGCGTCTGATCGATCCGAAGCTGCGCGAGCTTGGCCAGATCCGGGCCGGCTACACCGTCGGCAGCCGGTTCGTCTTCTCCCAGCATTGCAAGGCCTGCCGCCATCTCGGCATGCCGGAGGAGCAGATCGAGGCCATTCCGCACTGGCAGGTGGCCACCTGCTTCAACGAGCTGGAAAGGGCACTGCTGGCCTTTACCGATGCCTTGGTGCTGGAACGCGGACGGACACCCGACGGCGTGTTCGAAACGCTGAAGAAGCACCTCAGCGACGAAGAGATCCTCGAATTCACCTACATCACCTGCACCTACATGATGCACGCGATCATGAGCCGGTCGCTGCGCCTGGAATATGATGATGTCGATGAACCGGTGACAGAGGTCCCCGCACCGGAAGGCTATTATGACGACGTCATGAGCATGGTGGACCGCAAGAAGGAGGAATAGTCATGGGATACCATCACCTCGCCCTCGCGGCGAAGGACATGAAGGCCACGCACGATTTCTACGAACGGATCATGGGATTCGAGCTGGTAAAAGTCGAAATCGGTCCGGTCCCCGGCGGCGGCTGGGGCAAGCACTTCTTCTACCGGATGGACGGCGACGACAGCCGCTTCATCGCCTTCTGGGAACTGCACGACACGGCAGGACAGGAAAACTACAAATACGAGCTGAACGAAGCAGGTGGCCTGCCTCAGGGCACCAACCACTACTCGTTTTCGGTCGACAGCGTCGAAGAGCTTGCGGTCTGGAAGGACCGCTGGAACGCCGCCGGTCTGAACGTGCTGGAGATTGACCACAACTGGTGCCACTCGATCTATACGAATGACCCGAACGGCAATTTCGTGGAATTCTGCGCGACCACGGGCAGCTTCACGCCGGAAGATCGCGAGCGGGCGCTCGCAGCGCTGGATGAGAGCGAATTCAAGCCGTCCCCGCCGCCGGCGAAAGTAAAGCCTTGGCCAGCCACCGACAAAGCGGACGCCTGAGCGGCTTTCCGGCGGGGGGGACTGTCAGCGGTTCGCGCTCAAGATCCCAGGATCTGTCGCCAGTACGGGTGTGCGGGTCGCGGGCTCCTTCGCCACGAACTACGCCTGCAATCGCGACTTCGTGTTCCGCCGCTGACAAGAGGTGTCAGCAGGGCTGCTTGACCCAATGGCGGTGGCGTCCCACAACTCGGCCTCCTTTTCCCACCGGATATGAGGCCTCCCACCCATGAAGCTTGCCCAGACACGCCGCGACAATCAGAGCCTGCTGCGTCCGATCCTGATCGGGATTGCAGGGGTTGCCGCGCTGACCGCGTCCTCACACATCTCCGTGCCCATGTATCCGGTGCCGATGACGATGCAGACCATGGTCGTGCTGATGCTGGGTGCGCTGCTGGGGCCGCGCGCAGGGGCGCTGACGGTGCTCGCATGGCTCGCCCTGTCGCTGACCGGGGCGCCTGTCCTGTCCGGCGGCAAGCCGGGCCTCGTGGCGCTGGCCGGGCCGACAGCCGGGTATCTGATCAGCTTCCCGCTGGTCGCGTTCGCCGCCGGGTTCCTGCCGAAGGGCGACCGGCTCGGCGCGCATGCCTCGCGGCTGCTGGGCTTTGTCGGTCTGCATGGCGTCATCCTGTTCGCAGGCTGGAGCTGGCTGTCGGCGCTGACCGGGCCTCATGTGGCGTTCGCGACGGGCGTTGCGCCGTTCCTGCTGGGCGCGCTGATCAAGAGCGGCCTTGCTGCAGCATTGCTGGCGGCTTTCCCGCGCCGGGCGGCCTGAACCGGGGACACCGATGATGCGCTTTCCGCACCGCAGCCTGATCCGCCTTTCCGGGCCTGACACGATCGCCCTTCTGGAGCGGACCGTAACCAATTCGGTGAAGGATTGGGCCGCGGGCGAGGTGCGTTACGGCGCACTTTTGACCCCCCAGGGCAAGATCATATCGGACTATACCGTGCTTAGAACGGACGATGGCGTGCTTCTGGATGTTCATGAAGATGCCGCCGAGGACCTGATGAAACGCCTCAAGATGTTCCGCCTGCGCGCTGAGGTCGAGATCGCGCTGGATGACACATTTGCCGCCGTCCGCGCCGACGATGGCACCGACCCGCGCTCACCCGCGCTCTGGGGACGCAGCTGGGTGCCGGTGGCCGAAGCCGGTGAGATGATCGCGGACGAAGACTGGGCCGCGAACCGTATCGCCGCGGGCGTGCCCGAATGGGGCAGCGATTATCGCGCGGCCGAAGTCTTCCCGACGGACATCAACATGGATGCGATGGGCGGTATCGATTACAAGAAGGGCTGCTTCGTCGGACAGGAAGTCGCCAGCCGGATGAAGCGGCGCGGCAAGATCCGGAAGCGGACGCTGATCGTGCATGGCGAAGGCCTCGTGGCCGGGTCCGACATCCTGGCGGGCGCGCCGGTCGGCACCGTGACCAGCGCCGCCGGAGAGACCGGCCTTGCCCTCGTGCGGACGGACCGTTTGCAGAAAGCCCTTGCCGAAGGCACCGAGCTGACCTGCAATGACGCGCCTGTCCGGTTCGAACTGCAGGACTGGGCCGAGGCGGAACTGGCCGCACTGGCGGAGGCTGGCGATGAGTGACGACTTCCCCTGCGCCTGGGCGCCACTGACGGACGAGCTTTACCGCACTTATCACGACACCGAATGGGGCGTGCCGGAATATGACGGCCGGGCCCTGTGGGAGAAGCTACAGCTGGACGGCATGCAGGCGGGCCTTTCCTGGATCACCATCCTGCGCAAGCGCGAGTCCATCCGGGAAGAATTCGACCAGTTCGACCCGGAAAAGCTGGCCCGCTGGACGCCCAAGCGCGCCGAGAAGGCCCTGAAAAATCCGGGCATCATCCGCAGCCCCAAGAAGATCGACGCCGTCATCGGCAATGCGCAGGCCTACCTTGCCATGGAAGAGGCCGGGGACGGCTTCTCCGACTATTGCTGGGGCTTCGTTGGCGGCGCGCCCATCGTGAACACCTGGAAGCATTTCCGCCAGGCACCGACATCCACCGACTGGTCGGCCGCCATGTCGAAGGACCTGAAGAAGCGCGGATTCAAGTTTGTGGGCCCGACCATCGTCTATGCCTGGGCGCAGGCGGTTGGCATGGTCAATGACCATGACGTAACTTGCCCTCGTCACCGTGAAGTGCAGGAGATGGCCTCATGAAAAAAGCGATACCCCTGATCATTCTCGCCCTGCCGCTGATGGCGGGTTGCGTCTCGGCCAATACGCAGGAAGGCAACATGGCTGAGGCCTATGCCAGATGCAGCTACACGCCGAACCCGGATGCGCGCGAAAAGTGCATCAAGACCGAACTCGCCCTGATCGAAGCGCGCGACCGGGCAAGCGCCGAGCGTACCCAGAGCGACCGTGAAGCCGCCGAACAGCGTGAGGCAATCCTGGAAGCTTCCGGCGTTTCCCGTGAAGATGCGAAGCAGACAACCGATTCCGGCCTCCGCCTGCCCGACTGATCCGGTGTCTCGACCCCGTCTGAAAGCCGCGCTACAGAAAATCAGATAGAGAATCAGGACTTTGCCGCATGACCTGCATGTGGCGCGCATCAAGAGGGCACAATGAAGAACGCCGTCATCTCGTCCACGGGCCTGTGGACGCCGCCATATTCCATTTCGAACGAAGAACTGGTCGCCGCCTACAATGCCTGGGTCGACAACTGGAACCGGGAGCGGGATGCGGACATCGCCTCCGGACTGATTGAACCGAAAACCTATTCCTCGGTCGAGTTCATCGAGAAAGCTTCCGGCATCAAATCGCGTTACGTGATGAACAAGACCGGCGTTCTGGACCCGGACATCATGGCCCCGCGCATTCCGGAGCGCCCGAACGAGCAGATCTCCGTCCTTGCCGAAATCGCCGTGAACGCTGCGCGCGAAGCGCTGGAGCGGGCGGGCCGCAAGCCGGAAGACGTGGACGCCGTGATCTGCGCCGCCTCCAACATGCAGCGCGCCTACCCGGCGATGGCAATTGAGGTTCAGCAGGCCCTCGGCATTGGCGGATTTGCCTTTGACATGAACGTCGCCTGTTCCTCGGCGACCTTCGGAATCCAGACGGCTGCCGATTTCGTCCGCAGCGGCACGGCACGCTCCGTGCTGATGGTGAACCCGGAAATCTGTTCCGGCCATCTGAACTTCACCGACCGCGACAGCCATTTCATCTTCGGCGACGTCGCCACCGCCGTGCTGGTGGAAGAAGAGAGCTTCGCACCGGCCGGTTACTGGAAGATTCTCGGCACGAAACTGAAGACGGAATTCTCCAACAATATCCGCAACAATTTCGGCTTCCTGAACCGGGCCGCCCCGGAAGGGATTGGCGCGCCGGACAAGCTGTTCAAGCAGGAAGGCCGCAAAGTGTTCAAGGAAGTCGTGCCCATGGTGGCCACGATGATCACCGAACAGCTGAGTGAGCTGAGCCTTCAGGGTACGGATCTTCGCCGTTTGTGGCTGCACCAGGCCAATGCCAATATGAACCGGCTGATATCATCCAGGGTGCTCGGCCATGAAGCGAGCCCCGACGAAAGCCCGACCGTGCTGGACACCTATGCCAACACGTCGTCCGCCGGATCGATCATCGCTTTCCACAAGCATTCGGAAGACTTCAAGCCCGGTGAGAAGGGCCTGATCTGTTCGTTTGGTGCAGGCTACTCCGCCGGCACGGTGTTTGTTGAGAAAACGGCGTAGGACGCGACGCCGGTAACGGCTCAGTCGTACTCGTCGTCGCTGAACAGGTCGCCCCAGAAGACTTCGCGGCTGGACTTGGCAGCCTCGACGACAACAATGATTCCGCCCATCAGGAGCACGCAGAAAGCCATAACCTGCCAGGGAGCCGTCTGTGCCACTGCTTCAAACATCATCACCGCCTTATATAGAGCCGGGTAAACGGAGCTGATTCCGTTCCCTGTTGTCAGTGCAGCAGTTTTCGCGCAAAGCCCTTAACGACGCATTTGGAAACAGGGGCAATCGCAGGGCGGGTTTGTAACCAGATTGCCTCCCTTTCTTTACCCTTATTGCCAATGCTTTAAGGAAGGGCTGGATGACCGTTCGCAAGAAGCAATCCGTTAAGGCTCCCCGGGTCTGGCAGCGCATGCTGTCCGGACGGCGGCTGGACCTTGTCCACCCCTCACCCATGGATGTGGAAATCGAGGACATTGCCCATGGCCTCGCCCGGGTGGCGCGCTGGAATGGCCAGACGAAGGGCGAACATGCCTTCTCCGTCGCCGAACATTCTGTCATCGTGGAGCGGATCTGCAGAAAGCTGGACCCGACCATGAGCGCCAAGCACAGCCTTTTGGCCCTGCTCCATGACAGCCCTGAATATGTGATCGGCGACATGATCTCGCCGTTCAAGGCGTTGCTGGGCGACGGCTACAAGGATGTCGAAGGGCGCCTGCAGGAAGCAATCCATATCCGTTTCGGCCTGCCGCCCGTCACGCCGGTGCGCCTGAAGAAGATGATCAAGAAGGCTGACCTGATCTGCGCCTGGTTCGAGGCGACGCAGCTGGCCGGGTTCGAGGAAGCCGAGGCCAACAAGCTGTTCGTGGTGCCGCCGGACAATGTGCGCCTGAAGCTGGCCCCGAAATCTGTGCCGGACGCGCAGGCGGCGTTTCTTGACCGCTTCCACCAGATCATGACGGAGATTGGCGCGCCATGATGAGTTCCGCTTCCCCGCTGCTGATCGGCCTGTCGGCCGTGATGGTCGCCATCGAGGACGACATGCCGCTGGTGCTGGTCACACGGCGCGGCACCGAGGATGCGCTGCCGTTTGGTCCTTTCCATCCGGACAAGCACCGCACCTTCGACCTGTCGCTGCGCGGCTGGGTGCGCGAGCAGACGGGCTTCGAACTCGGCTATGTCGAACAGCTCTACACGTTCGGCGACCGTGACCGGGAAATACCGGAGGCGACACTGGCCGGCGCGCCGCCGCATTCGCGCGTGATCTCGGTCGGGTATCTCGCCCTGACGCCAGAGGCCCGTCCGGCGGAAGCCGGGTTCGAGGCGCGCTGGCAGAACTGGTACCGCTACTTCCCATGGGAAGACCATCGGGGGGGGCGTCCGGCCATGATCGACGCCCAGATCGCGCCGCGCCTGTTCACCTGGGCGGCGGGCAAGGAGAGGCGGCTGGAGCGGGCGAAGATCGCCTTCGGCCTCGACGGCGCACGCTGGGCGGAGGAACGGGTGCTGGACCGGTATGAGCTGCTTTATGAAGCCGGCCTTGTGGCGGAATGCGCACGTGATGCAAATCTCGCCGAACCCGATGTCTCGCTGGGCGAGGCCATGGCGTCTGACCACCGGCGCATCCTGGCCACGGCAATCTCGCGCCTGCGCGGCAAGATCAAATACCGTCCGGTCGTGTTCGAACTGATGCCGGACAAGTTCACCCTGTCGGCCTTGCAGCGGACGGTCGAGGCAATTCTCGGCCTTGGCCTGCATACGCAGAACTTCCGCCGCGCCCTGGACAAGACGGGGCTGGTGAAAGGCACGGGTGCAATGGAAACCGGCACGGGCGGGCGCCCGGCCGAGCTTTACCGCTTCTGCCGCGAGCAGGCCATCTCGACCGGCGCGCCGGGCCTGTCGACCCCGCGCCGGTCTGTCGACTGACCTAGTCTTCCGCTTCGGTCTCGAACTCTTCTTCGGAAATGCCTTGCGGCTGGCCAACGGCAATGAAGAGATAGTCGTCCGGGTTCAGATATTCCTTCGCCACCCGGTTCACATCCTCCAGCGTCACAGCGCGGACCTTGTCATTGCGCAGGTCGAAATAATCGATGCCCAGTTCTTCCTGGCGCACACCCATCATCTGGCTGGCAATCTTGGCATTCGAATCGAAGCCGAGCGGATAGGAGCCGGTGAGATAGGCTTTCGCGTCGGCGAGTTCTTCCTCGGTGACGCCATGCTCGACAAACTTCTCCATTTCATCCTTGATGCCCTGGATGAATTCGCCGGCGCTTTCATTCTTGGTCTGGCCGCTGCCGCCCCATGTCTGCAGATGCTCGCTGGCCGACAGGCTGGTATAGATGCCGTAGGTCAGGCCTTTCTCTATACGGAGGGACTGCATCAGCCGGCTTTTGAAACCGCCGCCGCCATAGGTGTAGTTCAGCACGAAGGCCGGGAAGAAGTCCGCATCGTCCCGCTTCAGTCCGGGGCCGGTGAACTGGACCAGCGATTGCGGCTGCGGCAGGTCCACGACGACCGGGTCCGCCGGTTCGAGTTCCGGCAGGACAATGTCCGGCGTTTCCGGCAGGGTCGAGGTTTCCGGCAGGCCGGCGATCACTTCATCGATCATCGGGGCCAGTTCTTCCGGCGTGACTGCACCGACAGCGGTGACCAGCAGGCGATCCTTCACCATCAGCTTGCGCATCTGCTCTTTCGCCAGTTCCGGTGTCAGGGCCGCAATACTCTCTTCCGAGGTCGTCCGGGCGTAGGGGTGGTCCGGGTAGAGCGCCTGGGAAACGGCCTGCCAGGCGAGGAAGCCTGCGCTGGTCTCGCGCGTCTTGAGGCCGACCTGTTTCTCCCGGCGGAAGCGCTCGAACGGGCCCTCATCGAAGCGCGGGTCCTCAAACGCCGTCGCGACCAGCGCCATCGCGTCTTCGGCATTGTCCGTCAGCATGGAGGCCGAGCAGGAGGTCCAGTTGTTCGAAGCCGAACAGCCAAAGCTCATGTTCAGGTCTTCCATCCGCGTCTGGAAGCCGAGGGAGTCGAGATCGCCGGCCCCTTCGTTCATGTGATACGCCACGGCATCGGACAGGCCTTCCAGGCCTTCCGGATCGCTCGCCTCGCCGCCTTTCCAGGCCATGTTGAGAGACAGGATTGGAATGGAAGGTTCCGACACCAGCCACACCGAAGCGCCGCCCGGTGTCGTGAATTGCTGGATCTCCGCGAAGTCGCCGGAATGGACCGCCACTTCAAGCGGTGCCGGTTCCTCGACGACCTCAAGCTCGACAATCGTCTCCGGTTCAACCGGTGGCGGGTTCAGATAGGCACAGGCCGACAGGCTGGTTACGGCGAACAGGCCGGCGGCAAAGGTTAGGGCTCTCATCTCAGTTTTCCCCCTCGGCTGGCAGCAGCTGCGCTTCAATGAAATGCCTGTCCGGCCCGAATACGGTGCGGACAGCAGCAATGGCTTCTTCCGTGGTGATCGCGCGGACATCATCCGGATAGGACAGGACGTCCTCGATCGTGCCGCCGATGGCGAGCGTGGAACCGAACACGTTTGCCATGGTCGACTGGCTGTCGCGGGAATAGATCGCCGTCGCGGCGAGCTTGTTGCGGGCCCGGACAACTTCCTCGTCCGTGAAGCCTTCTTCGAGTGCCTTGGCGACTTCCGCCATCACCGCCGTTTCAAGGTCCTCCAGGCTGACGCCGGGGGCCGGGCTGGCAGAGATCACGGCGGGGCCAGGGTCGTGCAGGTCGGACCAGGCATAGGACGCCGCGCTGATGGCCACCTGCTGCTGCTCGACCAGAGACTGGTAGAGTCGGCTGGTCATGCCGCCGCCCAGCACTTCAAGGCCGACTTCGAGCGCATAGGCCTCGTGCGGTGTCCGGATCTGCGAGACGCCATTGTAGTAGCGGCTCCAGACCGGCTGGCGCACTTTCGGATCGGAATGGCTGATGTCGATATTCTCGCTCAGCAGCGTCACGTCCTGCCACTTTCGTTCACCATGGGCTGTCCCGGTGGGAACGATCTGGCCGTAGGTCGCGTCGGCGAGAGTGCGTACCTCATCCTCGCTCACATCCCCGGCCACGACGAGGATCGCGTTCTCGGGACTGTAGTATTCACGGTAGAAGGCCAGGCCGTCTTCCGGGGTCAGGGCCGCGACTTCGTCCATGTTGCCGATGACAGTAATCTCGTACGGGTGGCCCTTCCAGAGGGTGGAGAGCACCTGCTCCTGCAGGATGACACCCGGATTGTTGTCGATCCGCTGGCGGCGCTCTTCCTTCACCACATCGCGTTCGGAGATGAAGGCGCCTTCGGGGTCATCATCGATGACGAGGTTGACCATCCGGTCCGCCTCCAGCTCCATCATCTTGCCGAGCTGTTCCTTGGCCACGCGCTCGAAATAGGCGGTGTAGTCCCAGCTGGTGAAGGCGTTCGACTGGCCGCCATTGCGGGAAACGATGGAATCGAACTCGCCGGGGGCCAGGTTCTCTGTCTGCTGGAACATCACATGTTCGAACAGGTGCGCAATGCCGCTCTTGCCGGGCGCTTCGTCAACGGCGCCGACCTTGTACCAGACCATGTGGGTCACGACCGGCGCACGGTGGTCGGGGATCACGACGACCTGCATCCCGTTGTCGAGTTCGAAGGTCGTCGGCGTCCAGGCTTTTTCCGGCTCCGCAGCGGTATCAGCCAGCGCTGGCAGGGCGAAGACGGCAAGGGCCGCAAGCCCTCCGGTCAGTGTCCGTTTCATGGGCTTGTTCCCTTGCAAGAATTGGAGGTCCGGCACCGGGCTTGATCAGGTTCCCGGCAGTTTGACGCGCGGCTTGGCAGTCGTGCTTTCGATCGTCACCGGCTGGCTGCCGGTTGCGTTGTCGGTCGCGGCAGATTCGGCATCCTTGGGATTGTCCTTCCGCCAGAACAGGATCCGGTCGGTAATGCTCTGCGATTTGCGGATGGTCTTGTACTCGTCATAGTCGACTTCGGTACGGATCATCGGGCTGACGGCATTGGCGTCGGCTGCTGCCACGAGCGCGCGCTCGGACGCGCTGGCGTTGACACCCAGCGTGGTGCCGAAGGCCGCTGCGTTGTCGTTCTTGGCCACTTCGACTTCAGCCGGAAGCGACTGGCCGGCGCCTGGCGGACGCAGCGAATATTCCGGCGGCACGATCAGCGGCGCCTTGGTCACAACCCGGAATTCATCCGGCGTGCGCGAACCGGCGGCTCCGCTGGAACAGGCTGTCGTCGCCAGGCACACGGCGCCCAGGGCCAGTAAGGAAAGCTGCGTCTTCATTTGGCGTCCTCGCCTCTAAAATTAGGAGGGCCGGTCCGGTTTCCCGGACGGCTTTCTTCCTGACAGTACGAATTGATCGAAAAACAGCAAGACCGCACCGACACTGATCGCAGCATCGGCCACGTTGAAGACCCATGGAAAATGGAGCGCACCGGCATTGATGAAGTCAACCACGGCGCCGAAGCGCACCCGGTCGATCAGATTGCCGAAGGCCCCGCCGATCACCAGTGCCAGCGACAGTTTCAGCAGCCGCCCCTCCGCCACCATCAGCCAGCGCAGGAAGCCCAGCGCGATCGCCAGCATGACGAGCGCCAGAATCCACCGGCCAATGCCTTCGGACTGGAACATGCCGTAGCTCATGCCGCGGTTCCAGACCATGGACAGGTTGATCGGGCCGGGCAGCTCGATCGTGCCGCAGGCAAAACTGTCGTGGAGGCACTCCATGGCGCGGAACCGCTCGTTCGCCAGGACCATCGATTTGGTCACCTGGTCAGCGATCAGCGTGACCGGAATGATGGCCAGCGGCCAGACCTGAGCGGGTTTCATTTGCATGCGGGGAGATTGCATCCCGTCCCGGCCAGATCAAGCGATTCCCTGCAGGTTCGTCCCGTTACGCGCCGTGCGTCGCGTCCCAGGCTTTCACTGCCAGTGCATCGCGCGGAGTGATGTCCGGGAAGGTCGGATCGGCGAGGGCCGGGTCGAAATACTTCCAGCTGCGACGGCATTTGATGCCTTCGGCTTTCTCCGGATAAACGACCACGCCCTGCGTATCGTCCAGCGTGAAGCCGCCGCCCTTGCCTTCGAGCGTGTTGACCAGCTCCGCACCCGACGTGATGAACAGGTCGGCCGGATCCTCACCCTCGAATGCCTTCACCAGCGCCTCATCTGCGATGTGCACGACCGGCGCGGCCTCCAGCGAGGCCCCGATCCGCTTCTCGCGGCGTTCCACTTCCAGCGCGCCCGTGACGACCCGGCGGACGGTGAAGATCTTCGCCCAGCGTGCGGCAAGGTCCTCGTCGCGCCAGCCTTCCGGCGTTTCCGGGAACAGGAGCAGGTGGACCGAGTCCGCCTTGCCGCTGAGGTGGCTTTCGAGGAAGGCCTCTTCCATCGTGAACGGCATCACAGGCGCGAGCCAGGTGAGCAGGCGCTCCAGAACGGCAGCCATCACCGTACGCGCGGCGCGGCGGCGGTTGCCGTAGAAGGCCGTGGCATCGTCCCATGCGTCCATCGTGCTGAAACGCGGGTCGCAATAGAGGCTGTCTTTCCGGATGTCGAAATAGACGGCCGACAGGTCCACGCCCGCGAAATTGATGAGCAGGCTCATCACGCGCTTGAAGTCGTAGACCGTGTAGGCGGCCTTCACCTGCGCATCGAGTTCGGCGAGGCGGTGCAGCACCCAGCGTTCGAGGCCCGGCATCTTCTCCGGTTCGATCGTTTCGTCTTCCGTCCAGCCATCGAGCGCGCCCAGCAGGTAGCGCACCGTATTGCGCAGCTTGCGGTAGGTCTCGACCGAGCCCTTGATGATCTCGTCGGAGATACGCAGGTCTTCGGTATAGTCGCCGGACGCCGTCCAGATGCGAAGGATCTCGATCCCGTATTGCTTCTGGATCTGTTCCGGTTCGATCGTGTTGCCGATCGATTTCGACATCTTCTTGCCTTCGGCATCGACGATGAAGCCGTGCGTCAGCACCTGTTTGTAAGGCGCCATGCCGCGTGTCGCGCAGCACTCCAGCAAGGACGACTGGAACCAGCCGCGATGCTGGTCGGAGCCTTCCATGTAGAGGTTCGCCTGCCCGGTTTCCGGATCGATGATGCCGCGCTCCCGCAGAGCGAAGGCGTGCGTGGTTCCGCTGTCGAACCACACGTCGAGGACGTCCGTCACCTTGTCCCACTCATTCGCCGACAGGCCGAGCGGCCCGAGGAAATCTTCCGCCGGCGTATCGAACCAGGCTTCGACGCCGCCCCTGGAGATGGCTTCGCGGATCGCTGCGTTCAGCGCGTCCGCCTGCTCTTTCGCCAATGCAGCCGTGTGCGGCTCGCCCGACTTGTTGACGAAGATGGTGATCGGCACGCCCCAGTTGCGCTGGCGCGAGATCAGCCAGTCCGGACGGCCTTCGACCATGGACCGCAGGCGGTTGCGGCCGACCGCCGGGAAGAACTCCGTCTCGTCGATGGCCTTCAGCGCGTTCTCGCGCAGCGTCTTGCCGTTCGGGCCCGGCTTGTCCATCGAGATGAACCATTGCGGCGTCGCGCGGCGGATCACCGGCGCCTTGGAGCGCCAGGAGTGCGCGTCGCGGATCGTCGTCATGCCGCGCGCGAGCAGATTGCCGCTCTCGGCGAGGGCCGCGATCACTTCATTGTTCGCCTTGCCCGGCTCGCCGCGCTTCTTGCCGCTGGTGCGGATGATGTCGAGCCCGCCGAAGCGCGGCACGTCCGGCGTGTAGCAGCCGTCCGGATCGACGATCTGGCGGATCTCCTGCGTGGTGCGGCCGGACTCGACCCAGACATTGAAGTCGTCCTCGCCGTGCGCAGGCGCGGTATGCACGAAGCCCGTACCGGCATCGTCCGTGACGTGCTCGCCAGCGAGGAGCGGGATGTCATGGGCGAAGAACGGGTCCATCGCGTGAAGCGGATGGGACAGCTTGCCGAGCGTCGCCGGATCGACGTCTTCGAGGCGCTTGAAGGACGAGACTTTCGCCCCGTCCATGACAGCCTGCGCCAGCGCATCGCCGAGGATCAGCTGCTCGCCCGGCTTGGCGTAGGGCGCAAAGCCCAGTTCTTCCTCGCTCATCACCGTCTCGACCTCGTAGAGGCCGTAGGAGATTTCGGGATTATAACTGACGGCCTGGTTGGCCGGGATCGTCCACGGCGTGGTCGTCCAGATCACGACGGAGGCGTCAGAACCTTCGACCGGGAACTTCACCCAGATCACCGGCACCTTGCGGTCGTGGTACTCCACTTCCGCTTCGGCGAGCGCCGTGCGCTCCACCGGCGACCACATGATCGGCTTGGCGCCGCGGACCAGCGAGCCGGTCATCGCCATGCGCAGGAACTCGCCCACGATGGAGGCTTCGCTCTCGAACTTCATGGTGAGGTAGGGATTGTCCCACTCGCCCTCAATGCCGAGGCTGCGGAACTCCTTGCCCTGGATCTCGACCCATTTCTCGGCATAGTCGCGGCAGGCGGCGCGGAACTCGCCCGGCGGCACGTCGTCCTTCGTCTTGCCCTTGGCGCGGAACTCTTCTTCCACCTTCCACTCGATCGGCAGGCCGTGGCAGTCCCAGCCCGGCAGGTAGGCGGCGTCATAGCCCGCCATCTGGTGCGAACGGACGATGATGTCCTTGACGATCTTGTTCATCGCCGTGCCGAGGTGGATGTGCCCGTTCGCGTAAGGAGGGCCGTCGTGGAGGATCCACTGCTTGGCGCCGCGTTCCTTTGCATCGGCGCGCAGGCGCTCGTACAGGTTCAGGTCGTCCCAGCGCTTGATCCAGTCTGGCTCACGCTTGGGCAGGCCGCCGCGCATCGGGAATTCGGTTGCGGGCAGGAAAAGGGTGTCGCGATAATCTCGGTCGGTCAGGGAATCGGTCATGGATCTTCAGTGTGAACGGATTGGGAGAGGTGTGGGGCTCAGAAAAGCAAATCCCGGCCTGGCCCAGACCCTTCGGTGGGGTCAGCGCGCAGCCGGGCGGCTAATTCGAATTGTGAATATCCGTTCCATCGGCAAGCGCCTTAACAGGCAGAGGTTAACCTGTCACTAGGGCGATGCCTCAGCGGGGTGCCGACGCCGTTGCCTGCGGCGGGCCATAGGCGAGGCGTTCGGCCACTTTCGAGCAAAGCGCTTCAAAAACGGCGGCGTTCTCGATCAGATTGCCCCAGGTAATGCCCCGGTCGAGGATCACGTATCGGGACACATTCACGGTGTCCTGATCGGCCTTGTAGACAGAAACGGCGCTGAAGGCCCGGTCGATTCCAGTCACCTGTTCATAGGTCAGGATCGACCCGAACGCCGCCATGAACTCCACCCCCCGGCAATCGGTGGCAGCGGCGTCGGCGCAAATGGAATAGATGCCCAGCGTCAGGCCATCGGGCAGACGGGCGAAGACGAACGGTGCCCCGGATTCGTTCTGGCCGGCGGCGAGGAATGTCCCGCCCATCTCGTCGATGATGAGTCGAAGATCGTCCAGCTGGACATTGCTGATCAGGACATCCGGGGCACGGAACGGGCGCGGGGGCTCTGGCGGCAATTGCTCCGGCAACTGCGCCAGCGCACTGCCGCTTCCCAGCACCATGAGTCCAGCTGCTGCCAATGCCTTTCGCACACCACACCCTCAGATTGTCGTATGCCCCACCAGAAGATGATACTGCCAACGTTCGATGTCAGCAATGTGGCAGTCACGAGACGGTTTACTCGTCGTCTTCGTCGTAGAGCCAGTCGTAATCGTCGTCTTCGATGGGCCAGATGACGTCCGCGATCAGGGGGCCAAGCGCGAGCGCGTTCTGAAGGTTTATCTTCAGGTTTTCCATGCGCTGGCCGCCATCGAGGATCAGGTAGCGGGTGACACCAACCGTATCACCTTCTTTGTCCCACCAGGTCGACACGGCAGCATAGGTGAGGTTCGCATCGTTGATGGCCCCCTCGGTAACGTCGTCATCGTCATCATAGCGGACCTGCACCATCATGCCGAGGCAGTCCTTGGAATATTCGGAATTGCAGGCCGTGCCGATGAGATGGAAGATCAGCCCGTCAGCCGTTGTCGCGCGGACGGAGATTTCTCCCTCGCCGCCGACTTCCGTGATCGTGTGTCCCTCAGACACCGCAAGCGCCTTCAGGTCCTCAAGCCCCACACTGCGGACAACGCGGTCGTCATTCGCAAGCGACGTATCGGCGTCGAAATCTTCCGCAGAGGCGGTCAATGATACCGCTGCCGCAAGTGCTGCCGTGGCAAGGAAAGTACGCATGGGAAACTCCCTCTCTTGATGTCCCCAGTCTGACGCCAGCATGGCGGGCGCCGGGAGGCATGAAAAGGGCAAATTCCTACAAAAATTAAAGATTCGCGAGGCGTTTGCGGGCTTCTGCAGCGTCTGCGTGCATCGCTTCAACCAGAGCATCCAGACTCTCGAACTTCAGTTCCGGCCGGATGAAAGACACCAGCTGGACCTCCAGCCACTTCCCGTAAAGGTCGTCGTCGAAGTCGAAAATATGGGTTTCCAGCAAAGGATCGCGGATGCCGGTCGTGGGCGTGCGGCCGAAATTTGCGACGCCGTCCAGCCAATCGCCTTGCCGGCCGATCCGCGCCCGTACGGCATAGATGCCGTGGCGCGGATGAATCAGGTCTCCGAGATGCAGGTTCGCGGTCGGAAAGCCCAGCGTGCGGCCATTCTTTTCGCCGCCTTCGACCACGCCATCGGCGATCCACCATGTGCCGAGGAGCTCCGCGGCCACATCAGGTTCGCCCGCATGCAGGGCCTGCCGGATGGCCGTGGAGGAGGCCTTGCCTTCCAGTTCGATCACTTCATCCACGATTGTCACGCCAAAGCCGAGCGCCCGGCCAAGGCTCGCCAGCCTTTGGGCATGGCCCATCCGCCCGCGGCCGAAGCGGAAATCGAACCCGACTGAAACATGGCTGACCCCCAGCCCATCGACCAGGACATCGCGGACGAAGCCCTCATCGGTCATGGAAGCCATCTCGCCATTGAACGGCAATTCGAACACGATATCGGCCCCCGCCGCGAGGATCGCATTGTTGCGACGCTCAGGCCGGAAAATGCGGAAAGGCGGATCGCTGGGCCGGAAGTAGGCGCGAGGCGGCGGTTCGAAGGTCGCGACCGCGAACTTGCCGCCGCCTGCCTGCTTTGCCGCTTCCATAACAGCCTTGTGGCCGGCATGGAGGCCGTCAAAATTGCCGAGCGCAATCGAGGCTCCCCGCGCACTGGCGGGCAGCCCCCGGTAGTCGGCATAGATGGCCAATTATGCCCCCCGGCTCGGTGCGACCACTTCCGCTTCGCCGGTAATGACGCGCTTGCCGTCCACAATACACTCGATCTTGAGAACGATGCGGTTGCCGCGGTCGATCTTTTCGGCGACCGTTGCGCGGGCCGTGACCGTGTCCCCGATATAGACCGGGCGGCGGAACCGCATATTGAGCCCCACAAAGACAGCGCCCGGGCCCGGCAGATTGTTGCCGAGGATGCCGGAAATATAGCTGGCCGTCAGCGCGCCGTGGGCGATGCGCTTCTCGAACATGGTCGTGGCGGCATATTCGTCGGACATGTGCAGCGGATTGAAATCGCCCGAGACTTCCGCGAAGCGCTGGATGTCATCGGCAGAGATTTCATGCACGGTTTCGTGCGACTGCCCGATTTCGAGGTCTTCGTATTTGAAGCCGGTAAATTCAGTCATTCCGGGATGCTCCGATTCTTTCGACGGGCTTCGTTACACGCCTAACAGCAGGACGTCACCACCTTAAGCCCGTCATGGCCCAGGTCGCCTGTTCTCCGTAAGCCGTCAGCAGTTCGACAACTTCCTCTTCGAAATCCTCGCCATGCTCCTTGATACCGGTGCCGACATAGAGGCTGTCAAAGCCCTGCACGCTGGCACCGCGTACGTCCGTGCCGGGGCTGTCGCCGATGCAGAGGATACGCGCGCCGTCGACCGGCTTGCCGCCGGTCAGGGCTTGAACACGCTCGATGGCGAGGTGGTAGATCGGCGGATGCGGCTTGCCGGAATAGATGACCTTACCGCCAAGGTCTTCGTACACATCCGCCAAAGCCCCGGCGCACCAGTAGAGCTGGCCACCCACGCGCACCTGCTTGTCCGGATTGGCGCAGATCATGGGAATGCCGCGCTTTACGCCCTGTGACAGCTCCTCGCGGTAGTCTTCCGGATGCTCGCCGACATGGTCGCGCAGGCCGATGCAGAGCAGCATGTCGGCCTCGTCGGCCTCGGTGAAATTCAGGTCCAGCCCTTCATAGAGGTGGCGGTCATGCTCCCAGCCCTCGTCGGCGCCGAGGCGCCAGACGGACTGGCCTTCGAACCGGGTGAGTTCGGCCCGCGTCGCATCGCCGGAAGAGACGCAGTCATCGAAGGCTGCATCGGGCACGCCGAGCGGTTTGAACAGGCGCGTCACCTGCGCTTTCGGCACGGGGGCATTGGTGATCAGGCAGACATGGCCGCCGCCTTCACGGAAGCGCACCAGCGCCTCGCAGGCCTCGGTGAATGCGCTGCGGCCATTGTGGATCACGCCCCAGACGTCACACAGGATCGTGTCGTAGCGGCTGGCGATTTCGGAGAGCCCTTGCGGGAATTGCGGTGCGGTCATGGGCGGCGAGGTAGGCTGCACAGGCGCCGGGGTCAATCGCCCGCGTGGCAGTCGCCCGCGGGCAGCGGGTTCAGGATCCACTGGATGGCGGTCGGGATCGAGACCGAATTGGCGAAATAGCAGCCCTTGATGCGGATCACATGGCCGAGGTCGGTGTCGGTCGAATAGGCTGGCGCGTAGTTGCACGAGAGCATGTTGGCGGCGTGCCGGTCCGGCGATCCGGGGCGTATCTCAAGCAGCAAATGGTTCGATCCGGTGGGGACTGAGACCGACTTCGCGCTGACTTCGCCATGACGATTGCAGACTATACCGGACCATGAGCCGTCTTCGCGCTGCACTGACGGACCAAGCGGCGGCGCGATGGTGAGGTCCAGCCAGGCCGGGCCTTCGGCGAGGGTCTGGAGGGCCTCCGGCGCCTCGAATTCGGAATCCCCCGGAAGGCTGGCGATGACCTGCTGGACATCGGCCATGGCCTGTCCGGCCGGCATGGCGGCGAGCGCCAGGATGAGTGCGCGCATGGGCTAATCCTCCGCTACGGAACGGAGGACAGGAAAAACCGGGATTGGGGCGATTTGAGGGAAGCGGCCTCAGCCGAAATTGGTGAGGCGCTGGACCATTTCTCGCGGCGGGGCGGTTTCTTCCATCAGCGAGGCCTTGATCGGGCGCGGCGCACCGAAGACATGGCCCTGACCATACGGAATTTCGTATTCGAGAATTTCCACGACGCTTGCCTCGTCTTCCATCTTCTCGGCCACCATGGTGATGCCATAGCGGGAGAACACGGCGGAGACTTCCTCGCCATCGACACGGCGGTTGATCGAGGAGACCGGGCGCGGGCCAGCCGGATCGCGCAGCTGGTCGATCAGCGCGGCGCCGTTCATTTTCACGAAGCGCACGCCAGCGGACTGGAGCCGCGGCAGGTCGAGGCCGAGGTCCGGTGCATGGTCGATGGAGAAGCGGAAGCCGAGCTCGGTCAGCTTGTCCATATTGTCCCGCATCTGGCGCGAACGGGTCTCGAACCGGTCGGCCCGGATCTCGAAGATGACTGCGCCGGAGAGATCCCGGTTTTCCGTCATGAACTGGAGGAACATCGGGAAGAAGGTCGAGTCTTCGAGCGAGCTCGCCGCGATGTTGCAGAAGACACCGACGCGGCGATCGCGCTCTGCCAGTCGGCGGACGATCTGAACGCAGCGGAACAGGGTGAAATTGTCGATCTGCCCCATCAGATTTGCACGGCGGCCAGCGTCGAGGAATTCGGCCGGCAGGATCAGCGAGCCATCCGGACGGCGCAGGCGCGTGAAGCCTTCATAGAAGGAGACGCGGCGCTGGGGCAGCGAGACGATGGGCTGCAGGTGCAGGTCGACCCGGCCATCCTTCAGCGCATCGCGCACATCGCGGAGAATCGCATCCTCCTGCGGGGCGACGATCTTGTTGGTGGAGGTTTCGGCAAGCCGGGACTCGAAGCTGTGCGACAGCCGGTCGATCAGGCTTTCCAGCTGCTTCATTTCCGAGACGAGCGCATCGCGCCGTTCGGTCAGCTCATGCTTCACCGTTTCCTCGACCACATCGGTGCGCGCTTCCATCACGTCCATGCGGCGTTCGGCGTCGCGATTCTCTTTCTCGATGGCCTGCATGCGCGCATCGATTTCGCGCTTCGAACTGCCATTGGAGACAAGAACATGGATCTGGCTGAGCACGGCCGTGGTCAGGACGCCTGCACCCACCGACAGCGGCAGGCCGAGCTGCAGCAGGGTGGCGCTGGCGTATCCGGCCGCACCGCCAGCTGCCACGTACAGCAGGAACAAGAAAAATGTCATCAGCTCAGCACCCGAAACAATTCGTCAATCTTAACAGATATGGTCCATAAGTTAACGAATTGCTTGGATGTGGCGTAATTTGGGAGGTCCCGCAATCCCACCTCACATTGTTGCGGAGAGGTCACATCGGATGAGCCTGTCATAATCGGATACAATCCGTAACTGGACAGCTCCGCGCGCGGCAGATAGCCAGAGGAGGCAAACCCGGCAGCACCGGTCCGCGGCCATCTTATTGGCCGGAGCGGGGGCAGTCTCGGGGGAGACACGGGTCGCGCAGAAATGTGCGACCCGGTCCTTTATCAGGGCTCCGAATTTGCGCCCTGCAGCAGATACTGCACTTTTCCAAGCGGCCATTCAGTTCCGGCATCGTCTCCGCACGCCAGACTGAACGAGTCGACCTCGTTGAATTTCACGGCGAGGTTCATGCCGCAGGGCTGGAGCACAACACGCTGGCCGCCATAGTCGACCCAGTAACCTGCCCGCCCGTCGGCCGCTTCCAGCTTGGTGACCACCAGGTCCCCGGTATTGAAAACCTCGGTCTTGGCATCGCCTTCGCCGGGCAGCACGCCCAGCAATGCCGCGCCGAACCCGCCTTTCGGAGCGGTTTCCACAAAAATCTGCGCATCGGACAATTCATAGGCCCGGTTCAGCGCCGCCACGACATCCCGCAGCCCGGACGGGCCGCCAACCGCAAGCGGTGTCTCCCGGCCACCGGTCCAGCCCGCATTGCGCACCTCGTCCAGCCCTTCGAGGTCTGCCGCCTGCAGCGAAAACAGCATCACGGCATCGAGACTGGCGAGCGTTGGCCCCTCGAAAGACGCACGGAGCCCGGACGGCGTGCCGAAGAGCACCCGCTTGCCGCCCGCGACGACAAGCAAGCAGGGCGCCTCCGGCGTCGAAGCGGTGCAGGGCAGCAGGGCGAAATCAGCGCTGCGGATATCGTCCGGCGAAACAGGCCTGTCCTCGCCCTGCCCGCCGCCGCACGCCGTCAGGATGACCGAAACAAGGATCGCAAAGAGGCTGGCGCGCGGCACGGCAAAATCTCCCGGATCAGCCGATCACTGTGGTCCCCGGCTCTGTCACGATTTGTTGCTCGATGTAACCCAGCTGGTCGATCTCGACCCGCACCCGGTCTCCGGCCTTCAGCCATTTCGGCGGATCGAAGCCCGCGCCCACACCGGCGGGCGTGCCGGTGAAGATCAGGTCGCCCGGTTCCAGCGTGAAGGCCGCCGTCAGGTGCGCAATTTGTGCGGGAATGTCGTGAACCATGTCCCTGACATGCCCGGACTGGCGCTTCTCGCCATTGACGAAGGTGCGCACCTCAAGCGCGGAGAGATCGGCGATCTCGTCCAACGTGACGATGGCGGGGCCGGCCGGGGCATGCGTATCGAACCCCTTGCCCATGATCATGGTCTGGCTGGCACGCTGCCAGTCACGCACCGAATAATCGCAACCGATGGTCACCCCGGCGACAATCTCGAAGGCGCGCTCGCGCGGCACATGACGTCCGCGCTTGCCGATCACGACGACCAGTTCGCCTTCATAATCAAGCTGTTCCGAGACTTTTGGCAGGTGCACCTCCGCATACGGATCGTTGATTGCGGTCGCCTGCTTGTTGAACCATTTCTGGATTTCCGGTTTCTTCGTATCGATGAAACTGACGCTTTCGGCGGCGTGGGCGGCGTAATTCACCCCGATGCCAAGAATTTTTCCGGGCCTGGCGACAGGTGACAGGATTTCGATTTCCGACAGGGGGATGGGAGCGCCATCCGGCTCTGCAGACAGGGCTTCGGAAAGCGATGTCCCCCGAATGGGGGTTACAGATTGCGCGGAAGCCGTTCCATATTTGATGGAATTCTGATGGCGGAACCTGATCAAATGCATATCGTTACCCTCTCGTCACACTTCAGCCAGAAACACACGTCACGCGGTTCATCTCGCGTTGTGGCGTGGGTTGGCAAGAGCTAGTCAGAAGACAGACACGGGGACTCCAGAATGGACAAGGGCATGGATCAGAATATCGACCTTGGCGTCAGGGCGCAGGAAAGCTCCGTCAGGATGATTTTTGCACCGGGCGAACAACTCCAGATGCCGCCCTACCAGCGCAGCTATTCGTGGGAAGCACGCGAGGCAAACGAGCTGCTCGGCGACCTCATCGATTCGGTCGAGACCGGCACGCCGCACTTCGTCGGCGCCATCGTGCTGATCAATGGCGCCGAGAATGGCGTGCTGGAGATTGTCGATGGCCAGCAGCGGCTGACGACGCTGACCATCCTGCTGGCCGTGCTGCGGGACCTGGAATCCGACAAGGCCCGCGCAGCCACGCTGCATGCCCTGATCGCCGACGATGCCCGCCCGATGCTGGGCGAAGGCGCCAATTGGCGGCTGACGCTGAACCATATGGACGGGCCGTTCTTCCGCGATGCCATCCAGACACCGGGCGCGACCCGCAACCTCGACAAGGAGCCCGGCGAAAGCGAAAGTCAGCAGCGCATGGTGCGCAACGCTGCCGCATTCATGAAACGCCTGGTCGAGATGAGCGACGAGGACCGTCGCGCACTGGCCGACGTCGTGATGAACCGCTGCGCATTGGTGAGGGTTGTCGTGGGTGAGAAGGATCAGGGCTTCAAGGTGTTCCGCGTGCTCAACACCCGCGGCAAGGAGCCGGACGCGCACGACATCATCAAGACCGAACTGTTCCAGCGTGCCCGCTTCACCGACAAGGAAGCCAACACCTATGCCGAACGCTGGTCGGAACATGAGGCGGCGCTTGGCGGCTCGGCCTTTGACGACCTGCTGCGGCAGATCCGCTCCATCTATGACAAGTCAGGCCGCGGGGAGCTGATCTCCGCCTTCCCGAAGGCCGTGCTGTCCAAGGTCGACCCGCGCACCTTCCTGGAAGACGTCCTGCCGCGCTATGTCGAGGCCTACCGCCTGATCACCACAGGCGAGGTACAGGACGGGACGAACGCCAGGATCATCAGCGACAAGCTGAACCAGATGCGCGCCCTGGACCAGAGCAGCTGGCGGGCGCCGGCCCTCAAATTCCTCGTCGAACGCGGGGTCGAAGACCCGAAGGCGCCGGACTTTTTCACCCGGCTGGAACGCCTGTCTTTCGTCATCATGCTGGTGGTCACCGATCGCGACCAGCGCAACAAACGCTTCAACAAGGTGACGGAAGCGATCACCAATGACCGGGCGCTGTTCGCGAAGAACGGGCCGCTATCGGTGGACCGGTCCGACGCAAAAAAGGCCCGTGAGCGGATGCTGGGCCGGTTTGCGACATTCGCTCAAAGACGCGCCATGGCGCTGCGGCTGAACGCAGCCCTCGAGGACGGCGTGACCATCGCACCGGAATCAGACGCCACCGTGGAGCACGTGCTGCCGCGCAACATCCATGAGGACAGCCACTGGCTGACTGTCTGGCCCGATCCCGCCAAGCGGCGCGAACAATGCGACACGCTCGGCAATTTCGTCCTGCTGACGCACAAGGTGAACCAGAAGGCAGACCGGCAGGACTATCGTGCCAAGAAGGAAGTCTACTTCAATGGCGGCGGCGGCATGGACTTCGCCCTCACCCGCGACCTGCAGGAACAGGATGCCTGGACAGCGGACGTCGTGCGCAAGCGGACCGACATGCTGGTCGAAATTCTCTGCCAGGCCTGGGGTATCTGACCCAGGCCGGACATGGCACTTTCCCGCTCACACTTTCCCTAGGGACCCCCTAGCGGTGGCCCGCCGGACGGCCTAGCCTGCAGCCAGATAAAAACATGCAGGGAGCCCCATCATGAGCCTGTTCGACCTGACCGGCAAAGTTGCCGTCATCACCGGATCTTCCCGCGGCATCGGCAAGGCCATCGCCGAAGCCATGGCCGACGCCGGCGCAAAAGTGACGATCTCCTCCCGCAAGCCCGGCCCATGCCAGGAAGTGGCTGCCGAACTGAACGAGAAATATGGTGAAGGCACAGCGATTGCCGTGCCGGCCAACATCTCGTCCAAGGAAGACCTTCAGGCCATGGTGGACGCCACCAACAAGGCTTTCGGCAAGATCGACATCTGCGTCTGCAACGCCGCCTCGAACCCCTATTACGGCCCGATGAGCGGCATCGAAGACGACGCCTTCGCCAAGATCCTGCAGAACAACATCATCTCCAACAACTGGCTGATCCAGATGTGCGCGCCGCAGATGCGCGAACGCAAGGATGGCGCGGTGATCATCGTCTCGTCCATCGGCGGCCTGCGCGGCTCTCCTGTCATCGGGGCCTACAACATCTCCAAGGCGGCAGACTTCCAGTTGGCCCGCAACCTTGCCGTCGAATTCGGGCCGGACAATATCCGCGTGAACTGTATCGCGCCGGGCCTGATCAAGACCGATTTCGCCAAGGCCCTGTGGGACAATCCGGACACGCTGAAGCGCAGCCTGTCCGGCACGCCGCTGAAGCGGATCGGCGATCCGGACGAGATCGCCGGGTCGGCTGTCTATCTCGCCTCGAAGGCCGGCGCCTACATGACGGGCCAGATGATGGTGGTCGATGGCGGAGCCACGTGCTCCTGATGCACCTGGTCGACAAGCCTGAGAACGCGCCTGAAAGTGAGATCAGTTTCGACGATTTCCGCAAGGTGGATATCCGCGTCGGCACCGTGCTGGAGGCCGCACCGCTCGAAGGAGCGCGCAAGCCTGCCATCCGTATGGTGATCGATTTCGGGCCGGGCGTGGGCGTGAAGAAAAGCTCCGCCCAGGTGACGGTGCACTATTCGCCGGACGAACTGGTCGGCAAACAGGTCGCCGCCGTCGTGAACTTCCCGCCGCGCCAGATCGGCAAGTTCATGTCTGAAGTCCTGACGCTCGGCTTTGCCGACACCGAAGGCGCCATCGTCATGTTCTCACCCGACAAGCCTGTCCCCAATGGAGCGCGCCTCGCATGAGCAGGACTGAACTATCCAAACAACAGCAAGCCTTTTTCGACCGACTGAAAAGCGGCGAATGGGAATTGCCGCCGGGCATCCGCAACATGGGCATCCGGCCGGACCTCTGGCTGAAGGAAGTGAGCTATGGCCGCACCCTCTACGAATGGCCGAACGAGGGCGACCGCGACATCAATGATGGCCGCGTTTTCGGCGGCTGGGTCGCGGGCCTGTCCGATCACATCGTGTCCATGACGATGGCCAGCGCGCTGGAAGACGGCGAATGGTTCACCACGATGGAACTGCAGACGCGCATTCTGCGCCCGGTGCCGCACGGCCTGATCACAATCGAAGGCCGGCTCGTCAGCCGCGGGCGCACGACGGGCCTCGTCGAAGCCGACTGGCGCGACGAAAAAGGCCGCCACCTCGCGCGCATCACGGCCGCGAAAGCCATCCGTGAAATGACGGAACTCCGCCCCGATGTGGCGGCGCAGCTAGGGAAGTAGCAGGCAGGCATCGCCGTAGGAGTAGAAGCGATACTCGTTTGCGATGGCGTGGGCATAGGCCGCGCGCATCACGTCCGTTCCCATCAGGGCCGAGACCAGCATGAACAGGCTGGAGCCCGGCAGGTGGAAGTTCGTCACCAGGGCATCGGTGCCACGCACGGCATCCCCCGGCTTCAGGAAAATGTCTGTCGGGCCAGTCGCCGGGTGCAACACACCCACCGTATCCACACAGCTTTCAAGCGTGCGCATGGCCGTCGTGCCGACAGGTACGACCCTGTGCCCGCCTGCCCGCGCCGCATTCAGGCGCGTTGCCGTTTCCGGCGTCAGGCGGCGCCATTCCTGGTGCAGCCGGTTTTCTTCCAGCTGCTTCTCTTCCAGCGGCTTGAACGTGCCGAGGCCGACATGCAGGCGCACCTTTTCGCGGATCAATCCAGCTGCATCGCATTCGGACAGAAGACGCGGCGTGAAGTGCAGGCCTGCCGTCGGCGCAGCGACGGAGGCGGCATCCTCGCCTGCAAATTCGGTCTGGTAGGTTTCCCGGTCTTTTGCATCGGCAGCACGGCGGCGGGCGATATAGGGCGGCAGGGGCATGGCGCCGTGCCGGTCCAACGCTTCGGTCAGCGCCTCACCTTCGAGGGAAAAGCGGAGACCGATCTCGCCGCCGTCATGGTGGCCGGTGAATTCCGCCGTAAAGCCTTCGGCGAAGACGATCGTGTCGCCATCCTTCAGCCGCCTGCCTGGTCGCGCCAATGCACGCCAGTTGCGGCCATCCACCCGCTCGGTGAGGTTCACATCGCAGGCAACATCCTGGCCGGTTTCGTCCCGCGCCGGGCGCACGCCCTTCAGCGCGGCGGGCAGGACACGCGTGTCGTTGAAGACCAGCACATCCCCGGCACTCAGGTAGCGCGGCAAGTTTCGCACGCCCGCATCTTCCAGCCGGCCATCACCATGCACGACCAGCAGGCGCGCAGAATCCTGCGGCTCCGCGGGGCGAAGTGCGATCAGCCGCTCGGGCAGGTCAAACTGGAATTGTGTGAGGTCCATGGGGCGCCCGTGTCGCAGAAACAGGCCGGGCGCGCAACAAGCCCTTACTTGTCTGCGACAGCCGGAACCGACGGCAACGAGCAGACATCAATGTCGTCCTTGTCGGCCATCTTCGCCAGGAAGACCGGACCGTCCGTGCGCTCGACCCAGACTTCGGGGCGTTCGCCTTCCGGCAGGTCCGCTGCGATCTTTGCGGACGTCAGAATGTCCGGATTGTCGACATGGCCGTCGCGCGAGTCCGGGCCGTGCTTGATGGCTTTCACCACATCTTCGCCGACAACCACCCGGCCCCAGGCCGTGTATTTGCGGTCAAGATGCTCTGCCTGACCACGCATCAGGAAGAATTGCGCATTGGCGGAATTCGGATCCTCCGTACGGGCGGTGGAGACCATGCCCTTGCAGTGCGGGATATAGCTTTCGACCATGCCGTCGACCGACATCTCGGCAAAGAAGCTTGCCTGGGTGCCGATCGGGAAGCCCTTGATATAGCCGAACTTCGCAGTGTCTTCCGGCCCGATCGTTGCTTCCAGCGGCATCTCGACAGGGTCGCGGCGGAAGGTGAACTCGCCTTCAAGATTGGGCAGGCCGGAGTCACGTCCCTTCAGGGCGAAGATATCACCACCCTGCGCCATGAAATCATTGATCACACGGTGGAAACCCGTGCCGTCGAAATCGCCTGAGCGGATGATGGCGGCGAACTGTTCATAGTGTTTTGGGGCGACTGCGGGGAATGCCTCGATCAGGACGCGGCCCTTGGTCGTCTGGAAGATGAAGAGGTTCTCCGGGTCAACCTGCCGCCAGTTTGCCGGGTCTGCTTTCGCGTCTGCCGCCGTGATTTCAGCCGGAGCTGCAGGTTCGCCTGCATCCTCGGCAAAGGCGGTGAACGACAGGGCGAGAGCCGAAGCCGCAAGGGCCGTTGGCAGGAATTTCAGGGAAGCCAGCTTCATTGTACGCAACGTCTCCATCCGGGCGCACGCGTGGCGCCGTGTGTGTGCCAATGTCAGGCATCACTTGTCAGGATTCAACGGTCTGAGGCAGTAGATCCGTCGCGGGCAACTACTTCCCGTACTTTTCCATCAGCGCGCGCTTCACATCCGGCGTCAGGAACGGCGTGATATCGCCGCCGAGGCTGGCAATTTCTTTCACCAGACGAGACGCAACAGCCTGGTGGCGTACATCCGCCATCAGGAAGACTGTCTCGATATCGGGATTGAGCTGTTCGTTCATCGCCGTCATCTGGAACTCGTATTCGAAGTCCTGAACGGCCCGCAGGCCGCGCACGATGATATGCGCACCGCAGGCTTCCGCGAACTTCATGAGCAAGCCGTGCATGGGCATGACCTTGATGTCAGCGAGCCCCGGCCCGTCCAGTTTCGCACATTCCGACCGCACCATCTCGACGCGTTCTTCCAGTGAAAACAAGGGCTTCTTGGCTTCATTGATGGCGACGCCGATGATCAGCGTATCGACCAGCTTCCGAGCCCGGCCAATGATGTCGATATGGCCGATCGTCGGGGGGTCGAAAGTTCCCGGATACAATCCAACGCGGTGCATGGCGGCCCTCCCCGGCCCTTTTTACTCGTACAACAGCGGCGCTTATTCAGCGCCGCCGTCCTCATCCATAGCGGTTTCAGCGTCTTCCACAAGGCGAGCGACGGACACAACGCGCTCTCCTTCCGCTGTGCGGAGAACCCAGACGCCGCCGGTGGAACGCCCGGCAATCCGGATTTGTTCAACCGGGGTGCGGATCAACTGGCCGGCATCCGTGACGAGCATGACCTGATCGCCATCATCAACCGGGAAGGACTGGGCCACTTTCTTGACCGGACCTTTTTTCTTGTCCCGGCCCCAGATGTTCTGGGCCACGAGACCTTTGCCGCCCCGGCCGGTGACACGGTAATCATAGGCGGAGGAGCGTTTGCCCATGCCGTCGTCGGCGATGGTCAGGACGAACTCTTCTGCCGCACCAAGCTCAGCCAGGCGCTCGGTCGACAGGGATGCCTCTTCCGTGCCGTCCTCGTCATCGTCGGAGACTTCCTCCTCCTCGCCTGTCGCAGCGCGGCGCATGGCGGCGGCATGTTTGAGATAGGCACGCGCCTCTTCGGAGGTGACGTCAATGTGACGCAGGATGCCCATGGAGATGACTTCGTCGCCATCTGCCAGACGAATGCCGCGCACGCCGGTCGAGTTACGCCCGGCGAAGACACGGACATCGGTGACCTGGAAGCGGATACACTGGCCGAGCGCCGTGGTCAGCAGGATATCGTCTTTCTCGGAACAGATCTTCACGCTGACGATACCGTCATCGGCATTCTCTTCCAGCTTCATCGCGATCTTGCCGTTGCGGTTGACGCGAATGAATTCGGACAGCTTGTTCCGGCGGACATTGCCTGTCTTGGTGGCGAACATGACGTCCAGCTCGTTGCGGGACTCCTCATCGTCCGGCAGCGGCATGACGCTCTCGATGCGCTCGTCGGCGGCCAGCGGGAAGATGTTGACCAGCGCCTTGCCGCGCGAGGTCGGCCCGCCCACCGGCAGGCGCCACACCTTCTCCTTGTAGACCATGCCGGCCGAGGAGAAGAACAGCATTTCCGTATGCGTCGTTGCCGAGAAGAGCTGGACGACGAAATCGTCTTCCTTCATCGACACGCCCGAGCGGCCCTTGCCGCCGCGATGCTGTGTCCGGTAGGTCGAGAGCGGGGTCCGCTTGACGTAGCCGCCATGGGTGACGGTGACGACCATATCCTCGACCTCGATGAGGTCCTCGTCTTCCATGTCGATTCCGCCGGCCGTGAACTCGGAGCGGCGCGGCACGGCGAACTTCTCTTTCACCTCGGTCAGCTCGCCCTTGATGATATCGCGGATGCGCGGACGGGAGCGGAGGATGTCGAGATAGTCTGCAATTTTCTCGGACAAGCCCTTGGCTTCATTACCGATTTCGTCCCGACCAAGGCCGGTGAGGCGGGACAGTTGCAGCGCCAGGATGGCGCGTGCCTGCTCGTCCGACAGATAGATCGTGTCACCTTCGCCCTTGCGCGTACGCCGGTCTGCGATGAGGTCGAGCAGCGGCCCCATGTCCATGACCGGCCAGGCTTTGGCCAGCAGCTGTTCGCGTGCCGTGTTCGGATCAGACGAGTGCCGGATGATGCGGATGACTTCGTCGATATTGGCGACAGCCATGGCAAGGCCGACGAGGACGTGGGCCCGGTCGCGCGCCTTGTTCAGGTCGTGCTTGGTCCGGCGGACGACGACTTCCTGACGGAAGGCGATGAAGCAATCGAGCACCTTGCGCAGGTTCATCAGTTCCGGACGGCCGCCGTTCAGCGCCAGCATGTTCACCGGGAACGAGTTCTGCATCTGGCTGAAGCGGTAGAGCTGGTTCAGCACCACTTCGGCGCTTGCATCCTTCTTCACCTCGATCACGACACGGATGCCGTGGCGGTCGGATTCATCGCGCAGGTCGGCGATGCCCTCGATCCGCTTCTCGCGCACGAGTTCGGCGATCTTGGTGATCATCGCGGCCTTGTTCACCTGGTAAGGGATTTCCGTGACGATGATCGCCTGACGCCCGTTGCGGGCCTCCTCGATATCCGTCTTGGCGCGGACGATCACGCTGCCGCGCCCCGTCAGCAGCGCCTTGCGTGAGCCGGACATGCCCATGATCTGGCCGCCGGTCGGGAAATCCGGACCGGGGACGATTTCGCACAGCGCATCATCGTCGATCGTGGGGTCGTCGATGACGGCAATGGTCGCATCGACCACTTCACCCAGATTGTGCGGCGGGATGTTCGTCGCCATGCCGACGGCAATACCGCCGCCACCATTGACGAGAAGGTTGGGAAACTGGGCCGGGAGAACCATCGGCTCCTGCTGGGAGCCGTCATAGGTGTCCTGAAAGTCGACCGTATCCTTTTCGATGTCGGCAAGCAGGTGCGTCGCCGCCTTCATCATCCGGGATTCGGTGTAACGCATGGCGGCCGGCGGATCATTGTCGATCGATCCGAAATTGCCCTGACCGTCGACAAGGGGCAGGCCCATGGAGAACGGCTGCGCCATCCGCACCAGCGCGTCATAAATCGCGCTGTCGCCGTGCGGGTGGTAGTTACCCATCACGGCGCCGACGATGTTGGCCGATTTCTTGTAGGGCTTGTCCGGCGTGTTGCCGTTGACCTGCATCGCATAGAGGATGCGCCGGTGCACCGGCTTCAGGCCGTCGCGCACATCCGGCAGCGCCCGGCTGACGATCACGCTCATCGCGTAGTCGAGATAGGAGCTTCTCAGCTCGGATTCGATGGAAACGGGCTCAATCCCGTCCGGCAGGCCTGCGCCGCCCCCACCGCCATTTTCGGGGGTTTCCGGGTCTTCCGGAGGGGTCGTCTGGTCGCTCATGAGAAACTCGTGTCAGCTGCAGAGGGCGCGCGGGAATCGCGCTTCAGAATCTTACCCGTTTGTCTAGCATTTCGGGGCGCCAAAACAAACCTGAAAGCCCTGAAAATTGCAGTAATTCCGGGCTAAAAAAACGTTTTTACAACAAGGCTCAGGAGGCTGGCAGCGCCCCGATATCCACAAGTGCCTGCCGCACGGCCGCCGGACGCCTGGGAATGTCGGTTTCAGGCGTGATGACATCCATGTTGAAGGCAAACACATAGGTGCCCGGCGCGTCGCCGCCGGACCGCTCCAGCCAGCCGACATACCAACCGATATCCTGCGCCTCGTCGCTGCTGAACCAGCCGGTCTTGGCGTAAAGGCGCCAGCCTTCTCCCTCCTCCGCCAGCATGACAGGCACAGCCAGGTCGTAAGTACGGGCCGGCAAGGGCAATTCATGCCGCACCAGACACCTCAGGAAGGCCACCTGCTCGCTTGCGGAGATGCGGAGAGGGCCTTTCAACCAATATGCCGTAACGTCCTCAGGCGCGCCTGTGTCGGCATTTCCGTAGCCGAAAGAGGCCAGCCAGCCATGCAAGGCTTCACTGCCGATGCGCGGCGTGATCGTCTGGTAGATCCAGACCGTCGAGTGCCGGAACGCATCAGCCAATGTCTGGCTCTTGTTCCAGGCCGGCAGGAATCGCGCCTGTCCGTCCCACTCGAACCACTCATCCGGGCCGGAGACGGCACCGGTTTCGATGGCGATCAGCGTATGCGGGATCTTGGAGGTGGAAGCGGCGACGAAACGCTTGTCCAGCCGGGCTGTGCCGCTGGACCATGTCGCTTCGTCTTCAAGCCGGACAATCAACAGGGCAGACCGGGATGGGTCTACACCGGCACTTTCCAAAGATGATTCAACGTTCTGCGGCGGTATGCCAGACGCTGGCAGCACGCATGCGGCCAGCAGACAGGCAGAGAGTGCCAGCAGCGGCCGGAGCCATGCCCTGACCATTCGGGTAGCCTTAGAACGGAATCTCGTCGTCGAGGTCGTGGCTGGCAAAGCTTTCCTGCGGGCCGCTCATCTGGCGGGCACCGCCGCCCCCTTGCGAGTAGCCGCCGAAATCGCCGCCGGCAGACCGGCCACCGCCTTCACCGCGGCTGTCGAGCATGGTCAGCGTGGAGTTGAAGCCGCGCAGCACGACTTCAGTCGTGTAGCGGTCCTGGCCGTCCTTGTCCTGCCATTTGCGGGTTTCGAGCTGGCCCTCGATGTACAGCTTCGAGCCCTTCTTCACATAGTTCTGGACCACACGGACAAGGCCTTCGCTGAACACGGCAATGCGGTGCCATTCGGTTTTTTCGCGGCGCTCGCCGGTGTTCTTGTCTTTCCAGGTTTCGGACGTCGCGAGCGAGAAGCTGGCCACTTGTCCACCGTTCTGGAACTGGCGGACCTCAGGATCCTGCCCGACATTTCCTACGAGGATGACCTTGTTCACTGATCCTGCCATGGTTGAAACTCCGCTCCGATCTGATCCGTTTCGTATTCGATTCGACTCTTGTACCCTGACAGGGCCATCCTGTCGCCTGCCGGGAAGCGGCAGCGGCCAGTCTGTCCACAAGAGATCACTGCTGACACATTTTTGCAGCAGCCCTCAAATGTTCATATTTTGTTCTTGTCGTCAAGCTGGACTCGCGACACACATAAGCACTAGCACCAATCCAATTCCCGTTTTGCAGACGTAACGAGCAAAAAGCCCGAAAGTTCTCGACATGGCCGAGTCTCCCTTCATCCGCGTTCGCGGCGCCAAGGAACACAATCTCAAGAATATCGACGTGGACATTCCGCGCGGCGAGCTGGTCGTGATGACCGGCCTGTCCGGCTCTGGAAAATCCTCATTGGCATTCGACACGATCTATGCCGAAGGCCAGCGCCGCTATGTTGAGAGCCTCTCGGCCTATGCCCGCCAGTTCCTTGAACTGATGCAGAAACCGGATGTGGAGAGCATCGAGGGCCTGTCGCCCGCCATCTCCATCGAGCAGAAGACGACCAGCCGGAACCCGCGCTCCACCGTCGGCACGGTTACGGAGATCTATGACTATATGCGCCTCCTCTGGGCGCGCGTTGGCGTCCCCTATTCGCCGGCCACCGGCCTGCCCATCGAAAGCCAGACGGTCAGCCAGATGGTGGACCGGACGCTGGACCTGCCTGAAGGCGCGCGCCTCTACCTGCTGGCCCCCATCGTCCGTGGACGGAAAGGGGAATACCGCAAGGAATTCGCCGAACTGCTGAAGAATGGTTACCAGCGCGTGAAGGTGGATGGGGAGTTCTATGAACTCGAAGACCCGCCCAAGCTCGACAAGAAATTCAAGCACGATATCGACGTCGTGGTCGACCGGGTCGTCGTGCGCGAAGGCATGGAGCAGCGCCTCGCCGAAAGTTTCGAGACCGCCCTCAGCCTCGCCGACGGCATCGCCATCGCCGAATTCGCCGACAAGGCGGACGACGAGACCGAGCCGCGCCGCGTAACCTTCAGCGCCAATTTCGCCTGCCCGGTTTCCGGCTTCACAATTCCGGAAATCGAACCACGTCTCTTCTCGTTCAACAATCCGTTCGGCGCCTGCCCGACTTGTGACGGCCTTGGCGAACAGCTGAAGATCGATGAAGGCCTGGTTGTTCCGGACAAGGATCTGGACCTGATGAATGGCGCCATCGCGCCCTGGGCCAAGTCGACCTCGCCCTACCAGACCCAGACGCTGCAGGCGCTGGCCGACCATTACGGATTCGACCTTAAGAGCCCGTGGAACAAGCTGTCGAAGCAGGTGCAGGACGTGATCCTGTTCGGCACGGGCGAGGACGAAATCGACTTTGTCTATGATGACGGCATGCGCCGCTACGAAGTGACGAAGACGTATGAAGGCGTCATCCCGAACCTCGAGCGCCGCTATCGCGAGACTGACAGCCAGTGGGTGCGCGAGGAGATCGGGAAATTCCAGGCCGCCGCGCCCTGCCCGTCCTGCGGCGGCAAACGCCTGAAGCCGGAAGCGCTGGCCGTGAAGATCGCCGGACTCGACATTTCAGATGCCGGCCAGTTCTCCATCCGGGAAGCGGACGAATGGTTTGCCGTCGCGCACAAGACGCTGACCAAGCAGCAGAACCAGATCGCCTCCCGCATCCTGAAAGAGATCAACGACCGTCTGGTCTTCCTCAACGATGTCGGCCTCGACTATCTCAGCCTGTCGCGCGCCTCCGGTACGCTGTCAGGCGGGGAAAGCCAGCGCATCCGCCTCGCCAGCCAGATCGGCTCCGGACTGACCGGCGTGCTTTACGTGCTGGACGAGCCAAGCATCGGCCTGCACCAGCGCGACAATGAACGCCTGCTGGAAACGCTGAAGCGGCTGCGCGATCTCGGCAACTCCGTCATCGTGGTGGAGCATGATGAGGACGCGATCCTGACAGCAGACCATGTCATCGACATGGGCCCCCGCGCCGGTGTGCATGGCGGCGAAATCATTGCAGAAGGCACGCCCGCAGACATCCTGAAATCGAAAGACAGTCTGACGGCAGACTATCTGAACGGCACACGCGAAATCGCCATTCCGAAACGGCGTCCGGTGGAGAAGGTCAAGCGGAAGATCACGCTGAAGGGCGCGACGGGCAACAATCTGAGGAGCGTGAACGCGACCATTCCGCTCGGCAGCTTCACCTGCGTAACGGGCGTGTCGGGCGGCGGCAAGTCCACCCTCATCATCGAGACGCTGTACAAGGCGCTGGCCCGCAAGCTGAATGGCGCCTCCAGCCCGCCGCTGCCCTATGAGAGCATTCAGGGCCTCGAACACCTCGACAAGGTGATCGACATTGACCAGAGCCCCATCGGACGCACCCCGCGTTCGAACCCGGCGACCTATACCGGGGCCTTTGGCCCGATCCGCGACTGGTATGCCGGCCTGCCGGAAGCCAAGGCCCGCGGCTATGCGCCGGGCCGGTTCAGCTTCAACGTCAAAGGCGGCCGCTGTGAAGCCTGCGAAGGCGACGGCGTCATCAAGATCGAGATGCACTTCCTGCCGGACGTCTACGTGACGTGCGAAACCTGCAAGGGCCAGCGCTACAATCGCGAGACGCTGGAAGTGAAGTTCAAAGGCAAGTCCATCGCCGACGTGCTGGACATGACGGTCGAAGACGGCGCGAAGTTCTTCTCCGCCGTGCCCGCCATTGCCAACAAGCTGGAAACGCTGAACCGGGTCGGCCTTGGCTATATCAAGGTCGGCCAGCAGGCGACGACCCTGTCTGGCGGTGAGGCGCAACGCGTAAAGCTCGCCAAGGAACTGTCAAAGCGCGCGACCGGCCGCACACTGTATATTCTCGACGAGCCGACGACGGGTCTCCACTTCGAAGATGTGCGCAAGCTGCTCGAAGTGCTGCATGAACTGGTCGATGGCGGTAACACCGTGCTGGTGATCGAGCACAATCTGGATGTCGTGAAGACGGCCGACTGGGTATTGGACATCGGTCCGGAAGGCGGCGATGGCGGTGGCCAGCTGATCGCAGCGGGCACGCCGGAAGACATCGCCGCCAGCAAGGAAAGCTGGACCGGGCGTTTCCTGGCAGAAACCTTCCGGCGGCAGGATGAGCGACGCGCGGCCCGCAACAAGCGGTCGAAGCCTGCTGCGGCGGAAACGAAGTCCGCCAGCAAGGCCGCGGCGAAGAAATCATCGCCGTCCAAAACCAGTGCGAAAAAGCCTGCCGCCAAGAAAGCCCCTGCCAAGGCACCCGCGAAGGGCCGCAAGACGAAAGCAGCCAGCTCCGCCAAATAGCAGAGAGGGCAGCTCTCCCTAGTCGAACTCGCCAACCATGCCCGCGCTGATCCAGTCCGGATCCGTACGGGCGGCAAGCGCAGCTGGCCCGCTGAAAATGTGCATCAGCGTGGATTGCGCGATGGTGAAGGCGAGGACAACCGCCAGCATCGGCAGCCAGAACATGGGGGAAATGATCGCCCCGATGATTTCGTCTTCCGATGCGCCGCCATCCATCACTCCGGGCAGTTGTGCTGACAGCAGTCCAATTCCGAGCGCTGCGAGCAGAAGATAGAACAGGATCAGCACAAACATCGCGATCAGCCCCAGGACGATCCATGACCCGACAATCGTCCAGCCTTTTCCGCGGGTAACGCGCCAGGATTCAAAGAAGCGGATCTGCCGGTCTCTGACCGTCAGGGCGGCGGCGGCAGAAAGGCGCGCGGAAAGCCACAACACGAACATCATGTAGCCAATCATCATCACAACGCCGAGCAGTATGGCAAGGACGACGCCGTCCGGGGCAAACAGGAAACCCGCAGCGACGGGGATCGCGACCGTGACGGCAAAACCGAGATACATGCCGATAAACAGCGCAATCCAGATCAGGCCTACGATCAACAGGCGTCCCTCATCTGCGCCAATGCGCAGTCCGAAGCCGTCCCCGCGCATGTAGCGGCGTTGGTTCGCCGCCTCGAACATGACCCAGAGCAGAATTCCCAATGGCATGACGAGCAGACCGCTCAGCGAAGAGGCGACGGACACGTCCTCCATGTCTTCGGCATATCGCTCAAACCCGCCATCCCCCGTGAATAGCTGGATGTACGCCTCATAAACCGGCCACTGAAGCATGACCGAGACGGCCTGAACCAGGCAGGCCATCGCGGCATAAGCCAGGGCGAACTTCCACAGGAACCCGGCTGGCCCGCCCGTTTTCGTAAAATGGGTGACGGCATTTCCGAAACTGAACGGGAGCGGGTTCATGGAGGCGTGCCTTAGTCGAATTCGGAAACGTTCAGCGCGTCATCCACGCTGCCGCGCGGGTCGTGCCTTGCGGCGAAGGCGGCCGGGCCGTTCACGAAGTGCATCAGCAATCCCGAGAGGAAATAGCGGATGAAGGTGTAGGCCAGCATGGCTGCGACAACGACAGGGGTGAACAGGCTTTCCAGTTCGGAGATATCGTCCACAACGCTCAAGGAATTCATGAATGCCGGCGTCATCAGTGTTTCCAGAATGGTCGAGGCAAAGCCCACGGCCATCCCCCCGATGATCGCGACAATCAGATACGCCCCGAGGATCGGCCAGAACCGGCCGCGCGAGGCAATCCAGGCATCCCCAAACGCGATTTTCCCTTCTTTCAGCGTCATGGCAAACACCGGCGAAAACCGTGTTGCGAAGAAGACGTAGAACGGGAGCGTCAGCAGGAAGAAGACGGCAACAATGCCTGCCCGGCTGAGCAGCGACATTGCCAGTTGTTCCTCGGTGATGTCGCCATGATAGAAATCGGTGATCAGGCCGAAGGCGGGCAGCATGACCAGCAGCGGCAGGACATAGACAACCGACACCCCGAGAAACCAGACGAGGCCGGCCCCCATCATCCGCAACTCGTCCGGGCCAAACCGGATCGAGAAAGCCTCATCCCGGATATAGCGCCGCTGGGTGGCAGTCATGAACATGGCCCAAATGACAAGGCTGGCGAGCCCGCCAAGGACTGCCACGGGTACCATGCTGCCAAGCGTGCTGAACATCGCCTGGAAGATGATGGCCGGATCGTCGATCCCGGACTGGTCCAGCTGTTCCATCGAACTGACAAAGCCGAAAAGCGTATCTTTCACGAGCCAGACAAACAGTGCTGTCAGAACCGTGCTGATCACAGCGAATGCAAGCGCGAATTTCCATGGAAACGACCGCGCATGCGCCGCGCGGAAGCCGAACATAAGTGCCCCGTCAAATGTGAACCGGCTGGCCATGCTGCGTCCCTCTGCTTTGTCCCTAGGGCGGAAAACTAAGCCGGTTTCGGCCGCCTAGGCAACGCTGCCCGGGGGATGGACCGCTTTCAATGCGGCGACGGCGAGGCCATGCCCCGCAAGGATGAACGGCACCTGCAGCAAGAGCCCGCTGGCCCCTGTCGCGAACAGGGCGACTTCACCCTTTCCGGCTGCGGCGATGATCACGAGGTTCGCGATATAGCCCACAAGGAACGGTAGAACGTGCGTGACCAGGCTGGCTGCACCGAAGCGCAACGCATCGCCCTTTGTCCAACGCCAGGTTCGGAACACCATCACCTGCCCCGTTTGCACCGTCGCGGCCCCTGCCAGCAGCAGGCGCAGGGCGAGAAAGGCCAGCCCGCCAAGTCCGGTCGCGTAAACGATGGACAGCGCCCAGCCATAGGGGGTCGACATCATGCCCGCGAGCGCAGCAGGTATCTGCTCGTCCGCCCCTTCGGCCGCGAGATCCACCAGGCCAGACAGTTGCAGCATCACCACGCCGAAGATGCCGACGAAGAAGAAAATGAAGAAGCTGATGAAGAAGAAAGCGAGGTAAACGGCGAGGTTCATGTGCATCAGGGCCATGAACGCCCCCTTCGCCCCGGGAATCATTGCCCGGTAAATCATCAGCGAGGCCTGCACCCCGGCGAAGAAGAGGACGGCCAGCGCCGCCAGCGTCAGCATCGTGCCACCCGTGCCTGTGCTGAGCGCCCATTTGTAGAAACCGCCCATCAGGGCCAGCAGGGCCAGCCATGGCAGGCCCGGCAGGGCCGCCTGCGCAGCAAGGCGCCAAGCCTGTACGATCAGGTCCGGAATGGAGGGCGAAGACGCCGGGGATGAGGTATTTGAGTCCATGCAGAATGCCTTAGCGCCCCCGGCCGCAGCCGCAAACCCCGTCTTGACGGAACCGGCCGGCCTGCGCATGTCCCGACCATGAGCATCAAACCTATTCATATCATCGGCGGCGGCATGGCCGGATCGGAAGCCACCTGGCAGGCAGCGAATGCCGGCGTGCCCGTCATCCTGCACGAAATGCGCGGCGTGAAGGGCACCGAAGCCCACCAGACCGACAAGCTGGCCGAGCTTGTCTGCTCGAACTCGTTCCGCTCTGACGATCACACATCAAACGCGGTCGGCGTGCTGCACGAAGAGATGCGCCGCGCGAACGGACTGATCATTTCCACGGCTGCCGAACACCAGGTCCCGGCGGGCAGCGCCCTGGCGGTGGACCGGGAAGGCTTTGCCGAAGCCGTGACGGCCAAGCTGGAAGCGCATCCGAACGTCACCATCGTCCGCGAGGAAATCGTCGGGCTTCCGCCGGAAGACTGGGACAGCGTGATCGTCGCCACCGGCCCGCTGACATCCATTCCGCTCGCCGAAGCGATCCATGCGCACACCGGCGAAGACGACCTCGCCTTCTTCGACGCGATCGCCCCGATCGTCTATTTCGACTCCATCGACATGGACAAAGCCTGGCGCCAGAGCCGCTATGACAAGCCGGGCCCCGGCGGTGACACGGCGGCCTACATCAACTGTCCGCTGACGGAAGAGCAATACAACGCCTTCATCGATGCACTGATCGCCGGTGAGAAGACTGAATTCCGCGACTGGGAAAAGGACACGCCTTACTTCGAAGGCTGCCTGCCCATCGAAGTGATGGCGGAACGCGGCCGCGAAACCTTGCGCTTCGGCCCAATGAAGCCCGTGGGCCTGACCAATCCACACCAGCCGGACGTGAAGGCCCATGCCGTCGTGCAGCTGCGCCAGGACAATGCCCTTGGCACGCTGTGGAACATGGTCGGCTTCCAGACCAAGCTGAAATACGGCGCACAAGGCGACATCTTCCGAAAGATCCCGGGCCTTGAGAAGGCAGAGTTCGCGCGCCTTGGCGGCATCCACCGGAATACGTTCCTGAACTCTCCGAAACTGCTGGACGCTCAGCTGCGCATGAAATCCATGCCGCGCCTGCGCTTTGCCGGTCAGGTGACCGGTGTCGAAGGCTATGTCGAAAGCGCGGCCATGGGACTGCTGGCAGGGCGCTTCGCCGCCGCAGAACGCCTTGGCCGCACGCTGGACACGCCGCCGCCAACAACGGCGCTTGGGGCGCTGATCACGCACATCACGGGCGGGCACCTTGAAGGCAAGCAGACCTTCCAACCGATGAACGTCAATTTCGGCCTGTTTCCGGACATCGAGGATTTCCCGAAAAAGGACGAGAACGGCAAGCGCCTGCGCGGCAAGGCCAAAGGCCGTTCCAAAAAAGGCGCCCAGGCCGCGCGCGCCCTGCAGGACATCGACAACTGGCTGGCAGCGCAGGCTGCCATCGCCGCCGAATAGTCCCGCCCTATTTCAGCAGCATCCAGGTCGCCATGGCCACCATCATGACGTTCTCCAGCAATGAGACGAAGCCCAACGGAACATTGGAGTTGCCGCCCACGCAGGCGCATTTGAGGTCACGCTTCTCAGTATAGACTGCCCGGTAGACCGAGACCGCACCAATTGCCCCGATAAAAAGGGCGAGCGGTGCGGCGAACCACATCAACGCGCCTGCGATCATCAGGACGCCAGCCAGAAGCTCGGCAAACGGATAAACATAGGCATATCGTAATTGCCGGCGAGCCAGCAGGTCGTATCCCAGGAAAGTGTTGGTGAACGCATCGAGATCCTGCAGCTTCTGCACCGCCAGCAAACACATGCTGATTGCGATGAACCATTCTGCCGTCCGAATTGTCAGAAACGTCCCGGGCACCGCCCAGCTCATGGCTGCGGCCATCAATGCGGCTGATGCAAAAATTGCGATGACCGGCCTGTAGGTTTTCTTTTCCTTGTCCCGGACTGGAAGGCCGAAATACTTCCGCAGGTCTTCATGGCCACCGATCCGCTGGCCGTCGATGAATGTTTGCGGTGTCGTCTTCACATCGTGTTCGGCCTTGAAGGCATCCGTCTGCTCCCGGGACACCAACAGCCGGTCGTCCACCGTAAAGCCCTTGCTGCGCAGCAATGCGCGGCTCCGCAGGCCGAATGGACAAGTGTGCTCCGGTGTTTGCATCCGGTAGAGTACGGCGGTTTGTTTTGAAGATGGCATGGGATCAACTCCACTTGAGAACAGGATCCCCCGCATATAAGTTCCGTACCATGGTACGGTTGCAAGACGAAAATTTGCTGAGCATCGGACAGCTCGCCCGCGCTGGCGGTGTAGGGGTAGAAACCATCAGGTACTACCAGCGCCTCGGCCTCATGGCGCTGCCCGCGCGACCGTCGGGAGGCGGCACGTCAGGCGGAACGCGCAAGTATGGTCCGCCGGATGTTGAGCGGCTGAAATTCATTCGGCTCGCCCAGGCCGCAGGATTCACACTGAAGCAGATTGACCGCCTCATCGAACTCGACGCAACGTCGGACCGGGTCGAGGTGCGCCAGATGGCCCGCAATCGCATCGAGGCGCTCGACGTTCAGATCAAGGAACTGAAGCGGGCCCGTGCATCCCTGAACCGGCTGGCCGATCGCTGCGACGACACGGAAGGTGGCCCTTGCCCGATCCTGAAGGCGTTTGAAGCCTAGACCTGCCCGGTCCGGATGGCTTTCAGGATGCTGAAGCGTTTGGTGACGGCGTCCGGTTCGCCCTTTTCGCTGTAGTGCTTGCGCAGGCGATAGTGGGCGACGGCCGGGCGGATGGATTTCGGCACCGGCTTCACATGCGGACCGAATGCCTTCGTCTCTGACCGGCGGAGGGCGGCATAGGCCGGAGCGACCTCGCGGATCTCCTCGGCCCAGTCATGATGGCTCGCCAACATGCTGGCCGCGATCAGGGCCAGCCAGGCTTCCGGTTCCTTGCTGCGATCCTCCGCAACAAAAGCAGCCTCATACCCGTCGACCAGCCTTTGCAGTGCGGCGGGCTTGAGCTGGCCGGAGGCCACTTCTTCCGCGATGGCGAGGCACACGTCATGCTCGCGCGGCGGCTTGCCCTCTTCCAGCTCGTTCAGGGCCTCGCGCCACCACTGGAAGCGGATCAGGCCCAGTGTTTCCTCCGAGACGGCCAGCCGCACCCGGGCCAACTCATAGGCGAGCGCGTAGAGCGCCGTCAGGGCCTGCCGCTGGGCAGAAGGCGCGTAGCGGCTGGAGATCCAGCGGTCTTCATCAACCTTGCGCACCCGCTTGTCGATTGCGGCCCACTGTGATTTGGAAAGGGGGGTGGTCTTGTTCGGCATGGAACCCATATGTCGGATGACGCGCTTCTCTACCAGATACATACCTGCAAGAAAGGAATTCCAGATGGCATTCACACTTCCCGATCTTCCCTATGGGCGTGACGCACTGGCCCCGCACATTTCAGAACAGACTCTGAACTTCCACCACGGCAAGCACCATCAGGCCTATGTCACCAACCTGAATGGCCTGATCGACGGCACCGACCTCGAAAGCAAGTCGCTCGAGGAAATCGTCAAGATCTCTGCCGCGGACGCGTCGAAGGCCGGCATGTTCAACAATGCTGCCCAGGTGTGGAACCATACCTTCTACTGGCACTCGATGAAGCCAGGCGGCGGTGGCAAGCCGCACGGCAAGGTCGCTGAACTCATCGACCGTGACCTCGGCGGCTATGACGAGTTCGTCAAAGCATTCAAAGCCGCCGGCGGCACGCAGTTCGGTTCCGGCTGGGCCTGGCTGGTCCTGAAAGACGGCAAGCTGGCCATCACCAAGACGCCGAACGCCGAAACCCCGCTGACCGCAGAAGGCACCACCCCGCTCCTGACCATGGATGTCTGGGAACACGCCTATTATCTCGACTACCAGAACTCCCGCCCCGGATACATGGACACGTTCCTGAACAGCCTGGTGAACTGGGACTTCGTGAACCAGAACCTCGCTGACGCGGGCGCCTAATTACTGTAGGGTCCCCGCGAGATATGTCGTGGGGACCCGACCATGTACTGTACGCAGTGTGGCCGAAAATTCGGCGAGACTGACAGATTTTGCGCCCAGTGCGGCGCACCGAAAGCCAGCGCTGGCACCGTCGCCGCGCCGCAGGCCAAAACACCCCTCCCTGAAACCGACCCATCCATCGACTGGCGCAATTCCATGACGCCGCGAGAAATCATGGGGCATCCCGAAGTGCGCGCCCGGATCGAAGCGGTCACAGGTGCCAACCCGAAGGGCATGTCGGCTGAACAGTTCTACGAACTCGCTCGCCCGATCATGACGATCACCGGCGCAGGACCTGCCCCGCCGCTGAAGCTGATCAAGGACATATCGCTGCCGATTTCAGCAAAGCTGGGCATGAAGACCAGCCGGGACGTGACACAGGGGTTCCGCAACACGTTCGGAGAAACGCTGGCCGCCGTGCTCTGCTCGCTCGCAAGCCGCAGCCAGCCGGTCGAAGACATCACCCACGCGACGAATGGCTGCGTCATCCGCTCGAAGATGCTCTCCTCGATCTGGTCGTGGGAGGGGGACCTGATTATCACACTGGAGGCAATGGATGCCGGAACCCTGCTGAGCGGCGGCATTACCGTGCCGGGACAGCTCTCCGATATGGGCCAGTCGAAGCGGGTCCTGAACCTTCTGATCGAAGATGTCATGAAATACCGGGACATGCCTCCCGGAGGCTGACTCCTGCCCCTGAACGCAGCCCCTTCACCTGAGGCCCGAAATACATTATGTGCAGCGCACAAGACGCTCCGGGCATGGAAAGCGCCCGGTCCGTGGAACGCACAAGGGTGTGCGGAAAGCGGAATGTTGGCGGCCATACGGGCCGCACCGGGTAACAACTTCCATCTCAGGAACGACAGACATTGACTGAAACAACTTTTGCCGACCTCGGGCTCGGCCCGAACATTCTCAAGGCCCTGGACGAAGCGGGTTACAAGACCCCGACGCCAATCCAGGCCGAAGCCATCCCCAACGTCATCGCAGGCCGCGACGTCACCGGCATCGCGCAGACCGGTACCGGCAAGACCGCCGCGTTCGTGCTGCCAATGATCCACCGCCTGGCCCGCGGGCGCGCCCGCGCCCGCATGCCGCGCTGCCTGATCCTCTGCCCGACGCGCGAACTCGCCGCGCAGGTTGCCGAGAATTTCGAGAAGTATGGCAAATACCTGAAGCTCACCATGGCGCTGCTCATCGGCGGGGTCAGCTTCAAGGAGCAGGAAGGCCTGCTCCAGCGCGGCGTCGATGTCCTGATCGCCACGCCGGGCCGCCTGCTCGACCAGTTCGACCGCGGCAAGCTGCTGCTGATGGGCGTGGAATATTTCATCATCGATGAAGCCGACCGCATGCTCGACATGGGCTTCATTCCGGACATCGAAAAGATCTGCACGAAACTGCCGCCACGGCGCCAGACCCTGCTGTTCTCCGCGACTTTCCCGTCCGACATCCAGCGCCTTGCGAAAACCTTCCAGAAAGATCCGATCAAGATCGAAGTAGCACGGCCGACCGATGCGGCGACCACGATCACGCAGCATGTCGTTCATCTGCCGAACGACAGCGCCAAGGCGAAGCGCACCGCCCTGCGCCGCGTGATCGAAAGCTGCGACGTGAAGAACGGTATCGTCTTCTGTAACCGCAAGGTCGAAGTGGACATCGTCGCCGCTTCGCTCAGCAAGCACGGTCATGACGCTGCGCCAATCCATGGCGACCTGCCGCAATCGGTGCGTTCCGAGACGCTTCAGAAGTTCCGCGATGGCGACCTGAAACTCCTCGTGGCGTCCGACGTCGCTGCCCGCGGGCTCGACATTCCGGATGTCGGCCACGTATTCAATTACGGCCCGCCGCCAAAGGACGAAGACTATATCCACCGGATCGGCCGCACCGGTCGCGCTGGCCGCACCGGCGAGAGCTACACGCTGGTTTCGCCCAGTGACGAGAAATCCTGGGGCTTCGTCCTCAAGATGATCAACAAGGATGTCGAAGAGTTCATGCCGGAAGGTCTGCTCGAAGAGATCGAAAACCTGCCGCCGGAAGAAAAATCCGGACGCGGACGGCGCGGCAGCCGGGATCGCGACAGTAGCCGTGGCGGACGGGGCGAGCGTTCGCGCGGCGGACGCAGCCGTGGCCGCCGTGAAGAGGCCGAAACCGAAACGGCGGAAACCGTTACCGAGGTGAAAGAAGCGGCTCCTCAGGAAGAGGCCCCGGCCGCTCCCGAGAAAGCTGAACAGGCCGAGCAACCCAAAGCCGACAAGCCGAAAGCTGAAAAGCCGAAGAAAGAACGTGCTGAGCGCGCAGAGCGTGCTGAGCGCAAGGAAAAGCCGAAGCGCGAGCGTGATCGCAAACGCAAGGATGATGATCTCATCCTTGAACCGGCACCGGAAAACGTCAAAGGCTTCGGCAACGACATTCCGGCCTTCCTGAAACGCTGATCAGTATCAGCCAAAAAAAGCCCCTTATCCAGGCCGGATAAGGGGCTTTTTCTTTTAGAGGCCTGACGCCTAGCGCTTCAGGCGACCCTGAATCTGCTTGCGGAATTTCTCGCCATAAGGCGGACGGATCATGGAAATCATCTCGCTTCCCGTCTGTGTAAAGACAGATTTCTTGTGGCTGAATTCCAGGAAGCCTTCGCGGCCGTGGTACGACCCCATACCCGACGGGCCAACCCCGCCGAACGGCAGGTCTTCCTGGCCGACATGCATGATCACATCGTTCACCGTCACACCGCCGGACGTGGTGTTGTTGAGCACCATGTCCTTTTCCGCAGCGTCTTCGCCGAAATAGTAGAGCCCCAGCGGACGGTCATTCGCGTTGATATAGTCGATCGTGTCCTTGGTTTCGGAGTAGGACTTGATCGGCAGGATCGGGCCGAAGATTTCGTCCTGCATCACTTTCAGATCGTCGGACGGGTCGACGATGATGTGCGGCGGAATCTTGTGGTGCGGCTGCTGGGAGAAGTTCTCGCCGGTCGGATTGATCTCGATCACCTCGGCGCCCTTCGACTTCGCTTCGTCGATATAGCCCATCAGGCGGTCATAGTGGCGCTGGTTCACGATGGACGTGTAGTCCTCATTGTCCTTCAGGCCGCTCGGATACATCGTCTCGATGGCCTTGGTCGCGGCGGCCACAAAGTCGGATGTCTTTTCCTTAGGCACGAAAGCATAGTCCGGCGCCAGGCAGATCTGGCCGGCGTTCAGTGCCTTGCCTGCCATGATGCGGGTCGCGGCCTTTTCCAGGTCAGCCGACCGGCCCAGCACGACCGGGCTCTTGCCGCCCAGTTCCAGCGTCAGCGGCACGAGATTGTCCGCGGCCGCCCGCATCACGTGGTGGGCGATGGAGGTCGCACCGGTGAACAGGATGTGGTCGAAGGCAAGCTTCGTGAACTCGGCGCCGATCTCCGGCCCGCCGGTGATCACGGCGACTTCTTCCTCGTCATAGTATTGTTCGATCGCCTTCTTTATCACTTCGGACGTAACCTCGGTGAATTCCGACGGCTTGATCATGCAGCGGTTACCCGCAGCGAAAACGCCGGCCAACGGCGTGAAGGTCAGGTTGACCGGGAAGTTCCACGGGCTGATGACGCCGATCACGCCTTTCGGCTGGTACTGGATCTCGGCCTTGGCGCCCAAGAGTCCAAGCGGGAACTCTGCCTTGCGCTTTTCCGGGCGCATCCATTTGGTGACATGCTTCCTGGCATGTTTCAGCGCGCCGATGGAGCCGGCGATATCGGTGAAGCCCGACTGGTCCTTTGAGCGATGGCCGAAGTCCTGGCACATCGCATCGACCAGTTCGTCATTATAGGTGATCAGCAGATCGATCGCCTTGTCGATCCATTCAATCCGCTTGGCGGCCGACGGGATGCCGTCGCGAATGTGGGCCGCCTTTTGCCGTGCGAGAATGCCGGCCATGCCGGTGGTGGGGGCGCTGTCGAGGGCCATGGATCCGATCTCCCTGCTTGTCGGTTATGCTGAACAGTGTAGCGCACGTTCAGGGCTTAACAATGGGAGATTGAGCTTGCCGCCGGGTGAGGCGTTCACAAGCGGCGCGGGGCGGCTAGATTGCTGTCAAATCACCAGACACGCCAAAGGGAGGGCGACCATGAGCTACGAGCTGATTTCCTACGAATTGAAGGGCAATATCGCCGTCATCGCCTTCAACGACCCGAAAACGATGAATGCCTGTGGTGTCGACACCGCGCAGGAGATGCTTCACGCCCTCGAAAAGGCCGCCGACGAGGCGCGCTGCACCGTCATCACGGGCAATGGCCGGGGCTTCTGCTCGGGCGCCAATCTCGGCAAGGTTTCGGGCCCGTCGCTCAGCCACCCCGGCTCCAAACCGGATGCCGGCCGCCCGCTGGATACCCATTACAATCCGATGATCGTCGCCATTCGCGAACACCCCCATCCGGTGATCACCGCGATCAATGGCGCGGCTGCCGGTGTCGGCTGCTCCATCGGCCTGATGGGCGACCTGATCGTGGCCGCGAAGAGCGCCTATTTCATGCAGGCCTTCCGCCGCATCGGCCTGGTGCCGGACGGCGGCTCGACCTGGCTGCTGGCCCGGAATGTCGGCCGTGTCCGCGCCATGGAGATGGCTTTGCTTGGCGAAAAACTCCCTGCAGACAAGGCTCTGGAGTGGGGCATGATCAACAAAGTGGTCGAGGATGACCAGTTGATGGCGGCCGCCATGGAGTGGGCCGAGACCCTGTCGGCCGGCCCGACCGTGGCCCTGGCCGGCATGCGCAAGCTGATCTGGGACGCCACTGAGAACGGCATGGGCGATGCCCTGCATGCAGAGCGCATGGCACAGCGCACCGCCGGCCGGACGGCCGACTTCGGAGAGGGCGTCAAAGCCTTCCTCGAGAAACGCCCGGCAGTCTTCCACGGAAAGTAACCTAAGATTTATGACGGTTACCTACCGGCCTTTAAGAATGGGGTAATTCCTTCTGGGTATTTGCTTACCATTCAGGAGGCTGGGGATGGATTATCGCCTTATTCATTTCAACTGTGCGCGCCCGCTTGGGGCGTTCAGTCTTGAGAATGAATTTATTCGGGTTTTCGTGAGCATCATGCCGCGCGTTTTTGCGGATGCTGCCTCGTTTGAAGGCCTGCAGTTCCACCGTCATGGCGTTCGCCGCCCTGACGGTGTGTGGATGCCGTTGGACGGGATCTTCCCTTATCCGGAAGGCATGGGGGCACCCGATGTCTCGACCATGGGCGGCTGGGCTTCGCTTGAGCGCCTCAAGGAATTTTCGTATTCCGGACGGACCCACCCGCCGAGCATGCGGCGCCTGGCAGCGGAAATCGACCGCTCTGCGGGCCCCAGCTTCGTCATGTGGTGGTCACCGAAGGAAGAGAAAGTGACCCTGGAGGACGGATGGCAGAAACTGCAGCACCTGAGAGAACACGGCTCCACGCCGGAGGCTTTCTCCCTGGACGATCCGATGGATCAACCCGTCGCAGCATGAGTTTGACCCGCCGCGGCACGCTCGCCGCGCTCTCCTTCCTAGCCCTCGGCGCGTGCGCCAGCACGCCCGCCATTCCAGACACGACCATCTATCTGGTCCGCCATGCGGAGAAGCAGGCTGGGCCGGACCCGGACCTGACGGTCGTCGGCCGCGCCCGCGCCGAGATCCTGTCGCAGGAACTGCAGGATGCAGGCCTGACGGAAGTCTGGTCTACCGACACGACCCGCACGAAAGAGACGGCCAAACCGGTCTCCAAACGCACCGGCCTGCCCATCCAGATCTACGATGCGAGCCGTCAGGCCGCCTTCGCAGCCCGGCTGAAAGCCACTCCCGGCGCCATGCTGGTCGTCGGCCATTCCAATACGATTCCGGACCTTGTGGGCCTGCTGGGCGGCAAGCCGGGCGCCCCGATTGTGGAGGCCGATGAGTATGACCGTCTCTACGTCGTGACGGTGACGAGGGGACATACCGGAAGCGAACTGCGCCGTTACGGGGAGTAGCCCGCCCCCAACCTTTAGTAGCATATCAGTGTTGGATAAGCTGCCCTTCAGACAATAAAGAACACGATATACAGACGATATATACACGGTTTATAGCGGCGCCTGACGGGGCCCTATTTTCGCTTTTTCGCCTTTGCGGCGAGTGCCACGGCAAAGGCCTTGCGGCCCCATTCGCTGGCAAGGTCTGCTTCGTCCATCGCATCCGGCGGCAGGCTGACATAGCCCATGTCCGTCTGCTTGCCATCGCTCGGCCGGGTCCAGATGAAGGGTTCGCAGCCTTCGGCTTCCAGCTCTGCGCGGAAGGTGGCGTCCGTTTTCAGGTAGATCACGTCATCGGCGAGAAGGGCGAACATCAGCCCGTCCTTGAAGACGCCCGCGCCGCCGAACATGCGCCGGACCGTCACCGGTCCCATCGGCGCGAACAGCTCCATGACGAACTCATGGAACGAATCCGGCGGCTTCGCCATCGGGAAACGCCCTCAACCCGTCGCCGGGCGACCGAGCCGGTAGACGCCCTTGAAGGCTTCCGGGTCCTCCACCGGCTTGCCTTTCCGGTAGATCAGGACGGTGCCTTCCTTGTGCAGGCGGATCGCCTCGGCGCGCACGTCTTTCAGGACGCGCTGGAAGTTCTTGTCGCTGACGGCCCGGGCCGCCTGCTCCGCACTGATCGACTTGCCGGGACCGGCCGTCTCGGTCAGTTCCAGGATCGCCTCGCGGACGGGGTTGGTGGACGGCTCGCTCACCAGTCGATGGCCGCGTAAGCGAGTTGCTGGAACTGCGGCCGCATCGGATAGGTCGAGGATGGCATCAGCTGGGTCATCTGGATACCAATGATCTCTTCTTCCGGATCGACCCAGAAGAAGGTGGAGGCGAGGCCGCCCCAGCTGAACGTGCCTTCGCTGCCCGGCTGCTGGGTGCCGACCACATCGGTGACGACCGAGCCGCCAAGGCCGAAGCCCGTGCCGTCCGAGAAGATTTCGGAGAAAGCCGACTTGCCCATGGCGCGCATCGTCTTGCCATCCGGCAGGTGGTTCTGGCGCATGAATTCCCAGGTCTTGGGGCTGATGATACGGGCCCCGTCCAGCGTGCCGCCGCGCAGCAGCATGAGGCAGAAGCGGTGATAGTCGCGCACGGTGGAGACGAGCCCGCCGCCGCCGTTCAGCAGCTTCGGACGTTTCGAATAGAGCTTCGAGGACCCGCCTGCGCCGTCCGACTGCTTCACCTCACCGGTGATCGGGTGGCGTTCATAACAGGCCATCAGGCGGTCGATCTTGTCTTCCGGCACCCAGAAATCGGTGTCGACCATGCCGAGCGGCCCGGTGATCCGTTCCCGGAAGAACTGGTCCAGTTCCATGCCGGAGACGATTTCGACGATCGCGCCCAGTACGTCGGTCGAGTGGCTGTACCACCACTCGTCGCCCGGCGAGCATTCCAGCGGCAGTTTGGCTAGGCGGCGTGCCATGTCCTGCAGCGTCTCGTCAGGCCGCCCGATCTTTTCCTTCCGGTACATGGCATCGACTTCCGACTGCATCATGAAGCCATAGGTGAGGCCGGACGTGTGGGTGAACAGGTCCAGCACTTTCATCGGCCGGTCGGGCTTGCGCGTCTTGTAGTCTTCGCGGCTGCCGCTGTCGAACACCTCGACATCGGCGAATTCCGGAATGTAACGGGCGACGTCATGTTCGAGGCGCAGCTTGCCTTCCTCGAACAGCATCATCGCGGCCAGCGACGTGATCGGCTTGGTCATCGAATAGATACGGAAGATCGTTTCCGGGCCGATGGGCTTGCCGCCGCCAAATTCGGTCGTGCCGCGATAGTCTTCCAGCGCGATCTCGCCATTGCGGGAAATCAGCGTGGCCATGCAGGGCAGCTTGCCGGTGTCGAGATAGTTCTCGGCGAAATAGGCCGGAACCGCTGCGAGGCGGTCCGCATTCAGGCCGACTTCATGCGGATCGGTTGGGTCGTGTTCGAACATTTGCAGCGTTTCCTGTTTCCCGGGTGTTTTTTATTATGACCTCAGCGGGGAGAAGCGCAAATCGCCCGGCTCCCCGCTGAGAAAAATGTGGGCGCCTAGAGCTTGCCGGTCTTGGCGGCACGGGCCAGTTCGCGCGCGATAATGATCTGCTGGATCTGGCTGGTGCCTTCATAGAGGCGGAAGATGCGCACGTCGCGATAGAAGCGCTCGATGCCATAGTCGGAGACGTAACCGGCCCCGCCGAACACCTGCACCGCGCGATCGGCCACACGGCCGCACGCCTCGGTGGCGAACAGTTTCGTCGAAGAGGCGAGCAGGGTGACATCCTCGCCCGCGTCGCGGCGGCGGGCGGCATCCATGATCATGCACTCGGCCGCATAAGTCTCGGCCTGGCTGTCGGCGATCATCGCCTGGATCATCTGGTGTTCCATGATGGGCTTGCCGAACTGTTTGCGCTCCATGGCGTAGTTCACCATCTCGCGGATCAGGCGCTTGGAGACACCGGTCGCCACGGCGGAGATGTGCAGGCGGCCTTTGTCCAGCACGCTCATCGCCACCTTGAAGCCTTCGCCTTCCTTGCCGATCATGTTCGACGCCGGCACGCGGGCATCCTCGAAGATGACGTCGCAGATATGGGCGCCCTGCTGGCCCATCTTCTTCTCCGGCACACCGACGGAAACGCCGGGCGTGTCACGCTCGACCACGAAGGCCGAGACGCCCTTGGCGCCGGGCGTGTCCGGATCGGTGCGGGCCATGACGGTGAAGATGTCGGCCTTGTTGGCATTGGTGATGTACCGCTTGGTACCGTTGAAGACATAGTGGTCGCCGTCGCGGATGGCCTTGGTCGTCAGGCCGCCGGCATCGGAGCCGGCTTCCGGCTCGGTCAGCGCGAAGGAAGCGATCAGGTCGCCCGAGGCAACGCCCGGCAGCCATTTGGTCTTCTGCTCCTCGGTACCGAACAGGACCAGCGCCTGGGAACCGATGCCGATATTCGTGCCAGCGACAGAGCGGAAGGCCGGGGAAGTCTGGCCAAGCTCAAACGCGACGAGGCACTCGGTCTCCATGTCCAGCTGCAGGCCGCCATATTCCTCCGGCACGGCGATGCCGAACAGGCCGAGATTCTTCATCTCGTCGACGATCGACTGCGGCACCTCGTCATTCTCTGCGACTTCTGCCTCTGCCGGCACGCATTTCTCGGTCACGAAGCGGCGCACCTGTTCGATCAGGGCGTCCCGAATCTCTGCGTCGAAGGCCATGGTCTGCTTCCTCTTTCAATTCATTCTGACTGTTTACCGGCGCAATCTATTCCCCAACGGCACGCTTGTCGAAGGGTAACCGTGCGGTATCGTGCCGCCCATAATACAGGGAGGCGATGTGACCAAAACAATCGAGAAATCAGGCGAGTTTGCGGGCTGGTTCACCTGGACAGATGATCCATTCGAACACGAGACGGCCGGGCCGTTCTATTTCAAGGTTGACGAAAATGGTCCGGTTGCCGCCTTCCGGGTGAAACGCAAGCATATGAACGCCAATGGCGTGGTGCATGGCGGTTGCCTGATGAGTTTTGCCGATTTCGCGCTCTTCGCCATCGGGCATGGCACGACAGAGGGATTTACCGGCGTCACGATCGCGTTTTCATCGGAATTCGTCGATGCCGTTCTGGAGAATGAGCGGCTGGAGGCGCGCGGAGACGTGCTGCGCGATGGCGGATCGCTGAGCTTCATCCGAGGAATCGTAACCGGAGAAGACGGACGCCCCGTCCTGAACTTCTCCGGGACCATCAAGAAAAGAAGAGAGAGGAAACCCCTATGAGCCAGCCGCCCTATGAAGCGCTTTCGCGTTCGATCAAAGGCAAGACCGCCCTCATCACCGGTGCCGCCAGCGGTATGGGCCGGGCCACCGCGCACCTGTTCGCCCGCGAAGGCGCGAACGTAGCCGTCACGGACCTGAAGCAGGACGCCGTCGATGCCGTTGTGGAAGAGATCAAGGCCGCGGGCATCGACCATGTCAAAGGCTGGGCGATGGATGTGTCCGACAAGGACACGATCAAGCGCGTGATCGACGAGGCGGCGGCGCATTTCGGCGGGCTGGAAATCCTGGTCAACAATGCGGGCTTCGCCATGTTTGCCGATGTGGCCGAGGAATCCTATGAGGACTCCTGGGGCCCCACGATCAATGTGATGCTGACCAGCCACCAGCGGGCGATCCGCGCGGCGCTGCCCTATATGCGCAAGGCCGGCTATGGCCGCATCGTGAATGTAGCGTCCACGGAAGGTCTGGGTGCGACGCCGGGGAACAGCCCGTACGTCGCCGCCAAACATGGCGTCATCGGCCTCACCCGCGGCCTCGCGGTCGACCTTGGCCGTGAAGGCATCACGGTGAACTGTATCTGCCCCGGCCCGATCAAGACCGGCATCACCGCCGGCATTCCGGACGAGCATAAGGAAATCTACGCCAAGCGCCGCGTGCCGCTGCGCCGGTACGGCATTCCGGAAGAGGTCGCGAACATGACCCTGTCCTGCGTGCTGCCGGCCGCCAGTTTCATGACCGGCGTCTTCATCCCGGTCGATGGCGGCCTGACGATCAAGAACGCGTAGGACGTTCGCCCATCAAGGCGCGGCGAAGGCAGCCTCAAGGTCTGCCTGCGTCGCGGCCTTCTGGGCCATGCAGAGATTGATCTTCTCCTGCGCCTGCGAGAGCGCGCGTTCATGGCCCTCGGCGAGATCGCCATATTCCTCGAACAGGGCGTTCAGCGCGCCAAGCCCTTCGGCATCGCAGAAATAGGCGGCAAGGCCCGGCGTCCGGCGCTGCCACTGGGTCGGAATCGCTTTCAGGAAAGCCGGGAAATTGGCCTCGAGGAACGCCCACATCGCCTCACGCGTTTCAGGCGCCTGCATCTGCAGCAGCGCCATCGTGTAGGTTTCGCGCGGGCCGAGTTCTGCCGAGGCGATCAGGCCGCGTGTGCGCGCAGCCTGTTCCGGATCTGTCACACTGCCGAGTGCAAGGGCAACAGACTGGCCAAAGGCTGGATCGTCGATCTCGTCATAAGCCGTCAGCACACGGTCATAAGCCGCCAGCCCGCCTTCATCCAGCAGGACAAGCAAACCTGAGGCATAGAGATCGCTGGAGAGGTTCACGTCTGCGTCCGGATCGCTGAGCCATTTGTCCATTTCTTCAGCCAGCTGCGTGCGCGCCGTTTCCTGCTTCAGAACCGTGGCATCGAATTCGACCAGGCTGGCTTCCAGTTCCGGATCGCTGTCTCCTGCCTCCATCCGTGCGCGCAGGCGGTCAGACGCAGCTTCCGCATCAGCCCGAAGACCAGCAGCTTCTGCGCCTTCCAGCCGGTCCATCAGCTCAGAATAGATGTTCAAAACCGCAGAGGCGACGGCGGCATCATCATGCTGCGCGCCAGCCGCGAGCAGCTTGCGCAGCATCGCGGCATCCATTTTCCCGGCGATGAAATCGGCTTCGCCACTGTCGATGGCGGTCAGCGCTTCCGTTGCGCTCAGTCCCGGAAAGGCGGCAATCAGCCGGGTCCAGCCCTCGGCGGCCATATTGAACCTGTAATAGCCGGTGCCGTTTGCATTCGGGTGATAGGCGTCCGGACAGCGCGCGCCCTCCAGTGGCAGGACCTGGCGGCGGGCCTTCATCAGTGTGCACGACCGTCCGGTCTCTTCACCCTCGCGCCATGAGACACAGACCGGGATGACCCAATGCCGGTCCGGGTCGGCGTCGGAGCCGAGCGGGCGATAGCGGCTTTGCTGCAGAACGACTTTTGCGCCGCTGCTCGTGCACTGAAGTTCCGTCTCCAGCAGCGGGACACCATTCTGCGTGATGAAGGTCTTCATGGACCGGCCGATGTCCGGATTGCCGGTCGACCGCCCGATCGCCTCGAAGAACTGCGCGCTGTCGGCCGCTTTGTCGGCATATTCGGCGATATATTTGCCAAGCGCAGGACGGAACTGGTCCGGCCCGAACCAGGTATCCACCATGGACAGGACAGCCTGCCCCTTATTGTAGGTGATGGCGTCATAGGCGTTGCGGATGTCCGCATTTTCGGTGATCGGCTGGGCCACAGCGCGGGCGCTGGAGAGGCTGTCCAGCTGCATGGCCGCGATCGCATCAACGACCGCCTGAATGTCGTGTCCGCCATTCGGCTCCAACGTTCCGAGCACGGCAGGCTCTGCCCAGCTGGCAATACCTTCCTTCAGCCAGAGATCATCCCACCAGGGCGGGGTGACGAGATCACCGAACCACATGTGAGACAATTCATGCGCGTGAACGCCCTTCATCGAACGCAGGAACATCGCGCCGGACTTCTCATTGGCGAGAATGCGGCTCTCCCGATAGGTGATCGCGGCAGCAAGTTCGGTCGCCCCCGACGGCCATTGCGGCGCGGCGATGATGTCCAGCTTTTCATAGGGATAGGGCTGTTCCAGCGCTTCTTCGAAGAACTCGATCATCGCTGGCGTGATGGAAAGGATCGCTTCCAACTCGTCGCCCTTGTCCGCACGGGCATAGCCAGTCAGCGGAACCGGCCAGTCGCGCCAGGCATTCACCGGGATCGTGCCGGCAGAGACCTTCTCGAAATTACCGACCGCGACCGACAGGAGATAGGTCGACAGCGGACGCGTGCGCAGGAAGGTCACGCGATCAAAGCCGGGCCGGGCGGGAACGCGCGACGCAACCGGCGTGTTGCCGATGGCCAGCATGTCATCCGGCACAGTCAGCGTGATGTCGAACGGCGCCTTGAAGCCCGGCTCGTCGAAGCTGGGCAGGAAACGCCGCGCCTGAATGCTTTCGGACTTGGCCAGCGCATAGGCTTCGCCCTTTTCATCGACGCGGAACAGGCCGGCGAGGTTCGCATCGAAGGCGGCGGTGTAGTCGATCGCCAGCGTGATGCCGCCCGCATGGACTCGGTTCGGAAAACCTACCCAGACCACGCCGGTGGGGTGGACTTCTGTCCAGTTGGCCGGCCGGGTTTCCCCGCCCGCACTGACCTGGACCGAGGAAACATCGAGGTCCGCCCCGTGCATCCAGATCCCTGTTGCGGACGTCATCAGGTTCACGTCGATCTGGACATGGCCGGAAAAGGTAGTTTCGCGCGGATCGACCGTCATCTCCACCCGGTAAGCCACCGGCTGGGCGACACCCGATAGCTGCCCCGCCGGGGCGGCGGCCTTCAATTCGTCCATCGGTACGGCCCGGACCTGTGGACCGAATGAGGAAGCCTGCGCACAGGCCGTCAGGAAAAGGAGAAGGGACGCCGCCAAGATCCGCATGAATCGTTTCCTTGTCTTGTTTCATCCTCCTGCATAGCGCATCACGGAGGCCATGAAACCAGTCCTGTCGATCCTTGACCCATCGCCCCTGTTCGAGGGCCAGACCGCCGCGGACGCCTTCTCAAACACACTGGCACTCGCCGGGGTGCTGGACGGCCGGGGCTGGCGGTCGTTCTGGGTGCAGGAGCACCACAATGCCCGCAGTTTCGCAGGCGCTGCGCCGGAAGTCCTGATCGGAGCGCTCAGCCAGCGGACGCAGCACCTGAAACTCGGCTCGGGCGGGGTGATGCTGCCGAACTATTCGCCGCTGAAAGTGGCCGAGCAGTTCTGCGCGCTGGAGGCATTGGCGCCGGGACGGATCGAACTGGGCGTCGGCCGGGCGACCGGGGCGGACCCGCGCACGTCGGCGGCCCTGCTCGGCCCCGGCGCGCAGGCCTTCCCGACCATGCTGCGCATGCTGATGGACTGGATGCTGGATGCGAGCGGCGAGGTGCCCCTGCCGGAAGGCCACCGCGCGACGGGCATCCATGTCGGCCCGCGAGGCCAGCGCCCGGATGTGTGGATGCTGGCTTCCTCACCGGACTCGGCGGCTTTTGCCGGGGCGATGGGCCTGAAGCTCGCCTTTGCGGATTTTCTGGCGCCGGGCGGGGCGGGCGCCGCGCTCACCGCATACAGGGACGCCTTCCAGCCATCGCCCTTCGCTGCCGAGCCTTACGCTGCCGTCGGCCTCGTTGCGCTGGCGGCCGAGACCGAGGCGGAGGCACGGCGCCTGTCGAAGCCCGCCATTGCGTGGAACCTGGCCCGCCGCACAGGCGACTTCCGCGCCTTCGTTCCGTCCACGGAAGCCGACGCGGTAATTGCTGCCGCCTCCCCGGAAGCCCTGGCGGCAGCCGAGGGACGCGGGGTGATCGGCGCGGCAGGCGATGTTGCCGGACGGCTCAAGGCTTTCGCCGCCAAGCATGGCGCGGACGAGCTGTTCATCCTGACACTTGCGGAGTGGAACGAGGACCGCATCCGCTCCTACCAGCTGATCGCGCAGGCGATGGCCTAGCCCGCGAAACCGCGCGCCGCCATTGCGTCATACCAGCGGCCGAGATTGGCGTGCTCCTTGTGCGGCGCATACTTCATCACGCGGCAGAACCCGCAGGCGATGAAGAGCGTGATATCCGCAATGGAGAAACGGTCTGCGGCGAGGAACTCATTGTTCGCGAGGTGGGCGTCGAACCGCTCCGCCATCCTCTTCGCGGCCTTCTCGCCCTTGGCAGCCGCCTCGGCGCTTTGCGGCACTTCCAGCGGTGCCATGGCCGGGTGAGAGTTTCGGAACCAGGTGGCGAACTGGATGAAGAACATCAGCTCCACCCGCCGGTCCCACATCTCGATCAGCGCCTTCTCCTTCGGGTCGGCACCCATCAGGTTCGGCTCCGGGAAGACCCCCTCGAAATAGGTGCAGATCGCGCGGCTCTCGGTGATCTTCGTGCCGTCGTCCAGCACCAGCGCAGGCACCTGGGAGAAAGGCGAGACGTCGCGGTATTCCGCCGTCTTGTGCTCCTGCTGCATGATGGAGACCTCTGCGAGGTCGACCGCATCAAGCTTGCCCTTGGCACGCAGGAAATAGACGACGCGGTCCGGGTTCGGCGCCTGGGGGCTGTGATAGAGCTTCATGGGGTTCCTCCTGATTGTCTCTCTAGAATGTCCGGCTGATCCCCACTGTGGCATTGACCGGCTCGCCGGGGAAGTAGCGCGGATTGCCGAACGACACGTCGGCCCGGTCGGCATAGCGCTCGTCCGTCAGGTTGCGAATATTGATCCAGACCGTGTGCGTGTCGGTCCAGGCCCACGCCGCGCGGGCGCCGAGCAATGTGTGACCGGGATAGGTGTTCTGGTTGCCGGGATCGGTGAAATACTCGCCGATATGTTCCACGTTCAGCGACAGGGCGAGGCGGTCTGTCGCCTGCCAGTTCAGCCGTGCATTGGCCAGCCATTCCGGCGCGGTGTCGATATCGTTGCCGTCGAGGATCGTATTGGAGGCAGAGCCTCCGATCACGCGGTCGAACGTATAGGTCTGGTCCGACCAAGACACATTGCCGGACAGGGACAGCGTGTCGGTCAAGTCATAGGCAGCGGAGACTTCAACACCTCTGTGCTCCGTCGAGCCATCGGTCACGTTCAGGCCATCGGAATCGCGGAAGAAGAAATTCTCCTTGTCCATCCAGTAGGCGGAAACGTCGAAGACGAGCCGTCCGTCGAGCGCCGCGCCGCGCGCGCCAAGTTCCACACTGTCCAGCGTTTCGGTGTCGATCTGGCCGACCACCTGCAGGCTTTGCAGGCGGTAGAGGTCTGAGACCTGCGGCGCGCGGGCACCGCGCGCATAGTTGGCATAGAGATCGACCGTGCCGGAAACAGACCAGACCGCGCCGAGCTTGGGCGTCACGAAGTCATAGGAGTCAGACCGGTCAGCGGGCACGTTGAAGCGGCCGCTGATTCCGGTGGGAGCTGTGGTGGTATAGTCATAGTCGTGGCGCTCGCCCCGCAGGCCTGCGAGGATGCGGAAGTCCTCCGACACCGTCCATTCCAGTTCGGTCCACAGCGCCGCGACAGTCGTGTCGACGTCATAGTCATAGTGGACGCCTTGCGGGAAACGCGTGTCGGCGGGGAAGAAGCCGAACGGCTCCGGCTGGATCTCGCGCAGGTAACCGCTCGCGGCATCGAGGTCGGTACCGACGCGCCAGGTTAGCTGTTCGGACAGAGGCTGCTCAAAGCGCACCATGACACCGCCGCCGGTGTGGCCATTCTTCTCCACGCCGCCGTTTGGCAGGAAGTGCTGTGAGAAGATCATTGCCTGCGAATGGGCGTAGGGCATCAGGACGAGCGTACCGTCGAACAGGGGACGCTCGAGGCGCGCGCCGAGGCGGGCCGACCACGCATTGCGGTAGGCGTCCGGATCGGGGTTCGTCTTCGCGATGTCCGCGTCCTTGTAGGCATCGGCGCCGGTGATGTAGCCGCCGGATTCCTGTTCGAGGTTCTGGCCGGACAGCCAGACGGTCGCATCCCACAGCCCCGGATTGAACTTGCCGACGACGGAGAGCTTCTGCTGGCTGACATCGGTATTGTCGCGCCAGCCGGTGTCTTTCATCAGCGAGAGATTCACCAGCCAGTGCCGACCCTCGTCCAGCTTCATGTCGGTGCGCCAACGGCCCAGCGTGCCATAGGAGGCGCGGAATTCGCTGCCCTCGCCCGGCTCCGGCAGGATAACATTGATCAGTCCGTGTACGGCATTGGAGCCATACTTCGCACTGCCCGGCCCGCGCACGACTTCGATCGCGTCGGCGACCTCATGGTGCGGTTCGATCAGGGAATTGACGTTGCCGAAGGCAGGGGAGCGGGTGGGGACACCATTCTCAAGGATCAGGAAGCTGCCCTGCCCGGCCCCGCCGGTCAGCACCGGCGAGCGGATGGCAATGAGGTGTTCCTGCCCGGAATTCATCTGCACGTTCACGCCCGGCAGCTGGTTCAGGATTTCGGCGGGGTGGTCGGCCGCGGTGGCGGCGATCTGTTCCGCCGTCGCAAAGCTGTGGCTGCCGGGATCGACCTCCGAACGGTCGCCCCAGATTTCGACGGGCGACAGTCTATTTTCGATCCACCAGATGCGCCTCCGACCGGTTTCATCAATACAAGTCCCTACGCCTTGCGATTTGTCGACCGGCGCGTCGCAAGCCGGAAGCGGGGCCTCTTCATTACCAGCTTGCTGCGCCTGTGCGGGCAGCGCGCCAAACGCCAGAGCTATCCCGGCCGCAGCGCACAGCGCGGAGCGCCGGGAGCCAGAGGCCATCAGCGAAAGTCTGAGCTGGGTCCCGGATAAACGCTTCGCGTTTTCCGGGATGACACGATCCGGACCAGTATGCATGACGCTTCCTCCCAAGCGGAAGCCTTGTGTTTCGTACGTGCCGCAGCGGCACGCAAGGGGCAGCTGGTCACGCTTGTGTGTCAGGCGGCTGTCAGGAAGGCCTGCCCGTCAGAGCGCGACAAGTCCGCGCCAGAGGTTCCAGGCGCTGACGAGGCAGATGGCAACCCCGACAATGATCGTAAAGAGCTTCCTCGGGATACGCCGCGCGGCGAACACCGCCACCGGCGCAGCCAGCACGCCGCCAACCAGCAGGCCCAACGCCGCTTTCCCGAAGGTGGCGCCGAGCGCCAGCAGGAACGCACCGGAGACGGCCAGCGTCACGAAGAACTCAGCGAGGTTCACCGTTCCAACCATCTTGCCGGGGTCGCCGCCACGGGCGATGAGGTTCGACGCGACGACCGGCCCCCAGCCGCCGCCTCCAATCGCATCCGCCATGCCGCCGAACAGGCCGAGCAGGCGCACACGGTGCAGGCGCGGTGCGCGGGGGCGCGGGCGCAGGCCTTTCCAGATGACGACCACGCCCATGCCGAACAGGTAGGCCGCGATCACCGGGCGGAATGTGTCTGTATGAAGATGGCTGACGAGGAACGCCCCGGCCGTGCCTCCGGCCGCGCCGAACAGGGCGAGCCGCCAGAACACATGCCAGTCGACATTCTTCGCCACCGAATGGGATATGCCGGAGGCAGCCGTCGTGAACACTTCCGCGGCATGCACATTGGCGCTGGCATAGGCCGGTGGCATGCCGAGCGCGATCATGAAAGTGGTGGAGATGACACCATAGGCCATGCCAAGGGCGCCATCGATCAGCTGTGCGATGAATCCGATCAGGACAAACCACAGGAACAGTTCGTCAAACAAGCAGGTTGCTCCGCCGGACCCAGCCGGCGAGGCTCTTATACTTGATCAGCCGGCCGGCTGATAAGAGAGTGTTTCTAAACTCAGCCCTGTACGGATCAGCCTGCGTGCCCGGCGAAAAGCTGGTATGGCAGCGCGCCGACGACAGCCGCCGACAGGCAGGTCGCGAACGTGCCCGCCACCAGCGTGCGCCAGGACAGGGAGAGGAAGTCATCGCGGCGGCTCGGCTCGATGATCGAGAGGCCGCCGATCAGGATGCCCATGGAGCCGAAATTGGCGAAGCCGCAGACCGCGTGGGCGGTGATCATGCGGGTGCGCGGGTCCATCGCATCGGGCGGCACTTCGGCCAGCTGCAGGAAGGCGACGAATTCGGTCAGCACCGTCTTCACGCCCATGAGGGAGCCTGACTTCGCCGCCTCCTCCATCGGCACGCCCACCATGTACATGAGCGGCGCGAAGATCCAGCCGAGCACGCGTTCGATGGAGAGCGGCGCGCCGCCGACATCCGGGAACGCGCCCAGCCCGGCATTGACCAGCCAGAGCAGCGCCAGCGCCGCGATCAGCATGGTGGCGATGTTGAAGACGATCTGCAGACCGTCGGTCGCGCCCCGCGAGAAGGCATCCATGGTTGAGGCGTAGTTGAAGTCCGGCTCTTTCATCCGCTCGGTTGCGGGCGTGGTTTCCGGAATCATGGTCAGCGCCACGGCGACAGCAGCGGGGGCGGCCATGATGGACGCGGTCAGCAGCTGGGCCAGCGGGTTCGCCATCTTGCCTTCCAGGAAGGAGCCGTAAACGACGAGGACAGAGCCCGCGATGGTCGAGAAACCCGCCGTCATCATGATCAGCAGTTCCGAACGCGTCATGCCCTTGATGTACGGCCGGATGAGGACCGGCGCCTCGGTCATGCCCATGAAGACGTTGGCCGACACGGCCAGCGACGTCGCCCCGCCAAGGCCCATGCCGCGCCGGAAGATGAAGGCGAAGCCGTTGGTGATCCATTTCAGGATGCCCCAGTGCCAGAGCATGGCCGACAGGGCGGCAACGACGATGACGATGGGCAGGATCTGGAAGAAGAAGAGCGGGGGCGGCGTGCCGCCCATCAGCTCAGCCCCGGCGACATTGTCGCCCACATAGCCGAAGACGAAGCCGGTGCCGGCACGGGTGGCCGCCTGAAGGCCGTCGACCACGTCATTGGCGCGGAACAGTATGGAGCGGATGAAGGGGATGCCGAACAGGATCAGCGCGAACACGAACTGCATCACCGTGGCGCCGATCACGACTTTCCACGGGAAGAGCTTCCGCTTTTCAGACCAGGCCCAGCAAAGGCCATAGATCATGGCGATGCCGATCAATGCGCGGGCGTTATCCCAGCCCCATTCGAAACCCATGATGTTCATCCCGGCCCAGTCTCCCTTCCCCGAAGATATGAGCCCTATGGATTAAACGTCACATCGGCGCAGGGGAAGCTTTCATGTGCGCACCGGGTGCGATGCAGGGCAGCCGGCACAACTGCGGGCAGGACTGCACAAGCCGGTCAACCGCCATTTGACGCCGCAGCAAGCGATGGATAGGTTTTCGCCTTAATATTCAGGCCTCTGGCGCCATCTCCCGGGAGATCGCCTGCCAGATGCCGAGGAGAGTCGACCCCAATGAAACTACGCGCCCTCTTCATGGCTGCCCTGATGGCCATGACCGCCCCCGCCTTTGCCGAAACCGGCAGTGCCGATAAGGCGAAGGAAACCGAAGCCAAGCCCGTTCCAGAGCCGGTGATGTTCGTCACCCAGCATTCCGGCACGTTCGGACGCCAGAAAATGTCCTACACAGTCGAGGCGGGCGAAACGCAGATCAAGAATGATGACGGCAAGCCGGCCGCCAGCCTGTTCACGGTCTCCTATGTTCAGGAGAAGGCTGGATCTAACCGGCCGGTGACGTTCGTGTTCAATGGCGGGCCAGGCTCTGCCTCGGTCTGGCTGCACCTTGGCCTTCTGGGGCCGAAACGCGTCGTTGTCGCCAGCGATGCCGACGAGGATGATGGCGCCGCGCCTTACCGGATGGTGGACAATCCGCTCTCCATCCTGGACCTGACAGACCTCGTCTTCATTGACCCGGTTGGCACCGGCTTCAGCCAGGCCATCGGCGAAGGTGAAAACAAGGATTACTGGAGCGAAGCGGGCGACAAGGAATCCATCGCCGAGTTCATCCGCATCTGGATCACGAAGCACAAGCGCTGGAACGCCCCGAAATACCTGATCGGCGAAAGCTTCGGTACGACCCGCGCGGCCTATCTCGCCAATGAGCTGACGGTCGGCGACGTGGACATCGCCCTCAACGGCATCGTGCTGATCTCGCAGGCGCTGGACTATGAGGGCTCCACCTCGGCCCACGACAATGTCTATTCCTACGTCACCTACCTGCCCTCCATGGCTGCGGCGGCGCAGTATCACGGGCGCGCGGGGCAAGGCGTTCCGCAGGCGGATTTCCTGGCGGAGGCCCGCGCCTTCGCCCGCGACGAATACGGCCCGGCCCTCTGGAAAGGCGACCGGCTGAGCCCGGAGGAGCGCACCTATATCCGCGACAAGCTCGTCTATTTCACCGGGCTGGATGCGCAATACATCGAGACATCGAATCTGCGTATCCTGATGCACCGCTTCCAGAAAGAGCTGCTGCGGGATCAGGGCGTCGCACTCGGACGGCTCGACGGGCGCTATCTGGGCGATGAGGCCGACGATATCGCCGAAGGCCCGGAAGACGATGTCTCCAGCTATGCCATCGGCTCAGCCTATTCGGCCCTGATGAACCAGTATCTCGCCACCGATCTCGGCGTGGAAATGGACCGCCCCTACATGGTCTCCAGCCCGGACGCCGGTGAGCAGTGGAACTTCCGCGACGTGCCGGAAGGCCAGTACTGGGAGCCGCACTATGTGAATGCCGGGCGCAAGCTGACCACGGCGATGCGGCACAACACGGCGCTGAAGGTCATGGTGGCCAATGGCTATTTCGACCTGATCTGCCCCTTCTTCGATGCCGAGATCACGTTCGGCCGGTATGGTATCCCGCAGGACCGGGTCGACATGACCTACTATCAGGGCGGTCATATGATGTACCTCAACGAAGGCGCACTGGATGCGCTGGTGAAGGACATTCGCAGCTTCTACGCCGGTAAGCTGGAAGACCAACGGCCGGACTAGTCTCTAATGAAAAAGCGCCCCGGCAGACTGCCGGGGCGCATTTCAGTTCTGGAAATTTCGTCTTACCCCAGCTTGCAGACGCAGATCTTGTTGCCGTCGGGGTCGCGGAAATAGGCACCGTAGAAAGTGGGCATGCGGTTGCCCGGCTCGCCTTCGTCTTTCGCGCCCAGTTCGAGGGCCTTGTTGTAGACCTTGTCGACCGTGGCGGTGTCCGCGCAGGCAATCGCAGGCATCACACCGTTGCCGCAGCTGGCCGCCTTCTCATCGTACGGGCCGCCAATCGCCAACATCGGAGCGCCTGGCCCCGTGCCGTAGAAGTATAGCCGGCCATTGTTGAAGAGCTGCTTGGCGCCCATTTCGCCAAGAACCGCGTCGTAGAAAGCACAGGCCTTGTCCGTATCATTCGAGCCGAGCGTGACATAAGCGAGCATGATGTTTCCTCCTCTGGTGAATTCCAGAACGGAACCGATACACGCCGCGACAACACGCGCAAGGGCTGACGCAGGGTAGATGCTTGACGTTGACGTGAGCGTCTGGTCTGAAACCCCCAAACTTTTCAGGAGAAAGCCCATGTCTGACATCCGTTTTGACGGTCGCGTTGCCATTGTTACGGGTGCCGGCGGCGGTCTTGGCCGCTGCCACGCCCTCGAACTCGCCCGCCGCGGCGCAAAAGTGGTCATCAACGACCTCGGCGCATCGATGGACGGCTCCGGCGGCAGCTCCGAAGCTGCTGAAGCCGTGGTCAAGGAAATCGAAGCCATGGGCGGCGAAGCCATCGCCAACGGCTCTTCCGTCGCCGACGAGGCCGGCGTGAAGAAAATGATCGACGACACCATGGAAAAATGGGGCCGTATCGACATCATCATCGCCAATGCCGGCATCCTGCGCGACAAGTCGTTCTCCAAGATGACGGTGCAGGACATCGACCTGGTGCTCGCCGTTCACCTGCGCGGCACTTTCCTGCCGGTCCACGCTGCCTGGAACATCATGAAGGAGCAGAACTACGGCCGTATCGTCGTGACCACCTCCTCCACCGGTCTCTATGGCAATTTCGGCCAGGCCAACTATGGCGGCGGCAAGCTGGGCGTGGTCGGCATGATGAACACGCTGAAGATCGAAGGCGCCAAGAACGACATCAAGATCAACGCCGTCTGCCCGGTCGCCGCGACCCGCATGACCGAAGGCCTGATGCCGCCGGAAGCGCTTGAGCAGCTGAAGCCGGAATATGTCACGCCGGGCGTGATGAACCTGGTGAAAGACGACGCCCCGACCGGCCTGATCCTGTCGGCAGGTGCCGGTGCCTTCTCGATGGCCCGCATCGTCGAGACCCGCGGCGCCTATGTCGGCCAGGGCGAAGCGCTGACCGCCGAAGCGGTCGCCGCCAAGTGGGACGAGATCACCGACACCAGCAAGACGCTGCCGGCCTTCACCTCCGGCGGACAGCACGGCCAGAACATGTTCTCGCTCGTCGCGGAAGGCAAAGCAAAGGGCTAAGACCCGAGCCTGAAGCGAGGCTCCAGACTTGCCAAAGATGACGGCGAGGCGCAGGCTGTTCTCCTGAAAGGAGAATCCCATGCGTCTCGCCGTTCTTTTATTTTTCCCAATCTTTCTCACCGGTTGCGCCTGGTTTCTCGAACCGGGCGTCGTGCCGGACCGGGCCGTGCCGCCGGATGAAGTGGCGGCGCCCGTAGGCGTGCCCGAGGCTGTCGAAGGCGCCATGTGCGGCGGTATCGCTGCGATCCAGTGCGCCGAAGGCCTGAGCTGTATCTATGAAGATGGCGCCTGCCATTCCATCGCCGATGCCGCCGGCGTCTGCAAGAAAACCGGACCGATCTGTACCAAGGAATATCGTCCCGTCTGCGGCTGCAACGGCAAGACCTATGGCAACCGCTGCGAAGCCTATGCCGAAGGCATCAGCGTCGCCTATCCCGGCGAATGCGACGTGAAGGACAGCTGAGGGCCTGACGAAAAAGACCGCATAAGGAAAGCCCTGCATCCCTTTGGATACAGGGCTTTTTTTGGTCTGCCTGCGAACTACTCGGCCTTACGCAGGTACATGGAGTTCTTCGGCTTGGAGAAGACGCGCTCCACCATCGGTTCGAAGAAGTCCAGCGGCTCGCTTTCATAGTCCGGATCGAAGGCGGCCTGGTCGTATTTGTGGCAGAACTCGGCGCAGCGCTGGTAGTACGGGCTGTCCTTGAACCGCTCGCGCATGTTCTTGTCGAGGCCGAGATACTCGAAGAAATAATAGCCCTGGAACGCGCCGTGATTGGCGACCATCCAGAGGTTCGCTTCGGAAACGAAGGGCTTCAGGATCGCCGCCGCCACATCCGGATGGTTCATGCTGCCCAGCGTGTCGCCGATATCGTGCAGCAAGGCGCAGACAACATATTCCTCATCCCGGCCGTCGCGTTGGGCGCGTGTCGCCGTCTGGAGGGAATGCTGCAGCCGGTCGATCGGGAAGCCGCCGAAATCGCCATCCAGCAGGCGGAGATGGTCAAGCACACGCTTGGCAAGGCCCTTGTTGAAGACTTTGGAATGCTCCGCAATGATTTCCCAGTCTTCCCGGGTGCCTTCCAGCATTTCGCGGAATTTTGCGCGTTCGCCTACGGCGTGTCCGTCAGCCATCTCTTTTCCTCCGTTATTTTATTGTCTCGCGGCAGGATACCCCCGCCGCGAGAGAGTTCCAATACCAGCCAGATCAGATTGGCGGTAAGGCGCTGGGCGGCACGTCCTGGTCTTCCTCATGCACCTCGATCAGGCCGAGGCCGACATGGCTGCGCTTGCGGCTGTAGAAGAAGTAAATCGCGAGACCGATGGCACCCCAGATGGGCAGTACCATCTTCGCCACGAAGGGCAGGTTCAGGTAGAGACCGAGACACCCTACCGCCGCGACTGGGGCAATGACCCAGACGAATGGCGTGCGGAACGGACGGAAACGGTCAGGATCCGTGCGGCGCAGCATCATCACCGCAATCGCCACCATGAAGAAGGCAAAGAGTGTGCCGGAGTTTGAAATATCCGCGAGCTGTCCAACCGGGAAGAAGGCGGCGGCGACGGCAACCCAGAAGCCGGTGAAGATGGTCATCTTCCAAGGCGTCTTGAACTTGGGATGCACGTCAGCGAGCTTTTCCGGCAGCAGGCCATCGCGGGCCATGACGAAGAAGATGCGCGTCTGGCCATAGATCATCATCAGGATCACCGAAGGCAGCGCAATGGAAGCGGCGAGGCCAACCAGGTTGCCGATCACGGGGAAGCCGACGATGCGGAGTGTTTCGGCCAGTGCTTCGTCAGAACAGACGATGGGTGCCTCGCCCAGTGCGGCAAGTTCCGCGCAGCGGGCGGCGAAGGCGACCCCGTCCGGTGACAGGACGGCGCCGGTAGCGTCGCGCACGGGTTGGGCGCCGACCGTGCCGACCACGCCAGCCGCCACGAGGAAGTAGAACACGGTACAAATGGCAAGCGAGCCGAGCAGACCGATTGGCACATTGCGCTGCGGGTTCTTTGTCTCTTCGGCGGCGGTCGATACCGCATCGAAGCCGACATAGGCAAAGAAGATGGTGGCCGCCGCGCCGACTACGCCGAGGCCGTCATGTCCGAGCAGGCCGGTCGGCATCAGCGGCGTGAAATTCTCCCCCTTCAGGATCGGAAAGCTCAGCACGATGAAGGCTGTCAGCGCCGTGACCTTGATGGCAACGAGTACGGCATTCACTGAAGCGCTCTCACTGGTGCCGATAACCAGAAGCCACGTCACGACTGCCGCTACCACGATGGCTGGCAGGTTCACCACGCCGTGGCTGAAATCGACGCTCGGGATCCCGCCTGCAAAGCCCCAGGCCGGGCCGCTACTGAGCATCGCGGGTAAGGTGAACCCCGTTAAGTTCTCGACGAGCCCCATGACATAGCCGGACCAGCCGACACAGACGGCGGACGCCGCGACCGCGTATTCGAGGATCAGTGCCCAGCCGACCATCCAGGCCAGCAGTTCGCCCATCACCGCATAGGTATAGGTGTAGGCAGAGCCTGACACCGGCACCATGGAGGCGAGTTCGGAATAGCAGAGCGCCGCCACCGCACAGACGAACCCGGCGATGACGAAAGAGAACATCATGCCCGGCCCGGCCTTCTGGGCGGCCGCGGCGGTGAGAACGAAAATCCCTGTCCCGATCACCGCGCCGATGCCCAGCATAGTCAGCTGGAAGGCGCCAAGGGATCTGTGCAGGGACTTCTTTTCCGCTGTCGCAAGGATGGCGTCGAGCGGCTTGATACGGTCGAATATCATGGGGAATGCTCCGATAGGCGGCGCTGACCCTATCCGCAATTCCGGACTGTACAAGATACTTCCATGAGAAGACGCCTCCCCGTTTCCGGAGAGGCGTCCCATTTGGCAGCCCTGATCAGCCCCAGAGCGATCCCAGCATCAGCTGGTCACGCCAGGTCTCCCGCACAGGCGCGTGAGCCGGCCCACAGACTCGGCAGACATGCTCATGCAGACGCCGGGCGAGAGCCCAGCTGGACTCGCCGGTGCGAGCCCCTGCCCGTTCAACGGCATCGACAATGAAACGCAGGGTGTCGTCCTGCAGGTCTTCATTGTCCTTGCCTCTCGCCTCGGCGAGCCGCCAACCGGCCGTATCCCGGCGCAGGGCCAGGACGGCCCGTTCCACGCCATCACGCAGGACGTAGACCGCCATTTGCCCGGTCGCGATGTCGCTCGTGAAGTCCCGCAGGCAATTGCGGAACTCCAGCGCGACCTGCTCCAGCGTCTTCCTGTCTGCCACCCGGAAAAAGGCTGGCGGCAGGACCGGCGGGACCAGCTGCTTGCCGAACTCGTTCGGCTGCAGATCTTCCGCCGCCATGTCGAACAGGCGCCGGGCAGAAACCGACCGCTCCCACCGGCGTGCGATGCCCGCTGCGTCTTCCTTGCCACGGATACGGACGGCCAGGCGGAATGCATCAGCCAGGTCATCGGCAGCGCCGTGGCTGTCCGGAATGTGCCGAAGGATCTTCGGCACCCGGATCAGGACAGGAAGCCTGCGGATCAGACGAAGCTGAGGCAGACGGATCTCATCCGTGTGCCGCAGCACCTGCGCCGTATTCTCGTCCGAAAACAGGGACAGGAACAGGTCATAGTCTGCTGCATCCCAAAGGGTTTCCCCCAGGCGGGACAACGATTTCATCAATCCGCCAGCGGCCTGCCCATGCATGAGATGTTTTGCAACATCCCCATCCCGTCCATACTCTACGACATGCGCGATCTCGCTGAGTTCGAGGTCACGTGCCAGCAGGATCGCCGCTGCGTGACGGCGAGCGGACGGCAAGGCAAGAAAGCCCGCATGAGGCGCCGGCCAGGCAATGGCAAGCGCTTCGGCGTGCGCTCCGGCAAGGAACCGAAGCAAGGGCGTCATTACGCCGGCACGGCCATGCGGCCGCCCAAGGCGCCGGGTCATGGGAGTGCCCATGATCCACCTCCTTCCAGATCGTCCGCATGCCGGGATACCGGGCACGGACAGATTGAAGTCAGAAAAATTGTGAGGTCAGACGCCCACCGGCAAACGCACGGGGGACGCTGACTGCGCTCCCCATCGACTGAGGAGCAGGATTGTTGTTGTACAACCGTGCTTCATCTGTTTAGTCCGTTGGTTGGTTTGACCAGCCATCCGAGCACGGATGGCTGGTCAAGAGGAAGGTGGCGTATAAGGGGAGCCACCATTCGCTGTCAAGGCTACACCGAAATTTATTCGATCAACCTTTGACACACACGATCTGCTTCAGCGTATGGACGATCTCCACAAGGTCGGACTGGGCCGCCATGACGGCGTCGATATCCTTGTAGGCCATCGGCGTTTCGTCAATGACACCAGCGTCCTTGCGGCATTCCACACCCGCCGTTGCGGCGAGGTGGTCGTCCACCGTAAAGGTGCGCTTGGCTTCGGCACGAGACATGACCCGTCCCGCCCCGTGCGAGCACGAGCAGAACGACTCGGCATGTCCCTTCCCGCGCACAATGAAGGATTTCGCCCCCATCGAACCCGGAATGATACCAAGCTCCCCCTCACCGGCGCGCACAGCACCTTTGCGGGTCACCCAGACATCAGCACCGAAATGGCGTTCCCGCTCCACATAGTTGTGGTGGCAGTTCACCGCCATCTTGCCGAGCGAGAAGGCCGGGAGCTGATCACGCAGGGCGATCAGCACACGGTACATCATCACCTCTCGGTTCAGGCGCGCATATTCCTGCGCCCAGCCGACAGCCATCACATAGTCGTCGAACATTTCCTCCCCCTCCACGAAGAAGGCGAGGTCCTTGTCCGGCACGTGATAGCCGAGCACCCGCTTCTCCAGCGCCTCGCGGGCTTCCTGGATGAAATAGGTGCCGAGAATGTTGCCCGTACCGCGTGAGCCGGAATGGAGCATCACCCAGACGCGGTCCTCTTCATCGAGACAAAGCTCGATGAAATGGTTGCCGCCGCCGAGCGTGCCAAGCTGAGTCGCGAACTTCGTGCGCTGGATGCGCTTGTGCTTCGCGAGGATCAGTTCAAGCCGCTCGTCGAGCCCCGACCGTCGCAAGGCTGAAGCCGCACGCGACGGGGTGTCCTTGTGATTGCCGCCCGGTCCGTTGCCGACTGGCACCTTCCGCTCGATCCCGCTTCGGACGGCCGCGAGGCTATCCGGCAGGTCGTTCGATGTCAGGCTGGTGCGCACCGCCATCATGCCGCAGCCGATGTCGACACCGACGGCAGCCGGAATGATCGCCCCCTTTGTGGGGATGACCGAACCGACCGTTGCGCCGCGCCCGAAGTGCACGTCAGGCATGACCGCAAGGTGCGAGTGCACGAACGGCAGCCCGGCGACATTTTCCAGCTGCTCGCGCGCGGCGTCTTCCACCGGCACGCCTTTCACCCAGGCCTTGATACGGCCACCGGCGAAGGTTTCGAACACTTCAAACTCACTCATCGTTTCGCAGTCTGCTCCCGGCAGACCCCTCCTGAGAAGCCCTCCGCGCGAATCCCTTTGGGTGAGAGAGAAAAGAAAACCCTCCGGGCGGAACGCGCGGAGGGCGGCATAAGACCTTTCGGCCCCGGGCTGACAACCAGCCCTATCCAGCAACCTCCATACGGAAAACAGCGGGCCCCTCGCTCAGGGTCGCGTCCTTCCTTGGCTGATTGGTGACTCGATAGGACATCGCGCCGCTCCGTTGCTGAATGGAGGCGCCGTATGATGGATGAGGGAAAATGCGTCAACTGCAAAAACAAAAAACCCCGGAGGAAAACTCCGGGGCTCTTTGATTTCCTTGCGGAAAATTCTTTGCGCGGATTATTCGCCGGCTTCGAGTTCAGCCTCGTGGCGGGCCTTGTCGGCTGCGCCTTTGGCCGTCTCGTCACGGTCGACCATTTCCAGGACAGCAACCGGTGCGTTGTCGCCATGGCGGAAGCCAGCTTTCAGCACGCGGGTGTAGCCGCCATTGCGATCCTTGTAGCGGTCGCCGAAAACGTCGAACAGCTTGCGGACAGCCTCTTCGTCGCGGACCTTGGAGAGCGCCTGGCGGCGGGCAGCGAGGTCGCCCTTCTTGGCCAGGGTCACCAACTTGTCCATCAGCGGCGCCATTTCCTTCGCTTTGGGCAGGGTCGTAACGATCTGCTCATGCTCGATCAGGCTTGCAGCCATGTTGGCGAACATCGCCTTGCGGTGCGAAGTCGTCTTGTTCAGTTTGCGGTATCCAAGGCGATGGCGCATGGTTTCAATCCTTACAGGAGGTGGTCAGGCCCCCGGCTGTTCTGGGTCCTAGAGGTGGTCGTCGTATTTCTTGGCAAGGCCTTCGATGTCTTCCGGCGGCCAATCCGGCACTTCCATGCCGAGGTGCAGGCCAAGACCAGCGAGGACTTCCTTGATTTCGTTCAGCGACTTGCGGCCGAAGTTCGGAGTGCGAAGCATTTCCGCTTCCGACTTCTGGATCAGGTCACCGATGTAAACGATGTTGTCGTTCTTCAGGCAGTTGGCCGAACGCACGGAGAGCTCCAGCTCATCCACCTTCTTGAGAAGGACCGGGTTGAAGCCGAGGTCGGTTTCTTCGGTCTGCGTGCCGGCTTCCAGCGTCGGCTCTTCGAAGTTGATGAAGAGCTGCAGCTGGTCCTGCAGGATACGAGCGGCGTAAGCAACGGAATCTTCCGGCGTGACCGAGCCATCGGTTTCGATGTCGAGGGTCAGCTTGTCGAAGTCCAGCTTCGTGCCTTCGCGGGTGTCTTCTACCTGGTAGCCAACGCGGCGGACCGGCGAATAGATGGCGTCGATCGGGATATAGCCGATCGGTGCATCTTCCGGACGGTGCGCCTCGGCCGGGACATAGCCCTTGCCGGTGGCGACGGTGAATTCCATGCGGACTTCTGCGCCGTCGTCGAGCGTACAGATCACGTGATCCGGGTTGAGGATCTTCGTGTCGCCGGAGGTCTCGATCTGGCCAGCTTTCACTTCACCCGGGCCGGTCGCTTTCAGGACCATGCGCTTGGTGGTGTCGCTTTCCATGAAGATCGCGACCTGCTTCAGGTTCAGGACGATCGTGGTGACGTCTTCACGCACACCCGGAATGGCGGAGAATTCGTGAACGACGTTGTCGATCTGGACGCCAATGATGGCAGCGCCTTGCAGCGAGGACAGCAGCACGCGGCGCAGGGCGTTGCCCAGCGTCGTACCATAGCCACGCTCCAGCGGCTCGATCACGAGCTTCGCCTTGCGCTTCGGGTCGTATCCGGCCTGAACCACCGGACGGTTCGGGCGGATCAGTTCTTTCCAGTTGCGGTCGTTGACGGCGGTGTTCTCGGCCATGTGTGGCGATCCTCAAAAAGCGGATGGCGGCGCGATATGGTCGCGCCACCGGGAAGGTTCAATCCGTTTAGACGCGGCGGCGTTTCGGCGGGCGGCACCCATTGTGCGGGATCGGCGTGGTGTCGCTGATCGCCGTAACCGTCAGGCCAGCAGCCTGAAGGGCACGAAGTGCGCTCTCACGGCCCGAACCCGGACCACGGACGAGAACCTCGACGGTTTGCAGGCCATGTTCCATGGCCTTCTTCGCAGCGTCTTCAGCAGCCATCTGGGCAGCGTAAGGGGTCGACTTGCGCGAACCCTTGAAGCCCATCGTGCCCGACGAAGACCAGGAGATGGTGTTCCCCTGCGCGTCGGTGATGGTAACCATCGTGTTGTTGAAGCTGGAGTTCACGTGAACAACACCCGAGGTGATGTTCTTGCGTTCCTTGCGGCGGACGCGGGTCGCTTCACGAGCCATGACGAACTACCCCTTACTTCTTCTTGCCGGCGATCGGCTTGGCCGGACCCTTGCGGGTACGGGCGTTGGTGTGCGTCCGCTGACCGCGAACCGGCAGCTTGCGGCGATGGCGCAGGCCACGGTAGCAGCCAAGATCCATCAGGCGCTTGATGTTCATGGACGTGTCGCGGCGAAGGTCACCCTCAACCATGTAGTCAGCGTCGATCGTTTCGCGGATCTTGATGACCTCGGCGTCGGTCAGTTCGTTCACGCGGCGAGACGCGTCGACGCCCACCTTTTCGCAGATTTCCTGTGCGAAGGCCGGACCAATGCCATGGATGTACCGCAGCGCAATGACGACGCGCTTGTTGGTCGGGATATTTACGCCTGCAATACGGGCCAAAGCCGGTTCTCCTCAAGCGGACTGTTCAAACATTAAAAGCGCGCCGAGCCGGAAAACGGTCCGCCTCGCGCGCCGGCGATTAAGCCTTAAGCTAAGAATGGAGGCTTATAACTGGGGAAATTAACGCGTCAACAGCGGAATCCCAGCTTTATGCCGTCTCTTTCAGCGCAGCGTCGATCTGCCCGGCAACCTGGTCAATAGAGGCCATCCCGTCGACTTCCGTCAGGATGCTCCGCTCGGCGTAAATCGGCACCAGAGGCGCTGTGTCCTCATAGTACTTCTCAAGACGTTTCGAGAAGGTTTCCGGATTGTCGTCCTTGCGCCCCTGCTCTTCAAAACGCTTGGTCACGCGCGCCAGCAGCTGTTCGTCATCGACGACCAGACGGATCACACGGTTCACTTCCGTACCACGCGACTTCAGCAACTCGTCCAGGGCAGCTGCCTGGCCAACTGTGCGCGGGAAACCGTCGAAGATGAATCCGGCGGCGCCCTGATTGGCGGTGAGCTGTTCGTCGATCAGGGCAATCACGATCTCGTCGGAGACAAGCCCCCCCTCGTCCATGATCGTGGCGACGCGCTGGCCCAACTCAGAGCCCGATGCGCGAGCGGCCCGCAGCATGTCGCCGGTGGAAAGCTGGATGAAACCGCGCTCCTCGACCAGACGTTTCGCTTGCGTACCCTTCCCGGCCGCAGGCGGCCCGAACAGTATCAAATTCATTTCTTCCGGCCCCCGAGCTTGGACTTCTTGATCATGCCTTCATATTGATGCGCAATCAAATGCGACTGTATCTGCGTCACGGTGTCCATGGTCACCGACACCACGATCAGCAGCGACGTGCCCCCGATGTAAAACGGGATCTCCGGGTAATACCGCCGAAGCAGTTCGGGCAGAACACAGACAAAGGTCAAATAGAGCGCGCCGATCACGGTGAGGCGGGTCAGCACATAGTCAAAGTAGGCTGCGGTGTTTGACCCAGGCCGGATGCCGGGAATAAAACCGCCATATTTCCGGAGGTTATCGGCCGTTTCCTCGGGATTAAACATGATCGAGGTGTAGAAGAACGTGAAGAAGATCACGAGCACGCTGTAGGAAATGATGTGCGTCCAGGTGCCGGCCGAGAAGTTGGCCGCGAGCCAGGAAAGGATACCGTTCACTTCCGTGTCCGTTGCGCCACCCGCAGCATTGCCACCCATGAAGCCAACCACCGTGAGCGGCAGCATCAGCAGGGCCGAGGCGAAGATCGGGGGAATCACGCCCGACGTGTTGATCTTCAGCGGCAGGAAGCTTTTCTGCCCCTGTGCGAATCCATGTGCCTGCTGGCGCTTCGGATACTGGATCAGCAATCGGCGCTGCGAGCGCTCCATGAACACGATGAAGACAACCAGCGCGATCACCATGGCGGCGATCGCGATGACGAACACCACATTGACCGACGTCGCACGCGCCTGGCTGATCAGGTTGACGATCGCCTTCGGCAACTCGGCCACGATGCCGGCAAAAATGATCAGCGAGACGCCGTTGCCGATGCCGCGTGCGGTGATCTGCTCACCCATCCACATCAGCAGCATCGTGCCGCCCGTAAGGGTCACCACACCGGTCAGGATGAAGAACGGCCCGGCAATCCCGTCGATCCGGACGTGTGACAGGCCGGACGAAATCGCGAAGGACTGCACCAGCGCGAAGGCCAGCGTCAGGTAGCGGGTATACTGGTTGATCTGCTTGCGGCCCGCCTCGCCTTCCTTCTTCAGCTTTTCAAGCGTCGGAGAGGCCTGGGTCATCATCTGGATGATGATGGAGGCGGTAATGTAGGGCATCACGTTCAGGGCGAAGATCCCCATCCGCTCCACTGCCCCACCGGCAAACATGTTCATGTTGCCGAGCAGGCCGCCGGACTGGCTTTCGAAGATCGACGCGTAAGCAACCGGATCGAGCCCTGGAATCGGGACAAATGTGCCGAGCCGGTAGAGCAGCAACATGCCAAGAGTAAACAGGATGCGGTTCTGGAGGTCCTTGGCCTTGGCGAAGGTTCCAAGATTTACATTGCGAGCCATCTGTTCTGCGGCATTGGCCATCGACGCTCGATCTCCCTGAAAATGCGTGCGCCGCCAAAATCGGCGGCGTCACGGTGTTTGTGAAGGGGTTCCGGGTAAAAACCGCTGTTTATTCTGCAGCCGTGTCTTTCGAGGCACCCGTGACCGTCACCTTACCGCCAGCCTTTTCAACGGCTTCGATGGCAGCCTTGGAGGCTCCGGTCACTGTGATGTTGAGGTTCTTCGGAGCCGGGCCTTTGGCCAGCAGGCGAACGCCATCGCGGACGTTACGCACGAGACCGGAAGCGACCAGCGTCTCTTCAGTCACGTTCGATGCGTCCAGCTTGCCGGCTTCGACAGCCTTGGTGACGCGGCCCAGGTTGACCCAGGACATCGTCTTCTGGCCGCGCGGGGTGAAGCCGCGCTTCGGCAGGCGCATGTAGATCGGCATCTGGCCGCCTTCGAAGCCATTGATGGCAACGCCGGAACGGGCCTTTTGACCTTTAACACCGCGGCCACCCGTCTTGCCCTTGCCTGAGCCGACGCCGCGGCCAATGCGCATGCGCTGCTTGGTGGAGCCTTCAGCGGGGGACAGTTCGTTGAGTTTCATCGTTCTATCTTCCGATACGTCTTGATGGTTGGGGCGGCGGCGATGGGGCACGGGGGCCTTATTCGCCGACCACCTCGACCAGGTGGGCCACTTTGCGGATCATACCGCGCACGGCCGGAGTGTCTTCAAGTTCCTTGGTCCGTCCGACCTTGTTCAGGCCGAGGCCGACCAGCGTCTGGCGCTGTTCAGGCTTGCGGCCGATCGGGCTGCCGGTCTGGCGGACGGTAAGCTTGGCTTTCGACATGTCGTTACCCTTCCCTAGGCTCAGGCTTCAACGACGCCGGCTTCCGACGCACCATCGGTGCGGCGACCAACCACGTCCTGGACTTTCAGGCCACGCTTGGAAGCGACGGAACGCGGGCTGGCCTGTTCCTTCAGAGCATCAAAGGTGGCGCGGACCATGTTGTACGGGTTCGAGGAGCCGATCGACTTGCCGACGACGTCCTGGACGCCCAGCACTTCCATCACGGCACGCATCGGACCACCAGCGATCACACCAGTACCGGGAGGGGCTGCGCGCAGCACGACCTTGCCAGCGCCCCAACGGCCTTTGCCGTCATGGTGCAGTGTGCGGCCTTCGCGCAGCGGGATGCGGACCATGTTGCGCTTGGCTTCTTCCGTCGCCTTGCGGATGGCTTCCGGCACTTCGCGGGCTTTGCCCTTGCCGAAGCCGGCACGGCCCTTCTGGTCGCCAACCACGACGAGGGCTGCGAAACCGAAGTTCTTACCACCCTTCACGGTCTTGGCGACGCGGTTGATGCCAACCAACTTGTCGACGAATTCAGACTGCTCCTCGTCGCGATCGCGATTCCGGCGGCCTCTTCCTCTTTCTTCAGCCATAGGGCCTCTCCTTAGAATTTGAGACCGCCCTCACGGGCGGCGTCTGCCAGGGCTTTCACCCGGCCGTGGAACATGTAGCCGCCGCGGTCGAAGACAACGTCTTCAACACCGGCCTTCTTGGCGCGCTCTGCCAGGATCTTGCCGACCTGGGCAGCCGCAGACGTGTCAGCGCCGGTCTTGGAACCGCCGAGAACGTCCTTCTCCAGCGTCGAAGCCGAAGCGAGCGTGATGCCCTTCTCGTCGTCGATTATCTGGGCGGAGATGTTCTTGTGGCTGCGCGCAACCGACAGGCGCGGACGGCCTTCGGCGACCTTCCGGAGCTTTGTACGGACCCGCTGGGCGCGGCGCTGCATCTTTTCGCGTGAGCTTTTCATGGCGTTACTTCTTCTTACCTTCCTTACGGCGGACGTATTCGCCCGCGTAACGGATACCCTTGCCTTTGTAAGGCTCCGGCGAACGGTACTTGCGGATTTCGGAGGCGACCTGGCCGACAACCTGCTTGTCAGCGCCCGTGATGACGACTTCCGTCGGCTTGGACGAGGCCAGCGTGATGCCTTCCGGCGCCGAGTAGACCACATCGTGCGAGAAGCCGAGGGCCAGTTTCACATCCTTGCCCTGCATCTGGGCACGATAACCGACGCCGACCAGTTCGAGCGTCTTCTCGTACCCCTTGGACACGCCTTCAACCATGTTGGCGGCGCGCGAACGGGCCGTGCCCCACTGTGTGCGGGCCACCGGGTCGAGCGCCTGAGCCAGCGTGGGAGGACGCTTGCCGCGAGCTTTCTCGGCTTCGATGCGATCGTTGGCGGCCTTCATGATGTCGTCGCGCGGCGTCACGGAAAGCTCATTGCCTTCCAGTTTCGGCGTGATGACTTCAGCAACCGTCAGGGTGAGCTCACCCTTCGGGCCTTTAGCCTTGATCGTCTGTCCTTCGACCGTCACCGTGGTGCCGGCGGGGATCTCAATCGGGAGTTTTCCAATACGTGACATGGTGCTCTCCTAGAAGACCCGGCAGAGCACTTCGCCACCGACATTCTCGGCGCGGGCAACGTTATCGGACATCACACCTTTCGAAGTCGAAAGGATGGAGATGCCGAGGCCGTTACGCACCAGCGGGATGTCGGAGACCGAAGAGTACACGCGGCGGCCGGGCTTGGAGACGCGTTTGATCTCCGAGATGACCGGCTGGCCTTCGTAATACTTGAGCTCGATTTCCAGGTTCTTGTGACCGTCTTTTTCAATCTCGGTGTAGCCGCGGATGTAGCCCTCGGACATGAGGACTTCCAGAACGCGACCCCGGAGCTTCGAAGCCGGAGTGACAACTGTAGACATGCCGCGCATCTGAGCGTTGCGGATGCGGGTCAGCATATCGCCGAGGGGATCGGAAATGTTCATGTGTACCCTCCTCTCTTACCAGCTGGACTTCACGAGGCCGGGGATCTGGCCGTTCGAGCCAAGCTCGCGCAGCGCGATCCGCGACATTTTGAGTTTGCGATAGTAGCCGCGCGGACGCCCGGACACTTCACAGCGATTACGCACACGGTTCGGCGCGGAATTACGCGGCAGCTCAGCCAGTTTCAGGCGGGCCTTGTAGCGCTCTTCCAGCGACAGGTTCTCATCCATCGCCGCCGCTTTCAGCTTCTCGCGCTTTGCAGCGTAGCGTTCCACCAGTTTCTGGCGTCTCGCGTTTTTCTCGATTGCGCTCTTCTTTGCCATATCAGCAGTCTCCTGGGCGCTAGTTGCGGAACGGGAAGCCGCACTCGGCGAGGAGTGCCTTGGCTTCTTCGTTCGTTGCGGCGGTGGTGCAGACGATGATGTCCATACCGCGGATGTCATCGACTTCGTCGTAGTTGATCTCCGGGAACACGATGTGTTCCTTCAGACCCATGGCGTAGTTGCCACGGCCATCGAAGCTCTTGCCGTTCAGACCACGGAAGTCTTTCACGCGCGGCAGGGCGATGTTGGTCAGACGGTCGAGGAACTCGTACATGCGGTCACGGCGCAGGGTCACCTTACAGCCGATCAGCATGCCTTCGCGGAGCTTGAAGCCTGCGATCGACTTGCGGGCCTTCGTGGCAACCGGCTTCTGGCCAGCGATCCGCTCAAGCTCGGCCAGGGCCGACTTGATCTTCTTGGAGTCCGCAACAGCTTCGCCGACGCCCATGTTGATCACGACCTTGTCCAGTTTCGGGATCATCATCGGGTTCGAGTAGTTGAACTGATCCTGCAGCTTGGTGCGGATCTGCTCGCGGTACTTCGTCTTCAGACGGGGTTCGTATGCCTTAGACATCGATGGATTCCCCAGAGCGTTTGGCATAGCGCGTCTTGCGGCCATGCTCGTCGGTTTTGAAACCCACGCGGACAGCTTTGCCATCGCGCGGGTCGGTGAGCGCCACGTTCGAGACGTGAAGCGGTGCTTCGAACGTCTTCAGACCGCCGGCATCCATCTGGGACGGCTTCTGGTGACGCTTCACAACGTTCACGCCGCGCACGACGACGCGGTTCTCATCCGGGATCACCTTCAGGACTTCGCCCGTGGTGCCCTTGTCGCGACCGGCGATCACGACAACCGTGTCGCCCTTCTTGATCTTCGCAGCCATGTTACAGGACCTCCGGGGCCATGTTGGCGATCTTGACCTGGTTCTTGCCGCGCAGTTCACGCGGAACCGGGCCGAACACGCGGGTGCCAATCGGCTCGCCATTGTTGTTGATCAGGACGGCGGCGTTCGTATCGAAACGAATGGTAGAGCCGTCCGGGCGGTTGATGTCTTTCGCCACGCGAACGACAACGGCCTTGCGGACGTCACCCTTCTTCACGCGGCCGGTCGGGATCGCTTCCTTCACGGAGACCACGATCACGTCACCAACGGAGGCATAACGACGGCCTGCGCCACCCAGCACCTTGATGCACTGGACGCGGCGCGCGCCGGAGTTGTCAGCCACCCGCAGGTTGGTCTGCATCTGGATCATGCGTCACTCCCTTCGCCGGTAACGAGTTCCCAACGCTTCAGCTTCGACTTCGGCGTGCACTCTTGAATGGTGACAGTCTGCCCCTCGACGGCGACATTGCCTTCGTCGTGAGCGTGATACTTCTTCGAGCGGCGAACGATCTTTTTCATCACCGGGTGGGTGAAGGTCCGTTCGACGCGGACGATTGCGGTCTTGTTCTGCTTGGCGGAGACCACGACGCCTTCCATGATACGCTTGGGCATGATCCCTCTCCTTACGCCTTGCCTGCCTGGGCCTTCTCGCGCATCAGAGTCTTCACGCGAGCAATGTCGCGGCGGACTTCAGTGACGCGGGAAGTCTTTTCCAACTGGCCGGTGGCCGCCTGGAAACGCAGGTTGAACTGTTCCTTCTTGAGCTTGACCAGATCGTCCTTGAGCTGGTCAGTCGACTTCGCCTTCAAGTCGTCGAGGCGTGCTTTGGTCTTGCGAGCCATGATCAGATCCCCTCGATACGCTTGATGATTTTGGTTTTGATCGGAAGCTTGGCAGCGCCGAGGCGCAGGGCTTCACGGGCAATGTCTTCCGGCACGCCGTCGATTTCGAACAGGATACGGCCCGGGGCGACGCGCGAGACCCAACGGTCCACGGAGCCCTTACCTTTACCCATACGAACTTCGATCGGCTTGGCCGACACCGGCACGTCCGGGAAAACGCGGATCCACACTTTACCCTGACGCTTCATCTCGCGGGTAATGGCACGGCGGGTCGCTTCGATCTGGCGCGCGGTGACGCGTTCCGGTTCGAGCGCCTTCAGGCCGAACTGGCCGAAAGCCAGCGAGAAACCAGCCTTGGAGTTCCCGCGGATCTGGCCCTTGAAGGCCTTGCGGAATTTGGTTCGCTTCGGTTGACGCATCTCTTATGCTCCGGCGGTCTGTGCGCCCGTTGCCGGGCCACGCTGGTTAGCATTTGCACGTGCACGGGACTGGCCGGACGATTCCAGGCGCTTGTCCTGTGCCATCGGATCGTGCTCGAGGATCTCGCCTTTGTAGACCCAGACCTTGATCCCGATGATGCCGTAGGTGGTTTCGGCTTCGGCGGTGCCGTAGTCGATGTCGGCGCGCAGCGTGTGCAGCGGCACGGAACCTTCAGCATACTTCTCGGTACGCGCGATCTCGGCGCCACCCAGGCGGCCGGAGACCATGATCTTCACACCGTCAGCGCCCAGGCGCATGGCGGACTGAATGGCGCGCTTCATCGTGCGGCGGAACGAAGCCCGGCGCTCGAGCTGCCGGGCGATGTCGTCGGCGATCAGCGTCGCGTCGATTTCCGGCTTGCGGATTTCGACGAGGTTCACGCGGACTTCGTCCTCGGTCATCTTCGACAGGTCCTTGCGGAGCGTCTCGATGTCCCCACCCTTCTTGCCGATCACGAGACCCGGGCGAGCCGTGTGGATCGTGATGAGGCACTTCTTGTGCGGGCGCTCGATGATGATCTTCGAAATGCCGGCTTGCTTGAGGCGCTTGCGGATTTCCTTACGGATCGCAATGTCCTCATGCAGCAGACGGCCATAGTCGGCGCTGTCTGCGTACCAGCGGCTGTCAGACGTCCGGTTGATGCCAAGACGCAGGCCGATCGGATTAACTTTCTGACCCATCAGGCAGCCTCCGCTTCCATGCTCGTGTCACGCAGCACAATGGTGAGCTGCGCGAAGGGTTTCTGGATCGGTGCAGCGCGGCCGCGGGCGCGGGCCCGGATACGCTTCATCACCAGGTTCTTGCCAACGTGGGCCTCGGCGACGACGAGGCTGTCGATGTCGAGGTTGTGGTTGTTCTCAGCGTTCGCGATCGCGCTCTGCAGCAGCTTGCGAACATCCTTAGCCGGACGTTTCGGCGAGAACTGCAGCTCAGCCAGAGCCCGCTCGACCGGAAGGCCGCGGATCTGCTGTGCCAGCAGGTTCAGCTTCTGCGGGCTGGACCGGTACATGCGCAGGACTGCGCGCGACTCGTTCGACGCCTGCTTCGGAGGATTCTTGGCCTTACCCATGGCTTACTTCCTCTTCGCTTTCTTGTCCGCGCCGTGGCCGTAGTAGGTGCGGGTCGGGGCGAATTCGCCGAACTTGTGACCCACCATCTCTTCCGACACGGTGACGGGGATGAACTTGTTGCCATTGTGGACCTGGAAGTTCAGGCCAACGAATTGCGGCATGATCGTCGAGCGGCGCGACCAGGTCTTGATCACGGTGCGCTTCTCGGAGGAACGAGCTTCCTCTGCTTTTTTCAGCAGGTAGCCGTCGACGAACGGGCCTTTCCAGACAGAACGGGGCATGTCTCGTGGCTCCTGTTAGCGTTTCGCGTTGCGGCGACGGATGATGAGACGATCCGTAGCCTTGTTTTTGCGGGTCTTCGGACCACGGGTCTTCTTACCCCACGGCGTCACCGGGTGACGGCCGCCGGACGATTTACCTTCACCACCACCGTGCGGGTGGTCGACCGGGTTCATCACGACACCGCGGACAGACGGGCGCTTGCCGAGGTGGCGCTTGCGGCCAGCCTTGGAGAGCACCTGGTTCATGTTGTCCGGGTTGGACACAGCGCCGACCGTGGCCAGGCAGCTGTCCATCACCATGCGCAGTTCGCCCGAAGCGAGCTTGATCTGGGCATAGCCACCGTCGCGGCCGACGAGCTGGGCGTAGGTACCGGCGGAGCGGACCATCTGAGCGCCCTTCTGCGGCTTCAGCTCGATGTTGTGGATGATCGTACCGACCGGGATGTTCTTCAGCGGCAGCGTATTGCCCGGCTTGATGTCAGCCGTTGCGGAGGTGACGACAGTGTCGCCGACTTCCAGACGCTGCGGCGCGATGATGTAGGACAGCAGGCCGTCCTCATACTTGATCAGCGCGATGAAGGCCGTGCGGTTCGGATCGTACTCAAGGCGTTCGACGGTCGCCGGAACGTCCCAGCGGTTACGCTTGAAGTCGACCTTGCGGTACAGCTTCTTCGCGCCACCGCCGATACGGCGTGCCGTGATGCGGCCTTTGTTGTTGCGTCCGCCCTTCTTGGTCAGGCCCTCGGTGAGCGCCTTGACCGGCTTACCCTTGTGGAGCTCGGAACGGTCGACCAGAACGAGCTGGCGGCGGCCGGGCGAAGTCGGATTGAATGTCTTCAGTGCCATAATATTCGTCCTTCCCGCTTACAGGCCCGTCGTGATGTCGACAGACTGGCCTTCAGCAAGCGTCACAATGGCTTTCTTGATGTCGTTGCGACGACCAGCATAGCCACGGAAGCGCTTGGTCTTGCCCTTCTGGAGGATCGTGTTGACCTTGGTCACGTCGACCTTGAACAGGGCCTCGACAGCGTCCTTGATCTGCTTCTTGTCGGCATCGATGGCGACTTCGAACACGATCTTGTTGTGCTCAGCGACCAGCGTCGACTTCTCGGTGATGAGAGGACGGCGCAGGACGTCATAGTGGTGGGGTTGCACGTCAGCCATGACGATCAGGCCTCCTTCGATCCGTCGAAGCGTGCCTGGATACCCTCGGCAGCTTCCTTGGTGATGACCAGCGTCTTGCGGCGCAGAATGTCGTAAACGTTCAGGCCGGCGACCGGCAGGACGTCGATGTTCGGGATGTTGCGCGCAGCCTTGGCGAAGTTCTCGTCAACAGCGGCACCCGAAATGATCAGCGCGTTCTCGATGCCGAGACCTGCGAACTGGCCAACCAGCTCCTTCGTCTTGGCGGAGGTCAGCACGGCTTCGTCCAGGACGAGGATCGCATCACCCTTCACTTTCGAAGAAAGCGCATGGGCCAGAGCCATCTTGCGGACCTTCTTCGGCAGGTCGTGGGCGTGGCTGCGGACGCGCGGGCCGTGAGCGATACCGCCACCGACGAAGATCGGAGCGTTACGCGAACCGTGACGTGCGCCGCCGGAACCTTTCTGGCGGATGTACTTCTTGGTCGTGCGGTTCACTTCTCCACGCGACTTGGTCTTGTGCGTACCGGCCTGACGGCGTGCGAGCTGCCAGCGCACGGTGCGCTGCAGGATATCGTCGCGGATCTCGTCGATGCCGAAGATCGCATCGTCGACCGTGATATTGCCGGCAGCTTTGCCAGCCAGGGTTTTGACTGCGAGTTCCATTATTCGGCGCTCTCTTGCTTGGTGGTGCCTTCAGGGGCCTTGAACGAACCGGCCGCCGGGGTGTCGGCGTGCGGAGCCTTCTTCACAGCGTCGCGGAGTTCGACGAAGGCACCGTCGTGACCGGGGACTGCGCCCTTCACGAGGATCAGGCCACGATCGACGTCCGTGCGGACTACTTCGATGTTCTGCGTGGTCACGCGCTCAACGCCGTAATGACCAGCCATCTTCTTGCCTTTCCACACGCGGCCCGGATCCTGGTTTGCACCAGTCGAACCGTGGGAACGGTGGGAGATCGAAACACCGTGCGAAGCGCGCAGACCGCCAAAGTTCCAGCGCTTCATGGCACCGGAGAAACCTTTACCGATCGTCAGGGCAGCAACGTCGACTTTCTGACCAACAGCGAAGTGGTCAGCAAGGACAGTCGCGCCGACTTCCGGCAGGTCGCCGGAGACGCGGAATTCTTTCAGCTTGCGCTTCGGGGCAACGCCGGCTTTCGCGAACTGGCCGCGCATCGCTTTGGACGTGCGCTTTGCCTTCTTCTCGCCGACACCCATGATGACAGCCTTGTAGCCGTCGGTGCGGGTGACTTCGCCGCCTTTCTTGGTGGTGACGGTGCGCTCGTCTTCCGTGCGCACGCCGACGACCTGACAGCCGTCAAGCGACAGAACGGTCACCGGTACGTGACGACCCTCGTCATCGAATACGCGCGTCATGCCGACTTTGCGGGCAAGCACGCCGGTACGGGCTGCTGGCAGAGCCATTAACGGCCTCCCTCAAGCTTGATTTCGATGCCGACGCCGGAGGACAGGTCGAGCTTCATCAGCGCGTCGACGGTCTGCGGGGTCGGGTCCACGATGTCGAGGATGCGCTTGTGCGTGCGGATCTCGAACTGTTCGCGGGATTTCTTGTCGATGTGGGGCGAACGGTTCACGGTGAAGCGCTCGATTCGTGTTGGCAGCGGGATCGGGCCTTTGACTTCAGCGCCCGTGCGCTTTGCCGTGTTCACGATCTCTTTCGCCGACATGTCGAGGGCGCGGTGATCGAAGGCTTTCAGCCTGATCCGGATATTTTGTCGTTCCATCGTCTCGGTCCGTCCGCACAAAACACATCTGCCCGTGGGCAAATCAGCATGCGCCCGGGCGTCCGTGGGATTGAATTGTCTGTTTCGAGGGAGCGTTCGCTGTATAAAAAGCGCTGCCATCCCGGCGAAGTCGGGGGTTTATGGGATTGGCAGCCCCACGTCAACCGACTCATGTGCGGATTCTTGGCGTGAAAGCTGCGTCCCCTTCCCCACGCCCCGGCGATCTATGGTGAGCCCCTTCAGCCGCGCCTTTTGCCACCCTGTTGTCAGGCCAACCACGCGCCTGAATTGCAGATTCGTGAGCAATGCGCCTGATTCTGCAAATAGTAACGATCCGCGTTCATACTCGGCTCAATCAGCGCGCCTGTAGCGGAATCGAAAGGCCATTCGTCTCCCGTTCGGCAATTCAGGGCCTTCGATAACGCAACGCGCATATTGAAACGGATCGAAACATGAACAGGCAACTCCTGACGTTCCCGCCCCAACAGGAAGCGACTCAGCCGCAACCGCGCGTGGCTGTGATCCTTCCCTGCTATAATGAGGCCGTCACAATCGGCCATGTCGTGCGGAGATTCCGGAACGCCCTTCCAGATGCGGACATCTATGTCTGTGACAACAATTCCAGCGACGAGACAGCGCTCAAAGCCCTTGAAGCTGGTGCCGAAGTGCTGTTCGAAAGCTATCGTGGCAAGGGCAATGCCGTCCGCCGCCTGTTTTCCGATGTCGAAGCGGACATCTATGTCATGGCGGATGGGGACGGCACCTATGACGCATCAACCGCGCCAGCACTTATCGAAATGTTGCGGGACCGCCGCCTGGCCATGATCAATGGTGCGCGCAACTATGAAGGCGAAGGCGCGTTCCGGAGCGGGCACAAATTCGGAAACCGCCTGCTGACCGGGCTGGTCCACCTGTCGTTCGGAAACCACTTCCAGGACATGCTGTCCGGTTACCGGGTGATGAGCCGCCGGTTTGTGAAAAGCTTCCCCGCCCTGTCTGACGGATTCGAGATCGAGACGGAGCTGACCGTGCATGCCCTGCACCTGCGCCTGCCCTGCGCGGAAGTCGAAACCCCCTATTTCGCCCGGCCTGAAGGGTCGACCAGCAAGCTCAACACATTCCGTGACGGTTTCCGGATCCTGCGCGTCATCGCCCGGCTGGTGCGGGATGAAAAACCACTGGAGTTCTTCAGCGCGGCCGGAGCCGTTCTCGCGCTCCTGGCCCTGGGCCTGATCGCACCGATTCTGCTGACCTATATGGAGACCGGGCTCGTTCCGCGTTTCCCGACCCTGATCGGCGCGGTCGCACTTGGCATTGTGGCCACCCTCTCAGTCATGGCGGGGCTCATTCTCGACACCCTGTCACGCGCCCGGGTCGAACAACGGCGACTCGCCTACCTGGCCTGCCCGGTCAAAGAGTGACGGGATCGTTTCCGGTTCATCGGCAATCAGGCCCGGCATACCTTCCCCAAAAGCAAAAAGGCCGCCCTGTTTGGGGCGGCCTTTTCGATTCTGAGAGGCGTTCGCCTTGCGCTTGCGCCTGGGCAACACATCCCTCGGTTTGATTCACTGGATCAAACCGCCCGGCTACGCCGGACCGGGATATGTTAGTCCTTGATGGCCGAGACGACGCCGGCGCCGACCGTGCGGCCACCTTCGCGGATCGCGAAGCGCAGGCCCTGGTCCATGGCGATCGGGGTGATCAGCTCGACGTCCATCTTCACGTTGTCGCCCGGCAGGACCATTTCCTTGTCAGCCGGAAGCGTCACGATGCCCGTCACGTCCGTCGTACGGAAGTAGAACTGCGGACGGTAGTTCGTGAAGAACGGCGTGTGACGGCCGCCTTCTTCCTTGGTCAGGATGTAGGCCTCGGCTTCGAACTTGGCGTGCGGCGTGATCGAGCCCGGCTTGGCCAGAACCTGGCCACGCTCAACGCCTTCACGGTCCACACCGCGCAGCAGGGCGCCGATGTTGTCGCCAGCCTGGCCCTGGTCGAGCAGCTTGCGGAACATTTCAACGCCGGTACAGGTCGTCTTCACCGTCGGACGGATACCGACGATCTCGATTTCCTCACCAACCTTGATGATGCCCTGCTCGACACGGCCGGTCACAACCGTACCGCGGCCGGAGATCGAGAACACGTCTTCGACCGGCATCAGGAACGGCTTGTCCAGCGGACGCTCAGGCGTCGGGATGTATTCGTCGACAGCGGCCATCAGCTCGAGGATCTTCTCCTTGCCGATATTGTCGTCGCGGCCTTCAACGGCTGCCAGGGCGGAGCCCTTGACGATCGGAATGTCGTCGCCCGGGAATTCGTAGGACGACAGCAGCTCGCGCACTTCCATCTCGACGAGCTCGAGCAGCTCTTCGTCGTCGACCTGGTCAACCTTGTTCAGGAACACGACCAGCGCCGGCACGCCAACCTGGCGGGCAAGCAGGATGTGCTCGCGGGTCTGCGGCATCGGGCCGTCAGCGGCGTTCACAACCAGGATCGCGCCGTCCATCTGGGCCGCACCGGTGATCATGTTCTTCACATAGTCAGCGTGTCCGGGGCAGTCGACGTGGGCGTAGTGACGGTTTTCCGTCTCGTATTCCACGTGCGCCGTGTTGATCGTGATGCCGCGGGCCTTCTCTTCCGGCGCCGAGTCGATGTCTTCATACGAGCGCTTCTCACCGCCGCCGGCTTCCGCCAGAACCATCGTGATCGCTGCCGTCAGCGTCGTCTTGCCGTGGTCAACGTGGCCAATCGTGCCGATGTTCACGTGCGGCTTGTTACGCTCAAACTTTGCCTTGCCCATCGGGCCTCTCCTTCATTCCAAACTGTTGGCCGGAACTCCGGCCGGATTTCCTTAAGAACCAGCAACTTCCGAGATGATCTTCTGAGCTTCCGCACGCGGAACCTCATCATAGTGCGCGAAGATCATCGTGAACTGTGCCCGGCCCTGGGACATGCCGCGCAGGTCGGACACGTAACCGAACATGTTCACCAGCGGCACGAAGGCCTTGATCGCCACGGCATTGCCGCGTGGCTCCGAGCCCTGGATCTGGCCGCGGCGGGAGTTCAGGTCACCGATCACGTCGCCCATATAGTCTTCCGGCGTGACGACTTCCACGTTCATGACCGGCTCCATCAGGCGCGGATCGCCCTGGCCTTTCAGTTCACGGAAAGCGCCGCGGGAAGCGATTTCGAACGCCAGCACGGACGAGTCGACATCGTGGAAGGCACCGTCAACCAGCGTGGCCTTGAAGTCGGTGACCGGGTAACCGGCCAGCAGGCCGTTTTCCTTGGCCATTTCGAGGCCCTTCTCGACGCCCGGGATGTATTCCTTCGGAACAGCACCACCGACAATCGAGCTTTCGAACACGAAGCCCGAACCAGCTTCAAGCGGCTCGAACTGCAGCTTGACGCGAGCGAACTGGCCCGTACCGCCGGACTGCTTCTTGTGCGTGAAGTCGATCTCGGCCGCGCGGCCAAGCTTCTCGCGATAAGCCACCTGCGGCTGGCCGATGTTTGCCTCGACCTTGAATTCCCGCTTCAGGCGGTCGATCAGGATGTCGAGGTGAAGCTCGCCCATGCCTTTCATGATCGTCTGGCCCGACTCGTGATCAGTCTCGACGCGGAAGGACGGGTCTTCGGCAGCGAGGCGCTGCAGACCGACCGACATCTTTTCCTGGTCAGCTTTCGACTTCGGCTCAACAGCGATCTCGATCACCGGATCCGGGAAGGTCATGGTTTCGAGCACGACCGGCTTGTTCGGATCACACACCGTGTCACCCGTGGTCGTTTCCTTCAGGCCGGCGAGCGCCACGATGTCACCTGCATAGGCTTCCGTGATCTCGTCCTGCTTGTTGGAGTGCATCATCACCATCCGGCCGACGCGCTCGCGCTTGCCTTTGGTCGAGTTCATGAAGCTGTCGCCCTTCGACAGTGTACCGGAATAGATACGCGTGAAGGTCAGCGTGCCCATGTACGGGTCGTTCATGATCTTGAATGCGAGGCCGGAGAACGGCTGTGCATCGTCAGCTTTACGCTCGATGTTACGAACTTCTTCCTCGTCGCCCGGCAGGAAGCCCATGTACGGCGGCACGTCGAGCGGGCCCGGAAGGAAGTCGATCACGGCGTTCAGCATCGGCTGGACACCTTTGTTCTTGAACGCGGAACCACAAAGCACCGGCACGAAGGACAGCGACAGCGTACCCTTACGGATCAGCTTGCGCAGCGTGTCGATGTCCGGCTCGTTGCCTTCGAGGTAGGCTTCCATCGCATCGTCGTCCATTTCGACGGCGGTCTCGATGAGCTTGCCACGCCACTCTTCAGCCAGGTCTTTCAGGCTGTCGCGGATCTCGCCGACCGTCCAGCTCGCGCCCAGGTCTTCGCCGGCCCAGACCCACTCTTTCATGGTGATCAGGTCGACATGGCCTTCGAGTTCGTTCTCGGAACCGATCGGCAGCTGGATCGGCGCAGGCGTTGCACCGGTACGGTCCTTGATCATCTCGACGCAGTTGAAGAAGTCGGCGCCAATCTTGTCCATCTTGTTCACGAACACGATGCGCGGAACTTTGTAGCGGTCAGCCTGACGCCACACGGTTTCGGTCTGCGGCTCAACACCGGCGTTGGCGTCAAGCACACAAACGGCACCGTCAAGCACGGCCAGCGAACGCTCGACTTCGATGGTGAAGTCAACGTGTCCGGGCGTGTCGATGATGTTGAAGCGGAACTTCGGCGACTGGGCCGTGGAGCCGTCTTCGGTACGTTCCCAGAAGGTCGTCGTGGCAGCAGAGGTGATCGTGATGCCCCGCTCCTGCTCCTGCTCCATCCAGTCCATCGTCGCGGCGCCGTCATGGACTTCGCCAATCTTGTGCGACTTACCGGTGTAGAAGAGGATACGCTCAGTCGTCGTGGTCTTACCGGCATCAATGTGGGCCATGATGCCGAAGTTACGGTAGCGATCCAGCGGGTATTCGCGGGCCATTTTGGTCAACCTTCGTGTTTGCTTTCCGGGTAGGAAAAGGGGCGATTTGCGGGCGCGTTACCCGTTATCGCCCCAGAATGCCAGTAGCGATTACCAGCGGTAGTGTGAGAACGCTTTGTTGGCGTCCGCCATGCGGTGCGTGTCTTCACGCTTTTTCACGGCATTGCCGCGGCCTTGGCTTGCGTCCATCAGCTCGCCTGCGAGGCGCTCACGCATCGTGTTCTCGTTGCGGCCGGCAGCAGCGGCAGCGAGCCAGCGGATTGCCAGGGCCTGACGGCGTTCCGTGCGGACTTCGACCGGGACCTGATAGGTCGCACCACCCACGCGGCGCGAGCGGACTTCAACTGCCGGTGCAACCGATTCCAGAGCGTTGTGGAACACTTCCACCGGGTCTTTCTTGGCGCGCGATTCGACCAGGTCGAAAGCACCATAGACGATGCGCTCTGCAACGGACTTTTTGCCGTCGCGCATGATCTGGTTCATGAACTTGGTGACGACGATGTCCTTGAATTTCGGATCCGGAAGGACTTCGCGTTTCTCGGCGCGGTGACGACGGGACATGAGCTGACCTCTTACTTCGGCTTCTTGGCGCCGTAATGCGAGCGGCGTTGCTTACGGTTTTTAACAGGCTGCGTGTCGAGCGCGCCGCGAACGATGTGGTAGCGCACACCCGGAAGGTCTTTCACACGGCCGCCACGGATCAGGACCACGGAGTGCTCCTGCAGGTTATGGCCTTCACCCGGGATGTAGCAGAGCGATTCAAACCCCGATGTCAGGCGCACCTTGGCCACTTTCCGGAGAGCCGAGTTCGGCTTCTTCGGCGTGGTGGTGTAAACACGGGTGCAGACGCCGCGGCGCTGCGGACAGGCCTTGAGGGCCGGGGTCTTGGTCCGCGAGCGCTTTGGCGAACGCGGCGAACGAATGAGCTGCTGGATCGTGGGCATTCGGGCCTTCTGTCTCTTTAAACTCTGGCCCGATGGGCCGCTAACGTAATGATGCCCCGAATGCCCCCTAAGGGCTTCCGGGACGGGGCGATAACTTGGGGGTCAGATTGGCCGGATCAGTTCAGATCCGGTACGGCGAAGGGACTTTCATCCCGGGGCCTCTCTGACAATGCGTGGCGTGTAAGCCTACCGGACGCCTGCGTCAAGGGTCCGAAGCTGTCCCGGAACAGCTAGTTTTCCGTTGCGGGACGCGGGTTCTGCCGCTTCAGGCATCTCTCCTGTTCCGGCAAGAGCGCCCCCGCCTCCCCTGCCGGCATGCCGCTGAGGATTTCCTCGCATCGCGTGATCGCCCAGCTGTCCAGCGAAAGCCAGGCAATCAGGCCGAGCGCCAGCACCGCGCAAGCACCGCCAATCAGGTCAGACCGCTCAAGCCGCATTGGGCAAATGCCTCCTCCAGAAGCAGAAAAGCCTGCCATTGCTGGCAGGCTTTTCCAGTTGGTTCAAGGGCTTGCGCCCGGAACTTCGAGCCTATTCCTCGACCGGGGCCTTGTCCGGTGCCGGCAGGCTCGTGAGCGCAGCGCCCTCTTCCGTTGCCTTCTGGACAGCGGCAGCCCGCTTTGCCTTCAGCTTCTGGTCGCGGTCTGCGGCCACGCGGCGGTACGAGCGGATGCCCGAGCCGGTACCGGCCGGGATCAGGCGGCCGACAATGACGTTCTCCTTGAGGCCTTCCAGCGTATCCACCTTGCCCTGGATTGCGGCTTCGGTGAGGACGCGGGTCGTCTCCTGGAAGGAGGCAGCCGAGATGAAGGACCGGGTCTGCAGCGAGGCCTTGGTGATACCGAGCAGCAGCGGCATGCCCTTGGCTTCCTGCTGGTCCTTCTTGCGCGACTTGCGAACGGCTTCGTTGGCCTCGTCGAACTCGATGACATCGACATGTTCGCCGGTGATCAGGCCGGTATCGCCCGGGTCCGTCACCTCGATCTTCTGCAGCATCTGGCGAACGATCACCTCGATGTGCTTGTCGTTGATCGGAACGCCCTGCAGTCGGTAGACCTTCTGCACTTCGTCGATGAGGTAGTTGGCGAGCGCCTCGACGCCCAGCGTGGACAGGATGTCCTGCGGCGCCGGGTTACCGTCCATCAGGTATTCACCACGCTTGATGAAGTCGCCATCCTGAACGGCCAGGTGTTTGCCTTTCGGCACCAGGTAGTCGATCTGCTCGCGGCCTTCCTCCATCGGAACGATCGAGACGCGACGCTTGTTCTTGTAGTCGCGGCCGTAGAGGACCTTGCCGTCCACTTCAGCAATGATCGCGTGATCCTTCGGACGGCGGGCTTCGAAGAGTTCGGCAACACGCGGCAGACCACCGGTGATGTCTTTCGTCTTCGCACCACCGGTCGTGACACGGGCGAGCGTGTCGCCGGCCTCGATCGTGTCGCCATCGGCAACCGACAGGATGGCGCCCACGGACAGCAGGTAAACCGCATCGGAACCGTTCGGCAGTTTGACCGGGTTGCCATCCTTGCCGACGATCTGGACCGACGGCTTGATGTCTGCCGACTTCGTCGCCGAACGCCAGTCGATGATGACGCGCGAGGAGATACCCGTCGCTTCGTCCGTCTCTTCACGCACCGACACGCCGTCGATCACGTCGACGAGTTTCACCTCGCCTTTGACTTCCGAAACGATCGGCTGAGCGAACGGATCCCAGTCAGCGAGCAGCGTGCCCGGTGTGACCTTCTCCGTATCCTTGATCATCAGGCGCGTACCATAGGCCGGACGGAAGGACTGGCGGGTGCGGCCTTCGCCGTCGACGATCTCCACCTGCATGCGGCGGCCAACAACGACGATCGTCTTGTCCTTGCGGGTAACGAACTCGGCATCCTTGAACCGGACCGTGCCTTCGAAGCTGGCTTCGACGGACGACTGGTCGGCCACCTGGGCTGCACCACCAATGTGGAACGTCCGCATGGTGAGCTGCGTACCCGGTTCACCGATGGACTGAGCCGCGATGACGCCGACCGCTTCGCCGCGGTTGACCGGCGTACCGCGCGCGAGGTCGCGGCCGTAACACTGGGCACAGATGCCGTTCTTGGTTTCGCAGGTCAGCGGCGAACGGACCTTCACCACATCGACACCGGCCTTTTCGATCGCTTCGGCCAGTTCTTCATCGATATAGGTGTTGGACACGGCAACGAGGTTGCCGTCGACGCTCTTCACATCTTCTGCCGTCACGCGGCCGAGGATACGCTCGCTGATCGACACCACAACATCGGCGCCTTCCATGACGGCGGAGATGTCGATGCCCTTCTCGGTGCCGCAATCATCTTCGTTGATGATGCAGTCCTGAGCGACGTCGACGAGACGGCGGGTCAGATAACCCGAGTTTGCCGTCTTCAGAGCGGTATCGGCCAGACCCTTACGGGCACCGTGCGTCGAGTTGAAGTACTCGAGAACCGTGAGGCCTTCCTTGAAGTTCGAGATGATCGGCGTCTCGATGATCTCGCCCGACGGCTTGGCCATCAGGCCGCGCATACCGGCGAGCTGCTTCATCTGGTTCTTCGAACCACGCGCACCGGAGTCGGCCATCATGAAGATCGAGTTGACCTGAGCCTTGCGGACACCCTTGGCAGCCTGGTTCTTCGAGGCCGATTCCATCATGGCGTCAGCGACCTTGTCGGTACAGCTGGACCAGGCATCGACGACCTTGTTGTACTTCTCGCCGCGAGTGATGAGGCCGTCTGCATACTGACGCTCGTACTCGGAGACCTGCTCCTTCGTCGCGTCGACCAGTTTCTGCTTGGCTTCCGGAATGACCATGTCATCCTTGCCGAAGGAGATGCCGGCCTTGCAGGCTTCCTTGAAGCCGAGTTCCATCATCTTGTCACAGAAGATGACCGTCGCCTTCTGACCGCACAGGCGATAGACCTCGTCGATGATCTTACCGATCATCTTCTTGGTCATCGTGGTGTTCACGAGATCCGGCTGGATGCCTTTCATGCGCGGCAGGATATTGGCGATCATGTAACGGCCCGGGGTCGTATCGATGATCCAGCGGCGCGGATTGCCTTCCTCGTCCACACCTTCATACATCGCCTTGATCTTCGAGTGCAGCGTAATGAAGCCGGAGTCGAGCGCCTGCTCGATCTCTGCCAGCTCGGAGAAGACCATGCCCTCGCCCGCCTGCTCGTCACGGTCGAGCGACAGGTAGTAGAGACCGAGGACGATGTCCTGTGACGGAACGATGATCGGCTTGCCGTTGGCCGGCGAGAGGATGTTGTTGGTCGACATCATCAGCACACGGGCTTCCAGCTGAGCCTCGAGGCTCAACGGAACGTGCACAGCCATCTGGTCGCCGTCGAAGTCGGCGTTGAACGCGGCGCAGACCAGCGGGTGCAGCTGGATGGCCTTGCCTTCGATCAGCTTCGGTTCGAACGCCTGGATGCCCAGACGGTGAAGCGTCGGCGCGCGGTTCAGGAGAACCGGGTGTTCGCGGATCACCTCGTCCAGGATATCCCAGACTTCCGGCTTTTCCTTCTCGACCAGCTTCTTCGCCGCCTTCACCGTACCGGCGAGGCCCTTGGCGTCGAGGCGGGCATAGATGAACGGCTTGAACAGTTCGAGCGCCATCTTCTTCGGCAGGCCGCACTCGTGCAGCTTGAGGCTCGGGCCAACCACGATGACCGAACGGCCGGAATAGTCGACGCGCTTGCCGAGCAGGTTCTGGCGGAAACGGCCCTGCTTGCCTTTCAGCATGTCGGAGATCGACTTCAGCGGGCGCTTGTTCGTGCCCGTGATCGTGCGGCCGCGGCGGCCGTTGTCGAACAGGGCATCGACCGATTCCTGCAGCATCCGCTTTTCGTTACGGATGATGATGTCCGGCGCGCGAAGCTCCATCAAGCGCTTCAGTCGGTTGTTCCGGTTGATCACGCGGCGATAGAGGTCATTGAGGTCGGACGTCGCGAAACGGCCACCATCCAGCGGAACCAGCGGGCGCAGGTCCGGCGGGATGACCGGGATCACGGTCAGGATCATCCATTCCGGCTTGGCGCGGGACTGGAGGAAGGACTCAACCACTTTCAGACGCTTGGAGACTTTCTTCGTCTTCAGCTCGGACGTGGATTCCTTGAGGTCTTCGCGCAGGGTTTCTGCCAGCGTCGGCAGGTCCAGCGACATGAGGATCTCGCGGATGGCTTCAGCGCCGATCATGGCGGTGAAGGCGTCCTCACCCAGATTGTCCTGGGCGTCCATGTATTCCTCTTCCGTCAGGAGCTGTTTCGGCTCCAGTTCGGTGAGGCCCGGCTCGATCACGATGTAGCTCTCGAAGTAGAGCACGCGCTCCACATCCTTCAGCGCCATGTCGAGCAGCGCCGCGATCCGGGACGGAAGCGATTTCAGGAACCAGATGTGGGCGACCGGTGCAGCCAGGTCGATGTGGCCCATGCGCTCGCGGCGCACGCGGGCCAGCGTCACTTCCACGCCGCACTTCTCGCAGGTGATGCCGCGATACTTGATGCGCTTGTACTTGCCGCAAAGGCACTCGTAGTCCTTCTGCGGACCAAAGATCCGCGAGCAGAACAGGCCGTCGCGTTCCGGCTTGAAAGTACGGTAGTTGATGGTTTCGGGCTTCTTGATTTCGCCCGAGGACCACGACCGGATCTTTTCGGGGCTCGCAATCGAGATGCGAATTGCCTCGAAGGTCGGGGCCGGTGTGTTGGGGTTGAAGATACTGGCGACATCCTGGCGCATTCGGGTCTGCTCCTTGGGTGGGCTTTTTCCGGGGACTGAAGGGCCCCTGCCCTGGGTAAAATCTCGTTCGGCTCGGAAGGTCCCGCCAGGCCGGCGGCCCGGCGGGTTCTTCCAGTCAGGTCTTCACGCTACTCGGCGGGCACCGTCTCGCTGTCGGCGGCCGGCTCGTCCTCGCTGGTACCGCCGCCCTCTTCGATCAGCTCGACGTTGAGGCCCAGCGAACGCATCTCCTTGACGAGCACGTTGAACGATTCCGGGATACCGGCCTCGAACGTGTCGTCGCCGCGGACGATGGCCTCGTAGACCTTCGCACGGCCAGCCGTGTCGTCGGACTTCACGGTCAGCATTTCCTGCAGCGTGTATGCGGCGCCATAGGCTTCCAGGGCCCAGACCTCCATCTCACCGAAGCGCTGGCCACCGAACTGGGCCTTGCCGCCCAGCGGCTGCTGCGTGACGAGCGAGTACGGACCGGTCGAACGGGCGTGGATCTTCTCGTCCACCAGGTGGTGAAGCTTGAGGAGATACTTGTAGCCCACGGTGACCGGACGGGTGAACGCCTGGCCGGTACGGCCGTCGAACAGACGGACCTGGCCGGACGAGTCGAGACCGGCACGCTCCAGCAGCTCGTTGATGTCGCCTTCGCGGGCACCGTCGAAGACCGGCGTCGCGATCGGCACACCATTGCGCAGGTTGGAAGCCAGTTCGATGATCTCGCCATCGGACTCCGGCATTTCCTGGCCTTTGCCGTACGCCGTTTCCAGCGCAGCTTTCAGTGCATTGACGTCGTTCTTCTGGTGGAACTCGTCGACAGCATTGTCGATGATCCGGCCGAGACCACGGCAGGCCCAGCCTGTGTGTGTCTCAAGGATCTGACCGACGTTCATACGCGACGGAACGCCCAGCGGGTTCAGCACGATGTCGACCGGCGTACCATCTTCCAGGAACGGCATGTCTTCGAGCGGGTTGATCTTGGAGATCACCCCCTTGTTGCCGTGACGGCCGGCCATCTTGTCGCCCGGCTGCAGCTTGCGCTTCACGGCCAGGAAGACTTTCACGACCTTCATCACGCCCGGAGGCAGATCGTCGCCGCGCTGGACCTTTTCGACCTTGTCGTTGAAGCGGGCGTCGAGCTCGCGCATCGAGGAATCGAACTGCTCCTGCATCGCGTCGAGTTCGGACTGAGCCTTCTCGGACTTCAGGGCGACATCCCACCACTGCTTGTGGGTCAGCTCGCCAAGTGCTTCGGCGGAGATGCGGCCCGGCTTGAAGCCTTTCGGACCTGCAGCGGCGTCCTTGCCCACCAGGAATTCCTCGAGGCGGGTATAGATGTTCCGCTCAAGGATGGCCTGTTCGTCTTCCTTGTCCTCCTGCAGCTTCTCGATCTGCTCACGCTCGATCTGAAGGGCACGCTGGTCCTTGTCGATACCGTGGCGGTTGAAGATGCGGACATCGACGACCGTACCGGCATCGCCCGGCGGCACGCGCAGCGAGGTGTCGCGGACATCGGACGCCTTCTCACCGAAGATGGCGCGGAGGAGTTTTTCTTCCGGCGTCATCGGGCTTTCGCCCTTCGGCGTGACCTTGCCGACGAGGATGTCGCCAGCTTTCACTTCGGCACCCACGGCCACGATGCCGGCTTCGTCGAGGTTACGCAGGGCTTCCTCACCGACGTTCGGGATATCACGGGTGATCTCTTCCGGGCCGAGCTTCGTGTCGCGGGCAGCGACTTCGAATTCCTCGATGTGGATCGAGGTGAAGACGTCGTCACGCACGATGCGCTCGGAGATCAGGATGGAGTCTTCGAAGTTATAGCCATTCCACGGCATGAACGCGACGAGCACGTTGCGGCCGAGCGCCAGCTCACCAAGGTCCGTGGACGGACCGTCAGCGATGATGTCATTCTTGGACACCACATCGCCCACTTTGACGATCGGGCGCTGGTTGATGCACGAGTTCTGGTTCGAACGGCGGAACTTGGCCAGACGGTAGATATCGACACCGGACTTGCCCTGGTCGATCTCATCCGTCGCGCGGACCACGATGCGCAGGGCGTCGACCTGCTCGACCACCCCTGCCCGGCGGGCAACGATGGCAGCGCGGGAGTCACGGGCCACAACCGCTTCCATGCCGGTACCGACGAACGGCGCTTCCGACTTCACGAGCGGCACGGCCTGACGTTGCATGTTCGAACCCATGAGGGCGCGGTTGGCGTCGTCGTTTTCGAGGTACGGGATCAGCGCCGCAGCGACCGAGACGACCTGCTTCGGCGAGACGTCCATGTACTGGATGTCTTCCTTTGGCACCATGGTCGCTTCGCCAGCCACACGGGCGTTGACGAATTCATTGGCCAGCTCACCATTCTCGCTCACTTCGGCATTGGCCTGGGCGATCGAGTAGATGCTTTCTTCCATGGCCGACAGGTACACGACCTCGTCGGTCTGCTTGCCGTTGATCACCTTGCGGTACGGGCTCTCGATGAAGCCGTACTTGTTCACGCGGGCATGCGTTGCCAACGAGTTGATCAGACCGATGTTCGGGCCTTCCGGCGTCTCAATCGGACAGATACGGCCATAGTGGGTCGGGTGCACGTCGCGCACTTCGAAGCCGGCACGCTCGCGGGTCAGACCGCCCGGGCCAAGGGCCGACAGGCGGCGCTTGTGGGTGATCTCGGACAGCGGGTTGGTCTGGTCCATGAACTGCGACAGCTGCGAGGAGCCGAAGAATTCGCGGACGGCCGCCACAACCGGCTTCGCGTTGATCAGGTCATGCGGCATGACCGTGTCGATATCGACAGAGCCCATGCGCTCCTTGATCGCGCGCTCCATGCGCACGAGGCCGATGCGGTAGTTGTTTTCCATCAGCTCGCCGACCGAGCGGACGCGGCGGTTGCCGAGGTTGTCGATGTCGTCGACTTCACCCTTGCCGTCCTTCAGGTCGAGGATGACCTTCATGACGCCGATGATGTCATCGTTGCGGAGCACGCGCATGTCGTCGGCAGCGGCTTCGTAGCCCTGCACGGCAACGCCGAGGCGCATGTTCATTTTCACCCGGCCAACAGCCGAGAGGTCATAACGCTCCGGGTCGAAGAAGAGCTGGCCGAACAGAGCCTCAGCGGCTTCCTGGGTCGGCGGCTCGCCCGGACGCATCACGCGGTAGATGTCGGACAGGGCTTCGAAACGGGTTTCGTTCTTGTCGGCCTTCAGCGTGTTGCGCAGCCACGGGCCACGGCCCGAGCTGTCGATGTCCAGCACTTCGATCGTCTTGAGACCATAGTCGCGCATTTCCGCGATGATCTCGTCTTCCAGCACGTCGCCGGCTTCACCGAAGATCTCACCGGTTTCCAGGTTGACCACGTCGCGGGCCAGGAACTTGCCGACGAGCGCTTCGGACGGCACGAGGATCTCGTCCGTACCGCCTTCGGCTATGCGGCGGGCCTTGAGGGCCGTGATCTTCTTGCCGGCTTCGGCGATCACCTTCTTGGACTTGGCGTCGACCAGGTCGAATTCCGGCTTCACGCCTTTCCAGGCATCGGCGCGGAAGCCCGTGATCCAGCCCTTCTTGTCCATCCGGTAGATGGAGTGGGTGTAGAAAAGGTCGAGGATGGACTCGGTGTCATAGCCGAGCGCGTACAGGATCGTCGTCGCCGGCAGCTTGCGCTTACGGTCGATCCGGATGTTCAGGATGTCCTTCGCGTCGAACTCGAAGTCGAGCCACGAGCCGCGGTAAGGAATGATGCGGGCTGCGAACAGCAGCTTGCCGGAAGCGTGGGTCTTGCCCTTGTCGTGGTCGAAGAAGACGCCCGGCGAACGGTGCATCTGGGAGACGATCACACGCTCCGTACCGTTGACGACAAAGGTGCCCTTCTCGGTCATCAGCGGGATGTCGCCGAGATAGCATTCCTGCTCTTTGACTTCCTTGACCGAACGCGCGCCGGTGTCTTCATCGACATCGAAGACCACGAGCTGCAGACGGACCTTCAGGGGAGCCTGGAAGGTCAGGTCGCGCTGCATGCACTCTTCAACGTCGAACTTCGGCTGTTCGAATTCGTAGGAGACATACTCGAGCGTTGCCCGCTCGGAGAAGTCAGTGATCGGGAACACGGACTTGAAAACACCGCCCAGGCCATCATCCGTGCGCTGCTGCGACGGCGTGTGCATCTGAAGGAAGTGCTCGTAAGATTCGCGCTGAACCTCGATCAGGTTTGGCATTTCGATGGCTTCGGGAATGCGCCCGAAGGATTTGCGGATACGTTTCTTTTCCGTGAAGGAGAGTGCCATCCCAGGATCCCAATTTTATCGCCGCGGCCACCCTGGCCGCGACCTTATCGCCAGAACGCGAGTTCGCGGCGGCCCCAAAAGGAACCGCCGCGCAGGTCTTTGAAAGGATGACGCCTCGCGCGAACGCCACCCGAATGTGAAGCGGCCGGAGCTTACTTGAGCTCGACTTTGGCGCCAGCTGCTTCGAACTTCTTCTTGATCTCTTCGGCTTCAGCCTTCGGAGCACCTTCCTTGATCGGCTTCGGTGCGCCTTCCACCAGCTCTTTGGCTTCTTTCAGGCCGAGCGACGGAACGACTTCGCGGACGAGTTTGATGACTTCGATTTTCTTGCCACCGGCTTCAGCCAGGATGACGTCGAATTCGTCTTTCTCTTCAGCAGCGGCTGCACCGCCAGCATCGCCACCGGCGACGGCTGCGACTGCGACCGGAGCAGCAGCGGAAACGCCCCACTTCTCTTCGAGAAGGGTTGCGAGTTCAGCGGCTTCGAGAACGGTGAGGACCGAAAGGTCTTCGGCAATTTTTTCAAGGTCTGCCATTTTGGTAATTCCTGTTTGGTTCGGTTGATTGGGTCTTCAGTTTCCGGAAACGATGGCTCAGGCTGCGTCTTTGTTGGCGTAGGCCGATACCACACGAGCGAGTTGGCCAGCCGGGGCCTGCAGGACGCCTGCAACTTTCGTTGCCGGAGCCTGGATGAGGCCGATGAGCTTGCCACGAAGCTGATCGAGCGAGGGGAGTTTCGCCAGAGCTTCGACACCTTTGGCGTCGAGGACCTGGTCGCCCATCACTGCGCCGATGATCACGAGCTTCGAATTTTCCTTCGAGAACTCGTCAGCCGCTTTTGCAGCCGACACCGGGTCAGATGAAAAGGCGATGGCAACCGGGCCCTGGAACATGTCCTTGGCTTCGTCGCCGCCCTTACCCTCAAGCGCGATCTGCGCCAGGGTATTCTTGACCACCTTCAGCTGCGCACCGTCCTTGCGGAGCATGCCACGCAGCTTCGTCATTTCCGCAACAGACAGACCGGTATAGTGGGTCACAACGACCGCACCGGACTCTTCGAAAACCCCTTTCAGGGATTCCAGAGCCGCACTTTTTCCAGCTTTATCCATAGCGGGTCTCCATTGAGGCGCCCGGACCATCCGGCCGCCCTGGTAATCGCCTTCTGGCCGGTTGGCCTTCCAGCGCCTGCCCAGGGATTGGCCGCTTGCCCCGGTAAGCCAAAAACAGGTCAGCCCTGTTTTTCCGAACCGAATCAACGCCTCACCCCGTCTGCATAGGTGGCGAACTTGCCGTTATCGCGTATAAATACGTGACCCATGGTCTAGGACAGGAAAACGGGAGGTCGCCGAATGCACATCGGAGAACTCCCGTCAAGAGCGGGGTGTTAACGCTTTATCCCCAAGCCTGCAACCCCCCTGAGTGAGAAAAAGTCAAGCCCGGGGTTTCCCGGAGGGCGCCCGCCCGTCAGACGCGGCCCCAGACCATCAGAAGCATTTGAAGCCCTGCGGGTCCACTGGCCGGCACCTGTCCGGCCAGCCAAACTCCCGCCAGTAAGGCGGCAGCCCGATTTCGGCCATCAGGTCAGCATAAGCCGGCAGCCGGCGCATGTCGGCATAGACCGGCCCCCAGATCCGCATCAGTCTGAGACGCGTGCCGGAGAGTTCATGCCGCCAGATACGGAGCGCCAGTTCCGGATCCCCCAGCTGCGCGGCAAGGACCGCCAGAATTTCGAACCGGTTCGGATGGCTCCCTGCCCCCGCTTCGAACTGAGCCTCAACCACTTGCAGGGCCGCCGCCTGGTCCGGCAGGGCCGCAAGGACCGGCCCGACCAGCGTCTGCAGGGAGGGATCGGCCCGGATCAGACGCTCGCTGAGTGCCGTCAGCCCCTCGAGCGTCTGCGGCGCCTGCATTTCGATTGCCCAGGCATAGGCGTCCCATCCGCCTGGCGGCAGCTGCAACGTCCAGTAATGTTCGAGCGATGCCGCGGCGGCCTCGTGCCGCCCGAGCAGCGCATAAGCCATGGCCAGCGTCGCGGCGCGATCCGGGTTCAACGGATCCGCCGTCTGCCCCCGCTGGGCGATGCTCAACGCCTCCTCGATCCGGCCGGTACGCATCAGGAAGATGGTCTGGTCATGTAGCACGCGCAGATTGGGTGACCGGTCCAGCGCGACCTTGTTGTCCCGGCCCGCTTCCAGCCAGTTGCCGTCCAGCGCCTGGAAACTGGCGAGCGCCGTATAGGCCTGCGCGAGATCCGGATTGAGGCGCACGGCGTCTTCCGCAATCGCCCTTCCCTCTGCCAGGAACGCCGCAGCCTCCGCCGGCATTGACGCGCCCCAGGCCTGCGCGCCGGTATTCATCGCCAGCGACACACGGGCGGCGCCATAGTCCGGATCGAGTTCAAGCGCCTTGTTGAGGAGCGCCAGCATTTCTCTGCGGTCGCCCATGCCAAAGACATCGGCCTCCCGGGCACTCAGGAAATAATTGTAGGCTTCGAGGCTATCCGTATCCGAGCCGAGAATCTGGTTCGGTTCCTGGACATTCAGGGAAATGCTGAGAGCGCCGGCCACATCGGTGGCGATGTCCTTCTGCAGGTCGAACAGGCTCTGGGCGCTGAACAGCCGGTCATACCCATGTGACCAGACCTGGTATCCGCTTTCGGTGTCGATCAGCTCGGCAGACACCTTGATGCGGTCATTGTCCGACCGGATGCTGCCCGTCAGGACACGCGACACCCGCAGCTTTTCGCCGAGCGCCTGCGCATCCAGCCCCTCCTCCACGCCAAGAGAGGGCGGCGCCCTGCCCGCGACCTTCAGGTCATCCAGCTGGGTCAGGAGGGTGCGGATCTCTTCCGACAGGCCGCGCGAGAAATAGTCCTGACCTGCGTTCTCGCTCAAATTCTCAAAAGGCATAACCGCAATCGACTTGTCGGGCACAGCCACCGCAGTGCCTGACGAGCGGCCGATCATCACGCCGGTCCAAAGCATGATCACGGCGAGAACAACAAGCGCAGAGACGTAGCGGACCGGACTGATTTCGGTGGCACGGCGCCAGGGCTCGCGGACAAAGGGCGCGACCGGCTCTTCCGCCGCCGCGGTCATGGCCGGCGCTTCCTGTACGGCGGTATCCTCCGCCTCGCCGCCGACTTCCGCTGCCAGCCGGTATCCGCGCTTCGGGATCGTCTCGATGACCGAGTGAAGCCCCTTGTCGGTGTTCAGCACGCCCCTTAGCAGCGAGACCGCCCGCGTCAGGCTTTCATCGGCGCCGTGCTCCACCCCCCAGACCCGGTCGATCAGCTCCTGGCGCGAGATGACTTCGCCCGGCCGGTCAGCCAGCGTGCACAGCACTTCCATGACCTTCGGCTCCAGACGGTGGCGTTCGGCACCATCTGAGACACTATTATGGTCAGGCTCGACCAGCAGGGCGCCGATCCGGAAACTGGATCGCTCCTTTTCTGCCTCCGTGCCTGATCCGAACGTATCTGCCATCGTGATTGTCGCCGCCTGATGAAGCTTCTGCGCCGAGAGTATCTCAACCGGACCGGAAAGTCCGAAGCAATCAGACCGAACTTACTCCTTTAAAAACAGGGCCTAATGTAAACATCAGGTTTTCCTAAGCCTCTCCACAGGACCAACGCACCCGGTGTGAACGATTGTCAGGCGCAAAGACGGGATCAATCGAGGTCCTGTCCGGTTCCAGATGAGAGGTCCTGACATGAATTTCCAGAAAATCCGTTCCGCCCTTGTTGCAATTCCGTTCGCTGTCGCCGGATTCGGCATGACCGCCACCGCACAAACCGGTGAAGATGCAACCATTAGCTTCAACCGCGGCGCAACCGCAGCAGAAACCTACGCGTCCATCGAAAAGTCCGCGCGTGACTATTGCCGCAGCATCTATGACGACTCCAGCGCCGTTGCCGGTATCTGGCCGACCGCCGTGTCCAACTGCGCCGCTGACGTCGTCGATCGCACCGTCGGCCAGGTGAAGAGCGCAGACCTGATGGAATACCACGTTGCCGTGACCCGTTCGGTCCAGCCGGCCGAAGCCCCCGTCATCATCGTGACGGCCGACAACAACTAGACCCATTCGGGGGCGTCCCCACCCCACCCAGCCCCTGAACGGAAAAGCCCGGCACCTTGCGGCGCCGGGCTTTTCTTATTCGTTCGATGATCGGCTCAGGCTTACTGAGAGATCTCTGCCGTGTCGATCGTGACGCCAGCGCCCATGGTGGACGAGAGCGAGATCTTCTTCACGAACGTACCTTTTGCGCCGGACGGACGGGCTTTCACGAGAGCGTCGAGGAACGCGGTGACGTTCTTCTCGATGTCGCCTTCAGCGAAGGAAGCCTTGCCGACGCCGGCGTGAACGATACCGGCCTTCTCGACGCGGAACTCGACCGAGCCGGACTTTGCGTCCTTGACGGCCTGGGCCACGTTCGGGGTCACGGTGCCGACCTTCGGGTTCGGCATCAGGCCGCGCGGGCCGAGCACCTTACCCAGACGGCCGACAACGGCCATCATGTCCGGCGATGCGATGACGCGGTCGAAGTCCATGAAGCCGCCCTGGATTTTTTCCATCAGGTCTTCAGCACCGACGAAATCGGCACCGGCTGCGGTGGCTTCTTCTGCTTTTGCGTCTTTCGCGAACACGGCGACGCGGACGTCCTTGCCCGTGCCGGCCGGCAGGTTGACCACGCCGCGGACCATCTGGTCTGCGTATTTCGGGTCAACGCCGAGGTTCACGGCGATCTCGACGGTTTCGTCGAACTTCGCTTTTGCGTTGGACTTCACCAGCGCCACAGCGTCAGCGACGGTGTAGGCTTTGTTTGCGTCAACGGATTCTGCAATTGCGCGTGCGCGCTTTCCTGCTTTCGCCATGGTTCTTACTCCACAACTTCGATGCCCATCGCGCGGGCGGAACCGGCGATGATCTTGGCAGCTGCGTCAATGTCGTTGGCGTTGAGGTCGGGCATTTTGATTTCCGCGATCTCACGCACCTGGGCCATGGTGACCTTGCCGACGGTGTCGTAGCCCGGCTTCTTGGCGCCGGAAGCAGGCTTCTTGCCGAGCTTCAGCTTGGCAGCCTTCTTCAGCAGCACAGTCGCCGGCGGCGTCTTGGTGATGAAGGTGAACGACTTGTCCTGGTAGTAGTCGATGACGACCGGTACCGGCAGGCCGGGTTCCATGGATTGGGTCTTGGCGTTGAACGCCTTGCAGAATTCCATGATGTTGATGCCGCGCTGACCGAGCGCCGGGCCGACGGGCGGCGACGGGTTGGCCTGGCCGGCAGGAATCTGGAGCTTCAGCTGCCCCAGCAGTTTCTTGGCCATATTGTCCTCTCGAACGTTTCAGATGGGGCGGTGGTCTTTCGATCCGCCCGGTTACAATGGAGGCTCCGCGGTCTGGCATGGCATGCCTCCCGCAGAAGCGGCGCGTATGGCGCATCTGGATAGTAGGGTCAAGCGGGACGAGTCAGGCCGCCCCTGCCCGAGGCGTCATCCTGCCTACATCAGGGCATAGCCCCTGTAGTTGATGTACTTCACCAGTTCCTGGGCCCGGCGGGCCGGGTCCGGGTGGGTGGACATGAATTCCGCCGGGCGCTGGCCCTTGGACTGGGCATCCATCAGTTCCCACAGGCGGACCGACTGGCGCACGTCATAGCCGGCATTGTGCATGTAATCGACGCCCAGCTTGTCGGCCTCAAGCTCATGATTCCGGCTGTAGGGCAGGATCACACCAAACTGCATGGCCGCACCGCCCAGCGCACCGATTTCGCCGCCATATTTCGACAGCGTCTCGGACTGGGCAATCGCAATCTGGCCCGCTGCCAGGCCGAGCTGGGCGGCAGTCGTCACCGACAGGCGCTCGGCAGCGTGGCGGCCGACCACATGCCCGGTCTCATGACCCAGAATGGACGAGAGCTGGTCATCATTCTCGGTCAGTTCCGTAATGCCGCGATAAACCCCCACCCGGTTGCCCGGCATGACGAAGGCGTTGACATCATCGGTGTCGAACACGGCCAACTCCCAGTTCTGTCCGGCGGTGATGTCGCCCTTCCGCTCCGCACCGTGCAGCGTCTTCTCCCATACGTGCAGCACCCGGCTCTTCAGCTGGGAATTGGCCGTCACCGGCGTCTGGGCTTTCATGTCGGTCCAGGCCGAAGCGGCCATGGAAGCAACTTCCTGTTCACCGAAGATCACGAACTGGCTGCGCCCGGTCGCAGGATTGGTCGAGCAGTTCGTCACGAACGGGAACACCGTTCCGGCGGCGAGGCCGGAAATTATGGCCCGGCGGGACAGGTTCACACGCGGCGCCCCTTCGAAAACGGCGCTATCGATATCGATCAATTTCGTCATGTGCCTCTCCCTCTTGCAGGCAAATCAAGGTTAGCCGCGCGCCTGCAAATTGCAATCGGGCGAGCCTAACGATTACGCGGGCAAGGCTGGCCGGTTCCGGCTGAACCCTGCCTGAATGTGTCAGACGTTTTCTGCGTCCCGGACCAGGACAGCGGCCTGCTCCACCCAGCCCTCGCGGGCGATGCGGCCCCCGAAATTGAGATGCTCGTCCATCCAGGCGACATTCTCCGGGGTCCATTCGGCAATCTGGTCATAATGCCAGACGCCCAGCTCGTTCAGCAGAACCTGGATCTTCGGGCCAATGCCGCCAATCAGGGTCAGGTCATCGGGATGCCCCTCAACCGGGCCGTTCATCGCCATCGGGCGCTCTGTCAGGACGGTTTCTTCTGTTTCATAGGAGACGTCCTCGTCGCCGGAATCTTCGTCGTCTTCGTCGAATTCGCCTTCATCGTCAGCGTCATCTTCGACTTCGCCGGCGTCATCCCAGGCCTCATCAGACGCCTCGTCATCCTCATCGGATGCATCGTCATCTTCTGCGTCGGCCTCGTACTCATCCTCCGAGTCGTCATCGTCTTCGCCAGCATCGTCATAGGCTTCGTCGTCTTCGAAGTCGCCGTCTTCGAATTCATCGTCGTCGGACTCATCATCGGCATCGTCGTCGAATTCGTCTTCAACGTCGTCTTCGTCGTCGTAGGACTCCCCGTCGCCGTCTTCATCCTCTTCAAACGACTCTTCGTCGTAGTCCTCTTCCTGCTCGTCAGAATCGTCTTCCTCGACGTCTGCGCTGTCGTCATCAGCTTCGAGCTCGTCGTCGGAAGCGTCATCTTCGACGAAGTCTTCCTCATCATATTCCTCATCCGACAGAACTTCCTCATCGGCGTGATCGGCTTCGGCGAGGGATTCCTCTTCGTCGTCGGAGACGTCTTCGAAACTGTCTTCTTCCAGTTCAGCGACGTCCTCTTCGGAGACGTCGCCGACTTCATCTTCAGCTTCGTCTTCGACAATGTCGTCTTCAGCAGGAAGACTGAACATCGCCTGGAGGGCAGCGGGATCATCCGTCGCTTCCTCATCCGGCGCGGTCTCGGCCTCCAGCGGCGTTTCGGCGGCCAGGACATCGTCCGCCGACGCCTCCACGGCTTCATCGAAATCAGCGGCGGGATCAGCCACTTCGGGCTCAGCGGCCACTTCTTCGGCGCCGCCTTCGAAATAGGCAAGCCGGCCTTCCAGGAAGCGATTGCGCCAGCGCAGGCGGGCCATTTCCTCGTTCAGGTCTTCATCCGCCAGCACGGGCGCTTCTGCAGGCGCCTTGGCCAGCTCTGACTCCAGCGCTTCGACACGCTGCTTAAGGTAATCCGCCTGCCATTTCAGTTTTGCGAGCCCTGCCTCGTCAGCCGACGGTTCGGCAATCGCTTCGGATACCGCGGCGGGTGCCACGGCGACCGGAGCGGCCGGTGCGGCCTCCCGCTCTGCGAGCTGGGTTTCGAGATACTGCACGCGCGCTTCCAGATGACGGTTGCGCCAGACCAGAGACGGTGCCTCGGCCTCGTCGCCCGCCGCTTCTGTGGACTGGACCTGTTCGGATGGGTCGGCTGTATCTTCTGCCCCACCCCGGTTCGGCGGCAGGACAATGGTCGGTGCATCGCCTTCAGTTTGCGGCGCCACAGCGGCTGAAGCCCCCGCTTTGGTGGCTTCCGTTTTCAAGGTCGCGAGTTCGGTCTTCGCTTTCTGCAGCTCCGACGTCAGGTCTGAAATTTTGCGGGCGGAGGCGTCGGCAACATTTCCGCCCTCCCCGCGCTGGGCCCGCTGGGCAGCGAACAGCCGCTCGATTTCGTCCCGCGCCTGATCCAGTTCGGTCAGCGCGACATCCTTGTCGACAACGGCCTTGCGCATCTTGCCCGTCAGCAGGATGCCCCGCACGGACCAGCCCAGAAACAACGCAAACACGGTCGCCCCAGCCAGGACCATCCACATATGTGCTACAAGCCAAGCCATTAGTCGCTCCGTGTCAGAACTCTGATTTCTATCAGCCGGCCGGGCACCGGACCGTCACTATTGTCATTAGCCCGCGCAGGCTGGTCTGGGCCATAGCCAAGCGCAGACAGGCGGGCCGGATCAAACCCGGCTGCCACCATATAGGACACCACCGCTTCAGCACGGGCCTTTCCCGAAGCGCCTTCAGCATCGGAATTGCCTGTCGAATCAGAGTGTCCGCCGATTTCGAATAGCAGGCCGGGTGCGCAGCGATGTGACACGGCCAGCAATTTATCGAGCGCAGGCCAGCTTTGCCGGGACAGCGTCGTTCCATCCTCGTCGAATCCAATCGGGTTCGACGCCAGGACAGCGTCGAATGCCGACTGGCAGGCTGCGGCGCCGTCCTTCGTAAAGTCGACCCCGGATACTTCCGGAACGTCCACATCCACCGGATAGGCCCAGACCGTCGCCGGCAGGCCGGACCCAGCAGCGGTGAGATCCTGTTTGACAGACTGGATGAGGCTGGCGGGCGCCTCGCCTTCGATCACGAAACCTGCATCGCCTTCTGCCGGATAGTACCCCATGTCCCCCGTCTGGAACCGGGCGAAAACCGGCAGGCCCGTCTCCGCCAGCACGACCCAGCCGTCCGGCATGTCCGGGGCGAGTTCCATCCGGTCGATCACGTCGCCGGCGGCATGCGCCTGCGCGGCATCGGCCAGCGCGCGTCGTTGGGCCTCGCTGCGCACCTTGCCTTCCAGCACCAGCCCTTCGTCGGTATGCGCCGCCGTCCAGACCGGCAGGCCCTTGATCAGCGGCACGCCGCGATAGGGCGCGGCAAGTGCCGAAACCTGTGCAGACAGGCGCGTCCGCTCTGCCGGGTCGGTCTCGGTGCCGCTGACCCGCAGCGTTCTGCCGGTCAGGCGCACCTCACCCTGATCCAGGTCTGACAGGATACCCAGTCCGAAACGGGCGACGCCCTGCCAGTTGCCGCCCGGCGCCCCGGCAGCGACCTCCATCCGGTTTTCCGCTGCCAGACCGCCGGAAAGGCGTGCTGCCTCAGCCTCGATCTGGCTGGCGATCATGCGCGAGGGGACGTAGCCGGACAGGATAATATGGCCATCAGCGCTTTTCTGCGCGCGCCAGACGAAGGGCGAGACCGGCAGGCCCGGATCGACGGCAACCTCGACAACGGTTACGCCGCCCACGACGACGCCGCCGCCCCACTGGGACCGCAACACGGTCTCGGCGGCGGCCATGGCGGCATCCTCCGAAGGGGCAGCCCCCTTCAGCACGGCCCGCTGGCCGTTCATGCGCACATGCGCCCAGTCATATCCGTTTCGGGCAAGGGCGGCGTTGGCATCCTGCTCAAGCTGCGCGGCCAGGTTTGCAGGCCGCTGCGGAGACTGGTACAGCCCCCACCATCCCGTTGCCACGAGGCCTACCAGCGCGACTGGCGCCAGCAGGTAATCGAGCATTTTCATTCGGGACCCCGCTAACCTCCTGTTAGGCATTCCCTTTGTCATGGGATGCCCTATTCAGGGACCCGTCGCAAGAGTCCGCCGCACGCGATCCACAACGCATGAAACGTCCGCCCGAAACCCTCACCTCCCCTTCGAACCCGCTGATCAAGTCGCTGAAAGGCCTTGAAAGGAAAAAGGAACGCCAGTCGAGCGGCCTGTTCCTGGCCGAGGGCGCGCGCTTGGTGGAACAGGGCCTCGCCAACAATTGGCAGCCGGACACGCTGGTCGTCGCCGCTGCGGTTGCGGACCGCCCGCACATTGCCGCCCTCGCCGACAAGGCAGAAGCCGCCGGCGCGCGGGTCGTGCTGGTGCCTGAGCGGCTGATGTCGAAGATCACGCACAAGGACAACGCGCAGTCCGTTATCGCAACGTTCAAGCAACGCCAGGTCACGCTTGATCAGCTGGAAGTCCGGAATAGTCTGCGGAAGTCGCTTTTCGTCGCCCTCTATGAAGTGCGCGATCCGGGCAATCTCGGCACCATTCTGCGGACCGCGGACTGCGCCGGGGCGGACGGGGTCATCCTCGTCGGAACCTGTTGTGATCCTTACAGTTTCGAAGCCGTACGCGCCTCCATGGGATCACTCTTCGACATGCCCTTCGCCACCGCATCGTACGACGCGTTCGAAGCCTGGCGCCGCAATGCCGGCATCGCCTCCGTCGCCGCCTCCGTGAACGGCACCGCCCGCCACGATCTGGTGAACCTGCAACAGGATACAGTGATCCTCATGGGCAATGAACAGACCGGCCTCCCCCCCGCCGTCGAAGCCGATTGCGACCAGCTCGTCCTAATCCCCATGCGCGGGGGGGCGGATAGTTTGAATTTGGCGCAGGCGACGGCGATTATGGTCTATGAGGCCTGGCGGCAGCGGGATTTCCAATGAGAACTGAGACGAAACTGCTCGTCGCGGACGACTGGGACGATTACGCCCTGCTCGATTCCGGGCACCTCCAGAAGCTGGAGCGCTTCGGCAGCCAGACCGTGATCCGGCCGGACCCGCAGGCCTTCTGGGAACCGGCCCGCCCCGTCGAGACCTGGCGCGCGGATGCGCGTTTCTCCAGTAAAAACAATGACGAAGACGGCTCCGGCAATTGGGAAGTCCTCTCCCCCAAGGCGCAGGACATCTGGCCGATGCGCTGGAACGGACTGACCTTCAATGCCCGGCGAACCGCCTTCCGGCACATGGGCATTTTCCAGGAACATTCGGTCCACTGGCGCTTCGCGCAGGACCAGATCCGCACGGCCGGACGGCCCATCAACGCCTTGAATCTGTTCGGTTATACCGGAATGATGTCGCTCGCCTGCGCCGCCGCCGGCGCCGAGGTCGTGCACCTCGATGCGAGCCCGAAATCGAACGGCTACGGCAAGGAAAACCAGTCCCTCAGCGGCCTCGACGACAAGCCGATCCGCTGGATTGCCGACGACGCGATGAAGTTCACCGCCCGCGAAATCCGGCGCGGCAACCGCTATGACGGCATCATCCTGGACCCGCCGAAATTCGGCCGCGGCCCAAAGAACGAAACCTGGCGTTTCGAGGAAAATCTCCCGGAATTACTGGACACTGTGCGAGACCTGCTGAGTGATCAGCCGCGCTTTGTGATCCTCACCGCCTATGCCGTGCGCCTGTCTTACCTCGCCCTCGCGCAGGCCCTGGCCGACCGGCTGAAGCCTTATGGCGGCACAATGGAAATGGGTGAAATGGCCCTGCCCCAGAAGGATTCCGACCGCCTGCTTCCGACGGCGATCTATGCCCGCTGGCGCGCCGACGCCTGACGCCGCCCTCCACCGCAACCCGGTCGGATAAGCGCGCGTCTGCAAACCATACAAAACACGATATACAGACAATATACGGACGATATACGGCCCTGCGCCGAGCGCCGTGACGCTCACTTTTTGTGACCCAAAAAGGAAAACGGCGGTCCCGAAGGACCGCCGTTCCCGATTTTGCCGTTGGGCGAGCCGACTTAGAAGTCGAACGTCGCGCCGACGAAGATGTAACGACCCAGAGCGTCGTAGGTTTGCGGGTAGGTGTTACCGTTACCCGTCGTACCGACCGAAGCGGACAGCGGCGGATCTTCATCCAGCACGTTGTTCACACCGAAGCGGAACGAGACCCAATCCTTCGCGGCCCACTGGCCGGCCAGGTCGATGTAGTTCTGAGCGTCCAGCGTGGAGTCGACGCGGCCCGTTGCACCGGTGTCGATATCGACCGAGCCGATGTAACGCCAGGTGGCAGACAGGTCGAGACCGTCAACCGGGGTTGCCCAGTTTGCGCGGGCGCGGTGACGCCATTCCGGAGTCGGCGTGAAGCAGTCGTTGCCGTACTTACCAACGCAGTCATAGGCGTAAGCAGCGTTGCCGACCGGGTCGACATCGAAGCTGTCCAGGTAAGTGCCGTTCATCGACAGGTTCAGCGAACCGTAGGTGCCCATGTCGAAGCCGTAAGCAGCCGAGACATCGAAACCGGAGGTTTCAACACCACCGATGTTGACGTTCAGGTCAACAACGTTGCCGGTACCGACCCAGAGCTGGCCGTTGGCGTTACGCTGGATGCGCTGACAGGCGTCCATATCACCCTGCAGGTAGCAGAGCTGCATGGTAACCGATGCACCAACCGTCGAAATCGCATCGGTGATTTCGATGTTGTAGTAGTCGACCGATGCCGAGAAGCCCGGCAGGAAGGTCGGCGTTGCAACGAAACCAACGGTCAGCGTTTCAGCTTCTTCCGGCTCGAGGTCCGGGTTACCGCCCTGCAGGAAGTTGTACTGGCCAGCAGGCGATTCCAGAGCACCGGAGCCAGCCTGAGCAGCATTCACCTGCCACGGATTGCTACCGATACATGCTTCAGCGCTGGCAGTGCCATCACCGGCCGGATCGGAGAAGTCGCAGAGGTCATCGTCCAGGTCGAACAGGTTGAAGCCCTGAGCCTGGAAGAGGTCGATGACGTTCGGCGCCCGGACAGCTTTCTGGAAGCTGGCACGGAAGCGGATGTCCGACGTCGGAGCATAGTCACCACCGATTTTGTACGAGTCGGACGAGATGCCGGTCGAGTAATCGGAGTAACGGTAAGCACCTTCGACGGACAGGAGCTCGACACCCGGCTTGCCTTCAACCAGCGGCATCTGGAATTCGCCGAAGAAGTCGTAGGCATCGATATCGCCGGAGAGACCGATGGTCGGGCCACCCTGGCCAGCACCGTCACCCGTTGCGAACGAGTTGTCGGTGATCGATTCCAGAGCGTCACGGCGGTATTCAGCACCGATAGCAACCTGAAGACCGGAGTTTGCGGACGGCAGCTGGAAGCCATACTGGCCCAGATCGCCGGTCAGGACACCGGTAACGATGTTCTGCTCGGTCGTGCCGTTTTGCAGCAGCGGAACCTGAAGGTAGTTCAGGGCTTCATCCGTCACACCGCCAACAGTCCAGACATTGTACGGCACACAGTTTGGATCGGTGCCATCAAGCACAGACGCACAGACTGCTTCGCCGGAGTCCGGATCCGCCACAACGTCCATGGCGCGGGTCAGGCGCGTCACAGAGAATTCGTTGGTGTACGAACGGGACAGGGTCACCTGAGCGTAGGATGCCGACAGGTCGTAGGACCAGCCCGGAGCCTTGTACAGGTCACCGCGGATACCCACGACGCCGCGATAGGTCTGGTAACCGAGGTTGTCGGTACGGCCACCGCCTTCGACGTTACGACGACCGAAATAGGCCGGCGAAACACCGCCGAATGGCGTTGTGATGAAATTACCATCAGAGTCCAAGCCGGGGGCAGCCCCCGTCAGAGCAGTCTGGTCTGCACCATTCGCAAAGGCCAGCCACGCCGCACCGGCAGCGGGGTTTTCAAAGCCATTGAGGAATTCAGCAACTTCATCTTTTGCCGTGTCCGGATCATCTACGATGCTCGGCACCAGGTCCACATTACACAAACCATCGCGCTGGCCAGCCGAAAGCAGCGGGTTGTCACAGCTGATGCCCTGGGTGACGAAGAAGTTACCGGAAGGCGCGATCTGCGCTTTCGACTGGTAGTCCATGAACATGAACTGGGTGTAGGCTTCGACATAGTCATTGATTTCATAATGACCGTTGAAGCCGACCGAGTAACGCTCGTCCGGACGCTGGTAGTAGTTCAGCGGACCGAAGTTGTACTGGTAGTCGCCAGACCACGGAATGAATTCGCTCGTACCCTGGTCAAGCGAGTAGTCGAACGAGTTGAAGTCCGTGATACGGCCCGGGAAGGACGTCGACGAACCACCGCAGGTGAAGTCGCCGGTATCCCCGTCAATGCCGTTTGCACAAGCGGAGTAGTCACGCTCGCCCTGGAGGACAGCAGCGTTGTTACGGTAGCCGATCCAGCCGGTCAGGTTGCCGCGGCCGTCATCGGTGTTGACGCCCATGATGGCAGTGATCTCTTTGGACCAGCCGTCATCGACATTGTCATCCGGAAGGGAGAACTGGCTCGGGTTGCCAACGGAACGGGCTGCGATCACGTCGCGGAGCGAGCCGTTCGTGTCGTAGTCGTTGTTGTGCTGGTAGAAACCGTACTGGGTGTCGATCTGCACGCCTTCGAAGTCGTCCTTCATGATGAAGTTGACAACACCGGCGATAGCGTCGGAACCATAAACAGCCGATGCGCCGCCCGTCAGGACGTCAACGCGCTCGATCATCTGGCCCGGGATCAGGTTGAGGTCGGCTGCCGGATCGTTCGGCGAACCGTACGGCATGCGCTTGCCATCAACCAGAACCAGCGTACGCACAGCGTTGCCGCCGAGGTCGAGGTTACGCAGCGAGACAGTCGCGGTACCGGATGCACCGTTCGAAACGGTGGAGTTCTGTGCAGCAAAAGCCTGCGGCAGCTGGGTGACGAGGTCTTCGACGCGCGTCACACCCTGCAGTTTCACGTCGTTTGCGGAAACCGAGGTGACCGGGCTGTTGGTGGTCATGTTCGGCGACGCGATGCGCGAACCGGTAACGTACACCGTTTCCTGGCGTGCGGTTGCGTCTTCCGTGGTGGTGGCCACGGTATCGACGGCTTCGTCTGCTTCCTGGGCAACGGCGAGCATGCTCGCCTGCGCCATGAATGCCGCGCCCGCAATAACGGACGAGGCAAGCAGGCGGGATTTAATGGATTTCCCGTTCACTATATTACCTCCAATAGTTGAACTGCGCCGTTCATCTGGCGCGTGTCCGGACCCCTGAAATCCGGACTTGGTCATATCGATAAGACCCTCGTCACCGCAGCGTCAACGTATCGTTACTGTTCTGTCATCGAAAGCACGCGGGGTGTGGTTTATTTGCCTCAGTCCCGGAGGCAAACGCGTTCAAGTAAGGAGAAAACTGAGGATAACCAGCCCGATGGCCAAGAGAAACAGCACGGTTATGCCAAGAATCAGCAGAATGGAGGTACGAAGCGCCGCCATGAAAAAGCCGGTTCCGTAGGTGACGCGAAGCTGGCGGTGCAGGTACCAGACACCCCAGCCTGCCCCAATCGCGGACAACCAGCCGGGTCCTATGTGAAGAAGGGCGCCAGCCAGCAGGAGCACGGTCGACACGGCGTAGACAAATGTCTGGAAGTGCAACGCCGCAATGACGTGATCGTAGACATAAACCCGGCGGTGCCAAGCATAGATGATGGTCAGCATCAGCGCCAGAAGCGGCATGAACATCAGGCTGAAGCGCGGCATCCATTCGCGCAACCTGGCGCCGAAAAGGTCCTGGTTCTCGACCACGCGGGCAAACCGCTCCCCTACCCCCTTCATCGTTTCGACCTCTTCCGGGGAGGCGCCGTCATTCGTGGTCAGGTCGATCATTTCGTTCAGGGCGTCCCGGTCCACCGTGCCGGTTTGCAGGTCCAGGAAGGGAATGTTCGAGCCGGACTCAAGGTTTTTCAGAGCGATCTCCAGCCCGCCCCGGCTGTCGGGATCGAGGTCCTCATTGGCCAGGAACTCCTTGAGGTCGACAATCATCTGCTCGCGTTCCGCTTCGGCGAGCTCCATGGCCGACTGGGGATTGAGCGCCCAGTCCTGGTACCAGCCGAGCCGGTCGCCCAGGCCGAACACAGTCAGGAAGAACAGGACCGAAGACAGCAGGAAGAACCGGAATGGCGGGACGTAGCGCGCGCGCTTGCCGTCCAGATAGTTCCGCGTCATCCGGCCCGGCCGGAACAGCAGCAGCGGCAAGGAGCGCCACAACCGGCTGTCCAGCGCGAACGTGTCCGCGAGGCTGGAGGCGACCAGGCTGAAGAAGGGCCGGTGGAAATTGGAGGCGAGCTGGCCGCAACGCGAGCAGTAGCGCTCCGCGATCGGCGCACCGCAATTGCGGCACGGCTCGCCCTTCGTGACCGGGTGGTGTTCGCCGGAGGTCAGGCCGCCGAGCCCCACCGCCCCGGCGGCTTCCATGTCATGGCTCATGCCGCCTCCCCCTGTTCAGCCCTCCGTCGCGCGCACGCCTATTCTGCCGGATTGATACCACCCTTGCACATGAAGCGCGAGCGGTGCTGGTCCTTGGCATTGTCCTCGTACCCCGTCAGATCCGGATCCACGAGGTTCTTGGTGACCTGGAACCACATCGGCGTGATCGGATAGTCGTTCAGCATCAGGTCTTCGGCTTCAGCGAAGGTCTCGGCCCGCTTGTTCAGGTCCAGTTCCGCATTCGACCGCACCAGCAGGGCGTCATATTCCGGGTTGTTGTAATTGCCGTAGTTCTGCTGGCCGGTGTCGGACTTCAACAGGTAGAGATAGTTGATCGGGTCATCGAAGTCGGCAACCCATGCGCCATCGGCCACCTGGAAGTCAGACTGGCGCAGGCGGGCGTAAAGCACCTTGGTATCCTGCTTGATGATGGTCGGCTTCACCCAGGCCGCAATCTCGGACCAGTTGGCCTGCGCGACCGGGGCGACTTTCGGATTATCGTCGGTCGAACGGTGGATGTATTCGAACTCGAGCGGGTTGTCCGGCCCGTAGCCGGCCTCTTCCAGAAGGCGTTTGGCTTCGGCGAGACGCTCTTCGCGCGGCATGCTCTCCCACTCCACATGCGGGCGCGGCGCGTTGTAATTATCGATCCCCGGAGGCACCATGGAATAGGCGGGCACATAGCCCGGCGTCAGCACGCTTTTCACCATGAACTCCCGGTCGAGCGCCATGGCCAGCGCCTTGCGCACGCGCACATCGTCAAACGGCGCAACCGAGGAATTGAACGACCAGTACGTGGTGATCAGGGCCGGCGTCGTGCGCACCCAGCCCGGCAGCTTCGCTTCGATTTCAGTCTGGCGGGCGCCATCGAAGGCATTGTTGATGTCGAGCTCTCCGGCCTGGATCTTGTTCTCGACCGAGGTCAGGTCTTCGAGTTCGAAATAAACCACACGGTCGAAACAGGCTTCCTCGGCGCCGAAGCCGGTCGGGTTCTTGTCGGCCACCAGCTGGTCGCCGGTCCGCCAGTAGACCAGCTTGTACGGACCGTTCACCACGATGTTTTCCGGCTGGATCCACGCATCGCCATAGGTCTCGATGGCCTGGCTCGGCACGGGATAGGTCGTGTAGTGCGACAGCAGGCCCGGCAGGTATGGCGCCGGGTATTCCAGCGTCAGTTCCAGCGTCTTGTCGTCGATCGCACGGGCGCCAAGCTCTTCCGGCGGCAGCACGCCTTCATTGATCCGGGCGGCGTTCTTGATGAGGTAAAGCAGCGAGGAATACTGTGAAGCCACTTCCGGCGACTGGATGCGGCGCAGGCCGTAGACGAAGTCATCCGCCACAACCGGATTGCCGTCGGACCAGTAATAATCCCCGAGATGGAAGGTCCAGACGAGGCCGTCCTCGCTGGTTTCCCAGCTGGTCGCCATGCCGGGTTCCGGGCGGGCATCAACGCCATCGGTGGTCAGGCCGATGAACATGTCGCCAATGATGATGTTCTCCCACTGGGCCGACGACTTGTGCGGATCGAGCGTATCGACCTTGGCCGAAATACCGCGCCGCAAGGTGGGCACATCGCTGGCAGATCCGCCGCCATTGCCGCCGCCGCAGGCAGCCAGGACGAGGGCCAGAGCACCGGTGGCCATCAGGCCCCGCATACGGGAGAGGATCATGCACATACTCCTAAGTGGTCGCAGTTTGGATCGTTTGCTGCCAGATGGTGACGTAAATGAAAAGACTTTGCTGAATTTGAATGAACGGAAGCTGAGTTTACCGCAAACTGCGGCCTCCCCTTCCCGCGCTTGCCCGGATTTGCCAGAAATGATGCAAACAGGGCCACCACAGCCCAACATTCCGAGGAACGCTGTCATGAAACGCCAGATCACCCTTATTGCCGCTGCCATCAGCCTGGCGGCCCTGCCTGCCCTGGCTGAGGACGTGTCCACGTCCGATGTCTATGCCTGCAAGGACATCTCCACGGATGCCGAGCGGCTGGCCTGCTATGACGCGGCCGTCGGGCGCCTGAAAGCGGCTGAAGACGCCGGCGAGGTGAAAACCTTCACTCGCAAGGAAGTCGAGGAAGTGAAGCGCGACAGTTTCGGCTTCTCCATCCCCTCCCTTCCGAAACTGGCCTTTGGCGGCAAGGACGACAGCGGCAACGCCAAATCGGATGAATTGAAGGAAGTCACCTTCCCGATCCAGTCCGTTGGCGGCCGGCGCGGCGCCCTGGTCATCACGCTCGAGAATGGCCAGATGTGGGAACAGACGGACGACAAAGGCGTCAGCCCGCGCGGCCAGAAGGAAGCCCGCATCTATCAGGCGGCACTTGGCAGCTACAAGATGAAGCTGGACGGTGGGCTCGCCTTCCGCGTCACACGGGTGAAATAGCGCCCAATCCCTGCCCGCCAGCGCCGTTTCGGCCGGAAAGACGGCTCCGGCTGTTGAATCGTCGCAACGCTTTGGCCTATCCGGACGTATAAGACGTATCACCGGAAGGAGCGCTGTCATCGCCAGCGAGGCTGAAGCGAAACAGACTGACGACCGCTCGAAGCGGGAAAGGCTGAAGCGGGCGCTGCGCATCCGCTGGCTGAAGCGCGCGCGGCCGCCTGCCCTGTTCACTTTGATCGGCGCAGCCATCCTGATCATTCCGCATACGGGCCTCGCGCCCGACTGGGACAAGCTCGGCACCTGGCCGGATGTGCTGGCCTCCATCTGCTTCATCGCTGCCACGGGCTGGGCGATCGGCACGCTGGTCGACGGGCTGATCAAACGGCGGCTGGCGAAGCTGAACTTTCACGAGATCGACAATCTACAGGCCCGCAAGTCCGCAACGCGGCTGGACGTGATCCGGCGCATCTGGGTCGTCGCAGTGGGCGTGGTCACCGTCGCCGCGGCCCTGACACTGATCCCCGGCGTGAAACAGTTCGGCGTCAGCCTGTTCGCGTCTGCCGGGATCGCGGGCATCGCGGTCGGCATCGCCGCCCGGCCGATGCTGTCGAACCTGATCGCCGGCCTCCAGATTGCCTTCACCCAGCCAATCCGGCTGGATGATGCCGTCGTGCTGGAAGACGAATGGGGGTGGATCGAGGAGATCGGTCTTTTCTATGTTGTGGTCCGCATCTGGGACTGGCGGCGCCTGATCGTGCCGCTCTCCTATTTCATCGAGCAGCCCTTCCAGAACTGGACGCGCAAATCTGCCAGTATCATCGGCAGCGTATTCTGGTCTCTGGACTACCGCGCACCGGTTTCCGAGATGCGGGAACAGCTAACGGAGATCTGCCGCGCGAGCCCACTCTGGGATGGCGATGTCGTGAATTTGCAGGTGACCGATACGGGCCTCAACACGATCCGTGTACGTGCGCTGGCCAGCGCAAAGAACTCCCCCGACGCATGGGATCTGCGCTGCTTCATCCGTGAAAAGATGATCACCTGGCTTCAGGAAAAGCACCCGGAAGCCCTGCCCCGGATCCGCAATGAACTGGACACCCTCCCCGAGGGCGCCTTCGATGGCCGGGCGGTTCAGGCCGGGCGGATGGAATAGACGGCCGTCGCGCTCATCACGACCTTGCCATCGACAGAGGCGGAACCACCGGCAAACAGGATTGTGCGCGTGCGCCGGTCAATACGGGTATCAAAGCTGGCTTTCGACGCGTCATCGATGCGGGCGGAGACATCCACGGTCACCGAGACGAGATCCACATGGGAGGGCGCGCACAGCTCTTCCGCCGCGCCCCGGATGGCCGCCATCAGGTCAAGCGCAAGTTTCTCATCCGCCTGAAGCGTCGCAGTCGCTGTCATGAGTGAAATTCCCCTGTTCGTTCGCCCTTCCATAAACAGGGCGGACGCGAAGGGAAAGGGCCAGGCTGCCGGGAGGGTGAATTGGCGGCCCGGCCCTTGGGTAGATAGACACGTCTTGCTGGGGTGGGGGACGCCAGACGTATCGAACCTGTTACGCCGCAATCGGCGCACTGGATCAGACGGGGCCTGCATAATTTCAGCGGGCAAAGAAAAGCCGCCCGGTGAGGGGCGGCATTTCCTGCTGTTTTACCAATGGCTTACGCGGCCTTGGTGTCGCTGTCGTCGGCCGGGATATCGCGATCAAGGTCGGAGCCGATCAGGTCTCCCAGATGGCCGAAGCCGGTCAGGCCGTGAACCTCTTCCATATGGACCGAGATCGCCGGAAGCAGCGCGCCGATATGCTTGTGGTCGAGGCCGATGGCATGCAGCGCGGTGATCATCTCGCGCGCGACGCGGCGCTTGCCGCCCGGGGTCTGTTCGATCATGCGGGCGATTTCACCCACCGGGGCGCCAAGCTCGGCGCCGGTACGGGCCGAAAGGGCGCGCGCGCCGGGAATTGTGGTGAACATGGCCGCCGCAAAAGGCGATGCCTGACGCTCGGCGGCATTGAGCACGATGCCGAGCGCCTGCTCTGCGATAGGGTCCGCAAGGCCGCTGGATTTAGCGATGTGCGCCGTAAGATCATTCATCATGGGCGTAGGCACTCCTAAGATTAACGGCCTTGGGAGGTTCCATTAACTCGCGACAGCCTTTCTGTTTGGTTACCAGACCGGTGAAATTCTGAAGATTGCAGCAGGGTTCCGTTAAGTATTTCAGCGCCGCCCGCGCCTCTCTGATTTACGAAGCGGGCCCGCATTGCCACTATGCCCGCCTGGAAAAGGGGCGAGGCATGATCCGGATCGGTATTCTCGGGGCGGCGAAGATTGCGCCCAAGGCCATCATCGAACCGGCCCGGCGGCGGACCGACTGCCGCGTCGTCGCCGTCGCCGCCCGCGATCCGGCGCGCGCGACGGCCTATGCCGAAGAGCATGGCATCCAGCACGTGGCGGAAAGCTATGACGCCCTGATTGCCCGCGATGATGTGGACCTCATCTACAACGCCCTGCCCCCGAACCGGCATGCGGATCTCACCATCGCAGCGCTGAAAGCCGGCAAGGCCGTGCTGTGCGAGAAGCCGTTTGCGATGAATGCCGACGAAGCCATGGCCATGCAGCGGGCGGCAGAAGAAACGGGCCGGCCGCTGGTGGAGGCGTTCCACTACCGCTTCCATCCCGCCTTCATCCATGCCCTCGGCCACATCCGCAGCGGGCATGTCGGCAAGATCCTGTCCATGGAGGCGACGTTCTCGGTGCCCATCCCCTACCGGCCGGGCGAGCTGCGCCATACGCTGGAGACCGGTGGCGGCGCGCTGATGGACCTTGGCACCTATTGCGTCCACATGGTGCGGACCATGGCGGGTACCGAGCCGTCCGTCGCCTCGGCCGAGTGCCATTGCGACCGGCCGGGCGTCGATATCTCGACCCATGCGCGGCTGGTGTTCCCCGGCGACGTGACCGCTTCGATCATGACGTCCATGTCGGAGACCGTGTCACGGCGGCTGCAGCTGCATGTCGAGGGCACCAAGGGCTCGCTGACCTTCAACAACCCGATCCATCCGCATCTGGGGCACAAGATCATCCTCCGGCGTCACGGCGAGCCGGAGCGGACCGAGACCATTCCGGGAGAGGTCACCTATGACCACCAGCTGGCACATATGGTCGACGTGCTGGCCGGACGGGCAAAACCGCTGACCGGCGGCGAGGACGCTGTCGCAAACATGCGCACGATTGATGCCATGTATCGCAGTGCCGGATTGCAACCGCGTGGCAGCAAACCGGGGCCTTGAATCCTGGCGGCAGTTTGGATATCGAAAACATATTGCAACAGGCGCTGAGCGCGGTCGCGTCCCCAAGGCGAGGCAACCGCGGCGCAGGATAAGTCCTGTGTGCGAAGCCTTTTGGGCCACCTCCAGGACTTTTAACGAGCCCGGAGTGAGCCAAATGAAAACCATCATAGAACCTTTTCGCATCAAATCGGTCGAACCGATCCGCATGACAACGCGTGAGGAACGCGCGGACCTGCTGAAGGCGGCAAAGCACAACCTCTTCAAACTGCATTCAGACGATGTGATCATCGACCTGCTGACCGACAGCGGCACATCGGCCATGAGCGCGGCGCAGTGGGGCGCCGTAATGACGGGCGATGAAAGCTATGCCGGCGCGCCGAGCTTCTACCGGTTCGAGGCGGCGGTGCGCGACCTGATGGATTTCGAACACATCATCCCGACGCACCAGGGCCGGGCCGCCGAACACCTCCTGTTCAACCTGATCGCAAAACCCGGCCACATCATCCTGTCGAACACGCATTTCGACACGACGCGCGGCAATATCGAAGCGGCGGGCGCCGAAGCGGTGGACCTGCCTTGTGCCGAAGGCAAGGTCCCGTCGCTTGATCATCCGTTCAAGGGCAATATGGACCTTGAAGCGCTGGAAGCCCTGCTGCGCGAGAAGCGTGACGCCGTCCCGGCCGTGATGATGACCATCACCAACAATGCAGGTGGCGGACAGCCCGCCAGCCTCGAAAACATCCGCGCCGCAGCGCAGATCGCGCAGCATTACCGCAAGCCCTTCTTCATCGATGGCTGCCGCTTTGCCGAGAATGCCTGGTTCATCAAGCTGCGTGAACCCGGCCAGCAGGACCGCAGCATCAAGGCAATCATCCATGACATGTTCGAAGTCGCCGACGGCATGACGATGAGTGCCAAGAAGGATGCGTTTGCCAATATTGGCGGCTGGCTTGCGCTGCGCGACGATGCGCTGGCGGAACGCGCCCGCACCCTGCTGATCCAGACCGAAGGCTTCCCGACCTATGGCGGCCTTGCAGGCCGGGACCTCGACGCCATTGCGCAGGGCCTCTCCGAAATCATCGATGAGGATTACCTGCGCTACCGGGTACGGACGAATGCCTACATTGCCGAGAAGCTGGACGCGATGGGCGTGCCGGTGGTGAAGCCGGCGGGCGGCCATGCCGTGTTCGTGGATGCGCGCGCCTTCCTGCCCAACATCCCGCCGCTGGAGTATCCGGGCCAGGCCCTTGCCTGCGCACTATATGAGATGGGCGGCATCCGCGGCTGCGAGATCGGCACTGTGATGTTCGGACGCAAACCCGATGGCAGCGAGGAAGCCGCACGCATGGACCTTGTCCGCCTTGCGATGCCGCGGCGCGTCTACACACAGTCGCATGCCGACTATATCGTCGAGGTCTTCGAGGAACTTGCTGCCGCGAAGGACCAGCTGCGCGGCCTGAAAATCGTGAAAGAGCCGCCGATGATGCGGCACTTCACGTCAGAGTTCGCGCCGCTCTAGGCCGCGTCGCGGGCGCGTTCGATCCACTCTTCGACTTCCTCTTCCATGAAGAGGTCGTCGCCGCGGCGGACGCGCTCGCCTTCCGGCGAGTTCAGGAATTCCGTGGCCAGAAGGAACAGGGTGCGCGCAGGCGCTTCGGCCAGTTCCTTGCTGGTGCGGATGCCGGCACCGACCATGATCTGCACGTCGTGCACACGCAGGCCCGGCACTTCCATCATCAGCTTCGTCTGGTCCTGCCAGTCACGCAGGGTCTCGGAGTCGATGTAGTGGACGTCCAGCATGAAGGCCGTCTCTTCGATATCGCAGTCGAGAAGATCGCCGATCGTGTAGATGCCGACCTCTTCGAGGCGCGCGGCGGTCTTGGGACCGATGGACGGCGCATCGACGACCGGGTGCTCCCGCGTCAGGCCGGAGCCGCGGACATGCGGCGCATCGGCGGGCGCATCCTCTTCCTCTGACGCGGCAACCTCTTCCACCTCGTCACCGGATTCCTCTACGGCAGAGTCGTCATACTCCTCGGCTTCGTCGTCATCTTCGTCGTCTTCGTCATACTCGTCGGACTCATCATCCTCGTCGTATTCCTCATCGTCCTCGTCTTCGTCGTATTCCTCGTCGTCATCATCTTCGTCGTCGAAGTCGTCGTCGTCTTCTTCGTCGTCCTCGTATTCATCCTCGTCTTCGTCGGACTCATACGCTTCGTCGTCTTCGTCCTCGTCATCGCCAGCGCTGAGCTCAGCCTCGCCGTCCACGTCGAGCCCTGCCGCTTCGATGGCCGCAAGATCCTCCTCGTCGAGGATCAGCTCTTCCTCAGCCTCTTCGGTCTCGGTCGCCTCGACCTCTGCTTCGATCTCCTCAGCTTCAGTCTCAACAACCTCGTCGAGGATGATCTCTTCTTCGGTGGTTTCGGCTTCGGGTTCCTCCACGGCGACAGGCGCCTCCCCTGCCAGCGGCACATGCGCCGTGCCAACCGAGCGGATTTCCTGCTTGTCGAGTTCCTTCAGAGGCACACGGAGCACCTGCGCCGCATGCTTCTTGCGGATGATCTTGTCGTCTTCGGGCAGGGTCTTGATGACCTTGCCGGTCTTCTTGAACTCCTTGTACATCCGCTCGACCTGCGCGCGATCGTTCACATCGGCGAGTTTGGCCGTGATCCAGCGGAGTGGAATGTCGAGCGTCTCGATATAGCCCTGCAGCGTCAGATGGGCTTTCGGCGGCGCGACGGCGGCTTCCTCGACAGCCTGCGTCAGCAGCGCGGCGAAGCCCGCCGTGGCGTAGGCGACGAGTTCGGCAATGCCTTCGCGCATCGTCTCATCGAGACCGGACGGCGGATGGGCCACGCCGCGTTCCAGGTCATAATGGTCGATGAAGGTGTTATAGTAAGTGTTCGACAGGGTGGCACCTTCCACAACCATGTCGGCCACGAAGCCAAGCCCGTCCGGAACCTGAATGTCCGGATAGCCGTTCGCCTCGATCATCTCGTCGATCACGTCGCGGCTCTTGGCGATGGACCACTCGACGGCGCGGTGGATGACGCCTTCTTCCTCGGTCTGACCGGTGTGGAAAGGCTGGATCGGATCGGCGTAGTAGTGGCTCAGCACGCCCAGCGCATAAGCCGCCTTGCTCCACTTCTTCGCACGGAGAAGTTCGACAGACCGGGCATACCATTCCGTCGCCTTGTCGGGGGCGCCGCCCCAACGGCCTTCATTCACGTGGCAAACGTGATTCTTGAAGTCCTTGAACTTCGCATCAGGCGCCTTTGCACCTTCCAGCAGGTGCTCGTGATGGACCAGGAAGATGGCCTTCCAGGCCTCCCCCTGCTCCCCGCCAATCAGCGAAAGGGCATCGAGTGCGATATAGTGGTGGGTAGAACGGCAACGATGTGCACGAACAACACGCTCGAGCAGAGACATGGGCGGAGACTCCTCAGCCTGGCAGTTTGTCAGACTGAGGAGTGCGTTAACTTGGTTACCCGGTTGTTAACCCTTCGCGCCTTGCGCGAAGAATTTTCCGCAAATCAGCGGACCGCGAAATCGAACGGTTCGTTGCGGTTCTTGCCCTTGTTCGGGCCCATGAAGCCGAACAGGTGACCGGCGACCTTGCGCATCTGGATCTCTTCCGAGCCTTCGGTGATGCGGTAACGGCGGTGGTGGCGGTAGATGTGCTCGAACGGCTTGTGGCGGGAATAGCCAATGCCGCCATGCACCTGCATCGCCCGGTCGGCCGCGTCGCAGCAGAGCCGGTTGGCCTTGTAGTTACACATCGACACCTTGTCGGAGAGCTTGATGGCCACTTCCGGCTTGGACATCTGGTCAATTTCCCATGCCGTCTTGAAGATGAAGAGGCGCAGCATTTCCGCTTCGGTCGCCTGTTCGACCAGCGGAAACTGGATCGCCTGGTTCACCGACAGCGGCTTGCCGAACGGACGGCGCTCATTGGCGTAGTTCACCGCTTCGGTGATGCAGTACATCGCTGCGCCGACCGAGCTGGCCGCCTGGCGGATACGGTTTTCGTGAACGAAGTGCTGGGCGAGCGCGAGGCCCCCTTCCGGCGGGCCGAACACGGCGTCTTCCGGCACCCAGACATCCTTGATGGTCAGGCGCGGGTGGTCCGTCGGCATATTGAAGGTCCACATATACTCTTCGATGATCACGCCAGGGTCATCGGCCGGGATGATCAGGCAGGTGATGCCTTTCGCGTCGCCGTCCTCGCCGCTGGTGCGGCAGAAGAGCATGATGTGGGACGCGACGTGCATGCCGGTGATCCACATCTTCTCGCCATTGATCAGCCAGCCATCCTTGCCGTCTTTCTTGTGGCGCACGGCGCGGGTTTCCATGTGCGTCGCGTCGGAACCGTGATGCGGCTCGGTCAGGCCGAAACAGGCCTTGAACTCACCCTTCAGGGCCGCGTCCGCAAGGTGGCGCTGGTCCGGACGGGCAAAGTCGCGCAGCATCAGGATCTGCGGGAAGTTGCCGACGATGGAGTGTTCGTTCTGCAGGTCGTTGTGCAGGCCGAGACCCTTGCGGGCGAAGTGCTCGCGGATGATGGCCATGCCGAGATTGGAGCCGTCCTGGCCGCCAAACTCCTTCGGCAGCGCGTAGCGCAGGTGGCCGGCCGCATCGGCGCGGCGCTTGGCTTCGACCAGAAGCTCTTCCCATTCCGGACGCGGCAGGCCGCCATTCTCGAAATCGGTCCGCGCCCATTCGCGGCGATGATCGAAGAAGCGGATATTGTCGTCCTGCTCCTCGAGCGGCTTGATCTCGTCCTCGATGAACTTGTCGAGCACCACCAAATAGTCGGCAATCTCCTGGGGAATAGTGAAATCCATGTCGCGCGTCCTCCTGACCTCAGCCGCTCTTGCGGCCCCGTTTCGTAAAGCCTTTTGACGACAGCATATCGAGGCACAGGCCCACGGCAATTTGTGCCGCCGGGGCAAGCGGCAAACTAAATTATGGGATTAGAAAAATTATAAGCGCTGAATGATTGACATTTTGTTCAGCGGTCATATTCTCTGCCTTGTGGCTTCACCGGGTCACACCCATCCAACGCAAAAAGGTTTCCTCCCATGACCTCTCGCACCCTCTCTCTCACCCTCAGTGCAACCCTTGCCGGCGCAGCCCTCTTCGCGGCGCCCGCCTCCGCCGAAATCGAGCGCAACCTGCAGCTGGACATACAGTATGACGCGTCTGTCCTTGGCACCGCTTCCGGAGCGGAAACTGTCCTGAAATCAGTGCAGGACCAAGCAACTGTCGCTTGCCGCTACACACGCCCGGTCGCTGGCGCCTCGCGTGTGGACGCCACCTGCGTGTCCGACATCATCGCCCAGGCGGTCGCCCAGATCGACGCGCCGGAGCTGACCCGCCTCTACGCAGCCAGCACCGAACAGCCGGCCAGCATCCTGGCTGCCCTTAAATAAGGCAGCTGCTTAACAAGAAGCGCTGAACACTTGACGAATTTTTCAGCGCTATCTATTGGTTCAGCGCCGGAGTGATCACCGTGCTGCCGGCGCTGAACATAACCATAAGCGAAAAGGCATCCTCCCATGCTCCGTTCCGCAATTCTTGGCGCCGCCTTCCTCGGCCTCGCCGCCCCTGCATTCGCCAACAGCTTCACCTTCGAAACCGCAAAGCCGGTTGATGAGCCGCGCGTGACCGTCATCGGCACCGTCTGGTCCTGCGAAGGCACCGTCTGCACAGGCGAAATGGACCGCAAGAAAGTCACGCTGCGCGACTGCAAGAAGATCGCGAAGAAGGCTGGCGAAATCACCTCTTTCAAGAACGACAAGTTCGAGCTCTCGGCTGAAGACATCGAAACCTGCAAGGGTTCGGCACGCGACTAAAGACGGCGCGGCTTCCCGGCCGACCTCTCAAGAGCCTCTCCTCGGGCCGCCTCGGATTCAAAGCCGGGCGGCCATTTTTTTGCGTTTTTCCGGCAACGCTCTGCGAGTTGGCACGTTATGCCTTCAAACGGAGAGGAGATATGGCCCCCAGCCGGAGCAAACCATTAGAAAGCATGCTCGATACCGCCATCGAGGACTGTGACCGGGACAAGGTCACGATCGGCGCCCTGCTCGACATGTTCGGGGACAGGTCGTTCGGGCCGGTCATCATGCTGCTCGGCCTGCTGGTGTCCGTGCCGCCGCTCGGCGGCATTCCAGGCCTGCCGATCCTTGTCGGCTCCATCATCCTGCTGTTCAGCCTGCAGATCGTCTTCGGCGCCCGCCATATCTGGGTCCCGGAAATTGTGCAGGAACAAGGCATTGAATGCTCAAAGCTTGAAGACGCGAGAAGCCGGGTGAGACCATGGCTGCAGCGTATCGACCGGATGATCACCGAACGCCTGACCTGGGCAACCGGCAGGATTGCCACCTATGGCGCGGCCCTGTCAGTCTCGATGCTCTCATTGCTGATGATCCCGCTGGAACTGGTGCCATTCGCCGTTGCGGCGCCGGGCACGGCCATCGTGCTGTTCGGGCTCGCCCTCGTGGCACGGGACGGCGCATTGATGCTGGCCGGGTTTGCGGGAACGGCCGGCGCGTTCGGCCTTGCAGTCTTTGTGGTCCCCTGGAACACGATTACCGGCTGGTTCTGATCTCGAAGCTCAGGCCGCCGGATTGGGTTCGACCGGCTGCCAGAGCTCGATCTTGCGGCCGTCCGGGTCCATCACCCAGGCGAACTTGCCATAGGATTCGATCATCGGTTCGCCTTCCATGGTCACCCCTTCCGCTTTCAGGCGCTCCAGCATGCCCTCGAAATCGTCGATCATGAGATTGATCATGAAGTCCGCATTCGAAGGTTTGAAATAGTCGCTGCCCGATTTGAATGGCGCCCAGATCGTCCGCGCCCCCTGCGGGAACTGCGCCACCGAGTCGGCATGGACAAAACTCGATCCGCCATATTCGTCGATTTCCAGCCCCAGCACCCGCTTGTACCAGGCGCGCGTTGCCTCGACGTCTGCGCAATGGAAAAATACCCCGCCTACACCGATCACTTTTGCCATACCGGCCCTCCTTTCCAAATTTGATGCCGGGACATTCCGCCCATTTCGCGCAATGATCCGGACAAACACGCTCAGGGCAAGCTAGCCGGAATAGCGTGAAATCAAAGGTGGGAGGCAAAATACATGATGACAGACGCCCTGCGGACACCGGACGACCGCTTCGAGGGCCTGCCCGGCTGGCCTTACACACCGCACTATGCCGACGATTTGCCCGGCTATGAGGGCCTGCGTGTCCATTATGTGGATAAAGGCCCGAAAAATGCCGTGCGCACCTACCTCTGCCTGCACGGCCAGCCGACCTGGTCTTACCTTTACCGCAAGATGATCCCGGTCTTCCTCGATTCCGGCGCCCGCGTGATCGCGCCTGACTGGCTGGGCTTCGGCCGCTCCGACAAGCCGGTGGCGGACGAAACCTACACTTTCCACTTTCACCGCAACATGATGCTGGCCCTGATCGAGCGGCTGGACCTCAAGGACATCACGCTCGTCTGCCAGGATTGGGGCGGCTTGCTGGGCCTGACCCTTCCGCCGGACATGCCGAACCGGTTCGAACGGCTGATCGTGATGAACACGACGCTGGCAACGGGCACATCGCCAAGCGAAGGCTTCAATGCGTGGAAAGCCTACAGCGCCTCTCTGCCCGACATGGACGTTGCCGCGCTGATGAAGCGCGGGACACCGGTCCTGTCCGATGAAGAAGCGGCGGCCTATGGCGCGCCCTTCCCGGATGCGAGCTACAAGGCGGGGGTACGCCGCTTCCCCGACCTCGTCATGGTGGAACCCGGCATGGACGGCGTGGAGACATCGAAGCGGGCCGCGGCCTGGTGGGCGCAGGACTGGCATGGCGACACGTTCATGGCCGTCGGCGGCGCCGATCCGGTGCTCGGGCCGCCCGTCATGGAGACACTCCGCGCGCAGATCCGCCGCTGCCCCGAACCGATGGTTATCGAAGACGCCGGCCACTTCGTGCAGGAATGGGGCGCGCCCATCGCCAAAGCTGCGCTGAAAGCCTTCGGAGAAATCTGACATGCAGGAATTGATGACCGCCTGGCAGGCCGATGTCGCGAAGCAGCCCCAATGGGTGCAGCACTGGCTGGACGTGATGGTCATTGTGCTGGGCGTATTCGGCGCCGCGTTCAGTTTCGTACGCGTCGAGGCGCGCTGGGTGCTGGCAGGTTTTCTGGCTGGCGCGGCTACCATGTTGGGGCTCTACAGCCAGATCGGCTATTCGCGGCTGCTGGGACTTGCCCATGTCATCTTCTGGACGCCGGTGCTCGTCTACCTGCTGCGCCGCCACGCCCACTGGCGCGTCGGGGCGACGCTGTCCGGCAAGTGGATCGTGCTGGCCGTCATGATACTGACGATCTCTCTCGCCTTCGATTATACCGACGTGATCCGCTGGATCCTGGGCGAGCGTTGAATCAATAGCTGCCCCGGCAGGCAGACTGGCCTAGAATGGAGGACATGAGCGATTCTCCCCTTCGTCCCGGAGCCGGCTGCGGCGCCGCCATTCTCGACGATCAGGGGCGCCTGCTCCTGATCCAGCGCCTGAAGGAGCCGGAGGCCGGGTCATGGGGCCTGCCCGGCGGCAAGATCGATTTCGGCGAGCGCTCCGAAGACACGGCCCGGCGCGAAATCGAGGAAGAACTCGGCATCGTCATCGAACTGACGCGCCTTGCCTGTATTTCGGAGATCATCGACGGCGGCGACGGCCAGCACTGGGTGTCGCCGATCTACGAGGCCCGCATTGTTTCTGGAGAGCCCCGCATCATGGAACCCGAGAAGCATGGCGGCTGGGGCTGGTTCAGCCGCGACGCGTTGCCGGACCGCCTGACCACACCCGCGATCACATTCCTCGACTCGACTGCGAATGGGGCATGGCGGCCTGCCCTGAAGCAGTCTTTATAGGTTGGGCATGCGCTGGCTTCGCCGAATCGTTTTCTGGCTGATCGTTCTGGACCTGATCGCCACCGCCCTCTTCTGGGGCGTCAGCCGGTTCATGGACCAGTCGAAAACCCTGACCGGCGGCACAGGCGTCGTCTTCTATACCGACAACAACAAGGATGCCGCCGCGCGGATTGCCAAGGCAGTGAACCTGCTGAAAGCCGGAAAACTGGACCGCCTCTACATGGTCGGCGGCCACCGCCCGCAGGAAGGCTGGCTCGGCAGCCAGGAAATGGCGCTGATCGCAGCGCGCGGCTCCGGCCTCGGCGGGCGTATCTCTGCGGATGTGGAGAGCCGGGACACAATCTCCGGCCTGAAGAACCTTGCCCGCAATGCCAAGACGCGGGCACCCGGCGAAATCGTCTTTGTTTCCAACTGCATGCAGGTCATCCGGGCGAAAGTGATCTACAACGCCCAGCCGGACCACCAGCCCAGCGCCATGGGCGCCTGCCCGCCCGGAGACCTAAACCCGCTCGATATCTGGCGGCGCGCCCATTATGAAGCAGGTGCATGGGTACTATATGCCTTGCCGGAGCCCTGGCAGGATACGATTCTTGATCACCTTCGCGGCGAAAACCTTTCCGCCTCCGAACCTGCCGACAGCGTTTGATTTCACTGGGAAATTAAACATACCGCCGAACAAAATGCGCTCTAAGGTTAAAATTTCAGAGCAAACTTCGAAAACTCCGGCAGACAACTTAAACAATATTTCCTGATCCTCACACAGGCCGCCCCCCGGAAGAGGTGCATTCAATTCCCCTCCGGTACGGGCCGCCAACGGAGGAAGACCTATGCTAAGACTATCGACAAGTGCAGTTGCCATCGGCGCGATCCTGGCGATTGCGGCATGCGAATCATCCGGACACACGCGTTATGCGAGTGTCGGAACGGTTGGTCCGCAGGGGGAACAAGGGGCACAAGGCCCCGCAGGCGAACAAGGCGCGGCCGGCCCGCAAGGCCCAGCCGGCCCCGCAGGCGCTGACGGTGCTGACGGTGCTGACGGAATGAACGGCGCCGATGGCGGCAACTTCACGCTCGGCGATACCGGCATGATTGCAACCGGCGGCCTGGTTGGGCCCGACGGCATCGCGTCAACCGGCTTGCTGGCGAATCTGGGCGATCCGAACTCTGCCCCGCCGGCCGGTGGCGACGCTCTGGCGCAATTGGGCGGAACGCTCGACTCCGCCGGAACGCAAATGGACAGCCTGGTTGCAAACCTCGACGTCCCTGCAGAACTGACCGGCATCACCGGCGCGGTAACCAGCACCGTTTCGAATGCCGGAACGGCCCTGACTGATTTTGGAACGGATGGTGCACCGCTCGTGGATGGTGTGACCTCGTCCGTTTCGCCGGTCCTGACCGCCGGCATCGGAGGCGGCACTCTTGCCGGAGGCGAAGGCGACTCCCTGCTGGGCATCAGCGTGCTTTCCACAGAGCAACAATCTGGCGGGCTGGCGGAAGTCGGCGTGGCCAGCGGTGCTTCGCTCCTGAACGTCGACCTGTCCCCGACCACGGACTCCGGATTGGACATTGGCAATCTTGCGAATGTTGATCTTGGCCCGGTGACCGACGGTGTCGGCCAGGTTCTCGACCAGGCGGGCCTGACCGACCTTGGCGAAACCGGCGGTGCTGGCGGTCTCGGTGACATCACCCAGCCCGTGACGGACCTGCTGACAAACGCAGACCTTCCGGAGCCGGAAAAAGACGGTGTCATCGGCGGCCTGCTTGGCGGCCTTGGCATCGGCGGCAACCAGTAAGCCAGACAGAGAGAAGAGAGTCACGACCGATGAAGCGCCGCCCATCGCCTTCCAGCGCCTGGATGCCATGTGTGGCGCTTCTCACCCTCTTTGCTCCGGCGCTCGTTGCGCCAGCAAGCCTCGCGGAACCGCAAATATCACCGGAAGACCGGCTGGACCCCGGGTACGAAACCGAGACGCCCGCCCCTCTCCCTTCGCCGCCACAGGTTACAGCCGGCGTCACGCAAGTTGCCCCGGCGCCAGCCGAAGCGCCGCCAATTGCAGGCATCCAGTTCAAGGGCGCGGATGTTCCCGCAAATGTCGCCGCCGCCAGCCAGAAATTTCTCGGCAGACCGGCAGACACACCGACTCTCACTGAACTCGCCGCCGCCATGTCTGCGGCCTACAAGAAATCGTCAGTTGCCCTGTTCACGCTGGCAATCCCGTCACAGGATCTGTCGGACGGCGTTGTGGACGTCTACATCGCCGAAGGCCGGATCGCGGAAATCCTTGTGCTCGAGGACGGCGAAGTGGTCGAACGCCCGCTGCTTCGCGGCTTTCTTGAGCCTGTGCTCGAAGAAACGCCCGCCAGCCGTGCCGCCTTCGAACGAGGTATCGTCCTCGCCCGGAAGACGGAGGGCGTGACAGTCAGCCCCCGCCTCAAAACCGTTCCCAGCATGCCGGGCGCGGCGGTGATCGTGCTGGATACGGAGAAAAAGAAGAACGGCATTGCCGCTGGCTTTGACAGCCGCGAGTCCCGCCTGATCGAGTCAGGCCGGGTCAGCCTGTCGGGCTTTGCCTTTGGCACTTTCCGTCCCGGGGATGCGCTGCGCGGCCGATTCTCTGCAACACCTGATCTCGAACAGTCACGCTCGGCGAATGTTCAATATTCAACGCCAATCGGTACCGATGGCCTGACACTGAGCGTCGCCGGCGTCTACCAGGAGACCCGTCCGTCCTCCGTGGATATCAAGGGCGACGCCTCCATCCTCTCCGCCAGTCTGGCCTACCCGGTCGTGCTGGACTTCAAGAAGGAACTCACGCTCAACGCGACGGTCGACCGGCTTGAAAGCACGAATACAGCGCTTGGCTCGGTCATCGCGAATGAGCGGATTTCTGCCGCGCGCCTTGGCGCCAAGGCGGGTTGGACCGGTACGAAACAATCTGTCGCCGCCAACATTCTGTATTCCCGAGGGCTGGATTTCGGTGGCGCCCGCAGCTCGGTCCCTGGCGGCGAGACAGGCTTCAACAAGCTCACCGGCACCGGCCAGTTCGTACAGGTGCTCGGAAAATCCCTCTTCCTCAGGATGAAGGCGAAGGGGCAATGGACCGAAGACGTGCTGCCGGCAAACGAACGTCTGCTGATCGGCGGCACCGAATTCGGCCGCGGATTCGACAACGGCCTGGTGGGTTTCGACAAAGGGTATGCCGCCTCGATCGAGCCAGCCTGGCGGCCGCTGAAAGACGGCCCATTCAAGCGCAGCGAAATTTATGTCTTTGCCGACCATGCCGACGGTGACGTCACCGGGCCGGGTGGCCGCCCCATTGATCTGGATCTCAGTTCCGCGGGCGCCGGGGTGCGCATCGGCTACAAGGACTACGCCATGGTGGGTGTTGAAGTGGCCGAACCAGTGAACCAGCCGGTCCCGGGACTGAGCGACGATTCGATCGTTACGCTGAGCTGGTCAATCAAATACCAGCCCGAATAGAGGCCTGTTCCACCCTGAAACACGCAGTTTCCGCACAGGTATCCACAGGCAGTGGATAAAAATAAATGCAACAAGCGGTTTCGCGTCAGGCACAAATGTTGCAAATTTTGCACGGGTGAGCCAAACGAGCGCACGAATTGCGCTGGGGAAATAGCACTAAAAGGCAGGAACAGAGGCTAAAATGAGCGATACTGTAGCGATCCTTGGAGAACTGGGGATTCAGCCAAAATCCGTCCGCAAAAACTGGAACGAAGCACGTCTCTATGAGACCTCCGTTGCAACGGGCGAAGCACGTGTCGCTGAGGGCGGCCCTCTCGTCGTGGAAACCGGGCAGCACACCGGCCGGTCTGCGAAAGACAAGTTCACTGTCCGCGATGAAACCACTGAAAACACTGTGTGGTGGGACAATAACGCTTCGATGACGCCGGCACAGTTCGACGCCCTCTTCGAGGATTTCAAAGCCCACCTCGCCAATCAGGACGTGTTCGCACAGGAACTGTTCGGCGGCGCCGACCTGTCACACCGCCTGCCGGTCACCGTGGTCACCGAATACGCCTGGCACTCCCTGTTCATCCGCCACCTGCTGCGCGTTCCGGAAGCCGGCGAGTACGAGAATTTCGAATCGCAATTCACGATCATCAACTGCCCGAGCTTCCGTGCCGATCCGGCACGCCATGGCTGCCGGTCGGAAACCGTGATCGCCGTGAACTTTGCCAAGCGCATGGTCCTGATCGGTGGCACGTCCTACGCTGGTGAGACCAAGAAGTCCGTCTTCACGGCCCTCAACTACTACCTTCCGGCCAAGAAAGTCATGCCGATGCACTGCTCGGTGAACACGTCGCCGGACGATGATGCTGCCATCTTCTTCGGCCTGTCGGGCACCGGCAAGACGACCCTGTCGGCCGACGCCTCCCGTATCCTGATCGGCGACGACGAGCATGGCTGGTCGGAAAACGGCCTCTTCAACTTTGAAGGCGGCTGCTACGCCAAGATGATCAAGCTGTCGGAAGAAGCCGAGCCGGAAATCTTCGCGACGACAAAGCAATGGGGCACGGTCCTCGAAAACGTCGTGATGGATCCGGACACCCGCATCCTTGACCTCGACGATGCGACGCTGGCCGAGAACTCCCGCGGCGCCTACCCGATTTCCGCCATTCCGAATGCGTCCCTATCGGGCCGCTGCGGCCAGCCGAAAAACCTCATCATGCTGACGGCCGATGCCTTCGGCGTCATGCCGCCGATCGCCAAGCTGACTCCGGCCCAGGCGATGTACCACTTCCTGTCCGGCTACACCGCCAAGGTTGCCGGTACCGAGAAAGGCGTCACCGAACCGACGGCGACCTTCTCCACCTGCTTCGGCGGCCCGTTCATGCCGCGCCATCCGTCCGAATACGGAAACCTGCTGCGTGAGCTGATCGGCAAGTACGACGTGAATTGCTGGCTGGTCTCCACCGGCTGGACCGGCGGCCCGCACGGCACCGGCCACCGCATGCCGATCAAGGCGACCCGCGCCCTGCTGAACGCCGCCCTCGATGGCTCACTGAACAATGTCGAATTCCGCAAGGACGAAACCTTCGGCTTCATGGTGCCGGTCGCCGTGCCAGGCGTCGATGCGAAGATCCTCGATCCGCGTTCGACCTGGGACGACGGCGCTGCCTATGACAAGCAGGCCGCGAAACTGGCCGACATGTTCGTCGAGAACTTCGCCAAGTTCGAAACCTATGTGGACGAGGCCGTGAAGGCTTCTGCCCCGAAGGCAAAAGTCACGGTCTAGCCTGACCCGCCCTATCAAAAATTGAGCGCCGCCTGCCCCCAGGCGGCGCTTTTTTGCATTCCTGTCCCTCATTCCCACCTCACCGAGGCGTTACTGGGGCAAAATTTGCCGTGATTTCATGCCGTTTACGCGAACGGAAGGGCTGGTGTTCCTTACGTGAGGCCAGTAGGGTGCGGCGCAACAATCACTGCAGTCCTTGGAGGGAAATCCATGCGTGAAGCCGTAATCGTATCCTATGCCCGTACCGGCATGACCAAGACCCACCGCGGGGGCCTGAACGACACCCACCCGATCGTCATGGGCGGCCATGTCATGTCGGCCGCGCTCGAGCGTGCCGGCGTGGAAGCAGGCGCCGTGGAAGATGTGTTCTTCGGTTCCGCCCAGCCGGAAGGCGCGACGGGCATGAACGTTGCCCGCAACATCGCACTGGCAGCCGGCTGCCCGTCCTCGACCGCAGGCGCGACCATCAACCGCTTCTGCTCGTCCGGCCTGCAGGCGATCGCCAATGCCGCGCACACCGTGATCAACGAAGGCGCCCCCGTGGCTGTTGGCGGCGGTGTCGAAAGCCTGTCGCTGGTCGCCCATTCCGGCAAGACCAACCGCCACCGCATCGTGGAGGAAGGCCTCTACGAAAAATGGCCGGCCGTCTGGATGTCGATGCTCGAAACCGCCGAAATCGTTGCTGAGCGCTACAATGTCAGCCGCGAATACCAGGACGAGTACTCCGCGGAATCCCAGAAGCGCACTGCTGCGTTCCAGGAAGCCGGCCACATGGCCGAAGAGATCGTGCCGCTCAAGACGCGGATGAAGCTCGTCAACAAGGAAACCGGCGAAGAGACGTTCCAGGACGTCACCGTTGACCGCGACGACTGCAACCGTCCAGGCACCACCGCGGAATCCCTCGCTGGCCTGAAACCGGTCTTCTCCAACGGCATGGTCGTGAAAGAAGGCAAGTACATCACCGCCGGCAACGCATCGCAGCTGTCCGACGGCGCCGCTGCCGTGGTTGTCATGGAAGCCCAGGAAGCTGCCAAGCGCGGCCTCAAGCCGCTCGGCCGTTTTGTCGGCTTCAATGTTGCCGGTTGCGACCCGGACGAGATGGGCATCGGCCCGGTCTTCGCCGTTCCGCGCCTGCTGGAGCGTCATGGCCTGAAAGTCGACGACATCGACCTGTGGGAACTCAACGAAGCCTTCGCTTCGCAGTGCCTCTACAGCCGTGACCGCCTCGGCATCGACCCGGCGAAATACAACGTCAACGGCGGCTCGATCTCCATCGGCCACCCGTTCGGCATGACCGGCGCACGCTGCACCGGCTCCATCCTGATGGAAGGCCAGCGCCGCGGCGCGAAGTGGGGTGTCGTCACCATGTGTATCGGTGGCGGCCAGGGCGCTGCAGGTCTGTTCGAGATCTACAGCTAAGTCCTTCTGGCAATTCAGTTTTAGAAAGCCCCGGCACTTCGCCGGGGCTTTTTTATCGTAACAGTAGCGTCATAAAACTTGAGTTTAACTGTCACAAAATCTCTATATCTCCAGCGCTGTTCTGTAGGTCTCGGAAAGATTCCCGGTGCTTCCCAAATTCCTCTCCCGAACCGGCGCGATCGCGCTTCTGGCGCTGGCCTGCCCGCCCTTCCCTTCGCTTGCCGAGGACTGGGAGCGTCAGGTCTACGGGCGACTACAGTATGACTATACCAGATCAAGCGGTGACCAATCCGGCTTTAGCCTTGATCGTGGCGAGCTTCGGACGGGCCGCGTCGGACTGGACCTCAAGAGCGATCGCACGAAGCTGAGGGTTGAACTGGCCCTCAACAATGATGGCGACATCGAAATCACCGATGCCTACATCAAGCAGGCCCTGGGCGGCTCTGGCTGGGATGTCCGGGCCGGGCACTTCAAGACACAGAACTCCCTGGATGAGCAGACATCCGGGCGCTTCCTGGCCTTTTATGAGCGCGCCGCCTTTACCGATGCGTTCGCGTTCGACCGGCGCGTAGGCGTACAGCTGGAACACAATGGATCACGCCATTCCGTTTACGCCGGCGTGTTTGCTGACAATGCCAATGAGACGGCGTTCTCGGGCGGACATGCCGCGGCAGTCCGGTACGTGTTCACCCCCCTTCTGACCGATACCGAATTGCTGCACTTTGGTGTGTCGGTGCGCTGGCGCGAAGCGGGGGACGTGGATTTCCGTTATCGCCAGCGCCCCGTTTCCCACGACGCCGGGGCACTTCTTTCGACCCCCGGATTTGCCAGCGACGACCTGTTCGGCGGCGCCGAAGCGGCGTGGATCCACGGTCCTGTCTGGCTCGCGGGCGAATATGGCCAGCTGCAAGCAAACGGGGCCGCAGGACCGGACGCATCTTATACCGGCGCCTACGCCGAAGCCGGTTATGTGTTCGGCGGGCACCGGACCTATGAACACAGCAAGTTCGACCGGCCCGCAGTCTACCGGCCCGTCACATCGGGCGGGCCGGGCGCGCTGGTCCTTGCGGCCCGTGCAGACCGGCTGGACCTTTCCGGCAATGCCGTCTCTGGCGGCCAGCTGGACACGTACACACTCGCAGCCGACTGGTTTGCCACCCCGTATGTCCATGCCGGGATAAACCTGTACCGCGCCGAGGCAGAGTTCGGATCGACATCATCCGGCCTGGCCCCGGCTTTTGCGGCTTACCTGCTGGACGGCGGAAGGTTTGAAGATGTCACTGGTATCAGCCTGCGGGTGCAATTCGACTTCTGATCCCGCGTTCTGCCGCGTCTCTTGTTGATAGCTTTCCTCATCGTTCTCCTTAGTTCCGGCGCCGGGCATTCATCACTACGTAGCTGCGAACGCTCGAAGGAATTGCCCGAATGATCCGAACTTTCCTCTCCACCGCCGCCCTGATGGCGCTCGTTGCCGCATGCAGCGCGCCAGAGACCGAAAATGCGCCAGCGGACGCCGCCGCCCCGAAGGAGACGGCCCTGCCGGCAGACGCAACGGGCTTCATCACGGCCAACCCCCTGCCCCTCGCCGACGATGGCAGTGTGCGCCGCGATGATTATGGCCGCCCGTACGAATACGCCTTGCTGGGCGAGCAGCTGCCGCACATCACCGGCACGATGCTGGACGGCACGACGTTCGATTCCGCCGACCTGACGAAATGGACCGTGATCGACGTCTGGGGCCTCTGGTGCAGCGACTGCCTCGCCGACGGCCCTTATGCTGCCGCGCTCTCCACCGCCATCGGGCAGGACCCTGACCTCGACTTCGTGTCGATCCATGTCCCGGCCAGCGCAGCGCGGACGACGCCGGAAGAGATGTACAAGAAATACGGTTCGGTCGATGCGTATTTCGCCGAGAAGGGCTATTCCTTCCCGGTGGTGATCGACCCGGACACGAGCCTGCGTAGCGCGCTGAAGATCGGCTGGACGCCGTCTTACCTGCTCGTCTCGCCGGAAGGCATCGTGAAGGGTTATCGCAGCGAATTCTCCGCCGCAAAGGGCGAGCCGGTCAAAGACTTCCTGAAAGACATCGCCCAGGTGAAGGCGGAGCACGACGCGTAGCCCCCGGGGAGCGTCCGGAACTGGCCCGCAAAGGCACAACCGCGCGTCGCACCTGACCCGTTCCGGCACCACCTGCCAGCGCAACTGCCAGGGAGTGAGTTTCCTGGCCCGATTCTTGATGCAGCATTTGAACAATCGGCCTGCTCAGGCTAACTGGTAGGCTCCGGACAGGGAAACGGGAGACGCCCCGGAATGCTGCATCCTTCGACCAAACGCCTGATCGACAAGCTCGATGAGATGACCCGTAAACAACGGGTCGGCTGGGAAGAAAGCGACAATGGCTCGATCAGGCACGATACCGAAGGGTACCGGGTGACGCTGACGGCCGCGCCGCACTCCCTGCTGCTGACAGACACGTTGGGCCGCGAAATAGAGACCTGTACGCCGGAGGACTTCGCCGGCGAAACCGATGCGAGCGGGCGGCCCTATACCGAGTTCGTCGAAGAGATGTACCGCGAAGCACACCGTCATGCGCGCGGTGCCGAGAAGGCGATCTCTGCCCTGCTGACCAGCCTGGATGAAGCTGACGCAGACAGCGAGGCCGAACTAGCCGAGCCACTGAACCAGCCGGAAAGCTTCGAGCATCCGGAAGATGATGGCGACGAGTCCCGCCCGCTGGAAGACCACGAACTGCCCGAGCCGGAATATGAAGGCCAGGCCGACATGCAGGCCGCCATTGCAGCCATGGCCGACCAGATGAATGCGGTGCCGCCCGAAGCGACCCACATCGCCGAAGATTCCGAACTGGACGCTGCACCGGAGCCCGAACCGGAGCCTGCGGTTGAGCCCCCGGCCATGCCCGTCTTCACAGAAGCACCGGCAGAGCAAATTGCGCCTGCGCCCGAACCGGAACCCGTCGCAGAAGTCGCTGCAGAACCTTATGCGCCTTTCGCCGGGTCGGAAGAAACGGCCCGCACATATGCTGTGGCTGCCGAATTCGAAACACCTGCCGCGCCTGAACCGGAACCGGCTGTCGAAGAACCGTTCGGCGGTGAAAACGATGTCTGGGACTCCATTCGCAATGCGGGCAGCGAAGCCGAAGCGCCTGCTGCTGAGCCGGAAGCGCCAGAACAGGAACCGGCCGCCGCCTCTCAGGGGCGCGGACCGGTATTTGGCTCCGCATTGTTTTCGAACGGCCCGAACGACCTCAGCCGCTATCGCACGCCGGACACCGAAGCGGCGCCGGACACAGTATCGGAGCCCGAACCCGAACAGGTCCCGGAACCGCCTGCAGAACCTGCCATGGATGCGGCGCCGGAACCGGAACCTCAGCCGGAGCCTGCGCCCGAACCGGCCCCGGATCAGCAAGCGCCGCGCAGCTTCAGCCTGTCCGGCATCACGTCAGGCTTCGGTCTCGGATCCACGCATGCTGCCCACCGTGTCCAGCCGGAGACACCGGCTGCGCCTGGCGAACCGGCCGGACACAAACTGATCGATGGGACGCTCGACCTGCCGGACGAGCTTCCCGGCGACGAGCCTGCGCCAGGCCAGGAGTGGCGGATGGAACAGGATGAGGAATTCGGCTTCACCGACTCAGACCTGATGCCTGGCATGCCGGCAGAACCCCTGCCCGCCGAAACGGAGACGGCGCCGCCTGAGGCACAGGCACCGGGGGCGCCTGCCGAAAAACCGGAAGCGGAAGCTGAAGCGGACAATGGGCACCCTGCCCGCCCGACCCGGCGTTTCAATCCCTGGAACTGATCCGCCGCCGGATCAACCGCGCCAGAAGCGGCGGGTCAGCACCACGAAGACGACAACGAATTCCAGCCGCCCGAGCAGCATATTGACCGTGCAGACCCATGTGGCGAAGTCGGAGAATTCCTGGAATGTGCCTGACGGTCCGTTGATCGGGCCGAGGCCGGGGCCGACATTCGAGACGGTCGTCGCCGCGCCGGAAATCGCCGTCATCGGATCCAGCCCGTCCAGCCCCAGAAGACCGGCCGAAATCAGGAAGGTGGCGAAATAGAGAAACATGAAGACCATGACGGACTGCAGCGTGTCTTCATCCACATTCTTGCCGCCATACTTGATCGGCGCCCGGCGATGCGGCTGCACCATGCGGCGCGAATAGGCCAGCATGGCTTTCGATGCGATCTCCAGACGGAACATCTTGAGACCGCACGCCGCTGACCCGGCACACCCGCCGACAAAAGTTGCGCCAAGGAAGATCGCCATCACAGGCGTTCCCCATGTATCGTAAGGCGCGGAAGCGTAGCCTGTACCGGTCATCACCGAGATGATGTTGAACAGAGCCTCCTTGAAGCCGTGGAAGATGTGATCGAAAATCGGCGGATCGACCACAGCCTCGTGATAGATCACGATCACGCTGGAAAGCACGAACGCAATACAGGCATAGAGGCGCGGCTGCGGATCGGTAAGCATCGGCATGATCCGGCCCTGCAGCAGGAGCATGGCCAGAAGGCTGAATGGCAGGCCGGCAATGAACATGAAGAACGTCGCGGCATAGGCCGCCGGCGTGTCGTTGAAATAGCCGAAAGACGCATCGTGCGTGGAATAGCCGCCCGCCGACATGGTGGTCATGGCGTGGCAGATCGCATCGAACCAGCTCATGCCGCACATGTAGTAGACCAGTGCGCAGGTCAGCGAGAGGATCAGATAGGTCAGGCCCAGATAGGTCGCGATGTCCGTCACGCGCGGCAGGAACTTGCCGGACCGGTCCGAGTTTTCCAGCTGGAACAGCTGCATCCCGCCAACGCGCAGCTGGGGCAGGATGGCGATCGCGGTGACGATGATGCCGATGCCGCCGAACCACTGGATGATCGACCGCCACAGCAACAGGCCGCGCGGCATGGAATCGAGGCCGGTGATCACCGTTGCGCCAGTCGTGGTCAGGCCCGACACGCTTTCGAACATGGCATCGGTGACGCTCATGCCGGACGCGATGAATGGAATTGCGGCCACGGCCGGCAAGACGGTCCAGACGAGCACGGTCAGCAGGAAGCCTTCCCGCTGGCCGGTCCGCTCCGCCTCCCCCCGGGCCAGCACCCACAGGCATGTGCCGATAAACACGGCGCCAAAGGAGGAGACCGAGAACACATAGGCTTCCGGGCGCTTGTCGGCCCAGTCGATCAGCGCGCACGGCAGCATGGCCACGCCCAGGAGCACGGTCATAATGCCGATGGCAAGGAGTAGCGGGCGCAGCTGCATATCAGGCGGTAACCATAACCGGGAAAAGCTGCAAAGACGTCAACGCGGCGGCCCGGCAGGCGCCGGGCGTGCCGCAAGCGGCGCAATCGTCAAAAATGATCGGGTCATCAGCCATATGTCCGGTCAGCGGGCAAATTCTACGTTGCCTGCATCAACTGCGCCAGAGTGCACTACATCTGGGTGTCTGGCACGGGACCATGGTTGACCGAGGGGAAAGCGGTCTCTAAAGCCGGGCGGAATTTGTTACATTTGTATCTAATCTCACTCCCGGAAGCCGCATGTTCGATCACCCCTCCTATGATGCCCATGAAGGCGTCCACCTGTTCCACGACGCCGACAGCGGCCTGAAGGCCATCATTGCCGTCCATTCCACGGCCCGCGGTCCGGCCGCGGGCGGGTGCCGGATGTGGAACTATGAGAGTGGCGAAGCCATGCTGAAGGACGCCCTGCGCCTCAGCCAGGGCATGAGCTACAAGAATGCCATGGCGGACATCCCGCTGGGCGGCGGCAAGGCCGTGATCTGGGGCAATGCCCGCACCGACAAATCGCCAGAGCTGTTCCGCGCTTTCGGCCGGGCGGTGCACAGCCTGCAGGGCAAGTACATAACCGCCGAAGACGTCGGCGTCAGCGTGGCCGACATGACGATCGTGCGCGAGGAAACACCGCACGTTGCCGGTCTGGACCAGGGCGAAGCGGCCTCAGGCGATCCGTCCCCCGTGACGGCGAAGGGCATCTATCTGGGCCTGCGCGAAACGGCGAAACGCGCTTTCGGAACCGACGACCTGACGGGCAAGACGGTTGCGGTACAGGGTGTCGGCCATGTCGGCGGATATGTCTGCGACCACCTGGCGAAAGCAGGCGCCACGCTGGTGATCACCGATATCGACCAGGCCGCGCTGGACGCGGTCGCCAGGCGAACAGGCGCCACCATCGTTGCGCCGGAAGACATCTATGATGTCGATGCCGATATTTTCTCGCCCTGCGCGCTCGGCGCCGTGGTGAACGAGCAGACGCTGGAACGCTTCAAGGTGAAAGCCATTGCGGGCGGTGCCAACAACCAGCTGATCATGCCGGAAATGGGTGAACTGCTGCGCCGCAAGGGCATCCTCTACGCGCCCGACTATGTCATCAATGGCGGCGGCATCATCAACGTCGCGGCAGAGATCTCCGGCAATTACTCGCGCGAATGGGTGGAGGCAAAGCTCGCCCGGCTGGTCGAAACGCTTGGGGAAGTGCTGGACGAAGCGCTCTCCCGCGACACGCCCACGAATGAAGTCGCCGACCGGATTGCCCGAGAAAGGATCGCTGCGGCTACGTAGAATCCCTTGCATCATTGCGCGTCCAGCGTGTTAGACCTTGTCTCCTGAGAGCCCGTTTCGGGCGAAATCACACGGGAGACGTCCATGTCCGTTGTCGCCATGCTGGAAGGGTCGGAAACTGCCGATCGCGCCTCGACGCTGACCGCTCTGGGGATCGCCCGGCGCCTGAACGTGCCGGTCAGCGGTGTATGTGCCCTGCCCGATCCCACCTCGACCCTGATCGTCATGTCGACCCCCGAAGCCACCGGACTGGCGGCGAATGCGACACGCGATATCGCCGCCCTGCAGGAAGAAGTGATCGCAAGGGCAAAAGCGAGCTTCGAAGCGGCGACCGCCGGGGAAAGCCTGCCTTGCGACTTTTCCCACATCGTCGATGTCGCCGAACGGGCCGGTGCCAACGCCGCCACGCTGGCCGATGCGGTCGTGTTTCCGCACTGCGTCCAGAAAGCGGCAGACCCGCTGAGCCTTTCCTTTGAACATGTCCTGATGGACGCGCGCCTGCCGGTTGTCATGGCCGGGTCGGAGCCGCTGACCGACGGGCCTGTGATTGTTGCCTGGGACGGATCCAATGGCGCCGCCCGCGCCGTGCGGTTCCACCTGCCGATCGTCAAGGCGTTCGGAGAGGTGATTATCGCCCAGAACGAAACAGACCTCGGCAAGGACCAGCCCCGCGACGCTTCCAGCCCGGCAGCCCTCGAAGCCTGGCTCGACTCGCACAATGTGAAACACAAGCGCATGCCGATCGAAGGTCAGGTGGCCAGCGGTCTCCTGGCCCTCGCAAAGGGCAGCAACGCGTCGATAATTGTCGCGGGCGCCTATGGCCATTCCCGCATTGGCGAACGCCTGTTCGGCGGCACGACCCAGCGCCTGCTGGATGCCGAAGAAGCCCCGGCGCTCGCGCTTGCCCGCTGACCAAAGCCCGTTCGTTCTGGCCCGCTAAACCGGAGAAAATCATGACTCTGAAACGCATTACTTTGCAGCTCGCCCGCAATCCGGGCATCACCGAGGGTGACGCCCGCATCGGCTATTTCATCGTCGCGCCGCTGACCGATGACGGCCACCTGGATGTGGTAGCCTGGCGGGAACACAAGAAGGCATGCCGGGTCACCCGTTTCCACCCCGACCCGGACGAGCATGCCACCGGCCTGCTGACCCATCGCGGCAACCAGTGGAAATTCCACTATGACGAAGATGATGAGGGTGACGACGAAGCCGGCTACCGGCTGGGTGACCATGTCTTTTCGGAAGGTGAATACATCACCGTGGCCAGCCACGGCGAGACACCGCTGACCTACAAGATCACAGACATTTCGGCCATCTGACACCCGAGACACGCTCTCAGGCTGGACACTCCCCCCGATCGCGCCCAAACTGCACTCAGAGTGCCAATACACGGCGCGTGAGGGAGGAATCCATGTTGAAGCAAGCAACGGCCCTGGCCGTGATCATGACGTTTGCCGCCTGTAGCGGCACCGGCACACCGACAGAAGACGCCGGCACGCCTGCGGCGCCGGCATCCGCGGCCGAAACCGGACGCACCGCCGGTTACAACCCTGACCGCAATGCCTATTTCGGCGACCTGCACATCCACACGCGCTCCAGCTTCGACGCCTATATCTTCAATGTGCGCCGGACGGCAGATGACGCTTACCGATTTGCGCTCGGTGAAACGATCCAGCACCCGTCCGGCTTCGACATGACCATCGCGGGCGGCCCGCTCGACTTCTACACCGTGACCGACCATGCCGAATATCTCGGCATCCTGCCTGCCATGGATACGCCCGGAACGAAGCTTTCCGAGCTCCCGCGTGCGAAAGACATGTTCTCCACCGATCCGGACAAGATCGCCGCCGCTTTCCAGGGCGTTGGCCAGTCGGTCCGCACCGGCCAGCCCATCGAGGACATGTATGATCTCGATACGATCAATTCGGTCTGGCTGCAGAATGTCGCCGCGGCGGACAAGTATAACCAGCCCGGCAAGTTCACGACGTTTGCCGCCTACGAGTTCACGTCGGTGACCACACCGGACGAGAGCGGCGGCTTCGGCGGCGGCAACCTTCACCGTAACGTCTTCTTCAAGGGCAAGGCGCCCGTCCGCGCGTTCTCCACACTGGACTCCACAAACCCGGAAGACCTGTGGGACTGGATGGATACCCAGCGTGAAGCTGGCATGGAAGTCATCTCCATCCCGCACAATTCCAATGTCTCTGACGGACAGATGTTCCGTCTGGAAACATATAATGGCGAACCGCTCGACACGGCCTATGCCGAACAGCGCATGCGCAACGAACCGCTGGTCGAGATGACTCAGGTCAAAGGGACGAGCGAAACCCACCCGGACCTCTCCCCCAATGACGAGTGGGCAAATTTCGAGATCTATGACCAGTTGCTCGGCGCCTATGTCGTCGGCGCGACGAAGGGCTCCTATGTCCGCGAAGCCTATATCAACGGCCTGAAACTGCAGGAAGAAAAAGGATTCGACCCGTTCCGCTTCGGCATGGTTGCCGCTTCCGACAGCCATGTGGCCGGCGGCTCTTATTCCGAAGAAGACTATTGGTCCAAGATCGGGATCGTTGACGGTACGCCCATCGCGCGCGGCTCTGTTCCCTTCCCCGGCACGACCGGCTGGGACAACCAGCCTGATCCGGAAACCAACTCGGTCGTGAAGAACGCCGCCAACTGGTTTTCCCGCTGGAGCGCCAGCGGCCTGACGGGCGTCTGGGCGGAAGAAAACACACGCGAAGCGATCTTCGATGCTTTCCGCCGCAAGGAAACCTTCGCCACGACCGGCCCGCGCATGAAAGTGCGCTTCTTCGGCGGCTTCGGCTTCGACGAGGATATGCTGGCTTCCGCCAATCTCTCGCGCGAGGCCTATGAAGGCGGCGTACCGATGGGCGGCGACCTTGTTGGCACGGGTGAAGCCCCTGCCTTCATCGCCTGGGCCCAACGCGACCCGAATGGCGGGACGCTACAGCGCCTGCAAGTGGTCAAGGTCACCAGCGATGGCGAGGAAGTCATCGATGTTGCCTGTGACAATGGCGCGCCCGATCCGTCCACCCGGCGCTGCACAGACAATGGCGCATCCGTCGACATGACGAGCTGCACACCCTCGAATGAAGGGGCCAATGAACTGAAAGTCCTGTGGACCGATCCGGACTTCGACCCGGCCCGGCGCGCGACCTATTATGTCCGTGTGCTGGAAAACCCATCCTGCCGCTGGTCGACATGGGAAGCCATGCGCAATGGCACGCCGCCGCGGCCTGACGTGCCGGAAACGATCCAGGAACGTGCCTACACTTCACCGATCTGGTATATCCCCGGCGGCTGACGCGACAGGAAGACAATTTGACCGACACAACCGAACAGGTGCGCCGCTGGCCCGTGCTGCTGCGCGAGCCGCTCGTACATTTCATTTTCGCCGCCCTGGTGGTGTTCGTTGCCTGGAATGCCGTGGCATCCGGGCGGGCCGATGAGGCACGGACCATCCGCGTGTCCAGTGCGGACCTCGAACGCCTTGCCTCCATCTACACGGCGGAGGCAGGCGCCCTGCCCTCCGGCGAGGACATGGTGGCCATCGTCAACGACTTTGTCCGCGACGAGGCCCTGGCACGGGAAGCCAAACGCCTTGGCCTCGACGAGGGCGACACGATCGTGACCCGCCGCCTCGCCCAGAAGATGACCTTCATGGTCGCTGACCTCGCCCGCGACGAAACACCCGGCGATGCTGTTCTGCGCGAGTGGTACGAGGCGCATGCGGACCGCTTCACCGAACCGCAGAAGGTGACCTTCCGGCATGTCTTCTTCAGCGAGGATGTCCGCGGCGCGGCCGCGGCGGCAGACGCCGAAGCCATGCTCGGCAAGCTGAATGCAGGGGATGACTGGCGAGCGGCCGGTGATCCCTTCATGCTGCAGCGCGCCTATGGTGACCTGCCGCTTCGCGAAGTAACCCGCCTGTTCGGTGGTGAGTTTGCCCAATCGCTCGCCGAGACGCCGGACTCCGACCTCTGGACCGGCCCCATCCGTTCGGCCCTCGGTCTGCATCTGGTTCAGGTCAGCGCCAATGCACCGCCCCGGCTCCCGCCCTTTGACGATGTGAAGGATACCGTCCTCGCCAACTGGCAGGCGGAAACGCGGCGCGAGGCCAATGAAATGGCCATCCAGGAGATCATCTCCCGCTACAAGGTCGAGGTTGAAGGCATCAATGCCGAATAGGACTGGCATGATCCGCTGGCTGATGGTTTGCATTGCCGGCCTGGCCACATGGCTGGCGGCGGCTGGGCCGGCAGTGGCGCATGAAGTGCGTCCGGCCTATCTGGAAGTGACCGAGGTCAGCCCCGGCACTTATGAAGTAACCTGGAAGCAGCCGGTGCTGGACGGCCGGCGCCTGAAGATCGACCCGGTGTTCCCGCAGGCCTGCGCGCGTGAAGGCGAATATGTCACCTCCCCCGGCGGCACGATCGTGCAACGCTGGACCACGCAGTGCGACCTGAACCAGGGCGAGATCCGGATCGACGGGCTGGAACGGACACTGACGGATGCCTTCGTTCGCATCGACCGGCTGGAAGGGGACGATATCGGCGCGGTGCTGCGCCCGGCGTCCCCCGTGCTGGACCTGACGGTGCCGACCGGTGCGCCTGTTGCCGCCTATTTCCGGATCGGTGTCGAGCACATCATTTTCGGATGGGACCATCTCCTGTTCGTGCTGGGCATGGTGCTGCTGGTGCGGCCCCGCCAATTGTTGCTGACGCTGACGGCCTTCACCGTCGCCCACTCCATCACGCTCGCGGCCGCGACGCTGGGCGGGATCACGCTGCCGGGCCCGCCGGTGGAAATCACCATCGCCATGAGCATCGCGCTTCTGGGCGCGGAAGCCATGCATCGCATCAAGGGCTGGAACACGCTCAGCCAGCGCATTCCCTGGGCCATCGCCTTCGGTTTCGGCCTGATCCATGGGTTCGGCTTTGCCGGGGCACTGGCGGAGATCGGCTTGCCAAAGGGCGCCGAAGCGATGGCGCTGCTGCTGTTCAATGTCGGCGTCGAGGCCGGGCAGATCCTGTTCGTGAGCGTCCTGCTTGCGGCGGCCTTCATCATCCACAAGCTGGCCGCCCGGGGCATGGTCCCGGTGCGCGTGGGTCTTGCCTACTTCATCGGCTGCATGGGCAGCTACTGGGCCATCGAACGGATCGCTGGCGCCTTCTTCGGCGTCTGACCTGTCAGGCGCCGAGCGCCTTCCACAGCATGCGCGCCGCCACCAAGGCCAGCAGGATGGCAAACATCCGGCGCAGGCGCGCAGCGTCCAGCTTGTGCGCCAGCGAGGCCCCGACCGGCGCCATGGTCACGGTGAACAACGAGATCAGCGCGAAGGCGGCAAGGTTCACATGGCCAAGCGAGAATGGCGGCAGGCCCTCCCTTCCCCAGCCAATATAGATGGCTGTCAGGGCAGACGGGAGCCCGATGGCGACACCCCAGCCAGCCGCAGTCGCCACGGCCTGGTGGATGGGCCGGCCATAAAGCGTCATCAGGCTGACGCCGAATGTGCCCCCGCCAATTCCCATCAGGGCCGACAGCGCGCCGACCGCCATGCCCAGCGCCGCCCGCAGCGGTCCTTTCGGCATCTCGTCGGCAAGGCGCCATGTGGGACGGCCGAAGAAGAGCTGCGCCGACAGCACGAAGGCCAGCGTTCCGAAAATGCCAAGCAGCGCCCGTTTCGACAGGAAACCCGTCAGCGACATGCCTGCCAGTGCACCCAGCACGATCCAGGGCGCCCAGCCCCGGATGATCGACCAGTCGACCGCACCATGGCTGTGATGGGCACTGACGCTGCGCGCAGAAGTGAGAATGATGGTGGCGAGCGAGGTGGACACCGCCACATGCATCGCGGACTCGCCATAACCCATGGCGTCGAACAGGAAGTACAGGACCGGAACGATGATCGCCCCGCCGCCAATTCCGAACAGGCCGGCGGCCAGGCCTGCTGCCGCACCTGCCAGGGCAAGCGCCACCAGCAACGGGCCATATTGAACGGCCAGCTCCATCGATTCCTCCTTCCGCACCGCGCCTTTCGCCCTGGCAGAGCTTCTGCGGCTGCGGGATAATTTATGAAGGGCTGTTTGCACGAGCCGCAGCCTCATGACCAGCGTCAAACGCTGCGTTCTGTTGCGGGCCTTACGTAATCTGGTTCACTTCCGCCATCCGGACGCCGTTCAATCCTTACCAGATACTTGCGCCGCGTAAGGAGTTTTTGCCGGCTTCTTAGCTCAGCGGAAACGTTAATCGCACATAATCCATCCCGGATGTCTATAATCGGGACAAGCTCATGTTGAACAGGCTGACCACGTGGATCGACAATCGCGAAGGCAATGTCGCGATGATTCTGGCAATCGCGATCGTACCGATTCTGGTACTGGTCGGTATTGCGATTGACCTGCAGAACACAAATACGAGCCGCCAGTTTGTCCAGTACACGATGGACAATGCCGTGATCGCCGGATCACGCGAGATGCAGTCTGGCAAATCGAAAGCCCAGATTGAGAACTATATCAGAAATTACGTGGAAAGCGTGATCAAGGCCAAGAACCACGCGATCATCTGCAAACCTGTGGAAGTGACCTATTCCGACGGCAGCCAGGACATCAATGGCAGGATCATATGCCAGCAGAAGACAACGCTGACGGAGCTGATCGGCTATCAGTATCTGGATTTCGCCGTCTCATCTGGCTCGACCTACGGTATCGGCAAGGTCGATGTTTCGTTCGTTTTCGATATTTCGGGCTCCATGGGCTGGGACGGCAAGATGGGCGCGCTGAAGGAAGCCGCCGAAGACGCCGTCGATGTGCTCCTGCCGACGGGCGATGCCGCCGACATGGGTGAAGTGCGCATCTCCATGGTGTCGTATTCGGACTATCTTGATGCCGGAGCCTACTTCACCAAGGCAACAAACAAGAGCCCAAGCCGGACCTATACCGACACGACGACCAGCTTGGAGTATGTCTGCAGCGGAGGTGGCGGCCGTGGCCGCGGCCGTGGCTGGGGCTGGGGCGGCGGCTCAAGCTGCAGTTGGGAACCCGTCGAAGAAACGGTGACACGAACCGTCAACAATACGTGCGTGAAGGAGCGCCGCGGCACCGAGACCTACACAGACGAAGACCCCGGTCCGTTTGCCTGGATCGAAGCAGCGGGTGCCGAGTATGACCACAGCAGGGAACGCTGGGAAGTGGAAACCTGCAACCCGATCGGCCCTCTTCCGCTGACGAATGACCGGGATGATCTGAAAGACTATATCGATGACCTGAATGCCAATGGCGGCACCGCCGGGCATATCGGTATCGCCTGGGGCTGGTATTCGATCTCTCCTGAATGGCACACTGTCTGGCCGTCAGGTTCCGATCCGCTCGAATATGACGAACCGGACTCTGCCAAGGCCATGATCATCATGACCGACGGTGACTTCCTGAACCAGCACAATCCGGGCGAAGGCTCGTCCTTCGACCAGGCCAAGAAGCTGTGTGACAATATCAAGGACGAAGGTGTCCGCGTCTACACCGTGGCCTTCAAGGCGCCTTCGCAGGGTAAGCAGATCCTCGAATACTGCGCCTCAGGGACGGAATTCGCGTTCAAGGCGGAGAGCGCCGACGAACTGACCGACGCCTACACCAAGATTGCCCAGTCCATCTCGGACCTGCGCATCACCTACTGATCCGGCAATTGGCAGGGCGGCTCAATCGAGCGACAGCCCTGCCAGTTCCCCTTCTTCCCGCCACCCTTTCAGAATGGCGAAATAGGGATCAGGGCCGCCCCCATAGGAGAGGTCCTGACGGGCACGTTCGCTCGGCTTGCCTTCATTGTTGTAGTAACCCGGCGTGCACTCCTCCAGGAATTGCTGGCGCAGCATGGCCTTCTCGATGATCGTATCGACCCAGGCCTGTTCTGCCTCTTCCGTCAGTTCGAACCGGCTGGCCTGACGTGCCTTGGTCTCGGCGAGCGTGTAGCCGATCTGCACGGCTTGCTCTGCCAGCAGGTGCGGATAGTTCGCCGTAAACCCGGCCTGCGCCGGCCCCATCACGAACATGTTCGGGAATCCGTGCACGAACATGCCGTGCAGGCTGCGCATACCTTCACCCCAGGCGTCTGCCAGTGACACACCATTTTCACCAACCGGGTTATACCCCGCACGGCGCGTGTAGTCAGTGCCAACCTCGAACCCGGTCGCGTAGACCAGGCAATCGATCTTGTACTCCTTGCCCTTCACGACAACACCATGCTCGGTAATGGCATCGACGCCCTGCCCCTCGGTATCAACGAGCGTGACATTGTCCCGGTTGAAGGCGGCGAGATAGTCATCGTGGAAACAGGGCCGTTTGCAGAACTGGCGGTACCACGGCTTCAGTGCCTCGGCCGTGGCGGGATCGCTGACGATTTCGTCCACACGGCCGCGCACCTGCTCCATTTTCTTGAAGTCAGCCAGCTCTGCCAGTTCAGCCAGCTTCTCCGGCGAGAGGTGCTGGTTGCCTTCTTGTGTCGCGATCAGGAGGATGTTGCGGATAATGTCGGTCCACCCATCCTTCACCATGTCGACCGGCGCAAAACCGCCTGAGACAAGCGTGTTGAAATTCTCCATCCGCGCCTTCTGCCAGCCGGGCTGAAGCGATTTCACCCATTCCGGATCCGTCGGCCGGTCACCGCGATAGTCGACCGAGGATGGCGTGCGCTGGAAGACATAGAGATGCTTCGCTCCGCGGGCGAGGTGCGGCACGCACTGCACCGCTGTTGCGCCCGTGCCGATAATGCCGACCACTTTGTCTGACAGCTTGTCCAGGCCGCCGGAATTGTCCCCGCCGGTGTAGTCATAGTCCCAGCGGCTGGTGTGGAAGGAATGCCCCTTGAAACTTTCCACGCCCGGAATGCCGGGCAGTTTCGGCCGGTTCAGCGGCCCGTTGGACATGACCACGAACTGCGCCGTGAAATCGTCGCCGCGATTGGTCAGCACCTGCCAGGCACCTTTTTCCTCGATCCAGTTGAGACCCGTGATCTCCGTACCCAGAAGAGCGTTGCGGTAGAGGTCGTAATGCCGGGCTATCCGGCGGGAATGTTCGAGGATCTCCGGCGCGCGGGAGTATTTCTCCACCGGCATGTAGCTGGTCTCTTCCAGCATCGGCAGGTAGATATAGCTTTCGATGTCGCAGGCCGCGCCGGGATAGCGGTTCCAGTACCAGGTGCCGCCGAAGTCGCCGCCCTTCTCCACCATGCGGATATCGTCGAAGCCAGCCTCGCGCAGCTTGCCCGCGGTCAGCAGGCCGCCAAAGCCGCCACCGATGACGCAGACTTCCACATGGTCCGTAACCGGATCGCGCGGCTCGAATTCGCAATAGGGATCTTCGATATAGTGGGCAAAGTCACCCGCCATGTTGACGTACTGATCGTTGCCTTCGGCGCGCAGGCGCTTGTCGCGTTCAGCACGATACTTGTCGCGCAGGGCGTCCGTGTCGAACGCCTCGGGCCGTGCATCGTCTGCCATGGCCGCTTCCTCCTGATGTTTCCTCGTCCGGATCTTTTTGTCCGGCTAAAGCCAGTTTACCGGAATCAGGCCGCCCAAAACAGGCTGACCCAACGCCAACCTGAAGCAGAAAATCCGCGGACAAGCGCCAAGCCACTCATATCTGCGCTTGACGGAAAGCGGCGCGCCAGCAAAGGCTCCGGCCCATGCGCCTGCCCCATCCCATCATCCTCGTCTGCCTTGCGGTTCTCTGCGGCTGTACGCTCGACGCCACGATGAAGGGCGTCACGCTGGGCGGTACGGGCGTCATCACGGCGACCGCCTGGCGGTATATCCTCGCCTCCGTGATCATGGTCACGCTGTTCGTGGCGGCGCGCCGTCCCGTCCCCGGCTGGAAGGCGATCCGCTTCCATACCTTGCGGTCAATCGCGCAGGTCGTGTCATCGCTCACCTTCTTTTACGCCCTGACACAGATCACGCTCGCCGAGGCCGTTGTGATGGGCTTCACCGCCGCCCTGATGATCGCCCCGATCGCGCGTGTCCTGCTGGGCGAGCGGATGAGCCCGGTCACGGTCGGCGCCTCCCTGGTCGGCTTTGTCGGTGCGGCTATTGCGATTTCGGGGGAACCGGCCAGCGCCCCGACCGCCGGCGTCCGCGCTTACGGGATCGCGGCGATGCTGGTCTCGGCCGTCGGCTATGCGCTCAACATCGTCCTGCTCCGCCTGCGCACCAAGGAGGAAGACGCGTTGACGCTGGTCACCTTCATGAACGTGCTGCCGGCGCTGTTCCTGATCCCGTTCCTGCCGTTCGTGGGAGTCATGCCGGAAGTGAATGCTTGGCCGCCGCTGGGTGGCGCTGCGATCGCCGCAGTCGGGATCTGGTCGTTCATGACGCTCGCCTATGCCCGGGCGAAAGCGCAGACACTGGCCCCGTTCGAATATACGGGCCTCCTCTGGTCGTCCCTGTTCGGCTATGTTTTCTTTCAGGAAATTCCGAGCATCCGGCTCTATGGCGGCGCCGCGATCATCATCGTCGCCTGCCTCGTCGTGGCGTTCGAGACCCATTTCGCCGCCCGCCGGGAAGCCCGCGCAGCTGCTGCCGAAATCGCGCCCTGAGGTCTACCAGACGCCTGCATTCTTGAGCGCCGTGTCGAGGTCTGGCGGAATATCCAGAGCGGCCTCGCCGGATTTCAGGTCGCGCGGGGCGTCTTCCGGCTTCAGGTAGCGCCAGCCCTGAAACGGGCGTTTGGCCTTCGCATAAGTCCGCACAAGTTCCGGGTCGAAGACCAGGGCGCACATGTCCCGGCCCTCGGAATCCTTTTCCTGGCGGATGTCGACGATGCGCTGGCGGACACGGATCGCGCCTTTGACGACCCAGTAGATCGAGCCGCCGCGCAGGATTTCCTCCGCGCGTTTCGGGAACATGCGCGTGTAATGCGCTGGATTCGGCGAGGTTTTCAGGTAGCGGGCCTGCCAGCGGGCGATGTCGTCCACATCTTCGGAGCCAACGCTGAGTTTCACCATGTGAATCGTCATGGCCCCAGTCTAGCGCGCGCCGGCCCAGAGGCCAAAGCGGCTACTGTATCAGCTGGGCGGATTCGAATTCCTGCTGGGCTTCGTTGCTGGCGAAGAAGAATTCGGCCTTCACGATATTGGCGGCATAGCGCCGGTCGATCGTGCGGAAGGCGGCGCGGGCCTGCAGGTCGATGGAGAAGCCGGAGACATAGCTCATCCCCCAGCGGGGCTCTGTCCGGATGAAATAGGACTGGTCGTAGCGGGTCAGCGTGCCACCCTCCGGGCCCGCCACCGGGCGCGGCAATGTGTAGTCGATACGCAGGAATCGCTCACCAACAGGGTCGAGCCAGGCGGTTGCGGCGAGGCGTTCGGCGGCCCAGACGTCGAACTCCCCGTCATTGCTGGAGGGTCGGTGATGGAAGGAGACTTTCCAGGCCGCGCCCTTGTCGTCGACCATGACCTGAGGCCCGAGGCTGGCGCGCAGATCGTCCGGGAAAAGGCGCCCGTCGGGGGCAGCCTCATTGGCCCATTCGGCGGCGACATTGTCCAGTTCCTCGTCCTCGCCTTCCCAGGACAGGGCGGTCCAGCGGTCCCGGCCCTTCTTGCGCGGATCGAAGCGGTAGACCCGCCGTGCGTGCGACGATTGCAGCTCCACCGTGAAGGCCGCGCGCAGCGTGGGCGGGGCTTCCGTCGCCTGCAGCGCGGAGTTCATGGGACCCGTTCCGGTCGCCAGAGTGAAGGTGAGCAGCCAGGCTAGAAACATGACGGTGATGCAATCCTCCGGGCAGGGTTAGGCCCGGATTACGGCATCACTACGGCGGATCACACCGGACTTAACCATGACCAAGGCGGATCACAGCATGCGCCATCAATGATTTACGTGAGTTGAACAGGACTGCCCCGGCAGAGCGGCGGATCAGCCCTTGTCGGCATCCTTGAGCGGCACGCCGTACAGCTCCAGCCTGTGGTCGACCAGACGGAAGCCGAGCTTCTTGGCGATCAGCTCCTGCAATTCCTCGATTTCCTCGGAATGGAACTCCACGACTTCGCCGGTGCGCACATTGATCAGGTGATCATGATGCTCGTCCGGCACTTCCTCGTAACGGGCCCGGCCATCGCGGAAATCGTGGGCCTGGATAATCCCGGCATCCTCGAACAGTTTCACGGTCCGGTAGACCGTGGCCAGCGAGATGGAGGCATCCTGGGCATTGGCCCGGCGGTGCAGTTCTTCGGCGTCCGGGTGGTCGGTCGCGGTCGAGAGCACACGCGCGATCACGCGCCGGGGCTCCGTCATGCGGAGTCCCTTCTCAACGCAGAGTTTTTCGAGTCGATCCATGATACGTATTTGCCCTTAGCGCGACGGTAAGTCCAGTTTCAGATGTTGATTGCGGACAACGGTGTCAACTCCGGCCAGCCGTGCAAAGCGTGCTAATTCTGCTTCAAGCCGGGCGTCCCGTGCCCCGGTCCAGGCAATGCCGGCCTCCGACCAGATGCGTTCCAGCGTCAGCGTTCCGGCCGCGCGGTCGGCTTTCACCTCGATCCGGCCGACCATCCGGTCCCCTTCCAGCAACGGGTAAACATAATAGCCCCACTGGCGCTTGGCCGCCGGGACGAAGATCTCGATCCGGTAATCGAAGCCGAACAGGCGCAGCAGCCGGGTCCGGTCGCGGATCACGGGGTCGAACGGGTTCAGGATGCGCAAGCGCGAGGTTGGCGCGGGGGCTGCCTCCAGCCGGGTCTCGATGTCTTCTGGCGCAAGGGCGGTCGTCCATTTTCCGTCGGCGCCCTCGATTCGGACCGGCACGAGACGTGTCTGGTTGCCCGCCCAGTCCTTCACTTCGGCGAGGCTTGCGGCATCCCAGAAGCGCTGGATGTCCCCTTCCGACCCGAAGGCAATGCGGGTCAGCGCCTCGCGGCAGAGCCAGTCGACCTGTTCATGATCGGGCAGCTCATCCTCCCGGTGATGACCGGGAATCACCCGTTCGGTCAGGTCGTAGAATTTGGTGAAATTCTCCCGGTGCGAGGTCGAGAGCTCCCCCGCATACCACATGTAATCGAGCGCCAGCTTGTGCGGCGGGCGGCGCCACATCTCGCGCGGTCCCTCAACCTTCGTGTCGAAGGCCTTGGTACTGAGCGGGCCTTCCTGCCGGATCCGGTCCACAATCCATGCCCGGCCATCCTCGTCCAGCATGCCGCGATGCCATTCCCAGCCGCGGACTTTCTTCTCCAGCCGCCGGAACTGGCGCCGCCAGTTGGGATAGAAGTCCATCGGGATGACGGAGGCATCATGGGTGAAATGCTCGAAGACACCGCGCTCCTTGCGCATCAGTCTGTCGAGCATGGGCTCGCGGTAGTTCTGGTTACGCGACCAGAGAATGTGGTGATGCGCCCGCGAGACGACGCGGATCGAATCGAGCTGCACGAAGCCGAGATCACGGATCATCGCGCCGAGGTCCAGCGGCCCGGTCGGCGTCGCCGACAGGCCCTGTGCGTGCAGCCAGAGACGCCGGGCGTCACGGTTGCGGATTTCAAGCGGCGCGCGGGTCATGACTTCATCACTCGAACAGTTTCAGCTGGCCGCCGTCCGGATAGACGCCTTCGCGTGCCAGCAGGGCTTTCTTGGTCAGCATGCCACCCGGCGCGGAGAAGCCGCCCAGCCAGCCATTGGCGCCCAGCACCCGGTGGCACGGCACGATCACCGGCCAGGAATTGCGCCCCATGGCCATGCCGATGGCTTGCGCGCCATTGGGCCGTCCGATGACTGCCGCCAGTTCACCATAAGTGACCGTCTGGCCCCAGCCGACCTTGCGCAGCGCATCATAGGCGGCCCGCTCAAACGGGGAATGGCGGTCCATGTCCAGCCGCAGGCCGTCAAAGCCGGTCGGCTCGCCCGACAGGAAAGCCTTTAGCGCGGCGATCACTTCGGCGATCTCCGGCGGGACATCGGCTTCCTTCACCAGTTCGGCCCCATGGCGGGTGATCTGCGCGACGGTCTGCTTCAGGTCGGCGTCCGGCAATTGCACGCCGGTCACCCCTGCCTCCGTCCAGGCAAGGCCGCACCGGCCAATCGGTGTATCAAAATGGGACGCCCATTCCTTGAACATAGAGGGAACATTTCTCAGTTTGAGATATGAGTCCATCCCTGTCCGGAACAAATAGCGATCAGGCGAGGTGTTTTGCAAAGAATTCGAGCGTCCGGCTCCAGGCGAGCGCCGCTGCGGCCTCGTCATATCGGGACGTCGTGTCATTGTGGAACCCGTGGTTCACGCCCTCATAGAGGTACACTTCGTACGGCTTGCCCGCCGCATTCAGAGCATCCTGATAGGTCGGCCATCCGGCATTCACCCGGTCGTCCAGCCCGGCGAGGTGGAGCTGCAACGGCACTTCCAGTTTCGCGGCATCTTCGGCGCTCGGCCAGCCGCCATAGTACGGCACGGAGCAAGAGAGCCATGGCTGGCGCACCGCCATCATGTTGGTCACCGCGCCGCCATAGCAGAAGCCCGTAATGCCGACCTTGCCGTTCGTCGCCGGATGATCGCGCAGGAATTCCGACGCCGCGAGGAAATCCGCAAACATCTCGTCGCGGTCGCGGGTGGCCTGCATGGTGCGGCCGTCATCGTCATTGCCGGGATAGCCGCCGAGCGGATAGAGCGCGTCCGGCGCAAAGGCGACATAGCCCGCCTTGGCCGCGCGGCGGGCGACATCCTTGATGTGGGGGTTGAGGCCCCGGTTCTCGTGCACGACCAGCACGCCGGGCAGCACGGCGCCGCCTGCGGGGCGCACGAGATAGCCGGCCATCTCGCCTGCCCCATCCGGCGAATTGTAGGTGACCATTTCCGCGTCGAGTTCGCCGTCGCTTTCAGATGTCTGCTGTTTCGAATAGTCGGGCATGACGCAGGCCGCCAGAGAGGCGACACTTAGTCCGCCTACCGCATACTTGCCCAGCCCTTCGAAGAAGCCGCGCCGGGACAGGTGGCCGTGGCAATATTCGTCGTAGAGATCGAACACGCCCTGAGGGATGTCTGCGCGAATATCTGCCGTTTTGATGTCGTCTGCCATTGTACGTCCTCCTGCTGCTGCGGGGATGGTAGCGTGGCGGGAGGATTTGGATAGGGCGAAATGATCACTTCTGCGTGGGCGGTCAAAGGCTCATCTTGCGGGACATCAGCACCGCATCGACGGGCACATCGCGCCCGGCAGTGTAATAGCGCGGCCGTCGGCCATCCTCGGTGAAGCCGAAGCCGCTGTAGAGCGCGCGGGCGGGCGCATTGTCCTCGGCCACGTCCAGCGTGATGCGGGAGACGCCCCGCTCTCCCAGCCGGTTGATAAGCGCGCGGATCAGCGTTGCGCCGAGGCCCTTGCGGCGCTGTTCCGGCGCGGTGGCGACGGTGAGGATATCGCTTTCGCCCGCAATCGTCTGCGCCATGGCAAAGGCAATGAGTTCGCCCTCCTGTTCCACGCCGAGCGTCAGGATGGATGTGTCGAGCAGGAGACCACGAAACGAGACGGCGCTCCACGGGTCATCGAAGCATCGCATGTGCAGCCGGCTCATGCGCCCCGCATCTTCAGCACGCAGGACGAGCACGGGGTGGGTCACTTGCGCGGCTCCGGCAGGGTCGCATCCGGCTCACGCGCATAGACCGGGGACGGAGGATGCGATGCCGGATCGAACTGGCCGCCCTTGATCGCCGCCGTGATGGCGGAGGGCATGAGCGGGCGCAGGTCCAGCTTGTCCTTGAGGTCGCCGAGCGCGTCCGGATTGTCCATGAAGATGGGCGCGTGGAAGCCTTCCAGCATGGGCAGCAGCTGTTCGAGGCGCAGCTCCAGCACGTCGGCAATGCCCTGCCCGCCCGAAACGCCCTGCACCCACCAGGTCTGGTCCGGTGGGCGTTTCTGCCCAGCCAGGCAGCCCATCACGGTGCCTTCCATACCGGCGGGCACGGCGGCCTCGAGGCTGGTGACGCCGACACAATCCGCTTTTGTCACCAGCGCGAGGCCACGCGCATAGGCGACGCCGATACGGATGCCGGTAAAGCTGCCGGGGCCGGTGACGACGGCAATACGGTCCACCTGCTCCAGCGTCACACCCTCTTCGTCCAGCAGGCGCTGGACAAGGCCCGGCAAATGCTTGTCCTGGCCGCGTGCCATCACCTCACGCGCATCGGCGAGGATTTCGCCGTCGCGCACGAGTGCCACTTCCATGGCGGTAAAAGCGGTGTTCAGCCCCAGGACCAGCATCGTCTTGCCCGCTTAAAGGATGCGGCAGGCCTCGTCGAACGTCAGGCGCGGAGACCGGTCGAAGATCGTCGTGCGGTCGCCATGGCCGATATTGCAGATGAAGTTCGCCTTCCAGTTCTTCATCTCGCCATCCTGGCTTTCGAAGAACTCCTTGTTGACGCCCGCCGCATCGAAGCCGGACATCGGGCCGCAATCAAGGCCGAGCGAGCGGGCCGCCAGCATGAGATAGGCGCCCTGCAGCGTGCCGTTCCGGAAGGCGGTCTCTTCCTTGATATGGTGGAACCAGTCCTTGGCACTTGGCATATGGGGGAAGAGCGCGGGGATCTTCTCGTGGAATTCCATGTCGTGGGCAATGATCACCGTCCACGGAGCTTTCTGGGTCTTCTCGCGATTGCCTTCCGACATCAGCGGCAGGAGGCGGGCCTTGCCCTCTTCGGAGTTGATGAAGACAAACCGCGCCGGGGAATTGTTGGCGCTGGTCGGGCCAAGCTTTGCCAGGTCATAGACCGCCCGGACCAGGACTTCGGGAACGTCTTCCTCGCGCCAGCCATTATAGGAGCGCGCGTCGCGGAAAATCACGTCCAGCGCATGGTCGTTCACGGGGTGGGCCATAGGCATCGTCCTTTTGCTTTTCTGGGATATGCGGCCCGTCTTCGCGCGGGCCGTCAAGAGGGCAGTTCGCGCCTAGAGCACGGCCTCAACGGCCGTCACTTCGGGCACATAGGTCTTCAGCATGTTCTCGATGCCCTGCTTCAGCGTCATCGTCGATGACGGGCAGCCGGCACAGGCGCCGCGCATGGAGAGGTGCACGATGCCGGTCTCAGGCTCGAACCGGTGGAAGATGATGTCGCCACCATCCTGTGCCACAGCCGGGCGCACGCGCGTCTCGATCAGCTCACGGATTTCCTCGACAATCTCGGCCGCTTCGCCCTCATAGGTCACATCGGCCTCGGCGGAGGCGGACGGCTCGGCGCCGTCCTCCACGACCGGCAGCCCGGCCATGTAATGGTCCATGATCGCGGCCAGTACCATCGGCTTCACATGCCGCCAGTCCTTGTCTTCGGCCTTGTTGATCGACACGAAGTCGCTGCCGAGGAAGACGCGTTCCACCCCGTCGACCTGAAACAGGGCGCGGGCCAGCAGGCTGATGCGCGCGCTGGCCAGGTCCGGGAAATCGAACGGGCCGCGGTCGCCTGCCACTTCGTGTCCCGGCAGGAATTTGATCGTATCCGGGTTGGGAGTCGGTTCGGTCTGAATGAACATCGCCGCCTGCCCTTTCTGTATAAAGCTTCACCTGCGCAACAGATGGCGCGGAGAGGCAGGCGTATCAAGGGCGAAAGGCTTAAGAAGCTGGTCTCAGTGCGCTGCGCTGGCCAGGGCCGGATCGAGCTGGGCCACGTCTTCGCTTGCCGGTTCTGCCGCCGGCAGGGGCTGGTCAAGGCGCTCGGCCAGCTCTTCGGACGTGCGCTGGGCATCGCGCAGGAAGAAGCCGAGGCTGGCGAGATGGTTGGCCATGATGGCGCCATCGCCCTTCTGGTTGGAGACAACCAGCGGGCGGATGCGGGCAGCGCGTGTCCAGGCAGCTTCGGCCTTTTCGTAGGCCGCCATCGTATCGGCGTCGGCGAGGCTGTCGCGGTCAGCCAGGCGGGCGGCTTTCAGCATCTGCAGCGCGATGTGGGCGCGGGCCTTGGCAGCATAGAAGACGCGGATGTCCTGCTTGGAGGCCGGCCAGCCGGTCGATTCCTGATAGATCTGGGTCGAGAGGTCGTCCTGGTCGGCGACGGCCCAGCCAGCGAACATGCGGGCTTCTTCAGCCGCCAGCTCCCGGCGGTCGGCGACCGTGACGAGGCCACGGCTGGCGCGGGAGTCAAACCGGTTCAGTGCTTCGGCCGCAGCGGTCATGCGCGGACGCATATCTTCGCCGGGAATGCCTTTCAGAAGACGGGAGGCTGCAATCAGGTCCGCATCCGGCTCGCCATTCTCATCCGGCACGGCGCCAGCGGCCATGCGGGTGAACTCGGAAAGGCCATCGGCGGTGGCTTCCTGCCAGGCGGGCATGGCCGTCAGACGGGCCTGCGGGTGCCAGTTCGGCTTGTCGTCGGCCCAGCCCTTCCCTTCCAGCTCGCGCGCGATCTTGGTGATGGCGATGCCGGATTCCGGGAAAGCCCATTTCTGGCCGTCCGCGAAGACAATGTCGGAGTCATCGATCTTGTGAGACATGACCGCCGAGAACGGGTAGGCGCCGACCAGCGCAAGGAACAAGCTCAGCTTGAAGAGGAAAATGGTTCGCCGCCAAAGGCCGCGGAAGAAATCCATGATCGGATGCGGCTCGGCCTCATCCAGTTCACGCAGGTGTTCTTCAGATACCTCGTTCGGGTCGGGTCCCTCTTCGAGATAGGCAGCGTGCAAGCGGCTGTCGAAGGCCATACTCTACATTTCCCCGGCTCTGGCGCGGTGTTGCATTCACAGCACTATGCGTTCAATTGTGGCATTTTAACAGGTCATTAACTGTTAAATGTCCGCAACCTGCAGTGTGTGCACGCAAATGCTGCGCCAGTCGGGCGGGAGATGTCAGTTTTCAGGGCAGACAGGAGCTGTCCGGGGTCGGATCAAGCGACTCAGTCGCCGAGCCCCTTGATCTCTGCGCTGGTCACCACGGTCTGCGAAGTGCCGTCCGAATCGCGGAATTCCAGCGAGACATCGACCGAGTCGCCCACGGCAATCGCGGGGTCCACGCCGAACAGCATGAGATGGTTGCCGCCGCGCTGGAGCACGATGGGCTCGCCCTCCGAGGCGGTGAAGCTTTCCACCTGGCGCATCTGCATGACGCCGTCTTCCATCGACATGGTGTGCAGTTCCACGCGGTCTGCCGCGTCGGTGGTGGCACCGACCAGTTCCACCGGCGCGCCGGTGACATAGGCCATCAGGCCGCCCGCAGCGACGTCACGCCCTTCCGCGGGCTTCACGATGAAGGCTTCCTTGACCTCGATCACGGACTCACCCGCCGGCGCATCCGCCGGGCCGGAACAGGCTGCGAGCAACAGGGCAGCGGCGGGAAGCAGGGTGCGAAACAGCATGGGGCACATCCTTTTCAGAACTGATGGGCAAGTCGTAAGGCCATCGGCGGCCCGGTCAATGTGCCGGAATGGCACGCCGGGCCGTCAGGCAAATATCAGGGCCGCCAGTAACCGACGGCGCGGCGAACTTCTTCCATGATCGGCGCGGCAATGGCGTCGGCCCGTTCCGCGCCATCCTTGAGAATCGCATCGATGCCGGATTGGTCGGCGAGAATATCGCGATAGCGCTGCGTGATCGGCGCCAGATGGTCCACCATCACATCGGCCAGCGCGGGCTTGAACACACCGAAGCCCTTGCCGCCAAATTCAGCCAGCACCTGCTCCGTCGTCTGCCCGCTCACGGCGGAGTAGATGCCGACAAGGTTCTCGACTTCCGGACGGCCTTCGAGGCCCTTCGGCTCCGACGGCATGTCGCCTTCAAGGTCGGTCTTGGCCTTCTTGATCTTCTTCGCGATCAGGTCGGCATCGTCGACAAGGTTGATGCGCGACAGGTCCGACGGGTCGGACTTTGACATCTTCTTCGTGCCGTCCTTCAGGCTCATGATCCGCGCGCCGGGGCCTTTGATCAGCGGTTCCGGCAGCGGGAAGAAGCCCGGCACATCGTATTCGCGATTGAAGCGGTCGGCGATGTCGCGGCTGAGCTCGAGGTGCTGCTTCTGGTCCTCGCCCACGGGCACGTGGGTAGCCTTGTAGGCCAGGATGTCAGCCGCCTGCAGGACCGGATAGGTGAAGAGGCCCACAGAGGCGCGCTCGGCATCCTTGCCGGCCTTGTCCTTGAACTGGGTCATCCGCTCGACCCAGCCCATGCGGGCAACGCAGTTGAACACCCAGGCCAGCTCGGCATGGGCCGGTACGGAGGACTGCGCGTAGACCACCGATTTCTTCGGATCGATGCCGCAGGCGATGAAAGCCGCCGCGATCTGGCGCGTCTGGTCGGCCAGCACGCCCTTCTCCACCGGCATGGTGATGGCGTGCATGTCGACGACCGAATAGACACAGTCCCAGCCATCATTCTGGAGGTCGACGAACTTCTTCAGCGCGCCGAGATAGTTGCCGAGGTGGAGGTTGCCGGTCGGCTGGATACCAGAGAAGACCCGCTGGGGGCCGGTGTAGGCGGGAGTGTTTGTGTCAGTCATGGCCAAGCGCTGTAGCCGATTTACCTAGCGGCGCAAGGCCTGCGTGATGTCGCGGGGGCGGATCGCACCGGTCAACAGGGCCGCTACGCCGTAGATCAGGCCGCCGGCGAGGATCACGATTGCAGCGGCCAGCGCCCGTGAGTCGACGATATTGTCCCGGACCCACTGGAAGTTGTGGACCATGAACCACACAGACCCAGCCATCAGGCCGCTGGCGATCAGGGCGCGCAGCGTGCGCGACACCAGCACCGGGCCCGGCCTGTACCAGCCGCGGCCCGCCAGTGTCGTGGCAAGCAGGAGGGCGTTCACCCAGGCCGCCACGGACGTGGCGATGGCAAGGCCGATAAAGCCCAGCTCTCCCTGCCGGTTCAGCCAGAAGAACAGCCCTGCCCCGAGCGCCGTGTTGATGGCCACCGAGACGAGGGCGAACTGCATCGGCGTCTTCGTGTCTTCCCGGGCAAAGAAGGCCGGGGCCAGAACCTTGATCAGGACGAAAGCCGGCACACCCCAGGCAAAATGGAACAGCGCCCCGCCGGACGCTTCGGCATCCGACTGCAGGAAGGCGCCCCGCACGAAGAAGGCCTCGATCAGGAAGACCGGTGCGACCAGCAACGCAGCCGCCGCCGGAAGGGTCAGCGCCATGGCGAGGCCGATGCCTTCATCCATGGTCGACTGGCTGGACGCGTGGTCTTCACTGCGCGCGGCCCGGCTGAGGCGCGGCAGGATGGCGACGCCGACCGCCACGCCGACAAGGCCGAGCGGCAGCTGGTAAAGCCGGTCAGCGGTGTAGAGCCAGGACTTCGCCGCCTGTTCGAAACTGGCCAGTGACTGGCTGACGATGATGTTGATCTGCGTGCCGGAGGCCGCGATCGTGCCGGGCACAGCGAGCGCCATGACCTTCTTCACCGACGGCGTGATACGCGGCCAGCCGATCAGGCTGAGGCGCACTTTCTGGCGGGTCACGCCCCACCAGAGCAGCGCCACCTGCAGCACGCCCGCGATCAACACGGCGACGGCGGCGGCCTTCGACACGATCTCGGGTACATTGGAGACCAGGGCTGCCGGAATGAGGCAGAGGTTCAGCAGCGTCGGCACGCCCGACGACAGGATGAAGCGCTGGCCGGAATTCAGCACGCCGGACAAGAGCGCCGCCAGCGCCATGCACGTCAGGTATGGCATGGTGATCCGTGTCAGGAGCACAGCCAGATTGTAGTGCACCGCGTCGTCGGCCTGCCCGCCATGGATGATCAGCAGCACCCAGGGCATGAAAATCTGCGCAAGAATGGTCAGCGCCGCGGTGAAGGCGAAGAGGACGCGCATCGCCTCCTGCGCCACGGCCTGCGCGGCTTCCGGCCCTTCGGCCTCCAGCGTGCGGGCATAGGTCGGCACGAAAGCCGACGCGAAGGCCCCTTCGGCAAAGATGCGGCGGAACAGGTTCGGGAATTGCTGCGCCGTGACCCAGGCATCGTTGATCGGCCCGGCGCCGAGCTTCGCCACCAGCAGGATATCCCGCGCAAAGCCGAGGATACGGCTGCCCAGCGTCAGCGAGGATTGCACGAGGGTGTTGCGGGCGATGCTCATGCGGCCTGTGGTGCAGGGGTTCTCAGAAACTGTCTACGGCGCGCGACCGGCGGAGTTTGCGTGCCGGCGTGTGCGGGGCATCCGGTTCATGACGGCCCAATACGTCGAGAAGCTGTTCACGCAGGGACTCTTTGAGGGCAGCGTCCTGCTCCAGCTTCTGGCCATCCTCGGTCTGCACATAGAAGGCATCGAACATGCGCTCGCCGAACGAGCCGACATGCGCCGAGTGGATCGAGACGCCAGCATCGGCCAGGCAGTTCGCCACATCGTACAGCAGCGCAGGACGGTCGCGCCCGGCAATGTCGATCACCGTATGGTCGGCCGAGAGGTCGTCGCGGATCTGGACGGATGGGTGCACGAGGAAAGCGGCTTGCCGGCGGCCCATGCGCTCGCGCACGGTCATGTCGCCCGGCTCCCCATCGAGCACCTTGTGCAGGGCCGCATCCAGCCGCTGGAGGCGGGCTGGATCGTCCTTGCCGAAGGGTTTGTCCTGAATATCGTGCAGCATGAACACGTCGATGATGCCGCCCTCGCGGCTGGTATAGACCTGCGCCGCAATGATGTTCGCGCCATTGTGGGCAAGCGTTCCGGCGAGGTCTGCGAAGAGGCCCGGCCGGTCCGCGCCGGAGACGAACAGCGCCATCGCCCCGCCTTCCAGCGACAGGCGGTGATGCACCTGGTTGCCGCCGCCATTGAGGGCCTGCGCGTGCCAGGCGAGATCGTCGACGTCGAAGCCCGTCCAGTAGGCGGTTTCCATTTCCAGCATCAGCGGCGGCACGGTGCCCAGCCGGTCCACCAGGTCCTGCTGGCGGCGTTCGGCGCGCGCTTCGAGCTCTGCCTGCACGCCGGCCTCGTCCGTCCGGCCACCGCGCAGGGCGGCCGCCGTGTTGTGATAAAGGTCGGTCAGGAGCTGGCCTTTCCAGGCATTCCACACGCCGGGGCCGACCGCCTTGATATCGGCAATCGTCAGGATGTAGAGCAGCCGCAGCCGCTCCAGCGAGCCGACCATTTCCGTGAACTTGGTCACCGTGCGCGGATCGGAAATGTCCCGCTTCTGCGCCGTCTCACTCATTTCCAGATGGTGGCCGACCAGCCAGGCAACGAGTTCCGTTTCGTCTTCCGACAGGCCGAGGCGCTCGCACGCCTTCCGGGCTGTCTTCATCCCGGCGATCTGCTGGTCGCCCTTCCCCTTGCCGGTGTCGTGCAACAGCATGGCGAGATAGAGCGCGCGGCGGTTCTCGATCAGGCCGAACAGCTCACCGACCAGCTTGATCGGATGCTCATCGCGTCCGTGCTCCATCTCGGCGATGGCCTCGACGGCGCGGATCGTGTGCTCGTCCACCGTGTAGTGGTGGTACATGTTGAACTGGGTCTGGGCGACGATGCCGCCGAATTCGGGGATCGCCCGTCCCAGAATGCCGGCTTCGTTCATGCGCCGCAGGATAAGGCCCGGATCGTCCCCGCCGAGAATGGCGTCGAGGATCAGCGCCTGCGCCTCCGGCTTCTCGCGCACGCGTTCGTTCAGGGCACGGAGGGCCCGCGTCAGCAGGCTCAGCGCATGCGGGTGAATGTCCTTGCCTTCATCGCGCGCCACGATGAACAGGCGCAGCATGTTCAGCGGGTCAGCCCGCATCGCCTTGTCGTCATCGACATTGATGCGGCCATTGTCGAGGATGAAGCCTTCCTCCTTCAGCGCGACAGGGCCGCGCGCAGGCAGGAACCGGCGCAGGCCTTCCGGCTTTTTCTTCTGGTCCGCTTCCAGCTTCGCGGCGAGGATACGCGTCAGGCCGCCGACATCCTTGGTGACGAGGAAATAGCGCTTCATGAAGCGTTCCACGCCCTGCTGGCCGCGCCGGTCTCGGTAACCCATGCGCGCGGCGATTTCAGGTTGCAGGTCGAAGCTGAGGCGCTCTTCCGCCCGTCCGGTCACGAAATGGAGATGACACCGCACCGTCCACAGAAACCGGGCCGCGCGAATGAACACACTATATTCGTGATCCGTGAACGGACCGGCCTTCATCACATCTTCCAGCGTGTCGCCGCCATAGGTCTGTTTGGCAATCCAGTAGAGGGTCTGCAGGTCGCGCAGGCCGCCCTTGCCTTCTTTCAGGTTCGGCTCGACGACATAGCGGGCATCGCCCTGACGGGAGTGGCGCGCATCGCGCTCGGCCAGCTTGTCTGCGATGAACTGCGCATCGCACCCCTTCACGGCGCCCTCATGGAAGGACACCTGCATTTCCTCCGCCAGTGCCTCGTCGCCGCAGATATAGCGGGCGTCCAGCAGGCTGGTCTTGATGGTGACATCTTCCAGCGCCAGCTTCACGCAATCGCCCGGCGTGCGGAACGCGTTGCCCACCTTCAGGCCCATGTCCCACAGGGCATAGAGCATGTATTCGACCACACTCTCCGTGTGGGGGCTGACCTTGTAGGCGCGCAGGAACAGGAGGTCTGTGTCGGAGGACGGCCCCATCACGCCGCGCCCATAGCCGCCGGTCGCCATGATGGCGATCCGCTCGGCCTCGGTCGGGTTGCGGGCGCGGTGCACGTGCGTGGTGGTGAAATCGTAAAGGGCGCTGATCACCTCGTCCTGCACGGCGGAGAGCAACCGCGCGGTGTCCAGCCCGTCGGCGCCCTGCTGCAGGCGTTCCTGCGCGATCATGCGGCCGCGAAACATCGCCCCGTGCAAGAGGTCCAGCGCCGCCTTCCGGGCGGCCTGAGGGTCACCGAAATTGTCCTGCGCCGCAGCGGTCAGCTTCACGCGCAGGGCGCGGCCATCGATGATATTGGAAATACGCCACTTGCCCGGCCGGCGCAGGAGCGGGCTACGGGTTTCGAGGAGTGTCGGGGCCTTGGTGGGCGGTGTGTTCATGGGGCCTGTCTATAGCAGGTTCCGGGGCGGGTTCTATGCACCCTTTTCCACACGGACCGGCAGGATGCGGGACTTCTTCACAACACCATAGGCGAAACTGGTCTCGATGGAGGCGATTCCCGGCAGTTTCTGGATCGTGTGGCGCACCAACTGTTCGTAATCGTCGAGGCTGCGCGCGACGATTCGCAGCTCATAATCGGCCCCGCCGGTCATCAGGTAACAGTCGAGAATCGCTTCGGTTTCCGCGATTTTCTTCTCGAAGGCCTGCACATTTTCCTGCGAGTGATTGGCGAGACGGATGCGCACGAGGCAGGTGATCGGATAGCCGCAGGCCTTCTGGTCGACGAGGGCTGTGTAGCCCTGGATGACGCCGGCGGCCTCAAGGTTTCGCACGCGGCGCAGGCAGGGAGATGGGGACAGGCCCACTTCCTCGGCGAGTTCGAGGTTGGTGAGGCGCCCGTCGCGCTGCAGGGCGTGGATAATTCTGGCATCTATGGAATCCATATGCGCCAGTATTGGCATTTCTTGCCAATCTGCAAGCAGTACACAACGCAGTTCGGCACCTTTCGCCCACATTCCCATGGTAGACTCCCCTCAAAGATGGAGTTTCCCATGGCATTCGATGCATCCCGCCCCCTCGGCCCTGCCACCCGCGCCATTCATCATGGCTACGACCCGGCTAAAAATGACTATGCGCTGACTCCGCCGGTACATCTGACGTCTACCTTTGCCTTCCCGGATGCTGAAACGGGCGGCGCCCTGTTCGCGGGCGAAGCCGAGGGCCACATCTATTCCCGCATCTCGAACCCGACCGTCGCCCTGCTGGAAGACCGCGTCGCCAGCCTCGAAGGCGCCGAAGCGGGCCTCGCCACCGCCAGCGGCATGGGCGCCATCAGCTCCCTCATGTGGACGCTGCTGAAGCCCGGCGACGAGATCATCACCGACCAGACGCTCTATGGCTGCACCTTCGCCTTCATGCGCGACGGGCTTTCGCGCTTCGGCGTGAAGATCACCCATGTGGACCTGCGCGACCCGGCAAACCTCTCCGCCGCGATCGGCGCGCAGACGCGGGTCGTCTATTTCGAGACCCCGGCCAATCCGAACATGCGCCTCGTGGATATCCGCGAGGTGAGCCGCATCGCGCACACGCACGGCGCGCTCGTGGTGGTGGATAACACCTACGCCTCTCCCCTGCTGACCCGGCCGATTTCGCTCGGCGCGGACTTTGTCGTCCACTCGGCAACCAAATATCTGGGCGGGCATGGCGACCTCGTGGCGGGCATGGTGCTCGGCCGGGCAGAAGCGATCAGGGACGTCCGCATGATCGGTGTGAAGGACATGACCGGCTCTGTCATGTCGCCCTTCAATGCCATGCTGGTGATGCGTGGACTGAAGACCCTGCAGCTGCGCATGGCGCGCCATTGCGAGAGCGGGCAGCGCGTCGCCGAATGGCTGGAAGCCCAGCCGGGCGTCGAGACGGTCTACTATCCGGGCCTGCCGAGCCATCCGCAGCATGACCTTGCCCAGCGCCAGATGGACGGGTTCGGCGGCATGATCGCGTTCGAGCTCGCCGGCGGCTACGAGGCCGGCATCGAGATGATGAACCGGCTGCAGCTGATCCGCCGCGCGGTCAGCCTCGGCGACGCCGAAACACTGATCCAGCACCCGGCCAGCATGACTCACTCCACCTACAGCCCCGAAGAGCGTCAGGCCCACGGCATCTCTGACGGCCTCCTCCGGCTCTCGGTGGGGCTGGAGGACGCACAGGATATCCTCGCAGACCTGGCCGATGCTCTGGGAACAATCGAAGGCTAGCTCCCCTTCACCATGCAATCCCGCCTTTACATGGCGCCCCATCGCTGAAAAGCTCGCAACCAGTTTGCATCGATGCGGACAATTTGCCGGAAAAGCTCACATGCTTTGCCGGCTCAGCGTTCGCTTCACCTGAAGTTACGGGGGACGCCGGCAACTTCAGTACCGGGACGCACAAACAAAGGGTGGAACCAACATGAAGATTTCGAAACTGACGGGCGCTCTGATGCTCGGCTGCGCGCTCGCGGCCACATTTTCTGCGCACGCAGAGGGCGTCGACTGGAACGACCAGCTAACGCGCGAGGTATTGTCTGAACGCGGAATCGAAAGCGATGACTACACAGCAGCTATGCTCCTCCAGACAGAACTTTACGTTAAATCAGAACGGCTAAGCCGCAGCGGCGTGGACGTTCTTAAACGTCGGAAGGAGATTCCGGGAGTTGCCCCGCTGACAGGCTCGGGAAATCCACAGGGAGGTGAATTTCCAGAATATGTTAAGGTCGTCGCAGTCCAGAACCCGGACGGCTCTACCGTACTTCTGGCAAAGGAATTGTCCCCTCAGGAAGTTGAGCAACTGAAGCTCGAAACAGCTGGCACCACCCGGGAGGCGGTGGCGGCTGAAATGAGTTTGATGTCCGACGGGCTGATGATGCTTGGCGGCGCGCTCCGTCAGGGCATCGGCAATTCCAACTTCGCGGAGTTGCTTGGCAATGAAAGCGGAACGGCCGAGGTGATCGCAACGGGCGGCGGTGAAAAAATGTGCGAAGTATACTTCGACAGCATGGCCACGATCTATGACAACCCTGACAACACTGAAAAGTCCCGCCAGGTAGCGGACATGCACATGAAGGGGATGATGGGCCCTGACGGAAAGCTTCATCCCATTACCTACGTCCTCGGCCCTGCCTGCATGCTCGCCGGATCAGCCAGGGAGCTGGAAGCACTTCCCGAGGGCAGTTCACCGGAAGCCTACGCCAAGGCGCACGACGACACCCTGAAGGCTGTCAACAAAGCCGCAAAAATGCGTGGCGACGAAACCGTCGATGGTCACACCACGAAGCGTATCGACATTGAAAAGGTCAGCCTGAAGCAGACCATGGACGACGGCAGCGAAGTGACCATCAATAATGTGTCGATCTGGCTGGACCCGGATTATTACGTCCGCCGCAGGATCCGCATGGAAGGCACGATGAAGCGCGGCCGCAAGTCAGAGCCCTTCTTCATGGAGCGTGAGAACCAGGACTATCGCCGCGTCGGTGAAACATACCTGTACGAACCCTACCGCGAAGTGATGAAAGTCGGCGGCATCATGTCCGACAAGGACAAGCGCGAACTGGCCAAGGCGAAGAAAGAACTGGAGTCCGCAAAGCAACAGCTGGCCCAGATGCCCGCCTCCCAGCGCGCAATGATGGAAGGCATGTTCGCCTCCCAGATGGCCCAGCTGGAGAGCCTCGTCAACAATGGCGCGGCGACAGTGGAGGTCATCACTACGGACATCGAGATCAATCCGGGCTTTGCCGACACAATGGTTACAACGTTTGGCGGCTCAAGCCACAGCGAGACGCTGGTCCGCCTGATCCAGACTGATCTGGCGAAACTGGGCTTCGAACCCGGCCCCGTAACGGGCAAGATCAACAAGGCGACTTCGGATGCCATCTCAGCCTACCAGGCCAGCCGCAACATGACCGTGAACGGATCACCCTCACCTGAATTGGCAACGGCTCTTAGGGCCGACGTCGACGGCCTCTGACCGGGGGCAGCGGACCGACTACCCCACCACTTCCATCTCATTCCCGAACCAGAGCGGCGAGTTGGCGAGGTCGATGAATTTCTTTTCGTCCGCCAGCAGTTCGGCGCCGGCTTTTGCCGCCGCCTCGCTGCCATTGGCGGCCATCGCCGCCTCACTTTCGAACCAGAGCTCGGCGACGCCGTCATAGGAGGGCGGCCCGCCGCGGCTGGCCTGCATGCCGGCATTCATTTCATCATACGCCGTGTGGTTCTGGACGTAGCGGAGGATGCCCAGCACCTCCGCATGCTTTGCCACCAGCGGGGCGTGCGTCTCCCGCCAATAGGCCTGGAACTCCTCCCGCGTGAGATGCGGGAGGCGCCGCAGACAGAATGTCAGCTTGATCACAGCAGGTCTCCGCCTGCTGCCGCTGCACTCGTGCCGTCCTTCTTGTAGGCGCGGATCACGTTCTTGCCGGTGATCCATTTGTGCACTTCGTCCGGTCCGTCGACGAGGCGTTGGGAACGGATGTGCGTGTACCAGGCCGCCAGCGGCGTATCGAGCGAATAGCCGAGCGCGCCGTGCAGCTGGATCGCCGTGTCGACCACCTTGTGCACCATGTTGGCGAGGAACACTTTCGCGATGCCGTTCTCCTGGCGGATGTCCATGCCGTTCTCGGCCTTGTAGGCGATATGCATGAGCATGAGGCGTGCGATGTAGAGCTGGCTGGCGCATTCGGCCAGCATGAACTGGACGCCCTGACGGTCTTCCAGTTTCTTGCCGAAGGTTTCGCGGCTGGTGACTTGCTCCGTTGCCAGATCAAGTGCGCGCTGGGCCATGGCGACATTGTGCATGCCGTGACGCAGGCGGCCATAGGCGAGCCGGTGCTGGCCCATGGCAAAGCCCTGCCCTTCGCCGCCGAGCAGATTCTCTTCCGGCACGATGAGGTTCTCGATCTTCACCTCGGCATGGCCGCCGCCCATCTCGTGATAGTGGGGCCCATGCACCGCCATGGTGGGGATGTCGCGGATGATGTTGTAGCCGGGGTTCGGCAGTTCCACGATGAAGGTGGAATATTGCTGGTGGCGCGGCGCGTCCGGATTGGTTTTGGCCATGACGACCGCAATGTCGGCAGCCGTGGCGGCGCTGGAGAACCATTTCTCGCCGTTCAGGACATAATTGCCCTTGCCGTCTTTCACGGCCGTCGTCTTCATGCCGGTCGCGTCGGCGCCGGCGGCCTTCTCCGTCATGGAGTAGCAGATCCGCTTTTCGCCATTGATCAGCGGCTTCAGGTATTTCTCTTTCTGGAAGTCCGTGCCGTGCGCCAGCAGCGTCAGCATGGTGGCGTCGTCCGGGCCTTGTGAATTCATGGAGAGGGCGCCGAGATGGCTCTGCCCCAGTTCCATCTGAACCAGCGCATTGGCCAGCGGGCCGAGGCCCATGCCGCCATGCTCAACAGGGAAGAAGGGCAGCCACAGGCCCTGCGCCCGCGCCTTCTTGCGCAGCACCGCCAGCACTTCCTTGTAGGGCTTGCCCGCCGCCATTTCCATTTCGGCGGGGATGCATTCTTCCTGCACCCATTTGCGCACGCGCGCGCGCACTTCCTTCGCCTCTTCCGGTATCGTGAAATCAATCGCCATGTTTCGCTCCCTTGTCTGTTGCCAAGCCTGTCGTTCGCCAAGCTTCTCTTTTGACAGGGAGGCTAGTGCCAACCGCCGCGCCCGCAAGCCTGACTTCGCGTCAGTCGTAGTCGACCTGCGTCAGGTAGAGCCCGTCGGATGGGGCGATGGGGCCGCATTGGGTACGGTCCGTGGCAGCGAGGATATCGGCGATCCAGCGGACCGGCTGCTTGCCGCGGCCGACATCGACCAGGCTGCCGACGATGGAACGCACCTGCCGGTGGAGAAAGCTCTGCGCCCGGCAAGTGATGATCACGCGCTCGCTTTCCCGCCAGACCTTGATCTCGTTCAGCGTTTTCACCGGCGTCAGCGCCTGACAGTCTGAATCGCGGAATGTGGTGAAGTCGTGGGTACCAATCAGCGCCTGCGCAGCCTCCTGCATGTTCTCTGCACTGAGTTTCGACGGCACCCGCCAGGCAAGGCCCCGGCCCACGGTAAGGTCTGCCCGGCGGTTGACGATCTCATAGCGGTAGTGCCGCTCGGTGGCGTTGAAGCGGGCATGGAAGGCATCGCTGACCTCTTCCGCTTTCAGCACGGCAATCGGGTGCGGACGCAGGTGGAAGTTCATCGCATCGGCGACCTTGCGGCCCCGGTCTGTCTGCAGGTCCATATGCGCGACCTGCCCGGTCGCGTGCACGCCGCTGTCGGTGCGGCCTGCGCCAAACACATCGACCGGCGCGCCGTCCAGCTGGGCAGCCGCCGCCTCCAGCGTACCCTGGACCGTGGGCAGGCCGGGCAGCTTCTGCCAGCCCTGGAACGGGCCGCCATGGTATTCGATGAGAAGTCTGTAGCGGGGCATCGGCCCCGCCCCTAGCCGAAGGCGGCGGGATAGGTCAATTCGCCCTCCACCGGCGCGCCCGGATTGATCGCGTTCGCCATGAAAGCCGGGCCCGACCAGGGCGCCTTGAACGGCTTTGCGAGCTCTGCCGAAAAGCCGAACTTTGGATAGAATTCCGGATGCCCCAGAACGAAGACGATGCTTTCGCCCCGCCCGGCCATGACCAGCAAGCCCATGCGGACAAGCGAGCTGCCAATTCCCCGCCCGTGCAACTCCGGAAGCACGCTCATCGGCCCTAACCCGACCGCTGACGGCTTTCCACCTATGAGAATACGGAAAAACTCGATATGGCCGACCATCTCGTCGTGCCTGTGCGCCACAAGCGACAGAAGTGAATCGTGATCCGCATGCAGACGCCGCACAATGGCGGCCTCTTCGGCCCCACCGAACGCCAGCGTGTTGAGGGCGGCAACTGTGTCTACATCTTCAGGTTTGAGCCGACGGATCCAAGTCTTGTTCATACGATGGCCATTCTGGTCATAACAACAAGGTATGCGGGCCGACAGGTCCTCATACCAATAAACTTATTCCCAATGGCGTTCGGCACTGGCCCCCCAGCTCGGCATGCACCCTAAGCGAGAACTGCTGCAGTTGCAACGATTCTAAACACACGCAGAAATTACATTGGCTCAGAAGAGCATCGTATCCGGGGGGATCGGCTGGCCGTTCAGGAAGACATCCGCATTCAGGGGCTTTCCGCCGGGCTTCTGCAGGCGGGTGAGGCGCACGGCGCCGCCATCGCCGCAGGCGACAAGCAGATTGTCGTCCAGCACCATGCCGGCCGGAGCAGAGGTTTCCTGGCCCGAACGGCGCGAATCCAGGAGCTTCAGACGCACCGGCGTCGCGCTGCCCGGCGGGGTCCATTCGCACCAGGCGCCGGGGAAAGGTGACAATCCACGGATCTGGCAGTCCACCTCCCGTGCCGGACGGCTCCAGTCGACCTTCTGGTCATCCGGGCCGAGCTTGTGGGCGTAGGTGATCCCCTCTTCCGGCTGGGGCACCGGCGTCAGGCTGCCATCGGCGAGGCCTGCCAGCGCAAACGGGGCGAGCTCTGCGGCGAGATCCATCAGCCGGTCATGCACGCTGCCGGCGGTGTCGTCCGTGCTGATGGGCGTCCGCCGGGAAGCCAGCACGGGGCCCGTGTCGAGCCCGGCATCCATCAGCATGGCATCGACCCCGGTTTCAGTATCGCCCGCCATGATGGCGCGCTGGATCGGCGCCGCGCCCCGCCAGCGCGGCAGGATCGAGGCGTGCATGTTGAGACAGCCGAGACGCGGCGCATCGAGCACCGCCTGCGGCAGGATCAGGCCATAGGCGACCACCACCGCGGCATCGAGGTTCAACGCGGCGAAGGCTTCCTGCTCCGGCGCCTTCTTCAGGCTTTTCGGTGTGCGGACTTCCAGGCCCTGTGACTCCGCAAAGGCGTGGACAGCTGTCGGCGTCAGCTTCTTGCCGCGGCCAGCCGGGCGCGGCGGCTGGGAGTAGACACAGGCAATTTCGTGGCCCGCCGCGATCAGCGCTTTCAGCACGCCGACGGCAATATCCGGGCTTCCCATGAAGGCGATGCGGAGCGGTTTGGTCATGGGCGCGGACTTATCGGCTAATCAGGGACTTGCAAAGCGGCAGGCTGCCGCCGGTCTCAGGCACCTGTTCAGGCGCCGCCATCGGCGTTGATCTCAAGCACAACCTTGCCGGTGCCCTTGCCCGACAGGGCAAACACCATCGCCTCGCCGAACTGGTCGAAGCCGTAGACCTTGCCTACCGGCGGATTGATCCTGTCTTCCGCCGCCCAGCCGGCAAGTTCCTGCAAGGCGGCAATCGCCTGCGGCAGTTCGTATTCCATATGCTGGCGGACATCGACGCCCATCAGGGCCGCGCCCTTCATCAGGGTCAGGTTCGACGGCAAGGCCGGGATCGGCCCGCCGACAAAGCCGACCACCATGTGCCGCCCGCGCCAGCGCAGCGACCGGAAGGCCACCTCGAACAGCGGGCCGCAGACAGGATCGAAGACCACGTCCGGGCCCTTGCCGCCCGTCAGCGCCTTCAGCCGGTCGCGCCAGCCTTCGGGCTCGGTGTCGATCACCTCATCCGCGCCGTGCTCCAGCGTGAAGGCCCGCTTCTCTTCCGTCGATGCGGCCGCAATGACGCGGGCGCCAAGCGCCTTGGCAACCTGGATCGCGGCGGATCCGACACCGCCCGCGGCGCCGAAGACGAGCACCGTCTCGCCGTCCTGCAACGCGGCGCGATCCTTCAGGCCGTGATAGGCTGTCAGGTAATTGAGCGGCAGGCTCGCCGCCTTCGTGAAATCAAGCGCGTCCGGGATACGGATCGTCATGAAGGCCGGCGCGAGGGCATATTCGGCAAAGCCGTTTGCCGTCATCGTCATGACCCGGTCGCCGACGGAAAGTCCGGTGACGCCTTCGCCCACGGCCTCGACGATGCCGGAGAGTTCGCGGCCCGGCGTGTGCGGAAGGGGCGGCTTGACCTGGTATTTGCCGAGCGCCACGAGGCTATCGACATAACCGACGCCGCAGGCCGCAACGCGGATCAGTACCTGGCCTTTCTTCGGCGCAGGCGTTTCGACGGCCTTGAACTGGTAGCTTTCGAGCGACTCGAGCGTCTCGGCGACAACGGCTTTCACGATGGGATCCTCACAAGGCTGGACTAGTCTTGCGCCGATCCGGGAGATCAGGCGACGTTTTCGCGCATGGCGCGCAGCTTGGCTTTCTTCACCTTGTCGACTGCGCGCTGACGCTTCAGGCGCGACAGGTGGTCGATGAACAGCGTGCCTTCGAGATGGTCCATCTCGTGCTGGATGCAGACCGCATAGAGGTCCTCGGCCCATTCCTCGACCTTGAAGCCATCATAGTCGAGATAGCGGATCAGGCATTTTTCCGGGCGCTCGACCTGGTCGAAAATGTCCGGCACGGACAGGCAGCCCTCTTCATAGGGCTGGGTCTCTTCCACCGTTTCGACGATTTCGGGGTTCACGAAATATTTCGGCTGGGGCGCCTCGCCTTCCTTGGCAAGGTCCATCACGATGACGCGCAGCGGCACGCCGACCTGGATCGCAGCCAGGCCAATGCCCGGCGCGTCGTACATGGTTTCCAGCATGTCATCCATGAGCGCGCGGATTTCATCGGTGACGCCGCCCTCGACAGGCTTCGACACCTCTTTCAGGCGCGGATCTGGGACAGTGAGAATTTCGCGAATAGCCATGATTTTCAGATAGGCGCGCGCCCCTGCCCGGTCAACGGCTGGCCATCATTCCGCTGCTGGCAGTCGTTTCGGGTCTCCGAGGTCCAACTGGCCTGTTTCTGGCGTATTTGCGCGGGATTCGATCTGTTTCGGCTCGGCCGGCGCCTTGTTCGGCGGGGCGATCTTCATGTCCTCGAACTTGCGCAGCGTCGGCAGAACCCGCTTGTCGAACGAGCCCATCATGGAATTGAAATGGTCCACCGACCCGTTCAGCGACTTTCCGAGCTTTTCGACATGGCCAAGCATCACCCCCATGCGGGTGTAGAGGTCTGCGCCCAGATGGGCTGCCTCCATCGCATTCTCGTTCATCTGGTGCTGGCGCCAGAGATGGGCGACCGTCCGGGCAAGCGCGATCAGCGTCGTCGGCGTGGTGACGATCACCTGCCGGCTCATCGCCTTTTCGATCAGGTCCGGTGCATGCTCGAGGGCGGCCGCGAAGAAATTCTCGCCCGGAATGAACATGGCGATGTAGTCGAACCGGCCCCCGAGGTTTGACTGATAGTCCTTCGAAGCGAGCGTGTTCACATGGCGCTGGACACTGGCGGCGTGAGCCTTCAGGTGCGCGGCGCGTTCGGCCGGGTCTTCGGAATTCACCGCCGCCATATAGGAAGCGAGCGAGACCTTGGAATCGACCACGATCTGCCGGTCGCCCGGCAGGTGGATCACCGCGTCCGGACGCTGGCGGCCTGCCTCGGTATCGTCGTGCACCTGTTCGGAGAAGTCGCAATGCGCCGACAGGCCCGCCTGCTCCATCACATTGCGGAGGGTCATCTCGCCCCAGCGGCCGCCGCCTTTCGGGGCCGTCAGGGCGCTGACCAGCTTGCCGGTCTCGGTCGTGTTCAGCTTCAGGCTTTCATGGATCGCTTTGACCTGTTCCTGGATGGCGGATTTGTCCTCGGTACGGACTTTCTCGATCTCGTCCACGCGCTTCTTGAAAGCGTCGAAATTCTCGCCGATCGGCTTGATCAACTCTTTCAGCTGGCCTTGCGCGCCTTCCTTGTGCTTCTCGAACGTCTCGTTTGCGAGCTGCAGAAACTGGGCATTGGCCTGCCGCAGCACGCCCTGCGCCATGTCGGCAAATTTCTTCTCATCCTCGGCGCTGCGGGCTTTGGCTTCAGCCAGCGCGATCTCGGCTTCGCGGGCGACAGATTCCAGTGTCTGGGCGCGCTGAAGGGCCGCTTCGCGTTCATCGGTGGCACGCTCCAGGTCCAGCATCAGGCGCTCGGCCTTCTGCTTCGCGGTGCCGAGCTGCATCCACGCGATGACGCCTGCGCCAAGCGCGAAGAAGAAGAGGATCAGGTGGGCAAGATCAAAGCTTTGCCCGGCAATGGTGACGATCGGTTCCATTCAGCCTCTCTGGCATGATTCCGGAGGAACATATACGGAACGAATGTAGCTGTCGACTAAAACGGCAGCTTGAAGCCGGGCATCATGCCGCCGAAACCTGCGGTGGCTTCTTTCATGGCCGCTTCCATCGCCTCATCGAGGCGGCGGCGGGCGTCGGCATGGGCGGCCTTGATCAGGTCTTCGATGATTTCCGGCTCGTCGCCCATCAGGCTGGGGTCAATGCTGAGGGAGACAAGTTCCCCCTTGCCGCGCAGGCGGACTTTCACGAGGCCCGCGCCAGCGACGCCATCAGCTTCGGTCGACTCGATCTTGGCCTGCACTTCCTGCATCTTGCCCTGCATCTGCTGGGCTTGCTGCATGATCTTGGCGAGGTCTTTCATGGTCGGGTCCTTCAGGCTTGGCGGCGTGAATTGAGGTCTATGACGTTTTCGGCATCGGCGGGGATTTCGGGGCTTGCCCGGTCCTCATCGACAACATCCACAATGGTGGCGCCCGGCAGGCTGTTCAAGGCCGCAGCGATAAGCGGATGCGCCGCAGCGGAGGCGAAGCGCTCTTCCTTGGTGCGGATTTCGGCGGCGCGCACGGTCTCTGCCCCGCCCCGGATCTGTTCCACCACCCAGTCGTCACCGGTCTGGCGTTCGAGGAAACTTTTCAGCCGGGCCAGCACGTCCGGCGGCGCGGCGGCTTCCATCTCGCAGGTGAAATGGCCGTAAGTGATCGGGCCGGGCTTCACGTAGCGTTCCATCTCGACCTGGAGATTGATTTCCCGGAGGGCAGTCAGGTGGGCCAGGATGCTGTCAAAGCTGTCCAGCCCGCCGGGGTCTGGCGGGGCCTCAGCCTGTGCTTCAGACTTTCCCGGCGAAGCCTTGCCCTCCGCGATCATGCGGGCGGCTTCCTCCGGGGACGGAAGACCGGCAGAGGCGACAAGGCGCAGGATGACCATGTTGAGGGCCGTCGCCGGGTCCGGCGCGACCTGCAGCACATTGTAGCCCGACAGCAGGATCTGCCAGGTGCGGGAGGCTTCGGCCGGCGTCAGGCGCTGGGCCATGGCGCGGGTGCGTTCCACCCAGTCGGCCGGGCCGCCGGGCTGGTAGTCATCGCCCGTTGCCTGGGCGATGGAAATGTCGGCGGCGATTTCGAGCAGGTCTTTCAGGATGATGGCCGGGTCTGCCCCGCCGCGCACCTGGTCCTGCACTTCTTCCAGAGCGGCCTTCGCTTCACCGGCAATGGCTTTCTCGAACGCGTCCATCAGGCGGCCGCGGTCGCCGAGGCCCAGCATGTCGCGCACGGCAGCGCCGGTGACAGCCTCCCCTTCCAGCGTCTGTACGATCGCCTGGTCGAGAATGGACAGCCCGTCGCGGACGGAGCCTTCGGCGGCGCGCGCAATGAGGGCGAGGCCCTCTTCCGACACGGTCGCGCCTTCATTCTTCGCGATCCGCCCCAGATGCATCGCCAGCGCGGCAGGTTCCAGCCGTTTCAGGTCAAACCGCTGGCAGCGCGACAGGACCGTGACCGGCACTTTGCGGATCTCGGTCGTCGCGAAAATGAACTTCACATGCGGCGGCGGCTCTTCCAGCGTCTTCAGGAGCGCGTTGAAGCTGGCGTTCGACAGCATGTGCACTTCGTCGATGATGTAGACCTTGTGCTTTGCCGAGACCGGCGCGTAGCGGGCCCCGTCCAGCAGGTCACGCATGTCGGCAACGCCGGTGCGGCTGGCAGCGTCCAGCTCCAGCACGTCCGGATGGCGCGAGGCCATGATCGCTTCGCAATGCTCGCCCAGCGGCTTCAAATTCACCGACGGGCCGTCATGGTCGGCGGAAGTATAGTTCAGCGCCCGCGCCAGCAGGCGGGCCGTGGTCGTCTTGCCGATGCCGCGCACGCCGGTCAGCATGAAGGCGTGGGCAATCCGGCCCGTCTCGAACGCGTTGCGGAGCGTGCGGACCATGGCCTCCTGGCCGATCAGGTCCTCGAAGGTGCGGGGCCGGTATTTCCGGGCGAGCACTTCATAGGCGCCGGGCTTTGCCGGGGCCTCGTCTTCCCCGAACATGGAGAAGGTCGCGTCATCGCGCTCGGTATCGGAATCGGTCTCGCTCATTGGCCGGGACCTTAGCGGGTCCGGGAGTGTGGGCCAATGGCTTGTGTGTCGGCCATCAAGCGCGCGCCGCGCAGGCTATTGGACAAATTTGTGATTGCACTCCTTGCAGCTGTAAGCGTCGCCCCCGCTGGCTTCCTTTGCAACATTCTTTGCAATGAGCCAGCCGGCCGCCCCACCAAGGATTGTGCCGAAAATCGGAACCACGGACCCGACAGCAGCCCCGGTCATCGCCCCGCCGACCAGACCGCCCCCGATTCCTCCCATCGAGCGGGTCATGTGATGCGCAAACGTGAGGTTCAGGTCTTCAGACCCACATTTCGGACACTTCATTCAGCAGCTCCCCAACCAGATTTGCGCCTTTGAACAACATATCCCACGGCAACAAATAGTAGAAGGGAGATCTCGGAAAATTCTACTTGTAAGAAAGGCTTTGTTTCGAATGTGTAAGGGGAATTACCCCTCCAGAAGCTTGTCGCGGATCGTGTCCTGCTGGGCTGGTGTCACGCCGAGGGTTTTGGTGAGGTAGGTGTCGAGGGAACCGACTTCGCCGATGATCGTGGCCATGGCGGTTTCGAGATAGGGCAGCCGCACGCCGATGAAGGGGCGGAAGACTTCCGGCTCGTAGCTCTTGCCGATATGGGCATTGAACATGGTGGCGATCTCACCGAGGCGCCCGTCCACATCCACAGCGTGATTGGTGAGAATGTAGTCAGCGTGAATGTCCTCCTGCTCGACGCCCAGCACATGGTGGGTCAGCGCGCAGAGGATGCCGGTGCGGTCCTTGCCCGCGGCGCAGTTCACGAGGCCGGCTTCGTCGTCTTTCAGCTCAGCCAGGTGGCCGAACCAGGTGGCGAAGAGTTCCTTGTGATGCGCCTTGAACGGGGCGACGCGGTAATAATCGGTCATCCAGGCTTCGGCCTTTTCGGCATCGGCCTCGACTTTTGTCAGGAACTGGTGGTGAGGCGCCTCATGCTCGCGGCCGCCATCATGGGTGATGGTCAGCGGCGCGGACCATTTGCCCGGCTGGCGCTCGCGCTCGTCAGGGCGGCGCAGGTCTGCCTGAACGGCAATCCGCTTCTGCCGTATCTGCTGCAGATCGCCATGGGTGGCTTCGGCATAGTGGCCGGACCGGAACAGCCGCCCCTGTTTGACATGACCCCCGTGGCGGGAGGCATAGCCCCCGAAATCCCGGAAATTGCGAACGCCTTCGAGCGGCAGGATACGATCTTTCATAGTGAGGCAGCTAGCGCGGGCCCGCGCGCTCGTCTACCCTGACCCTATGACAAGTCCCTCATGGTGGGGGCCGGGAACCGAATGCCTTCGCCGGGCGTTCTGCCCCCGATAACAACAATGCCAGGAGTTCCTAATGGCCCGTCTTCGTTCAATGATTGCTGCAGCCTGCCTTGCAGTGGGGACGGTTTCCGTCACCGCCTGTTCCACCCTGCCCGACGAAGTGGACCGCGCAGAAATCGACACTGACAGCCGCCAGGCGCTGAACCAGCTCTATGCCAAGAACCCGGCCGCCAAGGCCATCGGCCAGCAGGCCCGTGCCGTGCTGGTGTTCCCGTCCATCGTGAAAGCCGGCCTCGGCATCGGCGGCGCCTATGGCGAAGGCCAGATGCGCCAGGGCGGCGCGGTCACGGGCTACTACTCCACCTTCACAGGCTCCTGGGGCCTGCAGGCCGGTGCCCAGCAGTACGGCTATGCCGTCTTCCTGATGAATGACGATGCGGTGCAGTATGTCCGCGAATCCGAAGGCTGGGAAATCGGCGTCGGCCCGACCGTCGTGCTGGTGAATGCGGGCGTCGCGCAGAACCTGTCGACGACCTCGCTGCAGGAAGATGCCTATGCCTTCATCTTCGACCAGAAGGGCCTGATGGCCGGCATCAGCATCGAAGGCACCAAGATCAACAAGCTGCAATAAGCTGATCGCAAGAACGCCGAAGGGGCTGGCCTGTTTCCGGGCCAGCCCCTTTTTGTTGCTGTTCAGGGATCAGGTCTCGTTGACCAGGATCACCTTGCGATGCGGGAACGGAATTTCGATGCCTGCTGCATCCAGCGCCTTCTTCACCTGTTCGGGCACGGAGAAGCGCACCGTGAAATAATCCTCCCCCTTCACGAAGGGCCGCGTTGCAAACTCGACCGCACTGTCGCCCAGCGTGTTGACCACGACGACCGGCGCCGGATCATCCAGGATCAGTGGATGATCAGCGAAGACCTTGCGGATGACGTCCTTGGCCTTGTCGATGTCTGTGTCATACGACACGCCAAACGCCATCTCGACCCCGCGGATCGGATGGTGGCTGTGATTGATGATCTTCTCGCCCCAGATCTGGCCGTTCGGAATGACGATCTGCTGATTGTCGAACGTCTGCAGTACGGTGGTGAACAGCGTGATCTCCTCGACCTTGCCGAAGCTTCCCGCGGCGTCGACGAAATCGCCCACCTTGTAGGGCCGGAAGATCATCAGCATGACCCCGGCGGCGAGGTTCGACATCGCCCCTTGCAGGGCCAGGCCGACGGCGAGGCCCGCGGCGCCGAGCAGCGCGACAATCGACGTCGTCTCCACGCCGAACCGGTTCAGCACGGCAATGGCGACGAAGGCCATGATGATGTATTTCGCGACGCTGCCGAGGAAGCGGAACAGCGTGTCGTCCAGCTTCTCGTGCCGCTCGCCCATGCGCCGGATCGACTTGCCGACTTTCCCTGCCACCCACAGGCCGACAATCAGGATCAGCAGGGCCAGAAGAATGTTCGTCGCCCAGCCCAACACGCCGGGCAGGTATTGATTGATGTCGAGTTGCTCGATCCACTCTTCCATCAGCAGTCCCCCTTGGTTGCTCCACCATAGGGTTAACAAATACTCACCTTAATGGAAGGTGGATTGTTCGTTCATGCCGTATTCACTGCAGGAATGCGGGCGCCTTTGAGAGGTCCGGCGTCCGGCGGGGCTTGCCGGAACGGGAAATCGCCCTGATTGTTCCGTTTTTCTCACTTTGCTTGGGAAAGGGGACACGATGATTCCGGAATGGGTGCTGCGATGGGTTGCCCTCAGCCTGCTTGCGTTTATCACATTTGTCTTTCTGGTGCTGGGCGCGGCCGTCCTCAGTGGGCTGACAAACGAGCTGTTTCTCGGTTTCCTCAACATGACCTGGCCACCTGCAGACAGTGCGTCGGAGTTCGAAATCGAATCCCGTCGGGAGCTGTCCTTCTCCATCCTGAATTATGGCATAACCGCGCTCGGCACCGCCTGGGTGGCGTCCTTTGCCTATCTCGTTGTCATGCGGAACCAGCAGAAGCAGGCAGAGCAACAGCTGAGCCTGGAGCGATTGAGACTGACCACCGAACTCGACCAGCAGATCCTCGAGGTCCTTGATTCCGAAGCGGTGGTCGATTTTGACTCTGACGGCAACATGACGCGCATCCGGCTGGTCAGCGTGCTGGACCGGAATACCGAATGGCGCCCGTCCACGGAACGCGACTGGCGATACCGCGAAGGAGAGCGCACAGTCCCCTTCGTGCAATCCTCAAGCGTGGTCGGCCCTGACGCAGAAGTCGGACTGACGGCCCTGCACCATTATCTGGCATGGGTTCGCCGCATCGCCAGAGCGAATGAGACCGGCGTTCTTATGGAACAGGACGTGCTGTTGTTCTGGCGCTGGATCGTCATCGCCTGCTACCGCAACCGGTACACATTCTTGTGCGATATCTTCTACAAGGACGACATGCTCGATCTTGTCCGGCTGGCCGACCAGATCGTGCTGACCGGACAGAGCCATGGCAGCGGCCGGGATTTCGTCAAATACCTGCGCGGCATCGGCGACCCGGCCCTGATCGCCCTCCTGTCGGAAGAGGCCCGCGCGATCATTGCCGCGCCGGAGGAACCCCCGGCCACGGCATAGGTCGGTTGGTCTCCGTCTACCGGAACGGCGGTTCGTCGAAGCTGCGGAGTTTGCGGCTGTGGAGCTTGGCGCCCTTGTCGGCGGCGAGGCGTTCCAGTGTCTCGATGCCGATGCGGATGTGCTCGCCGATGGCCCGCTCGTAGAAGCGGTTGGCCGCGCCGGGCAGCTTGATTTCGCCATGCAGCGGTTTGTCCGAGACGCAGAGCAGCGTGCCGTAGGGCACCCGCAGGCGGTAGCCATTGGCCGCAATCGTGGCGCTCTCCATCTCGATGGCGATGGCGCGGGACTTGTTGAACCGCGGCGCGGAAGCCGAGAAGCGCAGCTCCCAGTTGCGGTCGTCCGTGGTCACCACCGTGCCGGTGCGCAGGCGCTTCTTCAACTCGTCCCCGCTCTCGCCGGTGACGTGCGCGGCCGATTCCTGCAGCGCGATCTGGACCTCTGCCAGCGCCGGGATCGGAATTTCCGGCGGCAGGACCGAGTCCAGCACATGGTCTTCGCGCAGATAGGCATGGGCCAGCACATAGTCGCCGATGGCCTGCGAGTGGCGCAGCCCCCCGCAATGGCCGACCATGACCCAGCATTGCGGACGGATGACCGCCAGATGATCCGTGATCGTCTTGGCGTTGGCCGGGCCGACCCCGATATTGACCAGCGTGATGCCGGTATTTCCGGGCGCACGCAGGTGATAGGCTGGCATCTGCGACCGGCGCCAGGGCGAGGCATCGATCTCTGCGCGGGAGGTGTCCGTCGGCTGGGTGATCTCCAGCCCGCCGGGTACCGACAGCGACGTGTAGCGCGAGCCATTGGCGAGTTGCTCCAGCCCCCATTCGCAGAACGCATCGACATAACGATGGTAGTTCGTGAACAGAATATAGTGCTGGAAGTGCTCGACCGGCGTGCCGGTATAGTGCTGCAGGCGCTTCAGCGAGAAATCCGTGCGCAACGCATCGAACAGGGCCAGCGGGCGCTCGGTGAACGGTTCGTAGAGTTCGCCATCGGCCACTTCGTCGCCGATCTCCGACAGGTCGGGGCTCGGGAAGTGGCGGGCGAGTTCGGCCGGGGAAATTTCCTCAAGGCCGGAGGCCTGCCCCTGCTCCCAGACATAGGCGTACGGCATTTCCGACTGCGAGCGTTCGACGTAGATCTCGATCTCGTAATACTTCAGCAGCGGGGTCAGCTGTTCGATCAGGTAAGGGCGGAAAAAGTCCGGCCGGGTGAAGGTGGAGATATAGGTGCCCGGTTCCGAGATACGGCCATAGGACCGCGAAATGCGCGGGGCCGGCCCCTCCGGATTATAGACGATGCGGATCTGGGGATAGCAGAACGCGCCGGATGCGCGCAGCTCCGGATCAGGCGGCGTGCCTTCACGAAGGAATGTATTGAGGGCGGCTGCTTGCGCCTCAACGGCCTCAGCGTAGAGCTTTTCGAGGGCGTCAATGACGGCTTCAGGTGTAGTGAGTTTCGACATGGCGCCATCTGCCCCAGCGGCAGGAAGCTGTCAATTCACCTTATTATGAAACCGGCCAGCCCTTCTTCCAGCACCAGCGCCCGGCACGGGGCGGGCCCGGCCGGTGAAAAGCCTTTTGTTTCAGACGGGTTCAGCCGGAATCGAGAACCGGCAGCCAGCTGAGCGCCGCATCGTGCAGTGTCCAGAACAGTTCGCGCATGACGGGCGAATTCTGGAGCCCGGTACAGGCGGCGGGCGGCTCGTCTGCCACGGGCAGCGGCAGGGATTTGTCGGCCCGGATGCGGGCAAGCTTGCGGCGCAGCCGGGCGACCTGCGCCTCCGGGTCGTTGAGCGCCTGTTCCAGCGCGGCGAAGCGATTCATCAGACCCTTGGCGGGTAGCATGTCCTGAGGGCCGGGCGGCCGGGTCTGTGCCTGGCGCCGGATGGCGCGCACGGGCCGCAAGACGTGCGGCAAGCCGCGAGACTTTCTGCGCAGGCGACGCAGACGTCTCGGTCAGGCGGAAAGCCGGCAGCGGAAAGACCGGCGGCTCAGCCGGTTCTGCCGGCGGGCGGGAGCGATCCGGCGCCTGCCGCGGCACCGCGATACGCACAGCCGGCAAAGGCGTCTCCATGGCGACCAGAAACAGGATGCGGCGGACCATCGTCTCCAGCCGCTTCAGTTCGCCGTCCATCATCCGGCACACAGCACGCGGCAGGAAGGCCCGCATACCCAGCGGGCCAAGGCCGACCCGCGTGGCGAGCGCCGCGGCCTGCTGGCCGGCAAACGCCCAGGCCAGGCCGAGCGACGCAGAAAGACGGATGGGCGAGATCATCATGACACCAGCCTGCGCGCTTCCCCGGTCAGGCGGATTGAGCGGACTTCTGTCCCACAGCAAGCAGCGGGTGGGCCGGACAGAATGGAAGCCTGTAGATCAGCGCGCCCAGATACGGAGACCTGCTCATGTCATTCCAGATCCGCCCCCTTCCCGCCGATGCCTTCACAGAATTGTCTGCGCTTGGCGAAGCCGAACTCAATCGCCGACTTGTCCAACGCTGCGTGGTGGATAGCCACCCCGGCTATCCCTGCCGCGTCAGCCTGCAGGACGCCCGCATGGGAGAGACAGTGTTCCTGCTGAACTACACACATCACGCTGCAGCAACGCCGTTCCGGGCCAGTCATGCCATCTATGTGCGCGAAGGCGCAGCAAGCGCAGACCTTCCGCAGGGAGAGGTTCCGGACATGATCCGGCAGCGGATCATCTCTCTCCGCGCCTTTGATTCCGACGGCATGTTGGTTAATGCCGACGTCATGAACGGAATTGACGTTGCGGCAGGCATCGGAACGCTTTTTGGGCATCCGTCCACAGAATATATTCACCTCCATTTTGCAAAGCAGGGTTGCTTTGCTGCAAGGGTCGACCGGGCGCCGTTTTTGACAGAATTCTGACGGTTCGCCTGACAGCAGGTGAGCGCAGTAAACACTGCCATTGACGGGATGCGGCGAAGGTTTGGGCAGGCGTGCCTGAACAACAGGCGACCAGAATCCTTACATGCTTTTGGAGACCATCAGCTGAAAAAACACTCTTGAAATGCTGCGGCTGCGAGATGATTGTTGCGGTGCAGCACGCGGCCGCTTCGGGGCTGGCCAACGTCTGCCCGGTGAGTGTGTGTCCGGGCCGGCGTGTTTCGGGGCGATATCGTCGCGTGAGGCAAGCTAGAGGGAGGAGTTTCAAAGCCGTTGGGAAGACGGCACCAAACTCTGAAGGACTGAATTCTCATGATCAAACAAATGTTTACGGCCGCCGCCCTCGTTGCCGTGGTTCCGTTCGCCGCTTCGGCTGAAGTTGTCACGCCGGTCTCCGTTGAAATCACCTACGATCACGACCTGCTGGCTTCCGAGTCCGGCGCTGAGCTCGTGCTCGCCGACATCCGCAGCCAGGCCCGCAGCGCCTGCACCTCTTCCGGCAGCAAATTCGGCCGCGGCCCGGTTGTCGACCGCAGCTGCACCGACGACATCATGGCACAAGCCGCCGTCAAGATCCTCAAGGAACGCGAAGAAATGGGCCTGAAAACGGCTCCGACTTTCGCCCGTGTCGCAACGGTCGAAACCGCCTCTTACGAACAACGCTAGACCATTTCCTCCCGGAATAGCGTTGGAGGGGCGCCCGCGGCCACGGGCGCCCCTCACTGATTCCGGGCATGGGTGGAACCGGGCACAAGAAAAAGCCGGCGGAGCCATCCGCCGGCTTTTCCTGTCTGGCCCGGTTTCCCAGGCGCCCTATTCGGCCGGGACATTGTCCGGCTTGGCGGCGGGGCGTTTGTCGAACTTGGTCCAGACGCCGTCGTCGCCGTGCCAGTCGCCCTTGGTGGCGCCCTTGGAATATTCCGTGGCCCGCTGTTCGAAGAAGTTTGCGTGCTCGACACCGTTCAGGATCTCCGTCAGCCACGGGATCGGGTGCTTGGTGACACCATAGATCGGCTCCAGCTTCAGCTGGCCGAGGCGCCAGTCTGCGATGTAGCGGATATAGTTCTTGATGTCGTCGGCGGTCATGCCTTCGACCGGGCCCATTTCGAAGGCGAGCTCGATGAACTTGTCTTCGAGGCTGACCACGGTGCGGCAGCATTCGCGGATGCGCTCGCGCAGGGCATCGTTCATCACGCCGGTTTCGGCGCAGAATGTGTGGAACAGCTTGATCATGCCTTCGCAGTGCAGCGACTCGTCGCGCACCGACCAGCTGACGATCTGGCCCATGCCCTTCATCTTGTTGAAGCGCGGGAAGTTCATCAGCATGGCGAAGGATGCGAACAGCTGCAGGCCTTCCGTGAACGCACCAAACACGGCCATGGAGACGGCGATGTCTTCATTCGTCTTGGTGTCGAACTGGCCGAGATAGTCGTGCTTGGCGGCCATCTCCTTGTATTCCATGAAGGCCGAGAATTCGCTGTCCGGCATGCCGATGGTTTCCAGCAGCAGGGCGTAGGCCGCGATGTGGATCGTCTCCATGTTGGAGAAGGACGACAGCATCATGGACACTTCCACCGGCTTAAACAGCGGCATGTAGTGTTCCATGTAGTTGGCGCCGACCTCGACGTCCGACTGGGTGAAGAAGCGGAAGATCTGCGTCAGCAGGTTACGCTCGGCATCCGAGAGTTTGACCGCCCAGTCCTTGCAGTCCTCGCCCAGCGGCACCTCTTCCGGCATCCAGTGGACCTGCTGCTGCTTCTTCCAGAAGTCATACGCCCACGGGTAGCGGAACGGCTTGTAAGCGCGGCTTGGGGTGAGCAGTCCGGGAAGCGAGGAATCGGTGGCAGCCATGATGGGCCTCCTTGGCAAGCGAGTCGGTTATAAGGGTAATCAACACCACATATAGTGCTTAAGAAGCGTTAATGGCGCAAGATGCAGCGTGTCGCACCGGGCATTAGTCCACAGGCTTGCGCACAGGAAAGCCAGATTCCTACCGAACATACCATAGAATGTGCAGGCGGGTTGAGCCCCTATCCCTCATCCAGCATCGCCAGTGCCTTTGTCTGGGCCGTCTTGATGTCCGGTTCGACATTCACGTGCGGCGCTTCAACACCGTGGGCCGCCAGGGCGGCTTCGTTGGCGGGGCTGAGACCGGTGAGCCAGACGGCGATCTTCCGGCGCTGGGCGGCTTCGACCAGCTCCTCGATTGTGTGCGCAGCCGTCGAATCGATGAAGGGCACAGCTGAGAAGTCCACGATCAGGGCGCGGTGCTGGTCGCCGATCCGGTCCAGCACAGAGCCGATGGTGGCAGCCGCCCCGAAGAAGAAGGCGCCGGAAATCCGGTAGACGATCACGTCGCGCCGTGTGCTGGTGGCTTCGTCATAGGGGACGCGGTCGCGCAGACTGTCAGCCTCGTCAGGCTGGACCAGCGGGGCGCCGAGTTCGACCGTCGCCGCCTGCGACATGCGCTGGATGAACAGGGCCGCGCCGAGGGCAAAACCGACAATGATCGCCTCGGTCAGGTCGCGGAACACCGTCAGGCCAAAGGTGGCCAGCAGGACGGCGGCATCGCCTTTCGAGGCATTCAACAGGCGCCAGAAGGCATGCTTCTCGAACATGTTCCAGGCGACAACCGCCAGCACGCCCGCCAGCGCGGCCATGGGAATGAAGGCAATCAGCGGCGCCGCCACGATCATCAGGCCCAGCAGGAAGATCGAATGCAGCATGCCGGAGACCGGCCCGTGCGCCCCTGCCCTGACATTGGTGGCCGTGCGCGCAATCGTGCCGGTGACGCAGATGCCGCCGAACAGGGCCGAGCCGATATTGGCCGCGCCTTGCGCCACCAATTCGCAGTTCGACCGGTGGCGCCGCCCGGTCATCCCGTCGGCCACAACGGCGGAGAGTAGCGATTCGATGGCCCCCAGCAGGGTGAAGGAGATCGCGGCGGGCAGCACGTCCACGACCTTCTGCATGGTGAAGACCGGCACGTGCGGCATCGGCAGGCCGGCCGGCATGGCGCCGAAGCGCGTGCCGATCGTGGCGATGTCGATCCTGGCCAGTGCCGTCACCAGCGCCGCCAGCACGACGGCCAGCAGGATGCCCGGCCAGCCGGGGCGGTAGCGCTTCAGCGTGAAGATCACGGCCATGGTGCCTGCGGCGATGGCGAAGGCCTGCCAGTCCGCCGTCGGCGCGGCGGCGGCGAGCACGGGCAGTTTCTCAAGGAAGGGCCCCGGCTCCGGCCCGGCCAGCGTCAGGCCGAACAGGTCCTTCAGCTGGCTGGAGCCGATAATGACGGCGATACCGGCGGTGAACCCCACCGTGACGGGGTAAGGCACGAACTTCACGAACGTGCCCAAACGCAACCAGCCCGCGAGTGCCAGCAGGATGCCGGACATCAGCACCGCCAGGATCAGCCCTTCCATGCCATGGGTCGCTGCGGTCGTGTTGACCAGCACGATGAAGGCCCCGGCTGGTCCGCCGATCTGGAACCGGCTGCCGCCCAGCGCCGAAACGAGGAAGCCGCCAATGATCGCCGTGATCAGGCCCTGCGCCGGGCTCGCCCCTGATGCAACGGCTATAGCGATGGATAATGGCAGGGCGACAATGGCAACGGTGAGACCGGCGATCGCATCGGCCCTGAGCTGGCCTACGCCATAGCCCTCGCGCAGCACGGTCACCAGTTTCGGCGTGTAGAGATCGGAAAAGCCTGGTGCGGGCGGCGCCGCTTTATGGGTGAATGATGTCATGGCTGGCCTGCCCCGCTATCCGCGAATGCATACCTCATACACCACCAGAAGGTGTAGGCGAAAGGGCGCCACTGTGCCTCCGCGCAGACATCTTGACGCTACGGATTTTGTAGCGCATATGAGTGCTACATATTCCGTAGCATTGGTACCCCTCATGACTCATCATCTCTCCCCGCTGCCGGAGCCCTGGCCGGAAGACATCGCCCGCCTGCTGTCTGCCTATCCGAGCTCCGACGGGTACATCCTGTCGCTGTTCCGCACGTTCGCGAATTCAAGGCGTTTCCTGAAGAAAGGCGTGCCGAACCTGCTGGACCGTGACAGTCCGCTCGACCTGCGCACACGGGAGATTGTGATCCTGCGCGTCACGGCCAATCTGCACTGCGCTTATGAGTGGGGCGTGCACGCGGCCATTTTCGCGAAGGCGGCGAAGTTCACCCCGGAGCAGGTAGCCGCAACCACGCAGCCGGACATTGACCCGGCGCTCTGGCCCCCCGGCGAGGTCCGCCTGATCCGGGCGGTCGACGAGGTCTGCCGCAATGCAGCGCTGTCCCCTGCCGTGCGGGCGACGTTCGAGGAAGACTGGAGCGCCGAGCAGCAGCTGGAAATCCTGGCCCTTTGCGGCGCGTATCACACGGTCAGCTTTGTCGCGAACATTGCGGGCCTGCCCCACGAGGCGTTCGTCGGACCGGACATTCAGGCCCTCGCCCCGACGCGGCCCTAGGATGTTTCCAGCGTGGCCTTGCGGTATTCGGCGTCGCGCTCAGCGCCGATAAGCGAGCGGACGGTGTCCGGCGTATAGCCGAATTGTTCGAGCGCCCGGGCCGACATCTGAAGGCCGGCTTCAATGGCGTCCGGCACGACGTGCGTGGCGCCCGCCTTGAACAGGATGCGCGAATGGTCTGCATCCTGCGCGCGGGCGAGAATCGGGATTTCCGGACGCCCCCGGCGCACGGCTCGCACGATATGTTCGGCGGCCTGCGGGTCATCGATCGTGATCACGACCATGGCTGCGCCGGAGAGGCCGGCCTTTTCGAGAATCTCCTTGCGCGCCCCGTCACCGAAATAGACGCTCCAGCCCTGCTTGCGCAGGCGGGCGACCGTGTCCGGCCGACTGTCCAGCGCCACCACGCGGGTGTTCTCTTCATCGAGGATGCGGGCCACCGACTGCCCCACCCGGCCGAACCCGGCAATGATGACATGGTTTTCCAGCTCCGCCTTTTCGGCCGGCAGCGTCGTCGCATCGCCGCGCCCCTTGTTCTGCATGCGGCGGACAACGGATTGAGAGCCGCGCCAGGTGACCGGAATCAGCAGCATGGAAAGGCCCGCCACAGCGGAGACGAGCGTGGCCTGATCGCCCGTAATCACGCCGCCGGCCACCCCTGCCGCCAGCACGACGAAGGCAAACTCCCCGGCCGGGGCCAGCAGGCCCGCCGTCTCGGTCGCAAGTTCCGGGCTGCGCCCGAAAATCCGCACCGCAGCCCAGGCGATGGCGTATTTCACCACCAGCAGCGCGATCAGGCCCATAAGGACCAGCGGCCACTCGCGCGCGATCACGCCAAGGTCCAGCCCGAGGCCGACCGTCATGAAGAAGAGGCCAAGCAGCAGGCCCTTGAACGGGTCGAGGTCCACTTCCGTCTGGTGCTTGAATTCGGTCTCGCCCAGCATCAGGCCGGCAAGGAACGCGCCGAGGGCGATGGAAAGCCCCGCGCTGGCCGTCAGGACGGCGGCGCCAACCACGGTGAGCAGCGTGATCGCCATCAGGAAGTCACGACCGCCCGCATCCGCAGCCATCTGGAACAGGCGGCGCAGCAGGAAACGGCCGATCACCAGCAGGATACCGACGGCCAGCACGCCCTGCACCGCCGCTTCCAGCAGCACGGTGCCGAGGTTCGCCCCGGCATCCGACGAGGCGAAGCCGACAAAGATCAGGATCGGCGCGACGAGGATGTCCTGGAACAGGAGCACGCCCAGCGCCGTCCGCCCCACCGGCGCAGAGGCCTGATGGTTCGCGGTCATCAATTGCATCACGACAGCGGTGGATGACAGGGCCAGGGCGAGGCCCACCACGATGGCAGCCGTCAGGTCAAAGTCGAACACGGTGGCAAGGACCGCCAAAAGGATGGCACTGGCCGCGGCCTGTACAATCCCCGCGCCGAACACGATGCGCCGCAGGGACCAGAGCTGCTCCACCGACAATTCCAGCCCCAGCAGGAACAGCAGGAACAGCACGCCGAGTTCCGCGAACGGCGCAGCGGCTTCGGGCTCGGCAATGGTAAACATGCCGAGCGGCGCCCAAGCATCCGAAAAGGAGCCGAGGCCCCAGGGGCCCAGCGCGACACCGGCCAGGATGAAGCCGACCACGGCCGGAAGTTTCAGCATGCGCAGCGCCGGCACGACGAGTCCCGCCGCGATCAGGAAGACCAGGGCGTCCTTGATCAGGATCTCGTGGCTTCCTTCGTGCATGCAATTTCCCCTTCGATTGTGATTCGACGGCCCCGCTGCCGTCACAATTCCATACTATCGGACCAGCCCAGCTCTCCAAGGGAAGACATTACGTTGCATCAAGATTCAGCGAAATTTCTGACACATGGCGTTCCCTACGGGCCTCCTGTATGGAAAGTATTCGCCATGCGTTACCTAACTGCCGCGTTTCTGAGTTTGATTGTCTGGATGGCTCTGCCGGGGCCCGCCCGTGCGGGCGATGTGTACCGCGATGTGGTCTACAACCAGATGCCTGCGGTCAGCGATGGCAATTTCACCATGGATATCTACGCCCCGGACGAGGCGGAGGACATGCCCATCGTGATCATGGTGCATGGCGGCGCCTGGACCTATGGCAACAAGCAAAGCGCCATTGGTGCGAAACAGGCGAACTTCTTCACCGATCAGGGCTTCATCTTCGTCTCGATCAATTACCGCCTGGCGCCTGACCACCCCTTCCCGGCCCCCGTGGAAGATCTCGCCAGCGCAATCGCTTTCCTCTACCGCAATGCCGACGATTATGGCGGCGATCCGGATTCGATGTTCCTGATGGGACATTCCTCCGGCGCCCATTCGGTGGCGCTGGTCTCTGTCGACCCGAAATACCTGCGGGCCGAGGGGCTGGACCTCGGCGTGATCAAGGGCACGGTGCCGCTGGATGGTGCGTCCTACAACCTCGTGCGAACCGGCGAGCGCAATGGCGAGCTGCCGCGCTTCTACCGGCCTGCCTTCGGCAGCAAGGAAACCGTCTGGCGCGAAGCTTCCCCGACCCTGCACGTGATGGATGGCCGGCGCATTCCGCCCATGCTGATCCTCTATGTCGACCGGCCGGTCTCACCCGAGCGCGCCAAGGAACTGGCCGAAACGCTGCGCGATCATGGCTATGACGCCAAGGCGGTGCTGGCGAAGAACCGCTCCCACAAGAGCCTCAACAAACGGCTGGGCGCGAATGGCGACAAGTTCGGCCCGATGATCGCCGACTTCTTCCGCAGCCAGATGAATTAGGTCTTCAGGGTTTCAAGCAATTGCCGAAGCTCTTTAAGGCATTTGCGGATCGCCCTTTCGGTTGTCTGGCCGGGTGAATATCGGAGCACATCTTCCAGCTGGAATATGGCGAACTGGACATCAGGCACGCTGGGTGACTTGTGAGCCATTGCGCCAATGGACTTCACTGCGGCAACCTGGGTGTACCTGAATTGGTCCGGATCTGATCGGCCAGCGATATCAGCAAGATTTTCCATCGTGTCACGCTTGGGCTCACATTGCCGCATGAGTTCAATGATACCTTCCTTGAACTCCTGAAGGCCGTGCCGCCGCGATGTGTTCAACAAGATCGAGCGCATCACCGGCAGCGACAGATCAACCTTGTCGCCATCACCCCTCAGATCTGATTTGATGCGGGTCAGCAAGGTATACAGCTCGCCTTCGGGTGCCGCCTCTTCGGCCTTTTGATCCAGTAAAGTAAGCCGGGACACGAGCGAGAAATCTGGCCGCTCCACCGAGATCGCGGCGATGAAAGCGCGGGCGACAGGGTCCTTGTATTCACCGTGCATCTGGCCCAGCCGGTCGGCATTGTAGCGGCGGAAATCGACGAGGCCCGGACGCTGCGACTGGACATTCAGATTGAAATGAATGGCGTGTGCCTGCTGGGGCGTCGTGTGTTTCTCCGGCCATGGCGCACCGGGGCGCAGGCAGGCCATCATCGTTCGGCGCAGTTCGGCCTTCTCCACAAACGTATCGAGCCGGTCGATGAGGCCCGGGCGGAACTTGTTCGCCGGATCGGTCCCCGCCTTGTAGAGCCGCTTCTGCTGACGGTTGCGTCCCGTGATCGAAATGGCCTGCAGCAGCGAGGCGATCAGGACGAGGTCCACGGTCGAGCGCGCCATGAAAACCGCATGTTGCGACGCGACCGTATTCATGGAGATCAGGTCGGACTCCGCACCGGGCCGCGGCTGGCCGAAATTGTAGATCTCCGCCCAATCGACGATCGGGACAGCCTTGATCAGCGTCACGCCGAAATAGCCGAACCAGTCGAGAAAGCCGGTCGCTTCCCCTTTCGGGAGGGTGAACATGCCTTCCCCGAACAGACCGCTCCAATGGGCGTCATTCATCATGATCGGGATCAGGAAAAAGACGAACAGGAACCCCAGCAGCGTCTCGTCCCGATAATCCTCACGCATCGACGTGCGGTAAGGCGTGGTCGGCTTGAAATCCGTGAGCGCTGCAAGTGCGCGGTCTTCTTCCACCCAGCTCCAGAGACGGGAAACCGAAACCGCCGTGACGATCCCCAATGCACAAGGGACAAGCCCCCATCCCGGCGGCAAGTACCAGCCCAGCAGGCAGAGGCTGACAAGCGTGATGCCGAGAATGCCGTAGCGGGCCGCAACCGAGCGGTGCTCCATGCCCGCCATGACCGCCACGATCCTGACAAGGAACGTATCGACGGCATCGTAGAACGCAGCCAGCGGATGGGCTGCACGGGCGGCAGACCCGAACACGCGGGTCAGCCAGCGCACCGGCATAAGTTGCGAAAGCGGGTCCATGAACACGACCACGGCAAACGCCCCGACAACCAGAAACCCGATCGCGATGCCGATCAGATTGTCGAAGGACACGGACTCGTTGAAGATCCCGGCACAGATGGCAAAGACGATGATGCTGCCGACCACCAGCGTGGCGATCAGCGCGCCCATCGCCTCGGCATCCTTGGAATCGTTCATGCCATCCAGATTGGCGACCCGCCGCGCAGTCTTGCGCCGCTCCCTCGCCTGAAAGGCAGACAGGTTCACCGCGTTCCAGGCCAGCGGCAGGAAGGCAAGCGCCATAGCCGCGAAGACACAGGCGATAAATGGCGTACGGTCCGGCAGGTCTGCCGATAGCGTAAACAGGCGCTCGCCCCACGTCTCCATCACCGCGAGCCCCACGCCGAGGCAAGCCAGAAGCCCAACGCAAACGGCAGGCAGGCGCAAGGATGGTCCATGCGCGAAATTGTCCGGGGAATCCCGCAACAACAGGATCAGGGGCAGCCACAAGAGCGTGGTCCCGCCCAGGAACCAGAGCTTTGCGTCCAGCGGCTCCAGGATCGGGTTGCCGGAGAAGGCATGCCACAGCACCAGCGCGGCAAGACCCGAAAAGGATGCAGACGCCCAAAGCACGAACGGGGTTTGCCGCCACGCCAGAAACGCCTGCCAGCGGCGGGACGGACCAGCGGCGCCCCCGCTTCCGCCTCCGTCTCCGTCCGGCACCTCCAGCGCGTCATCTGCCCTGGCTTCCCCATCGGCCATGGCCACCCCCTCGTTTCCTCTCCGAAACGATGTTCACCCGTAAGGCGGCAGAGTCAATTCACCCGGGGATAGATTGCCGGTTCTCGCGCACACAACCGGCCATGGGGTGAAGCCATTCGGGTCTCGGGAGACCGCCCGGCCCGGCCTGCAATGAGGTGTTTTCCGCCCCAGCGCAGACCGGTGGTGGGTCTTATGGTTCGACGATGTTGAACCAGAATGGCGCCGTTTCCAGCGCACTGAACCAGGCGAGCAGCGCGCTTGGGTCGCCCTCCACTTTCGCCTCTCCTGCCTTGGCGATGTCCTGGAAGCTCCGTGCCTGGAGAATCAGGTCGTTGAAGGCAGCGCGGGAGATCGTCAGCGTCGCAGCGGGCGATCCGGAAGCAGAGCCCGGACGCGGGAATGCCGTGTTGACGCCGACGTCCAGCATCAGCGTTTCTTCCGTGTCCGGGAACACGAAGTTCAGCGTGAACGGATCGCGGGCGAGCTTCTCCGGCGAATACCGAACCGCGAGGGCGTTGAAGAGTTCGACCGTCGGCACACCGGCCACGAATTCCGCACTGGCCACGCGTCCATCGCCACCTTCCGGAACGCCCTGGCGCAGCTCTGCCGCGCCGGTGAGATAGTAATCGCGCCACGCGCCGGATTCGGCCTGGAAGCCCATCTGCTCATAGGTAGCGGCGAGCCAGTCCTTCGCGACCTTGTTTTCCGGATTCGTGAAGACAACCGCGTTGAACACTTCCGCCGCCCAGCGATAGTCGCCATCGTTGAAGGCCTTCTCGCCAGAAACCAGTGCCGCATCCTCGCCGCCCGCAAGGGCGACCATGCGCTTGGACCGCTCGACCATCGGCCAGGCATTGTAGGTGGCGGGCACGCCATCCCACCAGCCAAAATAGTACTGGTACACTGCTTTGGCATTGTGATTCAGCGTGCCGTAATAGCCGCGCGTGTCGAAATGCGTTTCCTGGACATTCGGTTCCGGAATGTCGTCGGCGATCTCGAACTGGGTTTGTCCCTCGTTCGCACGGCGGACCGTCTGGTCATGCGTGTAGCGGTACACGTCGCGCTGGCCGCGCAGATAGTCTTCGACATTTTCCTGTCCGAAGGTTGGCCAGTGGTGCGAGGCGAAGGCCACGTCGGACTTGCCGCCATAATTGGTCAGCACATGGTCCAGCACCCGGCTCCATTCGAGGAAGTCGCGCACTTTCGCGCCGCGAAGCGTCAGGCCGTTGTGGAAGGTCGCGGTCGCGACTTCCGCCGTGCAGAGCGCACGGAACTCCGGCAGGTAAAACATGAACTCGGCAGGCGCTTCGGTGCCGGCGGCATCGACAAACTCGAAGGTGACACCGTCAATCACGCGCCGGGTCCCGCGGCCGGAAATTTCCTCCGTTGGCGGAATGAACCCTGCCGTGCCAGCCGATGTGGCCGGGCCGAGGCCTGCCCCCACCTGCGCCGCCGGGCCATTTGGCAAGGTCCGTCCGAACATCAGGATGGCACGCCGGGACATGTAGTTCCCGGCCAGCAGGTTTTCGGCAACGGCGTTCTCGGTGAAGCCGATCGGGGCCAGCACCGGTACGCCTGCCGCGACATCTTCTTCCGAAATGATGCCGCGCACACCGCCGAAATGGTCGATATGGGAGTGCGTGTAGATCACCGCACTGACCGGGCGTTCGCCCAGCGTGTCATTGACGAGCTTCAGCGACGCGGCCGCCGTTTCCTTTGAAATCAGAGGATCCACGATGATCCAGCCCGTCTCCCCCCGGATCACGGACATCACCGACAGGTCATAGCCGCGGACCTGATAGAGCCCGTCCTGAATTTCGAACAGACCATGCTTGCCGAGCAGCTGTTGCTGGCGCCAGAGAGACGGGTTCACCGTGTCCGGCGCTGCCCCTTCGATAAAGTCGAACGCATTGACGGCCCAGACTACATTGCCGTTCTCATCGAAAATGTCTTCCTGGATCTGGGCCAGCAGACCGCGCTCGGCGTCTTCGAAGTCGCCCGGCTGATCCAGCGGCAGGCGGTCAGCCAGCGCCGCATTGGCCACCTTCGTCGCTTCGGTCGCGATACCGGCCGGCGGCGCGGCGTCGGCTTTCGGGGCTTCCGCGGACTGTTGCGAACAGGCGGCAAGGCTGATCAGCGCGGCGAGCGCCAGGGCGGCATGTCTCATTTTGTTCCTCCGGGCATTTTTGCTGCAGTCTGCGCCGGGCCCGTGAGGCAGACAAGAAAGACCCGCAATCCGGCCCGGCCAGCTCAGATGCGGTATGTATATCAGACGCCTCCGGATGCCCAGTATTTATTGGCATTCGGGATGACAAAAATTATCTTTGACATACTATCGGTATGTATACTGAGGCCGACCCTAAACCTGCAGGCCTGGCCACACGCCCCGCGCTCAGCTGCCCAGGCGGCTTAGTGTGCGATGGAAATCGAGACAGCGCCGAACCGCTGCGGCCCGTCCTGATAGGCAAACTGTTCCGTCCGGTTCACCCAGGTGAAAGCGAGCTGCACATCCCGGTAGTGAACAACAAGCCCGGCCTGAACATCCCCCGAGAGCGCCCGGCGGTCTTCGATCCGGGCTGAGTCACGCCACAAATTCCCATCAAGGAACATGTCCCGCGCGATGGCGCGCCCGTCGGCACCGACAAAGATGTATCCGCCGAACGGGTTTTCATCCGTCCCGGGAATGAATTCCCCTGCCCCGGCAAGCGCCGGGCGGATACGCGGCGGCCCGAAGCCAGAATTGAGGTCCCAGCCGATACGCGCCGTCACGCCCATGTTCACATAGGTCCGCACATTGCCGAGGGCGAAACCGGCATGGCCGGCAAAATCCGTTTCCAGGCCGAATGGCAGGTCGAATTTGTCCAGGCGCTGCAAGCGTTGCGCGATGATCTCCACCCCCGGCTCGTCCTTCAGCTGGTGATCCCAGCCCTGCGCCCCAGGAATGCCCAACATCTCGTGCCAGTTGTTCTGGACGAATTCGCCGCCGGCCGATGGGCCGACAATGCCGAGATTGACCTGCAGCGTGTCCTGCAATTGCTTGTCGAGATCCGTCGCGGCGATGGTGGAGGAAAAGGAGAGCCAGCCAGCATAGGGCCGGTCCTGCGGGTTGGGGTTTTCCAGCGTAATATCTTCCGGCGTGAAGATCGCGTGGGACAGGCCGAAGCCCTGACGCAAATCCGTCCGCTCGACATCGATCCAGGGCAAGCGGGCGGCGACCCATTTCAGGCCGGGATGCACCTTGTCGGCCGCAGAGACATGTTCGAGACGCACGCCATTCGAATAGTTCCGGTCAGTCCCGGAGCCGAACATGTCGTTTTCGGAAGTCAGCGACCAGACGCCGGGCTTTCTCGGCGCAACCGGACCTGTCTGATCGGGCGCTTCAGCCGCGGCGGGCATGGCCGCCAGGCTGGACATGCCAATGAAAAGGGCCGCTGCAATCTGCGCGGCCCCTGTCCCAGTGCGTGTGCCAAATCGGGTCAGTTTCATGTCCCGAGCGATAACACCTAACGGCGCATCGTGAAACTGACACCTGCGAAATCTTCATTCTCGCTGAACCCGCCATTGCGGTCGCGATACTTCACTTCCCGGCGGATATAGGACAGCGACAGCTGGCCACCGCCCCGCTGGATGGACACACCGGCCTGAAGATCCCCAACGGTGACCTGGTCCGTCAGGGACATGTTGCCGAGCTGCGGCGCGAAACCGTTCCGGTCAGCGTCCCAGACGAGCGCTTCGCCATCGGCACCGGCGAACAGGTACCAGCCCTGCGGCTGGCCATCGGAGTCCAGAATGTCAAAGTCCTGACCGATACGGACCTCACCACCGAAGCGCTGGGTCAGGATCTCGCCGTCTTCCCGCACCGCAATGCGCGGGGCGACGCCGACGTCGAATTTGAGGCCCGTCATTTCCTTCGGAGCAGAAAATGCCACTTCCGCGGCGATGTCTTTCTCGACCTTGGCCAGCGCCGGATTGAGCGTGGCGGCAGCGGACCGTTCCGCGGTAACCGCCGTCAGGGCGCCGGACCCGGACCAGCCGAGTTCAGGCTGGCCGACAGGTGTGACGACAAGAGAGCCTGCGGAAAAATCGGCTGGTGTGCCGGCAAAAGCGAGCGTGGCCAGTTCGCTGCCAAGGCCGAGCGGCGTTCCGGTAAACCGGCTTGGCAGGCCATCGACAACGTGTACGGACATCGTGGCACGGTCGGACGTCATGGGAGACATGGTCTGCTGGGGGCCCGTCGCGGCCATCATCATGCCGACCGTCGGAGGCACAGCCGGCTCATACCGCACCTGTTCATGCGGAGAGACCGCCACGCACCCCTGGCAGGCCATCGTCAATACTGCACTGGCAACTGCAACTACCATTCGACCCACACCTCTCATGGCTGCATTCCCCGGACTGAAACCGTTAACGGGAATTAGGCCATCGTTCATTTAATGTAGCATGAAGGCCACAGGTGCCTCAAACCACTTTCCACTCGAAAAAGATTAATTCTCGTTCCTCTAACGCGTTTCTGTAGAGTCTGTTCCAGACTCCGGTTTTTTTAAAGTATTTTGCCGCAATTCCTGCGCCAGATGCCCGATTTCCAGCGTTAACCTGTTGAAAAAGTTAGAATAAGCCCCGTCATTCCAGGCGCGTGAACGGAATGTAATGCACCATCCTGACGCGAATTTGTGCACGCTCGCCCGGTTTTGACACACGCAAACGGCGAGAACCTGACCTCGGTTCCCGCCGCAAGCGATCTGAATACTATTTAAAGGTGACGACTACTGGCAGGCGAGACACTCGTCATAGTCGGTATTCGGCGTCTCCATCTGGCCGGCTTCAGCCTTTTCGGAGCCTGCGAACGCGGCCCGCTGAACCGACTTCGATCGGCAGTAGTAGAGCGACTTCAGCCCCTTCTCCCATGCCGTCCAGTGCAGCATGTGCAGGTCCCATTTGGCGATATCGCCCGGCAGGAACAGGTTCAGCGACTGCGACTGGCAGATGTACGGCGTACGGTCTGCCGCCAGTTCCACGATCCAGCGCTGGTCGAGTTCGAAGGCCGTCTTGAAGACCGCGCGCTCATGCTCGTCGAGTTCTTCGAGATGCTGGACCGAACCTTCATGCTCCAGAATGGAGCCCCAGGTTTCCGGCGTGTTGAGACCCTTGCTTTCCAGCAGGGCTTCCAGCTGAGGGTTCTTCACGGTGAAGGAGCCCGACAGGGTCTTGTGGGTGTAGACATTGGCCGGGATCGGCTCGATGCCGGCGGAGGTGCCGCCGCAGATGATCGAGATCGACGCGGTCGGCGCCACAGCCATCTTGTGGCTGAAGCGGGCCATCATGCCGGCGTCGCGGGCGTCTTCACACGGGCCGCGCTCCTTGGCGAGCTTCACCGAAGCCGCGTCGGCACCCTTGCGCACGTCCTTGAAGATCTTTTCGTTCCAGACCTTCGCCATGGCGCTTTCCATGGAGACGTTCATCTTCTGCAGGAAGGAGTGGAAGCCCATCACGCCGAGACCGACCGAACGCTCGCGCTTGGCGGAATAGACGGCACGCTCCATTTCGGACGGCGCGCGCTCGATGAAGTCTTCCAGCACGTTGTCGAGGAAGCGGAAGATGTCTTCCAGGAAGTTCTCGTCCTTCGACCATTCCAGATACTTCTCGGCATTGACCGAGGAGAGGCAGCAGACCGCCGTACGGTCTTCGCCGCGGTGATCGAGACCGGTCGGCAGGGTGATTTCGGAACACAGGTTCGACTGGGTGACCTGCAGGCCCAGCTTGCGCTGGTGCGCCGGCATGGCGTTGTTCACCGTGTCGGTGAACAGCAGGTAGGGCTCGCCGGTCTGCATGCGCAGCTCGAGGATCTTCTGCCACAGCTTGCGGGCGTTGACCGTCTTCAGCACTTCGCCGGTCTTCGGCGAGATCAGGCCGAACTCTTCATCATTGCGCACGGCTTCCATGAAGGCGTCGGTGATGTTGAGGCCGTGGTGCAGGTTCAGGGACTTGCGGTTGAAGTCGCCCGAAGCTTTGCGGATTTCGAGGAATTCCTCGATTTCCGGGTGGTGGATGTCGAGATAGCAGGCTGCCGAGCCGCGGCGGAGCGAGCCTTGCGAGATCGCAAGCGTCAGCGAATCCATCACGCGGATGAACGGGATGATGCCGGACGTCTGTCCGTTCTGGCCGACCTTCTCACCGATGGAGCGGACATTGCCCCAATAGGTGCCGATGCCGCCGCCATTGGAGGCGAGCCAGACGTTTTCGGTCCAGGTGCCGACGATATCGTCGAGCGAGTCGCCAACCTGGTTGAGGAAGCAGGAGATCGGCAGGCCGCGATCCGCGCCGCCATTCGAGAGAACGGGCGTCGCCGGCATGAACCAGAGCTTCGACATATAATCATAAAGACGCTGGGCGTGGGCCTGATCGTCGGCGAAGGCCTTGGAGACGCGTGCGAACATGTCCTGATAGGACTCGCCCGGCAGCAGGTAGCGGTCTTCCAGCGTTTTCTTGCCGAATTCGGTGAGGTTTGCGTCGCGGCTGGAGTCGGTGACGACTTCCATGTTCGAAACCACACGCAACTGCGTGTCAGCACCCGACTTCGGCTTCCCCTTGCGAGGCGCGTTTTCAGTCACAGCGTTGGCGTTGGTTGCAGACATGCGGCAGCCCTCCGGATCTATTGAAAATATAGGAACTTCAGCCCCAAGCGCCAATATGTGGCGCCCTCCGTCGTTCCTGACACTACATATAGTGTCCGAAGGTTAACACCCGGTCAACGTGGTTTGTCTGGAAAGCTTCACATTCGCCGTGGAAATCTGGTTAACAAAATCTTTCAGGAAGCCCGAAAACTCAAGTGTTATGGGCCTTCTGGCCTGTGGAATTCCCATTGAATTCCCATCCGGGGCACGAGGCCGCCGCCGGAAAACCGGGCAAGGCCTGTTCAGGAAAAAGGCGCGAAATCCGGCCGGCCCACTATCCCTAGTAGGTCCCCGCTCCCCAACACACGCAGAAAACGATTCCCGGCACGCCTGATTCCCGGATGAGGCGAGTGCAATGAGTCGCCACCCCTGCCCCGGACGGGCGGGATGGCGTGTGCTTTGATCGGAATGGAGAAGAAGGAGACAGGCGAGCGACCCGGGCGGAAAACTCGTTGGGGCTGCTCCGTTCCCGGCCTGACCCGGTTGGCGAGCGGCCCGTCCGCCACCTGCCTCCCGCGGGCTATATGCGCAGAGGCCGCTCCGGACGCAAGGGCCAGAGTGAGTTCAAGCCATGACCATGCCGGACTATAACGGATCATCAATTGCTGTCCTGTGCGCGACACGCGTGCTAGCCATGATTTCACTTGTTCAAGAATGGGAGGGTTTCTCAATGAAACAGAGACTGCTTGCGATGGCCGCCGTGGCCGCACTGATGAGCGCCGCACCGGCGCTGGCGCAGGAAGACGAGGCGCCGTCGAAGCGCTTCACCGCCGAGCGCGTCTTCGACATGGAATACGCGACCGATCCGCAGATCTCCCCGGACGGCAAGACGGTCGTCTATGTCCGCCGCGCCATGGACAAGATGACCGACCGCGACACCGGCAGCCTCTGGTCGATCGACCTGGACAGCGGCGCCCACCGTCCGCTGGTAACCGACGTCCCGGCCAGCCGCCCCCGCTGGTCGCCGGACGGCTCGCGCATTCTCTATTCGTCGTCGAACGGCAAAGGCCCGGAGATGCGCCTGCTCTATCTCGACAGCGGCCGCAGCTTTTCGCTGGCCCAGTTTACCGAGGAAGGCCCGGGCGGCGCCGTCTGGTCGCCGGACGGCAAACAGGTCGCCTTCTCCATGTTCGTGAAAAGCGAGACGCCGAGCTTCGCCAAACCGCCGACCCCGCCGGAGGGCGCAAAATGGAATGCCGGCGTGAAAGTGATCGACTCGCTGGTCTTCCGGTTCGACGGGGCCGGATATCTTGAGAACGGCGCCGAGCAGGTGTTCGTGCTGACGGTCGATGGCGGCACGCCGCGGCAGGTCACGTTCGGGGACGCGGACCTGGGCGGCATCGACTGGCTGGACAATGACACGCTGCTGGCCACCGGCAACCTCGCCGAGGACAGCGACCTCGACCCGATCGAGAGCGAGATCTACAAGATCGAGCTGGCCGGCAATTCGATCAGCCCCCTGACCAGCCGCGATGGACCTGACCTCGGCCCCGTCGTCTCCCCGGATGGCAAGACCATCGCCTTCCGCGGCTATGACGATCACCTGAAGGCCTATGAACAGGCCAATCTCTACCTGATGGATGCCGATGGCGGGAACGTCCGCGAACTCGCCGCCGACTTCCCGCTGGAGTTCGGCAGCATCGCATGGGCCCCGGATGGCAAGAGCCTCCTTGCCCTGTGCGAAGACCATGGCGTGCTCAGCGTCTATAATGTCGACTTGGGCGGCAAGGTCAGCCAGGTCGTGACGAATGTCGGCGGCACCTCGATCGGGCGCCCTTATGGCGATGGCAGCTTCTCGGTCAGCGAAGGCCGCCGCCCGGTCATCGCCTACACCGCAGGCTTCTCCGACCGTCCGGCAGAGGTCGCCACGATCGGCGCCAATGGCAGGGACAACAAGGTGCTGACAGAGCTCAACGCCGACGTCCTGCCCTTCCTCGACATGGCAAAGGTCGAAGAGCTGCACGTTGCCTCCAGCGCCGATGGCCGCGAGATCGAGGCCTGGGTCGCCCTGCCGCCGGACTTCAAGGCGGATGGCAGCTTCCCGATGATCATGGAAATCCATGGCGGGCCGTTCGCCATGTATTCGCCCTTCTTCGGCAGCGAGATCCAGCGCTATGCGGCTGAGGGCTATGTCACGGTATGGACCAATCCGCGCGGCTCGACCGGCTATGGCGAGGAGTTCGCCCAGCTGATCGACCGCAACTATCCGGGCAATGACTATGATGACCTGATGAGTGTCGTCGATGACCTCGTCACGAAGGATTATGTCGATGAGGAGCGCCTGTTCGTCACCGGCGGTTCCGGCGGCGGCATCCTGACGGCATGGATCGTGACCAAGACCGACCGCTTCGCTGCGGCCGCCTCGGTCAAGCCGGTGATCAACTGGATGACCATGGCCCTGGCGGGCGACATCGCCCAGTTCGCGCGCCGTCACTGGATCCGCGAGGACCCGTGGTCCAATCCGGAAGCCTTCCTGAAATTCTCGCCGATCCGCTATGTCGACAAGGTGGTGACGCCGACGATGCTGATGGTGGGCGAGGAAGACTGGCGCACACCGGCCTGGGAAGCCGAGCAGTTCTACACCGCGCTCAAGATGAATGGGGTCGACACGGTCTATGTCCGCATACCGGACTCCCCGCACTATATCGCCTCCCGCCCCTCCCGTCTGATCGCCAAGACAGACAACATCATGGGATGGTTCGCGAAGTATGATCCGGCGAAGAAAAAGGATGAGGCGGAAGACTGATGTCTGGATATCCGGCACTCACCGACAGTCTCGGCCTGCTCTCTGAGCGGGCCGGGGATGTGACGGAGCTTGTTTATGAGCGGCTGTTCGCGGCCTATCCCGATCTGGAAGGCCTGTTCCTGATGGACACGGATGGCGGGGTGCGCGGCTCCATGCTGTCTCAGGCGTTCGAATGCCTGATGGACCTGGCCGAGGGGCCGGGCACGCTGGCGGAGACGGTGATCCGGTCCGAGCGGGTGAACCACGACGCTTATGATGTGCCGGCGGGCATGTTCGAAGTGTTCTTCGACATCATCCGTGATGTGACGAAGGAAGTGGCGGGCAGCGACTGGTCGCCGTTGATGGAGGCGGCGTGGACATCGGTGCTCACCGATGCGTCGCGCCTCTCCCAGCCCCTGCCCGCCTGAAGCGCCGCTGGCCCTGCCTTTGACCGCGGCGCTCCATCTGCAGGGGACTAGTCCCCGGTAGGCGACTCGTCGCGTGTCCGCGTCTTGCCAACGCCGGTCAGGATGCCGAGGCCGAACAGCGTGAAGGCGCCGACGGCAATCCATGTCATCGCGACGCCGAGCAGGAAGGCGCCATAGGCGAGCCCGGCGATGAAGATGACGAAGCCGATCAGATAAAGAGAAAAGGACGACATGGCGTAAGCTCCCGGTTTCTTGTGAGTCCGGGAACAAACGTTTCAAACTGCTGCCGGTTCCGGCCTGATTGCTGCTTCAGTGCGCGGCGAGGCCGCCTGATGTCAGGATCGGCCACAGCGTGGCAACCAGAAGCAGCGACGCGGCGATGTTGAAAATCCGCAGCCGGAGGGGGCTGTGCAGGAACCGGCGGACCTGCGTACCCATGACGGCCCAGGTCGAAGTGCTGAACAGGCTGATGCCGGCGAACACGCCCGCCATGATGGCCAGGCTGATGAACGGGTGCTCCGGCAGCGTGTAGGCACTGATCGCCGTCAGGGCCATCGCCCAGGCCTTCGGATTCACCCATTGAAACGCGGCCGCCTGCAGGAAGCTGAACGGCTTTCCCGTTGAGGCCTCCAGCGCCGCATCCGGCGGCGGCGCGGCGTTGGCGATCTTCCAGGCGAGGTACAGCAGATAGACCGCACTCACGCCCTTCAGGGCCAGAAGCGCAACCGGGAACAGGTCGAAGATCTTCGCCAGGCCAAGACCGACAAGCACAATCATCAGCGTGAAGCCCACCGTGACGCCCGCCATGTGCGGCAGCGTCCGCTTGAGGCCGAAATTGGTGCCCGATGCCATCAGCATCAGATTGTTCGGCCCCGGCGTGATCGAGGCGATGAGTGCGAAGACGAAAAGTGCAAGGAGGAGTTCAAACGGCATCATCCCGCAACTTTATGCGACACCGGACGCAATGTGCTTGCATATTTGCCCTGACAGGCACTAATTTCACAATCCATGACGGAACTGGACACGATAAACCGCAATATATTGCGTGAGCTTCAGACGAATGGCCGGATCAGCAATCTGGAGCTGGCCGAGAAAGTCGGCCTGTCCCCGTCGGCTTGCCTGCGCCGCGTGCAGGAACTGGAGCGTAGCGGCGTGATCACGGGCTATCGCGCCGTGGTGGACCGGACGGCGACCGGCGGCGGCTTCCTCGCCTATGTCACGGTCGGCCTGTCCAAGCACACAAAGCCAGACCAGACGGCCTTCGAGAAGGCGATGCAGCGGGCCCCGGAAGTTCGCGAATGCCACAATGTGACAGGCACGATCGAATACCTGCTGCGGGTCGAGGTCGCCGACCTCGCCGCCTACAAGCATTTCCATACTGAAGTGCTGGGCACGGTGCCGCAGGTCAGCTCCATCACGTCTTACATCGTGATGGGCTCACCCAAGGACCAGCGCGCCTGAGGCCGGCTTAGGCGTCGGCCTTCTTGGCGTTGCGCTTGCGCTCGTGCGGGTCGAGGAAGATCTTGCGCAGGCGGATATTCTCAGGCGTGACTTCAACGAGTTCATCGTCGGCGATGTAGGCCAGCGACTTTTCCAGCGTCATCTGGAGCGGCGGCGTGAGGCGCACGGCTTCGTCAGAACCCGACGCACGCATGTTGGTCAGCTTCTTGCCCTTCAGGACGTTCACTTCGAGATCATTGTCGCGCGTGTGCTCGCCGACGATCATGCCGCCATACACCTTGTCGCCCGGATGAATCATCATCGGACCACGGTCTTCGAGGTTCCAGAGCGCGAAGGCCACGGCCTCGCCCTGCTCCATCGCGATCAGCACGCCGGTGTGACGGCCCTGGATCTTGCCCTTGTGCGGGGCGTATTCGTGGAAGACGCGGTTCATGATCGCCGTGCCGCGCGTGTCGGACAGGAGTTCACCCTGGTACCCGATCAGGCCGCGCGTCGGCGCATGGAACACCATGCGCGTGCGGCCGGCACCGGACGGGCGCATGTCCAGCATGTCGGCTTTGCGCTCCGACAGTTTCTGCACGACAATACCCGAGTGATCGTCGTCCACGTCGATGACAACTTCCTCGATCGGCTCCAGCTTGTTGCCGCTCTCGTCTTCCTGCATCACGACCTGCGGACGCGACACGCCGAGTTCGAAGCCTTCACGGCGCATCGTCTCGATCAGGACGGCCAGCTGGAGTTCGCCGCGGCCGGAAACGGTGAACGCTTCGGCGTCGGTGGCACGATCCACTTTCAGGGCGACGTTGCCTTCTGCTTCTTTCAGCAGGCGGTCCCAGATCATGCGGCTGGTGACCTTCGTCCCTTCGGTGCCCGCCAGCGGGCTGTCATTGACGCGGAAGGTCATGGAGATGGTCGGCGGGTCGATCGGCTGGGCAGCCATCGGTTCGGAAACGGACGGGTCACAGAACGTGTCGGCGACGTTCGCCTTGGTCATGCCGGCGAGGGAAACGATGTCGCCCGCCTGCGCTTCTTCGACCGGCACGCGCTCCAGCCCGCGGAAGGCCAGCACTTTCGAAACGCGGCCCTGCTCGACGAGGCCGCCTTCGCGGTCCAGCACCTTGATCGTCTGGTTCGGCTTGATCGTGCCGGAGGCGACGCGGCCCGTCAGGATGCGGCCGAGGAAGTTGTCTGCGGAAATCGTGGTGGCGAGGAAGCGGAACGGACCCTCTTCCACTTTCGGCGTCGGCACATGGTCCACGACCAGCTGGAACAGCTCGTCCATATTGGCGGCGGCCGTTTCGTACTGGCTGGACATCCAGCCCTGCTTTGCCGAGCCGTAGAGGATCGGGAAGTCGAGCTGTTCATCCGTTGCGTCGAGGTTTGCGAACAGGTCGAACACATCATTGACCACTTCGTCCGGGCGGCGCTCCGGCTTGTCGATCTTGTTGACGGCGACAATCGGCTTCAGGCCGACTTTCAGCGCCTTGGAGACGACGAATTTCGTCTGCGGCATCGGGCCTTCAGCGGCGTCGACCAGAACGATGGCGCCGTCCACCATGTGAAGGATACGCTCCACCTCACCGCCGAAATCGGCGTGTCCGGGCGTGTCGACGATGTTGATGCGGTAGCCGTTCCATTCCACCGACGTCGTCTTGGCGAGGATGGTGATGCCGCGCTCTTTTTCCAGATCGTTGGAATCCATCATCCGCTCGGCGGTCTTCTCGTTTTCACGGAAGGTGCCGGACTGTTTCAGGAGTTCGTCCACCAGCGTCGTCTTCCCGTGGTCGACGTGAGCGATGATGGCGATGTTACGCATTTTTTCGATAGGCGTGGACATGGACGGCAGGCTTTCGGGAGGTAAGAAAGGGGAATTCCCGCGCCCGATACAGGTTATCGGTGGGTTTGGCTATGGGGCCGCGGCAGGCAATTGGTTCCAGCCCTTCCCTTCCCCCCGGAGAGCAGAAATAATCGAAATGATTCAAATCATGAGAAGTGCCGCGACAGAGACCGACATATGACCAACTCCAATGACATGCCGCTTGCGGCAAAGCCCATCGACCGTGCCGCCCACCGGCGGCTGGATGAAGCCTGGCTGGAAGAAGCTTTCGCGCGCGAAGACGTGTTGGTCCTGCTGATGAAGAATGGCGAGCCATTCGTGCATCCGGGCCGTGACAGCGGGCTTGTCTGGATGGGCCCGGAAGCCGAGCGGATCTCGCCGGGCTCGCCGCGTCTCTTCCTGGGCGAAGACAAGGCTGGCACCCCGGTGTTCGCCATCGACCTGCCCGAACGTTTCGATCTGGAGGGATCACTGATCGCCGGCGCAGGCAAATTTCTCGACTTCCGTGCCGCCGCCGGATCGATTCCGGAGATGGATGCAAACTGCGCATCGACCGCGCGGTCGATTTTCATGTGGCACCAGAGCCACAGGTTCTGCTCAAAATGCGGTTTGGAAAGCGCAATGGTCGAAGCCGGATGGAAGCGGCAGTGCCCGTCTTGCGGCGCCGAACACTTCCCGCGGACAGATCCGGTCGCGATCATGCTGGCCGTCAAGGACGGCAAGGCCCTGATCGGAAGACAGAAGATGTGGCCACCCGGATTCTATTCCTGCCTCGCCGGATTCTGCGAACCCGGAGAAACCATTGAACAAGCCGCGGCGCGAGAAATTTTCGAGGAAGCTGGCGTCGTTACTGATGCAGCAAGTGCAGAATACATTGCGTGCCAGCCCTGGCCCTTCCCTTCTTCGCTCATGGTCGGCCTCATTCTCGAAGCGGATGGGTTCGACATTTCGATCGATGAGAAAGAGATCGAGACAGCCCGATGGGTCACGCGCGAAGAGATGGTCCGGATCCTGAACCATTCCCATGAAGAGATCTTCGGACCGCCGCCAATGGCGATCGCCCACCACATCATGAAAGCATGGTCTGAAAAAGGTCATTGACCGCACACGGAAGGCGTGTATCCGCTCTTCTTGCAGACAAAAATCTGGAGTTGATTTCGCGCGAATCAAAGTACTTTGAGACTTGCCACTGACAGGAGATCGGACATGGCAACTGCAACGAAGAAACCGGCTGCGAAAAAACCGGCGGCAAAGAAGCCAGCCGTGAAAAAGCCGGTCGCGAAGAAACCGGCCGCCAAGGCCGCGACTGCAACGAAACCCGCTGCCGCCAAAAAACCGGCAGCAAAGAAACCAGCTGTCGCGAAAGCACCGGCTGCAAAGAAACCGGCGGCCAAGAAACCTGCTGCAAAGCCGGCCGTGAAGAAAGCTGCTCCGAAAGCTGCCAAGCCTGCTGCAAAGAAGCCGGCCGCCGCAAAGAAGCCTGCTGCGAAGAAACCGGCTGCGAAGAAAAAGTAAGCCGGACCAGAAGTTCCAGGAAAAGCGGACGCGGGAAAAACCACGTCCGCTTTTTTTTGTGCGCACTTTCCGGATCGATATGAGAAACCCCCGCCTGGCAGACAGTGCGGGGGTTTCTTTCCTTGCGCGCCGTAGGGGGACACTGCACGCAATTTCGTCCGGCGGACTTGAACCCGTGGGGTCTGGAGCTGGGGCACCGCCGGTAACGAAAGAGGTAATCGATCCCGGACGGAACGGTACTTAAACCTGTGTCATGACTCAGATTTAAGCCACCCTCCCGGAGTCGGCCCTGCTGCGGACGCGTGGCCTATTCCTGCAATGCCTGCCAGTGCGTGTCGGCCTTTTCGATGAAGCCCGGAATATCCGCATTCCATTTCTTCTGGATGCCGGAATTGTAGTTCAGATAGAGCTTCCCATCGACGATCTTCCAGTGCTTTGCGTCGCCCTTGGCATACTGGCCATCGGCCATGGCCCACGCACAATAGCCTCCATATTGCGGCGCATAGGCGGCCGGGTCTGCGAGGAACGTGTCGCGGTTGGCGGCAGAGGCGAAGCGGAAGGTCGCGCCATTATACTCCGTGGAGAATTCTTTTGATCCCTTCACCGGTTCGCCCTCGGTGAAATAGGCCACGGGGTCATAGCCCTGAAGGGCAGTACTCGAGAACCGGCCGGTATAGACCGCAGGTTCAGCATGGGCAGCCGGCGCGATGGCGGCGACCGGTGCAAAGGCAACGAAAGCTGCCAGGAAGAGTGGGCGGAGTTTCATCTGAACAGATCCTTTCAGGAAAAGAGGCAGGTTGCCAGTGGGGGCATTTCCGAGGGGCTGGCTGACGCGTCAGGCAGGTGCTTGGCGGGTTTTGGAGGACATGGGGGCTTCCATCGGCGGCACGATCACGTCGCGCAGTTCGGCCATGATGGTGAACAGCGTCCGGCGGCGGGCGAAGAGCATCGCGACCGAGGTCAGCCAAACCGTCACCGCCATGAAGAACAGGCCGCCGCCATCATTGTTCGGATCGATTCCGAGCGGCGTCCAGAGATGGAAGTTCACCGCGCCGGTCATCACGGCCACAGCGATCAGGGCGCCGAGCGTCTGCAGCCGGCGCAATGCCGGGAAAAGCCCGAGCAGCAACAGCGTGGAGGCCAGAAGTTCCGCCGAGCCGATCACGTACTGGCTGAACAGGCCCGTCTGGGCGAACAGTCCCGGCGCGCCGAGGCTGGCGGCCCAGGCATCGAGCCGGCCAAAAATGACCTGCGTTTCGATGGCGTTCGTGAACTTGAACCGCAGGCTGTCGAGGAACACGGCCGAGGCGATCAGGCTGTAGGCGGTGGGTGCGTAATTCTTTATTCTTGCGAGCATGGTTTGCGTCTCCCTTTGACGCGGCTTGTCTCACGGGGGGCCGCACACGGGCAAAGCAAAGGCGTGTGAGCGTCGCTCACGGTTTCGTGCGCCGGTCACCGGCGGGAAATGCGCCTGCCCCCCCTCGCAGAATGGCGCCGCCTTCCCTACATTCGTGCTCGTTCTGCAAGGGGGGTTCGAATGGACCGGATCGATGCAATGCGCCTGTTCGTCCGCGTGGCGGACGCCGGCAGCTTCTCGCGCGCCGCCGCCGATCTCGGGATCGGGCAGCCAACCGTGTCACGCCGTATCCAGGACCTGGAAGGTCAACTCGATGCGATGCTGTTCCTGCGCACGACGCGGGCGCTCAGCCTGACCGAAGCCGGCGAACGCTTTTATCGCCGCGCAGTCGACATTCTCGCCGAGTATGACGAGGCAGAAGCCGAAGCCCGCGGTCTGGAGCATGAGCCTGTCGGCCTGCTCCGCATCTCCTGCTCGCACTCCTTCGCGCGCCATGTGATCGCGCCGGAGATCGCAAGCTTCATGCGCATCTACCCGCATGTGAAGTTCGATGTGATCGGGGATGACTTCCTGACGGACATTGTCGGCGAAGGCGTCGATCTCGCCTTCCGTCTGGGGGAGTTGACCGATTCAAGCCTGATGGCAAAGAAGCTCGCCGAAGCACCGCGCGCCTTGTGGGCCTCCCCTGCTTACCTCGAGCGCAAGGGAACGCCGCAAACACCGGCCGACCTGGCCAGGCATGACGCACTGATCTTCCGTCACTCCCGGTCGACCATCTGGACACTGACCAATGGCAACCAGAAAGAAGACGTGACGGTGGACGGTCCGTTCCGCGCCTCCGGCGGCGAGATCCTGCAACAGGCCGCCGAGGATGGGCTCGGCATCCTGATGGCGCCGGGCTGGCTCGTGTCGAACTGCCTCGGATCGAACACGCTTGTGCGTGTCCTGCCTGAATGGGAAACACAGAGCCTGTCGATCCACGCCGTCTGGGCAGCGGGCAAGCTGCGCGGCAAGGCAAAGCTGTTCGCAGACCATCTTGCCGACAGCCTGAAATCAAAGATCCAGATCTGTTAGGTCAGCCTTCGCGGTAGCCCGCTGCCGGGAACACGCCGACCAGTTTCATCATCTGGGTGAAGAAGCCGACCTCTTCCAGCGCCAGCTGGACCGACCGCTCATCCGGATGGCCTTCGATCTCGGCATAGAACTGCGTCGCGGTGAAATTGCCGCCAACCATGTAGCTTTCCAGCTTGGTCATGTTGATGCCGTTGGTGGCGAACCCGCCCAGCACCTTGAACAGGGCCGCCGGAATGTTGCGTACCTCGAACAGGAAAGCCGTCTTGGCCGGGCCGTCCCCCAATTCGATCTCGGACGGCTCGCGCGACATGATCACGAAGCGGGTCGTGTTGTGCGCCGCGTCCTCGATGTCCTCGGCGAGGATTTCGAGACCGTAGACTTCTGCGGCGAGGCGCGGCGCGATGGCCGCGATGGTCCGGTCACCGCTTTCGGCGACTTCGCGGGCGGCGCCCGCCGTATCCGATGATGTCACTGAATCGATGCCGTGCTCGCGCAGGAACCTGCGGCACTGGCCGAGCCCCATGATGTGGGACCGGGCCTTTTTGACATCGCCCAGCTTCACCCCCGGCAGGGTCATCAGCTGGAACCGGATCGGCAGGTAGTATTCACCGACGATCTGAAGGCTGGTGCCCGGCAGAAGGGAGTGAATATCGCTGACCCGGCCGGCAATCGTGTTTTCGACCGGAATCATGGCCAGATCCGCCTCACCCTTTTCAACGGCGGCAAAGCAATCCTCGAATGTCCGGCACGGCAGAGGTTCCAGCGATGGAAACGCCTGATTGCAGGCGATGTGCGAATTGGCCCCCGGTTCGCCCTGATATGCGATTTTTCCCGTCATTTTTCCGGCCTCTACCCCGTTTCGTGCTGCGTCGGATCGCCGCGACGAACAGGGGAAGCTTCCCTGTCGCGCAGCCTTTATATTGCGGGCCACCCGTTAGCGTGCCAAAAGGCGCGCGCCAAGACTTATGACCAGACAGATTCGAAGGAAGATCCTCATGGGGGAACTCGGTCTTAACAAGATCATGGGAGCGCTGCTGGCGACCGCACTCGGCCTTTTTGGCCTCAAGACGCTTTCTGATGTGGTGTTTGCCCATGGTGGAGAAGGCCACCACGGGGAAGAGCACGCTGAGGCGACCTCCCTGTCGGAGCAGATGTGCGAGCAATTCGCCTACTGCGTCGAAGTTGCCGGCGGCGGTGCCGCGGCAGCTGAAGAGGAAGAAGTGTTCGACCTCGGTGCCCTGCTCGCTGCTGCGGATATTTCGCGCGGCGAACGCACCTTCAAGGGCCAGTGCACGACCTGCCACACGGTTGAAGAAGGCGGCGCCAACGGTACCGGCCCGAACCTTTACGGCGTTGTCGGCGCTGCCAAGCACCAGCATGCTGGCTTCAACTACTCCGCAGCCCTGACCGAGATCGGCGGCAGCTGGACTTATGAAGACCTGAACCACTGGCTGGAAAACCCAAGCTCCTATGCACGTGGCACGTCCATGTCCTTCGCAGGCCTGCGCAAGGATCCGGACCGTATCAACGTGATCGCTTACCTCACCTCTTTCTCCCCGGATGCCCCGGCATTCCCGGACCCGCTTCCGGCCGCCGGTGAAGACGAAGGCGCAGAGGCTGCTGAAGACGGTGCTGAGGCCCCGGCGGAAGGCGAAGAAGCCGCAACGCCTGTCGAAGATGCCGTTGAAGGCGCTGCTGACGCAGTGACGGAAACGGTCGATGACGTCACCGACGCCATCGCCGAAGAAGCTGATGCTGCGATGGAAGCAGCTGAAGAGGCCCTTGAGGAAGAAGCCCCGACGCCGACCGAAGAAGAAGGCGAGTAAGGCTCAGGCGCCGGTCTTCCAGGCCGGTACCGGCCCTCTTTCAGAAGATATCTGTATGCGCCGGGCCCCTATGGGCTCGGCGTAATACTTTGCGATCCGGGAAATTGCACCGTCCAGCGGCTCACGCGCGACAGCCAGATGCCATGCATTGGCGTGCAGGAGGTGATCCGGATCAGTCATGATGCCGACATGGCCTTTCCAGAAGACGAGGTCGCCGCGCTGAAGAGTGCCGGGGTCACGCCAGCCGGGAATATCCTCACCGGCCCAGGCGAATTGCATGTCGCTGTCGCGCGGCAGCAGGACACCCGCCGCTTCGAAAGACTGCTGCGTCAGGCCCGTGCAATCCAGGCCAAGCCCCGACCGGCCACCCCAGAGATATGGCGTGGCGATATACTGTTCCGCCACGCTCACAGGGTCCTCTGCCTGCGCCGTCACGGCATCGAGATGGCGGTGGTAGACCCAGCCTGCGTCCCGGCAGTGCCGCCAGTCGCCCTCTTCCGCAATCACGCTGACCTTCGCCCCAAGGCTCAGCACCAGCCGCGGCGCCGATTTCAGGTCCGGTTCTGCATAGGCATGCGTGTGAGGCACCGTGATCCGGTGGGTCGGGTCAAGCAGACGCTCCGACAGGCCGGCCAGCGGCACCCAGCCGACATAACGGTCACGCTGGCACTGTACCAGCGCGAAACCGTGCTGTTCTTCGAAGACGTCGAGAATTTCGCCAAACAGGGCTTCGGTGGCGAGGCGCGCATCCGGCAATGGGGCTTCGCGCACCGGCACACTTCCCGCCCGCACCTGTACCAGGCGAAACGGCCTGTCGGGCGGTGTCAGTCGCGTGTCATTGTAGTCAGGCATGAAAAGCCCCGCAGCGTTGTCCTACGCCGCCGACGCCTTACGTGCTTTCGGGCTGGCGGCAGCTTCCTGATCCTTGCCGGAAGCTGCGGCAAGAACAAGCCCGGCGAACCGGCGAAGATAGGTCATGCCTGCCGGGCGCCGTTCCAGGAAGATGTTCCGCAGGTCCGCCTCGTCGCGCACGCGCTTGATGAAGTCGAGGCGCTCCAGCGCATCCAGCGCGCGGGTGACGGCCGGTTTGGCGATGTTCAGCTGTTCTGCCAGTCCGCGTACCGTGTGCGGGCCGGGTGACAGGGCGATGGTCATCAGGATGGCTTGCTGGCGGGCCGTCAGGTCCGGCGCGTCGGAGCGGACCGAGGCGGTGACCGCCCGGCGCCAGAGTTCAAGGCCTTCGCGCTCCGACAATTGCATCCCGTTCATCCCCTTGGATTTTCGTCTTTGACAAGAATCTCGGGTGATTTGCGGACTCCGTCCAGTCCTTCAGGGGGCGATACGGCAGCGCTTGCCCCTTCACATTGTGGACAAAACACACGACATTGGGCGCATGAGTGCCTCACACAGCCATTCCCATGTTCACGCCAATACGCCCTGCAGTCCGCAGGACGTTGACGCGTTCCTGAACGAAGCCGAAACGCTGGTTGCCCGCCAGGGCCAGCGGATGACGAAAATCCGCCGCAAGGTGCTGCGCCTGCTGCTGGAAAGCGCCGAGCCTGCCAAGGCCTACGACCTGCTCGCGAATCTCGACGGCGAAGGCTCCGCCAAGCCGCCGACGATCTATCGCGCGCTCGATTTCCTGCAGGACACCGGCCTTGCCCACAAGATCGAGAGCCTGAACGCCTATGTCGCCTGCGGCCATGCCAGCCATCGCCACTCGGCTGTGTTCCTGATCTGCGAAAAATGCCACGGCGCCGAAGAACTGCACGCCGAGGCAACCAATGCGGCGCTGAAAGCCGAAACGGAAGCCGCAGGCTTCCATATGTCCCGCGCCGTTGTGGAAGTGCGCGGCACCTGCAGGGATTGTGCTCAGTGAAAACTCTTTGGCGGGGAAGCTGCAATCAGTGGGATTGCGACGAGATGGGGCACATGAATGTGCGCGTCTATGTCGAGAAGCAAATGGAAGGCCTTGCGGTCTTTGCCCATTCGCTGGGCATGCCGCACGCGTTCCGGCAGAATTCACCATCCACCATCGTGCCGGTGGACCAGCATATCCGGTTCGTCCGCGAGGTCCTGCCCGGACGTCCGCTCAGTATGAAAGGCTGCCTGGTCGAGGTCGGCGAGTCTGACGCGATCGTCTACCAGGAACTGCGCCATGCAGACGGCCAGCTGGCCGCTGCCTTCCGGACCCGGATCATGCATATCGACACGGCGGGCCGCGAACCCTTTCCGTGGGGCAAGAGTGTTCGCGCCGCCATGGCAGACGATATGGACACACCGCCGGAAGAAGCCGCGCCCCGCTCCATCGACGCGGACGCGCCCGGCCTGCCCTTTGAGGAAATCTCCATCGAAACCCCGCGCGATCTCGGCATCGCCTGCATCGGCATGGGCGCCGTCCCGCCGCAACACCTGGACGTACACGGACGGATGTCTCCGGCATGGGTGATCGGCCGCGTGTCGGATTCTGTCCCGAACCTGCTGTTCAACTGGCGCAAGAAAGTCGCGGCAGCCGCGGGCGGCCTGCGCATGGGCGCCGCCGTGCTGGAATACCGGATCCGCTACCACAGACTGCCGGAAGCCGGTGACCGGTTCGAAGTCTATACCGGTCTTGGCGGCGTACAGGGCAAGACCCATGGCCTGTTCCACTGGCTGATGGACCCGGTGTCCGGCAAGCCCTGGGCCACCAGCCAGGCGACCGCCATCACACTGGACCTCGACGCCCGCAAGGCCATCCCGGCCCCGGCCGCGGCGATCGAGGAACTCGAACGCCTCGCGCCGAAGGGGCTTTCGATCTGACCTGGAGAGCTGCCGCATCATCCTTCGACTTCGCTCAGGATGAGTCCGCACTTTCGGAGCGCTCATGCTGAGCGAAGTCGAAGCAGGCGCGCGGCTCTAAAGCGCGGTCGCGATGATTTCGGCGATGCGCGGGATGTCCTTCTGGTTCAGGCCCGCAATATTGATGCGGCCCGAGCCTGGCATGTAGAGGCCGCTTTCCTCGCGCAGGGCTTTCGCGCCTTCAGGCGTAACCGGCAGCTGGCTGAACATGCCGTTCTGCGTCGCGAGGCTGGCGAGCAGGTTCGAACCGGTCCGCTGCACCAGTTCACCCGAGAGCGCCTTGCGCAGCGAGATCATCCGCTCCCGCATCGACGTCAGCTCTGCTTCCCATTCAGCGCGCAGAGCGGCATCGCCAAGGATGGTCGCCACAATGCCTGCGCCATGCGCCGGCGGCATGGACCACGTCGCACGGGAAATGTCCGCCACATGGGTGGTCGCCGCCGCGATGCCGTCCGCCGTCTCACCGACGGCGAGGAAGCAGCCTGCCCGCTCGCGGTAGAGGCCGAAATTCTTGGAGCAGGAATAGGAGATCAGCGCCTCGCCCGCTGCATCGATAAAGGCGCGGACGCCAGCGATATCCTTGTCCAGGCCATGGGCGAAGCCGTGATACGCAACGTCCAGCATGACAATCAGGCCGCGTTCCTTCACGAACGCGCCGAGCGTGCGCCAGTCGTCCAGCGTCAGGTCGATGCCGGTCGGGTTGTGGCAAGGCCCCTGCACGATGACGCCGTCGCCGCGCTCTGCCCTGGCGAGGTCTTCGAGCATGGCCGCGCGGTCGGCCGTGCCGGTCTCCGGATCGGCATAGCGGTAGCTGCCGGCCGTGAGGCCTGCCGACTGCACGACTTTGGGATGGTTCGGCCAGGTCGGGTCGGACACCCAGACCTTCTTCACACCGAGGCGGCGCATCAGGCCGACGCCCAGCGAGAGCGCGCCGCAACCGCCCGGCGCGGTGAAGGACAGCGTGCGTCCTTCCTTGCGGACGGCAGCGCCCACACCGAAGACAAAGTCCTCGATGGCGGCGCAGAAATCGACGTTCCCGCGCGGGCCTTCATAAACCTTCGTCGTCTGCCGCTGCAGCATCAGCGCTTCGGCCTTCGCCACAGCCGACATGACAGGCGTATTGCCCTGGTCGTCCTTGTAGACGCCGACGCCGAGATCGAACTTCTCGGCCCGGTCATCCTCGCGGAATGCAGTCATCAGGCCGAGCAGAGCGTCTGGCGGAAGGGGCGATAGCGGAGAGAATGCAGAAGTCATGGCGAAGGCCTAGTCCGGAGCGTGTCCGGATTCAATCCTCAACGTACGATACTTGGTCTTAGCCGACGATCGTGGCTTCGGTGTTTTCCTTCACGTCCTGCAAGGACACGCCGGGTGCGAGCTCGATCACTTTCAGGCCGCCTTCGACGACGTCGAAGACGCAGAGGTCGGTGATGATGCGGTTCACCACGCCCTTGCCGGTCAGCGGCAGGGTGCAGGCCTTCAGCACTTTCGTCTCGCCCTTCTTGTTGCTGTGATCCATCACCACAACGATGCGCTTCACACCGGCGACGAGGTCCATCGCCCCGCCCATGCCTTTGACCAGCTTGCCGGGGATCATCCAGTTGGCGATGTCGCCATTCTCGGCCACTTCCATCGCGCCGAGGATGGCGATGTTGATGTGACCGCCGCGGATCATCGCGAAGCTGGTCGCGCTGTCGAAGAAGCTCGTGCGCGGCAGCGTCGTGATCGTCTGCTTGCCGGCATTGATCAGGTCAGCGTCTTCTTCGCCCTCGAACGGGAACGGGCCCATGCCCAGCATGCCGTTCTCGGACTGGAGCGTGACGTCCATGTCTTCCGGAATGTGGTTCGCCACAAGCGTGGGGATGCCAATGCCGAGGTTCACATAGAAACCGTCATGCAGTTCTTTTGCGGCGCGCGCCGCCATTTCATCGCGTGTCCAGGGCATTAGTAGTGCTCCCGCTTGCGGACTGTCCGTTGTTCGATACGCTTCTCGAAGGTGCCCTTCACGAGGCGCTGCACGAAAATGCCCGGCAGGTGAATTTCATCCGGGTTGAGACTTCCCGTCGGCACGATCTCTTCGACTTCGGCCACAGTGACCTTGCCAGCCATCGCCATCGGCGGATTGAAGTTGCGGGCGGTCTTGTTGAAGATCAGGTTGCCCTGCGTGTCGGCCTTCTCGGCCTTCACGATGGAGAGGTCAGACACGAGGCCGGTTTCGAGGATGTAGGTCTCGCCGTTGAAGTCCCGGTGCTCCTTGCCTTCAGCGACCAGCGTGCCGACGCCTGTCTTGGTGTAGAAGCCGGGAATGCCTGCGCCCCCTGCCCGGCACCGCTCTGCCAGCGTGCCCTGCGGGTTGAACTCCAGCTCCAGTTCGCCGGAGAGATACTGGCGCTCGAACTCCTTGTTCTCGCCGACATAGGACGAGATCATCTTCCTGATCTGGCGCGTCTGCAGCAGCAGGCCGAGGCCGAAATCATCGACGCCTGCATTGTTTGAAATCGCGGTGATATCCTTCACGCCGCTGTCGCGCAGGGCGAGGATGAGGTTTTCCGGAATGCCGCAAAGGCCGAAGCCTCCGGCCATCACGGTCATGCCGTCGAAGGTGAGGCCTTCCAGGGCTTCCTTCGCAGAATTGTAGACCTTGCTAGACATGGACAGGTCCTGTCGCTCCCTGACTTGGACGCCCCGGCAGACCTATCCTGCCCGGCTGCGCTTTCCTTTTTCGTATCACATTTCGAGGCGGGCCGAACTGCTTCCCGGCCCCAAAATTTCAACAAGCGTTGAAACACAGGCGCCGGAGGAAAACAAGACGGCAAATCCGGAATTATCCGGTTGCTTCGACGGTCTGTTCGATGGCCCCGAAAATCGAGTGTCCGGCCTTGTCCAGCATCTCCATCCGCACCGTATCACCGGGCTTCATGAAGGGGGTTTTCGGGGCGCCGTCCGCAATGGTTTCGATCATGCGGATCTCGGCAATGCAGGAATAGCCGAGCCCGCCCTCGCTGACCGGCTTGCCTGCCCCGCCATCGGCATCCTTGTTGGACACAGTGCCTGAGCCGATGACCGTGCCTGCGGTGAGAGGCCGTGTCTTCGCGGCATGGGCCACGAGGCGCGCGAGGCTGAACGTGGCATCGACGCCTGCATTGGCGCGGCCGAAGGGCTGGCCATTATAGTCCACATGCAGCGGCAGATGAATGACGCTGCCTTTCCACGCATCGCCCAGTTCGTCCGGCGTCACGGCCACCGGCGTGAAGGCGCTCGGCGGTTTGGACTGGAAGAAGCCGAAGCCCTTGGCGAGTTCGCCGGGGATCAGCCCGCGCAGGGACACGTCATTGCACAGCATGATCAGTTTGATGTGGCCGGCCGCATCGGACTCGGAGACGCCCATGGGCACGTCGTCGGTGATGACGGCGACCTCCCCTTCCATGTCACAGCCCCAGGCGACATCGCCGAGCGGGATCGCATCGCGGGGGCCGAGGAACGCGTCACTTCCGCCCTGGTACATCAACGGATCGTCATAAAAGCTTTCCGGCACTTCCGCGCCGCGCGCTTTGCGCACCAGTTCGACGTGATTGATATAGGCCGAGCCGTCCGCCCACTGATAGGCACGCGGCAGCGGGCTTTCGCAGTCATGCTCGTGGAACCGGAATGTGGGGACGCTGCCCAGCTCCACCTGTTCGGCCAGCTGCTGCAGGCGCGGCGCGGTGTGCGCCCAGTCGTCCAGCGCCGCCTGCAGGGTCGGCGCGATCGACGCGGCATCGGTGGCGCGCGTCAGGTCCTTCGAGACGACAACAAGACGCCCGTCACGGGCGCCATTCTTAAGAGTAGCGAGTTTCATGAATCAGCTTTCTTCCGCGATTTTCTCGTGTAGCCAGGCGGCATGGCGGGGGGCTTTCTTGGTGGCGGTCCATTCCTCGATCATCGGTTCGGCCACGCTCTTCAGCTGTGCCATCTGCTCCGGCGTGCCGATGTCGGCGGCAAGTTCGATGCGGTGGCCGTTGGGGTCGAAGAAATAGATCGACTTGAAGATGCCGTGATGCGTCGGGCCGAGCACGTCGAGGCCCATGCCTTCAAGGTGCGCCTTGGTTTCCATCAGCTCTTCAAGCGAGCCGACGCGGAACGCGATATGCTGCACCCAGGCGGGCGTGTTCTCGTCGCGGCCCATGTCCGGCTGCTGCGGCAGTTCGAAGAAGGCCAGCACATTGCCGTTCCCGGCATCGAGGAAAATGTGCATGTACGGATCATAGGCGCCGGTCGACGGCACATGGTCCTCCGCGATGGCCAGCTGGAAATCCATGCCGAGGGCATCACGGTAGAACTCGACCGTCTCTTTCGCATCCTTGCAGCGATAGGCCACGTGGTGGACGCCTTTCAAATGTGCGGGTGATGTCATTTGGGATCTCCCTTTTAGTCCTTTGCGGCGTTCTTCGCGCGCCGCCATGCGTTGAACCAGCTGCCGATTCCGAGGCCCAGCGTGACGCCCGGAATGGCCGGGGCGGAGATCACGCCGATGCGCCAGAGAATGACGCCGACAACCGTGCCCGCCACGGCCCCGATCAGGCCTTCGCCGACCGGGGACAGTTCAAATTTCTTGTTCGGCTCGCTCATGCGTCCTCTTCGACCTTCAATGCACCTCGCTGAATCTGGTCACGTTCCATGGATTCAAACAAGGCCTTGAAGTTGCCTTCGCCAAAGCCTTCCTTGTAGTCGCCCTTGCGCTGGATGAACTCGAAGAAGACCGGGCCGACTTCCGCCTGCGCGAAGATCTGCAGCAGGAGGCGCGGTTGGCCGCCTTCGGTCGTGCCATCCAGCAGGAGCCCGCGGGATTTGAGCCCCTCGACATCTTCGCCATGGCCCGGCAGGCGCTCGTCCAGCATGTCGTAATAGGCGGCCGGCGGGGCCGTCATGAAGGGCACGCCCTTCTGTTTCAGGCTGTCATAGCAGGCATAGAGGTCGTCACAGATGAGGGCGATGTGCTGGATGCCTTCGCCGTTGAACTCCCGCAGGAATTCCTCGATCTGGCCGCCGCCGCTCTTGCCTTCTTCATTCAGCGGGATTCGGATCTTGCCGTCCGGCGCCGTCAGTGCCTTGGAGGTGAGGCCGGTATATTCGCCCTTGATGTCGAAATAGCGGATTTCCTGGAAGTTGAAGAGCTTCTCATAGAAGTCCGCCCAGTACTTCATCCGCCCGCCATAGACGTTGTGCGTCAGGTGGTCGATCAGGGTGAAGCCCGCGCCGACAGGATGCTTCTCGACGTCCGGCAGGTATTCGAAGTCGATGTCATAGATGTCCAGCTCTTCGCCATACCGGTCGATCAGGTAGATGATCGAATTGCCGATGCCGCGGATGCCGGGAATGTGCAGCTCCATCGGGCCTGTCTGGACGTGCACCGGCTCAGCCCCCTGCTCCAGCAGATGCTTGTAGGCCTTGCGGGCATCGCGCACGCGAAAGCCCATGCCACAGGCCGAGGGCCCGTGCTCGCGCGAGAAATACCAGGCGGCGGATTTCGGCTCGTAATTGGTGATCAGGTTGATGCCACCCTGACGCCAAAGCTCCACGTCTTTCGAGCGATGACGGGCCACTTTCGTGAAACCCATGGTTTCGAAAACAGGCTCCAGCACGCCTTTTTCAGGCGCGGAAAACTCGATGAACTCGAATCCGTCGAGGCCTGCAGGGTTGTCAAACAGGTCGGCCATGGGTTCTCTCCGTATTACGTTAATCAGATTTAGTTTCATATGTAACTATTTATTGCCTCCAAGGCAAGCACGAATGGACCCGCCATGCCCGACCCTTCCCGGACACCTCAGCTAAGACTGCGCGAATTCCTGCCCTACCGGCTGTCCGTGCTGTCCAACACGATTTCGCGGCGGATCGCAGATATCTATGATCGCGAATTCGGCCTCTCGATCTGGCAATGGCGCGTCATGGCGGTGACCGGCGATGCGCCGGGCATCAGTGCCACCGAGATCGGCCAGCGCACGGCGATGGACAAGGTGGCCGTCAGCCGGGCCGTCGCCGGGCTGATCGAGGTCGGTTATCTGGAACGGAAATCCTCCGAGGAGGACGCAAGGCGCTCAATGCTGTTCCTCACGCCTGCCGGACAGGCCGTTTACGATGACATCGTGCCGATGGCGATTTCGGAAGAACAGGCACTGGAATCCGTGCTGACGCCGGAAGAACGTCAGGAGCTGACCCGCCTGATGGAAAAGCTCGCCCAATCGGCCTCGCCGGACCGCCCGCTCTGGTAACAGCCGAACCTATGCCCTGCGGCGGCGGATGCTGAGGGACCGGGACACGTCCGAATCCTCTTCCAGCGTGAACCGCTCGACCAGCCGCGCAATGAAGGCGGACAGCGCATCGCGCACTTCATAAGGCGCTTCCATGGGCAGGAAGTGGGTTGTCCCGCGCACGCCCTTCATCATCAGGGCCTGGTTCATCAGGATGATCTGTGCCCGCACTTTCGGGGAAATCACCGAGGACCGGTTCGGCCGCAGCACAATGATCGGAATCTTGTGCTTGCGCACTTTCCGCAAGGCGCGCCATGGCTGGTTCCGCTGGGCGGCGAAGGTCGCCGACTCCCATTTCGGATCGCAGGTCAGACGCCAGACCTGTTCTTCACTCTGGGCACTGTTGTGATCCACCCGGTCGATCCCGTCGAGCAGGTAATCTGCCAGGAAAGGCTCGCGCCAGGTCGTGAATGCGCCCCGGCCGGTGTAGGATTCCAGCGCCTCGCGGAATGACGGAAATTCCGCCCGCCGCTTCTTCGCACCGCGCGCCAGCATGTTCCGGTTCGCGATCCAGGTGACCGGCGGGAAGACATGTTTCCAGAAATAATAGACCCGCGGCATGATCACCGGATCTGCCAGCACAAGTCCCTTTACCAGGTCCGGCCGTTTTCCGGCCACCAGCAGCGCGACGGTCGCACCCATGGAGTGTCCGCTCAGCACGACGCCTTGCGGTGCTTCCTTCTCCAGCCACTCGATCACATCGTCGCGGTAACGGTGCCAGGATTTCAGGCGGCCGGGCTTTGCCGGCATGGTCGAACAGCCATGGCCGCGCATGTCCAGCGCCGCGACACGCTGGCGAAGGCCCAGCGGCGCCAGCAAGGACTGGTAGGTCATGGCATTGAAGCCCGTGGCGTGGATCCAGACAGCTGCGAATGGTTTGATCGGATCGCCGAACTCGATCCCGGCCAGCTTGCCACCGGCTTTCATCTCAGTTGCAAATCGACGCATCAGCCGCGATTCCCGAATACGCGCCGCAGCAGCTCCGTGGTTCGCGCAACCGGGTTCTCCCGGATCTTCTTCTCTTCTTCAGCGACATAGAGGAAAATGCCGTCGAGGCCGTAGTCCACCGCATGATTGGTCAGGTCGGCCTGCAGGCTGGACGTGATTCCGCCAGCGCCATACTGGCCGGCCACGCTTTCCATCGCCGTGAAAGCACCGGACTTTGACAAGGCATCGCGGGCATAGGGCGTGAAGGCCGCGCGCAACTGGGTTTCGGTTCTGGAACGCAGGTAATCGGTCGCCGCCGTATCCCCGCCATTCAGGATGTTCAGCGCATCACTGATCGTCATGTTGCGGATCGCGCCGAGAATCAGCGCCTGCGCTTCCGGCACCGAATCCTCTGCCGCGCGGTTCATGCGCAGCTCAAGGTCATCCAGCGGGCCGCTGGCACCGACTTTGGCAAGATTGGTCTGGATGGTCCGGTAGGTCTTGGGAAGCGGGATACGGATTTTCGGATCGCCATAATAGCCATTGGCCTGACCCAGCTGGCTGGCGACCAGATTGGTGCCGACCGTCAAGGCTTCGCGCAGGCCCGCATCGATCTCGGCAACACTCAATGCGCCCTGGGCGTCAGGTGTGGTGGCGGAACCAAGGACCTCTCCCAGTACGCGGCCAAACTCGCCGCTTGTGCCGGTTTCAGCACAGCCTGCCGTGAGAAGCGCCAGGCTCAGCGCTCCCAGCATCCTTCGGTTCATCTACCTTTACCCTCACTCTGACCCCGGCCCCGGGACCTTCCATTTCTCCTACAGGAGCGCTCGACGGAATTGAAGCCGCACACGCAGGAGCGCGCATCAAAACCTGACCTTACGAACTTGTCACGCGAGTCTTCGAAGAATCCCATTGACCACGTTTGTAGTCATATCTTATGACCACATCCGTAGTCTTACCGGAGAGTCCCCGAGATGAAAATTTCCGCCGCCGAACTCGACGTGATGAGCGTGCTCTGGCAATCGCCGGGCCTCGCCGCATCCGATGTTCATGAGGCCCTGGGAGATGAGAAAGACTGGACCAGCCGCACGGTGAAAACCCTGCTGGCCCGCCTGGTCGAGAAAGGCGCGCTCCGGACCGAAGAAGACGGACGCCGTTACCTCTATTATCCGATCATCGAAGAGGGCGCCTACAAGGCAAAGGCCGCGGGCCAGTTCGTGGACCGCGTCTTCTCCGGCCGCGCCGCCCCGCTGGTCGCACACCTCGCCGACACGCGCGGCCTGACACCGGAAGACATCGAAGAACTTGAACGCCTGCTGGGGGACCTGAAGAAATGAGCGGCCTGACCTTCCTTCCTGACATGACATCCGCCCTGCAGACCGTTCTGGCCGTCTCGGTCCTGATCGCGCTGGTGCTGGTTGCGCGCAAACCTGTCGCGAAGCATTTCGGCGCCGGCGTCGCCTATGCCCTGTGGGCCCTTCCGCTGGCGCGTCTGGTCCTGCCGCCGCTGCAGATCCCGGTGTCGCTGATGCCGCTTCTGGGCCTGCCCCGCTCGGCGCCCTCGGACGCCGCAGAACCGGCGGGCGCCCTTGCCATCACCGCCGCACCGGAAGCCGTTCTGCCGATGCTTGCCGCTTCTTCGCCTGCCCCGGCCGCCCTGCCCGCCCCACCTCTTGCGGACAGCGCGATTGCGGGCGGTCTGGTCCCGTCGCACTCCCTGGCGGACATTTTGTCTGACGTGCTGGTGCCAGGCCTGTTCCTCGTCTGGGCAGGCGGAGCCCTCTTCGCTTTCGGCCTCAGCCTGTGGCGCCAGCATGTGTTCATGCAGACCGTCAAACGCGAAGCCATGAACGTCTCACCACGCCTGCAGCGCGTTGCGCAGCAAGTCAGCGCGCAGGTCGGCCTGAAGCGCCTGCCGGTGATTGCGTCCAGCTTCATCTCGTCCGGCCCGCTCGTGACCGGCCTCGCCCGCCCGGTGGTCCTGCTGCCGGCCTGGTTCGAGATGGATTATGACGACACCCAGCAGCGCGCCGCGATCGCCCATGAGCTGACCCATGTCCGCCGCGGCGACCTGTGGGCCTTGCTGCTGGCCGAGGTTTTCATCGCCTGTATGTGGTTCAACCCGCTGGCCTATTACGCTCACCGCGCCTTCCGCACAGACCAGGAAGCCGCCTGTGATGCGGATGTGCTGAAGACCGGCACTGCGTCACCGCATGCCTACGGCGCCACGCTGATCAAGGCGGTGAAGTCTGCCTCGCAGGAGCGCCTGCCCGCCGGGGCCGGCCTGCCGCTGGCCCATGCCCTGAAAGAGCGCCTCAGCCGCATGACGCAACCGGCGCCAACCCGCACCCGCCGCCTCGCCGGTGGAACAGCGACCGCTATTCTTGGTGCGGCCGCCCTGATCGCAACCTCGTCCGTACCGGCCAATGCAGGTGAACTTGAGCACCGCGCCCTCCAGATGGAAAGCGGCACCGTCTATCTCGATGGCAAGCTCATCCCCGATCGCCGCATCATCGTCCTCGGCGAACCTTTCGAAGGCCTCGCCCCCGGACCGGAGTTCAATGCCGAAATCAGCCGCCTCAGCCGGGAGATGACCGAGGAAGGCAACCAGATCAGCCAGATCGTGGCCGGGTTCACCGCCAACATGCCCGCCTTCTCTCCGGAAGACGACGCCGATTTCCAGGCCCTCATGCAAGATCTGAACGACATCCATGTGAACATCGATGTCCCAGGCATGGATGGCGCGATGTCCGAGCAGGACTGGGAAGCCTGGGGCCGCAAATGGGAAACATGGGGCAATGACATCGAGAAGCGCGCAGAAAGCGTTTCGGCTGCGTACGAGGCCCGGGCCAGCGCCCATGAGAAGGACATGGAACCGGAAATCGAACGGATGACGCAGGCGCTCGAAGCGAGCCTCGAAGCAAAATCCCTCAAGCTGGAAACCCTGGTCGGCGACAAATTCGGCCCCGCCTTCGAAAGCCGGATGGAAGCAACGTCCGATGCCCTCGACGAGTTGGTGAAGTCATGCCGCGATGTCAATCTGAACGACGGTGAAACCCGTGTGATGAGCCGCACCATCGACCTCGGCAAAGACCGGCACACCATCAAGATTGCCTGCGTGGCGGGAGACGGTGAAACACTTCGCTCCCCCACAACACTCGCCACGATCAATTCCAACAGGATGCTCTGCGATGTGGAAAAGAAATCATTCCGCGATCAGGTCCACGCGGCTGGCGAGTTCGGCGGCGCGGACAAATAGATCCTGAAGCGTCCCCCTTCAGGTCCCCGGCAAAGCCCTGGCACTGTCTTGCCGGGGCTTTGTTCGTTCTGAGCGGGAAGGCTTTGCAGGCCTGCCAAGCCACTCTAGGGTGCGCGCGATTTCTGGCCCATCTGACGGAGCTGCTGGATGACACCGCGCCTGACCGCCCTGACCCTGTTCCTGCTGCCGCTTGCGGCGTGTGCGACGGTCGAACCAGATCCCTGCTCTGCTGAATGGATCGACTACAAAACCGACAAGATCCTGCGCAAGTTCGCGCTTCAGAACCGCGGCCTTCTCAACGACTTCCGCAGGCTCGCCCGCGAAGACGGAGACGTGGACCCGTTCGCGGCTATTGCCCTTGCCCGCAAGTCCGACCGGATCCAGAACTTTGCCGACTCCTTCAACCGGACCGTCCTGCCGGAACTTGAAGCGGCCGTCGCACAGTGTGGCCGCCACGAGGAGTTCCTGCCGGCGCTCACGTCCTTCCTGCAGGAGGAAGGCGTCAGCGACGAAGCAATCGGCCTGATCATTCCGTTCGTGGGCGTGATGACCGAAATGCGCAACGGCACATTTGATCTCGACGGGCACCATCCGGGCTGAACTCCATGCGTACTCTGATTGTTGTTCCCGCCCGCTATGCCTCGACCCGCCTGCCCGGCAAGCCGCTCGTGATGATCGCCGGACGCACCATGGTGTCCCGCGTCGCCGCGATGGCGGCAAAGGCGGCAGACGCGCTGGGCGATGCGCAGCATGTCGTCGCGACCGATGATGAGCGGATCGAAACCCACTGCCGCGAGCTTGGTATCCCTGTGGTCATGACCGATCCGGACCTGCCCTCCGGCACGGATCGCGCCCTTGCGGCGGCAGATGCGATGGGCGCCGCGCCGGATGTCGTGGTCAATCTTCAGGGCGACTCGCCTTTCACGCCGCCCGCCCATGTGATCGCCGTCGCCGAGGCCGCGCGGACATCCGGCGCGGACGCCGCAACGCCTTATGTGCGTCTCAGCTGGGATGCGCTCGATGCCTTCCGCCTGCACAAGCAGGAAACCCCGTTCTCCGGCACCACGCTCGTCCATGACGAAGCTGGCCGCGCGCTCTGGTTCTCGAAGAACCTGATCCCTGCCATGCGCAAGGAAGCCGCGTTGCGCACAAAGGGCGACCCGTCGCCCGTGTGCCGTCATATCGGCCTCTATGCCTACCGGCTGGAGGCGCTGCGCCGCTATGTCAGCCTGCCGGAAGGACGATATGAACAGCTTGAAGGGCTGGAACAGTTGCGCCTGCTTGAGAACGGCATGAGCATCCAGTGCGTCGAGGTCCAGCCGGACCGGATCGCGATCCCCGGCATCGACACGGCCGAAGACGTTGCCCTCGCCGAACGCCTCGTCGCCGAGCATGGCGACCCGCTGGAGGCCTGACCCTCATGGGACGGATCATTGTCTGCCGCCATGGCAATACGTTCGACAAGGGCGATGTCGTCACCCGCGTGGGCGGCCGTACCGACCTGCCACTCTCCACATCCGGCCAGGCACAGGCCGAAGCCCTCTCCCGCCATTTTTCCGGTACGGCTTTCCGGGCCGCCTATTGCTCGCCGCTTCAGCGGACGCGGGAAACCGCAGCCGCCATCCTTGGCGCCCGCGCAGATGGCCCCGATCTCACCGTCCTGCCCTTCCTGACCGAAATCGATTACGGCCCGGATGAGAATGTCGCCGAAGAGAAGGTGGTCGCCCGTATCGGGCAAGACGCGCTGCGGGCATGGGAAGAAGACAGCCGCGTGCCGGATGGCTGGACGGTCGACAAGGCCGCCATTCACGCAGGCTGGAAATCGCTGCTCGCAGACGCATCCCGCCTGCCAGCGGATCAGCGAATTCTCGTCGTCACCAGCAATGGCATCGCCCGTTTCCTGCCCGATGTCGTGGATGCTGTTCCGGTCGGCCTGCAGCCGAAGCTCAAGACAGGCGCCTGGGGTGAAGTCGAGTGCAATACGGGCACGCGCATCCTGTCCTGGAACGAGCGCCCACCTGTCTAGCCAGAATGCCTGATCAGGCCGCGTCGCGGTCGGCGGCTTCGTCTTCCATTTCGCCGGGGCCGGCAATCGGCAGGGTAAACGCCACGGTCGTGCCCTCCCCCTCGATAGACGAGATGCTGAGCGTGCCGCCATGCATTTCGGCGAAGGACTTGGTCAGCGCGAGGCCGAGCCCTGTGCCTTCATAATTGCGGTCATGCGCCCCGGCAGCCTGTTCGAACGGCTGCGACAGGCGCGGCAGGTCCGCCGCCGGAATACCAATCCCGGTGTCGGTGACAGACACTTTGATATCCGGGCCATACTGCTGGATCGCCACGGTGATTTTACCGCCGGCATTGGTGAACTTGATCGCGTTCGACACAAGGTTCAGCACCATCTGGCGGATGGCGCGATGGTCTGCGTCGATTTCCGGCAGGCCCGGCTGGACGTCCAGGATGACCTCGATGTCCTTGTCGGAAGCCTTGCGCCGGATCATCCGTACGGCCGCATCGACTGGGTCGACCGGGTCGATCGGCTGCGGATTGATGGTCATCTTCCCGGCTTCGATCTTCGCCATGTCGAGAATGTCGTTGATCATGTCCAGCAAGTGCTGGCCGGAGGCCAGGATGTCCTGCGCATAGCCCTTGTAGCGGGCATCCCCCAGCGACCCGTAAAGTTCGCTGGCGAGGATTTCCGAGAAGCCATTGATGGCGTTCAGCGGCGTACGCAGCTCGTGGCTCATATTCGCAAGGAAGGCGGATTTGGAATTGGCCGCGTTTTCCGCACGGGACTTCTCTTCCGTCAGCTTGCGTGCAAGCTCTCCCGCCCGGCCCTCGGAGCGTTCGAGGTCCAGCATGGTCTTGCGCATCCGCTCTTTCTGGCGGCGCAGCTCTTCTTCCTTGCCGATATTCTCGGTGACATCGATGCCGATCGTGATCAGGCCGCCATCCGGCGATGGCCGCTCGACCAGTTTCAGCCAGCGCCCGCCCTGCAGGCCGACAAGATGCGCCTGGGTATCATCCTCAGACGGACGTTCGGCGCGTATGGCCCCGGCCCTGGCGATGCTGACCGTTTCATGCGTCATGCCCGGCCGCAGCGTGTCGGTCAGGCCGAAATCGGTGGCGAACGCACGGTTCCAGTAAAGCAGGCGTTTGCGATGGTCCCACAGGGCGAATGGGCCGTTAAAGCCTTCCAGCGCGCTACGCAGGCGCCGTTCGGCCGCCTTCACGCGGTCTTCGGCCTGCTTGCGGTCCGTGATGTCCAGCATGATGCCGCCGAACAGCAATCCCTCTTCGGTGTCCGTGCCGGAGCCGCGCATCTCGATCCAGCGCAGCGGCGGCTGGGCGGCCACGAAGGAGACCTGCAGCCAGCCGATATTGCGTGACTTCTCAATTGCCTCGCGCACACGGGTCTGGTGTTCCGGATGCACCTGCTTCAGCAGGTTGCTGAGCGATACGGTGCGCATGCCTTCCAGCCCGAGCAGTTCGCTGGACGCGTCCGACAGGAAAATCGAGGTCTGGTCCGGTGTCCATTCCCAATAGCCAGCCCGGGCGCTGCGCATGACGGTCGCCATGATCCGGTCGGCCTGTTCGTCCCGCGCGGCCTCGACGAATGTGTCGGCCTGCTTTTTCGACAGGCGGCCAAGCAGGCCTGTAATCGCCAGCACAGGCGCCGCCAGCAGGAGCGCGAAGATCAGCAGGCTGACCAGGTCATCCCGTGTAAACACGTCGGCGCGGGTGGTGCTGCAGACGGCAAGGCCGCCGCCGGCGAGGTCACTGCAGGCGAGCGCGGTGCGCTGCAGCCCTTCGCCCTTTTCGAAGCCCGATTGCCGGACCGGGCGCAGGCCGTTCGCCGGATGCGGCGCGGGATCGCCCGCCACGACCTGAAGGCCGCCGGAAACGAGAGAAATTTCGCGGTTGTTCAGCGTTGCCGGCAGCCATGTGCCCGCCGGGGCAAGCGCGATCACGGCACTCCTGCCGCTGCCGGTGACCAGCACCACATCGCCAAGTTCGGACAGGCCAGCCCGCTGGCCTTGCTCGATCAGCCGGTCTGCCACCATTGCTGCCGCATCGAGCCGGCTGCCATCCGGCGCCAGCTTCGCATCCGACAAGGACACGACGGCATCCACGCCCGGCGACGCGCCCGGCAAGCGCTTCAGCCTCTGCCTGCAGTGTCAGCAGCAGGTTCGCATCGGCGCGCTGGTGCTCGTCCCATGCCTTCAGGCCCATCGCCGCTGCAAGCAGGACAATCGTGCCCGCGACCGTCCATTTCAGGCGCGCGGAAACAACCTCAGACACAGGGTCTGCGGCTTGATTTGATTGGGATTTTCTATCCGCGTCTTCCAATGGATGATCCCACGCCCGCAAAGCGGGCAACATTCGCACAAATTACCTTGTCCGCCGGAATCATTGCCCGAGCGTTAACAAATCTCAAAGATTCGTTAACGGGCTGCTTTAGCCGAGCGCGCGGGCCACGATGTCCGCCGCGTTGGAGGAAAGCCCGGCCGCCTGAAGGCGCTTCAGCGTGGCCTCAGCCGCCGCTTTCGCCTGCGGTTCAAGGATACGCCACTGCTCGAACGCCGTCAGCAGGCGGGCGCCCAGTGCCGGGTTCGCCTTGTCGGCCTTGAGGATAATTTCCTCCACGGCCTTGTAGCCGGACCCGTCCGGCGCGTGGAAAGCCGCGAGGTTCTGCATCGTGAAGGCCGCAACGACGGAGCGGACCCGGTTCGGATTGCGCAGGTCAAAGGCCGGATGGGCCGCCAGCGTTTTCACCGTTTCCGCATCGCCGGTCGTCGCCTGCAGTGCGAACCATTTGTCCATGACCAGCGGATTGTCTTTCCAGGTCTCCTCGAAATCGGCGAGCGCCTCGTTCGGCTTGCCGCCCTTCTGCACCGTGAAGGCGCGGAGCGCTGCGAGCCGTTCGGTCATATTGGTGGCGTTGTCATAAAGCCCCCGCAGCGTATCGGCGGCGCCTGCCTCCGGAGAGACACCCAGCAGAACGATCATCGCCGTACGCAGCGCGCGGATACCTGCCTGCTCTGCACCGGGATCGTACGGCGCGGGCGTCGGCTTGCCGAGCGTTTCGGTACTGAAGCCGGAGAGCTTTGCCGCAAGTGCGGACTGGAGCTTCTTGCGGGCGGCGTTCAGCGCGACGGCATCGGCCGGCTGGCGCTCCAGGAACATCTCGCCCACTTCCGGCAGGCGCGTCAGCAGCGCGGCGAAAGCCGGGTCGTCCACGGCCTGCTCAACCGCACCGGCAAGCGCCGTGACCAGGGCATCGTCCGGCTCTGCCTGGCTGCCTTCGGACAGGGCGAGCATTTCTTCCTTCACCAGCGTCTGGACAGCGTCCCACTGATTGAACGGGTCTGTCTCCATACGGACCATGGCGAGTCGCTGGTCGCGGGACAGCTTGCGGTTCAGGCGCACCGGCGCGGTGAAATCGCGGTTCACGGACACGAGCGGCGGCTCGGTCACCGTCTCCGGCATTTCCAGCGTCAGGGTCAGGTCCTCATCTTCCAGAATGGTGGTCCATTCAGCGAGATTGCCCTCTTCATCCAGCAGCGCCATTTCCAGCGGGATCGGCACTGGCTTTTTCTCAGGCTGGCCGGGCGTCGGCGGCGTCTTCTGCTTCAGCGTGATTTCGAGTTCGCGCGTTTCCGGCTTCCACGTCTCCTCGACCGTCACTTCCGGTGTCCCGGCCTGAGCATACCAGAGGCGGAACTGGGTGAAGTCCTCGCCGGTGACATCCTCGAAGCATTTGTAGAAGTCCTCGATCGTCACCGCCTGTCCGTCATGACGCTCGAAATAAAGGTCCATGCCTTTGCGGTAGAGCTCCTCGCCGATCATCCGGCGCAGCATGCCGATCAGTTCTGCGCCCTTCTCATAGACGGTCGCGGTGTAGAGATTGTCGATGGAGCCGTAATGGTCCGGCCGCACGGAATGGGCCAGCGGGCCGGCATCCTCGGCGAACTGGCGCGCGCGCAGGCGGATGACATCCTTGATGCGCTGCACCGGGCGCGAGCGCATGTCGGCGGAGAAGTTCTGGTCACGGAAGACCGTCAGGCCTTCCTTCAGGCAAAGCTGGAACCAGTCACGGCAGGTAATCCGGTTGCCGGTCCAGTTGTGGAAGTATTCGTGGGCGACGATGCTCTCGATGGCTTCGAAGTCTGCATCGGTGGCGGTCGACTCATCGGCCAGCACATAGGCGGAGTTGAAGACGTTGAGGCCCTTGTTTTCCATGGCGCCGAAATTGAAGTCGCGGACGGCCACGATGTTGAAAACGCCAAGGTCATAGGCCCGGCCATAGGTCTGCTCATCCCAGGTCATGGAGCGCTTGAGGCTGTCCATCGCCCAGGCAGCCCGTTCGGCATCGCCCTTGTCGACATGGATGGCCAGCGCGATCTCGTCGCCATTCATCGTGGTGAAGCTGTCGCTGTAGACATCATAATCCCCGGCGCAGAGCGCGAAGAGATAAGCCGGCTTCTTGTGCGGATCGTCCCAGACGGCGAAGTGGCGTCCGTCATCCAGCTCCCCGGTTTCGCCCGGCGTGCCGTTCGACAGGAGGATCGGATAGGCCGCCTTGTCGGCCGCCATCCAGACATGGAAAGCGCTCATCACATCCGGACGGTCCGGATAGAAAGTGATGCGGCGGAAGCCCGTCGCTTCGCACTGCGTGCAGAAACGCCCGCCGGACATATAGAGCCCGGACAGCGCCGTGTTCTTCGACGGGGCGATCTCGACTTCCGTGACCAGCGTGAACGCATCCGGCACGGAGGCGATGGTCAGGCCTTGCTCGGTCTGCGCATAGGCACTGGCGTCCAGCGGTTTGCCGTCGATGGCGATCGAAAGGAGCGTCAGCCCCTCCCCGTCCAGCACCAGCGCTTCCCCGGCGCCGCCCGTCCGGCGGATCTTCAGTTCGGAGCGGACTTTCGTCCCATCCGGATCGAGATCGAAGCGCAGGTCTACCTGCTCGACCTCGAACGGATAGGGTTTGTAGTCGGAAAGTTGCACGGAAACGGGGGTTTCGGTTCGCATGATGGCTCCGGGGTCTTGGCAATCGCTCTTATGGACATAGGAAATGGGGAGAGGCACGTCGAGGGCCGGAACGCTGCCAGCGGGCACGAGTCTCGCATTGGCGCTCCGCAAGACAGGGAACCCGATCACATGGCCCAGCTTTTCCGGTCACCCACCATGCGCCGATTTGCGGGCATCGCCGCGATCTGCCTGATGATCGCGATTGGGGTCCTGTCCCTACTGCCTTCGAACGACCTGCCGCCAGTGGAAGGTCCGGACAAGCTGAAGCATTTCATCGCCTATGGCAGCCTCGGCGGCGCGATGGCCATCGCCGCAGGGCCCGGCCGCGCTCTGAGGGCGTTCCTCATGACAATCGGATATGGCGCCCTGATGGAGGTCGCGCAGGCGCTTGCCCCGACAGGCCGGGACTTCTCGATACTGGATGAAGTGGCCAATATTCTTGGCGCAGGGCTCGGCACGGCGGTTGCGCTCGTCCTGCGGCGCTGAGGCCTATTCCGCGGCGACGGTGTCTGGCGCGTCGTTCAGCTGGTAGACATAGCGCAGGATCGTTGCGCACTGTTTGGCGACAGGCAGCAGGTCTGCCGGCAGGTTTTCCGGGTTTTCGGCAGCGATTTCCGCGACGCGTCTTGCGATACGCAGCAATTCCGGCGTCTGCACGATCATGCGGGACTGGTGTTCGACACGCTGCGGGTCCCGGTCGAAATCGGCCGGATTGACCCGCCAGCCGCCGACGTCGGCTTCGTCTGTCAGGATCACCGGGAACGTGCCCGGATTGTCGCTCGAATGGTGCCCCATTGCGGTGCGCCATTTGGTCGAGCGGCGGCCAATGCGCCAGTGTTCCAGCATCACGTCATCGTCATGATCTGCTGGCTCGTCGGCATGCATGGCCTGTTCGGAGATAAGCTCATTGGCCTGAAACTGGCGCCCCAGCCCACACTCGTAAGTGACCTTCAAAGGCTCGGCGACGTCCTTCACCCAATGCGGGATCACCTGTTCGACAAGCGCCCAGGTGCCGACGGGCTTCACATAGACCCGCTGCATCTTGTGAAAATGGGCTTTGGCCATGCAGTCTCTCCTGTGGCCGGATACCCTGTCACATCGTGATTTCCGTGCCATGAAGCCGGTATCGCAAATTTTACGGAAAACCTTGCGGCACCTTTCCGCCGGGTCACGGCTTTCCGTGCACGTAAAGCGCGCTATTTTCCAATCCGAGAACGCAATGACGCCCGTATACACGGCGAAGGGAGGCCAGCAACTCATGAACTTCGACTTTTCGGAAGACCAGAAATTCCTCGCCGGCGAGGCGCGGAAATTCCTCGAAGCCGAGAGCGCCATTCCGGTGGTGCGCGAGGTACTGAACGACGATTCCAAGGACTATTCAGAAGGCCTCTGGAAGAAGATCGCGGAAATGGGCTGGCTGGGAACGGCCGTTCCGGAAGAGCAAGGCGGCCTCGGCCTCGGCATGCTGGAAATGTGCGTGCTGGCCGAAGAAATGGGCCGCGTCCTGGCGCCGGTCCCCTTCTCGTCCACAGCCTACTTCCTGACCGAAGCCGTGAAACTGGCCGGCTCGGATGAAGTGAAGAACGACATCCTGCCACGCATCGTCGCCGGCGAAATCATCGGCTGCTACGCCGCGAGCGAAGGCCCGGGCCACCCGGATCCGGCCAGCCTCAAAACCATGTTTGATGGCTCCACCGTCTCCGGCACCAAGATCCCGGTCACCGATGGCGGCATCGCCACGCACGCCGTTGTGCTGGCCAAGGAAGGCTCCGGCGCGAGCCTCGTCCTGGTTGACCTCTCCGGCGCAGGCGTGACGCGCAAACAGCTGTCGACGCTGGACCCGACCCGCGGCCATGCCGAGCTTACCTTCGACAAGACGCCGGGCGTTCGCCTCGGCAAGGCTGGAGACGGCGCAAGCCTCAACGACCAGCTGATGGACAAGGTGGCGATCCTGCTCGCCTTCGAACAGCTGGGCGGGGCGTCCCGCGCGCTGGAAATGGCGAAGGAATACTCGCTGGAGCGCTACGCTTTCGGCCGTCCGATCGCCGGCAACCAGGCCATCAAGCACAAGCTGGCCGAGATGTATGTCAAGAACGAAGTGGCTCGCTCGAACTGCTTCTACGGCGCCTGGGCCCTGTCGACCGACGCGCCGGAAATGCCGGAAGCCGCCGCCGCCGCCCGCGTGGCCGCGTCGGAAGCCTTCTGGTATGCTTCGAAAGAGAACATCCAGACCCATGGCGGCATGGGCTTCACCTGGGAGGTGGACTGCCACCTCTACTACCGCCGCGCCAAGCTGCTGGCCGTGCAGGCTGGCGGACCGAAAGTCTGGAAAGAAAAGCTCGTGCGTGCGCTCGAGCAGAAAAACGCCGCCTAAGGAGGAAACATCATGGACTTCAACGATACACCCGAAGAAGCCGCCTTCCGCGCTGAGGCGCGCGCCTTCCTCGAACAGCACCTGAAGCCGAAAGGCTCCGCCCCGGCCTCGCGCGACCGCGTGAACATGCTGGAAAAGGCGAAAGCCTGGCAGAAGACGAAAGCCGAGAACAAGTTCGCCCAGATCACCTGGCCCAAGGAATGGGGCGGGCGTGGCGGCACGGCCATGCAGAACGTCATCTGGGGCCAGGAAGAGTCGAAGTTCGACGCACCGACCGGTCCGTTCGCCATCGGCCTCGGCATGTGCGTGCCGACCGTCATCGCCTTCGGCTCGGATGAGCACAAGTCGCGCTACGTCCAGAAGGCCCTGATGGGCGAGGAAATCTGGTGCCAGCTCTTCTCCGAACCGTCCGCCGGTTCTGACGTGGCCGGCCTGAAGACCCGCGCCGTGAAAGACGGTGACGAGTGGGTCATCAACGGCCAGAAGGTCTGGACCTCCGGCGCCCACTATTCGGACTACGGCATCCTCCTCGTGCGGACGGACCCGAAAGTGCCGAAGCACAAGGGCCTGACCATGTTCATCGTGGACATGAAGCAGCCGGGCGTCGAAGTGCGTCCGATCCACCAGGCTTCCGGTGGCCGCGAGTTCAACGAGGTCTACTTCACCGATGTCCGCATCCCGGACAAGGATCGCCTCGGCGATGTCGGCGCAGGCTGGAAAGTCGCGCTCGTCACGCTGATGAACGAGCGCCTTGCTGTCGGCGGCTCCCCCGGTCCGGACTGGGGCGAGATCATGGAATATGCCCGCAGCCAGGGCACGCTGTCCGACCAGGCCTTCCGCGAGAAGCTGGCGGACTGGTATGTCGCCGCACAGGGCTACAAGCTGACCAAGTTCCGCACGCAGACGGCCCTTTCCCGCGGCCAGACGCCGGGACCGGAAAACTCGATCGGCAAGATCATCACCGCCAACCACCTGCAGGATATCTGCAACTCGGCCATCGAGATGCAGGATCACTACGGCATCATCAGCGAGACCGACCGCATGCCGGCCGATGCCATCTTCCAGCAGAGCTTCATGTGGGCCCCCGGCCTGCGGATCGCTGGCGGTACCGACGAGATCCTGAAGAACATCATCGCCGAGCGCGTTCTGGGCCTGCCGCAGGATGTGCGCGTCGACAAGGACAAGCCGTTCGACGAGATGAAGAGCGGCTGACAAGCCCTTCAGACCAAACAGCAAAAACCCCGGCCAGTCTGTCTGGCCGGGGTTTTTCTTTGGGCTCAGGCGTCCGGCTCAGCCGGTTCCGGCTCTGCCGCAACCGCCTTTTCGGATACGAATCCGGCGACCTGTCCGACGCAGGCCCGGCCCGCTTCGGCCATCGCCAGCGCGCGTGCTGCGTTCGACGCACCGTCCGCGCTTGCCGAAGACGTCACATTCGTCTGGGCGACCACTTTGCGCGAGTTCGCCTCCACCAGCGTTGCTTCGAGGTCGCAGCGGGCTTGCGTGCCGGCCAGCGAGAAATCCTCGATCCGCCAGACGAGTTCAAAATCCGCCCGCGCGCCTGTCTCCAGCGCGACAGCCACCCCTGCCCCCGTATCATCCAGCGCCTCCAGCATCGCGACCTGCATCAGCCGGGCCGCGCTGTCGGCCCATTCCACACCGCGCACGAGGCGTAGCGCCCCGCCCGCATCTTCCGAGGCGATCACACGCCCGCCGAACAGGCGCGAGGACTCCGGTTCACGCACAGAGACGACCGCCTCGACGGGATAGGTCTCTGTCATCGCACCGAACCGGTAGAGGCCTTCCGGCGCTTCAGGCTCCGGCAGGACGCTGACGCAGGCGGTGAGCGCAAGGGAAGCAAAGGCAAGCGAAATGGCGCGGATCATCAACGTTCATCCTCATAAGGAACCGGTTCCCCGACAAGCATGCTTTGCGGGTTCCGTTCGATTTCACGGGTCAGGCGGTCCATGCGGCTGATCAGGATGCGGAGATCCTGTGCGGCAAGCCGGGAGTCTTCCACAACGCCCGTCGCCGGACCGTCCAGAAGCGAGTTGACCACACGCACGGTCTCCCCGCCCTGCGCCATCACGGTTTCGGCGGACGTGACCACCTTGTTCACTTCGGCCAGCAGGCTGTCCAGCTGCCCGGAGAGACCGCCCAGTTCTTCATTGGCGTTCGTACTGATCTCTGCGACGGCCTCGGATGCCGTTGCAAACTCGTTGCTGGCGCGCGACAGGTCTTTCATCGTGCCGGTCGCCTGGTCGATCAGCCCGTCATCGGCGGCCAGTTTGGTCGTGATGGTCTCGATATTCTTCAGCGACGCGTTGATGGAGTCGATATTCTCGTCCGTCAGCAGCTTTTTCACGCGCTCCATCGTGTCGTTGGCCTGACCCAGCACCTGCGCGCCGCCGGCAACGAGCTGGTCCAGCTGCGTCTTCTCTGCCTTGATCACCGGCACGGGCTCGCCCGGCTTGGCTTCCAGCAGGCGCGCCGTCGGAGAGCCTGCGCTGATCTGAACGAAGGTGACGCCCGTGATACCCGCCAGCTGGATCGAGGCGGTGGAATCCGTTTTCACCGGCGTCTCGCGGTCGATCCGGATACGTGCGCGCACCTTGGACGGGTCGGCGCGGTCGATGCGGACGGTCGAAACCTCGCCCACCTTGATCCCGATATAGCGCACGGCCGACCCGTCTTCGAGCGAGACCGGCCCTTCGAAGACAATGTCATAGGCCTTGTAGTCGCGCTGGAACTGGGACTGGCCCAGCCACAGCACGAAGGCCGCGACGGCCAGCGTAGCAAGAATGACGAAAGCGCCGATGACGGCATAGTTCGCTCGCGTTTCCATCGGTCCGGGCCCCCTTTCTAGTGTCCCGTTGCCGCGCGCCCGCGCGGGCCGCAGAAATATTCCTGCACCCACGGATGATCGAACGCACGCAATTCTTCGATCGTGCCGACTGCCAGCACGTGTTTCTCTCCCAGCACGGCGATCCGGTCGCAGGTCGCATGCAGCGTATCCACATCATGCGTGACAAGAAAGACGGTGAGGCCCAATGCCTGTTGCAGGCTGCGGATCAGGGCATCGAATTTTTCCGCGGTAATCGGATCGAGCCCGGCGGTTGGCTCGTCCAGGAACAGGAGTTCCGGGTCCAGCGCCAGGGCACGTGCCAGCGCCGCGCGCTTGCGCATGCCGCCGGAAAGGTCGGATGGGTATTTCGGGCTCGCCTCGGCGCCGAGGCCCGCCATGCGGATCTTCATGTCGGCCAGCTGGTGGCGCAGTTCCGGTTGGAGCTGCGTATGCTCCTTCATCGGAACTTCGACATTCTCGCGCACGGTGAGGTTCGAGAACAGCGCGCCATCCTGGAACATCACGCCCCAGCGCTGCTCGACCTCGGCGCGCTCTGCCTCGTCGAGATTTTCCAGACGCTCCCCGAAGACCTCGATACTGCCTTCGGCAAATTCCTTGAGGCCGGTGATGGCGCGCAGCAGGACAGACTTGCCGCACCCCGACGGGCCAATGACGCCGATAATCTCGCCGCGCCGGATGTCGAGGTCCAGATGCTCATGCACGACATGGCTGCCATAGGCCGTCTTCAGGTCGCGGATGCGGATGATGATATCGTCCGTCATATGCCAAGCTCCATGTAGAGAATGGCAAAGATCGCATCGAGCACGATGACGGCGAACAGGCCCTGCACCACAGAGGTGGTCGTCGAATTGCCGAGCGACTGGACGCTGCCGCCGACATTCAGGCCCTGACGGCAGGCAATCAGTGTCACGACAAATCCGAAAACCGGTGCCTTGGAGAGGCCGACCCAGAAATGCTCCAGCGGCACGGCATTGCGCAGCCGGTCAAGGAAAACGGCCGGATTGATGTCCAGCGACGACCAGCCGACCACGACACCGCCCGCAATCCCGGCGAGCGTGGCGACGAAAGTCAGCGCAGGCGTCATCAGCAAGAGCGCGATGATGCGCGGCGCGACCAGGATGTCCATCGGCTTCAGGCCAAGCGTCTGCATCGCGTCGATTTCCTGGCGCATCTTCATCGTGCCGATCTGCGCGGTGAAGGACGAGTTCGTCCGTCCCGCCAGCACGATGCCCGTCAACACCACGCCGAACTCACGCAGCATGGAGTAGCCGATCAGTTCGACCGTGTAGATCTCGAGGTCGAAATCGCGCAGCGTCGTCGCGCCGATATAGGCGACGACCATGCCGACGAAGAAAGAGAGGAACGCGATGATCGGCATCGCGTCGAGGCCCGCCTCCTCCATCACCGCGACGATGGACGTCCAGCGCAGTTTCCAGGGCTGCATCAGGAGGCGCGCCGTCGTCACGACCGTCTCGCCCAGGAAGGCGAGCGTCCGGAAGATTTCCGACATGACGCCGACAAAGCCGCGGCCCGTCCGTTCCAGCAGGGCGAGGAAGCCATGGTCCGGGGCCTTCGCCGGCGGCACCGGCTCGGACACGGCATGCACCTGTTCGATCAGGTTACGGGCAACATCATGGGTGCCGGTCAGGGCCGAGCCCTCCGGCGCGGCGCGCAGCGTGCGGTCGATCAGGAAGGCACCGGCGGTGTCAATCCGGGTCAGACCCGAGACATCCACAAGCACGGCATGGTCATGCTTTAGTCCGGCCAGGTCATCATCCAGCAGGTGGATGGTCATGACCGTCCAGTCCCCCGTCAGGCGGAGGATGGCACGTTCGCCGCTCTCTTCGAGCGCGAAACCGGGGGCTGTCGTGACTGTCATCTCTGGCAACTAGCCTTCCAACACTAGCAAAACATGCTTAAGGACAGCGAAGCGCGATCGGTGAAATTTTATCGTTCAGGATGGGTCATGGGCAATCGAAACCTTGAAATTTCAGCGATTTCCTCACCCCTGAAGCGCGCATTTACCATTTCCCGCGGCGCCAAGACCAGCGCGGAGACAATTCTCGTCACCCTGACCGAAAACGGCGCCACCGGCCGCGGCGAAAGCGTGCCCTATGCCCGCTATGGCGAAACCGCCGCCAGCGTCACCGCCGCCATCGAATCCGCCCGCACCGCCCTCGAATCCGGCCTCACCCGCGAAGACCTGCAATCCCTCATGCCCCCGGGCGCGGCCCGCTGCGCCGTCGATTGCGCGATGTGGGACCTTGAAGCGAAGCTCACCGGCACGCCAGTCTGGAAACTCGCCGGCCTGCCGGAACCGAAGCCCGTCGAGACGGCCGTTACGGTCAGCCTCGACACGCCGGACGCCATGGCCGCCGCCGCAAAGTCAACGCAAGGCCGCCTCCTGAAACTGAAGCTCGGCGGGCCGGACGATCTTGCCCGCATCGAGGCGGTCCACGCCGCCCGGCCGGATGCGCGCCTGATCGTCGATGCCAATGAGGGCCTCAACGCCAACGAACTGCCCGCCATCGCCAAGGCCGCCGCGGCGCTCGGCGTCGTGCTGATCGAACAGCCCTTCCCCGCCGGGGATGACGATGCCCTGCTGAGCCGCCCCGGCCCCGTCGCCATCTGCGCCGACGAGAGCGCCCACACCCGCGCCGAGCTGCAGGACCTCGCCCGGCGCTATGACGCGGTGAACGTGAAGCTCGACAAGACGGGCGGCCTGACCGAAGCGCTCGCCACAGTGCGGGAGGCCCGAACGCTCGGGCTCGGCATCATGGTCGGCTGCATGGTGGCCGGGTCGGTCTCCATGGCCCCGGCCGTTTTGCTCGCAGGTCTTGCCGATGTTGCGGATGTCGACGGCCCGCTCTGGCTCGCTGAGGATGTCGCCCATGGCCTGGCCTATTCGGACGGCATGGTCGCTCCGCCCTCGGCAGACCTCTGGGGCTAGTGCGCCGCTGCGGGCGCCGGGCCTTTCGGCTTGTCCAACAGCATGACGGCCAGCAGCACCAGCGCAAACGACATCGACATGGTCAGGAACATGTTGTTGTAGGTCATCACTGCCGCTTCCATTTTGGTCCGGTAGATCAGCTGCGCCAACGCCGTGCCTTCCGGGTCCGATACGCCAGCCGCCTGCATCTGGGCGGTCATGTTCGACAGGAAGGATTGTACCTCCGGCCGCGCCAGTGACAGACCGCTGGCGATCTGCTGTTCGTGCATCTGGTTGAAGCTGATCATCATGGTCGTCAGGACCGCGATGCCGATGGCGCCGCCAAGGTTCCGGCAAACCGTGAAGAGGCCCGACGCGTTCGCCACCCGCTCCGGCGGCAACGTGCCGAGCGCGAGGTTCGTGGTCGGCACCATGGTGAGGATCAGGCCCGCACCGCGCAGGGCCTGAGGCCAGAACAATTCATGGAAACCGGATTCTGCCGTCAGATGCCCGTTCAGCCATGTGCCGATGGCCGCCAGTGTCAGGCCCGTGGCCACCACGAAACGCGGATCGTAGCGCTTGGTCATGGCCCCCGCGATCGGCCCGCCAACGAACATGGCGAAGCCCGCGACGCTCATGACCTCACCGATCTGCAGCGAGGAAAAGCCGCGCACCTGCCCCAGATAGAGCGGCAACAGGAAGACAGACCCATAGAGGCCGAACCCCATGACAGAGGCAATGATCGCACCGGAAGCAAAGTTGCGATCCTTGAACACGCGCAGGTCCACCAGCGGCACAGGGGATGTCAGAGCACGGCGGAAGAAGATCGCGGCAGCGATGGCGCACACAATGGAGGCCTTGACGATCGCCGAGCTCTGGAACCAGCTGTCGCCCGGGCCTTCGTCGATGATCCATTCGAACAGGCCGAGGAACAGCGCCATCGAGATCAGCGCCGTCACGTCCAGCCGGCGCAGGAGCGCGATCTCCCCTTTCTGCTTGGGAATGAACAGGAAGACGAGCGTGATCGCGGCAATGCCCGGCACGATGTTGATGAGGAACAGCCAGTGCCACGACATGTGCTGGGTGATCCAGCCGCCAAGCGTCGGGCCGATGGAAGGCGCGAGCGTTGCCACCATGCCGATCATCACCTGCTGGGTCATGGAACGGCCGACCGGGAACAGCGTGAAGCTGGCCGCCATCGTGGTCGGCACCATGGCCGCACCGGCGAAGCCCTGGATGATGCGGAAGAAGATGAGGGAGTCGAGGTCCCATGAAATGGCGCACAGGATGCTGGAGGCGACGAAGCCCGCCGCCGACATGATGAACAGCTTCCGTATACCGAAGACCCGGTTGAGAAAGCCCGACAGCGGGATACCGACGACTTCGGCCACGAGGTAGCCGGTCTGGATCCACGCAATCTCTTCCTGGCTGGCAGACACGCCGGCCTGGATCTGGCGGATCGAGCTCGCAACGATCTGGATATCCAGGATCGCCATGAACATGCCGATCACCATGGCAAAGAAGCCGATGTTGAGGGCGAGTTCTGACGATGCCTTCTGACGGATTGCGTTGACCATGGCCGATCTCGCCGTTTTCAGGGCGGCTTAGCCGTCCACCCCTTTCGCGATCACGGTTGCCTCGACCGACAAGCCGGGCCGCATCAGGCCGCTGGCCAGTGCGTCATCCGAGATCTTCACACGCACGGGCACGCGCTGGACAATCTTCGTGAAGTTGCCGGTCGCCGTATCCATCGGGATCAGGCTGAACTGGCCGCCGGTTGCAGGCGCGATGGAGTCCAGCGTGCCGGTCACTTTCATGTCCGGATACGCATCGACATGGATGTCGACTTCCTGGCCGGCGCGCATGCGCTCAACCTGCGTCTCCTTGAAGTTCGCAACGATATAGGCCTCGGATACCGGCACGATCGACATGGTCTGCTGGCCGGGGTTCAGCAGCTGGCCTGCAGCGACGACGCGGTTGGCCACGACCCCATCGAAGGGCGCGCGCAGTTCCGTCCGCGTTGCATCCAGCTTGGCAGCATCGACGCGGGCCTGCGCCGCTTCGACCTGGGCATCGGCTCCGGCAACGGCTGCCTTGGCGGATTCAAGGTCTTCTTCGGCGCGGTGGTAATTTGCCTGCGAGACGCTCAGTTCGCTCTGCGCGGTGGTGATACCGGCTTTCGACTGGTCCAGCCCTGCGCGGGCGGCCTGTGCCTTCGTGGCGACCGCATCAAGGCTTGCCTTCGGATAATGTCCTTTTTCCGAAAGCTCCGTGTAACGCACAAGATCATTGGCGGCGAGCGTTGCGTCGGCTTCGGCGGCGGCGGCGCTTGCCTTCGACTGCGCCAGACGGTCCCGTTGGGCTGCGATCTGGGCGGCGGCAGTCTGCAGGTTTGCCTCAGCCGCAGCAACACCGGCGCGAGCCTGGGCCTGCGCAGCGACGGCCTGCTGGAGCGACGCGGCCGCTTCCGACACGCGGGTCGCATAGTCCGCCACTTCCAGTGTCACCAGAAGGTCCCCAGCTTTCACGGCCTGGTTGTCCGTGACATGCACCTGCTCGACATAGCCCTGCACTTTCGGGGAGATCGTCGCGATGTCCGCACGGATATAGGCATTGTCGGTGGCGATCTCGTACCGGCCCGCAACGAGCCAGTGAACACCCTGATAGCCAACGAAGAGCGCCAGCAGCAGGCCCGCGCCGGAAAGGATGTATTTCCGGGGGTCTGCCTTGAACCCTGCAACCAGGCCCTGCCCTTGCGGTCCTTTCGGCGCCGGGTCCGGTTGAACGGGGGCATCGTTCTCAGGGGCCTGGCCCGGCGTCCTGGGCACAGGGGCATCGGCCTGGTTGGGAGCCTGCGCCGCAGGAGGAACGGCAGCGGGCTGGGAGGTGTCACGCTTGAACGGTTGTACGGCCATGGGAGGATTTCCGCGGATATGAATTCTGGATCCCGGTGGTAGATCCAAAATGTGTAATTCTGGTTACATCGCTTGCAATGTAATCCGGATTACACCAAAATCAACCCATGAACGGTACAAACAAGACCAAGGCTTCGCCCGCGGCCGCCATCAAGGCGCCCGAAGGGGCATCGCGCGCTGAATTCCGGCGCGCCGCTTTTCTTGAAGCGGCCCAGGAAGTCTTTCTGGAACAAGGCTTTGAGGCGGCGAACATGTCGGAGATCGTCCGGCGTGCCGGCGGATCTCTGGCGACACTCTATTCCCAGTTCGGCGACAAGGAAGGCATCTTCCTCGCCATGCTGGAAACCCGCATGAAGGAAGTGACGGCCACGCTCGAAGTCGAATTGCAGGCGCACACGCCGGTCGAGGAAGGCCTGCGCCGCATCGGGGAGCAGTTTGCCGGCAAGCTGGTCGAGCCCAATTCTCTGGAGCTATACCGCCTGATCGTCGGCATGGCGAAGAAGTATCCCAGCATCGCAGACACGTTCATGAAACTCGGCCCGAACAAGGTCCGCGCCGGACTCGCAGCTTACCTGCAGGACCGGGCCGAAGCGGGAGAGATCCCGCAATCGGACCAATTCGAGACATTGGGCTCGCTGTTCCTCGACATGGTCCGCTCGCCCCTGCAGAGCCGGGCACTTCTGGACTCCAGCGTCCGCCCGACCGAAGACGACGTCCGGGCGAGTGTCGACCGGGCGGTCTGCATGTTCCTCCACGGGCTCTCCGGAAAACGCCAGGCCTGACCGATCTAATGATTGCCGCAGCCCGGCGACGCCGCTACCCTTCCGGGAAAAGCCGGGAGGAAAGAATGGCTGACGGGGAAGTGGGCGGCATCGTGGACGACAGGTTCGCCGCCGTAAGAGAACAGTTCGAGAAAAACCTGAACGACGGCACCGATATCGGCGCGTCCTTCTGCGTCATCAAGGATGGCGAGCCGGTGGTCGACCTCTGGGGCGGCTGGGCCGACGAGGAACGCACGCGGCCATGGGAAAAGGACACGATCGTCAACGTCTATTCGACGACCAAGACGATGACGGCGCTGACGGCCCTCTGGCTGGCAGACCAGGGCAAGCTGGATTTCGATGCGCCGGTTGCCGAGTACTGGCCGGAGTTTGCCGCGAACGGCAAGGACGGCGTGAAAGTCAGCCATCTGATGAGCCATTCGGCCGGCCTCTCCGGCTGGACCGCGCCGCTGGACAAGAATGACCTCTATGACTGGGACAAGGCGACCCGCCTACTCGCCGCGCAGGCACCGCTCTGGGAACCCGGCACGGCGTCCGGCTATCACGCGATCACGCAGGGCTATCTCGTCGGCGAAGTGATCCGGCGGATCGACGGCCGCACGATCGGCAATGTGTTCCGCGAGGAATTTGCCGAACCGCTGGGCGCGGATTTCCACATCGGTCTTCCGGCCTCGGAGGATCACCGGGTCGCGAACCTGAAGCCGCCGCCGGGCGCCGGCCTTGGCGGGGCGGCGCAGACTGAAATCCAGCGCGTGGCGTTCGAGCATCCTCCGATCGATGTATCCGAAACACGCACGCGCGCCTGGCGCGGGGCTGAAATCCCGGCCGCAGGCGGCACGGGCAATGCCCGCTCCGTTGCCACCGTGCAGGCGGTCCTCGCCAATGGCGGCGTGATGAATGGCAAGCGCTTCCTGTCAGAAGCCGGATGCCGCAAGGCACTGGAATGCCAGGTGGACGGCACCGATATGGTGCTCGGCATTCCGGTCCGGTTCGGGCTTGGCTATGGCCTGTCCGGGCCCATGTCCCCTGCCCTGAATGACCAGTCGATGTTCTGGGGCGGATATGGCGGCTCCATCGTCCTGGTCGACATGCAGAACAAGCTGACCATCGCCTATGCGATGAACCGGATGGAAGGCACGACGACGGGCGACATGCGCGCGATCACGCTTGCCGCCCTGGTCTGGCAGGCGATGGCGGGCTGAGGCGCCCTAGTCGCCTGCGCCGTCGAGAATGGATTTGAAACCGCTCGGCTTGTGCGGGCCCATGAACAGCTGCTCGAATGCGCCGATGCCTTCGGAGGTCTGACCACCGGGGCCGGAGAGCGTCGCCCGGGCGATTTCCTGAATGTGCAGGTTCGCCGGGATGTTCCACGGCGCATTCGGGTCCATGTCTTCGCGCTCGACGACCAGCTGGTCGCCATGGCTCATGCCGTGCTTGAATTTCTCATGCCCATAGCCGATGCCCCGCATCAGGAAGGTACCCATCGGCTCGAAGTCCACCGTATACGGAGTCCCTTCCGCATCCTTCATGTTCAGGCGCGCTTTTGCCATGCGGCGCGTGCCCGGTGCGTAGGTGATGTCCATCTGCGCATCGTCCAGGTGAAGGTGTTCCCCATGCTTCGCGCCATCCGCGGCCAGAACGGCGCGCTTGTTCCAGGCTTCGCCTGCGCCATCTTCATTGACGTGGAAATAGAGCGCCTGGTTCGCGAAATTGGTCGGCGTCCAGATCCAGTAGAATTGCGGATCGAGCGGCGGGATCAGCGGCTGGGCGTCCTGCGCCCCGATGGGCCGCACGCCCCATGACCGGTCGCGCGTACCGGACCAGCTGTCCGGATTGACCTCGATCTCCTTGCCGTCGATGCGCAGCTTGCCCGACCAGTGGCCGTTCTGCGTCATGCGCGTCAGGTCCATCAGCATGCGCGGTCCCTGGCGGCGGGTGAAGCGCGGCTCCTCCACCGGGAAAGCCCGGCCCGTGAATTCCACGTCGAGCGCGATACCTTCGGTCTCTTCCAGTTTCAGGCGGATCCGCTTCAGCGGTTCCAGCACCTCCACCGACATGCCGCCGATATAGGTGTCCATCCGCTCCATGTTCAGCGGACGCGAAAAGAAGACCGAACTCTGCTTGCCATTGTGAAGGACCGAGACGGAACCATCGATGATGTTCAGGTGCGGATACACGCCCATCGCCGCCGCAAAGAAGACCGACCCATCCGAGGAATAGCCGTTGTAGAAATACCGGTCATAGAAATTCCGGTCAGAGCCTGAAAAGGCGACCGGTTCCGGTGTCTGGTGGATTGGATACTCGTCTCCGGCTGTCAGCATTGGTTGCACTTCCTTCCTCTGGGTGACCTCTTGGCGGGCTTGTCGTGCAAGCTAGGGTGTACGAGAGGGACCCCGCCGACAAGGGGTGACGCAAGGGAGGCAACATGACCTGCAAGATGCAACCGGAGGAAGCCAACGCCTTCCTGCGCCAGGCCTTTGAAGGCCAGTCGGTACGCACGGAAATCGTGGAGATGGTCGAAGGCCGCGCGGTGGTGCGACTAAGAGCCGACAAGACAAATTTGCGCCCGGGCGGTTATATCTCCGGACCGACACAGATGTCGCTCGTCGACACGGCGTCCTACTTCGCCGTGATGACCGTGACAGGACTGGAGCCCATGGCCGTGACCAGCAGCCTGAACATGAGTTTCCTGCGCCCCTGCATCGGGGACGTTGTCCTTGCCGACGCCCGCATCATGAAGATCGGGCAGACCCTGGCGGTGATGGACGTGGACGTGCGCGTCGAAGGCGCGACCAAACCATCCAGCCATGCCGTCGTCACCTATGCCCTGCCCCGGAAGGAACCTGCTGCGTGAACCGGCTCGCCGCCTTCGCATCCCTGACCGGCTTTTGCGGCGTCGCCCTCGGTGCCTTTGGTGCGCATGCACTGGAAGGGCAGCTGACGGCGGAAGGCACCGAATGGTGGCACACGGCCACGCTCTATATCCTGCCGCATGCGGCGGCTGTGCTCGCCATCGCCCTTTCAGGCCGCGGCGGCCTCGTCCGCACAGCCGGCTGGTTCATGATTGCGGGCGCCGTCATCTTCGCCAGCACGCTCTACGCGATGGCCCTGGGCGCGCCGCGCTGGTTCGGCGCGATCACACCGATCGGTGGCGTGTTCTTGCTGGCGGGATGGGCAATGGCTGCCATCGGCAGCTTCAGACAACCGAACTGAATTTTACTGAAATCGGGATCCGGGAAATCAGGATCTCACAGTGTTCACCGACGCATACTTGTCGGCGAGACGGTCAGCCGTTTCACGGGCATCGTCGATGACGTCCTCGAACGCCCCGAGTTCCTTGTCGACCGGCGCAGTATCCATGTCCATGTCGTCACGGGCAGAGACTTCGCCGAGCGCACTCTGGAAGCTTCGATAAGCCATCTGGGCACGGACGAGTGCACGCTCATAGCTCATCACGTCCGAACGGGTCGCAGTGTGGTCGCCGGTTTCCTGGAGCAGCGTGTGCGCCTCACGGCTGACACCGCTGAGCCCTGCCCGCGCGGCCTGGCTGTCGGAAACGATCCGGGCAAGTACCAGCGCCGGTGCCTCATCCGCCGCGCCGATACGCGCCGCATAAGTGTCCGCTTCAGACTGGTCGTTGGTAATGCCGTTAATCAGCGTGTTGGCGAGGCCGGCAAGGCCGCCATTGGATTTGACCCAACCGGCATCGACCGCCTTGTCGCAATATTCCGTGGAAGCTGTACGAAGGGCTGACTGCTTTTGGGAAAGCCCTGCTTGCACCAGCGCTTCACCTGGTACCATGGAAACGGTTGCGCATCCTGCAAGAAGGCATAGGGATACACCCAGAAATACGCTACGCATCAAACAGCCACCTGCATTCTGTTTGGGCCCCAATACGTAATAATCTGTACGTAACGACGGGAACCATGTCCACCTCAGACGGCAGTTTGAATGAAATTAGGTGAAGAGTGAATGAATAGACGCCCGCCACGCCGCATTTTGTATCCCAGACACGAAGCCCGCCGCTCAGGAAGGTTGCGCGTTTCGGATATCCACGAAATTTACTGGGAAGAATCGGGTAACCCTAATGGCGTGCCCGTCATCGCCCTTCACGGCGGCCCCGGGGGCGGCTCAAGCCCCGAAATGCGGAGGTTTTTCGACCCTGAGCGCTATCGGATCTTTCTGTTCGATCAGCGCGGTTGTGGACGTTCCACACCACATTCCGAGCTTCGCGAAAACACGACCTGGGACCTGGTGGACGATATTGAGGCACTCCGTGCTCATGTTGGCGTCAGCCAGTGGCTTGTCTTCGGCGGATCGTGGGGATCGACCCTTTCACTCGCCTATGGCGTGTCTCATCCGGAGCGGACTCTCGGCCTGGTTTTGCGCGGCATCTTCCTCGTGTCGAAACCGGAAGTGCAGTGGTTCTACCAAAGTGGCGCCAGCCGCCTCTTCCCGGACGCCTACGACCGCTACATTGCGCCGATCCCGGAAGAAGAGCGCGACGACCTGCTGATGGCCTTCCATCGCCGCCTGACGGGCGACGACCGGCAGGCGCGGATTGAAGCGGCCCGGGCCTGGTCTCGCTGGGAAGGCGAAACCCTGTCGATCAAGGGGCCGCTGACGACCCCTCCCCGCTTCAACGAGGATGACTTCGTCGACGCCTTCGCCCGGATCGAATGCCACTATTTCGTCAATCGCGGCTTCTTCGCCAGCGACAACTGGCTGCTGGAACAGTGCGCGAAACAGCTCAAGGACATTCCGGGAGTCATCGTGCACGGCCGCTATGACGTGGTCACGCCACTCTCGACGGCTTGGGCCCTGTCCAAGGCCTGGCCGAAGGCCGAGCTTCACATCGTGCCGGATGCCGGCCACTCCTCGATGGAACCCGGCATTGTCGACAAGCTGATTCAGGCAACGGATCATTTCGCCGGCGTTTACGGCTCGAAAGTCCGCGCCTGACGCCTGATTTTCACCAGATGACAAAGAACGGGCCCTCCACATCGTGGAGGGCCCGTCTGTATATGGTGTATACACGGTCTATATATGGTGTTCTGTATGGTGTTTAGCACACCCGCAGAAGGCCATTCATTCCGCGGGCGGCAGCTCGTAGTTCGGCCCGAGCAGCACTTCGAGGAAGCCCGGCAGCTGGACGTGGTACTGGTCCTGAATCTTGTCGAAGAAGCCGAAGAACAGGACGAAGCCGACAAACGCCGGAACGAACCAGCGCATCAGGAAACGCCAGACATTCATGATGTTGCCCTCGCCGAGTTCGGAAGTCAGCATGTCCCGCGACAGGACCCAGCCGGCAAAGATCGCGACCAGCAGACCGCCCAGCGGCAAGAGGACGTTGCCGGTGATGAAGTCCATGAAATCGAGATATTCGGTCGAGAAAATATAAGCCGCACCGACCATCCAGAGCATGAAGCCAACGCCCATTGCCGCGCCCATCCGGGTCACGCCCTGGCGTTCTTCCAGCCAGGAGACCGACACTTCCAGCAGCGAGATCGACGAAGTGAAAGCGGCAAACAGGGCCAGCGCAAAGAACAGGACCGACATCAGGTAACCGATCGGTCCGAGATTGCCGAGCGCCACCGGCATCGACACGAAGAACAGGCTCGGCCCGCCTGCCGGATCGAGCCCGGCTGCGAACACGATGGGGAAGATCGCGAAGCCGGCGATCAGCGCGACGAACGTGTCCGAACCTGCAATGATCACGGAGGAACGCGGGATGTTTGTGCCGCGGTCGAGATAAGCGCCGTAGGTGATCATCAGGCCGACGCCGACACCGATGGAGAAGAAGGCCTGGCCGACCGCTTCGAGGAAGGTCTTGAAGCCGACATCTTCCCATTTGGGCTGGAACAGGAAGGCGAAAGTTTCCCCGGCATTGCCGCGCGACAGGGAGAAGCCGACGATGATCAGGAGGATCACGAAGAAGGCCGGCATCAAAATGCTGGCAGCCTTTTCGATACCGCCCTTCACGCCCCGGCCGACGATGGCGATGTTGGCAATGATGAAGGTGGCAAGCAGCGCCAGCATGTACCATTTGGAGGCGAGCGCATGCTCCCCCTGTCCGATGACATTGGCGAAATTGGCGCCCGAAGAGTCTGCGTCCATGCCGGCAAAGCCGTTCTTCAACGCCTGGATCACAAAGGCCATCAGCCAGGCCGAGATCACCACATAGAAGGACAGGATGAAGGACGCCGTGATGGTGCCGATCCAGCCGACCATGCCCCATTTCTGTGACTTGCTTTCTGCCCGGGCGAGGGATTCGACGCCCTCCACGGCAGACATGCCGGACTTCCGGCCCATGCCATATTCCGCCATCAGCACCGGCAGACCGATCAGCAGGACGCAGGCGATGTAGATCAATATGAAGGCGCCGCCGCCATTCTCACCGGCGGTGTATGGAAACCGCCAGAAATTGCCGAGTCCGACCGAAGAACCGACGGCAGCCATGATAAACCCGAAGCGCGAGCTCCAGGTGTCTGCCTTACGGGCGATTGTCGCCATATTCCCTCTCCCCAGGGTAAAAAGTTTCGCGCGAAACTATATGCGGCGAAACAAAAATCAACGCCATTAGCTGCGCTTGGGTCAGAACAACCCTGTTGTATTGAGCTTGTCGTCACGATGCAGATAGGCCGACAGGATCAGGCCAAAGCACGACATCGCCGTCAGCATGGCTGTGCCACCGTAAGAAATCAGAGGCAACGGCATGCCCACAACCGGCAGCAAGCCGAGCACCATGGCCACATTGAAAACGACATAGAAAGCAACCGTGGCCGTTGCCCCGGCCACCGCAAACCGGCCGAAATAGCTGGCAGACTGGAACGCGGTGTAGAGCGACCAGCCGAGCAGGATCGCGAAACCGACCATGATGGCGGTCGCGCCGAGGAAGCCGAATTCCTCCGCAATCACCGTGAGAATGAAATCGGTATGCTGTTCAGGCACATAGTCCTGCTGGGACTGGATACCCTGCAGCCACCCCTTCCCGTTCAGCCCGCCTGCACCGATGGCGATCTTCGCCTGCTCGATCTGGTAGCTCTCGCCAAGCGAGGTCGACGCGCCGCTGGAGCCGAAGAGCTGCGCCAGAAAGGTGTCGACCCGTCCGCGCTGATAGGGTTCCAGCACGAATTGGTAGACCGGCCAGACAGCGGCAGCGGCCGCAGCCACTCCGGCCAGGATCACCCGCCCGGACAGGCCTGCCAGGAACACCACGACGCCGCCAGACGCCACAATCGCCAGCGCGGTCCCAAGGTCCGGCTGCAGGAAAACCAGCGCCGCCGGGATCAGGATGATCACCGCAGCGCCGATATGGATGAAGAAACGGGACCCATTCACCCCAAGCATGGCGTGGTAGTAGCGCGCGAGCGCCAGCGTCACGGCGAGCTTGGCGAACTCGGACGGCTGAATGCCAACCGGGCCGATCTTCAGCCAGCGCTGGGCACCACCGCCGGAGAAACCAAAGAACTCCACCGCCAGCAGGAGCAGTATCGTGCCGGCATAAGCGAGCCATGACAGGTTCATCCACCAGGACAGCGGCAGCATCGCCAGCCCGATCATGATGCCAAAGCAAATGACAAACCGGATCAGCTGCAGCTTCCACAAATCCTGCTCGACCGGGTTCGTATAGGTCGACGAATACAGCATGGCGATGCCGATCAGCGCCATGGCGATGATGAGCAGGATGAACCCCCAGGGCAGCCGGGCGAGCTTGCCGAGAAGGCCTGATGACGTGTCGTCGAAATTGAGCGAGCGGGCAGTGCGCGTGCGCGCCTCCCCCCGGCTGTAGCCGCTGAAGCTGCCGTCACGGCTCATGTCGGCGTGCCTTCGTCAGCGGATGGCTTGATGGATGCGCTCCTTGTCCATGCCGGCTTGCGGCCGCTGTTGGTTCGGATCGCATGCGCAAGAATATCGCGCGCCACCGGAGCGGCCCGGCTGGAGCCCCCTTCTCCATGTTCGACAATGACCGAGATGGCGTATTTCGGATTGTCTGCCGGAGCGTAGGCGACAAACAGAGCATGATCGCGCAGCTCGCGCTCGATGTCTGCGCCCTTGCGGATGCCCGAGGCGCGTTCCGCCGCCGTGATGCGGCGAACCTGCGCCGTTCCCGTTTTGCCGGCGAGGCGCGGCCCCCCGAGGCCCAGATCACCCGAACTGCGAGCCGTACCACCCCATTCGGACGTCACACCGAACATGCCGGATTTCATCATTTTCATGATCTCGGCATCAAGATGCGCGTCGAGCACATGTTCGTCCGGATCTTTCGGGCCCAGACCGATCAGGCTCGGTTTGAGGGAGTGCCCCCCCGTCGCAATACGCGCCGTCATCAAGGCGAGTTGCAGCGGTGTCACGCCGAGTTGGCCTTGCCCGATGCCGAAGTTCAGCGTTTCGCCCTCGTACCATGGCTCCTTTCGGACGCGCATCTTCCACTCAGGATCAGGAACGAGCCCGCTGCGCGCGCCCGTCATGCCGAGCGTCCACGCCTCTCCGAAACCAAATTTGCGGGCAGTATCGGCAATCGCCTGCGCTCCGGTCCGGCGGGCAACTTCGTAGAAATACACATCGCACGAGCCCTTGATGGCATCATGCAGGTCGACCGATCCGTGTCCGCCCGGTTTCCAGCAGTGCCAGGTCCGGTTCCCGAAATGGTAGTAGCGATTGCAATGCACCCGGTCGGTCGGTTTGATCGCACCCGTCTCGAGCGCGGCCGTCGCAACAACCATCTTGAACGTGGAGCCCGGCGGATACACGCCGCCATGGGCCCGAGGATAGAGCGGCGCCCGGGAATTGTCCCGCAGCTCGGCGTAATCCTTGCCTGAAATACCGTTCACGAAATCATTAGGATCAAAGGCCGGGGTCGAGACCATGGCGAGAATGTCGCCGCTCTCGATTTCAACGACGACCGCCGCGCCGCTTTCGCCTTCGAAGCGCTCGATGGCAACCCGCTGCAGGTCCATGTCGATCGTGACGAACAGGTCCTTGCCTGCTTCCGGGGCGAGCCGTTCATCCGGGATCTGATCGATCACGCGGCCTGCCGCATTGGTGACCAGCTTCTTGAAGCCGGGCTTTCCACGCAACCATTCTTCCGCGAACCGTTCCATCCCCTGCCGGCCTGTCCGCATGTCGGGATGGCGGAACATCCGTTCGATGGTCGTGGCTTCGTCAGATGTCTTGCCTTCGGTCAGCCGGTCCAGATCATCCTGACTGGCCCGCGCGACATAGCCGAGCACGTGGGCGAAATCCCGTCCGCGCGGATAGGAGCGCGTCAATGCCATCTCGACCTGAACGCCCGGCAGCTCCACCGCATGCACATTCATGCGGGCAAAATCTTCATAGGACAGCTCGTTGGCGACGATGACCGGCAGGAACGCTGCGCGGCGCAGACGTGCGCGGCGAATGTCTTCCATAACGCGCTCGACCCGGCCATCCGACAGATCGATCAACTGGCCGATACTGGCGATCGTTGCAGCCGGATCCTTCAATTGTTCCGGAATGACGGTGACGCGCCCGGCCCGCCGGTGCGAGGCAAGCGGCTTGCCGAAACGGTCAAGAATCCGTCCGCGCTGCGGCGGCGCGAGTTCCAGCTTGATGTGGTTTTCGTTCGCCAGCTGGTCGTACTTCTTGCCTTCCAGGATCTGCAGCTGGAACAGCCGCGCGACCAGTCCGGCCCAGACGACACCACCGCCGACACCTGCCATGAGCATCCGGCGGGAGAATTCCTGATCGGGATGGAAGGTTTTGCTCATCCTGCCTGCCCCGCAACTTCTCCCGGCCTGCGGCCAAGGTCGAACACTTTGTGGATCAGCGCATAGAGCAGCCCGGTGGTCAGCATCGCGGCGAACAAGGGCACGATCCGCACCGGATGGTCTTCCAGTGTTGACGCCATGGCCCACAGCAAAAGGAACGCCCCGGCAAACAGGAGAACAGTCGCTACAATCGCGATCAACGGCTCATTCGTGACATCGAACTGCGCGGAGATGGCGGTGCTGGCCGCATAGGTCAGCAGGTTGACCACCTCGAAACTGCCCATCGGTGCGTGGAAGATCACGTCCTGAATGCCGCCGAAGACAATCAGGATGATCATGGGACGGATCGAAAGCCCAACCCTGCCCCAGCCGACAGCACCCCAGAGCGCGGCATGCGGCCAGGCGAAGGACAATCCGAAAATGTCGTTCCGGGTCAGGCCGAACAGGCCGACGGTGGCGATCAGGAAGGCTCCGAATATCAGCCGCGGCGTGGGGCCGGATTTGGCCCAGAGGCTCTGCCGTCTCCGGTTCAGGAAAGAGCCTGGCATCAGCGGCGCGCCCCCTGTGTCGGGCTGGCGGAATTATCAGGCACCACAAGGTCTCCGGCCGAAATCGGCCGCTCCACGGTCGGCGGCGGGATCAGCTGGACATAGCCTGATGAGCCTTTGCTCATCGCATATTTCACGCGCCAGTCATTGCCGGATTTATTGACCTCGCCGACGACCAGACCGCGAGGATACGCCCCGCCTTCCGAAGAGGTTAGGATGCGTTCGCCTTCGATGAAGTCGCTACGTTCCGGCAGGTCCGTCAGCGTGCCAGAACTGGTGGAACCGCCCTGCATGATCGCGTGTACGCCGGAAACTTCTCCGATCACCGGCACGCGGCTGTTGAAATCCGTCACCAGCAGGATCCGGGACGACCGCTCCCCCAGCTGGATGACCCGGCCGACGAGGCCGCCTTCATTCATGGCGACCGAGCCCGGCTCCACGCCCTGCGACCGGCCTGCATTGGCCAGCAGCGTCTGCGCAAACGGGCCCTCGCTTTCAGACGTGACCCGCGCCGTGACACCGCGCGCTGGCGGCTCGCCCATCAGGTTCAGGATTTCCTCATAGGCTTCCAGGCGGTCTGCCATGGAGATAGCGGCTGCCTTGTAGCGGGAAAGGTCCCGCACTTCGGCTTCGAGTTCGCGGATACGCTGCTCCTGCGCCGCACGGCCCGTCAGCCGGGCCCAGAGACCAATCTGCTCGCCGCCGCCGAGTCGGTCACCGACAGACGCGCGGACCGGGTTGAAAAAATGGCTGATTTGCGGGGCCGACTGCGCGATGATGAGCGCTGCGAACCCAAAAATGAGCACACCAAGGACGAGGCGCTTGGGAGAGCGCCGGACGCCTTTCTGAGCTGACCGGCCCGAACGTGCCATATGGCGGGTCCTCTGGTGTTTCCTTGATTATACCGTCCCTAGACCTCCGGAGAGAGGACGTTTCGCATCTTGGAGAAATTCTCCAGCACATGGCCACAGCCATTGACCACGCAGCGCAGCGGATCATCTGCGATCATCACGGGCAGTTGCGCCTGCTCACGGATCACCGCGTCGAGATTACGGAGCAGCGCACCGCCGCCCGTCAGCACGATACCACGATCGACGATATCTGCCGCAAGTTCCGGCGGCATCGCTTCCAGCGCGATCTTCACGGCGTCGATGATGTCGTTGACCGGCTCCGACAGGGCGTCGGCGATCATTGCTTCGTTGATCTCGGTTTCCTTCGGAACGCCATCCAGCGTCCCGCGACCGCGCACGGTCAGCGACATGCCGGTGCCGTTTTCCGGCGGCTGGGCCGTGCCGATTTCCTTCTTGATCCGCTCCGCCGACATTTCGCCGATCAGAATCTTCTGCTCGCGGCGCAGATAGTTGACGATGGCCTGGTCCATCTTGTCGCCGCCAACGCGGACGGAGCGTGAATAGACGATGCCGCCGAGCGACAGCACAGCCACCTCGGAGGTGCCGCCGCCGATATCCACGACCATCGAGCCAGCCGGATCGTCGATCGGCAGGCCGGCCCCGATGGCAGCAGCCATGGGCTCCTCGATCAGGTGTACTTCGCGGGCACCCGCAGCAAGCGCCGACTGGTGGATGGCGCGGCGCTCAACGCTGGTGGCGGAGCTGGGCACGCAGATGATGATGAGCGGAGACACGAACGCCCGGCGGTTGTGAACCTTCCGGATGAAGTGCTTGATCATTTCCTCGGCGACTTCGAAGTCGGCGATCACGCCATCCCGCATCGGGCGGATGGCTTCCATGTTCACCGGAGTCTTGCCGAGCATGTTCTTGGCCTGCTCGCCGACCGCGTAGACGATCTTGCGGCCGCCTTGCGTCATGTAAGCGACGACGGAGGGCTCATCGAGCTTGACCCCCTGCCCCTTCACATAGACCAGCGTGTTCGCCGTACCGAGGTCGATGGCCATGTCCGTAGACAGCATGCCGAGGAGGCTACCAATCATGTCTTACCGCGCTCTTTTCCTGAGCGGCCAGGCGACAAATCCCGGCGCGCGTGTGCAATTCTATACACAGCCCCATACCCCCATTGCCGTTAACACCGCTTTAATGCAAGGGACGGCGCGCAGATAAATGGAACGCTCCGTTCCGGTATGTGATTCCCGTTGCTTTTATTGAAGATTCGCGACGCGCCTCCAGATCGCGCCGGAACGAAATCAAACGGTGCGTACACCAATGGTAAACAGGACGTTAGCGGGCCTTAATCTCCCGGCTCACTGGGCCGGGATGACTTGCCAGCTATCGGGATCGAATTCGCGCATGATCGCCGCATATTCGGTCGTCTTGCCGGACCAGTTGTTGGTCACTTTCCCGCCTTCGGTCTTGTACCAGCTGGCGCAGTCACCCGCCCAGACTGTCTTGCCGAGGTCCGCCTGCAGCTTCTCGTTATAGGCCTTCATGGCTTCCGGCTTCACGTCCAGCGCCGCCACATTCTCAGCGGCGATCCGGTCGATGGCCTGGAGCACATATTCCAGCTGACGCTCCACCATCAGGATGATGGAATTGTGCCCGAGATTGGTGTTCGGGCCATAGAGCAGGAAGAAGTTTGGGAAGCCGGGCACGGCGACCCCCTTGTAGGCTTCCGCCCCGTCTTTCCAGACCTCGTTCAGGGACACCCCTGCCCGGCCATGCACCTGCATCGGGGTCAGGAATTCGGTCGACTGGAAGCCGGTTGCATAGATGATGACATCGCAGGCGTGCTCAACACCATCGTCGCCAACAACACCCCGCGGCGTGATTTCCTTCACACCCTGGCGGATCACTTCGACATTTGGCTGGATCAGTGCCGGGTAATAATCATCGGAGATGAGGATGCGCTTGCACCCCGGTTCAAAGTCCGGCGTCAGCAGGGCGCGCATCTCCGGATCCTTCACCTGGTCTTCCAGATGCTTCAGGCACATTTTCTTCATCGACTTCGCCAGGCTGTTCTCACCCTGGTGAAAGGCGGTGAAGCCGAAATCGGCAAATGCGCGGATGCGCCAGCGATACCAGTTGATCCGCCAGCGCTGCCGGTCGAAGGCCCGCTTGTCGGCCTCCGTGTATTTGCGCTGGCCGCGCGGACGGCACCAGGCCGGCGATCGCTGGAAGCTGAGCAGTTTGCCGGCCTGCTTCTGAATCTCCGGCACGAACTGGACCGCGCTCGGCCCGTTCCCGATCACGCAGACAGTCTTTCCGGTCAGGTCAACCGAATGGTCCCATCGTGCGGAATGGAAGGACGGGCCTTCGAAACTGTCCTTGCCCTTGAAATTCGGGATCGAGGGAATGTTCAGCTGGCCAAGCCCCGAGATGAGCACATCGGCCGTATGGGTCGTGCCGTCCGCCTTCGTCAGCGTCCAGGTCCGGCTGGATTCGTCATAGCTGCAATCGGTGATCTCTGAATTGAAATGGCAGTGGGGGCGCACGCCGAACTTGTCTGCAAAGTCCTCGAAATACTGAAGGATCTGCGGCTGCAGCGACCATTTGTAATTCCAGTCCGGATTGAGATCGAAGGAATAGGAGTAAAGATGACTGGGCACATCGCACCCGCAGCCCGGATAGGTATTGTCGCGCCAGGTGCCGCCCACGCCGTTAGACTTTTCGAAAAGGTCGATCTTTGAATATCCGGCCTCTTTCAGCTTGGCGACGGCAGCCAGCCCGCTCATGCCAGCGCCGAGTACAGCGACGCTCAGAGACGTTCCATCCTTTCCCGATTGCATTCCCTTTTCCTCCACTTGATCGACTTTTCATCGATAGTGGCACGAGGCGGTTGACCGTCAACACGTCTCGCAAGGGGAAGAGCCCATCAGTTCTGGGGAATGACGCGGTAGAACCGGCCGGAAGATCCATCCTCAGGCAGTGGCTCGACAGGCTGCAGCCAATCCGGAACTTCGCCGGCCGCCAGCCGGGCGAGGAAGCCATCGGGCCGGATCTGCTGGAACGTTTCATTCTCTCCGGCATTCGGACAGAACAGGACATAATCCACCTGGTTCTCCGCCAGCAGCGCCGGCACCTGGTCTGACGGCAGGCCGAAAGCTTCGAGGCTGGCCGCAATACCTGCAATGTTGCGGTGATAGTTCGCATACATCACGGAATGCGGCGTCGTCTCCAAGAGTACCGAGCCGACATTCGAGTCCGACAGGATCATGCCCGGCGGAACAGCGTCGAGCGCGGCACGTGTTGTGTCCGACAGGCAGGACCGCTCTCCGCCGATATTCAGTGCGGGCGACGGCAGGATGAGCATGACCGGCAATGCCCAAAGGGTCGGACTGGAAAGCGCGAGCGGCAGGAGATAGGCCGCACGCTGCCCCCCTTCTTTGCGACCGGCATCGTAGGCGTCCCGCGCCCAGGTCGCACAGGGAATGATGGCCAGCAGGCTGCCGAACACATAGAACCGGACCTGGTACAGCATGAGGACGAGGCCCAGCGACAGTAGCAGGACGAACATCAGGTCCGTGCGGACATCTCGCCGGCGGAACAGTCCAAACACAGAGACGCCGAGAGCGGCCAGGCTTGGCCCCATCGCATAGGCGACAAACGGCCAGCGCCCGCCCCGCTGCGAAAACATCGGACGGGCCTCTGTGATGCTGCCGAGCCAGAGCTCGCGCATGTCCACAGTCAGGACATCGAGCGGATTTCCGAGACATTGCGGCCCCTGGATCAGGAAAGCCAGACCACAGGCAATTCCGACCGCGGCAAGGCCCGCAAAACGAATGACCCTTCCATATCCCGACAGGAACACCGCGCAGAGGGCCAGCCCCGTCCCGCCGATTGTGAGGGCGAGCAAGGAAATGAGGGACAAGGTATCACAATAGACCCGCCCCCAGGCAGCCGGCGGCACCATCCCGACGAAACAGACTGCGATGGAAACAGCAAGCGCGGCCCCGAAGGCAATCGTACCGGCGCGGATCTCCGTCCCGCGCCAGGCCCAGTCAACCGCATGGAAGGCACAAAGCACGCCAACGAAAGGGTAGAGCTCAGCGCCCACTGCGACAGACAGCGCCAGCATGATACCGCTGAGCGCCATGTTCCTATGGCCTGCCAGCCGGTCGAGCGATGCGCCAACCGCAACGGCGAGAAACCCCAGCTGCAGATTGTGGTGATCGATGGCACCCGCCTGGAAGCGGAAATGTCCAAACAGGATAAAAAGGGCAACAATGAAGGTAAAGATCAGCAGCTTGTCATTGCCGATATTTCGGACCGCCAGCGCCAGGCCCACCAGAACAATCAGTATGCTGAGTGGAGGCCAGACGGTGATCGCCCAGGCAAGCGCAGCGTCCTGCGGCAGGAACACATCGAACACACCTGTCAGCGCGATGATCGGGACATCAGGCAGGCGTGACCAATGCATAAGGGTCCCGCCGTGTGGCCCGAGCCTGTATTGCTGCAGGTCGAACCAGCCCTGCCCTGCCAGGAGGTCGCGGATCTGTACCAGACGCACAGCATCATCCCCGTCCGGTCCTGGCTGACCCAACTGCCCGCGAAACAGGCTCATCGCGATCACACTGAGGAAGATCACTCCGGCGAGCCCCCACGCCCAGAGCCGCGCAGTTCCGAAATTGGAGTTTGCTGATGCCATTCCCGTCCTGCCCCGCCTCTGATCTCAGCGGTAACCATAGGCGGCGCGGGTATAGGAATGCCTAAAGCCCCGGATCTGGTGGCAGAACGAGACTTTTCCGGGCCTTGTCCTGTGGAATACGCGGACAGGCCGTTAAGAACGAAGCAGCAAAGGCCGCCGGTTACCCTTAATGGCCATGACGGCCACTAATTCCACAAACCGCTGCAACTACGCCAGATCTGCGAATGAACAAGTGGTTAACCGGAAACTGCAATTCTCCCTACGGTGTGAACTATAACTTATTTGAGTTGTGATTATGTGGCCGCATGACCAGTGCGGCGACCCGTTTTACGTTTCTTGACCTGATCCTCTTCGGCTCACCGAAGATCGACGAGAGCGTGCGCGGGCCGATGAACCTGCACATGCTGAGCCGGTTCCAGAAATACAAGATCCCGATCAGTGTCGTGACGCTGATCAATGCGACGATCCTGCTGGCAATGTTCTCGGCAGACTCCCCGTCCGGCTTCTGCCTGATCGCCTTTGTCTGGTGGCTTCCCGTCGCGTTCTATTCCGGTTTCATGTTCTGGAGCGGTCTGCGTCCGTTGGACCTCAGTACTGGGCGCATGCCATCCGGCCGGTTCGTGAAGCGAGCTGAAATTGGCTCATTTGTGCTCGGTCTGTGGTGGACCGGCCTGATGCTGACACCAGTCGCACAAACCGAAGCGCAGCAGCTGACCATGATTGGCGTTGCCATGGGCATGTGCTGCGGTGTCGTCGGCTTCACCGCCCCGATGGTTGGTGTCGCTGCGCGTTACATGACCGCGGCGACGGTTGTGCAGCTGCTGGCGCTGCTCCAGCACCATACGGCAACGGCAATGACGGCAACCCTGTTCGGCCTCGCCCTGTCGATCGCGCTGCTCGTCAGTTCACGGAACTTCTTCCAGTCGACCCTGGAGCTGGTTGAATCCCGCACCGAGACGGAACGTGCGCACGACCTGCTGAAACAGTCGCTGGAAACGTCGCGCCACGGGTTTGCGATTTTCACCGAGACAGGTGAGCGATTGGTCGCGAACACCTACCACCAGAACTATTTCCCTGATTTCGTCCCGACGGCGGCCGATCTCGGCATGAAGGAAATTTCGGTCAAGGGCAGCGACTGGTTCATCCGGTCCGTCACGCAGTCCGCAAACCGGAATTTCATTGTCACGCACACGAACATCAACCTGCAGAAAGAAACCCAGCGCTCGCTGCTGGCCGCGCAGGAAACGATCAACGATGCCCTGGCTGCCCGGTCGCGCTTCATCTCGCGCGCTTCGACCGACCTTGCAGGCCCGCTGAAATACATCATGACACTCGCTTCTGCGATGTCGTCCGGGTCGCGTATCGAATTTTCGCCTGAGGAAATCCGCGGCCACTGCGACAGTATCGACAAGGTTGCCCGCGACCTGCTCGACCTGGTGCGCGACATTGAGGAATACGCTGAAGGCGAAGCTGGCGGCACGTTCTCGAACGAAGCCCCGGAAGACCTGCGTGAGCTTCTTTCCCCGGAACAGCTCTGGTCCGCCGCGACCTGGGAGAAATCGACCTTCGATCGGATCAAGGTGTCGATTCCGCAAGACCTCGACGTCGTTATGATCGACGGCCCCCGCTTCACCTCCACCGTTGTGAAACTGCTGAAACGCGCTTCCATGGTGTCGGTCGATCCGATTGTGCTGACCTGCACGCCGGACGAGGAAGGCCGCATTCACGTGACCATCGTCGACCGTGGCCGCCCGCTGAGCCCGGGCGAAGTGGCCGACTTCTTCGAGCCTTATGGTGACGAGACCCGCCCAGGTGCGGACCAGTATGTGACGCGCGGTCTCGAGCTCGCGCTGATCAAGAAGTACCTGAACAGCCAGGGCGCGGAAATCAATGTGAGGCCGCTGAACAAGATCGGTAATGCCATCACGATCACACTGCCCACCTCGGCCATCGTGGGAAATGCCTCCGGCCGCCGCACCGGAACAGGCACAAAAACCGAATCAGCCCCCTTCCGCCGGACGGTAAACGGCTGATTTTTCCACTCCGCTGAAGCGATTTCCCTGTCAGACCGGCCCGGTGGCAGCATTCACCTTGCATCGGCGGCGCAATGGGCTAGTCCTGTTGGCTCATGCTGTTGTGAGTAGTTCAGATGAAGCCGGGCGGAAAGCGGATCGCCATTCTCGGCGCAGGTCCAGCTGGCCTGACGATCGCTCGACTCCTGATGGAGCAGAGCGGGCATTCCGTCACCTTATTTGAGAAAACCCACCGCGTTGGGGGCAAGTCCCTGAGCGTGCGCCAGGGCGAAGATCTCATTGAGTTCGGCACCTGCTACACGATCATGTCCCACCGGCGTGTGATGCATTGGATGCGTGAACAGGGCATCACCATCCAGCAGATCGTTCCCCACAAGATTGATGGCGTCCCGGCCAGGGATTTCTTCAATTCCGGCCCGGGGGCTCCGCTCGCCGTGCAGGGTATCACCTATGTCATGGCGCGCCGCAAACTCCTGAAGGCGCTGGAATCCGATTCGCCATCACCAAAAACGCTTGAAGAGGCGGCCACGCCTGCCGTCGACTGGCTGCGGGCGCGCAAGCTGGGCAAGATTGAGAAGATGATGATGCGCACGGTCACCGGCATGGGATACGGCGACCTGAAGACAGTGCCGATCATCCATGCCATGCGCTGGGTGGACATGGACCTCATCCTGTCCGGCACACTCAATAAAATCTACATGCCGGTGGAAGGCTGGAGCGAATTCTGGGAGCGCCTGGCAAAAGACATGGACGTGCGCCTTGAAACGCATGTCCGCCACATCGACCGCTCCGGAGACCAGCACATGGTGGTGCTGGATGACGGCACAGAAGAGACATTCGACGCCCTGATCTGCGCCATGCCCGTCGACCGGTTCTCTGCCCTGCTGGAGCCGACCGAATCGGAACGCGTCGTGGGCGATGCCATTCACTGGGGCGGCTACGCAACCACGCTGATCTCATCCAAAGACTGGTTCCAGGAGCAGATCGAGTATTACAGCGAGACCTGTCTGCCGGGTGTAGAACCCGGCCTGCTGATGTCCGCCCGGCGCGAAGGTTACGATGCGGGCCTCGGCGGCCACCTATACATCGCGAACCAGCTGCCCGGCGACTATACCGGACCTGAATTGATCGAAATCCTGCGCGAAGAAGTGATGAAGCGCGGCGGCAACATCAATGCCGTCATCCAGCAGGAGATCTGGGAATATTTCGCCGAATACGATCCAGACGCGATCCGCAAGGGACTGATTGCCCGGATGCGCCAGATGCAGGGCGAACGGAAGACCTGGTATACCGGCTCTACCTTCTCTCACGAATCCGTCGCCAACATCTGCATCCACAACGAAGCGCTCGTTCCGCATATGCTGAAGGCGCTGCAGTAAAGCCGGACAGGGCGCTCACCTCAGGCAAGCACCTCTTCAGACTTCATGCTCCCCGTGTACCAGATGCTGTCGGCGGGTGATTTCCGGGTCCGGATGCGTGTCCTGTAAGCGGAGTAGAGCAAGCCCATCGCCCCTGCCAGCGCCGTCACCTCGATCAGAAAGCCCCCGCCTTCCGACGTCCACCCGAAACCGGGAATGATAAAGGATGCCAGGCTCACGCACGGGATGGCCAGCGTGCAGGCCGCAGCAAACAGCTGAAGCTCTACAGCGCCCCTGGCAGTACCGCGAAGGAAGGCCCATCCGACCGCGCCGAGAAACGTCAGATAGTAGATCCAACTGTGCAAAGGCGCGATGTCGCTCGTGAAAGAGGGAAGCACTTTTGCAGCGGCGATCGTGACGGATATGCCTGCGATACAGCCCAACGATACCCCGACCGTCAGGGCACCAAGCACTTTCGTCTTCAGAGGCTGCACAGGATCCGTCTGGGCTTTCCGCGCCTTCTTCCGCCGTGACTCGATCCAGAGCAGGTTACCGGAGTAAAACAGGAAAGCACCAGCAAGTCCGAGGAAGAAATATCCCCACCGCACCGGCACGCCGCCAAAATTCCCGAAGTGGAGCGCGAAAAAGCCGGTGACGGTCGCGATGATGGGTTCCTGATGTCCGGGCAGGTAGTCCTTGGACATGACATCCCCCGTATAGGCATTCACAGCCACGATCCCGAAATCAGGTCCGCGATGACCGTAGCGCGGGTCCACGCCGTTCACCATTGTCTCGATGGTTCCGTCACGTTGGAAGATATACCGGATATCCTTCACCTGAAATCCGGGGGCCTGTTCGCCAAGGCGTGCCATCAGCAACTCCGGTGAAAGAAACACCTTCCCCTCCTCCGGATGGACATGGTGCTCAGGTTCATTCGCCTCGAACATGGCACTGAGCTGGCCGTCATAGGCGACTTTGTTCTGCACGCCGTAAAACTGGTCATGGAAGGCAAAGATAATTGCGGTCAGAGCCATGATGATATGGAAAGGCAGACTGAAGATGCCGAGCACATTGTGCACGTCGAGCCACATCCGTTTGAGATTCTTCCCGATTCTCAGGGCGAACAGGTCCTTTGCGAACCCCGGTAGAAATACGATGACCCCTGAGATGAGCGCGATGGCGTAGAGCAAGCAGATCGCCCCCATGATGGGCATTGCGATCTCATGATCGAACGGCAGCCCCACTTGCTGGTGCAGCACGTCCACAAACTGCGCGACCGGGCTGGTCGTATCCTTGCTCACTTCCAGATCGCCATTGGTATCCAGCGCGGAGTACCAGGTCTCCTGCGGCGCACCGCGTGAGCGGCCTTCGGGCCAAACCGTCCAGCTCATCCGGGCCGGACGATCCGCACTGGTCGCCACATGGATGGTATAGCCATTGCCGGCGTCGGGATGCTGCTCAATCGTCTTGCTGACGAGTTCAGCCGTCCGCTCCAGCGGCACAGGCATGGAGAGTGCGGGCGGTGGAGACGCCCAGCGCTTCAGCTGCCCTTCGAACATGGTGATCGCCCCGGCATAGAAGGCGATGAACAAGGCAAGTCCAGAAACGATGCCCACCCAAGTGTGAACATCCTTGTACATCTTCACAATGTCGGCGCGGATCATGCTGCCCCCCCGAGAAAAGCTTTAACGGCGAACAATACGGCAAAGGAAAGGAGCGTCGCGCCGCCCAGCCACAGCCAGGCCCGCAGGCCCGTCCGGAACAAAAAGCAGAAGCCGAGCACCAACGCCCAGATGGGCGACATCAACCACATATTCAGCTGCGTCTTGCCCGAGGAGTGCATCAGCCCGCCCGGCCATAGCCAGGCAAACAGCCCGGTCAGCGACAAGGCCAGCGCAAAACCCAGGATCAACCCGGCCGAAGCCTTGCCGAACCAGCTCCTGCTGGAATAGCGGAACGTGTCATTGCTCATGTCCGTCGGCTCCGGCCCGGTTTCACCACCGCCATCAGGAAGGGCAAGCCTGACCACGCCCCCATAATCACGGTCATCAGGATAAAGACTGATGCCGCCGGTCCGCAGACCTGCAAATACAGCACAAGAGAGATCACTGTGAGCATACCGCCTGCACCGAGAGAAACCGGCAGGGCCAGCCGCCGCTCCAGCAGCCTCTGGCTCGGGGCGCCGAGATAGAAGGCAACAGAGGCCGCCAGGCCAAGGACCGTCGCAGACAATATGAGAAACAGGGTCACAAGGGGCCTCCAGCAAAGGTATAGGCAACGGCGCTGCCCAGTGCAGGCAAAAGTGCAGACCCATGGGTTTCGCCGGTGAGTGTGCGGTGGTGAACCTTCAGACCTTCAATACCGGTAAGCCGTGATGCGAGCGCCTCTGCTTCCGCCCGGAGACTGCCGACGCCACTGCCAGCGAGTGCGGGAGGAATACGATCCTCACCATCGCCGGCAGTCAGCACCAGTGTGCGCGGAGACAGGCCCGCAAGCTTGCCAGACAGTTCAGCCTCATTTCGTAACACCGCCCGAGTGCCGAACCAGATCGAGGGACTCGCAGCGACATAGGTCTGAAACAGGGAGGGATCTGCGAAAAAAGTGTCCAGCACGAACAGGCCGCCATAGCTGTGCCCAAACAAGGATTGCCGGGAAGTATCGACCGGGAAATCCGCCTCAATCGCCGGGCGCAGGTCCGAGACGATGAACTCCCGGAAGGCACCTGCCCCGCCCACCGGGCGGCCGCGGGCATCGGCGGTCAGGTCAGTCTCCGGCGTGTAATCCAAAGACCGCCGGCTTTCTTCCGCATAACCAATCCCAACGATCAGGCCGGCTTCGAACCCATGGTCACGCGCATATTTGGCATAACGATCCGTCGTTGCGGCAGCGACAGCGAAATTGTCTTCGCCATCGAGTATGTAGAGAACGGGATACCCTGCTTCCGGAGCAGGCCCTTCCGGCGTCTGGATGAAAATCCGGTAAGCGCCGCCGGTGGCCGACACAATGTCCCGCACTTCCGTCCGCTCCATGACATAGGCAGCAGATGGCGCCTGCGGCAGGGCCGGAGCCGCGCCGCAGACAAAACAGGTCAGGATCAAAAGGAACCTGGTGATCATGGATACCTTACCACCGGTACTGGAGTCGGGCAGTCACAACGCGGCCCTGACCGTAGAAGCAGGACGCAACTGAGGAACACGTCGTCACATAGCGCTCATTGGCGACGTTCCGGACATTCAGTGAAATGTCGACACCCTCGGCAGCTGGTCCGAGTGCCCCCAGGTCATAACGGACGAACAGATCGAACAAGGTATAGTCTTCGATCTCGAACACGTTATTGGAATCGCCAAAGCTCTCGCCGGTATAGCGGACCCCGCCACCAAAGCCGGCACCCTTGAACGTCCCGCTTTCGACTTCCTGGTTGATGAAGAAAGAGGCGAGTACCTCCGGCACTTGCGCCAGCGTATTGCCTTCAATGCCATCATTCGACTTCGTCACTTCTGCATCCTGCGTGGACGCCGAAAGGATGAATGTGGTGCCGGTATCAAGCGATGCGCGGCCTTCAAACTCAAGCCCTTTGACCTCCGCTTCACCAGTCTGGATCTGGCAGACCCGGGTGCCGCACAAAGTGCCGTCGGGATCCGAAGTGGACACGTTTTCCTGAATGATGTCATACGCGCCGAGCGTCACATAAATGTTGCGGCCACCCTGATAACGGACACCGGCTTCGAACTGTTGCCCGGTCGTCGGCTCAAACAACACACCGCCCAGTGTGGACGATGGATCGACCACCTGCGGCAGGAAGGATTCGGAGTAGCTGACATATGGCGCGAAACCATTGTCGAACAGGTACACCGCGCCGGCACGCCAAGTGAACTTGTCCGCATCCGTATCGTATTGGTAATCATTGAGCAGGTTGGTGCTCTCGTCTTCAGACCAGTCCTGGCGCCCGCCCAGGGTAAAGCGCCAGTTTCCGAGGCTTGCCTGGTCCTGAATATAGAGGCCGGTTTGCTTGCTTACCGCAGACCCGTAGATTTGTGGATTGAGGTTCTCGAAATAGGTCCCGGAACCACGCGGCACCGGATTGAAGATATCCCACAAGGGATCAACCTGGCCGCGAGGTTGCCCAGGCAGGCTGACAAGGTCACGGAAGTGTTCCCACTCGGTGTGGAAGTAATCGATTCCGCCGAGAAGTGTATGCTCCAGTTCGCCAGTCGCGAATTTGTATTGCAGCTGCGTATCGATCGCGAAGCCATCGCTTTCTCCATCGCCCTGAACAGCGCGCCGGCGAATGGTTTGCCCCGGGATACAAGCCGCATTCTCCGTCGGATCCGTGAACACGGAGCAATCCGTCACGGTACCGCCAGCAAGGACGCCCACACGGTACAGGGTTTCCACATGCGTGTAGCGAACATTGTTCCGGATGGTCAGCTTGTCGGAGAAATCATGCTCGAAGAATGAAGCCAACAGCAGCTGGTCGCGATCGAAAGCGTTCCAGTCCGGCTCACCGATATTGGCGTCATTCTCGATATAGCCGCCATTCGTCGACTCATGGGACCCCACGGCCGGAAGGAACTGGAACGTCGCGCCGCCCTCGTCCCGCTGGTACTGGCCGAGGAAAGTCCAGCGTGTATCGTCCGTAGGCGCCCAGGTAAGGCTCGGACTGATGTAGTAGCGGCCGTTCTCAACGTCATCGATCGCCGTGTCGCCATAGCGCACAAGCCCGACCAGCCGTCCAAGCAGCGTGCCGTCATCCGTCAAGGCGCCGCTTCCATCAGCAGCAGCTTGCCAGGTCCAGTTTTCGAGATCGGTATAGCCGGTCGCCTGAAGCTGGGCGTTGAACTGCTTTGCCTCCGTCGGGCGCTTTGAAACGATGTTGACGATTCCGCCCGGCGCCGCTTGTCCGTAGAGCACGGACGAGGGCCCCTTCAGCACTTCAATCTGCTGCAGGCCATATGGATCGAAGCCGAAACGCGTCCATTGGCCGCCGGCCGGCAAGCGAAGGCCATCGACGAAATTGTTGTTTGAAGAAAAGCCCCCTGCCCCGAAGCCGCGGACAGAGATTTCATCGGTCCGGCTGTCGATACCCGAAGGCTCGGCCTGGACGCCGGCAGAGTAGGACAGCGCATCAGCAATCGTGCTGACCGCCCGGAGATCGATTTCCTCGCGGCTGATCACCGAAATGCTCTGTGGTGACTCGATGATGGGAGAATCTGTCTTTGTGGTGGATGTTGCACTCGAGAGGCCAGTCGCAACCACGACAACTGTATCTTCCACCCGTTCGGCATCCTCTTGAGGTGCCGGGGTCTGAGCGAATGCCGCCCCTGACCAAATGGCTGCTGAACACACGCCCGCAAACAGGACTCTTTTCATGACCGCTCTCCCGCATAACCAGATCACCAAATGGGGCTGTTAGTGCAAGTCATTCTCATTTGCAACACGCGTTTTGAATTTGTCGCACCTGCTTTCAATTCGGCCTGTTGACAGCGAGTTGGGGCCGGGTGCCCGCCAAGCGCGGATCAATTAACGGCGAGGTTGGCCCAAGGTAGCACCCGGTTCGACGACAGTGATCGGCCGCCTGGGCCCATAGTCGCGGGCGACGATTTGATCATGGAAAGGTACTTTTTGCGTGCCGGCGCCCGTCTTCAGAACAGCCCCGTCCCTTCACGCCGGATGAGGCTGACAATTCCGACCAGGAACAAAGTATGAAGCCCGGCTCTGAGGCCGGGCTTCAACAAGGATACGATTAATATCAGTCTACGTTTTCGAACTGGTTCATGGTGTTGTGCACGCCGCCCGCCTTCAGGGCGCGTTCGCCGGCGACCATTTCCTTGAACGTGTCGCCAAGGTCTGAACCGACTTCGTGCTGGTGCTTCACAGCGGAAACACCATTGCGGATTTCACGGCGCTGGATGGTCTGGACATAAGCCGCCATCTTGTTCTCGCCGAAGTAGCCTTTCGACAGTTCATCCATGGCGAAGGCCGTCATGTGGAAGGTCGGCAGCGTGATCAGGTTGTGGAACACACCGGCGCGTTCGCTGATGTCGTACTGGAAACGCTGGAGGCGTGCATCGGCTTCGCGGCCAAGATCCGTCTCGTCAAAGCGCGCAGACATAAGTTCCGCTTCAGGATACTCGCCTTCGGAAATCTTGCCGGCGGAGATCCAGTCTGCCCGCACCTGCTTGCGCAGGTTCAGGGTCCAGTTGAAGCTCGGGCTGTTATTGTAGGTGAGCTTGGCATTCGGAACGACTTCCTTGATGCGGTTCACCATTGCAGCGATTACGTCCACATTTGGCGTGTCCGTTTCGATCCAGAGCAGGTCGGCGCCTCCGACGGTCAGGTTGGCAATGCAGTCCTCGACAACACGGTCCGTCCCGGTGCCTTCGCGGAAGCGATAGAGACCGTTCGGAAGGCGGACCGGCTTCACCAGCTTGCCGTCTTTCTGAAGCGCCATCTCGCCATCCTTGAGCGGGTTGGCGTCGGTGATTTCTTCGGTTTCCAGCCATTTGATGTAGTCTGAAGCGAGGTCACCAGGGCCTTGGGACACTGGCACTTTCTGCGTCAGGCCAGCGCCGAGGCTGTCTGTACGGGCAACGATGACGCCATCGTTCACACCGAGTTCCTCGAAGGCCAGACGGCAAGCGCGCAGCTTTTCAATGAAGTCCTCACGCGGCACGGTGACCTTACCATCCTGGTGGCCACACTGCTTGGCGTCAGACACCTGGTTCTCGATCTGCAGGCAGCAGGCGCCCGCCTTGATCAGTTCCTTGGCAAGCAGATAGGTGGCGTGCTCGTTGCCGAAGCCAGCATCGATATCGGCGATGATCGGAACGACGTGGGTTTCGAACGTGTCGATCCGGTAGATGATCTCGTCGAGGGCATCCTGGCTCGCACCCGATTCACGTGCAGCTTTCAGCTCACGGAAGAGGTCGTTCAGCGCCACTTCGTCAGCCTGGCGGAGGGACACGTAGATCTCCTCGATCAGGTCTGCGACAGCGGTCTTCTCATGCATCGACTGGTCCGGCAGGTGGCCCCAGGTGTTGCGCAGGCCGGCAACCATCCAGCCTGACAGATAGACATAAGTGCCTTTCGCCGTTCCGCGCATCCGCTTGACGGACTTGATCATCTGCTGCGCATGAAAACCTGACCAGCAGCCCAGAGACTGGGTGAACTTCGAGTGGTCGGCATCATAGGCCGCCATGTCGGCACGCATGATGCCTGCCATTTCGCGGGCGACATCGAGATGGGTCGAATAGGTGTTCTGGACCTTCAGTTGGACGATGTCATCCACACTGATCCCGGCGGGCGTGACGCCATCCGGATAGCGCTTGAGTGCTTCTGCACGCAGCTCAGCATAAGTCGGGCGATTGGACATAGTGAGTCTCCTTGGGAATGGGTTGTGTCTGTGTCGGGAGGGTTAGTCGAATTGGCGCAACGCTTCGTAGGCGGGCAGGGTCAAGAAATCCGGCAGGTCTTCACCGGTAGCGGTGTCAGTGAAGATTTTTGCAGCGAGTTCGTAGCGACCCTGCTCATAGGCTTCCGTGCCAATGGCTTCGCGGATGGCGGCGAGCTCCTCGGCGAGGATGTCGCGGAACCAGTCCTGACTGAATGTCCGCGCCGCGCCGTCAGCCGCAACCACGTCGGCCTTGTGATGGAGCCATTGCCAGATCTGGCTGCGGGAAATTTCAGCCGTCGCCGCGTCCTCCATGAGGTTGTGGATCGGCACTGCCCCGCGGCCATTGAGCCAGGCAGCCGTATACTCGATCCCCACGGATACATTGGTACGGATACCCGCTTCGGTGATATCTCCCGTGTGCGGCTTTAGAAGGTCTTCACGCCGGATCGGCGGGAACGAACGCTGGCTGAGCACCTGGTTGCAGGCAGGCATGTGCTTGTCGAACACTTCCATCGCCACCGGCACGAGCGCCGGGTGAGCGACCCAGGTGCCATCATGGCCGGCCTTCACTTCGCGCAGTTTGTCCGCGCGAACCTTGTCGAAGGCTGCCGCGTTAGCCGCCTCGTCATTCTTGACCGGGATCTGCGCTGCCATGCCGCCCATCGCGTGGGCCCGGCGGTTGTGACAGGTCTTGATCAGCAGCAGCGAATAGGCATTCAGGAAGGCACGATCCATCCCGACCTGCGCCCTGTCCGGCAGGACAAAGCTGGCCTGGTTCCGGAGCGTCTTGATATAGGAGAAGATGTAATCCCAGCGTCCGCAGTTGAGACCGGCTGCATGGCGGCGCAGCTCATACAGAATCTCGTCCATCTCGAAAGCAGCCGGAAGCGTCTCGATCAGCACCGTCACCTTGATGGAACCGACCGGGATGCCGAGCGCCTTCTGGGCGAACTCGAAAACCTCATCCCACAGACGGGCCTCCAGATGGCTTTCCATCTTCGGCAGGTAGTAGAAAGGCCCCAGGCCTGCTTCGTGCAGCTTCTCGCCATTGTGGAAGATGTGAAGACCGAAATCGAACAGGCTCGCGGAGATCGGCTGGCCATCGACAAGAAGGTGGGCCTCTTCCATGTGCCAGCCGCGTGGGCGCACAATCATCACCGCTGTCTCTTCGCCCAGCGCGTAGGATTTGCCTGACTTTGCATCGGTATAGGCGAGCTGGTTGCGGGCATAGTCCTGCATGTTCACCTGGCCATCGATCATGTTGGCGAAGGTCGGCGAAGACGCGTCCTCAAAGTCGGCCATGAACATCTTCGCACCGGAGTTCAGCGCATTGATCATCATTTTCCGGTCGACCGGCCCGGTGATCTCAACCCGGCGGTCACGCAAAACGGCCGGAATGGGATCAACTTCCCAGGCCCTGTCGCGAACCGTTTTGGTTTCTGGCAGGAAGTCCGGAAGCTCGCCGGCATCGAACCGCGCCTGACGCGCCTGGCGCGCCGTCAGCAGTTCTCTGCGCTTGGCACCAAAGCGGCGTTCAAGACGAACCAGGAACTCCAGAGCCCCTTCCGTCAGGACGCGATCGATGCCCTCTACCTGCTTCCGGATTTCAACATGCCCGGCCTCCAGGGGAGCCTTTTCCAACGCTGCGGCGATCGTCATTGTGTGCCTCTTCGATTTAACCAGAATTGACACTACACTATTTACATAACATCAGAATTTCGAGTATTTAATTGTTTCTATTGGGTTTTTATGTTTACAATGTAATGTAAATCTCATTTCATTTGTAAATTTTGTAAATCGGCGGAGCACCGGATGGGCCAGAGGAAAGAAAAGCTTCTCATCGGAGCCAAGCTACGTCGGCTCCGGCGCACGCTTGGCCTCACGCAGGCCCAGATGGCTGAAGACCTCGAAGTATCGGCCAGTTACATCAACCTGATCGAAAGCAATCAGAGACCGGTCAGCGCGAAGCTTCTGGTGTCTCTGGCGCAGGTTTATGATTTCGACATGAGCGATGTCGGCGGCGCCGGGGACGCCCGGCTGGCCTCCGAGCTTATGGAGGCGCTTCGCGACCCCGTGTTCGAAGCAGGACCGCTTGGAAAGAACGATGCCGAAGACGTCGTCAATGCCAATCCGGACATCGCGCGGGCCTTCCTGCGCCTGTATTCCCGGCACCGGGAAATGACCATGCGGCTATATTCGGACGCCAACCCGATGGTGGACCGGGAGAAAGTCGAAGTCCTGGAACAGACAGACCGCAGCGTCGACTCCGTACGCGAATATTTCCATGAGAGCCGCAACTTCTTCCCTGAAATCGATGAAGCTGCCGAGGCCCTCTCCGCTGAACTCTTTCTGAGTACGGACGAGCCTCATACAGCCCTTACGGACAGATTGAAGAAGCGGCATAGCTATCAGGTTCGCATCGTCCCCGCACATGTGATGCCCAACCAGCTCCGCTACTTCGACCGCCACCACCGCCGGATCGACCTGTCGGAATTGCTGCACCAATCCGGACGAAGGTTTCAGCTCGCCGTTCAGATCGCTTTGCTGGAATATTCGGACCTGATCGCCGATCATGTGGAGAAAGCCAATCTTCCGGATCGTAGCGCCCGCAACCTGGCGAGCGTCAGTCTCGCCAACTATTTTGCAGCCGCACTTCTTCTGCCCTACTCCCGTTTCCTGACAGAAAGCGAGTCCACCAAGTACGACATCGAAATGCTGAGCCATCGCTTCGGCGCCAGCTTCGAGCAGGTTGCGCACCGGCTGACCACACTTCAGAAGCCCGAAGCTCGCGGTATCCCGTTCTTCTTTGTTCGCATGGACAGCGCCGGCAACGTATCGAAGCGGTTTAGTGCCGGCAGATTCCACTTCTCCAAATTCGGCGGCGCCTGTCCGCTGTGGAACATTCACGACTGCTTCGCCACTCCGGACCAGGTACGCACGCAAATCATCCAGATGCCGGACAATACCACCTATTTCTCCATCGCACGCACCATGTCGCGGTCAGAGGGTGCCTTTGATCGTCCTCCAACCAAATACGCGATCGGCCTTGGCTGCGATATCGCCTACGCGCCGAGGCTGATCTACGCCCAGACCATGAAACTGGAATCCGTCCCCGCCACGCCCATCGGCGTGAACTGCTACATGTGCGACCGGCAAAACTGCCCATCAAGGGCGCACGCCCCTCTCGACAAGAAACTTGTCTTCGACGCACGCTCGCGAGGCGTCTCCGTTTTCCGCTTCGAGGACAACTGACTCCCTCCGCGCAGGACGGCTAAAACCGCGCCAAGTCACGCAAAGGCGAGGCGCTGGGTTTGCGCTGCGCGCATTCTGGCCCTCAAATCGGTCCTTGATCGATTTGTACGCCGCAGGCTCGCTGGATGAAGATGGTGGGCGGTAACGGGCTCGAACCGCTGACCCTCTCGGTGTAAACGAGATGCTCTACCAACTGAGCTAACCGCCCATCCGGCGGCGTTCATGCCGGGCCTTGGGACAAAAAGCAAGACGGCCGCTCCATAAGAAGCGGCCGCCTCGTGTTTTTACGTTTCAGGCGCTAGTGCGCGCGGGGCTGGTCGCCCGTTCCACTGCCCTGCCCGGACAGAGATGCGTGCAGCGCGGCCTCATCGGCTTCCGACCATTCGATCGGCGTCAGCGGCCGGGTCAGCGCAATCTCCAGCACCTCATTGATGTCGGAGACCGGCACGATCTTCAGGCCTGTCTTCACATTCTCCGGAATCTCGTCGAGATCCTTCTCGTTCTCCTCCGGAATGAGGACCGTCTTGATGCCGCCGCGGAGGGCTGCGAGCAGCTTCTCCTTCAGGCCGCCGATCGGCAGGACCTTGCCACGCAGCGAGACCTCGCCGGTCATCGCCACTTCGCGGTCAACCGGGTTGCCGGTCAGCAGCGAGACGATGGCCGTGGTCATGGCGATCCCGGCGGACGGGCCGTCCTTCGGTGTGGCACCATCCGGCACGTGGACGTGGATGTCCGTCGTGTTGAAGACCGTCGGCTTGATGCCGAGCATCACCGACCGGGAACGGACGAGCGAACTCGCCGCCTGGATCGATTCCTTCATCACGTCGCGCAAATTGCCGGTGACCTTCATGTTCCCGCGGCCGGGCATCTTGACCGCCTCGATGGTGAGGAGGTCGCCGCCCGTCTCGGTCCAGGCAAGGCCAGTGACGGCGCCCACCTGATCGGTCTCGTCGGCAAGGCCATAGCGGAACTTCCGCACGCCTGCGAATTCGCCAAGATTTTCCGGCGTCACGGTCAACGTCGCACCGTCGCCCTGCTCCGCCAGCTTGCGCACGGCCTTGCGGGCCAGACGCGCAATCTCGCGCTTCAGGCTACGGACCCCGGCTTCACGGGAGTAGTAGCGGATAAGGTCGCGGATGGCCTGGTCGGTGACGACAAACTCGCCCTCGCCAAGGCCGTGATCTTCACGCACCTGAGGGATCAGGTGGCGCTTGGTGATCTCCAGCTTCTCATCTTCCGTGTACCCGGCGATGCGGATGATCTCCATACGGTCCAGCAGCGGCTGGGGCATGTTGAGCGAGTTCGCCGTCGTCACGAACATCACGTCCGAAAGGTCGTAGTCAACTTCCAGGTAATGATCGTTGAACGTCGAGTTCTGCTCCGGATCGAGCACTTCCAGCAGGGCCGAAGCCGGATCGCCGCGATGGTCCATGCCCATCTTGTCGATCTCGTCCAGAAGGAATAGCGGGTTGCCCGACTTCACCTTCTTCAGCGACTGAATGATGCGTCCCGGCATCGAGCCGATATAGGTCCGGCGGTGGCCGCGGATCTCGCTCTCGTCACGCACGCCGCCCAGAGACACGCGCACGAAGTCGCGTCCCGTGGCTTCGGCGATGGAACGGCCGAGCGAGGTCTTACCGACACCCGGAGGGCCGACGAGGCAGAGGATCGGCCCCTTCATCTTGCCGGTGCGTTTCTGCACGGCGAGATATTCGAGGATCCGCTCTTTCACCTTCTCGAGACCATAATGGTCGTCATCGAGCTGGTCCTCGGCTTTCACCAGGTCGGTCTCGATATCCTTGCGCGTGCCCCATGGCAGGGCCAGCAGCCAGTCGAGATAGTTCCGCACAACGGTGGATTCCGCCGACATCGGCGACATCTGCCGCAGCTTCTTCATCTCGGCATCGGCCTTGTTGCGGGCCTCTTCGGACAGCGGCGTTTCCTTGATGCGGGCTTCCAGTTCGGCCAGCTCGTCGCGCTCGCCGCCTTCGCCCTGCTCACCCAGCTCGCGCTGGATCGCCTTCATCTGCTCGTTGAGATAATACTCGCGCTGGGTCTTCTCCATCTGCCGCTTGACGCGGTTTTTGATTTTCCGCTCCATCTGCAGCATGCCCATCTCGCTCTCCATGAGCGCGAAGACCTTTTCGAGGCGTTCCTTCACGTCCGTGAGTTCGAGGAGTTCCTGCTTGTCGGAGAGCTTGACCGAGAGGTTCGACGCCACCGAGTCGGCCAGGCGGCCAGGATCGGTCATGGCCGCAATCGTGCCCACCGATTCCGGCGGGATCTTGCGGTTCAGCTTCACGTAATTCTCGAACTGCTCCTGCACGGCCCGCATAAGGGCCTGCACGTCGGAATTGTCGGTTTCGGGTTCGTCCAGCGTTTCGACTTCGGCTTCGAAATAGTCGCCGCGGTCGATCAGCTCATTGACGCGCGCACGCGTCTTGCCTTCGACCAGCACTTTCACGGTGCCGTCGGGCAGCTTCAGCAGCTGGAGGATGGTGGCGATCGTGCCGGTCTCGTGCACGTCGTCAGAGCCGGGATCGTCGATCGCAGCGTCCAGCTGGGCCACCAGCATGATTTCATTGTCCGCTTCCTCGATCATTTCGAGGGCGCGCACCGACTTGTCGCGGCCCACGAAGAGCGGGGCGACCATGTCGGGGAACACGACGATGTCCCGAAGCGGCAACACCGGAAGGTTCTTGGTCTTTGGCATGTAACTGCCTCCTTCGTATTATGATCCCGCCTGGCGGCGACCATGTGACCCTACCCGCACATGATGGCGGGAGTCGGGCGATGTACCAGATGTGGAGAGGGGCCGGGCCCGCTTCAACCCGGCCCCTGCGCAACAAAATTGTGATTTACCCCGCCCCTGCCTGCAATCAGGGCGCTTCGGCGCGCCATGCCTTTGCGGCAGCCTTTTCCGATTTCTGGTTGGCCAGAAAGGCCGATAGGACGGCCATTTTCTCGTCCGGGTCCTGGCCCGCACCGAGGCGCCTGATCTGCTCATAATACCAGCCCATGGCGCCGAACCCGTTGAGCGCCTTGATGATTTTGATCGGCGAATGCGGTCCGAAAAGCCCCGGCCCGATGCGCAGCTTCTTCTCCCACTGGTCGAGTGCGTCCTGCGTTCCGTCCAGCAGCCGGGCTGGCGCGGTTGTGTCCACGCAGAGCGGACGCCCGAGACCGATCAGGTCCGCCTCACCGGAGGCCAATGCCTCGTTCATCGCTGCGACGGTCCGGAAGCCTCCGGTGACCATCAGCGGCATCTTTGCCCGGTCCTGCACGGCGCGGGCGTATTTCAGGAAATAGGCCTCCCGCGCCTGCGTGGAAGCCGAGACCGGCTGGTCGAAAACCGGCTCCATCCCTTCCTGGTCCATCATCTTCGGCTGCTCGTAGTTGCCGCCGGAAATCTCCACGAAATCAACGCCCAGCGTGTCGAGCGTATCAATCACGCCGAGGCAGTCCTCGAAGCTGAAGCCGCCTTTCTGGAAGTCGGCCGAGTTCAGCTTCACCGATACGGAAAAACCGGCGCCCCCGGCGATCTTCGCCTCTTTCACGCAGGCGACCAGCAATCTTGCCCGGTTTTCAAGCGGGCCGCCCCAATCATCCTGACGCTGGTTGGCCAGCGGGGACAGGAACTGGGAGAGAAGGTAACCATGGGCAGCATGCACCTGAATGCCGTCAAACCCGGTCTGTTTCGCAACTTTTGCGGCCCGGCCAAAGCCCTCGATCACGGCCTGGATCTCTTCCGCCGTCATCGCGCGGGGCTCACCGAACTGGCCGCCCGGCAGGCCGAGCGCCACAGGGCTCGGCGCAGCGGGGCGCGGATTGATCAGTTTCGGCGTCTGGCGCCCGGCATGATTGACCTGCATGACCAGCGCCGCGCCATGGCTTTTCGACGCGTCGGCCCAGCACGCGAACCCGTCCAGTGCCTCATTCGAAATCTTCGGCCCGATGACGACATTGCCGACCTGTTCGAGGTGGTCATGGTCGATCTGGACATTGCCGGTGATGATGCCGCCGAGCCCGCCTTCGGCCCAGCGCCGGTAGAGCGTGACATGCGCCTCAGTGACCCTATTGCGCGAATCAGCCAATCCCTCTGTCATTGCCGCTTTCACAAGGCGGTTGGGAAATGTCAGCCCGCTGGCCAGGGTTAATGCAGTGTTAATCGTGGCAGTCATTGATGTTCCCCCGTATCGACACGATCTCGCGCCGTCCCTAAGGGAGACCATAAATGGCCGCCGCCAAGCAAGCAAAGCTGTTCGACCAAATGAGCTCCGATAATTCCGGTTATTCCGCAAAGGACATTGAAGTCCTTGAAGGCCTTGAGCCCGTCCGCAAGCGCCCCGGCATGTATATCGGCGGCACGGACGAGCGCGCCTATCACCACCTCTTCGCCGAGGTGCTGGACAATGCCATGGACGAAGCGGTCGCCGGCCATGCCAGCCGGATCGAGATCAACCTTGATGCCGAAGGCTACCTGACCGTCTCAGATAATGGCCGCGGCATCCCGGTCGATCCGCACCCGAAATTCCCAAAGAAATCAGCGCTCGAAGTCATCATGACGACGCTGCACTCGGGCGGGAAATTCTCTGACAAGGCCTACGCAACGGCTGGCGGCCTCCATGGCGTGGGTATCTCGGTGGTAAACGCGCTGTCGGAGCATGTGGAAGTCGAAGTCGCCCGCGACAAGCGGCTCTACCGGCAATGCTTCTCGCGGGGCCTTGTGGAAGGCAAGCTTGAGAAGGTCGGCGCAGCCCCGAACCGCCGCGGCACGTCGGTCAAGTTCAAACCGGACTACCAGATCTTCGGCGAGAAGATGCGCTGGCGCCCGGCCCGCCTGTTCCAGATGGCGCGCTCGAAGGCCTATCTCTATCGCGGCGTCGAAGTGCGCTGGAACTGCGATCCGTCCCTGCTGCCGGAAGACTCGAAGATCCCGGCAGAGGCCACCCTCTCCTATCCGAACGGCCTCGCCGACCAGCTGGCCGAAGTGTTCGGCGGCAAGGCGACGATCACCGAAGCGCCTTTCACGGGCCTCGTGGACATGGGCGCCGAAGGCAAGGTGGAATGGGCCATCGCGTGGACGCAGGCCGGCTTCGGCGACAATGACGGCTTTGCCCGCTCCTACTGTAATACGATCCCGACGCCGGAAGGCGGCACGCACGAGGCGGGCTTCCGCGCGGCGATCACCAAGGGCCTTCGCAATTTCGGCGAGCTGACCGGCAACAAGAAGGCCGGTGACATCACCGCCGACGACATCATGGGCCATTCCGGCCTGTTGCTCAGCGTTTTCATCCGCGGCCCGGAATTCGTGGGCCAGACGAAGGACAAACTGTCGACCACCGCCGCGTTCCGCCTCGTCGAGAACGCCGTGCGTGACCGGTTCGACCACTGGCTGGCGGGCAGCCCAAAGGAAGCGGACAAGCTGCTGACCTGGGCGGTCGACCGCGCGGATGAGCGCGCGCGCCGGAGGAAACAGAAAGAAATCAACCGCAAGTCCGCGACCAAGAAGCTGCGCCTGCCGGGCAAGCTGGCGGACTGTTCGGAAAAGGGCCCGGACGAGACCGAGCTGTTCCTCGTCGAGGGCGACTCGGCTGGCGGCAGCGCCAAGCAAGCGCGTGACCGCAAGACGCAAGCCATCCTGCCCCTGCGCGGCAAGATCCTGAACGTCGAGAGCGCCTCGCTCGACAAGATGATGGCCAACCAGGAGATCAACGATCTCGCCCTCGCCCTCGGCACGCAGCTCGGCAAGAAATTCTCCATCGATGATTTGCGGTATGAGCGCATCATCATCATGACCGATGCCGACGTGGACGGCGCCCACATCGCGGCGCTGCTGATCACCTTCTTCTACCGCATGACACCGGGACTCATTGAATCCGGACGGCTTTTCCTGGCCATGCCGCCGCTGTTCAAGCTCTCCAACAAGGGCACGATCGTCTACGCCATGGACGAGGCAGACCGCGCAGCGAAAATGAAGGAGCATTTCAAGCCGAACCAGAAGGTCGACATGACGCGCTTCAAGGGCCTCGGCGAGATGAACCCGGCGCAGCTGAAAGAGACCACGATGAACCCGGCCTCCCGCACGCTCGCCCGTGTGACGCTGCCGGATTCCATGGACGAGCTGACCGAGATGAAGCCCGCCGAACTCATCAACACGCTGATGGGCAAGAAGGCCGAGCTGCGCTTCCGCTTCATCCAAGAAAACGCGGCCTTCGTCGAAGATCTGGACATTTAGAGCAGGGTCCGCATCGGCGCGATCCGGGACCGGGTGCCCCTTGGACCGGGCCTGAAGGGGTGGATAGATCGGCCCCCGGCACGATAAAGAACACAATATACAGACCATATATAGACGATTTACAGAAGCCGGAAACGGGCTCCCACGCGCGCGCCGGGGGCCTTCAGGCCTTCGGCAGCCGCCGCATGTGCACGTCACGCACGACATGCAGGGCCGGGCGGACCGCATCCCTTCGGTCATGGCGGCCCCTTCCTGCTTCAGTGGTTCGCCCATCAATGGGATGCCGGGTCAGGACGCGCTGCAAACTGGCAGGTATTTGTGGCGGAACAGAAAGTTTGTGCGGGAGGGCCGCTAATTTTTTGACATCAGCTCTTTATGGCACCCTGATTCAAGCACCTTCACCCCCTAAACAGATCCTTACCCGGATCGGAAAACGCCGGGCAGACCTGCCAACTGAATTCTAACCATCTCTTGCGATAAGTGACTTATGGTCAGCAAGGCATTCAGACTGCAGGACGCAGCCGCACGCAAACCCGACGCCATTCAGCTTCACGTGCTGTGGCGTCGCTATGTTGTCGCACTGGGCCTGATCCTGGGGTTCATTTTTGTAAGCCATGTCGTATCCATGGCGGAGCTGCGCAGGGCCACCGAGGATGCTTCATCGATCAATTTGAGCGGCCGTCAACGAATGTTGCTGCAGCGGATCACCCACGCCGCCCATGACTATTCCATCTCCCCCAATGACGCGCTGCGATCTGACCTCGAAGCGCATCTGGCGCTGTTTGAATCGAGCCACGACACACTGAACGCAATCAGCTCTGAAGACAATTTACTGAGCACGCTCTACACACAGGGGTCTCCTTCCCTGAACTCGATGTCCAGCCGGATGATGGAAAATGCCCGCAAAGTTCTCGCGAGCCCGGGCACATCGGCTGAACTCGTTGAAGCGCTCGAAACCGACGCCAGAGGCGCGCTGGCGAACCGGCTGGACGGTGCAGTGAGCGCATTCGAAGCTGCAGCTGAACATCGCTCCACCCAGTTGAAGAATATTGAAGCCGTTTCCCTTCTGGTGGCGGCGCTGACTGTCATCGGCGAGATCCTGCTGATCTTCTGGCCTGCACACAAGGCCATCACGAATGCCTTCTCTCAACTGCGTGCCAAACAGGTGACGACGGAGGCCACCCTTGCGCGCCTCTCCAACTTTGCTGAACTGGCCTCAGACCTTTTTTGGGAAACCGATGCGAACGGATTGATCATTTATGCCGAAGGCAAATTCCTGGATCGACTAAGGGGTGGACGAAGCAATATCGTTGGGTGTCAGTATACCGACATAATCCAACTCGACGACGAAAATCTGACCAAGATCCTGAGCGCAATCGAGTCGCTGGGGCGCTATTCCGGAGCACACGGCACGTTCACCGATACGGACGGGTGCACCTACAATATCGAAATTTCTGGCATGCCTCGTTATGACACGGACGGAAATGTTGTTGGCTATCTCGGTACAGCGGACGATATTACGGCGAATGTGCAGGAAAAAGAGCAAGTCATCCAAATGGCCAATAGCGATCCGCTCACCGGGCTCGCGAACATGCGGCGCTTCGAACAGGAATTGCCAGGGATCATAGCCCACGCCAGCCCGGCATCACCTGCGTACCTGCTGGCATTGGATCTCGACGGGTTCAAGGCGGTCAATGACACATTCGGCCATGGCGCAGGCGACGAATTGCTGAAGCATGTTGCCAGCCAGATGGATTCCATGACTCGGGAGGATGACCTGCTTGTCCGAATTGGCGGAGACGAGTTTGTCATTGTCTGTCAGAATGTATCGTCACCCAATGCAATCGAATGCATGGCTGAAGATTTAAATCAGGCATTAAGCACACCACTGGTGTTGTCGACTGGTCACAAAGTACGCGTCAGCGCTTCAATCGGCATCGCATGCGCCCCGTTCGATGCAAAGGACAAACCATCACTGCGCCGCGCAGCCGACACCGCGCTCTATGCCTCAAAACGGAATGGTCGCAACCAGACCCGCTTTTTCCAGAACCTGACGCCAGACACGCTGCATGCCATTGCCTCCTGAGGCACGTGTTAGGGTTTGCTTCCCCCACATCGCCCTGCGCTTGCGCTTGGGCCTGCTGCGGGGCAATCGGTCCACAGGACCGATTGCTAATCCTCCCGCAGCGGCCTAAATGCTCTTCATGAGCAAAAATCTGAAAATCCTGGTCGCGCAGCTCAATCCTGTGGTGGGGGACATCAAGGGGAACTTTGAGCTGGCGCGCGGGGCGTATGCCGAGGCGAAGGACAAGGGCGCTGACCTGCTTGTCCTCTCCGAACTGTTCATCCTTGGCTATCCGGCCGAGGACCTGGTGCTGAAACCGGCCGCCGTGGAAGACTCCATGAAGGCGGTTCAGGCCCTCGCCGCGGAGACGGCTGGCGGCCCGGCCGTGATCATCGGCAGCCCCTGGATGGACGGCAAGAAACGGCACAATTCCGCCGTGCTGCTGAAAGATGGCGCAGTGGCCGGGCGCTATGACAAGCGCGAGCTGCCGAACTATGGCGTGTTCGACGAGAAGCGCATCTTCGATGCGGGCGAAGGCCCCCTGCCCGTGTTCGAGTTGAACGGCATCCAGTGCGGCATCGCGATCTGTGAGGACATCTGGTATCCGCGCGTGCCCTCTGCGCTGGCCGAGGCGGGCGCGGAAATGCTGATCGTGCCGAACGGCAGCCCGTGGCGCCGCACCGTGCAGGTGGAGCGGCACACGAGCTTCTCCGCCTGGACCAAGACCGGCGTGCCCTACCTGTTCGTGAACCAGGTGGGCGGGCAGGACGAGTTGGTCTTCGACGGGGCGAGCTATGCCGTCGATTTCGACGGGACGGAGCACCAGCTGCTCGGCGATTTCGTCACGGGCACGGCGCTGGTCTCCTATGATGGCGAGACGCACCAGTTCACGAGCGACGCCCAAGTGGAGCTGACCAGCGGCTGGGAGGCCGAATACCGCGCGGCGGTGATGGCGCTCGGCGATTACGTCAACAAGAACCGTTTCCCCGGCGTGGTGCTGGGCATGAGCGGCGGCATCGATAGCGCGCTGACGGCGGCGATCGCCGTCGACGCGCTGGGGCCGGAGCGCGTGTGGTGCGTGATGCTGCCGTCGAAATATACGTCCTCTGACAGTCTGGAGGACGCAAAACTTTGTGCAGAGGCGCTGGGCGCGCGCTATGACACGATCAATATCCGTCCCGGCGTGAACGCGCTGGACGAGATGCTGAGCGAGGCCTTTGCCGATACGACTCCAGATACCACAGAAGAGAACATCCAGTCCCGCCTGCGCGCGGTGACGCTGATGGCGCTGTCGAACAAGTTCGGGCACATGGTGGTGACGACCGGCAACAAGAGCGAGATGGCGGTCGGCTATGCGACGCTCTATGGCGACATGTGCGGCGGCTATAATGCGCTGAAGGATTTCTGGAAGACCGAAGTGTTCGAACTGGCGCGCTGGCGTAACACGGCCGTGCCGCAGGGCGCCCTCGGCCCGGGCGGCGAAGTGATCCCGATGCGGATCATCACCAAGCCGCCAAGCGCGGAACTGCGCGAAGACCAGACCGACCAGGACTCCCTGCCCCCGTATGACGTGCTGGACGATATCCTGCGCGGCCTGGTGGAAGGCGAGGAAGACGTGGAAGACATCATCGCCCGCGGACATGACGCCGCCGTGGTGAAGCGGATCGAGCACCTGCTCTACATCGCCGAATACAAACGTCGCCAGGCCCCGCCGGGCGTGAAGATCGGCGGAAAGAATTTCGGCCGCGACCGCCGCTACCCGATCACGAACCGGTTCCGGGACGCATAAAGCCTAATCCGTCGCGCCTTCGTCGAATGCCCCGTTCTGGAAGGCTTCCAGTTCAAGCCCCTCGGCGCGCACCTGGTCGACCTCGTCGGGATAGATGTCAGAGGCTTCGCCAAAGCCGACGATGGGCGACGGCACGATCTCGTCATGCGCGATGGCGTCGTCATAGAGGATCCAGGCACGCGTGCCGCCGATACAGGCGACCTCAACCCACTGGTCTTCCTCCAGGCTCATGCCGGACATGCTGGAGATGTCGCGCAGCTCCGCCTCGTTGATCGTGTATTCCTGCCCGTTGAAACCGAAGATCGCGAAGCCTTCGCCGAGATAGCGCAGATAGGACAGCACATCGCCGGCCTTCAGCTCCAGCACCTGCATGCCTTCATCGCCCGGCGTCTCGATATTGGCATCGACCAGCATGGTCACCGGCTCGACCTTCGAGGCGACGATAAATTCGAGGCTGTCGCGCTCAACGCGCTGCTGGTTCCAGATCTGGTAGTTGGCGTATTGCGGCAGGGTGCAGGCGACGTTCGCCGGCGCATCCGGATTGGGGCGCGCGCGGCCGTTCACGGTAACACCCTGCTCCAGCACGACAAAACCGGCGGGGTATTCCCCCGGCCAGCCATAGGAGACGTACCAGCTGTCCGGATATCCCGCGAGCGCGGCGAAATCCCGGTCGTCCGGGGCCGACTCGGTCACTTCATAGGGTGAGGCGATGGGTTCCGACTCCGGCACTTCGGCCTGGAGCGTCTCATGCTGTTCGGCCGCGGGGGCGGAAACACTGCCGCCAGCGGGCGCGTCCGCGGGCTGTCCGCAGGCCACGAGGCTTCCTGCCAGGGCAAGAATCCAGGCTTTTTTCATGACCCCCTCCTCGGGTTGCGACTCACGTGCACGTGTCACACTAGCATACAGATTAGCAAGAAACTGGCATGGGTCGCTTGGCTTTTTCTGCAATTTGGTGTCGAAAGCGGCACACATTTCCCTGATCCACGGCCATATCACGTCCATGACTTCCCCTATCGTCCGTTTCGCCCCTTCGCCAACCGGCCGCCTGCATGTCGGCAATGTGCGCACCGCGCTCATCAACTGGCTGTTCGCGCACAGCCAGGGTGGCAAGTTCATCCTGCGCATCGACGATACCGACGTGGAACGCTCCACCAAGGAGAACGAGGACGCGCTGAAAGTGGACCTCGAATGGCTGGGCCTTGTCTGGGCCGAGACGTTCAACCAGTCCGACCGCTTCGCCCAGTATGACGCCGCCGCCGACAAGCTGCGCGAGATGGGCCTGCTGTATCCCTGCTACGAGACAGCCGACGAGTTGGACCGCAAGCGCAAGATCGCCCTCTCCCGCGGCCGCCCGCCGGTCTATGACCGGGCGGCGCTGAACCTGACGGACGAGGACAAGGCCAAGCTGGAAGCCGAAGGCCGCCAGCCGCACTGGCGCTTCAAGCTCTCCGGCGAGCGCGTCGAGTGGAACGACCTCGTGCGCGGCCCGCAGAGCATCGACACGTCCAGCCTGTCGGACCCGATCCTGATCCGCGAGGACGGCTCCTATCTCTACACCCTCCCCTCGGTCGTCGACGACATCGAGGCCAGCATCACCCATGTCGTGCGCGGCGAGGACCATGTCACGAACTCCGGCGCCCAGATCGAGATCTTCAAGGCGCTCGGCGGCACCGCCCCTGACATGGCGCACACGCCGCTGCTGATCGGCGCAGACGGACAGGGCCTGTCGAAGCGCCTCGGCTCGCTCTCCATGGGCGAACTGCGCGCGCAGGGCTATGAGCCGATGTCGATCTGCTCGCTGCTGGCGAAAATCGGCACGTCGGACAATGTCGAGGCGCGCGAGAGCCTTGAGCAACTCGCCGGTGAGTTCGACTTCGGCAAGATCGGCCGGTCGCCTGCCCGCTTCGACGAGGCAGAACTGAAGGGCCTGAACGCTTCCATCCTGCACGCCCTGCCGTTCGACGCGGTGAAGGACCGCCTCGCCGCGGTGGACCCCCGCGCGGCAGATGAGGCCTTCTGGACCGTGGTGCGCGAGAACTGCTCGCTGCTGCCGGAAGTGGCCGCATGGGTCGACACCGTGTTCGGCGACATCACCCCGCTGGTGGATGACGAGGACAAGGACTTCGTCGCCACGGCCGCGACGCTGCTGCCGGAAGGTGAGCTGACCGGCGAGACCTGGAGCCAGTGGACGAACGCCGTGAAGGCCGAGACGGGCCGCAAGGGCCGCGGCCTGTTCATGACCCTCCGAAAGGCCCTCACCGGCCAGGAACACGGCCCCGACATGGGCAACATCCTGCCGCTGATTGGACGCGAACGGGCACTGAAACGGCTGGGCGGCTGATAACAGGACAGCCAAGACGCTGATTTTGTTCCGTTTTGGTTCGACGTGAACAAAAATGGAACTTTTTCCTTTCCAAAACGTGAATATTCTGCTTATGTTCTCATATCGCGGGGCCGACGGAACGCACCCGCAAACTGGGTTCAAATGCATAAGCTGGGAGTTGCGTGATGGTACGTCTGGTGATCAAGGGATGTGAGTTCGATCCGGCGCAGGTGAAGGATGTCGTCTATGGCGACAGCTTCCGCATGGAGCTCGACAAGGCGATGGAGCTCGCCAGCGCTGGCGTCGAATTCTGGGCTGCCGGGCCGGACGGCGCCATGGCGCGCGTCATCCTCGGCGAGAATGAATATGGCGAGCAGGTCCTGAAGACCGAAGCCATCGCCTACGCCGCCAACCATCTCGGTGAAATCGCTGCCCCGCCGGTCGTACGCCGCCCTTACCGCGCCGAGACGCATGTTCCCGCACGGATGAACTACGCCGTCGCAGCCTGATCTGCTGCGCCCCTGACGTTACGCAGCGGCCCTCACCTCCCGCCCGCGCCAGAACGGTGCAGCCACCTCCCCCGGGTGCGGGAGGTGAGGGCTTTGAGGGATCAGAAATCGCACTGCGATTTCCCCGACTTCGAAGGATAAGCGAACGCACTGCGTTCGCCCTGAGAAGGCCCAAGCGCAAGCGCAGGGCTTCGAAGAATGACCGGCGCGCACAGAGGTTTCCGCCGACGCCCGCGAAAGCATTGGCTCCTGCGCCCCTACTCCGCCACCAGCTGGACGAGCACGTCGCCTTCGGAAACCTGGTCGCCGACCTTTCCGGTGACCGCTTCCACAACCCCATCGCGCGGCGCGGCGAGCGCGTGTTCCATCTTCATGGCTTCCATGACCGCCACTGTGTCGCCGCGCTTCACATCCGCGCCGGCCTTCACCGAAATCGACAGGACCTTGCCCGGCATCGGCGCGCTGACGCTGTCACCGCCGAGCACGGCTTCGACGTCGGCATCGAATTCCGGCACTTCCACCAGCACCGTGTCACCGCCTGTCGTCACCGCATAGCGGCGGGGGGAAATATCCGTCACCAGAGGCAGGGGCGTCTCCGGCGGCAAATCCCAGGCATCAGGGTCAAGCCAGTCGGCATCGGCCCCGACGGCCACCATGGCCCTGTGCACCGGCGCGGAATTCATCCGCCAGCCATCGCGCATCTCCCAAGGCGCGGTGCCAGCCGCCTCATTGAGCCGCACATCCGTCACAGCGATCACGCTGGCAAGCTCATGTTCCGTGGGCGGAAGGGTCAGCGTGTCGCCCGCTTCAGCGATCCAGTTCACATGATGGGAATGGTTGAGGAAGGCATCCGATGCGGCGCAGCGGCGCAGGAAGCCGGTGTTGGACGGCACGCCTGCCAGTTGCAGGTGCGACAGGGTATCGATCAACCGCTCGCAGGCGGCGCGGCGGTTGCCTTCATGCACGATCAGCTTGGCGATCATGGAGTCATAGTTCGACGGCACGCGGTCGCCGGTCTCGAAGCCAGCGTCCCAGCGCACGATCTCGCCATCGGCCGGCTCCATCATGCCGAACTCAAGGATCAGCCCTGCGCCGGGGCGGAATCCTTCGGCCGGGTCTTCGGCGCAGATCCGCGCCTCGATGGCGTGGCCATGCAGCGGAATGTCCTGCTGGTGCAAGGGCAGCAGCTCGCCGGAGGCCACGCGCAGCTGCCATTCGACAAGGTCCTGCCCCGTGATCATCTCGGTGACAGGGTGCTCGACCTGCAGGCGAGTGTTCATTTCGAGGAACCAGAACGTGTCGAGTGCCAGCGGCCTTGATCCGTCCACGATGAATTCCACCGTGCCCGCGCCTTCATACTTCACGGCTTTCGCCAGTGCCACGGCAGCGTCGGTCATCGCCTTGCGGACATCTTCCGGCATGCCGGGTGCGGGCGCTTCCTCGATCACCTTCTGGCGGCGGCGCTGCAGCGAACAGTCGCGCTCATAAAGGTGAACGGCATTACCATGCGCGTCGCCGAAGACCTGCACTTCGATATGGCGCGGCTGTTCGACGAGCTTCTCCAGCATGACGCGGCCATCGCCGAAGCTGCTTTCGGCTTCACGCACGGCGCTTTCCAGTTCCGCTTTCAGTTCGGACGCCTTGGAGACGAGGCGGATGCCCCGGCCCCCGCCGCCGGCCACAGCCTTGATCAGCAGCGGGAAGCCGATCTCCTTCGCCGCCTCGGTCAGCGTCTTTGCATCCTGCGCTTCGCCGCGATAGCCGGGCAGCACGGGCACGCCTGCTTCCTCGGCGATGCGCTTGGCTTCGTCCTTCGGCCCCATCGAGCGGATGGCGGAAGGCGGCGGGCCGACCCAGATCAGCCCGGCCTTCACGACGGCCTCTGCAAAGTCCGCATTCTCCGACAGGAAGCCATAGCCTGGATGGATCGCATCGGCGCCGGTCTCTTTCGCCGCCGCGATGATCGCGTCTGCTTTCAGGTAGCTCTCGGCGGCGGGTGCCGGGCCAATGTGCACGGCTTCGTCCGCCTCGCGCACATGCTTGGCGCGGGCATCGGCGTCGGAATAGACGGCGACGGTCACGATGCCGAGATCCCGGCAGGTGGCAAAGATGCGGCAGGCGATCTCGCCCCTATTCGCGACGAGAAGCTTCTCGATTTTCATGTCCGGGCCCTCCGGTGCCCCGGCGCCCTCCCCGATGGACGGCGGCGACCAGGACGAAACTGATGATCATCAGCAGATACCACGATCCGAGTTTGGATAAAGAGACCGGGTGCCAGCCATCTTCCTGCCCCGGATAGGCCCAGGCCCGGGCGAAGGTGCCGATGTTCTCCGCAAACCAGATGAAGAGCGCGACCAGCAGGAAGCCGATGACCAGCGGCATCGGCCTGTGGTGCCGGTCCGGCCGGAACCAGACGAGGCACGGCCCGTAAACCATTGCCGTGGCCGCAAACAGGCCGATCCGGACATCCGGCAGCCAGTGATGGGCGAAGAAATTCACATAGATTGCCGCCGCCAGAAGCCCTTGCATCCAGAGCGGCGGGAACCGGGCGAAGCGGAAATCGAAGATCCGCCAGACCCGCGCGAGATAGGAGCCGACGGCGGCATACATGAAGCCGGTGAACAGCGGCACGGCCCCGATCCTGAGGACGCTTTCCTCCGGATAGATCCAGCTGCCATGAGCCGTCTTGAACAGCTCCATGACCGTGCCGGTGATGTGGAAGACGAGGATGACCTTCGCCTCCTCCAGCGTTTCCAGCCCGGTCCAGAGCATCAGGACCTGGATCAGCACCGCACCGATGACCAGAAAGTCGTAGCGCGAAACCGGCGCGTCCTCGGGGTACCAGAGGAAAGTCGCCAGCAGGAGGCCCAGCATCGCCCCGCCGAACAGGCAGGCCCAGCCCTGTTTGATGCCAAAACTGACGAATTCGAACAGGCCGAGGCTGACCGGCCCTTTCACCCAGCGCGCCCTCAGGGCTTCGCGCCCGGCATGCAGGCGGCGCTGGATGGCGTTCGGCGGTTTCGGAGCGAGGGATGGCGGCGCGGTCATGGTGATGGCTTTACACGGCTTCGAGGCGGGTTTCAGGCCGGTTCAAGGCCGTTCGCGTGCAAGGCACCGCCTGCGTGGCGCCACATCGCGCCCTTGCGCAGGGGCGAACCCCTTGTAAGGGTTAACCACCTGAATCGGAGGGAAGACACATGGCCTATGCATCTGGCGTCCGGGTAAGCAGCCTCGCCGGCCTCGTGGGGGCCGCCGTCGGCGGTTATATCGGCTACACACAGGCCGGGCATGTCAGCGAGCTGGAACCGGTGGCTGGCGCGCTCATCCTCGGCGCCATCGGCCTCGTGGCCGGCAGCGCGGGCGCCTATCTGCTGAAATCGCTGATGCAGTTCCTGATCTACCTGATCATGTTCGGCGTGCTGGCCTATGTATTCCAGAACCAGATCGAGGCATTGACCGGGATCAATCCGGTCAATGCCACGGTGAGCCTGATGGAAGACATCGGCCTGCCCGTGAAGAGCATCCGCAAGTCGCTGGAATAGGCTTTAGCGGACCCAGTTCGGGCGCCGCTTTTCCAGGAAGGCGGCGATGCCTTCCTTGCCCTCGTCCGACACGCGCCGTGCCGCGATGCGCTTGGCCGTCTCGTGGCCGAGGTCACGGTCGATGATCTGGCCGGTGACATCCGCGACGAGTTTCTTCGCATCGGCCACAGCGCCCGGCGCCGCGGAGAAGACGAGATTGGCGAGGTGCTCTTCCATCTTCGTCATCTCTTCGAGATTCTCGACGACGTACTGGACGAGGCCGATCTTCTCGGCGAAGGCCGCATCGAAGCTCTCTGCCGTGGTGAACAGCGCGCGGGCCCAGCGCGGGCCGATGGCGTCGATCACATAGGGGCTGATCGTCGCCGGGGTCAGGCCGAGGCGGACTTCGGAGAAACGGAATTTGGTGTTCGACATGGCGACCGCCACGTCACAGGCCGCCACCAGCCCTGCCCCGCCGCCCATGGCCGCGCCCTGCACCATGGCGAGCGTCATCTGCGGCATCTCGTAGAGCGACTGCAGCATCTCGGCGAGGTTCACCGCGTCGCGGACATTGTCTTCCTTGGTGTGCGTGGCGGCGCGCTTCATCCAGTTGAGGTCGGCGCCGGCACTGAAGGTGTGGCCGTTTCCGCGCAGAATCATCATGCGGATCGTGGGCTGGTCGGTGATCGTCTTGAACGCGTCGGTCAGCTCCGCGATCAGCTCCATGTTGAAGGCATTGTGCACGTCGGGCCGGTTGATGGTGACGACGGCGAGGCCCTCTTCGGTGGCTTCAAGTTTGATGAGATCGTAGTTGGAATCGCGCATGGGGCCCCCACGTTAAATTTCTGGGCGTTGAATTTCTGGGAGTCTTTTGGACCTCTCACGCGCCGACCGCAACCGGTGTTCCGCCGCAGGCGTCTGCCCCCGAAACGGCAGACGGCCCCCCGCCGCGCGCGGGAGGCCGTCTTCGGACAGTGCTCAAGCTCAGCTCGTTTTACCGTCCGGTTCCTGTTCGTCATCAATTCCGGTTTCAGGGATCAGGTTTTTGGGGCCTGCGCGCCAGGCATCGATGGCGGCGTTGTATTCGGCCTCCAGGACGTAGCCATCCTGATCGGTGTCGAATTTCGTGAACTTCGCAACAGCCTCGGATTCCGTGGCCCGGCTGGAAGAGGTTTTCCAGGACACGAACTCGGCCTCGCTGAGGCGGCCATCTGCGTCGGTATCGAGGCCGGAAAAATCCGGCATCTCCCCGGCATGGGCCATCAGGGCCGTGGTAAAGGCGGCGACCACAAGGAATGGGGTGCGTTGCATGACGTCTCTCCTTTTGTGCTGCGCCGCCTCATCACCTGCGACACGTGGAGCCTACGTCAGAGGCACGTTCATGTTGCGTGAAAACGGGTTCACGACACGATTTTAATGATCGGTTTTACGACACGGATTTAATGGCCGCCCGCCGCATACGGATCAGACGCCCTCGGCGCCGATCTTGCGGCAGAAGGTTTCCCAGGACCGGAAGTCATCTTCATCGAGCTCCCCCGCCCCGCCGATGATCGTGTGATGCAGCGGATGGAAACCGGAAAGCCCGAGCAGACCGCGCTCCAGCGCCTTCAGCGCGCCGGCGTCCATGCCGAACCGGTAGACGAGCCCCGGCATGCCCATGGAGACCAGTACGCGGGCAGACTTGCCCTTCATCATCTGGGCCGGCCAGCCCTTGTCGCTCTGCCCAAGGAAGAACTCTCCCCTTGCCGCCTGTTCGAAGAAGGCCTTCAGAAGGGCCGGCATGTTGCCCATCCAGAGCGGGAAGGCGATCAGCAAATGCTCCGCCGCCGCGATCTTTTCCCGTTCTGTCAGGATGGGTTCCGGCGGCGGCTCGGCAAACTCCTCAGCCGTGCGGAGCATGGGCACGTCGAGCGCGGCAACATCGATGCGCGTAACTGTGTGGCCCGCGCTCTCGGCGCCATCAGCATAGGCGTCGCACAAGGCGTGGATCAGGTGTTTCGGGTCGGTATCCGGATGGCCGTTGATGATGCAGATCGATTTCTTGGTCATGGGCAGGTCCCTCTTCCTGTCGCACCCTACGACAGGAAGATGTCAGACCTGCGACGCCCCGCAATCCGCAAACGTCCTTATTTCCCGGCCTACATCCGGAAGACCCCGAAACCGCGCTCGCCGAATGGCGCGTTCAGGCTGGCCGAGAGCGCAAGGCCCAGCACGCGGCGGGTGTCGGCCGGGTCAATGATGCCATCATCCCAGAGGCGCGCGGTGGAATAGTAAGGCGAGCCTTCGGCCTCATACAGGTCGCGGATCGGCTGCTTGAAGCTCTCTTCCTCGTCCGCGCTCCATTCACCGCCCTTGCGCTCGATACCGTCGCGCTTGACCGTGGCCAGCACGCTGGCAGCCTGCTCCCCGCCCATGACGGAGATGCGGGCGTTCGGCCACATGAACAGGAAGCGGGGCGAATAGGCCCGGCCGCACATGCCGTAATTCCCTGCCCCGAAGCTGCCGCCGGTGACGACAGTGAATTTCGGCACCGACGCAGTGGCGACGGCGGTCACCATCTTGGCGCCGTCCTTGGCGATGCCGCCCGCCTCATATTTGGAACCGACCATGAAGCCGGTGATGTTCTGCAGGAAGACGAGCGGGATGCGGCGCTGGTCTGCCAGTTCGATGAAGTGCGCGGCCTTCTGCGCGCTCTCGGAGAAGAGGATGCCATTATTGGCGAGAATCGCGACCGGCATGCCATAGAGCCGGGCAAAGCCGCAGACGAGCGTTTCCCCATAAAGCTTCTTGAACTCGTGGAACTCTGACCCGTCGACAAGTCGCGCGATAACTTCGCGGGCATCATAAGGCTCGCGCACATCCTGCGGGACGAGGCCGTGCAGCTCTGCCGGATCGTAAAGCGGCTCGGCCGGCTCGGTCAGGTCGAAGGGCTGGGGCTTGGGTTTCGCCAGTGTGCGGACGATGGAACGCACAATTGCGAGCGCGTGGGAGTCGTGCGCGGCGTAATGGTCCGCCACGCCGGAGCGGCGGGCATGCACATCCGCGCCGCCAAGGTCTTCCGCCGAAATCACCTCCCCCGTCGCCGCCTTCACCAGCGGTGGGCCGCCGAGAAAGATCGTGCCTTGTTTGCGCACGATGACCGTCTCGTCGGACATGGCCGGCACATAGGCGCCGCCTGCCGTGCAGCTGCCCATGACGGAGGCGATCTGGGGAATGCCCTTCGCGCTCATCTGGGCCTGGTTGTAGAAGATGCGGCCGAAATGCTCCCGGTCCGGAAAGACTTCCGACTGGTGAGGCAGGTTTGCCCCGCCGCTGTCGACAAGGTAGATGCAGGGCAAATGGTTTTCGAGCGCGATCTCCTGGGCCCGCAAATGCTTCTTCACCGTTACGGGGAAGTAGGCGCCACCCTTCACGGTCGGATCATTGCAGACGATCAGGCATTCGCGGCCTTCGACCCGGCCGACGCCCGTGATGATGCCAGCCGCCGGGGCCTCGTCACCATACATGCCGTGGGCGGCCAGCGCGCCGACCTCAAGGAAAGCGCTGCCCGGATCCAGCAGGCGCTCGACCCGCTCACGCGGGAGCAGCTTGCCCCGGTCGACATGTCGCTGGCGGGAAGCCTCCGGGCCGCCCTGGGCGGCTTTGGATGTATGCTCGCGCAACTCTTCGAGCAGGCGTTCCATGGCGGCCTTGTTCGCGGCAAAGCGCGGGCCTGCCACGTCGAGACTGGATTTCAGGACGGGCATTCAGCCTCCCTTCAGAAGTTTTTGGCAGGCTTAGCTGCCTCTGGGTCAGGTGTCACGCGTGTGTCACCGGTTTTTACCAGACTGGCGGAAAAGCCCCCTAGGAAAGGCCGCAGGCGATGCGCATGTTTGGAAACATGAAGCTGGATATCACGACATCCCTGAAGGCGATTGCCTTCCTGAAAGATGTGCCGGCCAAGGCGATGAAAGCGGCCGGGCGCGAAGCGTCCTGGTTCTGCGTCCCGGCTGGCGGGACGCTGTTCCTGCGCAATGAACCGGCGGACATGATCTATTTCGTCCTGTCAGGCGCGCTCGGCGCGTTCCGGGTAAACCCGAACGGCCAGTCCGAATTCGTCGGTCATATCCGCCCCGGCGAGCCTGTCGGCGAGATGGCGCTGTTCCTCGGGGGGATCGATCTCGACGGTGACGGCACACCGGACAACGCCCCGCACACAAGCTCGGTCTATGCCTTGCGCGATTGCGAAGTGGTCGGCTTCTCCCGCGAAGGCTGGCGCCAGCTGGTCAAGTCGGAGCCGGAGCTGCTGGAGCACATGATCCGCATCATCCTGCGCCGGGTCGGCCGGGAGGGGCAACGCAATGTCAGCGCCGCGCCGAAAGTGTTCACGCTGGTGGCCACCTCGCCGACGATCGACCTCGAACTGCGCGCCGAGGCGCTGAAGGCGAGCGTCGAAGCCCTTGGCAAGACAGCCGTGGTGGTGGGCGAACGCATGGGCGCGGACAAGCCCGCAGCCTTTTTCGACGATCTGGAACAGCGCCACGATGTGGTGATCCTGATCTCCACCATCGGAGACACGCGCTGGTACCGCCTGTCGGTGCGCCAGGCGGACCGGATCTGGGTCGTCGGCCGGGCCGACGCCAAGCCCTCCAATCCGCTGATGCCGGACGACGACTCCCCTGCCCGCGAACTGAAACTGGTCGACGTGCTGCTGCTGCACCCCGGCGACAACCGGCGCGCCTGCAGGCCGGTCGAATGGCTGGAAGCCGCTGGCGCGAGCCGCCTGTTCCACTGGCAGGGCATGGATGGCCCGAACTGTGACCGGCTGGCCCGTGTCATGGCCGGAGTCTCGGTCGGGCTGATCCTGTCCGGCGGCGGTGCGCGGGCCTATTCCCATATCGGCGTGGTCCGGGCGATGCGCGACCGTCGCATTCCGATCGACTTTGTCGGCGGGGCCTCCATGGGCGCCGTGATTGCCGCCTGCGTTGCCATGGGCTGGGACGATGCCGAGATCGACAGGCGCATCCGCAAGGCCTTCGTGGAAACCAATCCGCTTGGGGACTATACCTTGCCTGTCGTCGGGATGGTCAAAGGCGTGCGCGTGAATGCCCGCCTGAAGGAGCATTTCGGCGACGCCGAAATCGGCGACCTCGTCCTGCCCTTCTTCTCCACATCGACAAGCCTGATGACCGGGACACAGAAGATCCACCGGACTGGCCTTTTACGCGAAGCGCTGCGCGCCACGATCTCGCTGCCCGGCATCCTGCCGCCGGTGGTGGACGGCAATGACCTGCTGGTCGATGGCGCCGTGCTGAACAATTTCCCGGTTGATGTGATGCGCGACATGCATCGCGGTTTCGTCATCGGCTCTGATGTCACGCGCCAGCCTGAAGGCCTGAAGATCGACGAATTCCAGAAGCCTGCGGGCTTCTTCCGCTGGGTCGCGCAGCACGGCTTTTCCAATCCGCCGCCGATTGCCGGCGTCCTCATGCGGTCCGCGACAATCCGGGCGGACACCCAGTTCGGACGGGACATGACGGACGTGCTGATCCTGCCGGAACTGGTGGAAACAGAACTGCGCGACTGGGAAAATTACGATGCCACCGTCGAGTCCGGCTACCAGGCCGCCCTGCTCGCGCTTGACGCGGCAGGCCTTGCCAAATCCGTACGGCCACAGGACGCGTTTCTCGTAAACGTATAATTTTCAATACAGTATTAAGTATATTCAGGCAGCTTCCCTCAGGGCTGACGGGGGAGGATGGGAGATGCTGCGCATGGATATGGCGCTTTGGGACCTGCTGCCGGTGGTGATCTGCGAAACCGCTGCAGTGCACAATGAATCCGGTGAGCTTGTTGATCTTCAGTGGACGGCCTCGAACCGGCTGATGAACGAGTCGATCCTGCCTGACGGCAAAAGCGTCGTCGGCATGCGTATCTTCGAATTTGATCCGTCCTACAAAGACACGGAAATGGTGCGTGCCGTCACCCATGTGATCAGAACGGGTGAGTCGCGCACTTTCGTCACCTCGCAGGGCCGCGCCGCCAAAATGCTCGGCAAGGTGATGAAAACCACCATCATCCCGGTCGAGCGCGACGGCGAACGCCGTGCCCTGTCCGTTTCCCACGAGATCACCGACATTGCCCAGGAGCGGGACGAGGCTATCCGCCTCTACGACCTGGCGAAAACCGCCTGTGATCATGCCTTGCACGGCATCATCCTGAATGATGCCGCCGGCCGGATCACCTATGTGAACCGGGCGCTCTGCGAGATGTCCGAATACACCGAAGAGGAGCTGATCGGCCGGGATGTCGGCATACTGACCGGTGTGGAGACCTATGAGCCGGACGCTGAACTGGCCATGAAGCTTGCCAGCGGCGAGGTGCTGCGCCATGTCACCCAGGCCGAAACGCCGACAAAGTCCGGCGGCACGAACCAGGTTGAGCTGTCGCTGACCAGCGCGCGCTGGGGTGAAAAAGGCGAGCGCGTCTTCATCACCTATGTGCGCGATGTGCGCGAAGAGCGCCGCCAGGGGCACGAACTGCGCGATGCGCTGAACCGCGCCGAACAGGCCACGCGCCTGAAATCCGAATTCCTCGCAAACATGAGCCACGAGATCCGCACACCTCTGAACGGTGTGCTCGGCATGACGCAGGTTCTGGCCCACACGAGCCTGACGCCGGACCAGCGCGAACAGGTCGCCACGATCCTGGATTCCGGCAAGACGCTGATGTCGATCCTGAACGACATTCTGGACCTGTCGAAAATCGAAGCCGGCAAGCTGGAAGTGACGCCGGTTTCCGGAGACCTGCGCCACAAGCTGAGCCGCATGATCAAGCTGCACGCGGCGACGGCCGAGGAAAAAGGCATCAAGCTGCAGCTGTTCATCGACCCCAGCGTTCCGTCCCGGATGAAGTTCGACCCGGTACGTGTGCGCCAATGCGTCGGCAACCTTGTCTCCAACGCCATCAAGTTCACCGAAAAGGGCGAAGTGATGGTCGTCGTGACCTGCGAACCGACCCAGACCGGCCATACACGAGTGATCGTGCACGTCTCCGACTCCGGCTGCGGCATTCCGGCAGAGAAGATGGACCGCGTGTTCGAAAGCTTCTCGCAGGCCGATGGCTCCACGACGCGCCGCTTTGGCGGCACAGGGCTTGGCCTGCCGATCACGCGGAAACTGGCCCGGATGATGGGCGGCGACGTGACCGTCGTCAGCGAGCCGGGCCGCGGATCTGTCTTTACCCTGAAATTCGAGGCGGAAGCCGGCGATGTGATCCACCTTCACGAAGCTGTCCTGCCGAAGCCTGCTGCACCAAAGACCAAGCAGGAAGGCCTCGGCGGCCGCCGCGCGCTGGTGGTCGACGATAACGGCATCAACCGCCGCGTCGCCCGCACCTTCCTGGAGCATTACGGACTGGTCGTGTCTGAGGCCGGGGATGGCAACGACGCACTTGAAGCGCTGGATCACGAGCCGTTCGACATCGTGCTGATGGACATCCACATGCCGGGCCTCGACGGCGCAGAAGCCTTCAAGCGCCTGCGCAATTCGGCGAGCCTCAACCGGGTCGTGCCGGTGATTGCCCTCACAGCAGACTCCATGCGCGGCGACCGGGAGAAATATCTTGCCAAGGGCTTTGACGGATATGTCGCCAAACCGATCGACGAGCGCTCTCTCGTGACCGTGATCGGACAGGTGCTGAGCGTTCCAACAGAATTCGAAGAGCGCCGCGCCCGGGCTTAAGACTTTCTAACGCTTCAGGAATTCTGGCAACGGAACGGGATCATCCGGCGTGCCGGGCGCGTCCGTCAGGATTTTCTGCCACCAGCCGACATCGTGCCAGGCACCGAGTTTGTAGCCGACATTCCGGTAGGTGCCGAGATGGGTGAAGCCGAGGCGCTCATGCAGGCCGATGCTAGCGGCGTTCGGTAGGGCAATCCCGGCAAAGGCGTTCCGGAAGCCCTGCCCTTCCAGCATCTCCAGCAGGCGGACATAAAGCAGCATGCCCACGCCTTTGCGCTGCGCCTGTGGCCCGACATAGACGCTGACATCGCAGGACCAGCGATAGGCCGCCCGCGCCCGGTGCGGGGAGGCATAGGCATATCCGAGCGGCCGGCCTGCTTCCTCGGCTACCAGCCAGGGGTAAGTCTGCAGCGTCGTTTCGATGCGCTGGGCCATTTCCTCCGCCGGGGGCGGTTCCATCTCGAATGAGATGACCGTGTCCCGAACATAGGGCGCGTAAATATCGGCGATCCACCCGGCATCGTCAGACGTCGCCAGGCGGATGCCCATACTCATGCAGTTTCGCCGAAGAGTTCCCGGCCGATGAGCCAGCGGCGGATTTCAGATGTCCCTGCCCCGATCTCGTAGAGCTTCGCATCACGCAGGAGCCGCCCGGTCGGGTATTCGTTGATATAGCCGTTGCCGCCGAGAATCTGGATCGCGTCGAGGGCGAGCTTCGTGGCGGTCTCAGCCGCATAGAGGATCGCGCCGGCGGCGTCTTTGCGGGTCGTCTCGCCCCGGTCGCAGGATTTGGCGACGGCATAGACATAGGCCTTGGCGGCGTTCATCTGGACATACATATCTGCAACCTTGCCCTGGATCAGCTGGAACTCGCCGATCGACTGGCCGAACTGTTTGCGGTCGTGGATGTAGGGGATCACGACATCCATGCAGGCCTGCATGATACCCGTCGGCCCAGCCGACAGCACGGCGCGCTCATAGTCGAGCCCACTCATCAGCACACGGACACCGCCATTCAGCGGCCCCATGATATTCTCTTCCGGCACTTCGCAGTCTTCAAAAACCAGCTCACCGGTTTCAGAGCCGCGCATGCCCAGCTTGTCCAGCTTCTGCGCGACGGAGAAGCCCTTCATGCCGCGTTCGATCAGGAAAGCTGTGATGCCTTTCGAGCCTGCCTCCGGCTCGGTCTTGGCGTAGACGACGAGGACGTCCGCATCCGGCGCATTGGTGATCCACATCTTGGTGCCGTTGAGGACGTAGCTGTCACCCTTCTTTTCGGCGCGCAGCTTCATCGAGACGACGTCAGACCCCGCCCCGCTTTCGCTCATGGCGAGGGAGCCGAGATGTTCGCCACTCATCAGCTTCGGCAGGTAGCGCGCCTTCTGGGCATCGCTGGCCCATCTGCGAATCTGGTTCACGCAGAGGTTCGAATGGGCGCCGTAAGAGAGGCCGACCGAGGCGGAGGCGCGGGAGATCTCCTCCATCGCAACAACATGTTCGAGATAACCAAGGCCGGTGCCGCCCCATTCCTCCTCGACCGTGATGCCGAGCAGGCCCAGCTCGCCCATCTTGGGCAGCAGGTCGCGCGGGAATGTGTCGGTCCGGTCGATCTCGGCGGCGCGGGGCGCGATCTCGTTCTGGGCAAAACTTGCCACGGTTTCGCGGATCATGTCGGCAGTTTCGCCGAGGTCGAAGTTCAGGGTGGGATATGTGTTCGCAATCATGGCGACTGAGTAGCAGGCCGTTCCCGGCCTGTCAGCACTCAATCCTGCCGTGTGATGGCCCGGTAGAGATAGTAGACGGCGAGCACGCTCAACAGGGCTGAGCCGAAGGCCAGCAGCGGCCCGACAAAGGCTTCGCTCGAGCTGGCCGGCAAACGCTGCGCCGCGGGCACAATCGTCCGGCGGACGCCCTCGAACACGCCCCAGAGACCAAGCCCCGACAGCAATGCGTAGGGCAGCCAGCGCATGACGCTGATATCCCCGTTCAGCCCATTGCTGCGCGATGGCGGAAGGGCCGGCGGACGCAGGATCTCCCGGCGTCCTTCAGGTGCGGCAGGTGCCTGGTGCGGCGGCGCGGCGGGCGGCGCCCTGGACGGCACCGGCTCTGTGGGCGCTGGACGGGCTTCAATAACCGTTTCGTCCGGGCGGTCTTCCCCTGCCCCGTCCGGCTCTGCCAGGGCAGAGACGGCGCGAGTGATCTCGTCTGCCGTGGGCACGCTGGCGTCGGCGGCTTCCGGCGGCGCGGCACGTTCCGGCTGGTCGCCGAGCAGTTTCGTCATCCGTTCCCCCACCGCGCGGGCAGCCGCTTGCGCAGCTGTTTCAGAAACAGGTCTCGGCGGGGCTGCGGAGGTGCGGCCATCTTCGGTTCGCGCTTCGATCACTACGGCCCGCTCACGCGCCATGGCCAGCGCAGCGCCGGGATCGAATTGCGGGCGCAGCAACGCCCCCGGCACAGGAATCCGGCCGGAGGGATGCTCCAGGAACAGGGCTTTCTCGGCGGCGCGGCGGCGCACCAGCGCGTCGACCACGCGCACTTCACCATCCACCCGGGCTTTGCGCCAGGCCGCCATGCCTTCGGCTGCCTGCAGGCGTTCTCCGCTGTTCAGCAGCGACAGCACATTGGACTCGAGAAAGGCCTTCGGCCCGATATTGAACGCGAAGGAGACCAGCGCATCGAACTCGTTCTGGGTCAGCGGCGTCAGCACGCGCTCGCTGATCATGTCTTCAATCGGTTTCAGGTCGTGATGGCGCAATACGAGTTCGGCGTCCGCGCGGGTGACCCGCAGGCCTTCGCGGGCGCTGGCCGTGTGGCCGAAACCGACAATCCAGGACCCGTCCGGCAGGCGGGTTGCGCGCGCACGAAAGCCCTCGAAGCTCTTGATAAGCTCGACCCCGGCGCCGGACGTGCGAATTGGCAGGGCCAAGAGACATGGCTCCCGTATTGAAACAGTTGATGTTTTTCTATGCCGCACCTGTGCAAATGGCGCGCCCTTTCCCCTGAGGCGTGAGTCCGGCGCCTTTGCCGGACCTCAGAGCAGGACGAGCGTCGCTAGCCCCAGGAAGGAGAAAAATGCCATCACATCGGTCAGCGTCAATACGAAGACTGAGGAGGCCACAGCTGGGTCCGCGCCCAGCTTCTTGAGCCCGAGCGGCACGAGGATGCCCGAAAAGGCGGCCCACAGGAATGTGGCCAGCATGGCAACGGCCAGAACGATCGACAATTCCACATTGTGGAACCAGGCCAGCGCGACCAACCCGACACCAACCGCGAACAGGAGCCCGTTCACGACGCCGCTCAGCGCTTCGCGCAGGATGGCCCGGCGCACGGCGTCACCTTCCAGCTGGCGCTCGGCAATGGCGCGCACGGCCACCACGAGGCCCTGGCTGCCGGCATTGCCGCCCAGCGCCGCAACCACCGGCATCAGGATCGCGAGCTGCACGACCTGGTTCAGCGTGCCTTCAAAGAGGGAGATGATGCCGGAGGCAATGAAGGCCGTGATGAGATTGACAGCGAGCCATGGCGCACGCGCCCGCACCGTGTCGACCACGGAATCCGAACCGTCCGCCGAGCTGACGTTCAACAGCGAGAACAGGTCTTCCTCGGCCTCTTCCTGGATAACGTCGACCATGTCGTCGACCGTGATCATGCCGACGAGACGGTCGCCGGATTCCTTCACCGGCGCGGAGGCGAGCGAGTATTTCTGGAACTGGAAGGCGACTTCTTCCTGGTCCATGTCGGTGCGGATGTCCGACAGCGGGTCGGTCATGATGTCGGCCAGCTGCACATCGCGCGGCGTGCGCATCAGCGTCGCCAGCTGGACAATGCCCTGCAGCCGGTAGGCCGGGTCGATCACGTAGATTTCGTAGAAGACTTCCGGCAGCTCCTCACCCAGCTCGCGGGCATGGTCGATGGCGTGGCCGACGGTCCAGTATTCCGGCACGGCCACGAATTCCGTCTGCATGAGACGGCCGGCCGATTCCTCCTCATAGGCGAGGCCGCGTTCCAGCTGGGCCCGGTCGAAGGGTTCGAGGTCTTCGAGGATGCGTTCGCGGCGCTCGTCCTCAAGGTCTTCGAGGATGACGGTCGCATCGTCTGAATCAAGCTCATCGAGGGCGCTCGCAACGGCGGTATCCGGCAGGACGCCGACGGCTTCTTCCCGGTAGGAATCGCGCAGCTCGATCAGGATGTCAGAGGGCAGCTCCCCGCCAAGCAGTTCGACTGCCTCGGAGAAGCTGTCGAAGGGCAGCGCTTCCAGCAGGTCGGCCGCATCAGCCGGGTGCATGCGCTGCAGTGTCCGCGCCAGCCAGCGCGTATCCTTCTCATCGACGGCGTCGACAAGGTCGTCCAGCAGGTCCGGATCGACATTCGGCGGCTCAGGCGCCGGATTGGGAGGTGTGGACACATCCGTCATGGCGCCTGTCTTGCCGCTGTTGCTGCGCCGCGGCAAGAGGGTGCTGGCTGGAACTGCGCAAAGCCGGCGCCCTGCCCGCGACTATTTCAACGCATTGGCCAGACTGGTCTTGTCGTAGGGCTTCTGCACCACGCGAATACCCGGGAATTGTTTCGTAAACGCCGTCGCATCGCCGTAACCGCTCGCGAAAACGAAAGGAATGCCTTTTTCCACGAGGAATTCCGCAACCGGCAGGCTGGTCTCGTCCTTCAGGTTGATATCCAGGATTGCCGAACTGATCTTCCGGCTGTTCAGGATCTCGAAGGCCTCGACGCACCGGACTGCCGTGTGGACGGTCGACGCACCGAGTTCGCCCAGAACGTCCTCGGTTTCGAGCGCGATGATCATATTGTCCTCCAGCAGCAGCACCTCCCCCGAGAGGAGATTGCCTGCGCCGGCATCCATGTCCGGAACAAGCTCCGCGTTGCTGATGGCTTTGAATTCGGCAATGTGCTCAGCGGGAATGTAGAAGTCCGCTTCGAGACCGGTCACCTCATACCGGACCTCTGTTTCGCCCTTCAGTTCGAACGGAATCGACCGCTCGATGATCGTGGACCCGAAGCCGCGGCGGACGGGCGGGCGGCTGATCGGCGGACCATCGATTTCCCGCCAATGGACCTTCAGCCCCTGGTCCGGCCGCGCCTTCAGCTCGATCGTCACCCTGCCTGTCCGGTCCGACAGGCTGCCATATTTGGCGGAGTTGGTCACAAGCTCATGAAGGACCATGGAGAATGTGGTGAACGCCGAGGGTTTGATCAGGGCATCGACACCGCTGACGAAGACCCGGTTCGACTGGTCACCGAGATAAGCCTCGGTTTCTGCACGGATCAGCTCGCAAAGGGATGCCGGCGTCCATTTTTCCTCTGTGATCTGGTCGTGCGCCCGGGCCAGCGCCTGGATGCGGCCGCCGATGATGTCGGTAAACTCCGTTATCGACTGGCCTTCATGCTTGGTCTGGGACACCAGGCTCCGGATCAGGCCGAGAATGTTGCGGACGCGGTGGTTCAGTTCGGCGATCAGGATTTCCTGACGCTCCTGCGAACGCGCCTGCTCCTTGTTCGCCGCATCGGTCATGCGCAGCACAACTTCCAGCAAGGTGATCCGCAGCGATTCGGCGGCGGCAATCTCTCCGTCCGTCCAGGGGGCGGACTGATGGCGAACCGTTTGCTGCCAGACTTCGAAACTCTTGCGGGGGGTCAGCCTGTCCCCGTTCGGACCGGACTCGACAGGCTTGTCCGGATTACCCGCCCATAGAACCGACTGTGCCAGTTCCCGCCGGAAAAGAACAATATAGTCCCGCGGCGCTCGCGAGACCGGCAGGACGAGCAGCCCGGCAGCCTTGTCGGCATATTGCTCCGCCGGAGGATAGACGGCCGAGAGGTTTTCGCGAGCGTAGACCCGGCTGGCCGCCGTTGTATTGAGAAACCCGACAAGCGGCTTGAACTGGCTTTCTGTCGGAGTAGTGCCATGGGACAGAAACTTGCCGTCCAGCCAGCCGACGACCCCGTCAAACGGGATCACATCTTCCATCGCCGACACGATCGTCTCGAAATTGTCGACGATCGACATTTGCTCCGCAATCTGGGCCATGAGCTTGTCGTGCAGGGCGCGCGCCCGGCTGGCCTCATCCCGTTCGCTTTCACCCTCTTTCTGGTCAAGGATCAGGGAGAACATCTGCCCAAAGAGTTCCGCAGCCGTCCGGACCTCGTAGGACAGGACTTTCGGCGATCGGTGATGGCAGGAAAACAGGCCCCAGAGCTTTCCACGCTTGACGATGGAAATCGACATGGAGGCGCCCACCCCCATGTTTCTAAGGTATTCGAGATGGATCGGAGACACCGAGCGGGTGACGCTCATCGACAGGTCCAGCGGCTCGCCATCGGCATTTGTGGCCGGCAGGATTTCATGCCCATCGTCGCTGACATCGCTGATGATACGCAGCAGGTTGCGCAGGTAAAGCGCCCTTGCCTGCTTGGGAATGTCCGTAGCCGGATATCGCAGCCCCTTGTATGGCTCCATATTCGCAGCCACGGCTTCCGCGATCACGGTGCCGCTGTCATCATTGTTGAACCGGTACACCATGACCCGGTCGAACCGGGTCAGCGCCTTGAGTTGTCGTGCGGCAACGTTGCAAAGGCTTTCGACAGAGTCCGTCTTTCCCAACCGGTCGATCATCGGCCGGACGTCGGACACATGATCGCGCTTGTCCTCACCGTCATGGTTCTCGATTTCGATGACGATCGAGCGTCCCGAAAGATGAACCGCGATGTCCTTGAGGCCATAGCCTTCGACCAGCTGGATACCGAACTGGCGCTCAACCGCATCAGCAGACCCGAGACGCTGAAGGCGGGAACGGATGTCGTGAACGGCCCCTGTGCCGAAACACTCCGAAAGCGGCCTCCCGATCAGGTCCTCGGGCGACAGTCCGGTGAACGCCTCGATATTGGCTGAGGCATGATTCACGATCCAGTCGGATGAAACGGAGATCAGCGCGCCGAACGATTGCACACGGCCGAGCATGTGGATCGGCTCACGGTCGCAATTGGTGAGATCAACCTGGTGTGCCTGGCCAGCCTGTGGTGTCTGGTTAGCGGACGTCATACCTAGCTCCCGCCGAGCCCAGAACGTGCTCGAACGCTTGTTGAAAAACCCGGAAGCAGTTCGCTGCCGAGGTGACGATCTCTTCGGCCTGCTCGCCCTGCCCGGTCATGTTCCGGAGCTCGCCTGCCAGATCCCGCCAGCGCCGGTCCAGCTCCGGATCGAGCAGGAGTTCTGCCAGCACACGCACTCTCGGATCAGCGGACGCCTCGCTTTGCTGAGCGATCAGCCGGGCCCCGAGACTGCTTCCTGCGACAACGTATGAGAGGCCTATCGGTTCAATTCCGCTGGTGTCGACCTCCAGGGCATCGTCCATCAGGGAAGTCCCAAGTGCCCCCAGAACGTCACCCGCCCGGTCAAGCCGCTGCGCCAGCATCGGCTCGGCGTGCCCTGCAGCGGCCATCAGCGACCTGTAGGCAAGGCAATTCGCCCGGATGAAAACCAGCAGGTCTTCATAGCGGGCAAAGGACAGCCGGCCGGCAAGGCCGTCAAGCCGGTCATGGTCCGCGCGGGTTCCGGTCCTCAGGCGCTCGCGCAGGGTCAGCTTCATTTTCCCTACCGGGCTGGTGAGCCCGCGCGAAGAGACGTCGAGGTTCGTGCCGGAGCGAGTTGCTTCCAAAATGGGAGACCTTTTTATTGCGCGGAAATTTTCCACGGCACTGGACGAGTTTGCTGCGGAAGAAGGACGCACAACCCGGCCTGACTCCCGAGTTTAAGTTGAAACAGTCCATACGCCAAGATCAACCGGCCCGGCGGCATATAGCCGTCACAAAGACGAATGGAGCAAACAGGGTTGGTCATACCGCCGGCGCAGTGACTGATTTCAGGTCAGGCAGACCGGCTGAGTTCCGCCTTCTTGATCTTCTTGGCGAGCGACCATTTGTGCACTTCGGTCGGCCCGTCATAGATGCGGAAGGCGCGGACCTCGCGGAACAATTGCTCCACGATCGTGTCACGGGTGACGCCCATGGCGCCCATGACCTGCACGCAGCGGTCGGCGACGCGGAACAGCGCTTCGGAAACCGCTACCTTCGCCATCGAGCTTTCGACATTGCCGTTCTCGCCAGCGTCCAGCGCGTCGGCGCACCAGTCGATCATCAGCTCGGCCTGTTTCAGGTCGATCTGGTTCTCGGCCAGCATGAAGCCCACACCTTCATGGTCGACCAGCAGCTTGCCGAAGGCCTGGCGGCGGCAGGCATAGGTGGTGGCGATCTCATGGGCACGTGTCGCAACACCGTGCCAGCGCATGCAGTGAGACAGGCGCGCCGGGGCCAGACGGATTTGCGCATAGCGGAAGCCCTCGCCCGGATTGCCCAGCATGTCGGCGACCGGGACGCGCAAATTCTCGATACGGATTTCGGCATGGCCGCCCGGCATGGAGGAATCGATCGTATCCAGCAGGCGGACGATCTTGATCGCCGGGTGCGGCAGGTCGACGAGGAACATGCAGGCCCCCTCTTCCGCCTTGGCCATGACGATGCCGACGCCAGCGCCTTCCGCCCCGGTGATGTAGGTCTTGTGACCGTTGATCACCCACTCGTCGCCATCCTGCACGCAGGTGGTCTTCATCATGGACGGGTCGGAGCCCGCACCATTGTCGGCGGACGGCTCGGTCATGAAGAAGGCCGAACGCGCTTCGCCGGTCAGCAGCTTGTCGAGGAAGCGGGCGCGCTGGGCATCGGTCGCGACCTTGCCCAGCAGGAACATGTTGCCTTCGTCCGGCGCGCCGGTGTTGCAGGCCACCGGGCCGAGCGGCGACAGACCGGACTTTTTCAGCACGTGCGCCGTGCCCCGCTGGGAAAGGTGCGTATGGTCCGGCAGGATGTGCGGCGTCATCACGCCAGCCTCGCGGGCCTTGGCGCGCAGTTCCCGGACAAGGTCCTCCGACGGGCCGTGATCCTCAAGGCGCGGGTCACGTTCATAGCTGGCGACGGTTTCACGGACGAAGCGTTCGACGCGCTCGCCGATTTCCTCGGCCAGGGCCTGATCGGGGTAGGACATGGGTTCACCTCTGCGCTGGATCTGTTGCGGCGTATCTGCCGGTCCGGCCTGCAGAGGACAAGGCCTGCCGCAACGTCGCGACAGGCATTGGCGGCTCACCTGCTCAGGATGACAGCGCGTCCGGACGCACGGTCTGCAAGGCGTTTGTCAGATTGCCGAGATGGGTTTCGCCCAGCACGGCCTCCATCTTCGCCTGCGCCGCTTTCCAGTAGGGCCTCGCCTCTTCCAGCTTCTTCAGGCCAAGCGTCGTGAGCAGGACACGGCGCTTGCGGCCGGTGCCTTCATTGCCGCGATGGACGAAGCCCGCCTTTTCGAGCGGCTTCAGGTTCCGGGACAGCGACGTGCGGTCGAGATTCATCATCTCGGCGACGCGCGAAATCGAGTCCGGCTCATACCGGCCAATGACATGCAATAGTCCGAATTGGGTAATCGTTAGTCCGGCCGGGCGCAGCGCATCGTCATAATAACGCGTGATGAGACGCGCCGCGCGCAGCACACGGCCTGCCACGCAGGTCCCCGTCACCTCGGACAGAAGTTCATCGGAGTCGGTCTTGTCAGTCATAATACCGTGTATATGCAGCCCTTCAGGAAAAAGTCCAATCACACCTAGTTTTACTATGGTCACGCTTTAGACGCCATGTCTGGAAACTTCAATATAGTGCATATACACTAATTATGGGTTCGGTATCGTCCCTGCAGACACCTCCGTATGCCGGCCCCTCTCTCAATCCCGTCCGGTTTCCCAACCGGACGGGACCTTTCCCCGCACGCTCCGGCACAGCCCATAACGTGCATATACACCAAACTAGCCAATGAAAGGCGCCACCCATGTTCCCCTCCCGAAGCATCACCGCCGGCCTGCTCGCCCTCGGATTCGCCGCCGATCCGGCCTTTGCCGCCCCGGACATCTACTACAACGGCCCCGCCCCTGCCGAAGCCTGCGCCGATGGCGTGGCAATGCCTGGTGCGGCATCTCCGGAATTGAAGCGTGTCTGCGAGAACGCGCTGGAAGACGCTTCGCTCACACTAGCGGACAGGACTGCCACGCTGGCCAATTCCGGCATCGTCAGCCTCCGCCTCGGCGACTTCGAGCCCGCGCTCGCCCGCCTGAAGGAAGCCTCGGACCTCGGCCCGAAGCGCGGCGACGTGTCCGTCAGCCTGGCCGCCACGTTGATCCGCCTGGGACGAGCGGATGAAGCGGTAGAAGCCCTCTCGGATATCGACGCCGTGTCACCGGCCAACCGGCACATCGCTTACTACAACCGCGCGCTGGCGTACTGGGCGCTGGATGAGACGGAAGAGGCCTATCGGGACTTCTACACCAGTGCCGCGCTGAAGCCGGGATTTGCGCCTGCTGAAGACGCGCTGGGGCAGTTTACAGTGGCGTCGGTGGAGTGAATGCAGACCGTATCGGGGCTGTTCGTCCTGAAGGACAGCAGCCCTGAGCCTGTTTCATCGCGAAACGCAGTGAAGCGGGGATCGATTCAAAGATTCATTCGATTGCTAAAATCGATCCACTGGATCGATTTTTGGCGCTTTGCGCCACCGCAATCGAATGGTGCGGTCGAGAGGACTCGAACCTCCACGGGTTGCCCCACAGCGACCTCAACGCTGCGCGTCTACCAATTCCGCCACGACCGCATTGTCTCATTCGAGGCGAAGGCGCCGTATAAGGCCCGCCTGCCGCTTTGTGAAGCCCCGAATACACCCTATATGCGGGGCGTGATGCACAATTTTCCTCCTGTCCAATGGGCCGTGTCGGATCGGCCGGTTCCGTACCAAGACGCGCTGGCCTTCATGGAAGCCCGGGCGCGGGCGATTCATGAGGAAGGTGCGCCAGAACTGGTCTGGTTCCTGGAACATCCCCCGCTCTACACGGCGGGCACTTCAGCCAAGCTGGACGATCTGCGCGACCCGTCCCGATTCCCGGTCTTCGATGCCGGGCGCGGCGGACAGTACACCTATCACGGCCCCGGCCAGCGGGTGGCCTATGTGATGCTGGACGTCGGCAAGCGCGGCAAGGATGTGCGCGCCTTTGTGCTAAACCTTGAACGCTGGGTCGTGGCGGCCCTTGCCAGTTTCAATATCGAAGCCGGCCCCCGCGAGGCTCCCCGGATCGGCGTCTGGGTGGACCGGACACAGGCTGGCGGCCCGCTGCGGGAAGACAAAATCGCCGCCATCGGCATCCGCCTGAAGCGCTGGGTCAGCTTCCACGGCATCAGCCTCAATGTGGAACCGGAGCTGGAGCACTTCACCGGCATCACGCCCTGCGGCATCGCCGATCCGCGCTACGGTGTGACCAGCCTCGCCGATCTCGGCATCCCGGCCACAATGGCCGACGCCGACATTGCCCTGCGTGATGCGTTCGAGACGGTGTTCGACAGCCAGCTGGTGCCGGTGCCCTGCCCGCTTCAGCCCGCCGCGTAAGCCGAAGGCAGCTCTTCCTCGCCCTGCGCGATGTCGCTGCCGGTCCGGAACCGGCCAACCCCGCCATTCGGGATACGGGCGACATAGAGCAGCGACCACAGCATCACGAAGAAAGACGCGGGCGCCCAGAGCATGGTTGCGAAGCCAAGACCGGAACTGGCCGCCACGTCGCGCTCGCTGGGCGGCGGGCCGGGAGGGCCGCGGCGTTGCTGTTGCGGCTGCGGCTTGGCGTCTGCCGGGCTTGCAGCGGCACCGTCGGTAGCGGACACGGCAGGCTTGGGTGCATTCATTTGCTCATACTGTTTGATGCCGCCCTGGGCGCCCAGATAGAAGCCGACAAGGCCCAGCATCAACGGCAGCAGGACGATCATGGCGCGGAGCGGCGATTTGTGCGCGTCATTCAGGCGGCGCACATGCGCCACCCATGAGGTCAGCTCCGTCACGATGGTGAAGATGAAGAAGGGCAGCAGCAATTCCGGGACCGGCAGCACAAAGGCTTCGACCGGTTGCCACAGGCCGCTGAGGTCCGCCCCGGACAGCGACGCCACGAACACCGCAAACACCGGCACGATGAACAGCAGGATCCGGCCCAGGAACATCAAGGTCCACGCGCGGGTGAAGTGCAGCTTCGGGCTGGTGCCGAGCGGATTGAACAGGACCTGCCCCCAGTTCATGTCGTGGGGGTTGTCACGGGCATCCTTGATCCATGGACGATGGGGGTCGATCGCATCTGGATAGTAAGGTTTCATGTGGGGCGTGTCCTTGCGCGGCGTGTCGGGTGGGCGTGTCAGGAAGCGTCGGAGCGGTGGGTAGCCGGTCCGTGCACATTGGCATCCGGATCGGATGGCAGGCGGGCACCGATCAGGGCGAGGCCTGCGCTGGCGAGCAGGAAGCTGGCGAGCGTCGGCAGAGCCGTGCCGCGGGCGATCTGGAGGGCGTGGTCCTGCTGGGCCTTCAGCATGCCGCCAATCCCGTCCTTCAGGCCGATCTCCTGGATCTCGGTCATCAGGGGCATCATCTGCGGCGAAAGCACCGGCAGCAGCACGGCGTTGAGGATCGAAGACGCCACGACGAACCCGAACAGGATCAGCAGGTTGAACCAGGCCGTCTGACCGGCATCGTGCAGGCGCTTGGCCAATACGCAGAAATAGGCCCACAGGAGCGGATATTGCAGGAGCGCTGCGCCGATGGAGGCAGCGACCGTCAGGACCTGGATGACCGTGCCGGCACCCGTGAGCAGGATCAGGCCACGCAGGAAGTCACGCGGGCCGATCCGGCCTTTCGGGCTGAGAAGGACATGGGAAATGTCCATGGATTGAAATTCTCCTGTCGTCAGGTCGGGTCTTCAGGCGCATCCTTATCAATAAACGATAAATTTGCGCAAGAGAAACCCGCACAGTAAAGAGCCGGACCCCATATGGGCCCGGCTCGGAAATTCACGTCCGGCCGAGGCCGGGATCGGGGCCTGCGCTCCGATCAGATGAACGTATCGGCTGCACCGGCGCCCGGGTTTGCCGGATCAGGACCGTACTTGTTCGGGCCTTTGGTGCCGGGGATACAAGCGATGACGATCATGGCGATCGACGCAATGAACCCGATCACCGGGATCACGCTGGCCACCACGAGGCCGAGATAGATCCAGCCTGTCTGGTTGATGTCATGCAGGCGGCGCACGAACAGCGCGATGCTGGGGATGATGATGGCGAGGCCGTAGATAGCGATCAGCGCGATCAGGATGAAGCCGATCGGGGAGACTTCTTCGGTGCGCATGTTGATGCCGCCGAGGCCGAAGAACAGCACCGCCCAGACGATACCGATGATCAGGTTGAACAGGTAGACCCACCAGTATTCCGAACGCATCGAGCGCCCCTGGAAGTCGACATAACGCGCGAAGAACATTTTGACTGCGTCGGGAAAGCTGACCATTTCAGGTCTCCTTGTGTTGCCGGGTCCCCTCTGAAGCACCCGGTCGGTTGATCATTCTGAACTTTGTGCCGCCCGCCGGGGCCGGCAAACTCTACTGACTAATTGAAAATCTCTGCTGCACCGCCCGGCGCCGGGCCGTACTGGTTGTCATTCGGGTCGGTCTTGAACAGGCTCATCACGAAGCCGACCACGCCGGTCACGATGCCGGTCGCCAGGATGGAAGGCAGCAGCTGCGCCTGAGACATCCGCTGGGATTCCTGCATCACGTAAGCCATCGCGGCACCCGGGTCGTTGGAGGACAGGTAATCCTCCATGTTCTCTTCCATCTCGCGCTGCATGGATGCGACATCGACGCCGAACAGGCCGGGAAGGATATTGCCGGCGACGGCCGAGACGATGATGGCGAGCACGATCATGGCCAGCGTCAGCCAGCCGGTCTTGCCGGCATCATGGAACCGCTTGGCGTGCACGGCGATCCACGGCCAGATGAAGATGATGCTGATGAAACCGAGAAACGGCGACCCATAGGCCGACACGACAGACAGCGCTGCGCTGATGCCGAAAAGGATCAGGACCGCCCGCCAATAGGTTGGCTGATCGATGCGTCCGTTCGGACTGAAAAAAAGCTGCATGGCCGCCCCCAGGAATAAGCTTTCGATACAGGGGAACAGCTGCCCTCCCCCACAGGTCTTGCCGGGCGGCGATGAAAGCCAGCCCGAACGTCCCTGCGGCAGGATAGCGCGGCAATTTGATTATTGGGAGGTTAATTCGTCCCCGATTTAAGCGAACTCGACCATAATTTCGTCGGCCGCGACGCTGTCGCCCGCCGCCACGTTGATCGCTTTCACCGTTCCGGTTGCTTCTGCCCTGATAATATTCTGCATTTTCATGGCTTCGACGACGCAGACGGCTTCACCTTCCTGCACTTCCTGATCGAGTTCCACATCGATGGACACAACCAGTCCGGGCATTGGAGAAATAATCAACTTCGACGTGTCAGGCTTCGGCTTCTCCGGCAGGCGGGCGTGCAGCTCGGCGATCTGCGGCGTGCAGACCAGCGCGCGCAGGGCCACGCCGCGGTGACGGAAGACATAGCCTTCTGTCCGGTCGGCAAATTTCACGGCGAAATCCTTGCCGTCCAGCGTGCCTTCCACGAGGTGCTGGCCGGGCACCCAGTCGGTGATCAGCGTGTGCGGCTTGCCGCCATCGATACAGATTTCCGCATCGCCATCGCCGCCAAGGTCCAGCGTGACCGGATATTGCTTGTCGCCAAGGATCACGATCCACTCGCGGCGGGCTTCCGGCACCGGCGCCATGCGGCCCGATGTCAGCGCCGCGCGGCGCGACAGGAAGCCGTGCACATAGGCGGCCGCACAGACCAGCTGGGTTTCCTGCGTCTCGGTCGGCGGCACACCGTCAAAGCCTTCCGGGAACTCGTCCTTGATATAGGCCGTGGTGATATTGCCGGAGCGGAAGCGTTCCTCGTCCATCACAGCCGCGATGAACGGGATGTTGTCCTGGATGCCTTCGATATGGAACCGGTCGAGCGCCTCGCCATGAACGTCGAGTGCGGTGTCGCGGTCCTTGCCCCAGGTGATCAGCTTGGCGATCATCGGGTCGTAGAACATCGAGATCTCGTCGCCTTCGCGCACGCCGCTGTCCATGCGGACTTCGCCCTCGCCCAGCTGGCCCTCACCCGGCGGGTGGAAGCGCTTCAGGCGGCCGATGGACGGCAGGAAGTTGCGATACGGATCTTCTGCGTACACACGGCTCTCGACAGCCCAGCCATTGATGCCGATGTCGGATTGCTTGATGGCCAGCTTCTCGCCGGCGCCAACGCGCAGCATCTGCTCGACGAGGTCGACGCCGGTGATCATCTCGGTCACCGGGTGCTCCACCTGCAGGCGGGTGTTCATTTCAAGGAAGTAGAAGCCCTTGTCCTTGCCGGACACGACGAATTCCACCGTACCGGCGCTGTCATAGTTTACGGCCTTGGCAAGTGCGACGGCCTGTTCGCCCATCTTCTTGCGGGTTTCCGGATCGAGCAGCGGCGATGGCGCTTCCTCGATGACTTTCTGGTTCCGGCGCTGGATCGAGCATTCGCGCTCATTCAGGTAGATGCAGTTGCCATGCTTGTCGCCCAGCACCTGGATTTCGATGTGGCGCGGCTCGAGGATGAATTTCTCGATGAAGACGCGGTCGTCGCCGAAGGAGGATTTGGCTTCCGCCTTCACGGCCGGGAAGCCTTCTTCGACGTCCTTGTCATTATAGGCGACGCGGATGCCCTTGCCGCCGCCGCCGGCCGAAGCCTTGATCATCACCGGGTAGCCGATCTCCTTGGAGATCTTCACGGCTTCCTTCGTGTCCTCGATCAGGCCCATATGGCCCGGCACCGTGCTCACGCCCGCTTCGGCCGCGAGCTTCTTGGAGCTGATCTTGTCACCCATCGCGTCGATGGCGAAGGCGTTCGGACCGATCCAGCCGATCCCCTCTTCTTCCAGGCGTTTGGCGAAACCGGGGTTCTCGGACAGGAAGCCGAAACCCGGATGGATGGCCTCTGCGCCCGTGGCCTTCACGGCCTCAATGATCTTGTCTGCCAGCAGGTAGGATTCGGCTGCCGGGGACGGTCCGATATGCACGGCTTCATCCGCCATCTCGACGGCCATCGAGCCAGCATCGGCATCGGAGTACACAACCACCGTCTGCACACCCATACGGCGGCAGGTCTTGATGACGCGGACGGCGATCTCGCCCCGGTTTGCAATCAGGATCTTCTTGAACATCTCTACCCCGGCAGGCCTGTTGAAACTTACAGCTTGCCGCAGTTACGCCGCACACCAGAACTTGTCCACACATGACGGAACGACAAAAGGCCTTGAGAAACGCAGTCAATTGTGTTAGTGAGCGCTCACTATTGAACAGGAGGCCGCCATGGCCACGATCCGGATTGACCCGCAACACCTACAGGCCGAGGGCCTGATCGACGCCGAAACAGCCCGCCTCATCGCGGCGAACGCCCTGCCGGATTCCCGGTTCGGACTGTTCGTGAACCTGTCCCTGATCATGGGGGCGCTGGCGGTCGCCGCGGGAACAATCGCGCTGGTACCTGACGCGACGACAGGCCTCCTGCTCGCGATTGTGGCCGTCGCTGCAGCCGAATTGACCCGCCGGTTCGCGCCGGGTGCCTCCCTGAAGGTCCTGTCATCGGCCCTCGCCCTGATGGGCGTCCTCGGGCTCGCTGGCTGGATCGGCTGGCAATATGAAGACGCCGCCGATACGGCGATGCCCGCCCTGCTGATCACCCTGCTGCTGGGCGCCGGCGCCGTCTGGTTCCGGTCTGCCTTCCTGATGGTCCTGTCCGTCCTGGCCCTCGGTGCCGTGTTCGGCACGGGCACCGGCTACTGGCACGCCTGCTATGGCCTCTTTGTCGAAGAGCCTGTCATGACGATCGCCGTGTTCGGCGCGCTGACGGCCGGACTCTATGCCTTGCGCGGCCGAATTGCCGAGACATGGCAGAACCTTGCCGGCATCGCCGCGCGCACGGCCTTCTTTCTCGTGAACTTCGCCTTCTGGGTCGGCTCGCTTTGGGGCGACGACCTTGGACCGGACTATCGCTACAGCGAAGGGAACGACTGGGAAGCCTGGCGCGCCGCCACGACTCACGTGCCGGACTCCGTGTTCTCGATCGGCTGGCCTGTCCTGCTCATCGCGATCATGGCCTGCAGCCGGAATGGCGGTTTCCTGTCGGTGACCGCGACCGTCTTCCTCGCAATCCACGCCTATACGCAGTATTTCGAGACCTTCGGCGCACACCCATGGTCGCTGCTCATCGGCGGGATCGTCCTGGTCGGCCTGGCCGTCGGCGCGGCGAAGCTTATGAAGCCGCAGGCGTCCGCTTAGTCGTCCAGGCCTTCGATGGTCGCTTCGAAGGCCCTGACACGGGCCGTCAGCGACACGAGGAAGGCGGTCGACCAGCTGATCAGGAGGAAGCCGTTCATGGATTCGGCCACACCCAGCATCCGCCATTTGTGCGACAGGATCACGTCCCCGAAGCCGACGGTCGTAAAGGTCGAGGTGGAGAAATAGACCGCCGTTTCCATCTGATGCAGCTCTCCGACGATCAGATAGGCAAACGCGTAGAGCCAGATCTGCAAGGAATGAAGGGCAAACAGGCTGAACACCACGATTAGCACGCCCAGCCCCTGCCCCAGCGTTTCGCCCAGTCTTGAAGTGCGGCGCCGGAACTCCCGCCCCCGCTGGCGCAACAGGGCCGTCAGCCCGACCAATCCGGCAAAGTGAATCGCGAAGGTGATGGCGACCATGACCGTCGCCACAGCCAGATTCTGGAACAGGATCATGTCCTGAGCCTCCAATTGCACAGGCCTGTATACCCCGCAGCCATTTAGCTTTCGTTGACGGACCGAAAATCTGCCGCCACAAGCCGAGTCCCAATAGAAGAGACACAACACATCAGGCAGGGAGGCCGGACATGGCAGACACGAAAGATCTCGCAGGACGCAAGGCAATCGTCACAGGGTCAGCCACCGGCCTCGGACGCTCCATCGCGCTGCGGCTGGCGGAGCGCGGCGCCGATGTGATCATCAACTGCACCAAGTCTGTCGCCGATGCCGAGCAGACCGTTTCCGACTGCCAGGCCTTCGGGGCGCAAGCACGGTTGGTACAGGCCGATGTCTCCACAGAAGACGGCTGCAAGGCGCTCGCCGACGCGGCTGGCGTCTGGGGCCGCCTCGACATTCTGGTCAACAATGCGGGAATCACCCGCCACGCACGCGACCATGCCGACCTGGATGCGCTCTCCCGGCAGGATTTCCTCGACATTTACGCCGTCAATGTCGCCGGCCCCTTCCTGATGATGCAGGCCTGCAAATCCCTTCTGCTGAAAAGCCACGAGGAAACCGGCCGGGCTGCAGCGGTGCTGAACGTGTCTTCCATTGCAGGGGTGACGGGCGTCGGTTCCTCAGTTGCCTATGCCGCATCCAAAGGCGCTTTCAACACGATGACGCTGTCTCTCGCCCGGGCACTCGCCCCGGCGATAAGGGTTAACGCAATCTGCCCGGGCTTCATCGGCACACGCTGGTTCAAGGACCAGATGGGCGAAGAACAATACAGAAAAATGGAGGCGGGTGTCGCCGCGTCAGTCCCGTTGAATGTGGCCAGTGGCCCTGATGACATTGCAGATTCGGCCGTTTTCTTCTGCACCGATGCGAGTCGGCATGTGACGGGAGAAACCCTGCTTGTGGATGCCGGAATGCACCTTGGATACGCACCATTGGTTGCTCGCTGACGCATTCGTGACGCCCATTTAGCAGGCAGCACTGCCTCAAGTCTGCTCAATTCAGCGGCGATCCTTAACTCGGTACCCGGATAACTTCTTTTTCAGTCCGCCACTGCCCAAAGGCGCGGCAATCTGACCCCGGCGCTCAACGAAGCGCGCTCATCAAAGAACGGGGAAGTTCAAATGGTATCCAAGTTTACACGGGCGGGGGTCGCCCTCGCAGCACTCGCCGCCGCAGCCGGCGGCGCCTATGCCGAAGGCGAATGGTCGGGCAATGTCGCGCTGACGACTGACTATGTCTGGCGCGGGGTTTCGCAGTCCAACGAAGACTTCGCCATCCAGGGCGGCTTCGACTACTCCAATGGCATGTTCTACGCCGGTACCTGGGCGTCGAACGTCGACTTCAGCGACGAGCCGGAAGACTCGAACCTGGAACTGGACCTGTATGGAGGTCTCGCGGGGGAGACTGAAAGCGGGATCAGCTGGGACGTTGGCTTCATCTACTACGCCTATCCGGACACGGAAGAAGCAGACTACGACTTCGTCGAACTGCAGGGTGCACTCGGCTACACCTTCACCGGCGGCGTGTCTGTCGGCGGCGCAGTGTACTGGGATCCGGACAATGAGAACATCTATGTCGAAGGCTCTGCCGGTTACTCCTTCACCGACAGCTTCTCGATGGATGCAACGGTCGGTAACTACAGCTTCGATGGTGGCGGCGACTACACCAACTGGTCGCTCGGCGGCACCTACTCCCTGCCGGTCGGCATTGATGTCGACGTGCGCTACTGGGACACCGATGTTGACGGCGCTGGCGTCTCTGACGAGCGCGTTGTCCTGACGCTTGCGAAGTCTCTCTAAGGCTTCGAACTCCTCCAACTGCGCGGGGATCATGCCCTCCTCCACGTGCAGCAAGGTGAAGGCCGCTGGTTCCCGCCGGAACCGGCGGCCTTTGTTTTACCCCAATCTCTTCCTATCTGTAGCCTGTCGGGGGATCCCCAAAACCAGACTGGCCTGAAGGAGACGATTGCGTGGCAGCCGAATTCACCCCTGTGCAAGCTGTTGATGCGCTCGTCCCGGCAATCACGCTTCTCGGCTTCGGCGCCGCTTCGGCATTGGTGACAAAAGCTGCGCGGCTCAGCCCCATCGTCGGCTACCTTATTGTGGGTATACTGATCGGTCAGTATGGGCTGGGCCTGATCCATGAGAGCCCGGCAACGCACCTGCTGGCAGAGCTCGGCGTCGTCTTCCTGCTGTTCGACATCGGAATGCACGTCTCCATGCGGGAGCTGAAGGAAAGCCGGCGCGACCTGCTGGGCCTGGCCCCTGCGCACCTGATGCTGACCGGCCTGATGAGTGCCGGTGCCTTGTGGATGATCGGTATTGCCTGGCCCATCGCGCTCGCCGTCGGGCTCAGCCTTGGCCTCTCCTCCACAGCCGTCGTGGCGCGCATCCTGACCGAACGTGAACAGAATTCCTGCCCCATCGGGCGGACGGCAACGCATGTCCTGATCTTCCAGGACATGGTGGCGATCTTCCTGATGATTTACGCAACGTCCCTCGGCGGCGCGGAAAGTGGCGCGTCCGGACTGGCAGGCGTGGTCTCTACCCATCTGCTCGCCGGTGCGGACCTGCCGCTGATCGGCTCGCTGGCCCTGTCCCTCGTGCAGGCGGGCCTTGCTTTCTATGCGGCGGTGCTGGCCGGCAAATACCTGATCAATCCGATCTTCCGCACGCTTGTGGCCATCCGCAACGAGGAAGCCTTCACGGCCTTTACCCTGCTTTTCGTGCTGGCAGCCGCCTGCGCGACCGCGATGAGCGGCCTGTCGCTGACGCTTGGTGCGTTCCTGGCGGGTCTTGCCGTATCCGGTACGCCCTACCGCCACGAAGTACAGACCGAGATGGCGCCCTTCCGCAGCCTGCTCCTCTCCTTCTTCTTCATCAGTGTCGGGCTCTCCATCGATGTCCCCGCCCTCCTCCGCAACCTGCCTCTGGTCCTGCTGGCCGCCGGCGGGCTGATCGGCCTCAAGACCGCGCTCGGCTTTGCCGCCGCGCGCCTCAATGGCTGGAGCGTTCCGGGCGCGACGCAGATGGCCTTCCTGCTGGCGCAGGGATCCGAGTTCACACTCGTCGTGCTGTCGCTCGGCGCCATCGTCACCGGCATGCCCGGCCCGCTGATGAGCAGCGTCGTCGCCGCTGTCGCGCTGTCGCTCGCCATCGCACCGCTCTGGGCGGACCTCGGCGCGCGCCTCTCCCGCGAGATCGTGCGGCGCACCCAGTCCCGGACGGAAGCCGCACCTGCGTCGACACCGCTCCTCGACCGGCCGGTCATCATCGTCGGCATGACCCAGACCGGCCGCCTCGCCGTCGACGCGCTGGAGGATCACGGCATCCCCTATCTCGCGACGGAGTTCGATCCGGACCGGCTCCTGTCCGCCGTCGCCGACGGCTACCGCGTCTCGTTTGGCGATGCGTCGAACATCAAGCTGATCGAGGCGATCGGCGGCAACAAGGCGCGTGCCATGGTGCTTGGGATCCCGCGCTATGAAGTCTCTCTCGATGTCACGCCGGTCGTGCAGCGCCGCTTCCCGGACCTGAAACGCTTCATCACTGTGGACTCACCGGAAGACATGGCCCGCTTCGCCGAACTCGGCGTGCGCACCCATTTCGCGATGGGCGAACCACGCGGCATCGAAATGGTGATCGACATGCTGAACGCGCTTGGCGTGCCTGAAGAACAGGTCAGCGCGTGGATCAGTCACGAAACCGAACGCTTCGCTATTGGCGAGGCGAAGTCTGACGAGGATGATGACGACCTCGATCCCCTTGAGCCGGACCTCGACCAGGCCGCCTGACACGCACCCCTGAGGTCCGGCCCAAGTATGGGCTGGATATTGCGCGGAATGACCTATATAGGCACCAACATTCCCCTCAGGAGGCTGAAATGCGCATTGGTGTTCCAACAGAAATCAAGAAGCAGGAATCTCGTGTCGGCCTGACGCCGGAAAGCGTCGGTGAGCTGGTCCAGGCAGGCCACGAAGTCGCCATTCAGGACGGCGCGGGGCTCGGCTCCGGCTTCTCGAACGAGGATTACACCGCGGTCGGCGGCAAGATCCTGCCGGACGCCGACGCCGTGTTCAAAGCTGCCGAGTTGATCGTGAAGGTGAAGGAGCCCCAGCCGGAAGAGACCGCCCGCCTGACGCCGGAACACACGCTCTTCACCTATCTCCACCTCGCGCCCGACCCGGTGCAGGCCGAGGGCCTCAAGAAATCCGGCTGCCTCGCCATCGCCTATGAGACGGTCACCGACGCGCATGGTGGCTTGCCGCTGCTGCGCCCGATGAGCCAGGTCGCGGGCCGAATGTCGATGCAGGTCGCCGCATGGGCCCTGATGCGCACCAAGCGCGGCCGCGGCATCCTGCTGGGCGGCGTGCCGGGCGTGACGCCCTCCAAGGTCGTCATCATCGGCGGCGGCGTCTCCGGCACCCACGCCGCCGAAATCGCGGTCGGCATGCGCGCAGACGTCACCGTCTTCGACCGGAACAATCACCGCCTCGACGAACTCGACAGCGAATTCCGCGGCAGCCTGAAGACCATGTACTCCACCGCCCATTCCCTCGCCGAAGCGATCAAGGATGCCGACCTCGTGATCGGCGCGGTGCTGATCCCCGGCGCCGCGGCGCCGAAACTGGTGACCAAGGCCCAGTTGAAGACGATGAAGCCCGGCGCTGTGCTGGTCGACATTGCCATCGATCAGGGCGGCTGCTTCGAGACCAGCCACGCCACCACGCACGAAGACCCGATCTATGAGATCGATGGTGTGCTGCACTATTGCGTGGCGAACATGCCGGGCGCCGTGCCGCGTACGTCCACCTATGCCCTGAACAACGCCACCCTGCCCTTCGTGATGCAGATCGCAAACCTCGGCGCGCGCGAAGCGATCAATGCCAATCCGCACCTTGCCAACGGCCTGACGGTCGATAGCGGCAAGATTGCGCACGAGGCGGTGGCCCATGATCTGGGTGAAGAATATGTCCGCCCGGCCTGGCTGAAGGGGTGATCCCGTCCGAAGCCGGATGGATGACAAGCAAAAGCCGTCCGGACACACCGGACGGCTTTTCTTTGTGTGCTGATGAGATCAGGACAGCGCTGCGATGGCGTCGTCGATCGTGGCGCGGGGCCGGTCGAGGATAGCGCTGATCTGGGCCCGTTGTTCGATGGCGAGCCACAGGCCCAGCACTTCGACGTCGACCACGCGCCATTCGCCGTTCCGCTCGATGACCCGCCAGCGAACCATCATCGGGTCTTCCCCCTTGGGGGTGATCCGCGTTTCGACAATGGAGTCGGTCTCGCTGCGGTCCTTGGAGCCAAGCACGACAATTCCGGCGTCATGGAACTTGTCGGCATTGTCCCGGAATGTCTCGGACAGGAACGTACTGAAAGCGTCTGTGAAACGGGTCTGTTCCTCGGCGCTGACACGGCGGGCGTGCTTGCCAAGAGCAAAACGGGCAACGGCGGCGATGTCGATCGAACGGGTAAAGGCTTCCTCGCCTTTCACCGGATCGGAAATGTCGGCCGCTGCACCTGCAATCAGTGCCTCAGCCTCTGGGCCGGCCAGCGCGGGCAAAGGTGCCAGCGCGATGACGGCGGATGCGATGAGCGTGCGGATCATGAAACTCAATCCTTCGGGTTGAACGACACACTACATATGGCGTGCCACCCCGCTGAGTTCCCCAGATAACTATATAGTAATCATGCGGATCGCGCATGGACCGGACCTCTTGAATTTGAAGAATCCGAATCAGGCGCGGCTTTTGTGCCACATTGGGCCAGTTCTGTTTCAGGCTGACGCGATACGGACCGGGCTGTGGCGCAATGACCACAAGCATTTGACTCAAATGGATTTTTTGGTGAACCGGCCCGTAACCATAAAATGACGGGCAAAAGCCCCGCCCCGGCAGGCACGCGGTGTCCGTTCTCTCAGAGGCGCAAATTCTGATCGGGAATCCGGGGTGGTGCGCGCTGTGGGACTCGAACCCACACTCCCGAAGGATGGGGATTTTAAGTCCCCTGTGTCTACCATTCCACCAAGCGCGCGAACCGTCTGGTTGCCTTTCTGGCATACACGCCCAATCGGCCACAACACCATGTGTCATCGTGGGCAAATCTCGCGTTTACAGCAGAAAAAGAGGCCTGCTGCCCGGCTTGTGAGGCCAGACCGGCAGTTTCAGTCACATCATGAAGGAAACAGTCCGGCCGGGGTGGACTTGGCAGACCTTGCCGGGCGATGTTGCCCGGCGAGTGATGCAGCCACCCTGCCGGAGGAATCCATGCTGAAAGCCCTGCCCTTCCTGTGGTTCCTGCTGGCCGCACTCGGTGCGGCAGCCCAGCTGTTCGTGACCCGAATGGCCGGCGGAGAGGCCATGGGCACAATGCTGATCAGTGCTGCGTCCACGGTCCTCATCACAACGGTCAGCACGATCGGTATGGCGCTCGTCTACCTGCTGATCCTGCGCACGCGCCCTTCGATATCCGTGGCCATTGTCGGCTACAGCCATCTCTTCCTGGCGTGCGCCGCCTATATCGGCCAGGCGGTCGGCACGCTGGAACGCAACCGCTACCTCGCCGGCACGGGCGGCGACATGACCGCTGCCGGGTTTGCCTACACCGCCAGCGGCCTTGCCAGCCTGCTGGCAGGGATCGTGTTCATCCTGGCGCTGATCGTGGCGCTGAACACGCGCCACGAACGCCTTGAGGATATTTTCTAGACAACGCGCTCGAACACGGCAGCCAGGCCCTGTCCGCCGCCGATGCACATGGTCTCGACGCCATAGCGGGCTTCGCGGCGGTCCATCTCACGCAGCAGCGTGGTCAGGATGCGGACGCCGGTACAGCCGACCGGGTGGCCGAGCGAGATACCGGAGCCGTTGACGTTCAGGCGGGTCATGTCGTCATCGCTGAAGTTCAGCGCCTTGGTGCAGGCGAGCACCTGCGAGGCGAAGGCTTCGTTCAGTTCGAACAGGTCGATATCCTTCAGTTCCAGCCCGGCACGCGCCATGGCTTTCTCCGAAGACGGCACCGGACCGATGCCCATGACTTCCGGACCGACACCAGCCACCTGCCAGGACAGCATGCGGCCGAGCGGCTTCAGGCCGTACTTTTCCGCTGCTTCACGCGTACAGACGATACAGGCCGCCGCGCCGTCATTCTGGCCGGAGGCGTTGCCTGCGGTGACGGTCGCATCCGGGTCCACCTTGCCGCGGATAGCGCGGAGGGAAGAGAGTTTCTCGAGCGTGGAGCCCGGGCGGATGTGTTCGTCCTTGTCGACAACCGTGTCAGCTTTGCGGCCCTTCACCGTGAACGGAATGATCTCGTCGTCGAACTTGCCGGCGGCCTGAGCGGCTGCGGCTTTCTGGTGGGAATTGTAGGCGAACTCGTCCTGAGCCTCACGGGTGATCTGATAGTCGCGGCGCAGGTTTTCCGCCGTCTCGATCATGCCGCCCGGCACCGGGTGGTGCTTGCCGCCTGCGGTATAGCGACCACGCGACAGGCCGTCATGCAGCATCAGGCCATCGCCCTTGATGTCCCAGCGCATGTCGATCGAGAAAAACGGCGCGTTGGACATGCTCTCCGCCCCGCCCGCGATGACAAGGTCATTCGCGCCGGAACCGACCTGCATGATGGCGTTGATGACCGCCTGCAGGCCCGAGCCGCAGCGGCGGTCGATCTGGTAACCGCCCGTCGATGTGGTGAGGCCGGCGTCCAGCGCCACCATGCGCCCGAAAGCCGGGGCCTCCATGGTTGGGTAGCACTGGGCGAACAGGCAGTCTTCCACCGCTTCAGCCGGCAGACCGGTGCGCTTCATCAGCTCACTGATAACATGGCTCGCCATTTCATGGGCGTGCACCGTCTTGAAGCTGCCGCCAAAGCCGCCGACCGCCGTGCGTACGGGTTCACAGATTACAACGTCTCTCATCGGATTTATCCTTGCTGGTCGCGGCCACGGGCGGTGACCTGTTTACGGGCTTCTTCAACGGAATCGGCCGTGACGGAATTGGCGTGCTCGATGGAGCGGCGCACTTCTTCCTTCATGGCGTCAGCGAACGGCATGCCGAAGCCGTCATCGATCAGCGCCTTGTACTTCTTCAGCAGCACAGGCTGCGTGCCGCACATTTCGTGCGCCAGCTTCATGGCCGCCGGGATCAGTTCGTCTGCCTTGTAGACGCGGTTCACGAGGCCCCAGCGTTCCGACATCTCGGCGTCGATGAAGTTGCCGGTGAAGGACAGTTCCTTGGCCCGGCTGATGCCGATCAGGCGCGAAAGTTTCTGCGACAGGCCCCAGCCCGGCACGATACCGACGCGGGCATGCGTATCGGCAAACTTTGCATTCTCCGAGGCCAGCAGCACGTCACACATCAGGGCCAGTTCAAAGCCGCCGGTGATGGCAAAGCCGTTGATCGCGCCGATGATCGGCCACGGATAGGCCTCCATCGCGGCGAGGATATTGATCGCCTTGGAGTCTTCGTCGGCGCCAAGGGCAAAGCCGGTCTGGCCGGCTTCCTTCAGGTCGACGCCCGCTGTGAAGGCCCGGCCGGAGCCGGTCAGCACGACAGCGCGGATCTCGGGATCGTCCTTCAGTTCGGTGAACACGCGCACGATTTCGGCGCGCAACGCACGGCTGAGGGCATTCAGCGCATCCGGCCGGTTGAGGGTCACAAGCGCGACCGGTCCGTCGCGCTCAACAAGAATGATTTCGTCAGCCACGATGGCCTCCCTTTTTCGTCTGTATTTGTAGGCTCAGGCCCGCTTCCGGCGGAACAGGGCCACGAAGGCCATGATCAGGGCAACGAGCGCAATCGCCGCAGCCAGGAAGAACAGGCCGAATTTCAGGGGCGTCAGCCACTCCTTGGTGTCCAGCACGTCAACCGTGCCGTGCAAGGCGAGCGCCTGGACGGTATTTTCGGTCAGGTCGACAATAATGGTCGCCAGCGCGGGCATCGCCGCTGCGCCGCCAAGGCCGCTGAAATAGCGCAGCGCCATGGCCGCGAAGAAGCCGCCATAAGCAAGCGGATACGCAGTATCCAGCGTCACGGTGACCCAGAAATGCGTGTCCCGCTGTTCGGGCGTCATTGCCGCGACGATCTCGCGCGACTGCACCATGGATGACGACGTATCGAGATAGGCCCCGCCGACGTCGCTCTGGAAATAGCCGAACCCGGCACCGATGACGATCATCAGGACAAACAATGTCCAGATGACCGGTGTTCGCGTCAGAAAGTTTGTCACGTATTGGCGTCCTCCAGCCGCTCGGGTCTTACGCCCGCTTGTTCGATGATCGCCGACAGTTTCGCGGCGACCTCTTCAATCAGCTCTTGATGGAGGGTGGAGGCGACAAGGTGCACGCCATTGTCGCCCACGGTCCGGAACCAGGGATAGGAGCCGAAGGAGACTTGCGGCATCTCCTTGGCCAGTGCGCCCAGCGGTTCGGCAATGTCCCCTTCCCGGAGGCCCGTACCGCGGATCGTGATCTTGTGGACGACGGCGCCCGTTTCGAGGCGCGGGCCGATGTCTTCCAGCATGGCGCGCGCCACCTGCGGCACGCCGGCCAGCGTGAAAACGTTTCCGGTCTGGAAGCCGGGGGCGCCGGACACCGGATTTGCGACGATCGCCGCCCCGTGCGGGATGCGCGCCATGCGCCGGCGGGCGGGCGTGTATTCTGTGCCCATCTCCTTGTAGCGCTCGGCCAGCATGGCGGTGACTTCCGGATGCTCCGATATGCCGACGCCGAAGGCCTTGGCGATGGCGTCTGCCGTGATGTCATCATGCGTCGGGCCGATGCCGCCGGTCGTGAAGACATAGGTATACTTCGCGCGCAGCTCATTCACCGCCGCCACGATCTCGTCTTCGGTATCGCCCACCGTGCGGCTTTCCCGCACCGGAATGCCGAGCGGGGCCAGATAGGTCGCGATCTGCTGGAGATTGATGTCACGGGTACGCCCGGACAGGATTTCATCTCCGATCAGGAGGACGGCGGCGGTGGGAGAGCTACGGTCTGTCATGCCAATTCCATCCCCCAAGCAGCGTCACTCTGCAAGCGCGCGATAGACGAGATCGGCCGATTCCGCCCGCATGCCCCGGTCAAGGCCACCCGGAAAGCGCTGGATCATGCCGATGAAGAAAAGATCGTTCACAGGATCGATCCAGAACCATGTGCCCGCCGCACCGCCCCAGTAATAAGAGCCTTCCGGCTGGCTGGCGCCGGTCGCAGACGGGTCGGTATAGATGGCGAAGTCCAGTCCGAAACCATGCCCGGCCATTTGCGGGTTGGGGCTGACGCCGTCGGAGAACAGGCTGACGCCCTCCGGCAGCACGTCGGTGCGCATCAGCTCCACCGTTTCCGGTTCCAGGATGCGCACGCCGTTCAGCTCACCGCCATTGACCAGCATCTGGCAGAAACGGGCATAGTCTCCCATGGTCGCGACAAGGCCGTGCCCGCCTTTCTCCATGCCGATCTCGCCTTCCCGGAACGCGAAGCCGGGCGCCTCCAGCGGCACAAGTTCCCCTGTCTCGGCATTCGGCGTGAACACGTCGGAGAAGCGGCTGCGTTTTTCCTCCGGCACAAAAAAGCCCGTGTCCGTCATGCCGAGCGGCGAGAAGATTTCATCCTGCATGTATTGGCCGAGCGGCTTCCCGCTCAGCTTCTGGACGATATAGCCCTGCACATCGACAGAGGTACTGTAGGCCCAGTTGGTCCCCGGCTGGTAGAGCAGCGGCACGGTCGCGAGCCGCGAGATGTAGGTTTCCAGGTCCGGCGCCGCGAGCACTTCGGCTTCAGCGAACATCTTGTTGACCGGATCATCGCTGAACAGGCCATAGGCAAAGCCCGCCGTGTGGCTCATCAGTTCCCGCATCGTTGCCGGCCGCTCGGCATTGACGAGAATGGGTTCCCCGGCCTCATCCAGGCCTTCGAACACTTTCAGGTCAGCGAACTCCGGCACGAACTTCGTGACCGGATCATCCAGGCTGAAGGCTCCATCCTCATAGAGCGTCATCAGGGCAACGCCGGTGACCGGCTTCGACATGGAATAGATACGGAAGATCGTGTCTTCCGTGACCGGCGCCGCGTCGGCGGCGCGGCGGATGCCGTACTGGTCATAATTGATGACCTGTCCGTCCTTCACCAGCAGGGTGGAAATGCCCCTGACTAAACCATCATCAACCGATTTGCGCATCGAGGCATCCAGCGCGGCCAGTCCGTTTGCGGAAAATCCGGCCGGGGATTCGGTTTCGTCCAGCTGCTCGAATGAAATGACCTGCGGCTCCACTGCCGGGGCGGTGGCGCAGGCCGCCAGGCCGAACAGGGTCAGGGCGGATAGAATTGTGCTGGTCTGATGCTTCATGAGGCTCCCCTTGCCGGATAACTCTTGCAGGCGTCGGTCGCGCCCTTGTCCCTACCCTACAGAGATCAATTGCCCGGCGCCAAGCTGAACCTTGCGGCAATCGGGGCGGCAATCCGGACGGCAGGCTGCCGGTTCCGGCCTTCATTCACACACCGCGCGGTGGAATTCCGGGGCCTGAACTGCTATCTGTCCTGAAAAGACGCCTGTTTCTGATCACGGGCCCTCCAATAGGCACAGACATGACCGACACGAACCTCCTCCTGCCCATGCGCACGGGCGAAATCCGCATTCACGACGCCGAAGGCTTCGCAGGCATGCGCAAGGCCGGGCGCCTCGTGGCGGAATGCCTCGACATGCTGGTGGCGGAAGTGAAGCCGGGCGTGACGACCGAACATCTCGATAACCTCATCCGCGACTTCGTGCTGGACCATGGCGCAACCTCCGCGACGATCGGTTATCGCGGCTATCGCCACGCCTCCTGCATCTCGCTGAACCATGTGATCTGCCACGGCATTCCGGGGCCGAAGCCGCTGAAGGATGGCGATATCGCCAATATCGACGTGACCCTCATCATTGATGGCTGGCACGGCGACCATTCGCGCATGTACGGCGTCGGCGAAGTGAAGCGGAAGGCCGAACGCCTGATGGATGTCACCTATGAGGCCATGATGGCCGGCATCGCACAGGTGAAGCCGGGCAACCGGTTCGGCGACATCGGCGGCGCGATCAGCGAGATCGCCCGCAAGAACCGCATGTCCGTCGTCGAGGATTTCTGCGGCCACGGCCTCGGCCGTCTCTTCCATGACGAGCCGAACGTTATCCACTCCGCCGACTACAATACCGGCCCGGAACTGAAGCCCGGCATGTTCTTCACCATCGAGCCGATGCTGAACCTCGGCCGCAAGGACGCCGCCATCCTGCCTGACGGCTGGACGGCCGTGACGCGCGACCGCCAGCTGTCGGCCCAGTACGAGCATTCGGTCGGCGTGACCGAAGACGGCGTGGAGATCTTCACTTCCAGCCCGAAAGGCTGGCACCAGCCGCACAAGGTGGTGCTCTAGGCCCCTATTCCTGTACCGGTTCCGGCGGAGGCGGCGGCGCATAGAACGGCGCAGCGTCGGCGGGCATCTGCTCCATCGAAATGATGATGCCGTGTTCCGCGGCGAGCTGGCCGATGACTGCACCAGCCTCTTCCGCATTGGCGGGCTTCGCTTCGGCAATCCGCGGCCCGGCGGTCTTCATGAACGCTTCGAACGAACTGCCCGTCGTGGTCATGATCAGCTCGGTCGGCGTATCGCTGCCATTCCAGAACATATGGGCATGGCCCCGGTTGAGCGCAGCAAAGTCCCCCGGATTGAGGCGCAGCGTCTCCCCGTTCGACAGCACGTCCAGCGTGCCGGAGAGGACGTAGAAATACTCGTCCTCCAGGCTGTGGGTGTGCGGCGGCGAGCCGGGGCTCTTCGGCGGCAGCAGGAATTCGTAGATTGTCACTTCGCCAGCCGATTCCTCGTTCGACAGCAAGAGGCGGACCGGATGAAACGGATTGTCGACCATTTCGCCTGTCGCAGCACGGACCAGCTTATCGGGATGACCGGCATGATCCGTTATAGTCATCTCATGATCGTGCGGATGTTCGCTATGGGCACAGGCGGCAAGGCCGAAAGCCAGCGCCGGCAGGATGGCGGTCGTCAGTTTCATGCAAAGGTCCCCTTTTCATTCTTGCGGCCTCTTGGCGGGCCATGCGCGCAACGCTTCCACAGGATTCCGGCAGCAGCAAGCGCGCCAAACCCACTTTGTCGAAACGGGTTTTCGTGGTTTCTCCGAAGGGATGAAAACCGGAACGGACAAACCTCACTGGCAGGGCCATCGCGAGCGCCTGCGCGGCAAACTGCTCACGCGCGGGGCGGCGGCGCTCGACGATTACGAGATTCTCGAAGTCCTGTTGATGGCATTTGTCCCCCGGCGTGACGTGAAGCCCATCGCCAAGGCGCTGGAGGCAGAATTTGGCAGCTTGTCAGGTGTGCTGGCGGCGCCCGCAGCCGATCTCGTCAAGGTGGACGGCGTCGGCGAGACGGTGGCCGCCTATCTGAAAGCCGTCGCCGAACTGCAGAGCCGGGCGAGCCTGCAGGAGATCCGCAAGCGCGAGGTGATCTCGTCCTGGTCAGCCCTGCTCGAATATGTCCGCCGCGAGATGCAGCACGAAACGCGCGAGCAGTTCCGCGTGCTGTTCCTCGACCGCAAAAACCAGCTGATTGCCGATGAGGTGATGAGCCAGGGCACGGTGGACCATGCCCCCGTCTATCCGCGCGAGATCGCCCGCCGCGCACTGGAGCTGGCCGCGTCCAGCCTGATCCTCGTGCACAACCACCCCTCCGGCGACACGACCCCGTCGCGCGCCGACATCGACATGACCCGCGAGATCATCGACGCGCTCATTCCCTTTGAGATTGAGGTTCACGATCATCTCATCGCCGGAACGGGCGGCGTCACCAGCTTCCGTTCTGCAGGGCTGATCTGACAGTTACCTTACGATAAGGCTTGCAGCGGACGCGGGGGCCACTACCGTGGTGCCATCGCCAGCAAACACCTCGCTGAGAAAGGTGACGCTGTTACGGAGGAGACTACATGAGCGATACGACAGCCGGCCCGGCGGCACAGCCTGGCCACATCACCGGTTTTGGCTCTCGTGGCTACAGGACGTACGTCCTGATGTCCCTCATGCTGGTTTACACGCTGAACTTCATCGACCGGTCCCTGATCGGCGTGGTTGGCCAGCCGATCATGGATTCCTTCGGCCTCAGCGACGCCCAGTGGGGCCTGCTGAACGGCCCTCCCTTCGCGCTCTTCTACGCCCTGATGGGCATTCCGATCGCCATGTGGGCCGACCGCGGCAACCGCGTTTTCATCATCGGTCTCTGCATCGTCATCTGGTCCGTCATGACTGCGCTTTGCGGCCTGGCGGCAGGCTTTATCTGGCTGCTCCTGTTCCGCGTCGGTGTGGCCATTGGTGAAGCGGGCTGCACCCCGCCGGCAAACTCGCTGATCACCGACTACTATCCGCCCAAGAGCCGCGCCAACGCGCTCGGCATCTATTCCATGGGCGTCACCATCGGCGGCGTCCTGGCCCAGTTGTTCGGCGGCACCATCGCCTCGATCAAAGGCCCGGACATGGGCAGCTGGCTGAACTCCATCGGCCTCGGCTTCCTGTTCCAGGGTATCAACTGGGAAACGGTGGAAGGCTGGCGCATCGCCTTTGTCGTGATCGGTGCACCCGGCGTCCTGATCGCCGCGCTCATCTGGTTCACGATGCGGGAACCGCCACGCGGACATTCCGATGTCCCGTCGCTGCAGGTCGAAAAAGCCGGCTTTTTCGAAGCCTTCAAGGAATTCGGACGCAAGCCGACCTTCTGGACGCTGTCGCTCGGCGCCGCCTTCGTCGCCTTTGTCGGCTATGGCCTGTTCGCCTTCCAGACACCTTTCCTGATGCGTGTGCACGGGGTGAGCCTGCATGAAGCCGCCGTGAAGTTCGGCGCGCCGCTGTCAGCGGTCGCCGCCGGCGGGACCTTCCTTGGCGGCTACCTCTCCGAAAAGCTGTCGCACCGCTTCCCCGCCGTTTCGGCCTGGCTGCCGGGCGTCGGCCTGCTGATCGCGGTTCCGGCCTATTCCATCGCATTCATGACGTCATCGCTGACGGTCGCGATCTTCTTCTGGGTCATCGCGGCGATCACCCACTACGCCTATCTCGGCGCCCAGTACACGGTCGGCACCGGCATCGTCAGCCCGCGCGCCCGGGCGACGACCATTTCGGTCCTCCTGTTCATCGTCGCCCTGATCGGCAACGGCATCGGCCCGATGTTCACCGGCTGGATGAGCACGTATTTCATGTCTTCCAGCCTTGCTTCACAGGGGCTTTCCGAACAGTTCGCCACCTTCGAGCCGAAGCTCTGCGGCGTGAACGTCGCCCAGCTTGGCGCTGACGGCCCGGCCCTCTGTTCTGCCTATTCCGAAGGCTTGCGCCATTCCATGGTCGCCACGGTGATGATCTTCATCATCGCTGCGATCTTCTACTTCCTCGCCGCGCGCACCTTCATGAAGGACCGCTACGACCCGACAGCAGCCTCCGGTCAAGGATGATTTCGAACCCGGCCCAATAACAGGAGACGCCCATGACTGACGCCGCCTTGACCCGACCGGGACACGAAACGGGATACGGATCCTCCGCATACCGCTCCTATGTCCTCAGCGCCTTGCTCGTTGTCTACATCTTCAACTTCATCGACCGGTCGATCTTTGCGATCCTGACCGAGCCGATGAAGACATCGCTACAGCTGGAAGACTGGCACATGGGTGTGCTGGGCGGCCTCGCCTTCGCCATCTTCTACACGACACTGGGTATCCCGATTGCGCGCCTTGCCGAGCGGCGCAGCCGGATCGGCATCATCGTGGTCGCGCTCACCCTGTGGAGCCTGATGACCGTCCTGTGCGGCTTTGCCGTCGGCTTCATGTCGCTGTTCATGTTCCGCCTGATGGTGGGCGTCGGAGAAGCCGGCTGTACGCCCCCGGCCCAGTCCGTGATTGCCGATTATTTCAAACCGTCCAGCCGCGCGACCGCCGCCTCGATCTACGCCCTCGGCGTGCCGCTCGGCGGCATGATTGCCGGTCTCGCCGGCGGCCCGATCAATGACTATGTCACCGGCGAGAACGTGCACAACATTCTCGACGGATGGGGCTGGACCTGGGCCCGCGACGCCATTGACTGGCAGAGCATGGAAGGCTGGCGCATCGCCTTTGTCGCCGTCGGCCTGCCGGGCGTCCTGATCGCTGGCATCATCGGCATGACCATCAAGGAACCGCCACGCGGTTATACGGATCCGCCGAGCGCTGCAGGAACACCGGTTGAAAGCCTCGGCTTCATGCCGGCCATCAAGGCCCTGATGAAGAAGCCGACCTATGTGCACGTCGTCATCGGCGCCGCCATCGCCTCTTTCGCGGGCTATGGCATTGCGCAGTTCTCGACCTCATTCCTGCGCCGTACGCATGGCCTCAGCCTCACGGAAGCGGCGCTGATCTTCAGCCTCGTGATCGGCCTGATGGCCGCCATCGGGGTGTTCCTGTCCGGCTTCCTGGCCGACAAGATGTCCGTGCGCCATCCGAAGGCGCTGTCCTGGATGCCGGCACTCGGCATGGGCCTCTCCGTGCCGCTTTACTGGCTGGGCTATCTCGCGCCGACCGTGCCGCTGATGCTGCCGCCGCTGATGGCCGCTGCCACGCTGCACTATTTCTATCTCGGCCCGATGTATGCCGTATCGACCGGCGTGGCCGATGCCCGCACGCGGGCCACAGCCGTCGCCCTCACCCTGTTCGCGGTTAACCTGATCGGCATCGGCCTCGGTCCGACGCTGATCGGTTTCCTGTCGACCTTCCTGAAAACAATGATGCTGGGCGGGCACGATCTCGGCCTGACGCTGGAAATCTGCAAGGACGTGACCGGCCTCGGCGCGGCTGAAGCAGCGGCCTGCAACAGCGCCAATGCCCGCGGCCTGCAATGGTCGATCATCATCTTCGCCACACTTTATGGCTGGGCGGCCCTTCATTATCTGTGGGCCGGGAAGACACTGCAGCGTGACATGCTCACCCGGGCAGCTTAATCCGGCTGTATGGCTGTCTACACTCAGGTTTCCGACGAGGCGCTTGCCGCCTTCCTGACCGAATACGACCTCGGCGCCCCGCTCTCCTTCAAGGGGATTGCGGAGGGCGTCGAGAACTCGAACTATTACCTGGAGACGGAGAAAGGCCGCTACATCCTCACCCTGTTCGAGAAGCGGGTGAACGCGGCGGACCTGCCCTATTTCGTCGCCCTGAAACAGCATCTTGCCGCCAAGGGCTATCCCTGCCCCTCGCCCATCGCCGCGCGCGACGGCACGGCCCTGCGCACGCTGGAAGGGCGCCCGGCGCTGGTCGTCTCCTTCCTTGAAGGCCTTTCCCCCCGCAAGCCGAACGTCACCCAGTGCCGGGAGCTTGGCGCAGGCATGGCCCGCATGCACCTCGCGCTCGCAGACTTCACCATGGAGCGCGCGAACAGCCTCGGCCCTGCCGCCTGGCCGCGCCTCTGGACCGGCCGGGACGCCGATGCCGACGGATTGTTGCCCGGCCTCGCCGGGGACATCGCGGGCGACCTTGCCGCCATTGCCGAGGCCAAGCCGCAATCGCTCGGCCTGCCGCGCGGCACGATCCATGCGGATCTCTTCCCCGACAACGCCTTCTTCCTGGGCGACACATTCTCCGGCGCGATCGACTTCTATTTCGCCTGCACCGATGCCCTCGCCTATGACCTCGCCATCTGCCTCAATGCCTGGGCGTTCGAGGATGGCGGGCGCGATTCCATCGACTACAATTTCTCCAAGGGCGCGGCCCTGATCGCAGGCTATGAAAGCGTGCGCCCGCTGGAGGCCGCAGAGCGCGATGCCCTGCCGATCCTCGCCCGCGGCGCGGCGCTGCGCTTCTTCCTCACCCGCCTGATCGACTGGTCGTCGACGCCGGAAGGTGCCCTCGTAAAGCCCAAAAACCCCCTCGAATATGCCGGACGCCTCGCCTTCCATCGCAAAGTGGAAACGGCGGAAGGCTATGGTGCATGACACGTGACTGGAAAGAATGGCTGCGGCTCTGTCTGGCGGCCTGTCTCGCGCCGATCCTGGCCGCAGGAATCGTTGCCGCGATCCTCGCCGTCCAGATGGCGCCTGAGCTGGTCTTCCGGACCGACATCGATTCCGCCACATCCCGGCCCTCCACCCCGATTGAAATCGTGGCCAGCCTGCTCGGCTTTGGCGTGCTGGGTGGCGCTTTCGGCGTATTCCTCGGCTGGCCGGCCATGCTGATCGCCGGCCTGCCGCTGCATGGCTGGCTAGTGCGCAAGGGCTGGACGAGCTGGCTGGTCTATGCCCTCGGCGGCCTCGCTGCCGGCACGCTCACCATGCTGATCTATTTCCTCGCCACAGGCAGCCTGCGCGACCCGTCGCTCGTCCTCAAGGCCGGCGCACTTCTGTTGTCCGGGCCTTTGACCGGCCTTCTCGCAGCGAGCCTGTTCTGGCTGATCCGCCTCCCCGACCGGATCCCGGCACCGTGACCGAGAGGCAAAACCCGGACCTGCCCAGCTATGCCGCCCCTGCGGCGCGGCGAAGCTTCAGGCGGATCAAGCTCGGCCTGTTCCTGTCCTCGCTCGCGGCCTGCCTGTTCGTGGCAATCATCGGCACGGTCTGCACCCGCATCCTGATGCTGGTCATGGGCATTACCGGCGCGGCGATGAATTACGGCATGCTGAGCGGCGGCGGATTCATCGGCGGCATGAGCGGCGCCTTCCAGCTGGCGAGCTATAATTTCCTGCTCTTTTTCATCAACGTGCCCGCAGCGTGGCTGGCGCTCGGCCTCTCCATCGGACGCCTACCCTATCGAAGCATTGTGCGGCGGCCGCCCTTCATCCGCTGGGGCAGCATCTGGGGCGCGATCCTTGTCGGCGCCACGACGAGCCTGTTCGGCTTTCTGGAAGGCTTCATCAGCGGCGTCGGTGCCGTGGCCGGCGGCGCCTTCGTCGGCGCGCTCGCCGGGGCGCTGTGTGGCTGGCTGTTCCACGCCATCGTGCAGCCCGCCAACCAGCTCACCGATGTGGACGTGGACGTCTTCTGACGCTTGACGCTTCCGCCGAAGCCAACCACCTGAAAGCCCATGACCGATACGATCGAAATCTGGACCGATGGCGCCTGCAGCGGCAATCCCGGCCCCGGCGGCTGGGGCGCATTGCTCGTGGCCGGCGAAAAGCGCAAGGAACTCTGGGGCGGCGACAAGGCCACCACCAACAACCGGATGGAAATGCTGGCCGTGATCGAGGCGCTGAACGCGCTGAAGGGCCCATCAAAGGTCACGCTGCACGTCGATTCCACCTATGTGAAAGACGGCCTGACCAAATGGATTCATGGCTGGAAACGCAATGGCTGGAAGACCGCCGCCAAGAAGCCGGTCAAGAATCAGGACCTCTGGATGGCGATGGACGAAGCCTGCCAGCGCCACGACATCACCTGGAAATGGGTGAAGGGCCATGCCGGTGACCCCGGCAACGAAAAGGCCGACGAACTTGCCCGCCGCGGCACGGAAGAAGCCCGCGGGCGCTGACTTTCCCGATCCGTCATCCTTCGACTTCGCTCAGGATGAGTCCGCACTCTGAGAGCGCTCATGCTGAGCGAAGTCGAAGCACGAGCGCAGGCTCGAACAGCTGCCTCAGGGGTGGAGCAAATCCTGCGCCGCCTGAGTCAGACTCTCCGGTGAAAGGTCCTTCAGTTCCAGCACCTTTACGCGATCATTCTCCCGGCGTTTGCGGCTGCGGGCGTAGAGCGGGTCGTAATGCTGCTGCATCAGCTGGCGTGCCAGCTCGGTAAAATCCTTCTGCGCGGCAAGTGCCAGCCAGTCCTCGATGGTTTCCCTGGACTGGAGCCCCTTCAGCTTTCCAATGGCGGCGGAGAGCCGCGGCGCTTCCGCAATAATGTCAGCATACGTCCGGACAAGGTAATCCGCCCGCACGTCGAGGCTCATATGCATCTCGATGCGCGGCGCCGCCAGCATGCTGCGCCACAGGCGGCGCGGCACGCGGCGGCGGCCCACCAGCGCGGACTCCGCTTCCACAAACACAGGTTTCGTCAGGTCCATCCGGCGGAGCACATCCCAGATCTCTGTCTCAAACATGCGCTGGGCCGGTTGGGCGCCGTCCACATCGCCAAAGGCAGAGCCGCGATGATTGGCGAGGCCTTCCAGGTCCAGCACCTGTCCGCCCTGCTCTGCCAGCGCATGCAGCAGCGCCGTCTTGCCGGTGCCGGTCTGCCCATCGATCAGGTGCACCGGCAAGAGCGGCGCGTCACAGTCCAGTCCCTCGACCACTTCCCGCCGCCATGTGCGATAGCCGCCCTTCACCACGCCCGTCGGCCAGCCGACCGATGACAGGATCGTCGCCATCGCATTCGACCGCATCCCGCCCCGCCAGCAATAGACGAGCGGGCGCCAGCTTTTCGGCTTGTCCATCAGCGCCGTTTCCAGATGGTGGGCGATGTTACGCGCCACCAGCGCCCCGCCGACGCGGTTTGCCCGGAACGGGCTCTCCTGCTTGTAGATCGTGCCGACCTTCGCCCGCTCCTCATTCGACAGGACCGGCAGGCTGATCGCGCCCGGCATGTGATCGTCTGCGAACTCAGCCGGCGAGCGCACATCGATGATGTCATCATAGCGGGCCAGGTTTTCCGGGCTGAGATCGGAGACGGTTTCAAGATAAGGCATCGCCATCAGAGGTATCAGGTTTTCCCCGTTGCACCAGCGCGTTAGACTGCCCCAAACCGGAGGACCTCATGGCAGATACGCACACCGAACCCCGCCTCACCTCCCTCGCCCATGGCGGCGGGTGCGGCTGCAAGCTCGCGCCCAATGTGCTGGCTGACATTCTCTCTGACATGCCGCTGGCGATCGGATCGAAAGACCTTCTGGTGGACGCAGGCACCAGCGACGATGCCGCTGTCTACAAGATCAACGAGACGACGGCGCTGGTCGCAACGACGGACTTCTTCACCCCCATCGTGGACGATCCGCACACATTCGGGCGCATCGCCGCCACCAATGCGCTGTCGGATGTGTTCGCCATGGGCGCAAAGCCGATCTTCTCGCTCGCCATTGTCGGCATGCCCATCGGCCAGATTTCGCCGGAGACGATCCGCGCCATCCTTGCAGGCGGGCAGTCCGTGGCAGAGACCGCCGGTGCCCCGGTCGCGGGCGGTCATTCCATCGACGCCGCAGAGCCCATCTACGGCCTCGTTGCGATGGGCCTCGTCGATCCGTCCCGCATCCTGATGAATTCGAACGCGAAGGCCGGTGACGTGCTGATCCTCGGCAAGCCGCTCGGCATCGGCATCTATTCCGCCGCGCTGAAACGGGAGATCCTGGAACCCGCCCAGTATGAAGAGATGATCGCCTCCACAACGCGCCTCAACACGCCGGGCACGGATCTTTCCGCCATGGACGGCGTCCACGCCGCCACGGACGTGACAGGCTTCGGCCTGATCGGCCATGGCAGCGAAATGGCGCGCGGCGCAGGCGTTTCACTGGTCATCGAAAAGACGAAAGTGCCTGTGTTCGACGGCGCGCGGAAACTCGCCGAAGACGGTGTGAAGACCGGCGCGTCGGGGCGAAACTGGGACTCGGTGAACCACATGGTCAGCGGTGACCTCACAGAGACAGACCGCGACCTGCTCTGCGATCCGCAGACCAGCGGCGGCCTGCTCGTGTCATGTGCGCCGGACGTGGCAGGCGATGTTCTCGCCCTCTTCGCCCGGCACGGCCATGACGGCGCCGCCATCATCGGCCGCGTCGAAGCCGGGACGCCTTCGGTTCAGGTCATCTGATCCGCCCCCGATCACCGGGAAATCAGGAGGCGCACAGCCCTTCGTCCCGGACGAGGTCACGGCGGATGGTGTCGACATACTCGCCCGCCGTCTCGAATTCCGCACGGGTCAGGCTGAACTCGGCCTCTGCGCCGCTATCGTCGAGCAGGTCGGCCGCCTCTTCGAGCCCAAGGCCGCGTTCCTCGCGCAAGTCGGCGAGAATTTGCGTCACCTTCAGAATGGCCGCCTTGTCCTCCGCGCTTTGGGCGTTCAGCCCCTCGGCATAGCAGGCACAATAGTCGGCAACACTCATGTCCCGCGCTGACAGGTCGGACTCGACCTCGGCGTCGCCGCTGAGCATGGTCGTGCAAATGGCCACAGTCTTGCCGCCGGTGGAAGTGCCCCCACCGCACGCCGCAAGCATCGCGCAGGCACCCGCCAGAATTGAAAGCCGTTTCATGTAAACTCCTTTGAGGGTCAGGACGCGCGGCAACTCGCCGGGTCGCGCCGGGCCCTCGACATCGCATCCTCGACCGGTTGGGCCCCGCGCTTCATATGCTCTTCTGGCAGGCCGTAGAGGCTCCCGTCCCGGTCATCTTCCAGCAGTTCGGCGACATCCTCTGTCGAACGGCCCGTACCTTCCCGCATCTCGATGACTTTCATCATCAGGGCGTAGTTATCGGCACGGGTGTCCTCATCGAGACCCGCCTCGATCTGAACGTAGCAGGCGCACAGGTCTTCCAGATTTGCGCCCCGTCTGGAGATACGCGCTTCCAGTTCGGCGTCGCCTGAGACCATCGTCTGGCAAAGGGCCAGCGGCTGCATCGGCGCGTCCGCCGGCGTGCTGGCACAGGCCGCAAGTGCGAGCCCGGCCAGCAGGCTGGCGGATGTCTTGAGGTTTCCCCACCCCATGTGGATCAGGCCGGAACCTTGCCAGCCAGCATGCCGGCGAGTTGGCCGGAGATGATGTCTTCGGCTTCCTTCATGATCCGGTCCATCAGTTCCTGCACGGTCGGGATGTCGTGGATCAGACCCGCGACCATGCCGCAGCTCCAGGCGCCGGCGTCCATCTCGCCTTCGACCATGACTTTCGGATAGACACCGGCAACTTCGGCGATGATGTCTTCGAACTTGATGTTGGAGCCGAGTTCTTTCTCTTTCTCCAGCAGGCGCTCAACGCCGGCATTGGTCAGCACACGTTCGGTGTTGCGCAGCGGGCGCATGACGAGGCGCGTGTCGAGCTCGCTAGCGGCGACGATGGCCTGCTTCACATTCTCATGCACCGGGGCTTCTTTCGTGGCGATGAAGCGCGTGCCCATGTTCATGCCCTGCGCGCCCATGGCGAGCGAGGCGACCAGCGAACGGCCATCTGCCATGCCGCCGGAGGAGATGAACGGGATTTCCAGCTCGTCTGCGGCGCGCGGCAGCAGAATGAAGTTCGGCACATCGTCTTCGCCCGGGTGGCCGCCGCATTCGAAGCCATCGACGGAAACGGCGTCACAGCCGATCGACTGGGCCTTCAGCGCGTGACGCACGGCGGTACATTTGTGGATCACCTTGATGCCGGCGCCCTGCAGCGCGGGCAGCACGGCGGACGGGTTGTTGCCGGCGGTCTCGACGACTTTCACGCCGCCCTTGATCACGGCTTCGACGATGCCCGGATAGTCCGGCGGCGTGGTCGACGGCAGGAAGGTGATGTTCACGCCGAACGGCTTGTCGGTCATGTCCTTGCAGCGGGCGATCTCGTTGGCGAGGTCCGCCGGGGTCTTCTGCGTCAGCGCGGTGATGATGCCGAGGCCGCCTGCATTGGAAACAGCCGCCGCCATTTCGGCAAAGCCGACATAGTGCATCCCGCCCTGAACGATGGGGCGCTCAATGCCCAGCATTTCGGTGAGCTTGGTCTTCATGGAATGTCTCCTCCGGTCACGATTTGCCCATATCCTTGGCCGAACGGGCCCGCCCCGGCAAGAGTGACGAAAGGGAACCTTCTCGGCCCATTGTCGTGAGAGCGCGATAGACTTCTCCGCCGGATTGGCGGACAAATGTGCCATGAAACATCGCATTCTCCTCAGCAGTATCGCCTTTCTCGCCGCCTGCCAGACCGTCCCGCCGGACCCTGCCCCAACGGAACAGGCAGCGGAAATGGGCACCGACAAGGTGATCCAGACGGCCGGGCAACCGGCGCCTCCCGCAGCGCCCACACAAGGCCAGCAATGGCTCTACGGCTCAGCGGAATCCCGCATCGCGCTGAAGCAGGACTGGAACGCCATCGCGTCCTATGTCGAGGCGAAGGCCGCAGCCCGCCCGAATGCCAGCGTCGTGCTCGCCCCCAATACGGTGTCTGGCGCCACGGCGGAGGCCGCCGACTTCCTCGCCTGCAATGCCGACCAGCCCCTCGCCGCCGTGTTCGACGCGGACGAGACGCTGATCTGGAACCTCGGCTCCATGGGCTATTTCGCCCGCGAAGGCATCGCGTTCGCCCCCGCCATCTGGGACGAATGGGAAAAGACCGGCGCGGGCAAAGCGGTCGCCATTCCCGGCGTGAAGGACGCCTTCAAGCGGATCCGCGATGCCGGGGTGGAGATCATCGTCAACACGAACCGCTCCAACACCAATATCCAGGGCTCGGCCGACACGCTCAAGGCCGCCGGCCTGGGTGAGTTCGCGCATGGCCGCACCCTGTTCCTGAAGGGCGACGCCCCCGGTGGCAGCGGCAAGGACGGACGCCGCTACATGATCTCCGACACTTATTGCGTCATCGCGCTCGCCGGGGACCAGCTGGGCGACATTGCCGACATCTTCAATGACAAGGCCCTCACCCCGCCGGAGCGCAAGGCGCTGACCGCCGCCCCGGCCTTCGACCCGATGTGGGGCAATGGCTGGTTCATCCTGCCGAACCCGGTCTATGGGCCTTCGCTCGCCGGATCGATGGAAGAGGTGTTCCCGCCGGAAACGGACTGGTCGCCCCCACCTACAGAGGAATAGGTCATGAAGGTCTTCATCCATGGCGTGCCTGACACGCCGCATCTCTGGAAGCCGCTGGTCACAGCGCTCGGCCTTCAGTCATCGGACTATTTCGCCCCCGCCCTGCCCGGCTTCGGCACGCCGCTGCCGAAGGGCTTTGCCTGCACCAAGGACGCCTATGCCGCGCACCTGATCGCTGAGATCGAGAAGCTGGGTCAAAAGATTGACCTCGTCGGCCATGACTGGGGCGCGCTCCTGTCGCTGCGCATCGCCAGCCTGCGGCCGGACCTGATCCGCACCTGGTGTGTCACCAATGCCGTGATCGATCCGGACTATCGCGGCCACCAGACGGCGCGCATGTGGGCAACGCCCCTGCTCGGCGAATTCGTCATGCTGAACATGCGCAACAAACCGCGCATGGAAGCTGCCCTCATTCAGGGCGGCATGCCTGCCGACCTCGCCGCAGAAGAAGTGCCCCTGATCGACAAGACGATGCGCCAGTCGATCCTGAAGCTCTACCGCTCGGCCATCGGCCTGCGCTTCTCCGGCCCATGGGTCACGGACCTTGCGAACCTTCCCACCCCCGGCCAGCTCTTCTGGGGCGAGACCGACCCCTATGTCGATCTCTCTGCCGCCGAGCGGTTCTCGAAGAATCACAATGTGCCGCTGCACGTCGAGAAAGGCGCTGGCCACTGGGCCTGCGCCGAGCGGGCAGAAGAATTCGCCGCCGTACTGACAGCGCTCTGGGCGAAGGGCTGATCCGGAAACGCCCTGAGATTTCTGTCCTTCACTCTCCGTACCCGAACTGAAGCGCTGCCGCAGCCGCCATTTTCTCCTTCTCGTGGCCTACGCCGGGCACAACCTGGAGGCGCCATTCGAAGGGCAGGCCTTGCTCTGCCGCCAGGCTGGACGCGGCTGCGTAGAAGGTCTGGCCGCGCGCCAGGCGATGCGGCCCCTGACGCATTGCAGCCTCGCTTTCATCCAGCATCCCCTGGGTCGCGTCCGCATCCTTCTCGCCGAGCAGAAGAACGACATGTCGGCCAAACGCGGTCTCGAGGTCGACTGCAGATGGATCAACGCCCTTCAGCCCGTAAGGAAAGGAAACCTCCGCATCTGGGAACAGGTACACGCCCGGGTTCGCAACAATGCCCGTGCGCAGTTTCGAATTCGGCGCAAGCATCGCCATTTTCTGCACGAACTGCCCGCCCGCTGAATGCCCGAACATGTCATAGCTGGCGATCGACCAGCCATTCCGTTCGTTGAGCGCATCAACGATACGCTCGATCGTGGTATAGGCCCATTCGGATTTCGGATTGGCAAAGCCCAGCGCCGTGAACAGATTGCCGTCCTGATAGTCATTGGTGACATACCGATAATACGGGCTGTCGAATTCAGGTGCGATCAGGAGCACACGCTCGCGCTCTGCGGTATCGACCCACATATCAAGATACGTTTCCGCATTGCGCGACATGCCGTGCATCACAAAAAGCACGTCGCCGCCATCTTGCCAGTCAGATGGTTTGAAGGTCCAGACGCGGATGGTTCTGTGCTGTGCCCCCTCATGTGCGCGCATGACGAAACTTGCCTTGCCATCCGGCATTGCGGAGGGATCGGTCAATTCCGGTCCCTTGGGCAGCACGTACAGGTACACATAAGCCGTTGCGGGCAGCACCACGACCAATCCGGCCAGTGCGATGAGTGCGACTTTGAGAAGCTTCATGCAATTTCCTCAGATGTCCCGAACAAGCGCGGCCCTCTCTTACCGGCTGCGGACCCGCGCTTCATGACACGACCGCGTGAACAGGCACAATTATACGTGCGACGGCCGGCAGGACCGCAGCAAGTCCGGCATGGTCGTTTATGGTCCGGTATAGTCATGATTGGTCATGATAAGTCATGCATGATCATGGCGTAGGCGCCTGAAGTCACGCCCAGGCCGTTGCGCACCTCACCGGACAACTCGTACAAGCCGGGGAATCGCTCAACAGTCCCCCGCAACTGATAGGGAATCTCAATTTTGACAGCGTCTGAAAACCTGACCTGCCCGGTCTGCCTTGGCACCAAATTCGAGGACCATCAGGTCCTCTGGCAGGGCCTGATCGATGAATGGCGGCTGTCTTCGGCAGAAGCGGCCTATGTCGACCGCCAGCAGGGCACCAATTGCACCGATTGCGGGTGCAATCTGAGGTCCATCGCGCTGGCCGGGGCGATGATGGCTCATCTGAACCTTGCCGCGCCCCTGCGCGACACGATTACCGGCGTGACGGCCAGCATCCTCGAAATCAACGAAGCCGGTCATCTGACCCCGATCCTGAAGGACCTGCCCGGGCACACGCTGGCGAGCTATCCCGATGTGGACATGCAGGCGATGCCCTATCCGGACGCCAGCTTCGACCTGGTCATTCATTCCGACACGCTGGAGCATATCCCCCACCCGGTCCGGGCCCTGGAAGAATGCCGCCGCATCCTGAAGCCGGGCGGCGCCTGCCTCTATACTGTGCCGGTGATTACCGGGCGGATGACCATCAACCGCGCGGGCCTGCCGCCCAGCTATCATGGCGACCCGAACAATGGCGGCGAGGACTTCAAGGTGCACACGGAGTTCGGGGCCGATTTCTGGACCTATCCAATCCAGGCCGGCTTCCGCCATGTGTCGATCCATCCGGTGGACTTCCCGTCCGCAACCGCCATCGCCGCTTACGCCTGACGGCTCCGGCCCGCGCCAGGCCTCATCTGTCCCACACTTTCCGCTCCGAACCTGCTGCCATCAGGGCCGGGAAAACTAATCCATCCGACACCTCCGTGGCCTGACATATAGTCGGGCACATGTCGTTCCTGCGTCCGCCCGAAGGCTTCCCGCCGCATCTTGCCTGCATCTGGCCGCTGGTCTGGTGCCAGCTGATCCTGCTCCGCGTCGCGGTGCGGGCGGCCTATGGGCAGGACGCGCGTTACTGGTGGAGCATCACGCCGAACGGGCGCGTGTTCCTGACGCGCATTCACTTCGGACTGAAAGACACAGCGGCACGAGAATGGCTGAAGCCGCGTGAGCATTTCAATGATCGCCTTGCCGCTGCCTGTGATGGACGCGCGGCAACACCTGTGCACCTGCGCGATTCCACCATTTGCAAAGAGCGCCCGGCGCCCCGCGCCCTGACGCGACTCTCCAACCTGCACCGGGGTGAGCGGGCGCAGCTGACCCTGCCCCTGCCGGAAACCTGACACGGCCCATTCCCAGAAAACTCAGCCAGAAAACTCAGCCTGAAAACTCAGCCTGAAAACTCAACCTGCAAACAAAGCGCCTTCACGGGCGCCGCACGTGCTGGAGGAAACCTTACCGGGCGGATGGAGGGTGAGCCGTTCGCTCAGTTTGCCCTTTCCGCCTCGGCTGCCTTTCAGGCGGCTTCCTTGCTGGGGCTGCCGAGTTCCTGCTTCACGCGCTCAGCCAGCTGGCGGACGGTAAAGGGTTTCGGCAGGAAGGAGACGGCGCGGTCGTCGTCCAGCTGCTGGGCGATATCGCGCTCGGCATAGCCGGAGATGAAAATCACGCGGGCATGGCCCAGCAGGTCTTTCGCCTCGCGGATCAGCGTCGGGCCATCTTTGCCCGGCATGACCACATCAGAGATCACCAGGTCGAAACTGTGCGGATTGTCTTCGAGGATTTCCATGGCTTCCTCGCCATCGCAGGCCTCTTCGACTTCATAGCCGCGTGACTTCAGCAGCGAGGCTGCAATGCCGCGCACGCCGTCTTCGTCCTCGATCAGGAGGATCCGTCCGCGTCCGGAAATATCCATCGGGCGGCTGGCAGCCTTTTCGGCGGCCGTTGGCTCGACCGGGGCCGGCACTTCTTCCGGCTTCAGGGCCGGCAGGTAGATGTGGAAGGTCGTGCCCTTGCCGACGGCGGAAGTGGTGCAGACATAGCCGCCGGACTGTTTGATGATGCCGTAAACGGTGGCGAGGCCCAGGCCCGTACCAACGCCGGCTTCCTTGGTGGTGAAGAAGGGCTGGAAGATCTTTTCCATGACATCCTTCGACATGCCGTGGCCGGTGTCTTCCACCTCGATCAGCATGTACTCGCCGTCTTCCACGAACTTGAAGCCCTTGGCATGGGCGTCGGCGCCGGTGGCCCGGGCCGTGCGGATCGTCAGCTTGCCGCCATTCTTGTGGCTCAGCATCGCATCGCGCGCATTGGTGGCGAGGTTGAGGATCGCGTTTTCCAGCTGGTTCTTGTCGGCCTTGATGTGCGGCACATCGCGGCCATGCACGACGTCCAGCTCGATCCGCTCGTCCAGCAGCTGGCGCAGGAGGATGGAGAATTCGGACAGGAAGTCCGGCACCGCAAAGATTTCGCGCTTGAAGGTCTGCTGGCGGGCATAGGCCAGCAGCATCTTCACCAGTTCCTTCGCCCGCATCGCAAACTCGTTGATGGACTGCAGGTTCGAATAGGACGGGTCGCCCAGCGGGTGGCGCACCATCAGTTCCTCATTGTTGAGGATGATGCCCTGCAGGACGTTGTTGAAGTCGTGCGCAACGCCGCCGGCGAGCTGGCCGATGGCCTGCATCTTCTCACCATGCGCGAGGCGGATTTCCAGCTGGCGCTGGTCGGTAATGTCCATGACATAGGCCACCGACGGGCGGCCATGGCCATCGAGGGCCACGAAGACATTGACGTGGCGCGGGTCCTTGCCCGCCAGCTTCAGGCCGACCGGCTTGTCGATCGCGTCGACCAGCACGCTGGAAAGGGCGTCCTCGCCCTCTTCGGCCTGGAAAAGCGCCGCGAACTGGCCGCCGGGCGCTGCCTGACCGCCGGTCATCTCCATCAGCGCACGGTTGGCGTCGAGAATGATGGCGCCCTGCACGCTGTCGCCCTGAAGGCGGACGGCACCGAAGGGCGCATCGTCGAACATCGGGTCACCATCCGGGCGCGGCGGGCGCGATCCGGTCAGGGCGAAGCGCTCTTCGCCGCCGTTCAGCATCTGCGCGCTCGGCAGCAGGATCGTGCGGCCAGCCGCATCGGCACCCCGGCCGGACCAGGTGGTGATCGCGTGGACCGGAATCTCGATCCCGTCGCGGCCGCGGATCTGGATGTCGGTCCGCCCCGGCAGGCCGGTCTTGCGGTCGCGCGACAGCATCTTCACGAATTCCGGACGCATGATGTCGTCGATCCGGACATTGCGCGCGGACTCCGGCAGGCCGAGCGTGTCCCGCAGCCAGGAGTTCGCATAAGTGATCGTGCCATCCGGACGGGCGGCGAAGAAGCCCATTGGCGCGTCTTCGACGTACAGCGACTTCAGGTCAGCTGCGCCGGTCGCCTCGCGCTCACCCGCAATTGGGCGGATACGCCAGAGCACCTTGCCGCGTGGAAGCGGCGAAACAGAGATTTCGTACTGGGCAGGCACCTGCTCCGGCCCGATCGTGATCGGCGGCAGGACTTCGCGGCGGGCCATGCCAGCCTTCGCATCTTTCGAGAGACGGTAGACCGGCGCAGCGAGGCCGGGACTTGCGCCAAACAGGCGGTCCACGGTCACCGGGGCATTGTCGCCCTGGCTGACCATCAGCGCCATGCTGGTCAGATCCTTGTATGCCGTGTTCGCGGCAACCGGGGCGCCGCCCTGATCGGCGATCAGCACGCTCTCATCCAGCGCCTCGATCCAGCCGAAGCGCGGTTGGCTGGCCTGCGCCGCGCGGATGGCGGAGCCCTTTTCCGGGAACAGGCCCAGCATGCGCCCTGCCCCGCGGACGGTCCACAGCAGGAAAACAAGGCCGCCCGAGCCCATAGCGATCAAAAGGATCGGCCCCGGCGCACCGGAGGCTTTCGGCCAGGCAAGCGCCACGCTGGCGGCGGCAATCGAAATCAGAAGGCAGCCCCAGAACATGAGCTGCATCACATCGATCCGCGCGCGCGACAGGTCCAGGCCTTCGCCCTCGGACGTTTCGACCTCTTCAGGCGGGCTCTCATGCATCCGGGTATTGGTGTCCATGCTGCTCTTCACTCCCGCCACCGGCTGACAAGAAATGCATGCCGGGCAATACTGTCCGGCCGGGCCGGCAAGCCGACTCAGCCGCTATGAATCCTAGTCTACAGAGAGATAGGCGGCAAAGGTTAACGAAAGCGAAAAAAGCGTTAAGACTGCCCGTCAAGATTACAGATTCCCGCTTACTTGGAGGCCCATATGAAACCCGTCCTGATTACCCGCGCCTCAGCGCTGGCCCTGCTGATTGCGACCGCGGGCTGCGCTGTGAATGAGGAAACCGTAACGCCTGCTGCAGGCACCGAAACGGCCGTGGTGGAGGCCGTCGCCACACCGGCCGCGCCGGACGCAGCGGAGATCGCGGCAGAGACCGCCCGGCTGAATGAATGGTTCGAGCAGAAGTTCGCCGAAACCGTCGCGCGCAGCCCGATCACGCAGACCTATCTCGGCATCAAGGACAATTATGGCGAATGGGACGATGTTTCCGACGCCAATGCCCTGAAAGAACTGGAGATCCAGCGCGCCGACATCGCCGAAATGGAAGCGAGCTTCGATCCGGACCTGCTGGACCATCAGGCGAAGATCTCCTGGCGCATCGCCAAGATGAACCTGAAGACTGCCGAGGAAGACTACAAATACCTCCACTATGACTATGTCTTCGACCAGATGGGCGGCGTGCAGGCGCAGATCCCGGCCTTTCTGATCAACCAGCACCAGGTCACCTCGAAGTCAGATGCGGAGGCCTATATTTCCCGCCTCAAGGGCGTTCCGGCCTATCTGGAACAGAATCTGGAGAACGCCCGCATGGCTCTCAGCGAAGGCATCCAGCCGCCTGCCTTCGTCTATGCCTATGTCCTGTCGGACGCCAAGGGCGTGATCACCGGCGCCCCGTTCGACGACAGCGGCGAGGACAGCCCGCTGATGGGCGACTTCCGGAAGAAGGTCACCGGCCTGGTCGACGCCAGCACGATCTCACAGGAAGAGGCTGACCTGCTGCTGGCCGACGCCGCCGACGCGCTGACCAATTCCGTCGGCCCGGCCTATGAAGCCGCCATCGCGGAACTCGGTGAGCAGGCGAAGTCTGCCACGACCGATGACGGCGCCTGGAAGCTGCCGGATGGCGAGGCCTACTACGCCTCACGGCTCGCCGACTATACGACCACCGACATGACGGCTGAGGAGATCCACAATCTCGGCCTGGCCGAGATAGCGCGCATTCAGGGCGAAATGCGTGAGATCATGAAACAGGTCGGCTTCGAAGGCAGCCTGAAGGAGTTCTTCGATTTCATGCGGACCGATCCGCAATTCTTCAAGCCGAACACACCTGAAGGCAAAGCCGAATACCTGGATGAAGCGACCTACTGGATCGACCAGATGCGCGAAGACCTGCCGAGCGTGTTCAACACCTTCCCGAAGGCAGAGATGATCGTCAAAGCGGTGGAACCGTTCCGCGAGAAATCTGCCGGCAAGGCCTTCTACTCCCGCCCCGCCCCGGACGGCAGCCGCCCAGGCACCTATTATGCGAACCTCTACCGCATGCAGGACATGCCAACCTACCAGATGCAGGCGCTGGCCTTCCATGAGGGCATTCCGGGCCACCACATGCAGATTGCCATTGCGCAGGAACTGACCGGCGTACCGAAATTCCGCAAATTCGGCGGCTTCACCGCCTTCATCGAAGGCTGGGGCCTCTATTCGGAATACCTGCCCAAGGAGATGGGCTATTACAGCGACCCGTATGACGATTTCGGCCGCCTCGCCATGGAGATCTGGCGCGCCGCGCGGCTCGTGGTGGATACCGGCATCCATGACAAGCAATGGACCCGCGAGGAAGCCATCCAGTACCTGATGGACAACACGCCCAATCCGGAAGGCGACTGCCGCAAGGCCATCGAGCGCTACATCGTGATGCCGGGTCAGGCCACGGCCTACAAGATCGGTATGAACAAGATCGTCGACCTGCGGGAACATGCGAAGGCCGAGCTTGGCGACAAGTTCGATATTCGCGGTTTCCACGATGTGGTGCTGAAAGACGGCGCGGTGCCGCTGAATATTCTTGAAGAGAATGTCGGCACCTGGATCACCGAGACCAAGGCGGCTGAATAAGCGCGGAAAAGATTAACGGAAGCCCGGTACGCGGCGCGAGATTCGCAGCGCCATTTTGTTGCCTTTCCGCCCGATCTGGGCTTCCGCCACAACCGGCCCGTCGCGCCCGCCGGAGAGCAATTCCACGGGCTGATCTGCCGGTACGCCGAGTAGCAGCGTGGACCCGGCCGTCAGGTCAGACAGGCGCGAAAGCGGCACGCTGAGAGAGGCGACCCGCGCGGTCAGAAGGACGGTTACGGAGGATGGCGCTGCTTCGGCAATTGGCGCTGCCGCCTGAGCAGGCTGAGGCGCCGGGAGCGCTTCCGGTGCAGCCGCTTCCGCAATCTCACTCGACAGGATCAGGCGCGCAGCATGACGCCCGCCATCGACCCGAATCTCGAAGTCGATGATTTCTGCCGTGCCCGGACGGGCGAGCGCAGCAGCGAAGTCTGCTTCGGTTTCCATACCGGCAAAGCCGAGGCCCGGCGCAATGGCATGACCAAGCGGCCGGACGAGGCCTTCCAGCAGCGCGCTGTCGAGCGGGGTCAGCTCTCGCGGAGACCAGTCCCCCGGCATCGCGTTCCCGCCGCAAGCTGTTTCAATCAGGGCATTGGCGAGTTCCGGCGACAGGACCAGCATCGCATCCACCTCACCGTCGCCGACGGCGAAACAGGCGATGGCAGACCCCTGCCCGGCGATCCTGCCGGTGAGGCCGGAGTCGAAATCGCCTTCATGGACCGAACGGGCCGCAGCCGCTGCGCGCAGGCCGCATCCCTTGCGCAAAGCGAGCGACAGGCGCGAAGCCAGGCGCCGTGCCGTAACCGGAATATCCGTGGCCGGGGTGTCCGCAACAGCGGGCTCTGGCGCATGCGCCGCGACCTCCGGCAGGGGCTTGTCCTCAATCGTCTCCGGCGCTGGCTCTGGCGGGCTCTCAGGCAGGTCTGACAGGTCCGGGCGAAGCAGGGCTTCGATCTCGGCCGCGCTCAACACGCCGCGTGCGGACGGCAGGGGCCGGTCAGATGAAAGCGGCTCGAACGAAGTCGGCATGTCGACCATCACCGCCGATTCCCGGCGGGGTGACATGTCCCAGCCGTCATCGGCGGCAAGAGGGAGGTCTGACTTCATGCGCGGCGCTTCCGTAATGGTTACTTCTGCAGCGGAGAGGGTTAACGGGCAGTTAGGAATTGGAATTCCCCGCCCCGGTCAATGCCTGGCTGACAGCCCGGCGGGTAGGATTGAAGCTAACAAAACAGCACTTGCTGTTAAACATTAGGCTTCAGCCTTAAGACCTTGATTACCAAGATGTAAGAGATCGTTTGGACCTTGGTGGCATTGTGAATTCACCGCGGAACAGGCGGCCGCGGAGACGATAAAGCGCCGTGGCGTTGGGATGAATCAGCCGTGGCGTTGGGATGATAAAAAAAGCGGCGGCGCCTCTATCAGAGACGCCGCCGCAAATAATTCCGGGATAAGGTTTTTGACCCCTCAGTCGTCGCGCAGGGTGCGTTCCTTGCGCTCGTGACGCTCCTGGGCCTCGAGGCTCAGCGTTGCGGTCGGGCGCGCTTCGAGGCGGCGCAGGCCGATTGGCTCGCCGGTCACTTCACAGAAACCGTAGGACCCGTCCTCGATCCGGCGGAGCGCCGCGTCGATCTTGGAGATCAGCTTGCGCTGGCGGTCGCGGGTGCGCAGTTCCAGCGCCTTGTCGCTTTCCGCAGAGGCGCGGTCGACGATATCGGGCAGAGACCCGGACTCGTCCTGCAGATTCGTGATGGTCTGCTTGGCGCCGTCAAGAATGTCGGCTTTCCAGCTCTCGAGCAGCCGGCGGAAGTAAACCAGCTGCTTCTCGTTCATGAATTCCTCGTCATCCGAGGGGCGATAGTCTTCTGCAATTTCGACACTCATCGCAGGACACCTCATTCAAACTTGGCCGGGATATAAAGCCGCAGGCGATTCATCGCAATCGGCAAAACTGTGTAAATTTCGTCCGCTTTTTCAGGCGCGTGAGCCAATAACCCCGAATTGTCGTGAAATTGTGACCAACCCGCGCTGGTCCGATCCCGGGAATACACCGCAATATGCAGGCCGGGACTTGATCTTTCCTTCCCTCCCGCGCTCTATGAAAACTCGCCCATCGTACAGCTTTTACAACGGTTTCAGCGTTCATGGCCCGACGCCGGAAAAGCACTGAAAAAACCTCGGGCTGGATGCAGGCTGTCGTTTTTAACTCCATGCTCATCCTGCTTCCGGTGATCGGAGCACAGGTGCTGGGGGCAGCTTTTTCAGGCTCTGCCTTCTCCGATTCCCCCGGAATCGAGGCCATCGACCAGACCCGGAAGAACATGGATGAGGCCTTCGCCTCCTTCGCGCCGCGCAACCCGGCAGACCGTTACGAATTCTGGTATGATGTTGTCGACCGGGAGTTGAGCGAGCGGGATGTCGCCGCCGCACACGGGTTCCTGCTCGCCGCGCCCCAGATGCTGGAACGCAAGGACGTCAAGGAACTGATGGTCGCCGCAGATGCCGAAAGGCTGGACCGGGCGGACGACCGGCTGACCGCCGCTGCCCTCCGCAAGCTGCCCACCGCAATCAGCCTGAAATACGAGGAAGCGCAGGTTTCCGAACGTGTGGTCGAGGTCCAGTCGGGCCTCGTCGATGCACCGGAGGAGTCCGCCGACGTCGCCGAGGCTGAAACCGAAAACCAGGGCGGCCCCGAAATCGAAGTATCCTCCGAGCGCGCGGCAACAGATACCCGTTTCCGCCTGCTTGGCACCTTCCAGGACCTTGCGGAGAATTCCGAACGCTGGCTCCGCGGTGACCGGATGGACGAAATCGCGCTGAAGATCACGGCCATCGGCCTGCTTGAAGCGGAAACGGCCGACGGCCTGTCCGATGCAAATATCCGCGCTGCCTCGATCCTCAAATCCGCCTTGCGCTCACGGCGCCTGACGGAAGACTTCCAGGATTACCTCGCCGACCGGGTCAACGACGCCCTGCCAGACAGCGATCTGCGCCCTGCCCTGGAAGAAGCGCTCGGCGAACTGGCCACAATCGATGTCCGCACCGAACGCGTAAAGGCCGCTTTTGTGGACTCCATCGATGCCCGCGGCCTGCAGCGGCTGGAGAGCGATCTTGTTCAGATCGACCGGATCGGCACGCTGACCAGCCCCGGCGCCGCCGTGACCCTGATCGAGCGGGTGGAAGACTCTTCAGACCTTCGCCGCGTCCGCCTGATCGCAGAAGCCGGCGGAGACCGAGCCGTCGCCCTCGTCAAGCAATCGGGCGCCAACGCCCTGCGCATAGCCGATACGGGGGTCCGCTGGACGCTCCAGATGGTGCTGCAGGTGATGGGCATGACCGCCGCAGGCCTCGCCCTGATCTTTGTGACCTGGTCGACCTTCCGCCGGAATATCCGGAAACGGAAAAAACTGGAGCCGATGGGCGCCTGACGTTTCCGAAATTTGCGGAGGCGGCTGCCTCAACCCAGATTGAATGCGCCTTTGATGCCGTCGATCAGCAGCTGAATGGACAGGGCCGCGAGCACCACGCCCAGAATCCGCGTCAGCGCCCCGGCCACGCTCGCCCCCAGCATGCGCACAAGCGGGCCGGCGGCGAGAAAGATCACCAGCGTCAGCAGCAGGTTCAGGCCGATGGCGGCGAGAATCACGCCCTTTTCCATCCAGTTGTCCGCATCGGACATGTAGAACATCGCCGTCGCGATGGAGCCCGGACCGGCAATCATCGGAATGCCGAGCGGGAAGACGGACACATCGTCCGGCTCCGGGTCCGTCTCGTGCTGGCCGAGATGTTCTTCGGTGCGATGCTCACGGCGTTCGGTCCGTTTCTCGAACACCATGTCGAGCGCGATCAGGAACAGGAGCACCCCACCCGCCGCCCGGAAAGCATCGATGGAAATGTGCATCGCATCCATCAGCCAGGCGCCGCCAAAGGCAAAGGCGAAGATGATCACCGCAGCCACAAAGATCGACTTGAACGCCATCTGCCTGCGGTAAGCCGCATCCCCGCGCGCCGTCAGGGTCGCGAACATGGGTGCAACGCCCAGCGAGTCGATCAGGACGAAGAAGGTGACAAAGCTTGCCGTGAAGAGAGAGAGGAGTTCTGCGCTCATGCGCGGCGCTCTAGTCCCTATGGGTCGTTGCGTCGAGGATTTCCTGCACGCCCGGTGCAATTGTCAGCGAACGGGGGCTGGCGGTAAACCGCGACAGGTCTGCAGCACCGGAAGCCAGTGCCAGCATCATCTTGTGGCCGCGCAGGCGCTGAAGCAGGCCTTCCGACCCGCGCGGTCCGTCGGCCCGCGCAAGCCGGCCATCGCCGAGATCGACGCAGACATCCTGCCCTTCGCCGGCTTCCAGCAGGCGGATCGCTTCGTCCAGGCCCAGGGGCTTGGCGTCAGGAGCGGGGTGCGCGCGCATCGCGGAGCCGTCCGGCATCAGGCCGCCGCCCCTTCGCCGTCAGCCAGCAGGCGCCGGCACCGGCTGAGGGCGCGGTAAAGGTTGGAGCAGGCCACATCTGCGGAAATGTCGAGCACAGCGGCGCGGGATTCTTCGGTTTCGCTGGCGGCCAGCAGAGTGGCGAGCGCTTCGGCAGCCTGCGAATAGGTTGGCCCGTCAGCCTCACCCAGCAGGTACATCTGCATGACGCTGAAATAGGCACGCGCGGCCGGCGTCGTCGCATCGCTCGGATGGAGGATGTCCTTTTCACGCAGAACGCGGGCCTGGTTCTCCAGCAACAGCACGCCCCGGCGGTCGCCATTGCGTACGACGGCGCCATTCACGACGAACGTTTCACCCGGCTTGAGCGACAGTTTCAGAGGCATGGTTCCAGATCCAATGCGGCGAATTTCGCAAAGAATCGCAGGAAGGCGTTAACGCTTGATTGCCGGTTCACGAACTTTCCAGGTTGGCGCGAGCCCTCTCCCAGCCTGCATGGAAAGGTGCCATGCGCGCGATTCCCGGCAGGGTTCTGGATCATAAGTCCTGCATCGGCCCGGGCCTGTCCCGACCCAACGGGGTTGGACCTGCCCGGACCGGTGCGGCACTCCGCTGAAGCATGAGACACTGCGGTCGTGCGCATGGCAGAACCTGTTTACCACAGGCCGTGAGGCGCGAAAAATGAAACCCGTGCTGCGGTGCGGAATACACCTCCCGCCACGTCAGAGCTTGCCCCTGTCAGGGCACCCCTTATTGTGAACGAAAGACAGATAAGGACGGGATACCCATGCGTTTCGAAGGCACTGAAAACTATGTGGCAACTGACGACCTGCGCATCGCCGTCAACGCCGCCATCGCTCTGGAGCGCCCGCTGCTGATCAAGGGCGAACCCGGCACCGGCAAGACGGTGCTGGCCGTGGAAGTGGCCAAGGCCCTCGGCTGCGAGCTGATCGAATGGCACATCAAGTCCACCACCAAGGCAAACCAAGGCCTCTACGAATATGACGCCGTGTCCCGCCTGCGCGACGGCCAGATGGGTGAAGAACGCGCCAAGGACGTGTCCAACTACATCAAGAAGGGCAAGCTGTGGGAGGCGTTCGCCGCCGACAAGCGCCCGGTCCTGCTGATCGACGAGATCGACAAGGCCGACATCGAATTCCCGAACGACCTCCTGCAGGAGCTCGACCGGATGGAGTTCTATGTCTACGAGACCGACGAAACGGTGAAGGCGAAGCAGCGCCCGATCGTGATCATCACCTCGAACAATGAGAAAGAGCTGCCAGACGCCTTCCTGCGCCGCTGCTTCTTCCACTTCATCAAGTTCCCGGACGAAGACACGATGCAGGAAATCATCGATGTCCACTATCCGGGCATCAAGCAGAAGCTGGTGAAGGACGCACTGACAACCTTCTACGCCATGCGCGAACTGCCGGGCGTGAAGAAGAAGCCGTCGACCAGCGAACTGCTCGACTGGCTGAAACTGCTGATGAACGAGGATATCGACCTCGAAACCCTGCGTGAGAAAGACCCGGAACGGCTCACCCCGCCGCTGCACGGTGCCCTCCTCAAGAACGAGCAGGACATCGCGCTCTTCGAACGCCTCGCCTTCCTCGCCCGCCGCCAGGACGGCCCCGGCGGTGGCCGCCGCGGCCCAGCGGGCGGCTGAGTTCATTCAAGGGGGGACGAAATGACAATCAGATCGACTTTTGCAGCTCTGCTTCTCGCAGCAGGGCTTGCGGCTTGTGCATCCGCACCGGAACCTGAGGCGCCCGCCCCCGCAATGCTCAGCGACGAAGCCTTTACGGTCCTTCGCAAGGCTGCCCGGGGCGAGGCAACCCAACCGAAGCGCGAAGCTGCCCTGACCGCCCTCATCGCCCGTGACGACCTGACGGACAGCCAGCGGGCCGAAGCCTACTATGATCGTGGGTTCCTGCGCGGGAACTATGTACGCGACGATGCTTGGGCCTATCCTCAATGTGCCGTGGTCGACTACATGAAGATGCAGGAAATCGCGCCCGATCACCGCTGGATTCCGTCCATGGAGAAAGACCGGGACTACCAGTTCAGCCGGTTCAAGTATTCGACCTTCGATACCGCGCCCCAGGAATGCAAGGACGCTGCGGCGGACGCCAGGGCGGAACTGCTGGGCTGATTTTGCCAGCGGCAAACCGGGGCGGCTGGTGCAATACCAGAGCCCGATCCTGGATCGCCTCTAGTCGTCTGCCTTCATGGGCGTGACGCCCTTGGTCGGCGGGCGGAAATTGACGTCTTCGCGGCTTTTGAGGAAATCCGCCATCTTGGTCTTGTCGGTGCGCTCATCCAGCCAGGTTTTCCAGGCGAGCGAAATCCAGCCGATATGGAACGCCACGCCGCAGATCAGCGCGACCCAACCCGGAATCGGCCCGATATGCGCCCGGCGCATGAAGTGGGCAAAATTGTCCACATCGGTCGGGTGAATGGCGATCTTGGCGAAATAGGCCGCACCGAGGATGGCAAAGATCCAGCCGTAATTGCGGCGCAGGCGCCGGCCGACCGAACGGATCATCGAGATCCGGTATTGCGGTTTGACGTAGTCGTCTGACAGGGCCGTGCCCCGGTCGAGCGGGATCTTCGCCCCCTCCCCGCGCAGCATCGGCACATAGAAAGCGATTTCCAGAACACGCGCGCGGAAGCGCCAGACATAAAAGAAACGGTACCGGCGCGCTTCCAGCATCAGGAACATGATGCAGAGGGCACCAACCAGCACGATCGGAAAGGGCGAGGCACGCTCAGACGCGAAAGCCGCAGACAGGCCGATGCCGGTCGAAATCACGGCCCAGTTCGTTGTCTGGTCCAGACGTTGGCGCCAGACGGTCGAGCGGTAGACTTCCGCCCGGTAGAGGTGCGCGATCGCGCCGACTTCCTTGTTGCCGCAGATCCCCGTCGGCGGATCCCCATCCGGGTCTCCGTCAGTCGGCTCGGCCAGAACCATATCGTCTTTGTCGTCAAATTCGGTCATGCAGGCGTTTCCTCGCCCCCGCCTACTCCCAAAAAGGCCGACGGATCAAGCCGGACAGTAGCCGCGCTGAAGAATTGCCCCATATCCTTCCATCGCTTCGCGCACATGCCGGGTGTCTTCCCGCCCGCCCGCAGCCCTCACGCGGCTGGCAAGCGCCCCGGCACCGCCCGTGATCCGGGCGCGCCAGAAAGCATAGCGCAGGCCCTCCGGTTCGACCGTCAACCGGACAGCACGATCAAAGGCGGCAAGATCGCAATTCTCCATCGCCAGCTCGCTCAGCACATGGCCGAAATCACCGCGTTCGAAATTCTCCAGCGGCCTGGCGCCCGGCTGTGGCGGGCCTGCCAGTGCGAACATGGCCGCCTCCACGCGCTGGCGGGTGGCGACGTCCGGCGCAAGGCGCGCGCCAGCGGCCATCAGCTCCGGCCGGCCGATATTGAAGGGCGGAAGCCCGGCCTGGGCCCGCTGCAGGAAGCGATTCCAATCAGCTTCCCGCAGCTCGGCCTCCGCCCGCTCGCGGACATAGTCGGGATATTCAGTCGGCGGCGCTGCCTCGCCGCCAAGCCTCCCCTCCCAGTCCGCGAGCAGCGCTGTGTCCCCACTCAGCGCAACCGTGTTCATGAATATGGGTATCAGGCGATTCCGCTTGTCGGCCGGGAACCCTGCAGCCACCTCCCAGATCGCCTGAAGCATGCAGCTTTTCTCGTCCTTCCCCGTGGCGCAGCCGGGGTCTGCCACAGCCGCCGGCCCGGACATCAGCAGGGCCAAAAACAGGGAAAGGAACAGGAAAGAGACACGCATCATGTCGATACACAGCTACCGCCCCGAAGCTGAACGCAGGATGAGCGGACAGTTAGCGTGACGTCAGCTTGGACAGCGGGCGGCAGGCAGTCTATGTTTATGACAGGCTAAAGTGAGACATTTCCCATGTTCCTCAACTTCTTCAACGAATTGCGCGCCGCAAAAGTGCCCGTCACGCTGAAGGAATACCTGATGCTGATGGAAGCGATGGACAAGAAAGTCACCGACATGGATGTCGAGGACTTCTACTATCTCTCCCGCGCGGCGCTGGTGAAGGACGAGCGCAATATCGACAAGTTCGACAAGGTGTTCTCCCACGTTTTCAAGGGCCTCGACTCCCTGGCCGACGCCGTGGACGTTCAGGACCTGCCGGAAGAATGGCTGCGCAAGATGTCCGAGAAGTTCCTCACCAAGGAGGAAATGGACGAGATCGAGGCCATGGGCGGCTTTGAAAAGTTGATGGAGACGCTGAAACAGCGCCTCGAAGAGCAGAAGAAACGCCACGAGGGCGGCAACAAGTGGATTGGCACCGGCGGTACGTCCCCCTTCGGTGCAAATGGCTACAATCCGGAAGGCGTGCGCGTCGGGCAGGAAAAATCCCGCCATCGCCGCGCCGTGAAAGTGTGGGACAAGCGCGAGTTCAAGAATTACGACGACAGCGTCGAACTCGGCACACGCAACATCAAGGTCGCCATGAAGCGCCTGCGCAAATGGGCCCGCAAGGGCGCGCCGGACGAACTGGACCTTGATGGCACGATCAACAACACCGCGCGCAAAGGCTATCTCGATATCGAGATGCGGCCCGAAAAGCGCAACACCGTGTCGGTGCTCCTGCTGTTGGACGTCGGCGGCTCGATGGACCCCTATGTACGCGTGATGGAGGAGCTGTTCTCTGCGGCACGCACAGAGATCAAGAACCTCGAATACTACTACTTCCACAATTGCCCCTATGAAGGCCTGTGGAAGGACAATCGCCGGCGCATGAACAATCGCATCCCGACATGGGATGTGCTGAACAAGTACCCGTCGGACTACAAGGTCATCATCGTCGGCGACGCGACGATGAGCCCGTACGAAATTACCTATGCCGGCGGTTCGGTCGAGCATTGGAACGAGGAGGCCGGCGGCCTCTGGATCCAGCGCTTTGTCGAACGCTATCCGAACCTTGTCTGGCTGAACCCGGTCAAGGAAGGTGCCTGGGAATATACCGGTTCCATCAAGCTGATCCGTGAACTGATCGGCCCGCAGCGCATGTTCGAACTGACATTGGGCGGGCTGGACGAAGCGATGAAAGAGCTCAGCCGCTAGCCGACCGTCTCCTCCCGCGGATCTTGTGAATGGCCCCGCGCGCTTCTCGTGCGCGGGTGCAACACGGACCAAGGAGGAATTCATGATCCGCTATTTCAAGATCGTCCTGATCGTGCTCGTCGGGCTTCAGGGCCTGTTCTATTTCATCTCGAATGCCGTGAACTGGGAATATGCCCAGATGGCAGTCGGCGCGGTTCTCGGCCAGGCTGACAGCCCGGCCTATCCGAACATGGTCATACCGGCGATCACATCTCCCTTCCTGATCAAGCTTGCCCTTGCCGGGATCATGGCGGGCGAATTGCTGGTCGGCGTGCTTTGCTTCAAGGGCGCCTTCGACATGTGGAAACAGGTCAGCGCGGACGCAGGTGCATTCAATGCGGCCAAGGTCTGGGCCATCGCCGGCTGTTGCGTGGCGCTGATTGTCTGGTTCGGCATTTTCCAGGTGTTCGGCGCCGCCCTCTTCCAGATGTGGCAGAGCCAGGTCGGTGTCGGCTCATTTGAAGGGGCTTTCATGTATCACGCGGCCAGCGCGATCATCCTGATTTTCGTCAACCAGGGGGATGATTGAAAAACATTCATCCCAATCCCCGACGGGATGCTTGAGGTTTGAGCCATGCCTCCTAGTGTGGGCCGGAATCAACGTCCGGAAGGAGATGACCATGCCGCGTATCAGGGCAAACGGGCTCGAAATCGAATATGAGGAAACCGGTTCACCCGACGACCCCATGATCCTGCTCGTCTCGGGTTACATGGGTCAGATGACCGAATGGCCGGACAGTTTCAAACAGGCGCTGGCCGATGCAGGACGCCGCGTGGTTGTGTTCGACAATCGAGACATCGGCCTGACGACCGCCGTGGACGATCCATCCCTGGAAGACATCGTGCCGCCAGATGCGGAAGCGTTGATGCAGGGCGCCGCCGAGGGGGCGCCGGTACACGAACAGGTGCCTTACGTGCTGGACGAAATGGCTGCCGATGCCGCCGCGCTGATCGAAGCGCTGGGCGCCGAGAAGGCCGATGTGCTCGGCCTGTCCATGGGCGGCATGATCGTTCAGCTGATGGCGCTGAACCATCCGGAGCGCGTTCGCACTTTGATGCCGGTCATGACCACTTCGGGTGATCCGGACCTGCCGCCAACCGAGCCGGAGGCCCTGGAGGCCCTGACGGCCGAGCCCGAAAGCGAAACCCTTGAAGCCATTGGCGAGCTTGCGGTCAGCACCTACCACGCCATCGGGTCTCATCCGGACCTGCGTAACCCGGACGATGAGCTGCGATCCTCCGCCATTGCGGATGTACAGCGCGCCAATCGTCCCCTCGGCCTCGCCCGCCAGTTTGCAGCCCTGCTGGCCCAGCCGCGCTGGCATGACCGGCTGGAGACAATCCAGCAGCCAACGCTCGTGCTGCATGGCGCGATGGATCGTCTGATACCGCCGGAAGGCGGGCACGATATCGCCCGGCGTGTCCCGGGTGCAGAGATCAAGATTGTCGACAAGTGGGGACATGACCTGCCCGAGAAAGTTGTGCCGGAACTGCTGAAGGAAATCCTGCCGTTTCTGGAGCGCGCTTCGCTCACACAACCTGCATGAACGAACAAAACCCGCCACAATAAATCAAAATCCCCGGGAGGAACGACATGGCGAAAATCAAGGCCAACGGCATAGAGATCGAATACGAGGAATTCGGATCCAAGGACGATCCGCTCATTCTGCTCGTCATGGGTTTTTCGAGCCAGATGATCAATTGGCCGGAAAGCCTGATCCGGGGGCTGACGGATGCAGGCCGTCGGGTCGTGATTTTTGACAATCGCGACATCGGCCTGACCACCGAATTCGAAGGTCAGGTTCCGCCTTCCCCACGTGACATCGTGAAAGGCATCGCGGCCGGCGAACCTATGCACGAAAAAGTGCCCTACCTGCTGGACGACATGGCGGCAGATGCTGCCGCTCTGATCGAAGCGCTCGGCGCAGACAAGGCGGATGTCATGGGCATCTCCATGGGCGGCATGATCGTGCAGCTGATGGCGCTGAACCATCCGGAGCGTGTGCGCACGCTGATTCCGGTGATGACAACGTCCGGCGATCCAGCCCTGCCGCCGGCGACGCCGGAGGCGACCGCTGCGCTGACTGCCGTTCCGGAGGAACGCACGCCTGACGCGATCGCGGAACTCGCCGTCAAAGGCCGGGCCGTGTATGGGTCCCATCCGGACGTCCGCACACCGGATGACGAGATCCGCACGAACGCGATTGCGGCGATGCAGCGGTCCGACCGGCCCATGGGTGTCGCCCGGCAATATGCTGCGATCCTGGCTCAGCCGCGCTGGCACGACCGCCTCGGCAGCCTGGATGTGCCGACATTGGTTCTGCATGGCGAAATGGACACGCTGATCCTGCCAGCCGCCGGTGAGGACATCGCCCGGCGCGTGCCCGGCGCAAAGATCGATATCATCGGCAAATGGGGCCATGACTTGCCGGAGGCCGTGATGCCGGTCCTGCTGAACCGCATCGTCCCCTTCCTGGGTCAGACGGCGCCATCCGGACCGGCATGATGCTGGAACCGGTCGACACAGACTTATGGCTGACCGAAGGACCGGCGGCGAGGCCTTCCTGCGCCAGAACTTCGCCTGGCTCAATCGCTAGACACTGAGAGAAAAGATCATGCCCGCTCCTTCCGGCATCCGAACCGCAACAGACGGCGACATCTTCATCGTCACAATCGACCGCCCGCAGGCACGAAATGCCGTGGACCGGCCCACGGCCGATGCACTCTACGATGCGTTCAAGGCCTTCGATACGGATGATGCCCTATCCGTGGCGATCCTGACGGGCGCGAACGGAAACTTCTGCGCCGGCGCCGACCTGAAGGCGGTTGCAGAAGGGCGCGGCAACAAATCCTTGCCTGACGGTGATTACGGTCCAATGGGCCCGTCACGGCTGGAGCTCACCAAGCCCGTGATCGCCGCGGTGGATGGTTATGCCGTCGCCGGCGGGCTGGAGCTGGCTTGCTGGTGTGATTTGCGGGTGGCCTCTCCGGGCGCAAAGTTCGGCGTCTTCTGCCGCCGGTTCGGCGTACCGCTGATCGATGGCGGCACGATCCGGTTGCCCCGGCTGATCGGCGCGTCCCGGGCAATGGACATGATCCTCACAGGCCGGGAAGTCGGCGCGGAAGAGGCCCTCTCCTTCGGGCTCGCCAACTATGTCTCGGACGAAGAAGGCGCCTTACCCATGGCCCTGGACGTCGCCCGGCGCATCGCCGCATTCCCGCAATTCTGCATGCGGACAGACCGCGCCTCGGCCTTGGCGCAGTGGTCGCTACCGATGGACGAAGCCTTACGCCGGGAGATCGCAGGCGGCCTGGACGTCATCAAGATGGGTGAAACCCGGGATGGCGCCAAACGTTTCGCCGCCGGCATCGGCCGCGGCGGCCTCTTCTGAGAGGTAGGGCGTGCCCGGACGTTCCGTCAGTCGGCGTCCCTGCCACAGCGCATAAATGCTGATACCGACCCAGATCACATTGATCGTGGTCGACGGGATCGCCCCATTGTACCCACTGTTGATGATGAAGCCGGTCGCACCGACCGCATTCATGACCTGGTAGGCTTTCGAACGGCCATCCATCTTCCCGGCGGAAAGAAGCAGATATGCGATCAGGATGAGAACAGCCCCGGCCCAGCCGGAAATCTCGATGAGGAAGTGCGTAACAGACATGAGGCGCCTCGCGAGTCCGGTGTATTTTCGCCCCGTAATCTCACTTTTCTTCTCACGCAATCATAAAATTGCACTGCCTCGAAAATTTCATTTTTCCTATCTCGCGGCATGCAGAATATTTTACCAGCCGCCACCGCCGCCACCACCACCGCCGCCACCGGACGAGCCGCCGCCTCCTCCACCGGAGGAGCTTGAACTTTGTGGCAAGGAACTGGAAACGCCCGTGCTCATGCTGGACATGATGGCATCATTCATACCGCCGACATTGCTGAAGGACCGGCTGCCAAAATGTCCCCAGCCAGGCGAGTAATTCGCGGCCTCGGTCGGTAGTTGGTGCTCAAAGTACTTTGTCCACGGTTTCTCGACATTCAGCGCCACGGCATAGGGCAGGAAGCGCTCATACCGCTCCAGGCTCATCGGCGGCGGCGCATCGCTGCCGACCTTCACCGCGTTCATTTGCAGCTTCTCAGCCGTTTCAAGATAGAGCCTCAACCCCTCGATCTCTGTACGGATTTTTTGCCCCTTCACGGTTGGCGCCGGCATCAGATATATGAAGAGCCCGTTCAGCCCCGCAAATGCCAGAACCACCAGCGTATGCCAGCCGGACCAGTTGGTTGCCTGGGAAATTGCGAACGCCACTGCCACGAAGGTCATCACAGCCGCGGCGAGCGTGTACCCGATATTCCAGCGGAAATAGGCGCTGCCATACTTTCGCGACAAGGCTCTACGGAATTTCTGGTATGCGGAAGTGAAGCTCGCATCATACTTTCCGCCGAGCGTACGTTCGGACCGGCCGCCAAACAGTCCGGCATCGAGGATTGCCTCATCAGGCGTGATCGCAGCATTGCCACCCTGTTTTCGCGTCAGCGTGGTTTCCTTCTTGCTCGAAGCATCAATGTCCACCAATCCCTTCACACCCATGCCGATCAGGGTGGAAATCAGCGCCCCATGGCCACGCAGGCCGCGAAAGAAAATGTAGTGGACCGCGGCGGGGGAATAGCCTTCCGGAGGCTCATAGTGGGGGAACACCGGTCCCTTGGGCGGGTCCTGCCCGACCTTCCGGAATCCCGACATCAGGAACCAGAACACGCCGCAGAATGATGCGACCAGTATGGCAAGCGCGCCATTGCGCAACCACCAGAGCATGCCCTTGTCGCCAAGGGACGGCGGCGCAATCGTGCCCTTCGGCATGGAGACCGACACGGTCATGCCTTCAAACCGGTCCATCGGACGAGTTGTCTCGAAAATGAGCGCGCTGCCATCCTGCCGGTAGGAATAGTCCCGGCCCACGTCCCCGGACTTGCCGGTATAGGCAATGGCCTCTGTCACCCTTGCGCCGTCCGGCAGCGTGATCCGGGCAGACGCCGCCTCGATTGGAAACAGCCAGTAATTGCCGGTGACGTTCCAGTAGAGTTCGTCATGACTGTCGAAATACCGGATCTGGTTCTTCACCTCGTATTCGATGACATAGGTGTGGTCGCCATAGTCCAGCAGGACATCGGCATCGCCGATCCGGATGCGATAGGCATTGCCATCATGCTCGACGGTGTAGGGTTCCCGGCTGCCGTCACGGCGCACACGGCGCACATCATATTGGTAAGGCAGCTTGTCTCCGGGCTTCAGCTCGTCGGCATAATAGCGCGGCAGATCGCGGAAAATCCCGCGGCGGATGTCCCGGCCCTCGACGGTCACATTGATCGTCTCGGTGACGATGATGTCGCCATCCTTCTGGACCTGGATACCGACGTCGAAGCGGTTGATCTTTTCTTCCGCGCCTGCTGCCAGCACGAAGAGGCAAGCGGCCAGCGCGCCCAGAAGGTAGCGCAGCATCAGCTTGCGCCCCCGAGATCGACTTTCGGCACGGCCCTTTCGGCCATCGCGACTTCGAAGAATTCGCGCGTGCGGAACCCGAACATGCCGGCCAGCATATTCGCCGGAAAGCTCTGCACTCGCGTATTCAGCTCGCGCACGGCGCCATTGTAGAAGCGGCGCGCCATCTCGATCTTGTCCTCGGTGTCGGCGAGCTCCTGCTGCAGGTCCAGGAAGTTCTGGCTGGCCTTCATGTCGGGATAGTCCTCCGCCACGGCTATCAGTTTTGCGACGGGGCGGGACAGTTCGCTTTCCGCTTCGCCCCGGCTGGCAAGGTCGTCCCCAGCGGCCATCGCCTTCGCCCGCTTCTCTGCAATGTCGGCGAACAGTTCCCGCTCGTGCGTGGCGTAGCCCTGCACGGTGTTGACGAGCTGAGGGATCAGGTTGGCCCGGCGCTTCAGCTGGACGTCGATATCGGACCAGCCATTATCCGCCATCTGAGATTTCTGCACGAGCCCGTTATAAATCAGGATCACGCCGATGATCAGCAGGATCAGAATGGCGCCGGTTATGTAAAGTCCCACGTGTCGCGTCCTCCAAGTCTGGAAGTTTCATGCATATCCAGCATTGGCCGCTCTGTTAAGGCGTCAGCCGGTGGGGGGCTCGCGAGAGCCAGTCCATTCCTGCCGGCCCATTTCCCAGACCAGAGATTCCCGCGTCGTGCCGTCGGGCCGCCTGGACGTCACCTGGCCCATACGGTGAAAGCCCATGCCGTCCAGCATGCGCTGCGTGATCACATTCTCCAGGCTTGCCGTCTCGCAGATCAGGTCCAGATGCAGCACTTCGAACATCCAGGTGAACGTTTGCGCGGCACCTTGCGTCCCGCTCCCCCTTGAGTGCAGCGAAGGGTGGAGGCCGCCGGCGATCTCCCCTGCGGACCATTCCGGCCAGACCTGGATATCGGAATAGCCCATGATCCGGCCCTCCCCCTCATCCCGCACGAACAGCAATCCCTCCCCTCGCGCGCGCTGGGCCAGATGGTCTTCGATAAACTTGCGGACGTTCTCCACATTCAGCGGCCGCGGCAGGGAATAGATCGGTGCGTTGACCTTCGGCTCAGCAAACAGGGCATGGAGCCCTTCGGCATCCTCTGGCCGGGCAAGACGGGAATCGCGCAGCATCTCCGCCCCACGAACTGCGGTGCGGATGCGCTCGACCTGTTCCGGCGGAGCCGGATGCCGCGTGATCGGAATGCCCTCCGTCATGCCCTCATACTGCGCCTCAGCCATGCATCCGGCAATCCATGCCGATGCGTCAAAACCGATTGACCCTTCCGGCGGGCGAGGCCAAACCTGCCTGCCATGTCCGACAGTGCCTCTCCCCGGAAACACGGCAAGAATGCCTTCTTCTTCGTGATCGTGACGGTCGCGCTGGACATGCTGGCCTTTGGCCTGATCATTCCCGTCGTCCCGGCCCTTGTCCGCGAACTGGCCCATGTCACATCGGAAGAGGCGACGCTGTGGCTCGGCCCCCTGGCCGCCACCTATGCCGTGATGAACTTCCTGTTCGGACCGGTCATGGGCGCCCTGTCGGACAAATTCGGCAGGCGGCCTGTTCTTCTGGCGTCGATCTTCACACTGGCGATTGATTTCCTGATCATGGGCTTTGCCCACAATATCTGGCTGTTGTTCCTTGGCCGGGCACTCTCCGGCATTTCGGGGGCGACCCATTCCACCGCGAACGCCTATATCGCTGACGTCACAACGCCAGCCGATCGCGGCCGCGCCTTCGGCATGATCGGAGCGGCCTTCGGGTTCGGCTTTGTCTTCGGTCCGGTGCTTGGCGGTTTCCTGGGAGAAATCGACCCGCGTGCGCCTTTCTTTGCGGGCGCTGGCCTCGCCCTGGTGAATTTCCTCTACGGCCTGATCGTCTTGCCGGAATCGCTGGCGCCGGAGAACCGCCGCGCGTTTGACATCCGGCGCGCCAATCCGCTGGGCGCCGCGAAGCATTTCTCGAAGCTGCCGCATGTTGGCTGGTTCCTGATCGCGGCAGGCATCTTCATGCTGGCACATACGGTCTTCCCGTCGACCTGGAACGTCTATTCCGAAATCCGGTACGACTGGACGCCGAAGGAAATCGGCTTCTCGCTTGGCCTGGTCGGCGTCGGCGCCGCTGTGGTGCAGGCGGGCCTCATGGGCCTGATCCTCGACCGGATCGGCACGGTGAAGACAGCCCTGCTCGGTTTCGGCGTGAACATCGTGACGCTGATCGCTTTTGCCTTCGCCAGCCATGGCTGGATGGTGTACGCGATCGTTCCGTTCGGCGCGCTCGGCGGCGTTGCCTCGCCGGCACTGAACTCCCTGATGTCCACGGTGACCCCGGCCAACGCACAAGGCGAGCTGCAGGGCGCCTCCTCGAGCCTGAATGCGATGGCAATGATCATCGGCCCGCTTACTATGAATGGCGTGCTGTTCGCCTTCACGCACGAGGGCGCTGCTGTGCACTTCGCCGGGGCGGCGTTCCTGCTCGCCGGCGTTCTGACGCTGCTCTCGCTCGCGCCTTTCATGCGCGGCGTGGCGATCAATCGGGATGCCATCCCGTCTTCAGCCGAATAGGCGTCAGGTCTTCTTCCGCATCATGAAGCCACCTGCGAGACCGAGCACGGCGCCTCCCGCGGCGCCTTGCAGCAAGGCCAGCATCGCTTTCGGCGGCACGCCCTCGGACGCAGGATTCAGATAGAAGTACACCGCCATCGCGCCGATCATGCCGCCCAGCAATCCGCCGGTCATGTTCCCGCGAATGAGGCGCGCAGCGCCCAGACCGGCAGCCACACCGCCCAGGGCACTCAGCAGAATGGACACAAGAAACCCCATCGGCACAATCTCCCGGCAGGACTGCAACAAACGCCGTCTTCCCGCTGACGTCCAGCCCTGCCAGCATGCGCAGCAGTTGCCAGCGTCCGGGGATGCAGGCAAAGACCGGCGCGATGGCTGACCTGCGCCCTGCCCTGTTCCTCGACCGTGACGGCGTGATCAACGTCGACAAGGGCTATGTCAGCCGCATCGAGGATTTCGAGTGGGTCGAGGGCGCCGCACAGACGATCGCCGCGTTCAACCGGCGCGGCTGGTATGTCTTCGTGGTCACCAACCAGTCCGGCATCGCGCGCAACTATTACACCGAAGCGGACATGCGCACCTTGCATGAATGGATGCAGGCGGAGCTCGCCAGGGCGGGGGCCCACATCGACCGGATCTACTACTGCCCCTATCACGAGGAAGGCGAAAACCCCGCCTACCGGAAAGACAGTTTCGACCGGAAACCGAAACCCGGCATGCTGCTGCACGCCATGTCGGACTTTCCGGTCAGGCGGGAGCTGAGCTTCATGATCGGCGACAAGGAAGCGGACATGCAGGCCGCCCGCGCGGCGGGTGTCGCCGGCTTCCTCTTCAGTGGCGGCAACCTTGCGCAGTTCGCGGAATGGACCCTCGCCAGTTTCGAAGAGGGCAATCGGGGATAAGCAAAAATCAACCTCGCATTGAGCCCTTTGCCGTGCTATGGGCTGCGCCATGGTTTATCTGTCCCCTGATCTTGTGCAGCCATGAAGAACTACGGCCCGGAAACGTTCGGCGAACTGAATGCCGACGACTATGATTTGCTTCACAATCCCGGCACGACAGAAGCCGCTATTGATCTGCTCTCTGAATTTGCCTTGTCCGTTCGCACGCTGGAGTTCGCGATCGGCACAGGCCGCGTTGCCTTGCCGCTTGCTGCGCGCGGCTGCAACATTGAAGGGATCGAAGCCTCGCCCCTGATGGTGGAGAAGCTACGTGAGAAACCGGGCGGGCAGGACATTCCCGTCACCATCGGAGACATGTCGGAAGTCAAAGCCGAAGGGACGTTCGACTTCGCCTTCCTGATCTTCAACACGCTCTACAATCTGACCAGCCAGGCGGCGCAGGTGAAGTGCTTCCGCAATGCCGCCGACATGCTCGCACCCGGCGGCGCGTTCCTGGTCGAAGCCTTCGTGCCGGATCTCTCCCAGTTCCATGATCATCGCAGCGTGAAGCCGCGCCATATCAGTTTCGGCGCCCTCGCTCTGGAGGCCGCCATCCATGATCCGGTCACGCAGCGCATCGATTATCAGGTCCTGCGGGTGACGTCCCGCGGAACACAGCTGACGCCATTGCCGATGCGCTATGCCTGGCCGCAGGAAACGGATCTGATGGCACAGCTTGCCGGGTTGGAGTTGGAAACCCGCTGGGGCGGCTGGGACAAATCGGCATTCACCGCCGACAGCCGGATGCACATTTCCGTCTACCGGAAACCCGTCTAGACCGGCTTCAGCGTCTTCGGATCGATCCCGCCCATCTTGCAGACTTCCTTCCACTCCGCCGCCGTCACCGGCTGAACGGACAGGCGGAAGGACGTCACGAGGCTCATCTCGCTCAGTTTCGGATTGGCTTTCACGTCTTTCAGGCTGACCGGCTTCGGCATCGGCGCCAGCGCCTTCACCCAGACACAATCCCAGCGCTCATCGTCCGTGGTCGAATCGGGCGAACTCTCCTTGCAGACCTCAACAATGCCAACGACTTCCAGCCCTTTGTTGGAATGATAGAAGAACAGGCGGTCGCCCAGTTTCATCTCGCGCATGAAATTGCGCGCCTGATAATTGCGGATGCCGCTCCACTCTTCGCCTTCATCCCCCTTGGCGACCTGCTCGTCCCAGCTCCAGGCATCGGGTTCGGATTTGATCAGCCAGTATTTCATTGCGTCTTCCGTCTTTGGTCTGTGAGGTACGATTCTGTCTGAGGCATAACGTGGTTGCCCGCCTCAGAAAAGGCATTCAGGAAAGACGGTCCAGCGCCGCACGCACCAGCCGGTCATAGGCTGGCCAGCCCTTGTAAGCCGCCAATGCCGGGTCTGTTCCCTCCCACGCCGCACGGAAAGCCTCCACCCTCTCCCGTGATGACAGCGCCGCGCAAAGCGGATCCACCGCAATGCGGATCGTGAACAGTAACAGGCCGCTCGAAGGCAGTTTCGAAATCGTCTGCCGCTCCACGCGCAGGTGCAGCACATCCAGCGCACCCGCGTCCGCCGTCTCCGCCGCCAATGCCTTCAGCGGCGCCGCGTTCGGGGTAAAGCGGGCTGGCCCTGCCTGGACCGTCCAGTTGAACCGCTCCAGCACCTGCCCCGGGCGTAGCGCATCGAACATCCGCGCAATCCGCGAGACCAGACCGGGATTGGCGTCCGGCACCGGGTCATGAAGGCCTCCAAGCGGCTGACCGGCCTTCTCCGCAAGCAGCCAGAAGGTGGGCGCAACAAGGCTCGCCGCCTCCAATCGCCAGAGTCCGTCCTCCCCACGCTGGAGCAGGCACAGGTCATCAGACACGCGCGCCGAGGCGGCCTCCAGAGGCGTTGGCCAATCTTCCTCCGATTGCGGAAGGTGCCGGGTCACCAGCGCCGCTGCGTCTTCCAGCATGGCATCCGGCAAGTTGCACACGAATACGTCTTCGCGCTGCGCCTTCATGATCCGACGCTTTTCCGGCAGCCACGTTCCGGCCTCCGTATCGGGGGCAATCATTTGCTCCGACGGGATCGGTTTCAGCCCCGGCGCAAGGCTCGCCGGGCCGGACAGGAATGGCAAATAGGGCGGTTCCCGCATGTCAGGCCGGAACGGCAGATCCCCAGGAGCAGAAGCCTGCGATCTTAGGCGTACCCGGCAGGTACATGGTCTCGGTGTCTTTCAGTTCGAAACCGGCCTCTTCGAGCATCTTCTTTGTATCACGCGTCAGGTGACAGCCTCCGGCAAGCGGCTTCCAGACCGGCTCGACCCGGCGCTGCCACTTTGCAACGCCTTCGTCCGGCGCAAGGCCATGTTCGGAAAAGATGATCTTGCCGCCCGGCTTCAACAGGCGGCGGGTTTCCTGAAGCGCACTCTTCCAGTCCGGAATCGTGCACAGGACGAATGTGTAGACGACGGTGTCGATGGAGTGGTCTTCCAGCGGCACAGATTCGGCGCCGGTCTCCAGGAATTCGATATTGTTGCCGTAGCCCAGCGCGCCTGCCGTCCGGCGCGCCTTCTTCAGCATGCCCTCGGACGGCTCCAGCGCATAAAGATGCTCGACCTTGTCCGGATCATAATACGTGAAATTGGTGCCGCTGCCGCAGCCGATTTCCAGAACTTTCCCTTCCGCGTGCGGAATGACCTTCTCCCGCTGTTTCATCATCGGCCTGGATGCGCAGGCGCAGGAGATCAGGTTCGGAACGACATATTTTTCCCAGGGGTTCACTGTTTTCTCTCCACACCGGGCTGGAAACCGGGATAGGCCGCCCGCTGCATGAGCAACCGGGTCGGCTCGGTCGGCCGGGCGACCAGCGCATCCTGCGTGATGTTCACATCGAATTCGTATCCGTCACCCATCGGCATGTAAGTGGCCGAGCCATATTGCGCGTCTTCCAGACCGAAGCGGGCGCCCTGCTCTGCCGCAAACTTGCGGACATCCAGTCCCGGATTTTCATAGAGGCGGATTCCGTGCGTTTCCGCCTTGGTGACGCTTTCTGTCGAGTAGCGGTTCGAATAGCGCCCTTCGAGATATTCCAGCCGGTAGACCGAGTCATAGCCCAGCATGTTTGCCAGCGGCTTGAACTTGATCACCTGCGCGCCCATCGAGAACTCGTCACCTGTCAGGTTATAGACACGCGGTTCCACTTCCTGAGGCACGGTGAGTGTGGCCTGATAGGTATTCGGCTGGTCGACAACAGCATCGAAGCGGATATGCGCGGCATCCCGCTCCAGCGTCAGGCGTTTATAGGTCTGCAGGTTGAGGCCGGACAGCGCCACGATCCCGGCAAGGCCCAGGAACCCGACACCGAAAATCAGACGGCCGCCGCCGCTGACGGGCTTCAGGCTGGCCAGCTTGCCGAAACCGGCAAACAGCAGCATCAGCCCGATTACGCCCGAAATCGCTGGCAGAATCCACCATATCAGAGACATCCACCTACTCCCGTAAGGCCGCCGAATGCCGGCAGCACAACCGCTCACCCTTAGTAAGATTAACTTAAACCCAGCCTGAATGCGGCCACAAGTGTACGCATGAAAGTCACTCCCGGTTCCCCGAAGGGAGGGCTTCCTAAAACCTGCCCAAACGGGGAAAAGCCTGATACGGGGCAAACATGAATTTCCGCGATTTCATCCTCCTGTTCGGTGTCTGCCTCGTCTGGGGCCTGAACCTCGTTCTCACCCGCTGGGTGGTCGCGGACATGCAGGTGCCGCCGCTGTTCTTCGCAGCCATCCGCTTTGCCGGGGTTGCCCTCTTCCTGATTCCGTTTCTCAGGCCTGTTCCAAAGAAGCTGTTCACCCTCTTCCTGATCTCGATCATGATGGGGTCGCTCAACTTTGCCCTGCTCTTCATCGGGCTGCAGAACGCGGAAGCCTCCGCCGTTGCCGTGACCGGCCAGCTTGGCGTGCCGATTTCCACGCTGATGAGCATGGCTTTCCTGGGGGAAACAATCGGCTGGCGCCGCGGCCTGGGGATCATGCTGTCCTTTGCCGGCGTGGTCATCATTGCGTTTGACCCGGGCAGCTTCGCCTTCTCGATCGGGCTCCTCTTCGTGGTGGGCGCGGCTTTCACGGCGTCCTATGGCGGCATCCTGATGAAGAAGATGCCGCCACTGACCGGGCTGCAGGTGCAGGCCTGGGTCGGCCTGTTCAGCTTCGCCCCGCTGTTTGCGGTGTCCTTCCTTTGGGAAAGCGGCCAGGCCGAAGCATATATCCATGGCGGGTGGCTGGTGTGGCTGGCGAGCTTCTTCGCCATCGCCGGGGTTTCCATATTTGGCCATGGCGCCTTCTATACGCTGCTCAAGAAATATGACGTGTCCCTGCTCTCGCCGCTTACGCTGATGACCCCGATCTGGGGCGTCGTGTTTGGCATTGTCCTGCTGAACGAGCCGATGTCGCCGCGCCTTCTGGTCGGCGCCGTCGTGGCGCTGGCCGGTGTGTTCATGATTGCGGTACGCCAGAACACGCGCCTGCCGGAAGCCGGCCTTGGCAAGAAGTACGGCGGTGGGGAAAGCTGATGGACATCACTTTCTCGCCCAGCCCGAACTTCGATGACCGCAAGCATCCGGTCGACATGCTGGTCCTGCACTATACCGGCATGGAGACCGGCGAGGCCGCGTTCGACCAGCTCCGCAATCCGGACGCCAAGGTCTCTTCGCACTACCTCCTCCGGGAGGATGGCCGGGTGGACCAGCTGGTCGCCGAAGACCGCCGCGCCTGGCATGCCGGGGTCTCCAGCTGGCAAGGCGACGAGGATCTGAACTCCCGCTCCATCGGGATCGAGATCGTCAATGGCGGGCATGACTTCCTGCAAGCCGATGGCAGCCTGCCGCCTTATCCTGCAGCCCAGATCGATGCGCTGATCGCGCTCTGCCACAAAATCCTGGCCGGCCATGACATCCCGCAGACCCGGATCGTGGGCCATTCCGATATCGCGCCGCTGCGCAAGCAGGACCCCGGCGAGCACTTCCCGTGGGAGCAGCTCGCCCGCGCCGGGATCGGCATCTGGCCGGACGTGGAGGGCAAAGACTTCAGCCCCGGTGACGAGAACGCCAGCGTCCAGCAGACGCAGGAACAGCTTCAGCGCATCGGCTATGGCCTGCCCCCCACCGGCACCTATGACGACCTCACCGAAGCGGTCGTCCGCGCCTTCCAGCGCCGCTGGCTGCCGGACCGCACCTCCGGTGTGGCCGACGCCCGCACATTGCGCCGGATCGGAGAGATCCACGCGCTCTACGCGGCCCGCTAGGCCTCACCGCCGATGACGATATCGGCCTCTTCATCTTCTTCCGCGATCAGGTCCGGCGCCTCCTGCCGGGAAGCCCATTCCGCTGTCAGCGCGGCGCCGAAGAGCAGCGATGACACCGAGGTCGCAAGCCAGATGAAGCCGAGGATGACGGAAGCCAGCGCGCCATAGAAATTGTCGAGCGCGGTGAATTTCAGATAGAGGTGAAAGCCCCAGGTCGCGATCACCCAGGCCAGCGCCCCGGCCGCCGCGCCCGCCACCTTCGCCAGGCTTCCCTGCAACCGGCCGTGCAGGGCGACAGCGAGGATCATGTAGAAGATGGCAAAACACGCGATCCATTTGCCAAGCCAGAGCTGCGAGGCAAGGTGGCTGACCTGCAGCGCCACATCATAAGCGATGAAGCCCTGCTTCTCCGTGATGAAGGAGAGGATCAGCTGCAGCGCGCCAAGCAGCCAGACGGAAAGGATCAGCAGCGCGGTCATCAGGATCGACACGCCCTGGAACCGGATGATGCGGGTGCGCCGCTCAGACCCTGTCACCATTCGGATACCGGTGATGGCCGCCTTGGCGCCGGAACTTGCCGTATACAGAACGATGATCACGGCCAGCAAGGCCCGCAGGGTGATGCCTTGCGGGGTCACCTGCCGGATGGTTTCAAGGTCCGCCTGCGACAATGGCGCGACGGCGGAGACGAGCACTTCATCCACCGTACCGGCGAGGCGCTGCGACAGGTCCAGCGGCATGAGCGCGAACAACAGGCTGAGCGTCAGGTAGATGATCGGGAAGATGGAGAACAGCGCATAGAAGCTGATGCCGCCGGTGACGATGCGCACTTCCGGCTTCGACAGGCGGACAATGGCGCCCCAGACCGGTTCGACGGCCCAGACCTTCAGCGGGTCTGGAAGTGGCAGTTTCTCAATCCACGGCCGCATGCGCATCCTTCCGGGCGTTTCGCACCTGTTTAAGCCGGTTCGGATCGGTTGGCCATGTGACCATGAAGAGCCATCCTTCGATGCCGGGCGATTTCCGGTCCTTCGACTTCGCTCAGGCTGCCGAGGATGAGAAATCGCATCGCGATTTCCCGAGGCAGGCCCAAGCGCAAGCGCCGGGCTTATGCGCTCTATCAGTCATCCTTCGACTTCGCTCAGGATGAGTCCGCACTTCAGGAGCGCTCATGCTGAGCGAAGTCGAAGCATGCGCGCGGGCGGGTCAGCACGTCCGCCCGGAAACGCCTCAGCGCTCCGGCAAAAATCCTGATTTTGGCGAGGTTCAGCTCGTATCCGGCCAGTCCTTCAGCGCCTCAACCAGCTGAACGGTCAGCCCACCCGAAACGAGCGCGACGGTCGCCGGCAAGCGGTGCGCATGCGGAACCGGCGGTACATGAGGCCGTGCCTCCCCCACCGCCTGCCAACGCTGGATCGTGCGCGCAAGACAACGCGCCCGGCGTTTGTGATGCTTCATCGTATCGAGCATCGCATTCCACCGCGCAATCAGCGGCGCGGCGGAGACAGGGCCGGGCACGGGCAACGTCACTGGCCCTTTCAGAAATTGCGGGCAAGGCCGCGATGGCGCGGGCACCATGGTGAAGATGTAGCGATACTCAACACCTTCCTGCTTCGGCTCATAATAATTGCTCCCCACGCGCGGCTTCAGCGGCGCGAGCTCCATCTGCAGCGCCAACAGGAAGATCAGACGGCGGAGCAGCACAGCGAGGCGTTTCAACTCCGCCCGCACTTTCCGGTTCAAGGTTTTCGAGATTGTTTCGGGCGTCTTGTACAGACCAACATTCACGCCCGCCTCAGCGATTGCGCGGGCGAGTGTGTTGAAGGCCTGGGAGAGGAAAGCGGTGCGGTCAGTCATGGCGCGGAGAGTGCCACAGAGGGCTTAGGGGGTGGATAGAGATGAGCCCTCACCTCCCACCGCCTGTGGCGGCGGGCCCCTCCTCTCCCGCGAGCGGGAGAGGGTTTTTCTTTCGTCATAGCAACAGGTTGGCAGGGGCGCCGGGTTCACCCCTCTCCCTTTGGGAGAGGCGGGACCCGCGCCCGAAAGGGCGTGGGAGGTGAGGGATTGGCGCTGGACTGTCCCTCGCTACATCTCCGCCATGACCAGAGACGCACGAAATCTGACTACGGCATGATCATGCATGACTTGGCATGATCATACCGGACTATATCGGACTATAGCGGACCAAGGCTGAAACCCCGGCCCCGATTCCACTGTCACGCGTATCGCTTTGGCCGCGCCGTCCGGTTGCGATACACAAAGCCTTCGCCGCTAACGAGACACCGCCTTGTCCTATTCCTTCCGCCTGTCCGATCACTCCCTGACCGAAGGGGTGCGCCGTATTGCGCGCAGCCAGATCGAAACGGCGATTGCCGAGATTGACGATGAGGCACTTGGCCCGGTGACGACCGTCCACCAGCTGCGCAAGCGCTGCAAGAAGGTGCGCGGGCTTGTCCGCCTCGTGCGCCCGGGCTTCAAGGCCTATGCAGACGAGAATGCCGCTTTCCGTGACCTGTCGCGCAGCCTCGCGGATTTGCGCGATGCGGGCGCCCTGCTGGAAACCGTCACCGCGTTGGAGGCGCGTTTCGGTGAGGTGATCGGCGGGAGTTTCTTTGCCGATGTGCGCGAAACACTCGCCGCCGCCAGCCCGCCCGCAGACGATACGGACGTGACCGAACGGCTGGCCGGCGCACGTGACGCCTTCGAGGCGGCCCTTGCCCGCACCGACAGCTGGAAAGTCAAAGGTAAGGCACCGGACATTCTGGGCCGCGGCGTGGCAGAAACCTACAAGCGCGCCGTGAAGACGCTGAAACAGGCCGAAGAGGACGGCACGCCGGTCGCGTTTCACGAATTCCGCAAGCGGGTGAAATATCATTGGTATCACATGCGCCTGTTGAAACATGTCTGGCCGAAAATGATCCATGCACGGATCGTCGAAGCGCGCCACCTCGCCACGTCGCTGGGCGACCTGCACGATTTTGCGGTTTTCCGGCTGACCGTTTTGCCGCTGATCGCCAGCGCCGATCCCAAAGTGGGCGAAGTGCTGGGCGGCCTGATCGAGGCGGAAGAGAAACGCCTCGCACCGGACTGCCTGCATCATGGCCACCGCCTGTTCGCCGAGAAGCCCCGCCCCTTCGGCGACAGTATCGGCGCTTACTGGACCACCTGGCAGGAGACCGCCCAGATCTGATTGGCGGACGGATTTCTGCTTGAATCCGGCGGCGTCCGGTTCTATCTCCCCCTTCTCTCGTGTTGCCGCGGCTGCTGAACCCGACAACATGAGGAAAAGACGATGTCACACCCCGCAAGCCGGGCCGCGCGCCGCGTGGAAGCCCGCAAGCATGACGGCGACCGCAAGGTCGAGCCGGCCTATCGCGGCTTCGAGCAGAAAAGCTGGAAACTGATCTACCGGCGGGCGAACAAGCTTGGCCGGGCGCGCCAGATCGGCAAGATATGGCCCTATCGGGAATGGGAGACTCTGATGGCCGATGCGGTGCCCGTAAAAGTCCTGTTCGTGTGCAGCCACAACAAGTGGCGCAGCACGACGGGCGAAGCGGTGTTCCGCAGCGTCGCCGGCGTCGCCGCCCGTTCCGCTGGAACCGCGCGGGATGCGCGCCATCAGGTCACCGTGGCGGATGTTCGCTGGGCCGACATGATCTTCGTCATGGAGGACAAGCACGCACAGCGCCTGCGCGCCGATTTCCGCCAGGAAGTCGCCTACAAGACCCTGCACGTGCTGGATATCCCGGACGACTACCAGTTCATGGACGAGGCGCTGGTGGACCTGTTGCGCGAGCGCTGCGAACCGCTGATCTTCGGGACGAAGGCCCAGTGAGTTCGGTTTCGACTTGAAACGGACTCAGATGGCGACAAGACTTCCAGGCGAACATTGAAGCCATATTCGATAGGAGTCTTTTATGGGACCAAGCACGATCCGCCCTTCGATGATCGTTGGCGGCACGCTGATCGGATTTTTTCTCGACAGCCTCATTTCAGGGGACATTTCAGCCAGATCACTCAACATCATTACTTCAGATTTTCAGCGATGGGGCATTACCGCAATCTTGCTGGTAAATATCGCGGTTTCAATTGTCTTGTACGACCATGTGCAACGTATTCAGTCCCATCTGCCTCTTATGCGCAAAGCTGGTTGGAGGAACGTCGTCCTCCTACTAGCATTGTCAATAACCTCTACGGCAACGGCCTATTTCATGTTGGGGCTTAGGCCCAGCCTGAGCCTCGGCATAGGACTCGCCTTTTTTGTAATTGAGGCGATTGGTACAATGTCATCCTCGCCACCTGATCAAGTCAGGGAATGAACGCTAGCAATAGCACGACCATTTGCCTATATACCGCGCCTGACCAGACGGCCGGGCAGCCGCTGGTATGCTGGTAACGGCATGCTGGAGGAAAGTCCGGGCTCCAGGGATACAGGGCGACGGCTAACGGCCGCCCGGCGCAAGCCGAGGGAAAGTGCCACAGAAAGCAAACCGCCTCCCCTCGGGGAGGTAAGGGTGAAAGGGTGAGGTAAGAGCTCACCGCGGGCCTGGCGACAGGACCGGCACGGTAAACCCCGCCCGGAGCAAGACCGAATAGGGGGCGCGCATGGGCTGTATCCCGCCTGCGCCCCGGGTGTGTCGCGTGAGGTGCCTGGCAACAGGCATCCCAGAGGAATGGCTGCCAGACCTGAGCAATCAGGCGAACAGAACCCGGCTTACAGGCCGTCTGGTCTTTCTTTCCGGTGCCGCATCGCGGCAGCATTTGATCGAGGATCAAATGCAGGAGAGAAAGGCCTGACGCGCAAGCGAAGGCTTCGACCCGCCTAGGCTTCGAGGACCCTGTTGAAGCCGCCGAAGATCATCCGTGATCCATCAAATGGCATTTCCTGTCCGGCCATCCGGCTGTCTTCCATCATCCGGGCCCACCCGGCATCGCGAATGTCCTTGGATGGCCAGATGATCCACGAGAAGACGATGGCTTCCCCTTCCTTGCGCTGAACGGCTGTGTGCATGGAGTTGATCTTGCCTTCAGGCACATCATCGCCCCAGCATTCCACGACCTCTGTCGCGCCGAACTCCCGGAAGATCGCAGCCGCCTGACGGGCATGCTCGATATAGGCTTCCTTGTTGGCTTCCGGCACGGCGGCGATGACTCCATCCACATAGCTCATGCTCATTCTCCTCGACGTGTTGGCAGGTTTGACGGACCGATGAACGCTTCATGATTGCCGCCGAACAGGTCCCCGCGAACGGGCCAGGCTGCATGGCCGCTTTGCCCGGCGCGGCCTGAGCGGCCAGCATCGCCTTCAGGTAATGGGGAACAGACGCGGAGCGTCAAGCGAGAATGAGCAACCTGTTGTTCATACTTGTCCCCTTCCAATACGGTCAGGCCCGTACGTCGCCAAAACCGTGTTCGTACATTTCACCCAAGAGCAGACCCATGGACAAACTCATCCTGATTTCCGGATGCTCCGGCGGGGGCAAGTCGACGCTGCTGAAGGCGCTGAAGGCGCGCGGTCATCATGTCGTGGAGGAGCCGGGGCGGCGCGTCGTCGAGGCCGAGCAGGCCAGCGGCGGCAAGGCCCTGCCCTGGACGGACATTGAAGCCTTCCTGCACCGCACGCTGGATCTCGCCATCGCCGACCACGCAGCCGCGCGGAACCTGCCGGGCCCCGTCTTCTTTGACCGGGGCGTCGTGGACGCCGCCGTGGCGCTGGCCCATGTGACGGGCGATCCTGCGGCCGGCGCGGTGGCGGAGACCTATCGGTACAACCCCACCGTCTTCCTGGCCCCGCCCTGGCCGGACATCTTCACCGGCGACGAGGCGCGCCGTCACGGAATCAACGAGGCCGTCGCGGAATACGCCCGGCTGGAGGCCGCTTTTCCCGCGCTTGGCTACGAAACGAATATCCTGCCCAAAGCGCCGGTAGAAGGCCGGGTCCACCATGTCGTGTCGGCACTGGACGCTGCGACGCGTGGCGGTTGACCGGCCAGCAGGCTGGCAGAGCAGAATTCAGAATACAGCCTGTGGACCCAGACACGAAATCTCCCCCACGCTGCACAGCGCCTGAAGGGATGAACGCGATTTAGCGCAGCGTTTTCAAACATCTGGCACGCCCTATGCACAATACCCGGCAGATTTTGCACTGGACCCGGCCAAAGGAGACGGAATCCATCATGCTGAAACGTATTTTTCTGAGCGCGCTGCTGCTCGCTGTACCGGCCTGTGCCAATCAGGACACCCCTCAGGGCCCGCTGCCGGACCTGCCGGGCAAGGTGCTGATTGTCGGCGATTCCATTTCCCTCGGCCTTGGCGCCATGGGACCGGACAAGGACTGCCCGCTGACGCCGGAATACGATTCCGTCCGCAACTCCTATGGGGTTCAGGTCGCTGAAGCGCTGGGTGTGGACTATGTCATGTTCGCCTGGCCGGGCATTGGGCTCGTGCACAATTACGGGGAAAACCAGACCAGCACGATGTCGATGCGCCTGACAGACCAGGACGAGATCGACCGCCTGGATTCGACAGGCCCTGTCCAGCTCGTCCTGATCAATCTGGGCACCCATGACTTCCACCAGAACGACCCGACGGACCAGTTCGTCCCGGCCATGGAAGACCTGCTGTCCGGGATGAGCGCCCGCTACCCGGACGCCACGATCTATGCCCTCACCGGCCCGATGCTGGGCGGAACGGACAAGATCTTCCTGTCCCACGCCGTCGAAACGGCCGTCGATGCCGTGAACGCGGAAAAAGGCACAAGCATCCGCTACCTCGCCCTGGATGGCGGCGACCCTGCCGTGGCCTATGGCTGTCAGTGGCACCCGTCGGTTCCGGCACACGACCATATGGCGGAAACGATCCTCGACGATCTGCGCGTCCACAACCGGTAAGCCGGATACCCGGACAATATGCCCGGCCAGAATGCCCGGCAGGACGCAAGTCCGGCCGGGCTTTTTCCGTGACGCTTTCACTTACATACCGTGCGGTTCATTTTGGGCATTTCAGCGGAGTGCCGTGCAGGCGAAAATGTGCTAACCTGCGCCTCCGGTGCCGGGCCGAAACGTCCGCGATTCCGTCGGATTTATCCCGGCAGGAGGTGACAGGCATACACGCAAAGATGGTAGATTGCGGCTCTGGAGCAGACGCAGCCAGCGGCGCATAATCGAAGCAGCATCGCCTAAAATTTCACTCCGCCTGACGGATTTCGGCGGCAGACTGGTCTCGCGATGTTGACACTGTTTAGCGCAATACACTAGTCGCAACTATTGAATGAGGAATTCGCCCCGAAGTTCCTCATCGGTATCGCTAAGAGAGGCAGGTCTATCCATGGCCCGAACACCCGGCGCCCGGAACTACAACTTTGACGCGAAGCGCTCGGCGCTGCTCGACAGCGTTATCACTTTCGCCCTGTCCGGAGAAATCCGGCGCCCTTCCCTGCGCCAGCTCGCCCTGGCGGCCGAAACGTCCGAACCGACCCTGCGCCACTATTTTACCGACCGCAAAGGCCTGGTGATCGCCATGATGGCCGAATTGGGCGAACGCGCCCAGCCGATCTGGGAGTCCCTATCCCAACCGGCAGCCAGCATTGAGGAGGCCGTTCACGCCTGCTTCCGGCATGCCCTGGACCGGATGAATGATGACCTGTTCGTACGGATGCATGCTTTCGGCATGGTTGAAGGCATGGCGGACGGGGACGTCGGGCAGGCCTATCTGGAGCATGTGCTGGAGCCGTCTCTGGACTGCGTGTGCGTCAAGCTTGCCGGCACACCCGGCGCGCCGGAGGACGCGAACGAGATCCGCACCGCCTCAATTGCCATGTTTTCCCCGGTCATCCTGATGAGCCTGCACCAGCACCTGCTGGGCGGCCGTGCCGTGGCCCCGCTGGACGACCAGTCCTCTGTCCGGCACCTCAGCAACTGGCTGGGCGGCGCCATCTCCGAAACGGCCTAGGCCTTCAGCGCCCCTGCCACGGCGGCAATCTCCGCTTCCGCCGTGCTCCACGAACAGACGAACCGGTACGCCCCGCCCGGCCAGGGATAGAACACGCCCCCTGCTGCCGTCAGGCGCCCGGCTGCCTCGTCCGTCAGCCTCGGGAAGACTTCATTGCCATCGACCGGATAGGCAAGATCGAACCCGGCCTGCGTGAACACATCCGCCAGCGCCTGCGCGCGGGCATTCGCCTGCCCGGCCAGCTCCAGCCACAGCCCGCCCTCGAGCATGGCGTGCGCCTGCGCGGCGAGGAACCGCATCTTCGGCGGCATGTGGCCAGCCCGTTTGGCACGGGCCTTCAGCTCGCCGAACTTCTTCCGGGCATCGCCGAAGAGAAGAATGATCTCGCATCCGATGGCGCCGGTCTTGGTGAGACCAAACGTGAGCACGTCGACGCCTGCCCGCCAGGTCATGTCCGCCGCCGTCGCCTTGCCTTTGGCCAGCACATTACCAAGCCGGGCGCCGTCGAGGTGCACCGCGAGCCCCTTCTCTTTGGCGAGCCCGGCATAGAGCGCGACTTCCGCGGCCCGGTAGGCCGTGCCGCATTCGGTGAGATTGGTGAGGGACAGCGCCTCCGCCGGTGTCTCGTGAACGAAGGCGGGATTGATCTGGCGGAGCGCAGTTTCCAGCGCGTCGCGGTCGATGCGCGCGCCGAAGCCGGTCAGCAGCTGCAGCTTGCCGCCCCCGGAGAAGAATTCCGGCGCGCCGCGTTCATCCCGGGCGATATGGGCTTCCTCATGGCACAGCACGGCGCCGATGGATGAGCAGAAGCACGACAGCGCCAGCGCATTGGACGCCGTGCCCGAGGCGGTGAGCCAGTAATCGAAATCCTCTGTTTCGAAGATCGCGGCGAGCTTGCCGCGAAGGGCCGCTGTGACCGTGTCGCCACCATAGCTCGCTTCCATGCCCGTATTTGCCGAGGCCAGCGCTTCGATGACACGCGGGTGTGCGGGCGCCGACGTGTCGGAGGAGAAATTCATGCCTGTACGTCCGGGGTCTGCCACATCAGGTGCTGGCCGCCATCGCTGGCGATCATCTGGCCGGTCACGCTGTTTGCTGCGATGAGGAAGCGCATGGCGTGCACGATCTCTTCCGGGGAAGAGCCCTCCCCCGTCAGCGTCGCAGCCTTCTCGGCGGCAAACTCTTCTGCCGTCTGATGAACGCTGGCCAGCGTTGGCCCTGGGCCGATGCCGTTGACGCGGATATCGGGCGCCAGCGCCTGGGCCAGGGTCTGCGTCGCCTGCCACAGCGCCGCCTTGGAAAGTGTGTAGGTGAAGAAGACAGGGTTCAGCTTCCAGACGCGCTGGTCGATCATGTTGATCACCAGCCCCTTGTCTCCGTCCGGCAGGTCTGACGCCATCTGCTGGGCCAGATGAATGGGCGCGCGGAGATTGGGCTCCATATGCGCATCCCAGTCCTCGCGGGAATGAGTCAGGGCCGTGTCGTCATGGAAGGTGGACGCAGAATTGATCAGCAGGCTGACCGGGCCGCCCAGCGCCTTTGCTGCACGTTCCACAAGGTCGCCGCGCGCGTTTTCGTCGGCGAGGTCCGCCTGCACCGGTTCAGCCGTACCGCCGGCCTTGCGGACCAGGTCGCAGGTCTCTTCGGCACCGTCGGCGGAGCTGTGATAGTGCACGGCGACTTTCCAGCCATCTTCGCCCAGCGCCAATGCCATGGCGCGGCCAAGGCGGGCCCCGGCGCCGGTGACGAGTGCAATGCCGGGCGTCATGTCCCGGCCGGCTGGAACAAGCCGGATATGTTGAGCCCGGTGATCAGGCCGTAGATGTAGGCGGCATAGACCAGCAGGAGCAGCACCGCGAACAGGCGTCCGATCCGTGCCCTGGTCACAATCACGAAGCCGATGACCAGCGTCGCCAGCGCCAGCGCCCAGTGATCATATTGCTGGAAGGTCGGCGCCATCCGGATCGGCCCGAACAGGGAAATAATGCCGCCCGCGCCGAGGATGTTGAACACGTTCGAGCCGAGCACATTGCCGATCAGCACTTCGCCCTGCTTCTTCATCACCGCCACGAGCCCCGCGCCGATCTCCGGCAGCGATGTCCCGATCGCGAGCAGGGTCAGGCCGATATATTCCTCCGGCACGTTCAGGAAGGTCGCGATGCCGACGCCGCCTTCGATCACAAGGTCCGCGCCGAGGACGAGGCCGAGAATGCCGAGCGGCACATAGACCAGCGCCAGCCAGAGCGGCAGGTGCGGGTCTTCCTCTTCCGTGACGCCGGGGTCCTTCCCCGCCGCAACCGCCCGGCGCGCGGCGATGAAGGTCAGGCCCGAATAGGCGATCAGGATCGTGATGAAGCAGATGCCGACCAGCGGTGTCAGCGGCATCACGGCGGTGATGCCGATCCATGCCACGGCGGCGACGACGACCGCCGCCAGGCCGCGCTTCTCCCCCACGCCGCCTGCCGCAATGGGCGCAATCAGCGCCGGCAGGCCGAGCACGAGGAAAACATTGGCGATATTTGAGCCGACAATATTGCCGAGGGCGAGGCCCGAACGGTCCGACAGGGCCGCATCGAGCGACACGATCATTTCAGGGGCCGAGGTACCGAAGCCGACAATGAAAATGCCCGCAACGAGGGGTGAAACCCCCATGCGGGCAGCAAGGGACACAGCTCCACTGACCAGCGCATTTCCCGCCAGTACCATGATCACGAGCCCCCCGATAAGGGCCGCGATCAGAGAGAGCTCCGGGATGATCAAGCCGAGCGGTTAGTCCAGCCGCTTGAATTCAATCAGGTTGAGGACGCCGAAAACGACGACGATAGCAGCAATGGCAAGCAGGGACGGATGGATCATGTCGCTTTCTCGCTTGTGTAAATTTGTCACGTGAGTGTGTTTGTTGGCGTGTGCATAGCGCGGTGCGCCGCGCATGGCGAGCCCAATTCGGCAGGGTTTTCACCCGATTTCTCGCCGGAATCCTGTATTTTTGGCCCGAGTGCGGGAAAATTTTTGCATTCACTCCATCTTGAGACGATTCTGGCAGGACGAACGTCATGGCCCGTATCCGCACCCGTATCTTCCAGTCCTGGTTCCGCCTGTCCCGGCCGATGACGCTGGGCGTCCGCGCCGTCGTGGAGAACGAGGCCGGCAAAGTCTTCATGATCCGCCACACCTATACGCCCGGCTGGTACCTGCCCGGCGGCGGCGTGGAGAAAGCAGAAACCAGCCTCGAATCGCTGGAACGGGAGCTGCTGGAGGAAGGCGGCTTCACACTGACGGCCTCACCGGACCTGGTCGGCATCTATTCCAACCATTTCGTGTTTCCGAATGACCATGTCGTGCTTTACCGCGCCCGGCCTGGCACCTGGACACAAGGCGAAGCGACCTCGCGCGGCGAAATCGCGGAAGCCGTCTGGGCCGATCCTTTGACCCCACCAGACGGGACAACGCCCGGCACGCATCGCAAGCTTCAGGAACTGTTCGGCGGCGCCGTCCCCTCACCCTATTGGGCACCGGAACGCTAAAAAGAGCGCCAGGCCGGATCAGGCGGCCGGCACGACTTCGTACTTCCCGCCGGACACCCGCACGTCCGGCACATGGCCGGTCTTTTCGAATGCCTCCCATGCCGGCGCGAGGGAGCGCCAGAAGGTGGAATTCGGGTCCCCGGCATGGCGCTGGAGGTTCGCTGCCGTCATCGCGAAGGGATAGATGTGCACCGGCACGGCCTTCTGGCCTTCGCCCATGGCTGCCTGCATCAGGGTCCAGACTTCCTCGATCGCTTCGTCGGTCATGGCGTAGCAGCCGATCGACACACAATCGCCGTGCACCATCAGGTAAGAGCCCGTGCGGGCATGCGCCCGGTCGAAAGCGTTCGGAAAACCGAGATTGAAGGCGAGATGATAGCTCGACGCCGCATTCATCTGGCCCGGCGCGATCGAATAGAAGCCCTCCGGCGCCTGCATGTCGCCTTCGGCCAGTTTCGGGCCAAGCTTGCCGGAATAAGCGCACACTGGCCAGGAGCGGAACGGTTCGTACACCCCTTCTGCGTCGGCCACATAGGCCGTCAGGACGGCAGGTTCCTTGGTAAGCCGCAGGTAAACGGGCGCGCCCAGATGGCGCCCCTGCTCTGCCAGCGCTTCGCTGAGTTCCGCCGTATGCGATGCCACGACGGCGCGCGACCGCGGGGTTTCCCGCACATCGTCCACCCCTGCAACCGCCAGTACGGCCGGCAGGCAGAGGAACGCCATCGCGGCACTGATCACGGCAACGATCTTCCAGGCAGCGATGGGGCGTTTACGTTTCATAAACCCAGTGGTCTGCCCTGAATGAGGCAGCACAGGGGCCAGTCCCGTGGCGGTTTCGTGGAAAAGGCGCCTAAATCCCGCCGCGAGTATTAAGTTGCCTTTAAGATGCCGGTGAGACGCTTTCTTCGTGACGGGGGAGTGAACCAGTTCTCGTCATCGACAGACAGCTGGCGACGCGGGTTTCCCTTTGCCCTGCGCGCCGGTGACGCAAACGGAACGCCGGCTCTGTTTTCCCCCAGGGCTGGCGTTCTTGCGTTCAGCCTTTCCGGCTGCGGACTGCGGCCACCATGTAGCGCCAGCCCGTCCACAGCGAGAGTGCCGCAGCAATCCACAACAAGGCGACCAGACCGGCTGCGGCCAGCTCCGCCAGATTGTTCGTCGCCGCCCCCTGCGAGACCGCATCCTGCGGGATGGCCGCCAGCGGCAGCATGAGGCCGATAATGGCCGCCATTTCGAAAGCGGTTTTCCATTTGGCGAGGTTCGACGGGTCCACCACAGCCTTGCCGGCTGGTGTTGTGCGCAGCCAGGTCATGAAGACATCGCGCGCAATGATCGCAGCAGCCGGAATATAGATCAGCCAGGTGTGGAAGATGAGCGCAAGGCCCAGCAGGGCCACGCCAACCAGAAGTTTGTCCGCAATCGGATCGAGCCACACACCGAACCGGGACTGGGCCTCAAGCTTTCGTGCCAGCCAGCCGTCCAGAAAATCCGTCAGCGCCCCGGACAGGAAAGCCAGCAGGGCAAACTGGTACCAGAGCTGCTGCACCGCGATACGGGTCTCCTGCTCCGCCGAGGAGACATCTTGGCTCATGCCGAGATCGATGATGTCCTGTACGCGCAGGGCCTGCACGATGCCGCCAAGGCAAAGCAGCGCAAACACGCAGCGCGCAATCGTCAGCGCATTGGGGAGCCATTTGAAGTTCATGCGCGGGGTGTGCCAGCGGGCGGGCGCCGAGGCAATGCGGAATGTGGCCCACAATACATTGACCAGTATGCCATCTCCCATCGGTGTCCGACGCGAGATGGCATGTCTGTTCAGTTCGAGGCGCCGGTCACTTCCTCGATCGGCACGGTGTAGTGCCGGCCGCAGAACTGACAGTCGATGGACAGGGTGCCGTCCTCTTCGACTAGATCGTGCAGCGCCTCGTCCGACATGGCCTGCAACGTCGCAACAAGGCGCTCTTCATTGCAGGTGCAACGATCGTCCAGAACCTGCGGCGGCTCCATCCGGACACCCTGTTCATGGAACAGGCGGTAGAGCAGCTGCTCCATGGGCAGGTCCGGATCGGCGAGTTCGCCGTCAGTGATCGTGGCGAACAGGGCCTGTGCCTCGTCCCACGCCTCTGCCGTGTCGCCGCGCGTCTCGTCGGCTGCGACCCGCTGGATCATCATGCCGCCGGACACCCAGAGCGCCGGATCGCCCGGACGCTCAAACTCGGCCACCGACAGGCGGATGCGCGTCGGCACCTGTTCGGATTGGGCGAAATAATCCTCCGCACATTCCGCCAGCGTGCCTTTCACCAGCGGGACGATGCCCTGGTATGGCTGGATGGCGGGATTGTCCTGGATGATGATCAGGCCGAGCCGCCCGGCTGCGCCGAACAGCTGGGGCATGTGCGGGGCCGCGCCCTTGTTGAGACGGTCCAGCTTTTCCCAGGCGTCTTCGTCATAACGGGCATAGCCGCGGATGCCGCCATCGGAGCGATACTCGCCGACCAGCATCTTCACCGGGCCATCGCCTTCCGCCTGCACCAGGAGGCGCCCCTCGAACTTCAGCGAGGAGCCGACCAGCGCAGCCAGCGTGACCGCCTCCCCCAGGATGCGAGCGAGATTGTCCGGGTAATCATGCCGGTGGAGGATCGGCGAAATGCTCGCCGGACCCATGCGCACGGCACGGCCGCGAACGGGCCGGTTCTCGATCTGGAAATTTGCGACGAAATCGCTGGAAGTCATGGCCATGGCGGGTGTCCTTATAGCGCGCCCCATGTGGCAGCGGGGCCGCCATGTATCAAGACCGGAGCCTGTGATCGCCCGGTCGAGGCTTTTTGTTGACTCATGGCCAGCGCCTTCGTCTAATTCACCCTATGGGGGGCGATCTGAATTCCGCGAAATTGACGATGGCGCATCTGGATCTGGATGTGCCGGAAGAATTGCGGCCATCCACTCTGCGAAGGCTGGGCATCAGGCCAGACCTGGACAACCGGGTAGATGCGATGCCGCCTCTGCGGGGTTGGGGCGCGCGTCAGGCGGCCATCGCCCTGCTGCGTCTTTATCGCTGGGTACGCCCGGACATCATCGGCAATCGCTGCGTCTATGAGCCGAGCTGTTCGCGCTACAGCGAGCTGGCCTTCCGCACGAAGCCTGTCGCCACCGCCTTCCGTCTTACCTTCACCCGCCTGCACCGGTGCAAACCCGGCCATGGCGGCACCGACCTGTCAGAATTGGAGCTACCAGAATGAAATATCGCGTTCAGTCCATCGGAAAAGTCTTCTCCGACAAGGCGATCAAGGATCTCGAAGACAAGCTGAACCGTGCGGACGAAAAAGGCTACCGGTTCCACAGTGTGATGGAAGTCGTTCAGCCGGGCTGTGCGTTTTTCGGAACGCCCGCAATCACCTATCTCGCCATCTTCGAACAGGTCGACCAGAACGCGCCGCCGCTCAACTGAGGCAGGCCGTCAGGCCGAACAGCTGCCGCCACCAAGGACGCAGAAACTGGCGCACCACGGGTGATTGAGCTTCACTGGTTCTGCCGTCGCTTCCTTCAGCGTGTGGCCGAGTTCGAACGCCGGATCATCGACCAGCAGCGTGCAGGCCGTGACACTGGCGCGCGCGGAGCCTTTGCGGCGGATCACCATGCGCTGGTCTGCGCACATGATGCTCTCCGGCGACTTGCCGAGGATCCCCCAGCATTCGGTCGTGATCTCCGGCGGATCATCCCTGGCGATCATCTCCGGGAACAGGACGAGCTGTTTCGGATCGGCAGGGTCCAGCGACAGGCCGAGCGAGGTGGCAAGCGCGCCATAGGCCGCGCGGGCAGCCGCTTCGTCCTCGTGCAGGGACTGGCGCCCGGCAATCGCCACGGTGAAACCCTCTTCGGCCAGCCAGCGCAGACCATTGCAGGCCTCCTCAAAGGCCCCCTCTCCACGCTCGGCGTCGTGCAGCGCCGGGTCATGGCTGTCGAGCGAGACGCGGAGGATCAGCTTCTCCGTCAGGCCGTTCCGGCGAAGGCGCTGGAGGCCTTCCTGGATGCGGGGCCGCATCATCGGGCGCATGGCGTTGGTCAGGAACAGAAGGCTGTGCCCGCGGAAGAGGATCGCTTCCATGATCGGCAGAATATCCGGGCACATGAAGGGCTCGCCGCCGGTGATGCCGATCTCCACCGCTTCGGAGGTCATCCGGTCGATTTCATTCAGATATGGCATGACGTCGGCGAGCGTCAGGTAGACCAGCCGGTCATTCTTCGGCGAGGAGAGGATGTAGCAATTCCGGCACTCGACATTGCAGAGCGTCCCGGTGTTGAACCAAAGCGTTTTCAGCCCCGTCCAGGCCACGCTGGCGCGGGTCTCGCCCTTCGCCGTGATGTCCGGATGGGAAAATTTCTGATTGGAATAATGTGTGTCTGCCATCCACGCACCCTAGCGGCATGCTTCACGCGTTCCAGCGGAAAAATACCGGTCTGACAAAGGTTTGATCGGCGCGTGTGGCAGGTTCATCAAAGCGGCTTTGCGATTGTCTTTTAGGCACGAAACATGATCCTTTCAGGATCCGAACGGCTGAGGGCAAACCGGGCGATGGCGCAGGACAAGAAGAGAGCGGTCTTCCGCCTGTTGACCTCGACGAGCGAAACGCCCGGCAATCTGGATATCTCCGATACCGCTCGCGAACATGAGCCCGACAATTTCTTCCGGCATGTCAGCAGCCTTTCGGCCAGCAAGATTGCCGACGGGCTGATCGACCCGAAACTTGTGCTGAGCTGGCTGCTCACCACGCTCGGCGCCCCGGCCGGCCTGCTCGGCCTTCTGGTGCCGATCCGTGAGGCGGGCGCCCTCTTCCCGCAGATGTTTACCGCCGGTGCGCTGCGCCGGGTGAAGCGACGAAAATGGGCCTGGGCAGGTGGCGCGCTGATAGAAGGTCTCGCCGCCATCGCCATGGGACTGGCGGCGCTGATGCTGACCGGCGCAGTGGCAGGCTGGGTCATTCTCGGGGCGCTCACCGCATTGGCCCTCGCCCGGTCTGTCTGTTCGGTCACCTACAAGGACGTGCTCGGCAAGACGATTGCAAAATCCCGGCGCGGTACGGCCACCGGAACGGCAGGCACGATCGGCGCGGGCGCCGTGCTGGCCTATGGCGTGCTGCTGGCCTTTGCCGGGGAGAACCGTCTGGCGCTGGTCACCGGCGGGCTGATGCTGGCGGGCCTTCTCTGGGTCTCCGCCGCCGCTGTGTTTGCCAGCATTGCCGAGGAGGCCAGCGAGCCGGAGACAAGCGCCAGCCCCGTCCGCAGGCTCGCGGACGATTTCGGCCTGCTGGCGCGCGACGCCCAGCTGCGCCGGTTCATTCTTGTCCGGGCCCTGCTGACCTCCACCGCGCTTGCCCCGCCCTTCATGGTGGCCCTCGGCACGCAGGATGAGACGGCGCGCAACATGTTCGGCGGGCTCGGCCTCTTGGTCGTTGCCTCCGCGAGCGCGGGCCTACTGAGTTCCTATGTCTGGGGACGCCTTGCCGACCGCTCCAGCCGCAAGGTCCTGATCCTGACAGGCCTTGCCGGGGCATTGGCCCTCTTCGGCACGCTGGGCCTCAATGCCGCCGGCCTGCTGGCCGCAAATACGGGCCTGCCGGTGATGATCTTTATCCTGATGATTGCCTATCAGGGCGTGCGCCTTGGCCGGTCGACCCATCTGGTCGACATGGCGACGGCGGAGACGCGCGCAGCCTACACCGCCCTGTCCAACACGATCATCGGCACCGTGCTGATCCTCGGCGGTGGCTTCAGCCTGGTGGCAAGCTTTGCCGGACTGGCAACGGTCATCGCCATCCTCGGCGCGATGAGCGCTGTCGCGGCCTTGTTTGCGCTCGGGCTGGACGAGGTCCAGTCTGGGTAAGACCTATTTTTCGAGGCACCAGCGCAGCACGGCCTTCTGGGCGTGCAGGCGGTTTTCAGCTTCGTCGAAGACAAGGCTTTGCGGGCCATCGATGACTTCGGCATCCACTTCCTCGCCCCGGTGGGCCGGAAGGCAGTGCAGGAACGAGGCGCCCTTGTTGGCCATCGCCATCAGGTCTTCTGTGACGGCATAGGGTTCCAGGATTTCGAGGCGGCGCTCGGCATCCTTGTCGCCCATGGAGACGAACGTGTCCGCGATGACCACATCGGCGCCGGCAACCGCCTCTTCGGCGGTCTCGTAAAGGTCGATCTTGCCCTGCAATTCGCGGGCAATGTCGAGATCCTCATCATCCGGCGCAAAGCGGGCCGGCGTGCCGACGGCCAGCGAGAAGCCGAACTTCGGCGCAGCATGGATGAAGCTGGCGCAGACATTGTTGCCGTCGCCAACCCAGGCGATGCGCGCGCCGCGCAGGTCCAGCCCGGTCTCTTCCAGCGTCTGCAGATCCGCCATGATCTGGCAGGGGTGCGAGCGGTCGGTCAGGCCGTTGATGACGGGAACGGAGGAAAACTCTGCGAACGCTTCGACGTCGGAATGGTCATTGGCGCGGATCATCACCGCATCGACATAACGCGAGAGCACGCGGGCCGTATCCTCGATTGTCTCGCCCCGGCCAAGCTGCATGTCGCTCGACGTCGCCGTGATCGACGTGCCGCCCAGCTGGCGCATCGCCATGTCGAAGGAGAAACGCGTCCGGGTCGAGGATTTCTCGAAAATCATCGCCAGCGTATGGCCTTCCAGCGGCGCGCCGTCATCGACGCGGCCCTTCGGCCAGCCGGCGCGCGCTTTCTTCATGGCATGGGCCATGTCCAGAATTTCGCGCAATTCGACATGGTCGAGGTGCCAGAGATCGATGAAATGACGGCCTGCCATGGAGAGCCTCCCCTTTTGAGGGCCTGAAAAAGGAAGCGCGGGCCATAGCGCATTATGGCCCGCGGTACCAGTCTGTTGCAGGAATTGCTGGTTTACACCTGCCGGCGCGAATTCAGGCGCGCTTCAGCACACGCACAATCAGGAGCAGGACCACTGCACCGATTGTGGCGTGCACGATGGACCCGACGATGCCACCGGCGAGGCTGACGCCAACGGCCGGGAACAGGAATCCGGCGATGAAGGCGCCGACGATGCCGACGGCAATATTGCCGATAATGCCAAAGCCGCCGCCGCGCACGATCAGCCCGGCCAGCCAGCCCGCCACGCCGCCGACCAGCAGAAAAATGATAAGCCCTTCAAGGGTCATCTGGTGTCTCCTCGTGATTTTCCGGCACCGGGAACAGGCCGGACTGTTGAGCATATAACCCCCAGGAAAGGCATTCGTTCCCGCGGGCAAGCCGGGCGATCCTTTCGGGTCGTCTGCGACATTTTTGAGAATGACTTGCAAGAGGCGCTGTGATGTGCCAGTTTCAATTTGCGAATGCTTCGCAATTGCAGGAGAAGAACCATGTGTGTTCCGGTCGATGACTCCGCCATGCTGTGCTGGCTACAGACACAGCTGCGCGTGATCGAAGCCTGGCAGGAGGAATTGTCCAGCCGGCCTGATGCTGACCTTCATCAGCTTGAGCGGCTGGCCCGGCATTATAACTGGCTGACCGAGGAGCTTTCGCGCCTGTCGCCCTACCGGCAGGCCGCCTGATCTCTCCCGCCGCAGCGCCGGGCGGAGCCTCGTTTCCTCCCACTCGCGCAATCCGCCTGCGCTGCGGCACCCCCTTCATGTCTCCACTGGCGAAGGCCTCCGGATTGCCCTATGTGACGGGTCAATTCAGGAACCCCGCAGAGTTTTGGAGGCCCTCCCATCATGGACCGCGTTCTCATCATCGGTGCCGGCGCTGCCGGTTCGGTCGTCGCCCAGAAATGCGCGATGGACCGCGACACGTTCAAGCACATCACGCTCGCCTCGCGCCGGATCGAGAGCTGCGAGAAAGTCGCGAAGCTCTGCAAGACGCCGATCGAGATCGCGCAGGTCGATGCCGACAATGTGGCCGAAGTGGTCGCGCTCATCGAAAAGGTGAAGCCTGACCTGCTGATCAACATGGCCCTGCCCTATCAGGATCTGCCGATCATGGATGCCTGCCTCGAAACCGGCTGCAACTATATGGACACCGCGAACTATGAGCCGCGCGACGTGGCGAAGTTCGAGTATCACTGGCAGTGGGCCTATCACGACCGTTTCAAGGAGAAGGGCATCACCGCCATTCTCGGCTGCGGCTTCGACCCCGGCGTGACAAACGTCTACTGTGCCTATGCGCAGGAACACCTGTTCGACGAGATCGAATATATCGACATCGTGGATTGCAATGCCGGTGACCATGGCAAGACCTTCGCCACGAATTTCAATCCGGAAATCAACCTCCGTGAAGTCACGCAGGACGGCAAATACTGGAAGAATGGCGAGTGGATCGAGATCCCCGCCCTCTCCATCAATTGCGACATCGACTATCCGGAAGTCGGCCCGAAGGATTCCTACCTCATCTATCACGAGGAAGAGGAAAGCCTGGTGAAGAACATCAAGGGCCTGAAGCAGATCCGCTTCTGGATGACGTTCGGCGCCGAATACATCAAGCACCTTCAGGTGTTCAAATCCATTGGCCTGATCGGCCTCGAACCGATCAAGCACAAGGGCATGGACATCATCCCGATGGAGTTCCTGAAGGACCTGCTGCCGCCGCCATCCTCGCTCGCCGAAGGCTACACCGGAAAGACCAGTATCGGCGTGATCTTCCGTGGCAAGAAGGATGGCCAGCCGCTGACCAAGATGATCTACAATGTCTCGGACCATGCCGAGACCAACAAGGAAGTCTCCGCGCAGGCCGTCTCCTACACGACGGGCGTGCCGCCGGTTTCCGGCGCCGCCATGTTCTTTCGCGGCGAATGGGCCGGCAAAGGCGTGTTCAATGTCGAACAATTCCCGGCCAAGCCCTTCCTCGAAGACGTCGCCCAGCGCGGCCTGCCCTGGCACGTCATCGACGTGAAGCCCGGCGACCAGGACGAACTCTTCGCGGTGGAGACCTGATCCGCCGCAAGGGCTCATCCTGAGCGAAGTCGAAGGATGGACCCGGGCCGTATCGAACCGGAGCACGCGCTCGTGCTTCGACTTCGCTCAGCATGAGCGCTCAGTTGAATCCGAGAGATTGTCCTCATGACCATGCCCTTCCTGCCTTCCAACATTCCCACCCCCTGCTTCGTCCTCGATATTGCCCGCCTCCGGAAGAATCTGGAGACGGCGCAGCGCGTGCGGGAGGCAGCCGATTGCAAGATCCTGCTCGCCACCAAGGCCTTTGCGATGCCGGCGGCGTTCCCGGTGATGAAGGATTATCTCGACGGCACCACAGCCAGCGGCGAGCATGAAGCCATCATGGGGCAGGAAAGCTTCGGCAAGGAAGTGCATGTCTACTCCCCGGCCTATACGGAAGACACCGTCCGCCGCCTGACGAAGATCGCGAAGCACATCTATTTCAATTCGGCGGCCCAGCTGGCCCGCTTCGGCGATATCGCCCGCGATGCCGGCTGCCATGTCGGCCTGCGCGTGAACCCCGGCTATTCCAATGCCACGCTGGGCGGGGACCTCTATAACCCGACCGCGCCGATGAGCCGGTTCGGCGAAGTGCCTGCGAAGCTGGACGAGGTCGACTGGTCCGGCGTCGACATTTTCCATGTCCACGCCCTCTGCGAAAGCCTGCACGAAGGCTCCGCCGGCCTCATCCAGCATGTGGCTGACAATTTCGGGCAATATATCGAACAGGTCACATCCGTGAATTTCGGTGGCGGCCACTTCCTGAACAAGCCGGGATACGATGTCAGCGTCCTGATTGAGGCGATCAAGGCGTTCAAGGCACGTTTCGGTGTCGAGGTCGTGCTTGAGCCGGGCGGCGGCCTCGTCGTCAACACAGGCGAACTTCATGCCTCCGTGCTCGACGTTCACTGGAACGAGATGGACCTTGCCATTCTCGACGCGTCCGCCTCGACCCACATGCCGGACGTGCTGGAAGTGCCCTACCGGCCGGATGTGATCGGCGCGGGAAAAGCTGGCGAGAAGGCCCACACCTACCGTTTCGGCGGCAACACCTGCATGACCGGCGACGTGATTGGCGATTACTCCTTCGACGCACCATTGAAACCGGGCGATCAGGTGATCTTCACCGACCAGATGCACTACAGCTTCGTCAAGACGAACACGTTCAACGGCACGCCGCTCGCCAATCTCGCCATTCGCTGGGAAGACGGCCGCGTGGAACAGGTCTCCGATTTCGGCTACGAGGAATTCCGCCGCCGCCTCGGCAGGTAGAAATCCCTTGAATTTTCCAGAATTCCTTCACCGGATCTTCCCCCCTTTGTGGCAGGGTCAGGGGCTCGGAGGAATGCGCATGGCTGGGCGTATCGCACTTGGATGTCTTGTGGTCTGCCTGCTGGCAGTGTGCCTGCTCGCGCCGGACGCGGGACACATCTAATCACCCATCCGTGTAACGACGATATCCTTGTCATTCCCAAGTGACGGAATGCGCCCGCGGGCTTTCGCCACCTCCCCCAGATCCAGCTCCGCCAGCACAATGCCGTGTTCGGCACCTTCAGCTTCCACAATCACTTCGCCCCAGGGCGAGACGATGAGCGAATGGCCGAATGTCTCGCGCCCGTCCTCATGCCTGCCGCCCTGCGCCGGGGCGATGACGAAACAGCCCGTCTCGATGGCGCGGGCCCGAACCAGCACATGCCAGTGCGCCTCACCCGTCACCCGCGTGAAGGCTGCCGGAATGGTGAGGACGTCCGCCCCCGCCTGCGCGAGGCCCCGATAGAGGTGCGGGAAACGCAGGTCATAGCAGATCGTCATGCCGACCTGGCCGAACGGTGCCTTCGCCAGCACCGCCGCTTCGCCCGGCCGGTAGGCCCGGCTCTCGCGGTAGTTCTGCCCGTCGCCGACCTCGACATCGAACATGTGGATCTTGTCATAGCGCGCGATCACGCCGCCGTCCGGACCGATCAGGAAAGAGCGGTTGGCGAAGCGGTCCTCGTCCGGCAAGGTCACGGCCAGCGAGCCGATCAGCAATGTCACGCCCAGCTCTGCCGCCAGCGGCCGGAACGCCGCAAGGGAGGCATCATCTGCCTCCGCCACAATCTTCGGCCGCGCCATGCCGGGCCGGATGTCGAGCAGGTTCGTCATCTCCGGCGTCGCGATGAATTTCGCGCCCTGCCCCGCCGCTTCGCGGATGAGGGCAGAGGCCGCCGCGATGTTGGGGGCAACGTCCACACCGGAACGCATCTGGACACAGGCAGCTTTGATCTTTGTCATCAGGTTCTCGGTCCTCGCCAGACATTGCGGGCACCGTCCGGATTGACGGTCATGCCCAGGCCTTCGGTCTGACGGATCTTTATCGCACTCACGTCAAAGCCCTTCAGGCAATTGACGTTGACGCCATAATGATCCGGCATCGAACGCTTGCTGTGGAACGGATAGATGCCACAGGTCGAGCAGAAATAGTGCCGGGCCACACCGGTGTTCCAGCGGTATTCGCTGAGCGACTCCTTCCCGGCGACCAGCGTGAACCGGTCCTTCGGCACGCTGGTCATCGTCGCGCCTTTCATGGCGCAGAGGGAACAGTCGCACTGGTAGACATCCGTGATGTCAGCCTCGAAGCGGAACTCCACGGCGCCGCAATGACAAGACCCTTCCCAGTATGTCATGGCCAGTGCGTCATGGCGTCAGGCCGGTTCCCAGTCGCTGATTGCCTCGTCCATGACACGGGTCGCTTCGCGGACATTTTCGTCCGTGATCACCAGCGGCGGCGCGAGGCGCAGCACATTGGCACCGGCCACGCCGACCAGCAGGTTCTTGTCGCGGCAGATGCCCTGCAGGCTTTTCGGATCCGCCTTCATCTTCAGGCCGGTCAGCAGGCCTTTGCCGGTTACACCGTCCACCTTGTCCGGATGGCTGTCGGCAATGCTTTTCAGGCTCTGCGCCATCGTGCCGGAGACGCGGCGCACTTCGGCCAGGAAATCCTCGTTCGAGATGATGTCCCAGACGACATTGCCGACGGCCATGGCCAGCGGGTTGCCGCCATAGGTCGAGCCGTGGCTGCCCGGCTGCATGTGTTCGCCGCAGGCTTCGGTCGTCAGGCATGCGCCAAACGGGAAGCCGCCGCCGATGCCCTTGGCCGAGCACAGAATGTCCGGCGTCGCGCCTTCGGCCCATTCATGGGCGAACAGCTTGCCGGTCCGGCCCATGCCGCACTGGACCTCGTCATAGATCAGTAGCACGCCATGTTCGTCGCACAGCTCGCGGAAACGGATCAGCTTGTCTTCCGGCATCGCGCGCACGCCGCCTTCGCCCTGGACGGGCTCGATCAGCACGGCGGCAGCGGTCGGACGGGAGATCGCTTCCTCCAGCGCGTCCATGTCCCCCCATTCGAGATGGACGAAACCGGGCAGCGCCGGGCCGAAGCCTTCCAGGTATTTCGGATTGCCACCGGCATTGATCGCCCCGATCGAGCGGCCGTGGAAAGCGCCCGTGAAGGTGATGATGTCGATCCGGTCCTCGTGACCATTGGCCCACTGATACTTGCGCGCCGACTTGATCGCGCACTCGATCGCCTCGGTGCCGGAATTCGTGAAGAAGACCCGGTCGGCGAAGGTGTCGCGGCAGATCTTGTCAGCCAGCTCTTCGGCGCCGCGCACGCGGAACATGTTCGATGTGTGCCACAGCTTGCCGGCCTGCTCGCGCAGGGCGTCGACCATGGCCGGGTGCGAATGGCCGAGCGCGTTGACGGCGATGCCGGCAATGAAGTCCAGATATCGCGTGCCATCCTCGGCGAAGAGGTAAACACCCTCTCCTTTCTCGAAGACCTGTTCCGGCGGCCGGTAGACCGGCATGATATGCTGGCGGGGATCGCTCATCTGTTACCCTTCCGATGTCGCGAGGATTATTCTCAGGGCGCCACGCATGACGGGGGGCTGACCGGAAGTCAACACACAGCGCACCCATGCATGTGACAGCCGCCTCGATTCGCGCTTATGTACCCGCGAAAGCGATTGGGAGTCAGAGGATGAAGACGCTTGCCAGCCTGGCCGCAGGACTCAGCCTGCTCGTGCTGCCGGCAGCCGCCCAGTCGGCTGACGGACGCCTGTCTCCTCCCCTCAATGTTGTGCAGGCACAGGCCGCTCAGGACAGCTCCGGCGACGCCGAAGTGACGCAGCGTCAATCCATGATCATCGAGGAGGACGGAACGGTCCGTTTCCTCACGCCGGCAGAGGCGGCTGAGCTTTTTGTCGCTCGCGAACAGGCCAGCGCCTTCAATGTCGAGCTCGACCAGCAGGCCGACGCGCCCGATTCCCTGAAGATCGAAGTCTCAGGCGCAGAGATCAGCGAAACCCTCACGCCCGACGGCGACACACGGATCCTGAGGGTCGTTCCGGAAGACGGAAGCCCAAGCTGGCTGATCACCATTACAAAAGATTAATCGAAAAACGATAATAGAACTTGACGATAAACGATAAGTGCTTATTGTTAATCGTGAAGCCGGGCGGAACGGCAGTGATGTCCAAACGCCCCCTACCTCACCTGAGCCGTTGCTCCGGTCTGTCCGGTTCTCACTTACCCTGATGATACCTCCAAACGGAAGAGGCGCGGACCCTTGGTCCGCGCCTCCCACCGTTTGCAGCGTTTCCTCCCAGAAACTTGCTGGGACATAAGGCCGCGCATTTCGAGATATGTCAAGAATGTGTCCTAGATTTTTTCTAGTATTTCCCTAGGTTTAATTGCTGCACCTGCGAACAAGACCTCCAGGCTGGCCTTCGCTTCAGGTGACCATACGGCACCCGGCGACACCGCAAACACCGCCTCGCTTTTCAGGATCAGCCCGTCCGACAGGATCTTCAGGCCATTGGCCTTCAGGGTCGCGCCGGTGGAGGTGATATCGACGATCACGTCGGCCGAACCCGTCGTAGGGGCAGCTTCGGTCGCTCCCGCGCTTTCGACGAGCCGGTATTCCCCAACGGACCGCGCCGCGAAGAAGCGCCGGGTCAGGCGCATGTATTTGGTCGCGACGCGCAGGCGGCGGTGGTGTGCCTTGCGGAACGCGGCGCCTGCCGCTTCGAGGTCCGACATCGTATCGACATCGACCCAGGCCTGAGGCACGGCGACGATCACGTCGGCCCCGCCGAAGCCGAGCCGTTTCACCACGTCGAAGTCGCTCTCCCCGACCGGGGCAAGGTCATGCAGCAGGTCTTCGCCTGTGACGCCCGCATGCAGGCTGCCATCGACGAGGCCCTGCGCGATCTCACGCGCGGACAGGAGCCGCATCTCGACATCGCCCAGGCCTTCGATCTCGGCCTGGTAGCCGCGTTCGCCACCGATCTGGGTGACGGGGAAGCCGGCGGAGGCCAGCCATTCCTCGGATTTTTCCTTCAGCCGCCCTTTGGACGGAATCGCCAGTGACAGACGGGTCATACACCCCTCCCTTTCGCACGCAGCACACGGTCGGGCCGCACGACGCCGCCGATGGCGGTCGCGTTCGCCTTGCCGTTCGAGAGACCGGAGACCAACCCGTCATAGCGCCCGCCGGACGCAATGGGCTGGCGCTCGCTGAGGTTCGGCCCCAGCGTCTCGAACAGGAAGCCATCATAATAAGTGAACCGGCGTCCGAATCCCGAGCGGAAGCGGCAGATCGCCTTCACCTCCGGCAGCAATTCCCGGATCAGTTCCATTCGCCGCGCCACCCGGTCGATGGCGGCGGACGTCCGTGACAGGCTGTGTTTCACGGCGATGGCGTCGAGCTGGTCGGCCGCCTCGGCAGCCGTGCAGTTCACAGCCGCCAGCGCCCCGATCACTTCGCGCACTTTCTCGGGCACGCCGCCGGCGGCAAGCGCCGCAGCCCGGGCGCGAAGCCCTGAGATGATTTCCGGAACGCTCCGTGTCCCGATCAGGGGAATGCCGCGCTCGGCCAGCGCCGCGCGGAAAGCCGTCTCGGCCTCTTCCGGCGTGGCGGCTTCCAGCGTCGGCACAAGGTCTGCCTCGATCGGCGCAGGCGATGCTTCGACCAGCGCACGCACGCCGCCTTCCTGACGGAAGGCCCGCTTCAAAAGGTCCGCTGTCACACGCGGCAGGCCGAGCGCATCGATGAAGGCCGGAAAGATCGCAAGGTCGCCCGTCGCAATCGCTTCCGGCAGGACATCGCAATCGCGGACGGCCTCATGCACCAGCGCAAAGGCCTCGGCATCCTCAACCGGGTCTGAGTCGCGCCCGAAGCGCTCGAAGCCCACCTGCGTGAATTCCATCGGGTCGCCGGACGCGGCCGGCAGGCGGAACGCCTCGGCAGCATAGCAATAGGCTTTCGGCCCATTCGTGCCACTGGCGAGTCGCTCGGCTTCCAGCCCGGCCACCGGCAGGGTGAGGTCCGGCCGCATGACCATTTCATTGCCGCGATGGTCCGTGAACACGCAAAGCCGCGCACGCACCGCCTCGCCCGACAATTCCAGCGGAATGTCCGACGGCAGGATATAGGCCGGGTTGACCGGTTCGGCGCCGGAGCCCTCGAACCGGGACCGGGCCGCTTTCACAATGGCTGCGTAGGTCATGCCTGGGCCTCGACGATGCGGCGGACGGCTTCAACCATTTCGGCGCGGGGCACTTCCATCTGGCCGGGGCGTGCCTCGCGGTATTCCTCATTGGACTTGATGGCTTTTGCCTTGAGGGCACCCATTTCGAGGTCCTTGATGGTGACCGTGCCCTTGGCGAGCTCATCCTCGCCCACCATGACCGCAACCGGCGAGTTGCGCCGGTCGGCGTATTTCATCTGTTTGCCCATATTGTTCGCCCCGCCCATATAGGCTTCGGCCCGCAGGCCCGCCTTGCGCAATTCGGCGGCGATGGAGAGTGCGATGGCCGGATTGTCCCGGTCGAGATTGAGGACGACCACCGGACCGTCAAGCCTGGCCGTATCGCCCATGATCTGCAGCGCAGCAGCGAGGCGCGAGATGCCGATGGAAAAGCCCGTCGCCGGAACGCTTTGCCCGGTAAAGCGCGCGACGAGATCGTCATAACGTCCGCCGCCACCGATGGAGCCGATGCGATAGGTCTTGCCGTCTTCGCCGGATACCTCGCGCAGCAGCTCTGCCTCATAGACCGGGCCGGTATAGTATTCGAGCCCGCGCACGACCGATGGGTCGATCAGCACATCGCTTTCAGGCGCGCCAAGTCCTTCGAGGGCGCCGGCAATCGCTTCGAGCTCGGCGATACCGGCTTTGCCCTGCTCGCTGTCTCCCGCAGCTTTGGCGAGGTTGGCGAGCGTGGCTTCGCGTGTTGCTGCCCCGGCTTCCGCAAAGGCGAGGACGCGTTTGACCTCTTCAGGCCCGAGCCCTGCGCCCTTGGTATAGTCACCGCTCTCATCAAGGCGCCCTTCCCCGAGCAGATCGGCCACACCGCCTGCACCGAGCCGGTCGAGCTTGTCGAGCGCGCGCAGGATGGCGAGGCGCGTCTCGGCATTCTCTGCCCCGACCGCATCCAGCACCCCGTTCAGAAGCCGGCGCGTATTGACCCGGATCGCAAATTCACCCGACTTCATGCCGACGGCGCGGAGCGCTTCGGCCCCCATGGCGATCATCTCCGCATCGGCATGGAAGCCCGGCGCCCCCACTGTGTCGGCATCACACTGCCAGAACTCGCGGAAGCGCCCCGGCCCCGGTTTCTCATTGCGCCAGACGGGCCCGGCCGCATAGCGCCGGAACGGGCGGCCAAGGTCCTGGCCGGCTTCCGCGACGAAGCGGGCGAGCGGCGCTGTCAGGTCGTAGCGCAGGGCGATCCATTGCTCGTCATCATCCTGAAGGGCGAACACCCCTTCATTCGGACGGTCGGTATCGGGCAGGAACTTGCCAAGCGCATCGACATATTCAAAGGCGCCGGTTTCGAGGTGCTCAAAGCCCCACTGGCGATAGACGCCGGTAATGGTTTCCACGAGCCTTGCCTGTGCATGCAGGAGACCTTCACGCTTGTCGGGAAAGCCGCGCGGTTTGCGGGCAAGCTGCTTGCCGGAGAGAGGCTTGCTGTCTTTGTCGCTCATGGTGTGGTCGCTCTTGGTCCTGTTTGCGCACCGCATAGTCGGTGCTGGTCCGGATTGGAAGGCGACACGTCAACATCCGGCACGCCCCGGCTGTGGCCTGCCTCGTCTGGTCTGGTTCTTTGGGAGAACACTTTAGCAGAGGCGCAGCCGGACCGGTTCGCGCCTCGTCGGCGCGTCACGAATGATGGTGATGGTGGTGCAGTGCAGTGTTCATTACGCAAGGCCGATACGGGGGCGGCCCGGCAAAGTCAACCGAAAGCTCAGGCGCCCTCGGTCTGGCGGGTGAACGGCTTCTCCTGCCCTTCCCGGCGTTCGATCACCTTGAAGATGCCCGTGCCGCGCATCAGCAGCTTGTCATCCGCCCAGATCTTGCCTTCGACCGTGAAGACATCGTCCTGCCGGCCGATCACATGGCCCTTGCCCTCGACGAAGCTGCCCTGCTTGGCGCCGGAGAGGAAGTCGCACATCAGGCGGACGGTCACCCACCAGGTGTCGTCGTCTTTCTCCACCGCCGCGCCCCAGGCCATGTCGGCAAAGGTCATGAGCATGCCGCCATGCGCGTTCATCATGCCATTGGTGTGATGCTCCTCGACGCGGAAGGCGCGGGTCAGTCCCGTCTCGTCCCGCTTCTCGAACAGCGGGCCAACCTGGCGGCCGAAGCCCCGGTGCCAGGGCAGCATCTGGTAGCCTTCCGGCAGGTCGAATGTCTGGTTACGTGAAAGATCGTCAGTCATGGCGGACCGCTTAGCGCCGTCCGCCGGGATTTGCCAGCCCTTCGCCACGGAAGCGGCTGCGGCACAGGCGCATCACATCGTCAGCGAGATGAGATTGATGAACAGGTGCGCCATCACCGGCAGGAACAGGCCGCCGCTGGCAACACGCAGCAGGCCCAGCACCATTCCGTACATCATCACCACCAGAATGCCGATCCAGCCATACTGGATATGCTGGACGGCGAAGATCGCAGCCGACAGGCCCGCCGCCGTGAACGGCGACCAGCCGCGGGCGAGAAGGACGCCCATGACCAGGCCGCGATAGATGAACTCTTCGGCAAAGGGCGCGACCAGTACGACGGCGAACAGGAGCTCCACCCGCCTGCTGGTCTGCAGCTGCTGGGTGAAGCTTTCGCTGACACTCAGGCCCTGCGGCCCGAACATCATTGCCAGCAGGCCTGCCAGGAAGGTGGCCAGCGCAACGGCAATCATGGCTGACACGACAGCGATCAGCACGATCATCAGGCTCATGTCGCCGGGATCGGCCACCTCATCGGCGACGCCCTGCGCCTTGAGGTATCCATAGATCGCGATCACCGTCAGGACATTGGCAATCCCGGACAGCGTGATGACCGACATGCCCGGCATCAGGCCGTGGACGACGATCGCCGGCAGGATGACCAGAAACTGGTAGGCGACGGCAACAATGACTGCCGTCCAGACCATCGAGCGAAGGCGGGTCAATTGAATCGTGCGTCCCCGTGGCCCGTCGGGCCGGGGGCCCTAGAGCTCGATCATGTCAAAGTCGGATTTCGGCGTGCCGCAGAGCGGGCAGACCCAATCCTCCGGAATGTCGGCCCAACGGGTGCCCGGCGCAAGCCCTTCTGTCGGGTCGCCATGCTCTTCTTCATAGATGTAGCCACAGGTGCGGCACTGCCAGACCTTGTAAGGTGCCTCGCTCATTCCTTCCCTCCTCCATTGACCGGTGCCAGGCGGGCGCGCAGCGACTGGATCAGCGCATCCTTTATAGGTGCGATCTCCGTGCCCGGGTCGATCATGTTCTGCATGCGAATGCCGATCAGTGCGCAGCCTGCCATCAGGGCGGTGGCGTCGGCATCGGCATCCTTGCGGATACTGCCCTCGGCCTGTCCGCGCTCGATGAGGCCGCGGATCAGCACGCGCTCCACCTCATGCGAGTCGGCAAAGGCAGCGCGGGTCTCCAGCCGGTCGGCGACGGCTGCGGCCAGCAGCATGTAATAAGCCTTGTCCTCTTCCCGCCCGTCCAGAGACTGGCAATGCAGTTCGACGAAGGCGCAAAGCGCGGAGAGGCCGTCCATCCGCTCCACATCTGCGGCATCCAGCGCATCGCGCTGCCAGCCATGCAGGGCCTCGATGAGACTGCGGATCAGGCCGTCCTTGGACCCGAAGCGCTGCGTGACGAGGCCGCGGGAATACCCTGCCTCCCTGCCGATCGCATCGAAGGTCGCCGCGGCGACGCCGCTGGCCGACACGACGCGCATTGTCGCTTCCAGCAATTCCTGCTCGGACCGTTCGCGCCGTTCGGCCTGTGTGAGCCGGCCGCCCTGGGCGTTGGCATGATCGGTTGATGAGACTGTGGATGCTTCAGACATGATTCCGCCTAACATATTTGTTGGATGTATAGCAAGTATATGATAGACGCTGATCCAACCGGGAGCCGGAAGCTGCTCCCACCACCGGAGGAAAAAATGACCATACCCGCCCATATCGCCGAAGCCGTTGTCGACCCGAAGGCCTATGCCGACTGGGACCGCTCGCACGAGGCCTTTGCCTGGCTGCGCAAGAATGCGCCGCTGGACGTCGCTGAAATCGAGGGCTTCGATCCGTTCTGGGTGGTCACGAAGCATGCCGACATCCTGAACATCGAGAAGCAGAACGACCTCTTCCATAATGAAGACCGCTCCGCGACGCTGACCAATATCGAGACCGACAAGAAGGTCCGCGAGATGATGGGCGGCTCGCCGAACCTGCTGCGCTCGCTGGTCCAGATGGATAATCCGGACCACATGCAGTACCGCCGCCTGACGCAGGCCTGGTTCATGCCGCAAAACCTGCGCAAGCTGGAAGACCGCATCCGCGAGATCGCCCGCGGCTTCATCGACAAGATGGCCGACAAAGGCACCGAGTGTGACTTCGCCCGCGATGTCGCCTTCCTCTACCCGCTGCACGTCATCATGGAAGTGCTGGGCGTGCCGGAGATTGATGAGCCGCGCATGCTGAAGCTGACGCAGGAATTGTTCGGCGCGCAGGATCCGGAAGTGAACCGTTCGGGTGCAGAAGTCTCCGACAGCGATACCGGCCTCGCCAACATCCAGGCCACCGTCGCCGACTTCTTCACCTATTTCATGGAGATGACCGAGGACCGCCGCCGCAATCCGCGTGAGGACGTGGCAAGCGTCATCGCCAACGGCGCCGTCTATGGCCAGCCGCTCGGCCATCTGGAAGCGATGAGCTACTACATCATCGCCGCAACCGCCGGCCACGACACGACCTCCAACACCACGGCCGGCGCCCTTTGGGCCCTTGCCGAGAACCAGGACCAGTTCCGCAAAGTGAAGGACGACCTGTCGCTGATCCCGTCCATGGTGGAAGAATCCATCCGTTGGGAAACGCCGGTGAAGCACTTCATGCGCACGGCCACCGCCGACACGGAAGTGGCCGGCAAGCAGATCAAGAAGAATGACTGGCTGTTCCTCGCCTACCCGTCCGGCAACCGCGATGAGGACGTGTTCGAGGATCCCTACAGCTTCCGCATCGACCGTACACCGAACAAGCATGTCGCCTTCGGCTATGGCGCCCATGTCTGCCTTGGCCAGCACCTCGCCCGGATGGAAATGCGCGTCCTGTGGGAAGAGCTGCTGCCGCGCCTCCAGTCCGTCGAACTCGCCGGCAAGCCGACCCGCGTGCAGGCGAACTTCGTCTCCGGCCCGAAATCGATCCCGATCCGGTTCGAGATGGCCTGAGGCTGCACGAACGACGCCCGTAAAGGCGCTTGGCTGGCAGGCTGGTTTTCCGGATCAGTCTGCCGGTCATGTTTCCGGCAGGGGGAGCACCTCCAATTGCCGCACATCCCGGCACAGCCAGTGATCCATCACCACACCGTGCGGTCCATACCGTTCTGGACCCCGGCATTCGCCTGGCTGAGCGGAGATGGTAGGATTGGCGATGTAGGCGGGGGTATAAGCCTCTCCACGGCACGCCGCAGCGAGGCGGTCGCTGGCAAATGCGCGGGGCCTCACCAACTCCCGCGCGGCCTTGTCTTTCAGTCCGAAGTGAATGCGCGTCAGGAATACGCGCCCGTTCGGCGTGATGCTCCACCAGTAACGCGAAGCCTGCCCATAGGCGGCCCGCACCGCGACGCGAAGCAGCAGGAGCTGGCACCAGACCAGCGGCCAGATGCAGGCAAGATGCGGCGGGAAGCCTTCGGGTGGACGCAGGAACGACATGGGCCGCACTATACGTCAGGGGACGGAGGTGTGGGACAGGTTTGTTTGCGCGGCAATGACTGCGGCAGGTTCAGTTCTGCTGGCTGGTGGATAAACGCGTGTGGGAAGTGACGTGAGCCCGCGCGCATGCTTCGACTTCGCTCAGCATGAGCGCTCAAGGGAACCGGACTCATGCTGAGCGAAGTCGAAGCATGACCCCCGCAGCACCAAACCTGTCTACGCCATGATCATGCATGACTTGTCATGACTATACCGGACTATACTGGACCATACTGGATTGGGCCGGATCAGCCCGCCTCCCCAACCCGCGTCCTCCCCGGCCGCGCAGCGGTCTGGGGATCCATCTCTGAACGCTGCCTCAGGCACGTCATGTCATGACGCACTTGCCGTCTCGTTCAGAGATGGGCGCCCAGATGGCTTGCAGCCATCGGGCGTGACGCGTGAGGGATGATTTGCGCAGCACAACAACCGACCACGCCATGATCATGCATGACTTGTCATGACTATACTGGACTATGCCGGATCATCAGAGACCCACAGCGCCCAAAGCGTCAGCCTGCCTCCCGGTGACGGTCTCGACCGAGAAGCCTTCGAGGCTTTCCTCGAACAGGCGGCAGTAATTGAGCTCCGCACCAAGGCGGAGGTAGGCGGCGCCGAGGCCGATGGCGGCGCGGTCCATGAAGACAAACTCGCGCGGGATCTTCACCGGGCCTTTTTCCTTCAGCAGCTTGCGGACGGTGAAGGCTTCCTTGCGGCCATACTCCCCGGCGGTCACCCCGTCCGCGACGCTGCGCACGCGGTCGTCCAGCAGGGGGCCGTAGATGAAGCGCGCCCAGATGTTCAGCACTTCGACCAGTTCCTTCGACAGGCCGACAAAGCCCCATTTCTCATAGGCGGCATAGGTCGCGTCGAAATCGTCCTTCTGGAGGGCGCGGTAGAGATCGACCACGCCTTCGACGAAGCCCGGCGGGAAGACGCGGATGCAGCCGAAGTCGAGCAAGTTGAGGCCCGTCCCCTCCCCGGTCACCTGGTAGTTGCCGAGATGCGGGTCGCCATGGATCACGGCGTGGGAGTTGAACGGCCCCCACCAGGTCCAGAACAGCATTTCGGCGATATGGTTGCGGACCTCCTGCGGCGCGTCTTCAAAGGCCGTCAGCCGCTCGCCCGTCAGCCAGGTCATGGTCAGCAGGCGCGGCGTGGAAAGCTCCGGCACCGGCTCGGGCACCTGAACGAAATCCTTGTCCGCCAGCATGTGGTCGTAGAGCGCCATGTGCTTGGCCTCGCGGACATAGTCGAGTTCCTCGCGCAGGCGGTCGGTGATTTCCTCCACCATGGCGGTCGGGTCGATCGAGCCATCCATGCGCTTGAAGAGGCCGAGCACGCTCCTCAGCTGGCCGGCATCGCTCTCCACGGCGCTTGCCATGTCCGGGTATTGCAGCTTGCAGGCAACCTTGCGGCCGTCATGCAGCGTCGCGGCATGGACCTGCCCCAGCGAGGCCGCGTGCGAGGCTTCGTGGCCGAAGTCGGCGAACTTGCCCTGCCAGTCAGCCCCCAGCTCCGCCCGCATGCGGCGGCGCACGAACGGCCAGCCCATGGCCGGGGCCTCGGCCTGCAGCTGCGCGAATTCGGCAGCGTATTTCTCAGGCAGCAGGTCCGGCACGGTGGACAGCATCTGCGCCACCTTCATCAGCGGGCCCTTTGACTTGCCGAGCGCAGCGGCCAGCGCCTTCGCGATCTTCTCGTCGCCCTGGTCACCGCCGAACAGGCTCTGCGCGGCGAAGGTCAGCCCTGCCCCGGACAGGTTCGCCCCGACCTTCGCCGTGCGGCTCAGGCGCCCGGTCAGGCGGTTGCGTTCGGGATCTGCAGGCGTCGGCCCGGCGGGATCAGTCGTGTCGCTCATGTCATCCATATAGAGTGTACGCGCGAGACTGGCACAGGGTTTGCGGCGACGCACGCCAGAATACAGCTGTAAACAGCTTGCTGACTCCACGGGGTGACAAGCCCATCCGGCAGCGTTATAGCGCGCCGCTCGAATTCATGACCGGCCTGTAATGCACGGTTAACCACAAGAGGTACCCGCCGGCGCGTCCGGCCATGCCAATCCCTTCTTAACCAAGACATCCCCATACTGGGCCCTTGTGCTGCCTGCACGGCAGTTCGCGGCCACCGAAAGGATACCCTTTCCATGCCCTACGACACCCTTCTGACAGAGTTCGACGAGGATACCGGCGTTGCCGTGATCCAGATGAACCGTCCGGACGCGCTGAATGCGCTGTCCGAAGCCATGATGAACGACCTGACCAGCGCGCTCGACCGCTGCGACAAGGAAGACAAGGTCGGCTGTGTCATCCTGACCGGCTCCAAAAAGGCCTTCTCCGGCGGCGCCGACATCAAGGAGATCAAGGACAAGACCTATCCGGAGTCCTATTATGAGGACTTCATCTCCCGGAACTGGGAGCGCACCGCCCGGCTGCGCAAGCCGATCATCGCCGCTGTCGCAGGCTATGCCGTCGGCGGCGGCTGTGAGCTGGCCCTGATGTGCGACATCATCCTGGCGGCCGACAATGCCAAGTTCGGCCAGCCGGAAGTCCGCCTCGGCGTGATGCCCGGCGCCGGCGGCACCCAGCGCCTGACCCGGGCCATCGGCAAGTCGAAGACGATGGAACTCTGCCTGACCGGGCGCCTGATGGACGCCGGCGAAGCCGAACGGTTCGGGCTGGTCAGCCGCGTGGTGAAGGCCGAGGACCTGATGGACGAGGCCCGCAGCCTCGCCCGCACCATCGCCTCCATGCCCATGGCCGGCGCCATGATGACCAAGGAGGCCGTCAACTATGCCTACGAGACCCCGCTGTCCCAGGGCATCCAGTTCGAACGGCGCCTGTTCCAGTCCCTCTTCTCGACCGCAGACCAGAAAGAGGGCATGGACGCCTATGTCGAAAAGCGCTCGGCCCATTTCCGGGATAAATAACGTAACCCGGCCCGCAGGTGCATTTTTCCCGTATTGGACGGGACTCTCCGGTTGACGCCAAACCGGCCTTTATGTATCTCCGCGCCTTCAGCCTGAGGGTCGCCCCTCGGGCAACAGGAGTTTGATATGGCTAATACCCGTTCCGCCAAGAAGATGGTCCGCAAGATCGAGCGCCGCACCGAGGTCAACAAGGCCCGTCGCTCGCGCGTTCGTACATTCGTCCGCCAGGTCGAAGAAGCCATTGCTTCGGGCGACAAGACCGCTGCCGCAGATGCGCTCAAGGCTGCCCAGCCGGAGCTGATGCGTGCCGTCACCAAAGGCGTCATGCACAAAAACACCTCTGCGCGCAAAGTCTCGCGTCTGGCAGCCCGTGTGAAGTCGATGGCGTAACGCCAAACACTTCCGGACCACCGGCAAGAAACAAACCCGCCTGGCGCCTCGCCCGGCGGGTTTTTTCATGCCCGGAATCCGGTAAGAATTCCGCATTCCGAATTTTCTTGCACATCGCCCAATTCATGATCAGAGTCTGCCTGATTGCGTGTCACACATTTGAGGCAAGAACCTACAGAAATGCGATATTGCAATCCTTCCCGCGCTCAGCCTGCAGGAACGCGCAATCAAACAGGGCGATCAAATTCGTTCCAAAAAATTTGCTGCTTTTGGCACGAATTTCACAGCCAATATTGATGAGGCCGTGTTGACAGAACAAAAGTGAACCTTTGTGCGCAAAAGCTCACTCGAAAAAAAATGCAGGCTTGTTTGAACGAACAAAACCATTGAGCCATATAGGTTTTTTTCGCCTCTCTGGGGTGCTGTGGAAAGAGTCAACACGCCAAACACGGTTGTCCGAAAAAAGATACACTTGTCTTTGAAACCGCCCGTCGGTACCTTGAGTTTACCAACGATAAACATCCCTGTACGGAGTATTTTCGGGGCCAGTTTCGGGTGACTGGACAGGGGTGTTGCGTGCCGGTTTGGTGGCTGTAACAGATAACAAAAAAATGGGGCTCGGCATGGACCGAAACAGACTCTTTGACACTCCAGCCAGCGTAGATTCCAAAACCAACAAGAAGATCTCCAGCCTTCCCGGCCAGGCCATCTGGCAGGCCGTCCGGGAACACCTGAAGGAGGTCCTCTCCACCGCGGATTTCGAGCGGTGGATCGCCGATCTGAAGCTGATCGCAGAGGTTGACGGGAAGATCGTGATCGCCGCGCGTGATCGCCTCTCCTACGACCGTGTGTCCGCGGATCACCGGCATATCCTCCAGCGTATCTGGAAGGAACATGACGACGCCCGGCGCGACATCCGGCTCGTCTGCTGGAAGGAAGCCGATGCCGGCCTGCGGGCCATCGTCGAAGACCCATGGGCCGAAGCCGAGCCGGAAACGGCGGCAGGCGGCGCAAACGGCGGGTCCGGCAATGGATCGGGCGGCAATGATGGCGGGTCCGCACATGGCCCGCGCGCTTCCTCCGGCGCGCCGGAAATGACGTTCGCCACGCTGGTGTCCGGAAAATCCAATGCGATTTCCGTGGAACTGGCCAAGCGTGTGGCCGACGGCCAGCCGGTCGGGACGCAGGTTCACCTGATTTCCGGCCCGCAGGGCACCGGCAAGACCCACACGCTGCTGGCACTGCGTGCCCGCGCCCTGGAAACCAATGCCGATGCGACGGTCGTGTACCTGACGGCAGAGGAATTCCTCTCGGCCTATACGGACGGGGTGAAGGCGAAGGACACCAGCGCCCTGAAAAAGCGCCTGCGGGCGGCGTCCATCCTGCTGATCGACGATCTGCACCGCATCTCGGGCAAGCCGGGAACGGAAACGGAGCTGTTCCAGAACATCCGTGAAGTCACCGGCCAGGGCGGCAATGTCGTCCTTGCAGGCGACAAGACGCCGGGCGAACTGGCCGGCTTCTCCCCGCGGATGATGAGCGAGCTGAAAGGCGCCACCGTTGTCGAGGTGGAGCTGCCGGACGAGGACATTCGGCGCGAGATCATCCGCCGTCTCGCCCGCCACATCGAGATCGCACATCCGGAATTCGTCCTGGACGAGGCCCTGATCGAGCGCATCCATACCGGCATTCGCGGCCCCGGCCGGGAACTGACCGGTGCGGTCTGGAACCTCTTCACCGAGGCAGGCTTCGGCTCCATGGCACCGACCTCCGACATGCTGGAACGGGTTATCCGCCGCATGGAAGGCGAAGTGCGGGCGCCGACGATCGAACTGGTGAAAAAGGCGGCGATGAAGGTCTTCAATGTGTCGAAGACCGACCTCGAAAGCCCCTCCAAGGCCCGCTCGGTCGTCTATCCGCGCCAGATCGCGATGTACCTCTGCCGGGAGCAGACCCATAAGTCCTTCCCGCAGATCGGACGCGCCTTCGGGCGCCGCGATCACACGACAGTTCTCTATGCCCACCGGAAACTCTCGAAGGAGCTGCCGAAGGACCAGGAACTGGCGGCAGACATCTCCCGCGTGGCCGCAGCGATCCTCGAATTGCAGGCGACCGGCAACCATTAACGAACTGAATGGGCCGGCACCGCGATCAACGCTTGGCTTTTTCGTTTGGATGTTTAAGTGTTCTCAGCCCGTTCCCTTCCTGGGGACGGGCTGATTCCGTCGGCATGTACCGGCGGGACAGACCAGCAGGCAGACGCAACAGGGTTTAGCGGGCGGCGGCAGCGTTGCCCGGGATGGACGGAAACACGATGAAACTGACGATCGAACGCGGCGACCTCCTCAACGCACTCTCTCACGTGCAGAACGTGGTCGAGCGGCGCAACACGATCCCGATCCTGTCCAACGTGCTGCTGCAGGCCTCCGGCGGCGAGCTTCGGCTGACCGCGACGGACCTCGACATCGAAGCCGTCGACAGCGCCCCGGCCAAGGTGGCCAATGAAGGCGCCGTGACGGCCCCGGCCGGCACCCTGTTCGACGTGGTCCGCAAACTGCCCGCAGGCGCCGAGGTCGAGCTTGAGCTGCAGCCGGAAAACCAGCGCCTGTCGATCCAGGCTGGCCGCTCGCATTTCGAACTGCCGACCCTGCCGGCGTCCGATTTCCAGACCATGACCACTGACGACAGCGCCATCAAGTTCGCGCTGGACGCCAAGGACCTGGCCCGCCTGATCGACAAGACCCGTTTCGCGATCTCGACCGAGGAAACGCGCTATTACCTGAACGGTGTCTTCCTGCACGCCACCGACGATGCCTACGGCAAGGCGGTGCTGCGCGCCGTGGCCACCGATGGCCACCGCCTGGCGCTGGCCGATGCCAAGGCGCCGGAAGGCTGTGCCGGGCTGGAAGGCGTGATCGTGCCGCGCAAGGCCGTGGGCGAAGCCCGCCGCCTGATCGACGGCCTCGACGGCCCGGTCGATGTTGAAGTCTCCGACACCAAGATCATCGTCCGCGCAGGCCGTGCGACGCTGACTTCGAAACTGATCGATGGTGCGTTCCCGGACTATGCCCGCGTCATCCCGAAGGGCAACACGCGCAAGCTGTCGATCGACAACAAGGCCTTCGAGGCTGCCGTCGACCGCGTCTCCACCGTCTCGGCGGAGCGCTCACGCTCTGTGAAACTGTCCCTGTCGGACGGCAAGCTGGTGCTGGCGGTGAACCATGCCGAAACCGGCGTCGGCAATGAGGAACTGGAAGCCGAGTATGGCGACGAGCCGATGGAGATCGGCTTCAATGCCAAATACCTGCTCGACATTGCCGGACAGATCGAAGCACCGGACGCCGAATTCATGTTCAATGATCCGGCCTCCCCTGCCCTCGTCCTGGACCCGTCCGACGATTCGGCGCGCTACGTGCTGATGCCGCTGCGCGTTTAACAGAAGGGCCAGCGGCGCCGTTTGGGCCCGCATGACGACATGACCGCTTTAACGAGACTGTCGCTTACGGACTTCCGCAACTACGAGTCTCTTACGCTGCGGCTGGATGGCCGGCATGTCTGCCTCTATGGCGCAAACGGTGCGGGCAAGACGAATCTGCTGGAAGCTGTCAGCCAGCTCGGGCCCGGCCGGGGCCTGCGTGCCTCCACCCTGCCTGACATGGCGAGATCCGGTTCCACCGGCAGCTGGACCGTCGCGGCGACCCTCGCGGACGAACACAGGATCGGGGTGACGCTCGACAATTCCGGCGGCAGTTCCAAACGCGTGGTGCGCCTCGACGGCGCCCCGTCCACGGCGACGGAACTGGCGGAGATCGTCCGTATCGTCTGGCTGACCCCGAACATGGACGGCGTCTTCCGCGGCAGCGCCAGCGACCGGCGCCGCTTCTACGACCGGCTGGTCCTGGCCCACACGCCCTCGCACGCCAGCGCTTCCAGCCGGTATGAGCGCGCGATGCGCGAGCGCAACGCCCTGCTGGAGCGCGGCCATGTCGACCCGGCCTGGGCCGATGCCATCGAAACACGTCTTGCCGAAAGCGGGGCTGAGATCGCCATCAACCGCGCGCACGTGCTGGACTCGCTGCAGGCCGCGATCGAAGCGCGCCCGGAAGGGCATTTTCCGAAGGCGGACGTCTCCCTCGAAGGCAAGGCCGAACAGGCCGCCATGCGCGGCGACGATTTCAAATCCATTTTCGAAATGCTGGCAGAGACCTGGCGCACGTCCCGGCGCCGTGACATGGCCGCCGGGCGCACACTGGAAGGCCCGCACCGCTCAGACCTTGCCGTCATTCACCGGCCCACGGGCGCGCCCGCGAAAGATGCCTCGACGGGCCAGCAGAAGGCCCTGCTGATCGGGCTGATCCTTGCCTCCGCCACCGCGCTGAAAGCGGAGCGGGACGGACCGCCGCCTCTCCTCCTGCTGGACGAGGCCGCTGCGCATCTCGACCCGGACCGGCGCGCCGCCCTGTTCGACGAAATCTGCGCCCTCGGCGGTCAGGCCTGGCTGACCGGCACGGAAAAATTCCTGTTCGACAGTTTCGGAGACCGCGCCCAGGCCCTGCACGTGCAGGACGGCAATGTGGTGACGGAACAGTAAGCCCGCGCCCGTGCTTCGACTTCGCCCAGCATGAGCGAAGCCGAAGGATGACCGGCAGCGAGCAGGAGAATTACTGCTTGATCCGCAGGTCGGCGATCGACTGGGCGATTTCCTTGTAGACCTGCAGCAGCTCGTCACCGTCCGAGGCCGAATAGGCGAATGCCGGGCTGGTAGCGCAGTATTCGAGGATCGTCCGGCCGTCGCCGGTCTTCTGCACCGAGCTCGGCACCTGGAAACCGACCGTGTAGATCGTGACCTTGGAAGGTGGGGCCTTCATCTTGTCGCAAAGGTCCATCGACTGCTGGAAAGAGCCTTTGCCGGCAGAAGAGTGCTGCGCGTTGAAGTCACCATCGGTCATCAGGATGAGGGCCTTGGTGGCATTCACTTCGTCATAGGCCCAGGGCTCTGACGCCGTCGGCCAGATCGACTTCCAGTTCGGCGAGATCAGGTACCAGCCCCAGGCAATACCGAGGTGGCCTGCCGTACCGCCGCCCGCCGTCAGGCTGTTCACATGCGTTTTCAGCGCATTCTTGTCGTCCGTCAGCGGAACAGGGCCGGAATCGCGGCATGTGGCATAATTGTTCCGGTAGGCGCCCGTGTTGGAATTGGCGCCGCCATAGGCCACTTCCTGCCAGCCGCGATACTTGTCCCGGTCGCTGTCGCTGAAATTCCATTCCGGATTGGCTGCGCCGATCCAGGCGAGCGATCCGGGAATGGCATCGGAGTCCGCCTGGCTGCCCGTGCGCTCATAGACGCAGGAGCTCGGCACCGAGACATCCTCGTATTTGCGCCGGGCCGGATCCCAGTCCCAGTTCGACCACTGATCGCAATAGCCGTAATCGGTGCAGGTACCGGTCTGGTAGTAGAAGAAGCGTTTGCCCGTCGCGGAATCGTACATCCGCTTGCCATTGTGGGAATTGAAATTCCCGGATGCAGCGAAGTTCGACGCATCCGCTGCCAGCGACACGCCATCGGTCACCGAATTGATGTAGGAACCGGCATTGACGGAGTTGTTGTAGGTCGTCACCGCGATACGGATTGTCTTGTCATCCGGCTTGTCGTCCGGCAGCAGCGTGTCGAATGCGGCATTGGCGGCTGTCTTGAGAAGCGACAGGCGGCTGTAGCTGTTCATCGAGCCGGAGACGTCGAACACGAACGCAACATCGACCTTGCCGACCGAATAGGTCGACGCCGTGGACACGGCAAAGCTCAGATGGTCCTGGCCCATGATCTGGGAAATGAAGGTTGGCTGCATGCAGTTGATGCTGGCATTGATGTCTTCACTGACATCGTCGAGCACCACGCTGATGGCGGAACAGGACAGACCGCCGCCCTGCATGTTGATCAGGGATCCGGCATATTCGCGGACTTCGGCCTTCACCTCGGCTTCGGTCCGGCCCTTCTGGCGTTCCAGCGCACCTGCAAGGACAGCGGAATCCAGCGCGTATTGGACCTTTTCCTTCTGCGAGATCGTGTAGCGCAGGTCGATGGCAAAGCCGGCCAGCCCCATGATCGCCACGATAACCAGGGCCATCAGCATCATGACATTGCCGCGCGTATCCTGCCGATACTGCCGCAAAAGGCCCTGAATGTTCTTCATTCGAGAAATCATATTTCCAGCTCCACCACCCGGAATCATCCCGCATCATGCGCGATCTGGGTTGCATTGCCGTTTGATCCGGTCCGGAAATTTGCCCGCCGCTCTCAAAACAGGTTTAACCATAAATCCGGACCCGCGAGCGCAGGGTGGTTTCGGGACCGCGCTGCTTTGGGAGGACGCGGGAAAAGGAATCGCGCTACAAATTGGCCGTTTATGCCGCCTGACAAGCTTAGGAGCCCGGATTCATGCAACAGTATCTCGACCTTCTGCGCGACGCGCTCGAAAACGGCTTCGAGCGGGGCGACCGGACCGGGACGGGCACGCGGGCCGTCTTCGGCCGCCAGATGCGCTTCAACCTCGAAGACGGCTTCCCGATGGTGACGACCAAGAAGCTGCACCTGCGCTCGATCATCATCGAGCTGCTCTGGTTCCTGAAGGGCGACACCAACATCAAATACCTGAAGGATAACAAGGTCTCGATCTGGGATGAATGGGCCGACGAGCATGGCGACCTTGGCCCGGTCTATGGCAAGCAGTGGCGCAGCTGGGCCGCGCCGGACGGGCGCACGATCGACCAGATCCAATGGGTTCTGGACGAAATCCGCACCAATCCGAACTCACGCCGCCTGATCGTCTCGGCCTGGAACCCGGCAGACGTGAACGAGATGGCCCTGCCGCCCTGCCACTGCCTGTTCCAGTTCAATGTCATGGACGGCAAGCTGAACTGCCAGCTCTACCAGCGCTCGGCCGACATCTTCCTCGGCGTGCCGTTCAACATCGCGTCCTATGCGCTGCTGACCATGATGATGGCGCGCGCCACGGGCCTGAAGCCGGGAGAGTTCATCCACACATTCGGGGATGCGCACCTCTACATGAACCATGTCGAGCAGGCAGAGCTTCAGCTGTCACGCGAGCCCCTGCCCCTGCCGGTCATGCGCATGAACCCGGACAAGACGGACCTGTTCGGCTGGGAGTATGAAGACTTCCAGCTCGAGAACTATCAGGCCCACGCCCACATCAAGGCGCCGGTTGCCGTTTAGAGGTCCGGTCTGAGGAGGCTCAGTCCTTCAGCGCCTGCCAGGCGTTCCAGGCATCGGCGGCGTACATGAGGCTCGGCCCGCCGCCCATATAGACGGTCACGCCGAGCGCTTCGGACACTTCCTCGTCTGTCGCGCCGAGGCGTTTCAGCGCCTTCGTATGAAAGCCGATACAGCCATCGCAATGCGTCGCCACGCCGATGGAGAGGGCGATCAGCTCCTTCATCTTCTTGTCGAGCGCGCCATCGGTCATTGCAGCCTTCGACATCGCCGTGAACTGGTTCAGCGTTTCCACCGCGCCGGTCTCGCGCAGGCCCTTGATGCCTTCATTGATCGAACCGGTGATGGCCGAATAATCCTTGGTGCCCATGCTCATGTCCGCTCCTGTCGTCTGTGCTGATGTCTAGCTGGCGGTTTAAAGTGTCCTCTTCAATAAGGGTTTAACCGGATAGCGAGATCGCGATTGGCAGGCGGTGCGCCGGCCTTTACGCTGGCCCCATGTGCGGACGGTTTTTCAGGCATGGCGTTACCTGGGCGGAATATCACGCGGCCCTGTCGCTGATCCCCCCGGCTGGCGTGGCGCCGCCCGAGCCGGCCTACAATATTGCGCCCACCCAATACGCCCCCATCATCCGCCTGACGCCGGAAGGCGAGCCGCAGACCGCGGGCACGGTCCAGATGGCGCCGGCCATGTGGGGGCTCGTGCCCAGCTGGTGGCACCAGCCGCTGAAGGAGAAGAAGTTCTCCACTTTCAATGCCCGCGCCGAAGGCCTGCAGGAATCGAACACGTTCCGCGGCTCGTTCCGCCACCGGCGCTGCCTGATCCCGGCCAGCGGCTTCTATGAATGGACGGGGCCGAAGGGCAGCCGGACGCCGTTCGCCATTGGCCTGCGCAACCGGCGCTGGTTCTGCTTCGGCGGCCTCTGGGACCGGGCGATGATCGACGGGTCGGAGCTCGACAGTTTCACCATCATCACGACCAAGCCGAACGACCTGATGGCCGGGCTGCACACGCGCATGCCGGTGATCCTCGATCCGCAGGACTATACGCGCTGGCTGACGGCCCCGGCGAAAGACGTGGAGGATTTGTTCGAGCCCTTCCCCACCGACGCCATGCACGCCTGGCCGGTCGGCGCCGCCGTCGGCAATGTCCGCAACCAGGGGCCTCAATTAATTGAGGAAGCCTGATCAAAAAACCCAGGCGGGGGTCAGAGTTCTTTCGGGTCGGTGAGGCCGAGATCCTCCCGCCGCCGGATGATGGCGGACACGATCACGGCCCCGACCATCTTGCCGATCACGAAGACGATCCAGTTCCAGACATGCAGCGAGTTGCCGGGCTCCAGCCCCAGCTCGATCTGCTTGGCGAGGTCTGCGCCATAGAGAAACACGGTCGTGTCCACCGGCGCGGCCAGCGCGCTGGACAGGAGAATCCGCGTCGACAGGCGGTACTTCGTGAAGGTGAACATCAGCCAGTCGACGCCTTCGGAAACGGCGAAGGCAACACCGCTGGCCAGCGCAATGACCGGCCAGGCGTAGTAGAATGACCAGCCCACCGCGAGCGCCATGACGATCAGGACCCGGTGGTGCATCTCGCGCTGAACGAAATCCCGAACCACGAACACCATGCCCGTCACCATCGTCATCGGGTGGAGCGACACACCGTGCGGGAAGGTGGCACTGGTGTGCGGCGCGACGACCTGGAATTCGGGAATCACGCCGAACGACCAGTTCAGGAAGGGAATCAGGGCGACGTAAATGATGGCCCAGAAGCGCCCCTTGAGCGTCCAGATCGCGGTGAATGTCAGCACCAGCGCCAGAAGCGCAGGCGTCAGCTGCTCTGCGTGCCCATTGGTAAGCACTGAAATCAAAGTATTAATCACGAAGCTCCCCGGATGGGTGGCATTATTGGCAGGAGACACTGAGTTGCAAGCCTTGTCATTGCACCGGTGTAATGGCCACAACCTTAACTCAATGAAGGTCACCTGATCTTCAACCCGACAGGAATCCCGCAACAAAGGTGTTGCCGCCATGCCGGACAGTCTGAACGTCTGCCTCATCGCCGCCCGCGGGCGGAACAATGTGATCGGGAACGAGGGCGATCTGCCCTGGCGCCTGAAGGACGACCTCTCCTTCTTCAAGAAGGTCACGATGGGCTGCCCGATCCTGATGGGCCGCAAGACCTGGGAAAGCCTGCCCTTCCGTCCGTTGAAGGGCCGCGAGAACATCGTGATGACGCGTGACTGGACCTACAACGCGCCCGGCGCGCGGGTCTATTCCAGCTTCCCGGCCGCCATCAACGCGGCGCGCGCCGTCGCAGCCCGGCAGGGCGCCGGCTGTGTGTTCGTCATCGGCGGCGCGACGATCTACGATCTCGCCCTGCCCTATGCCGACCGGATCTTCATGACCGAAGTCGACGCCAGCCCGGAAGGCGACGTCCATTTCCCCGAGCTTCCGGCGAAGGAATGGTCCAGCGAAACGCTGGCCACGCATCCGGCCGGAGATGGCAATGACCACGCCTTCTCCATCGTGCGGATGGACCGGCAGCTGGCCACGACGCAACGCCTCTGACGGGTCCGGCCTCCGAAAACAATTGACACCCCAACTGCCAGATTGCAGTTTCGCGAACACGCGCATAGGGTGGCCTCCATCTATGGGAGGAAAAACATGGAATTTGAAACAATCGCCAGCGGCCTGCGCTTTCCGGAAGGCCCGGTTGTCATGGCCGACGGCTCCATCATCGTGGTGGAGATCGAGAAGAAGTGCATCACGCGCTGCTGGGACGGCGGCAAGACGGAGGTGATCGCGACGCCCGGCGGCGGCCCCAATGGCCTTGCCATCGGACCGGACGGCGCGCTCTGGGTCTGCAACAATGGCGGCTTCATCTATCATGAGCAGGACGGCCTGCTGATCCCCGGCAACTGCCCGCCAGACTATGATGGCGGCCGCATCGAACGCGTGGACCTCTCCACCGGCAAGGTCGAACGCGTCATCGAGGAAGTGGACGGCAATCCGCTGAAGGGTCCGAACGATCTGGTCTTCGACAAGGCCGGGAACCTCTACTTCACCGACCACGGCAAGACCTATAGCCGCCACCGCGATTTCGGCGGTCTCTATTTCCTCGCCAAAGGCGCCAGCAAGGCGAAGGAACTGGATTTTCACTATGCCAGCCCGAACGGCGTCGGCCTCTCGCCAGACGAGAAGACCGTCTACATGGCCGATACAATGCCCGGCAAGATGTGGGCCTTCGACCTGGAAAGCCCCGGCGTCATCAAGCCGGCATCGCCCTTCAATGGCGGCCGCGTCGTGGCCACCATGCCGGGCCTGCAATATTTCGACAGCCTCGGCATGACCGCGGCCGGGAATGTCTGTGTGGCAACCATCCTGAATGGCGGCATCACCACGGTCACGCCGGACGGCCAGCACAGCCACATCGCCTTCCCGGATATCCTCGTCACCAATATCGCCTTTGGCGGGGACGACATGCGCGATGCCTACATCACGCTGTCGGGCACGGGCAATCTGATCAAATGCCGATGGCCGGAACCCGGCCTGAAGCTCAACTTCAACGCCTGATCGGTCAGGCAGGGGGACGACAATGCGATTTCTGAAGCCGGTTCTTGTTATCCTGGCATTGTTGCTTGTGGCCGGGGCCGTTGCCCGCACAGTCTTCAGTGTGCAGATCGGGGAAGCGGCCTTCAGGTCCGCGGTCAAGAGGAATGCCGGAACCAGCGCGCTCGCCGATGTCCCCGATGGGCTGATGGTGGTGCTGGTCGGCACGGGCTCTCCCCTGCCTGACCCGAAACGCGCTGGCCCGATGACGGTCGTCGCCGCCGGGGACCGTGTCTTCATCATTGATGCGGGCGCAGGGTCCGGCCGGAAATTCGGGGAGTTCTCCCTGCCATGGGGCCGGGTGGAAGCGGCCTTCCTGACGCATTTCCATTCCGACCATATCGACGGGCTCGGCGAAGTGATGCTGCAGCACTGGGCCGCAGGCGGCGCCGACACGCCGCTTGCCCTCTATGGCCCGGAAGGCGTGGACCGTATCGCGGCGGGCTTCAACGAGGCCTATGCGCAGGATGCGGTCTACCGGATCGCCCATCACGGGGCGGACGTCGTGCCGCCTTCCGGCGCGGGCGCGGAAGCCTTCCCCTTCGCGACCGACAGCGGCGCCGTGCGCGTCTATGAGCGTGATGGCCTGACCATTACCGCCGTACCGGTGGACCACAGCCCGGTGCATCCGGCGGTCGCCTACCGGTTCGACTACAAAGGCCGCTCGGTCACGATTTCGGGCGACACAAAGAAAGACCAGGCCCTGATCGACCTTGCCCGCACCACTGACGTGCTGGTCCACGAGGCGCTGAACGACGAGATGGTCGGCGTGATCGCCGGGCAGCTCGGCACGCTCGGCGCCGGGCGGCTCGAAAAGATCATGCACGACATTCCGGACTATCACACCAGCCCCGTCCAGGCGGCGGAAGTGGCGCAAGAAGCAGACGTCGGCGTGCTGGTGTTCAGCCACATCGTCCCGGCCCAACCGAGCCGCCTGCTCTACCCGGCCTTCTTGAAAGGCACGAAGAAAGCCTTCGACGGCCCCATCATCATGGGCGAAGACGGCATGGCCTTCATCCTGCCCGCGGGCAGCGACGAGATTAAACGCAAGAGGCTGGACTAGTCCTCGAACACGATTTCCGGCGGGGCCTTGGTCTCCAGCGTGTCGAGGCCGATGGCGACCTTGCGGGCCAGTTCGTGGAAGGCTACCGCCGTTTCTTCGTCGCCGATGGCCGCCGGCACGCCATTGTCGCCGCCTTCGCGGATAGCCTGCAGCATCGGCACTTCTGCCAGCAAGGGAAGCCCAAGCGCGTCAGCCATGCGCCTTCCGCCGCCATGCCCCATCAGGTAGTGCTTGTTGCCTGCCGGGTCCTGGAAATAGCTCATCGTCTCGACGAGTCCGATCACCGGCACGGCGGTCTTGGTGAACATGGCCGCGCCGCGGCGCACGTCCGCGAGGGCGACCTCCTGCGGCGTCGTCACGATCAGCGCCGCAGTCACCGGCACTTTCTGCGCGATGGTCAGCTGCGCATCGCCCGTGCCCGGCGGCGTGTCGATGACCAGCACGTCCAGCGGGTCTTCCGGCGTGCCCCATTCGGCATCGTTCAGCATCTGCGTGATCGCCGACATCACGATCGGCCCGCGCCAGATCATCGGCGCGTCGGGATCCGAGAGGTAGCCGATGGAGAGTGTCTTCATCCCGTGCGCCTCGACCGGGACCAGTTTCTTGTTGGCAGACCCCTTCGGCTCGGCGCCCTGCGTGCCCAGCATGGTCGGGATGGACGGGCCGTAGATGTCGGCGTCCAGCAGGCCGACCTTCATGCCGGTCTTGGCGAGCGCCGCCGCGAGGTTCACCGAGACAGTGGACTTGCCGACCCCGCCCTTGGCGCTGGCGACGACCAGGATGCGGGAAATGCCGGGGATCTTCGCGACACTCCCCTGCTGGCGCTGGGGCGCGCCCTGCTGCATCGCCTCATCCGACAGGCGGGCACCTTTCTGCACCCGGCGCGGTGACGGGGTGAGATTCAGCAGCTCCGTCCGGCCTTTCGGCGCAGGCGGTGCATGATTGTGGGTATGGCGCACGGCGGTCAGCACCGTGGTGACGGATTCGATGCCCGGAACGAGGCCCGCCTTGCCTTCTGCTTCCATCCGCAGGGCTTCGGCCCCCGTCGTATCAGCAGGATCGGCCTCGATCACCAGCACGGCGCGGCCGTTTTCATCCACCGTGACAGACTCCAGCCAGGCGGGGCTGCCAAGCGCCTTCATGACAGCATCTGCCTGTTTTTGCCGGGTTTTACCCTTGGAACCGAACATGACCGCGACCCTCTATCCCTTGATGCCCCGAAAAGGGCATGCACTTATTAGCAAAGCACCTATATGGAAGCGAACACGCGCAACAGGAGGGGCCATGCCCTGGGATGACAAGACAAAAGGTAGCGGCCCGTGGGGCGGCGGTGGCGGCGACAATGGAGGGGGCGACGGCAACTCTCCATGGAAACGCCCTTCCGGCGGCGGTAGCGGAGGCGGTGACCTCGAAGACCAGATGCGCCGAATGCAGGAACGTTTCCGCCAGCGCGGCAATGGCGGCGGCGGCGGTGGCCGGCGCAAAGGCGGCTCCGGCCCGAATTTCGGCCCTCTTGGCATCCTTGTGCTCGCCGGCATCGCGCTCGTTGCCTGGCTGATGACGGGTGTCGTCGTGGTCGACGAAGGCTCGCGCGCCGCTGTGTTCCGTTTCGGCCAGTGGCAGACGAACTTCACGCCGGGCCTGCACTTCCACCTGCCTGCCCCGATCGAGACGCATGTCGTCATGCCGTCCGAGAAGCAGCAGGAAACCCAGATCGGCAACAACACCAATGAAGCCCTGATGCTGACCGGCGACGAAAACATCGTCGACGTCCGTTTCCGCGTCTTCTGGTTCTACGATCCGTCCAATCCGGAAAACTTCATCCTCAACGTGGATGGCGGCGGCGAGCTGCTGAAAGCCTCGGCTGAGAGCGTGATGCGCGAAGTGGTCGGCAAATCGGACCTGAACGATGTCATCACGACGGGCCGGAGCGCGATCTCCGAACAGGTGAAAGCACAGCTCCAGGCGCTGATGGACGATTATCGCGCCGGTATCCAGGTGCAGAACGTCGAGATCCAGGAAGCGGCCGCCCCTGCGCAGGTGCGCCAGGCCTTTATCGACGTGGTCAATGCCGGCCAGGATGCCGAGAAAGCAATCCAGGAAGCCAGCAAGTACGCCAACGACATCATCCCGCGTGCAGAAGGCCAGGCCCAGCAGGTGCTGCAGAACGCCGAAGCCTATCGCGAGCAGGTGATTGCCAACTCAACGGGTGAGGCAGCTCGCTTCAATTCCATTCTCGACGAATACCGCAAGGCACCACAGGTGACCCGCGAGCGGATGTATCTCGAGACGATGGAACGCGTGCTCGGCAATTCCGACAAGGTGATCCTGGATTCCCAGTCCGGCGCGGTGCCTTACCTGCCCATCAACCCCAGCCGTAGCAGCCAGTAGGAGCGATCATCATGCGTGGACTTGGTATCTTCGCCCTCATCATCGCCGCCGGTGCGCTCATCGTCGGCATGAACAGCTTTTTCATCGTCAACCAGACCGAACAGGCCCTCGTCCTGCAGGTTGGTAAGGCGCAGGCTGCCTACAACGCCCCCGGGCAGAACCAGGCCGGCCTGAAAGTGAAACTGCCTTTCGTGCAGAACGTCATCAAATACGACCGCCGCAATATCGGTCTCGACATCCCGAACATCGAAGTCCTGGCCTCCAACCAGGAACAGCTTATCGTGGACGCCTTCGTGCGCTACCAGATCTCCGATCCGCTGGCCTTCTACCAGCGCCTGCAGACGCAGCGCGTGGCCGAGAACCAGCTGTCGCAATTCACCAACACCGCCATCCGTAACGCGCTGGCAAACAAGCTGCCGGAAGAGATCATCTCCGGCCAGCGGGCCACGCTGATGGACGAGATCCGCGAGAACCTCTCCTCGTCCATCTCCGGACGCGGCATCGACATCATTGACGTCCGTATCCGCCGGGCCGACCTGCCAGCCGATGTGTCTGAACGCGTCTTCCGCCGCATGGAAGCCGCCCGGAACCAGGAAGCCGAGCTGATCCGCGCAAACGGTGACAAGCAGGCCCAGGCCGTCCGCGCCAAGGCCGACCGTGACCGCACCGTGATCCTCGCCGAAGCCAACCAGCAATCGGAAGAGATCCGCGGTGAAGGCGATGCGAAACGGAACGAGATCTATGCCAGCGCCTATGGCCGCGATCCGGAATTCTTCCGCTTCCAGCGTGCGCTGATCGCGTGCGAGCAATCGCTGAAGAAGGGCAACACGCAGATCGTGATCGGCCCGGACAATCTTGGCCTGTGCGACGAGTTCATCGAAGCCGCACGCAAGAACTCCAGATAGACTGAGGGGGAGTCTTCAGCCATGACGCTGCCCCTGATTCTGCTGGCGGGTGTCGGCATGTGGTTTCTGCTGGAAGGGGCGGCCTATGCGGTCGCCCCGGACTTCATGCGCCGCCTGGCCGTCCTCGTCACCCAGCTGAGTACGCGTGAACTGACCATGGCGGGCCTGGGCGGCGGCGCGGTCGGCATTGCCCTGATCTGGCTTGCAGTTCACTTGGGCTGAATCTGTTGCACCTTGCCCGCAAAGCGCCATAGTCTGCGGTGAAAACAAATTCATGATCCGCCCGCAGAGGAAGCCGTAGTCTAATGCGTTTTCCGGCTCTTGCCGCCCTTGCCCTTCTGGTTTCCGTCCCGTTCGCTGCCCCCGCTGCCGCGCAGAGCCTGTCGCAGGGGCTCGAACAGATAGACCCCAAGGAGCGCCCGGCCAGCTTCCGCGACCTGTCGAAGCGGCTGATGCCGGCTGTGGTCAATATCTCCACCTCCAAGACGGTTGCCCCGGAAGGCATGCCCACCTTCCCGGAAGGCTCGCCGATGGAGCGGTTCAATGATTTCTTCGGCCGTGACGAAGACGGTTTCCGCCGCGAAGGCTCACTCGGCTCCGGCTTCGTGATCAGCGCCGACGGCTATGTCGTGACCAACAACCACGTCATCGACGGCGCCGACGAGATCGAGGTGAATTTCGCCAATGGCCGCGTGCTGGAGGCTGAACTTGTCGGCCGTGACCAGGATACCGACCTTGCGGTCCTCAAGGTCAAATCCGACACGCCCCTGCCCTTCGTCAGCTTTGCCGACAGCGATGCGGCAGAAGTGGGCGACTGGGTCATCGCCATCGGCAACCCGTTCGGCTTTGGCGGCTCTGTCTCTGCAGGCATCATCTCGGCCCGCAACCGGGACCTCAACTCCGGCCGTTCGGATGATTTCATCCAGACCGACGCAGCCATCAACCGCGGCAATTCCGGCGGCCCGCTGTTCAATCTGGGCGGTGAAGTCGTCGGCGTGAACACGGCGATCATCTCGCCGACCGGCGGCTCGGTCGGCATCGGCTTTTCCGTGCCGTCCAACCTTGTCGACCGGATCACCGGCGAACTGATCAAGTCCGGCCGCATCCGCCGCTCCTGGCTGGGCGTCAATGTTCAGGATGCGGATGAAGCGCTCGTTCGCGCCTACCGGGCCAGCGGCAAGGGCGGCGTGATCGTCACCCGCATCACCGATGACGGCCCGGCCGACGAGGCAAAGCTCGAAGTCGGCGACCTGATCCTCAGCTTCGATGGCCAGCCCGTCTCCAGCGTGCGGGAACTGACCCGCGTGATCTCGGAGACCCCTATCGGCAAGGACGTGCCCGTGCGCCTCGTTCGCGACGGGCGCGCGCGCACTTTCACTGTCACCATGGGCGAGCTTGAGGAACAGGCCGAGGCAGACACGGCCCAGCTGCCGGACCTGCCTGCCAGCGTCAACGATCTCGGCGCCGACCTCTCCAGCCTCGATGACGACCTCCGCCGCCGCTATGGCGTGCCCAAGGATGTCGAAGGCGTCGTCGTTACCTCTGTTTCCGCCCGCGGGCCATCCTATGGCAAGCTGGTGCGCGGCGACGTGATCGTCGAGGTGAATTTCGAACGCGTCTCCACAGTGACCGATACGCTCGAAAAGGTGAAAGCCGCCCGCGCGAACCCGGCAGAGCCGCTGCTGGTCCGCGTCAAACGCCGCGGCGAAGCCGGCTGGTTTGACCAATTCCTCAGCGTGGATCTCGGGAAGTAACCGTTCCAGCGCCCTGTCCGGGCGCCATATATGGTCCGTATATGGTCTATATATGGTGTTTTATATTGTCCCCGAGGTGGATCTATCCACCCCCTCAGCCAACGAATTCCTTCGCCTCATAGCCCTGGAAGAAGAGCGCGGCGCGCAGGTCCGTGTGTTCGATCGCGGCATGCGCCTCGGCGGCCACGACGGGCTTGGCGTGGTAGGCGATGCCGAGGCCGGACGCCTTGATCATGGCGAGGTCGTTCGCCCCGTCGCCCATTGCGATCACGTCGTCCCGGCCGATGCCTTTGGCGGCTGCGAACTCGTCCAGCGCCGAGAGCTTGGCTTCGCGGCCAAGGATCGGGCGGCCAACCTCACCGGTCAGCGCCTTGCCGTCATCGATCAGCGTGTTGCCCCGGTGCGTATGGAAGCCTGCAGCGGCCGCGACGCGCGAGGTGAAATAGGTGAAGCCGCCTGACACCAGCACAGTTTCAGCCCCGTCCGCCTTCATCGTTTCAACCAGTGTCTTCGCGCCGGGGTTCAGCGTGATCCGCTCGGCATAGGCGTGCTCCAGCGCATCGAGGCCGAGGCCTTTCAGCATCGCCACACGGGTGGTGAGCGCGCCTTCGAAGTCCAGCTCGCCGCGCATGGCGCGTTCGGTGATGGCGGAAACCTCGGCTTTCAGGCCCGCGAAATCTGCGAGCTCATCGAGGCATTCCTGCCCGATGATGGTGGAATCCATGTCCGAGATCAGGAGGCGCTTGCGGCCGCTGGCAGCGGGCAGCACGGCGGCGTCCACGGGATGCCCCTTCTCTGCCAGCCGGGCACGCAGGCGGGCCGCTTCATCTTCGCCGCCCGGCACCTGCCATTCCAGCGCGACCAGCCCATCCACACTGCCCAGAGACCGCGACGGCGCGACCCGGCCAAGCTCTTGCGAGACTTCCGCTTCCAACTTCGCGGCATCCATGGCGGCGACGGCGACAATCCTTAGGCTCATGACAATTTTCCCGGGTTTTCCCGGGTCATCATGGGTTTCCTCTTGGATGACAACCCCTTACCTCTATTGGAATGCACCCGGCCATCCTGATCCACGGCCCCACGGCCAGCGGCAAGACCGCGCTCGCCATCGAAGTCGCCCGGCGGCTCGACGGAGAGGTGATCAATGCCGATTCCATGCAGGTTTACAGGGATCTGAAAGTCATCTCCGCGCGGCCCGACGAGGAAGAGATGCAGGGCGTGCCGCACCACCTGTTCGGGCATGTGAACGCCGCTGAGCGCTATTCCACCGGCCAGTGGCTGGAAGAAGCGCGCGCCAAGATCCGCGTGCTCCAGAAGAAGAACAAGCGGGCCGTCATCGTCGGCGGCACGGGGCTTTACCTGCTGGCGCTGACGCAGGGCCTGTCGGCCATCCCGCCCGTGCCGGAAGACATCCGCGCCGAAGTCCGCGACATTGCCGAGGCCGAAGGCGCCGAGGGCCTGCGCACCCGCCTTGCCCCGCACGACCCGGAAACCGCTGAACGGCTCGGCACCGGCGACAAGCAGCGCCTCGCCCGCGCCTATGAGATCTGGCTTGCCACCGGGCGGCCGATCACCGACTTCCACAATGAGCGCCAGCCCCCTGTCCTGCTGGACCGGGAATGGATGGGCTTCGCCCTCACCCCGCCGCGCGCCAAGCTCTATGCCAAGATCGACCGGCGCTTTGAAGGCATGCTGATGCAGGGCGCCATGGCCGAGGCCCGCGCGCTGATCGAACGGGGGCTGGACCCCGAACTGCCGGCGATGAAGGCCCATGGCATGCCGTGGCTGGCTGCCTTTGCCCGCGGCGAAATCAGCGCCGAATTCGCCGCCGAGAACGCCAAACGCGACACGCGGCGCTATGCAAAGAGGCAATTCACGTGGATTGGCAGGCAATTCCCGTTCTGGCCGAGAATTCCCGGCACCGAAATGAGCGATCGCATGCGGGTTATTCTTGCCCTCTATAGGGAGATTGACAGGGAGATGGAGGCAGATTATTCCTAACCCCCGTCGTTGGAGGAAACGCACGTGCGCATGTCAGAGGTACTCGTACTTAGACACCCGTAGCCGGGGTTCGCCAGAACCGGTTGCGGGTGTGCGCACAAAAGGGTCTCCGAAGGGGGCCCTTTTTCTTTTCAGAAAACATCCCGGACAAAACCTTCCTTTCTAACCTCAAGACGCCAGAGCCAAGTCATGACCGTCAAAACCAAACCGAAGACCGAAACCCGCCTGATGACCGGCGCCGAGATCGTAATCACGGCCCTCCGGGAACAGGGCGTAGAGGTCATGTTTGGCTATCCGGGCGGCGCGGTCCTACCGATCTATGACGCGCTCTTCGCCGCCGACGACATCCGCCACGTCCTGGTGCGCCACGAACAGGGCGCGGGCCATGCCGCCGAGGGCTATGCCCGCTCCACCGGCAAATGCGGCGTGGCGCTGGTCACCTCCGGCCCCGGCGCGACCAACATGGTCACCCCGATCACGGATGCGCTGATGGATTCGATCCCAATGGTCGTCATCACCGGCCAGGTGCCGACGCACCTGATCGGCACCGACGCCTTCCAGGAAGCCGACACGACCGGCATCACGCGCAGCTGTGCCAAGCACAATTACCTCGTCACCGATGTCGACCAGCTGGCCCGCACGATCCATGAGGCCTTCCATATCGCAACCTCCGGCCGCCCCGGCCCGGTCGTCATCGACATCCCGAAGGACGTGCAGTTCGCGAACGGCACCTATGTCGGCAAGGACGGCGTTCACAAGCCGACCTATGCCCCGAAGACCGAACCGCAGCCGGAAGCCATCGAGGCCGTCGCCGAGCTGATCTCGCTCGCCCGCCGGCCGATTCTCTATACCGGTGGCGGCGTCATCAATTCCGGCCCCAAAGCCTCCGAAGCACTGCGCAAGCTGCAGGCAGAGACGGGCATTCCGGTTACCTCCACGCTGATGGGCCTTGGCGCCTTCCCGGCCTCCCATAAGGACTGGCTGGGCATGGTTGGCATGCATGGCAGCTACGAAGCCAACAATGCGATGCATGACTGCGACCTGATGATCTGCGTCGGCGCCCGCTTCGATGACCGCGTGACCGGCCGGATCGACGCCTTCTCGCCGAACTCCAAGAAGGTCCACATCGACATTGACCCCTCCTCGATCAACAAGATCGTCCGGGTTGATGTGCCGATCGTTGCCGACTGTGCCACGGCGCTCGAAGCGCTGATCGCGGCCGTCAAAGCCCGCAAGGGCAAGAAGCCGGACCTGAAGCCCTGGAAGGCCGAGATCGATGCCTGGCGCGCCCGCGACTGTTTTGCCTATGAGCCGTCGAGCGAGGTCATCAAGCCGCAATATGCCATCGAGCGTCTCTACGAGCTGACCAAGGCCTGCGACCCGTTCATCACGACCGAGGTCGGCCAGCACCAGATGTGGGCGGCGCAGTTCTTCCATTTCGACCAGCCGAACCACTGGATGACCTCCGGCGGCCTCGGCACGATGGGCTATGGCCTGCCGGCCGCCGTCGGCGTGCAGTGCGCCCATCCGGAAGCCCTCGTCATCGACATTGCGGGCGAAGCCTCGATCCAGATGATGATGCAGGAGCTGTCCACCGCGGTTCAGTTCTGCCTGCCGGTGAAGGTGTTCATCCTCAACAATGAGTGGATGGGCATGGTGCGCCAGTGGCAGGAATTGCTGCATGGCGAGCGCTATTCGCACTCCTATTCGGAAAGCCTGCCGGACTTCGTCAAACTGGCCGAAGCCATGGGCGCCCACGGTATCCGCTGCGAGGACCCGTCCCAGCTGGACGACAAGATCATGGAAATGATCGAGCATCCGGGCCCGGTCCTGTTCGACTGCCGGATCGAAAAGGACGGCAACTGCCTGCCCATGATCCCGTCGGGCTCTGCACATAACGAGATGATCCTCGGGCAGATAACTGGTAACGAGATTGGTGAGACCGGGCGCAAGCTGGTCTGACTTCTGACAGACCGGGAACCGGCGCCGATTCAGGGTATGGTGATGGCCACAGACAACATCTGGCAGATGCTGACCGACAATGTCGGTACGGTCGTCACGGTGCTGTCGGCCATTGCAGCCGTGATCGGCGCGCTCGCCAGCCGCGCCGAAACCCGCAAGCAGCGCCAGCTGCGGACCGAACAGCTCCGCCAGACGATCGACAGTTCCAGCCTCGACTGGGGCAACGCCGCCATCGACACGATGGCCCGGGCGGCCATGCTGGCCCGTACCCGCCACATGCACGGCAATGAAGGCTCTTTCCAGTCGGCCCGCGCTTCGACGCTGGTGAACCTGACCACGCTCATCGACCGGGGCCGCATGTTCTTTCCCAATCTGGACGAAAAGAAAAAGGGCACGGAAAAGGACGGGGCCTATCGCGGCTCCCGCCCGCCCATCCTGGACGCAATGGTCTGGGTTCATTGCGAAATTTCGGCCCTCACCCGCGAGGGCGGACCGACCGGCGACAACAGCGCCACCTTCATCGACGATTGCCGCCGCCTCGTCGTTTCCGAACTACAGGCCCATCTCGACCCCCGGCGGCTGAACCAGGTCGTCGGCCGGTATGACGGACAGACCCTTACCCACCAGAAGCAGGCGATCGAGCGCGCTGACTCCCTCAGGCAGCAACTCTTGACTCGGCGCCCCGGGGTCTCCATCGACAACCCAACCCGCCACCCAGAACAGCCGGAGACTGTACAATGAGCGACGGATCCGGAACGCCCGCGCCGAATGGACCGAAATCGGCCTATTTCCTCAATCATGAGGACGAAGCCGTCGAGCGCCGCACGCTGGCCGTGCTGGTGGATAACGAACCGGGCGTACTGGCCCGCGTCGTCGGCCTGTTCTCGGGCCGCGGCTACAATATCGACAGCCTGACGGTGGCTGAGGTGGACGCCTCCAGCCACCAGTCGCGCATCACCATTGTCACCCAGGGCACGCCGCACATCCTAGAGCAGATCGAAGCGCACCTGATGCGCCTCGTACCGGTCGGCGAAGTTGTGGACATCACCAAGTCGAAGCGCGGCATCGAGCGCGAACTGGCCCTCGTAAAAGTGGCCGGCACCGGCGACAAGCGCGTCGAAGCGCTGCGCATCGCCCAGATTTTCCGCGCGAACGTGATCGATACGACGAATGAGAGTTTCATTTTCGAGATCACCGGCGCGTCCGAAAAAATCAGCCAGTTCGTGGACCTGATGACGCCGCTCGGCCTCGTCGAGGTGAGCCGGACGGGCGTTCTCTCCATAAAGCGTGGTAAGGAGAAGGGATGACCCGTCTCTTCGCCCTCCCCCTGCTGGCGATCTGTTTCGCGGCGCCTGCCCTGGCCGAAGTGCCGGTACCGGCAAGCTGCGAGCCACGCATTGCAGGCGTTGCCCTTGCCGTGGCCGAAGAGGCTGGCGAGGCGCAACTGGCATGTGATGCCGACCGTGCCGCCATCTTCCAGAGCCGGGCAGACGCGATTTTCGGACCGGTCAGCAATCCGCTGGTCCAGGTTGTTGACCTCGCAGTCTCGCTGAGCGGTGCGGTCTATGTCTATTCCGTCGCCGATGTGCAGGGCGCGATGATCCTCGATGCCCGCTCCGTCCCGGCGGACATGGACGCCCCCAGCAATGTCCCGGTCTGCCATCTCAGCACGCTGATGCCAGACGGGGCAGCCTCTGAAGTTTCCATCGGCCTCCTGAAGGCCGCCTCCCCCGACCTGCCCGGTTATGCCGAGCGTATGGAAGTCGTCGTCAATCCGGACGGATCGCAACGGTCTGTGCTGCTGCTCGACTCCCATGACGTGGTCAGCCGCGTGCAGACCGCAAACGGGACGCGCGATTTCTCCCGCCACATCCGTCAGACCGACGATGTGGCGAGACTCAACGAATTGATCATTGGCATTGCCAATGTCAGCGACGGCTGGGACTGCAACGCCCCCTGACCGCCTAACCCCCATCCAGAACAACCCCCGACGGAGCCGAACGAAGCCCATGAAAGTCTATTACGAGCAGGACGCAGATCTCGCACTCATCCAAAGCAAGAAAGTGGCCGTTGTCGGCTATGGCAGCCAGGGCCACGCCCATGTGCTGAACATGCGCGACAGCGGTGTGAAACAGGTGAAGGTCGCCCTCCAGGAAGGATCGGCCAGCCGCAAGAAGGCAGAGGCCGCAGGCCTTGAAGTCGTCACCCCGGCCGAAGCTGCCCAGTGGGCGGACGTCGTGATGATCCTCGTGCCGGACGAAAAGCAGGCTGTGCTTTACGCCAACGAGATCGAGCCGCACCTGCGCGCCGGCCAGCACATCATGTTCGGCCACGGCTTCAACGTGCACTACAACCTCATCCGCCCGCGCGCCGATGTCGACGTGTCCCTGTCGGCCCCGAAAGGCCCCGGCCACACGCTGCGTGCGCAATATCAGATGGGCTTCGGCCTGCCGGGCCTCGTTGCCATCCACCAGGATGCGACCGGCACCGCAAAGGACGTCGCCCTGTCCTACTCGAAAGCCATCGGCAACACCCGCGCCGGCGTCATCGAGACCTCCTTCCGTGAAGAGACCGAAACCGACCTCTTCGGCGAGCAGGCCGTGCTCTGCGGCGGTATCGTCGAGCTGATCAAGGCTGGCTACGAAACGCTGGTCGAAGCTGGCTACGCACCGGAAATGGCCTATTTCGAGTGCCTTCACGAGACCAAGCTGATCGTCGACCTGATCTATGAAGGCGGCATCGCCAACATGAACTACTCGATCTCCAACACGGCCGAGTATGGCGAATACGTTTCCGGCCCGCGCGTCGTGAACTCCGACGCCAAGGCGAACATGAAGAAGGTTCTGGAAGACATCCAGAACGGCACGTTCGCCCGTAACTGGGTGCTGGAAAACCAGGCCGGTGCGCCGGGCTTCAACGCCATGCGCCAGCGCATGAACAGCCACGAAATCGAGGAAGTCGGCGAAAAACTGCGCGGCATGATGCACTGGGCCCAGAACGACCGCCTGGTCGACAAGTCCCGGAACTAACTCTCTCTCGCGCCCCCGTTCGAACGCTGTTAGAGCGGGGGCGTGACCTCGACTGGCCCCTTCCTCGTCGCCGGAGCGAACCGCCCGCTTGGGGCGTTGATCGCGCTGGACCTTGCCGCCCGTGGGCTGAAGGTCGTTGCGACACGGCGCCATCCGGATGCCGAACTCGATGCCCGGCTGCACCAGGCCGGGATCGAAATCGCTCCCCTCGACCTGACAGACCTCGCCGCCGTCCGTGCGCTGGCACCGGACGTTTCAGGCGTTGTCCTGACGCCGATCCTTTCGATCTCTGGCCCGGCCGCACATGCTTTCAGCGAGGGCGGCGTGGAGCGGGGCGTGGTCTTCTCCTCGAACAATGTCGCCATTGTGGGGGCGGACCCGGTCTATGACCGGCTGCGCGCGGCAGAGGCTGATGTGCTGGCAAGCGCGCCCGGCTGGGCCATCCTGCGCCCGACCATGATCTACGGCTATCCGGGTGACGGGAACCTGTCGCGCCTGTTGCGGATGCTTGGACGGCTGCCCGTTTTTCCACGCCTCGGCTCGGGTGAGGCCAGCCAGCAGCCGATCCATGTCGAAGACCTCGCGCGCCTCGCCGCGGCGCTGGTGGCCAATGAATGGGACGCAAGCGGTATTCTCGCCGTCGGCGGGCCGCAGATTTTGTCGCATCGGGAAATGATTGCCACAGCGCGACGGGCCTCCGGGCGTAGCGGGATCGACATTCCAGTGCCGCTCGGTCCCGTACGCGCGCTTGTTTCACTGGTGACCGCGCTGGGGCTGAAACTGCCACTCTCTCCCGCTCAGCTTGCCCGGGTCGATCTCGACAAGGCGGCTGTCGCGCCAGCCGACATTCCTGCCTCACTCCAGCCGCGCATCACGCCGGAAGAAGGCCTGGCGCGGCTGGCCGCGGACCTCGAACTCTAACGGCGCTCCGGAATACGGTTGAGGTCCACGAAGCCTTCCACGCCCGGCACGCTTCCCTTCATCGAATACTGCCAGATCAGCGCTTCGCCTTCCGGCGGGCCAGACAGGCTGCGCATCCAGATCGGGTTGTCGGGGAAATGTCCGGCCAGCCAGTCGCGATGGAAGTCCGGCGTCGTGTAGAGCACGGGCGGCACGCTATATTCAGCCTCCAGCGCGTCCAGGAAGTCCTCAATCTCCGCCAGCACCGCCGCTTTCGAACCGTCCGGTGTGCAGTTGTGGGCATATTCAAGGTCGACCGCCGGAGGCAGCGTCCCGTCCCGCACTTCGACTGACTGGATGAAGTTTGCGGCCTGCGCCGCCCCGTTCCGGCAGAGCAGGTAGAAATGATAGGCGCCGACATGCCAGCCGCGCTGGCTCGCCTCCAGCCAGTTTTCCTGGAAACGGGTGTCCTTCCAGTCCCGGCCCTCGGTGGCCTTCAGGTAAACGAAGTCTATCGGCGCAGTTCCGAGCGCGTCCCAGTTTACCCGGCCATTGTGATGGGAGAGATCGATCCCCTCATTTCCGGGTGCAAATGGACCGCCCGGCACCGGGTCGGGCCTCTCGCCAGCTGGCGGTGAACAGGCCGCCAGCACCATCACAACAAGGGCAATCAGGCCGATGATACGCATGTACTGATCCAATTCCCCCGCCTCGGCAGTCTTGGGGCCTGCCCGGGGCCAATTCGGGGCACTTGCCCTCGCCGAACCGTGACCCGACACCAAAACCTCCGTAGAATCAACAGATTCCGGAGTTTGGGCACAATCCCTGCATAGGGGCACAGATGGACAAGAGAAGGGCTTAAACCTCCATGGCACCTGCAGACAAAATGCGCGGCGGAGAACCGGCAAACCTGATCCTTGAGGGAACGCGCCTTGAAGGCGATCTTCACTTCACGACGCAACTGGTCGTGGCGGGCCTGATCAAAGGCAATATCCGTTGCGAAAGCATGCTGATCATTGAGCGCGGCGGCCGGGTCGAAGGCCGGATCGAGGCGCCGGTCATTATCGTACATGGCGAACTGGAAGGCACAGTCCTGGCGACGCAATCGATCGAAATCTGGTCGGGCGCCAGGGTGGCCGGTGATGTTGCCGCCCGTTCTGTTCGTGTCGATGAAGGGTCCATGCTGACGGCGAACCTGCTGATCGCCGCTGACCTGCCGGACCGCCTCGGTCCGCCAGATCCGCAATCCGAACCAGCACCCGCATCCACGGCGGGCCGTGATCCGGTCCAGTCCGTGACGCCGCCTGCCACGGAAACACGCCCAGCTACGCCGATGTCGCCGCCAGCCTCGTTCCTCTCCCCGGGTCCAGCCCGCGGCTGACCCTCAGGCCGCGTGGCAGATCAGCCGCCGCGCATGTCTTTCAGGCGTTCATAAGCGACGGAATCGGGATCATAGGCGCCCAGCTCGTCCAGCCGGTCGCAAGCCCATTTATAGTCGCGGTTGCAGGAATCCTGCAGCACCCGCGTGCCTTCCGGAACGTTCTTTGCGCCGCCAGTACCCGTAAACAGCATGTTGCCATAGCCGGCACAGCCGCTGACTTCTCCAAGATCACAGGACTGCTTGTAGAGACCACGAGCCTTCACCGGGTTGGCGTCCATTCCGCGTCCAAGCATGGTGAGATAGGCGAGCGAGGAACAACCCTTGCCATTGTCGCCATTGCAGGCCCGCTCATACGCCTTGATGGCCAGGCCGTAATCCTGCGTGCCGCCGGTGCCTTTGCGATAGGAATCGCCTGCCGTCACACAGGCATCGTACTTTCGCGCAGCGCAGGCCGTATTCGCTTCCTGTCGCGCGGCTCTTTGCTTTGCAAAATCGGTCTTCGCATTCTCAAGCGCGATCTCGGCTTGGGACTTCTCGACCCGGCCATATTGGGCCGAGGCCGGCAAGGCGATGGCGCAACACGCCAGGACCGCACCAATCAGAGGGGAGCGTAACATGGGGTCTACTCTTCATAAGTCTTTGTTCCTGTTTTGATATAGGGCCCCGACAGTGGCGTCACCAAGGCATTGCCAGCTTAAGCTTTCTTAACCCGCACTTGTCCGCTTCCCGCCTGCGGGGCAGTATCCGGCACGCAAAGCGCGATCGGAGAAAGGGAGATATCCGGATGGCTGCAGAAGACCAGGCCCCGATCGGATCGGGATTCCATGACAAATCCACCGCCGCCGAGGTGATTGAAGGGATCGACCTTTCCGGCAAGAACGCGGTTGTGACCGGCGGGTATTCCGGCATCGGCCTCGAAACCGTACGGGCCCTCGCCTCTGCCGGGGCGCGGGTGACGGTCCCGGCCCGGCGGCTCGACACCGCCGAAGCCGCGCTGGCCGACGTTGCCGGCGATGTCGAGATTGCCGCGATGGACCTCGCCGATCTTGCCAGCGTCGAGAAGTTCACCCGCGAATATGAAGAGACCGGGCGGGGCCTCGACATCCTGATCAACAATGCCGGCATCATGGCCTGTCCGCTGGCCCGGGTCGGCCCCGGCTGGGAAAGCCAGTTCGGGATCAACCATCTCGGCCATATGGCGATGAGCCTTGCTCTCGCCCCGGCGATGCAGCGCGCGGAAAGTGCCCGCCTCGTGGCGCTCTCCTCCATCGGCCATGGCCGGTCGGACATTATCTGGGATGACCCGAATTACAATGAGCGCGCTTACGACAAATGGGAGGCATACGGACAGGCCAAGACTGCAGACGCCCTGTTTGCACTGGGTGTCGACCGGCGCGGGCGTGATATCGGCATTCGGGCATTCTCTGTCCATCCGGGCGGTATTTTCACGCCGCTGCAGCGCCACCTGCCTGAAGAGGAGATGGTCGCGCTTGGCTGGAAGGCGCCGGACGGAACGATCCCGCCGATGGTGCTGGAACGGTTCAAGACACCGGAGCAAGGCGCGTCCACCACGGTGTGGGCGGCCACCTCACCGCAGCTGGCGGGCCGCGGCGGTGTCTATTGCGAGGATTGCGACATCGCCCAGCTCGCCACCGAAACCAGCGAGCGCTGGGAACATGTCCGCCCCTGGGCCTGCGATGACGAGCGCGCCGAACGCCTGTGGGAAATGAGCGAGAAAATGCTGACAGAAGCCTGATCCGGTAACGGATCTTCCTGAGGAGGACAGGACCATGAAACAGTTTGCACCACTCAGCCTGGCTGGCGCCATGCTGGCCGCCTGCGCCACGCCCGCCCCGGCCCCCGCGCCGGAAGCCCCCGTGGCCACACCGGTTGCCCCCGAAGCGGATGACGCTCCGGCAGCGAAGGTCGCAGCGGGCGGGTTCGACTATAAAAGCGTGTTCCGCCAGGACGACCGGCCGGAACAGGACTATGAGATGTACCCGGTGCGGAAGTCCGCAGAGGTGCTCTCCTTTACCGGCATCAAGCCCGGCATGACCCTTGTGGAGATGGAAGCCGGTGATGGCTTCTATACGGAACTGTTTTCCCGTGTCGCCGGTCCGGACGGCAAGGTCTACATGCAGAACCCGCCTTCGTTCAAAGCCTTCCTCGGCGATTCCGTCTCGAAGCGGGTCGACGGGCGGCTTCTCAATGTGCAGATCGTGGAAAGCGCCTTCGACAATCTCTCCAATGTGCCGGACGCGGACGCGGATCTCGTCACCTGGTTCCTTGGGCCCCATGAGCTCTGGTATACGCCGAAGGACGAGCCGGAAGGCGTGCTCGGCGACCCCGACATGTCATTCGAAGAGATTGCCCGCGTCCTGAAACCGGGCGGTCATCTGGTCGTTCTGGATCACGCGGCCCCTGCGGGCTCACCGCCGACAACAGGCGGCGACACGCACCGGATCGACAAGGCTGTCATCATCGCGCTGGCGGAAGATCACGGCCTGACGCTGGTGGATCAAAGCGACGTGCTGGCCAATCCGGATGATGACGGCACGGTGCAAGTGTTTGACCCGGCCGTCCGGCGAAAAACGGATCGCTTCCTGCTGAAATTCGCCAAATAGGCGTATTTGGCACAATATCTGCATCTCACCGGGCGAATTTCAAATTTGTCCGGGAGTTGCTCAATGTCCGCTATTCGCTTTTTCGCCGTCTCGCTCGCCGCCGCCAGCGTTGCCCTGCCCGTGCTTGCCGCTGAAGGCGGCCAGCTGCGCGGCCGTCTGGAAGCTGACTTCCTGCCCAAGGGCGAAGACGCCCCTGCAGTCATGGAAACCGTTGTGGTGACGGAAAAAGACGGCTCAGACCTGCTGGTCTCCAAGCCTGCGATCATCCGCTATGATGCCGCGCCGGACGTGCCGGCCCGGATGGTTGCGGAAACGCGTGGCCAGGATCCGGATCGCACTGACAAGACGGCCACCGAGACCCACTAAGCTGTGCCAGCCAGTCCGTTTCAGGACGGAACAACATTCTCCGAAAGAAGCAGCTCGCGCTGTGCACTGACGGCACGCATGGCCTGTGCCGGCAGCCAGCAGGTGACTTCCAGCCCGCCGCCTTCGACCGGCTTCATGCCGACCGTGCCGCCGTGCAGGTCGACGAAGTGCTTCACCAGTGCGAGGCCGAGGCCTGCGCCGCGCTGATCGCCGGAGACGAAGCTGTCGAAGCTCGTCGCGCGCTTGTCGGCCTCCAGGCCACGGCCATTGTCGCGGACCGAGAAGGTGACCATGTCACCCATGCGCTGGGCCGAGATGACGATCTCTCCGCCGGAGTCGGTAAAGCGCAGGGAGTTTGAGACCAGGTTGAACAGGATCTGCCGGATGCGGCGTTCATCCGCGCGGATCAGGCCGAGTTGGCCCGTAATATCGGACCGTACCGAGATCTGCGTATCTTCGGCCTTCGAGACGACCATCTCTATGCTTTCCTCGATCACGCTGGCAAGGTCGACATCTTCGAGGTCGAGGTCCATGCGGCCAGCCTCGATCATGGCAAGGTCGAGAATGTTCTCGATCAGCTTCGACAGGTGATCAGAGGCCGAGAGGATGGCGCTGACATAATCCTTCTGGCGCTCGGTCAGGTCGCCATTACGCTGCGTTTCCAGCAGTTCGGCGTAACCGAAGATGACGGTGAGCGGCGAGCGCAGCTGGTAGGACACATTCCGCACGAATTCCGTCTTCAGACGATCTGCCGCTTCAAAGGCTTCAGCCCGTTCGCGCAGGGCGGACTCGACACGGCGCGTCGCCGTCACATCGGCAAAGGCGATCAGCGTGTTACCGTCCGGCAGCGGATGGGTCAGGTAGGTCAGGATCGATCCGTCGGAGCGGCGCATCTCGCCCGTGGTGGACTGGCGCGCCTTGGCGGAGGGATCGGTGATGTGGCTTTTCATCGCCGCCCAGATTTCCGTGTCGTGGAACAGCGGAATGCACTCCTCCACCACATCGTCATAATCCGGCTGGTCTTTCAGCATGTCGCCGCTGAGGCTCCACAGGCGCTCGAACGCATAGTTGTGCAGCTTCATGCGTCCGTCGCCGCCAAACACAGCGACGGCCTCGTGAAGATTGTCGAGCGTGGAGCTCTGCGTCTTCACGATGGCATTGAACTGGGTCTGCAGCTCCAGCTCGCCGGTAATGTCCTTGAACAGAAGGAGCAGGCCGCCCATCGGGTGGCGCTGGCGGGTGACCGAAAGCGTCCGCTCGTCCGGCAGCGACCAGGTGTCTTCCTTCACCCCGTCGATATCGAGATAGTAGGAAAGCTCTTCCGCGCGCCATTCGGCATAGTTCGCACGGGCCGGCAGCTTGCGGCGTTCGCGCAGGCGGTCCAGCAGCTGGCCATGGCCCGGCCGGTCGAGCAGGAAGCTCTCGTCGAGATCCCACATGTCGCGGAAGGCCTTGTTGTAGAAGGTCAGCTTCCGGTCGGCGCCGAAGATGGCAACGGCATCGGCGACGTGGTTCAGCGTCTCGTCATGGGCGCGGACGTGGCGGTTCAGTTCTTCGCGCGCATCTTCCTGTGCGGTGACGTCCAGCGCCATCGCCCCTGCCCCGCCCGACAGCGGGAAAGTCAGGATGCGCATCGCCCGGCGCGCACCATTGATGGTGATGTGGCGCGTCTCGTCGATGTCGATGCCTTCGCTGATCGTCTTGCGGGCCTGGTCTGCCGTCGCCTGGTCAAGCATCAGCTGGCGGTCAAGCACGCGGTCGAGGTTCGTGCCGTCGACGGCGTCGATATAGGACGGGTTCACCCATTGCAGCTTGCCCATGCCTGACATGCGCCAGGCCGGGAACGGCGCCTTGCCCAGCATGTCGAGGAAGGCGGTCGGGTCACGCGCGATGACCTGCCGCGCCTCTTCCAGCTTGCCGCGGGCCGAGCTCTCTTCCAGCCCCTTGATCGTCGCATCGCTGACCCAGACCACGGCGCGGGCACCCGCGGTGCGGCCATCCGCTTCGAGGAAGCGGCCGGACGGTCCGATAACGGTGAGCGAGAAAGCCTGTCCTGTTTCGCGCAGTTCACGCAGGCGGATGCGCAGCGTCGTGTCCTGTCCGGCGCTGTCGCGGGCTTCGAGGTCTGCGAGGCCTTCAATGATGCGCACGGCCGGGTCGGGCGAGATGGCATCATCGGTAAAGCTGAGCAGGCCGGCCAGCGCGACCGGCGAGCCGTACATTTCCGGCGGGATGATGTCGTCGCCCTCGGCTTCGAGCGCCTCGCCCTGCCAGACGAGGATGACGCCCGGATGCGCGCCGAGAATCGAGCGGTGAGCAGCAAGCGTGGTTTCCAGCTCGGCCGACCGGTCGCGGTATTTGCGGGCTGCGCCGCGCGCACCGTCCGAAACCCGCAGGGCCCAGAGCAGCGCGGCAAGGCCGAGCGCAGCCGCGCCTGCTGCCATAATGATCGGAACCTGATCCGCTGTAAGTGCCATGCCGCGTCATCCAAAAGCCCGAATCGGCCGCGATAACGACCGATGAAACGGTTAACGAATTGCCCCTCGAGCGTTAAGGGCGCGTTAACGGAGTGCTAATGCCTGGTCCATTCCGGCGCAATATAACTGAAACCACGTGTTGCATAAACACAACACTCGCTTAATCTGGCTGCCTGTTAGTGGAGTAAATCCCATGATTTTTCGCTCGATTGCGCTGGCTGGCGCCCTCCTGATGGCGGCAACTGCACCAGCCATCGCCCAGCAAGCCGATGACGATATCGTCCGCCTGCCCGGTCAGGGGTTTACCAAACCTGAAGCGCACAAGCGCCGCGGCACGCCGGACCGTCTGGTCGCCGGCGGTGGCCTGTTCCTGAGCTTCGACACCGATGGCGATGGCCGCATCACCCGCGCGGAACTGGAAGCCGGCACCGCCGCAGCCTTTGCGAAGGCGGACGCCAATGGCGACGGGCACCTGACGGCGTTCGAACAGATCAATTGGGCCGAAAGCCTGCCAACGCGCGATGATACGCTCGCAAATCCCGTCCGCTTCGATCCGAACCTCGACCGGCGCGTCAGCCCGGAAGAGTTTGAAACCGTGATCGCGGAACTGGCCGAACACTATGTCGAAGAGACCAGCGACGTGATCGTGATCGCCTCACTGAAAGCGCCGAAACCAAAGCCGGAACGCGCCGCACACCCGGCCCCGCCGCAAGGCGAGCGGCCTTCACGCAGCGCACCGGGTGGCAGCTGACGCCCGCGTCAGACCAGAATGTCGTAAAGATCCGTCCGGCGGTCGCGAAAGAAGCCCCAGGCTGCGCGGTCCCGGTCCACGACGTCCAGATCGAAGCTCGCAACCAGCACGCCCTCCTCGCCGCGCCCGAAATCGGTGACGACTTCGCCGACATGGTCGGTGATGAAGCTGGTGCCGTAGAAGACCTGCCCTTCCTCGTCGCCCACGCGGTTCGCCGCCACGACCGGGATGACGTTCGCCACCGAGTGGCCCTGCATCACCCGCCGCCAGCGCGCCGCCGTGTCGAGGCTTGAATCGTGCGGTTCGGCGCCGATGGCGGTCGGGTACATCAGGATGTCTGCGCCCATCAGAGCCATGGCGCGCGCCGCTTCCGGGAACCACTGGTCCCAGCAGATGCCGACGCCGATATTGCCCTTCATGGTCTGCCAGGTCCGGAAGCCCGTATCGCCCGGCCGGAAATAATATTTCTCCTGGTAGCCGGGACCGTCCGGAATATGGCTCTTGCGATAGATGCCCAGCGGCGTGCCGTCCGCATCGATCATGACCAGAGAATTGTAATAGTGCGGACCGTCCTTCTCATAGATCGAGACCGGGATGACGACGCCGAGCTCAGCCGCAAGCTCCGCCAGCTGCACCACGGCCGGGTGATCCTGCCAGGGCAGCGCGCGGGCGAAGTGATGCTCTTCCTGCGTCTTGCAGAAATAATAGCCGCAGAAGAGTTCCGGCGGCAGCACGACATCTGCCCCCTGCCCGGCAGCTTCCCGGATGAAGCCCGCCACGCGGTCGATATTGTCCTGCATGTCATCGCTCGGCGTGAACTGGATGCTGGCGACGGTAATATTGCGGCTCATCTTCGGATCCTCCGGATCAGGCGGGAATTTCGCGGGTCATGCAGTGGAAGCTTCCGCCGCCACCCAGGATATGTCCAGCCGGCAGGCCGATGATCTTCCGGCCCGGGAACAGGACCCGCATCTCGGCCAGCGCGACGAGGCTGTAATGATCTTCATAGACAGGCACCAGAACGGCGCCATTGGTGATGGTGAAGTTCATGTGGCTTGCCGGGATCGGCTCGCCATCCTCTCCAAGCAGCAGGCCCGGCGACGGAATGGTCGTCACGTCCAGCCCGGCCTCGCGCAGCGTGGCCTCGATCTCCAGCAGGACGTCCGTATTCGGGTCGTTGGCGCCGGACGGCATCTGGCAGAGCGCATGGCCCGGCCCGATGAAGCGGGCGATATTGTCGACATGGCCGTCGGTATGATCGTTCAGCAGGCCGTCGCCCAGCCAGATCATTTCCTCAATGCCGAGCGCCGCGCAGATGCGGGCCTCGATCTCGCTCTCGGTCAGGTCGGGATTGCGGTTCGGGTTCAGCAGGCACTGGCGCGTGGTCAGCAGCCGGCCCGTGCCGTCCGCATCGATGGCGCCGCCTTCCAGCACGATATCATGCGGATTGGCAGGCAGCGTCTCGAAGGCCGCAATCGCGCCGGCGGTCTCGGTGTCGCCGGGCATCAGGTATTTGCCGCCCCAGCCATTGAAGCGGAAGGTTTGCGCCTGGCGCGTCATGCCCTGCCCCGTCACGACCGGACCGGTATCACGCAGCCAGATGTCCCCGGCCGGCACTTCCACAATCTTCGCCACATCGCCGACCGCTGCCGTGGCCGAGGCCAGCGCTTCAGCAGACCCGGCCGCGACCCGGACTGGCAGATGGCCCGCCGCCGCGCGGATGAAGCCCGCGATCTGCGTCCGCGGGCCTTCAAGACTGCCGCCCCATTCGTCGGCAAGATGCGGCCAGCCACACCAGAGCGCAGCCTGCTGAGCCCATTCGGGCGGAAGGAAGGGTTTGTTCTCACTCATCGCGCGCGCCATGCCACACCTATCAAGAAAGGAAAAGGGCGGCCCCGCATGGAGCCGCCCTTCCCGAATTCAATTCTGTTCAGGCCGTAAGGCTTAGAACTTGTACTTCACACCGAAGTGGACCTGCCACAGGGACGGGCTGACCACGATGGAGTCACGATCGGCGTCCGAGTTGAAGCCGTCGACGATGTAACGGCCCTCGGCATCAATGCCGCTGACGGAGTAGAGCTGAGCGTTGGCCGGGAAGCCGTGCTCACGCAGGATACCCCAGTCGGAGTTCAGCAGGTTGCCGACGTTCTCGACAATGATGAACGCCTCAGCCCGGTCATCCTCACGCAGGCCCGGAAGCTCCTGAGACAGTTTCAGGTCGAACTTCGTCCACCAGTCGTCGGCGGCGGAGTTTCGGCGGACGATGCTGCCGCGTGCGTCACGCAGGTTTTCGTCCTGGTCGATGAAGGCAACCAGATCGGCGACGGCCCCCATGTCGGAGTCAGGCGAGATCAGCGGATCTGCAAGACCGGTCGGGATGTAAGCCAGAGCACGTGCGTTGTCGAACAGCGGCGAGAAGATGCCGTTGTTCTCGGAGAAGGTGTAGGAGTACGGAGCACCTTCGCTGGCCGTACCGAAGATCGATGCCTTCGTGTAGAGACCTTTGAAGAATTCCTTCTCCCAGTTCACGGTCATGTTGATGCGGTGCGCAATCTCGTAGTCGGACGTTCCGAGAGACGGGCTCACAGCATCCGCCGTCGTGAAGTTCGAGAAGTTCGAGAACGCGACCGACGAGGTCATCGGGTTCACATCGTCTGCATCGGTGTAGGCATAGCCCAGCGACCAGTCGATACCATTGTCATACTCTTTCGCCACGCCGAAGGAGAGGACCAGTGCATCGCCCTTTTCTTCGGTGTTGGTGAGGAGGAAGTCGTTGGTGTTACCCGTGCCGTAGAGCGGACGGCCATCCGGCGCCGTGCCGGTCTGCACCCAGCTGATCGGAACAGCGATCGCTGCTTCGTTCGTCTTGGAGTACAGGATGTCAGCCATGACCTGCAGGTCGTTGCCGAGAACCGGCAGGCCGGTGTCGACGTTCGCAGCGACGCCGAATGCGTACTTCCACTCAGACGGAAGTTCGAAGTTCGGGTCGAGCGCGTTGACCGGGCCACCGCCTTCAGCTGCAGCAACAGCAGCGATGGCTTCGTCCGGCACGTCGATGAACGGAGTGCCCGTGCCGCCACCATAGGTGTAGTCGTTGATGTTCGGCGTCAGACCACCGAGACCCGGCAGACAGTCATTCGTCCGTGTACGCTCACGGCACTCGAACAGGGTCACACCATTGTTGGAGTAGTTGTTCGAGATCCAGACGTTCGGGTTACCACCGGAGTAGAGACCGGCACCACCGTGGAAGCTGATGTCGTCGTTGAGCTCGTAGGTGAAGCCCAGACGCGGCTGCAGCAGATCGCGGCCGTCCATGTTCTCGTCATTACGGACACCGTAGCTGTCGAAGAAGTTCTGGTTGAACATCGGCTTGTCGCTCGACGTGTAGAAGTCGTAGCGGAGACCGAACACAACGTCGAGCTTGTCCGTGACCTGCCAGTCGTCCTGCACGTAGATCGTGTTGATTTCGTAGGCGAAGTCGGCAGCACCATCGTTCTGATCGTTGGAACCTGCTGCGTTCTCATAACGGAAGTCCGAGAAATCGCCGGCGGCGAAGTCAGCGATGGAGCCAAACACCCACTCGCCCTGAACTTCCTGGATGAAGAGGTTGAACACTTCAAATTCTTCGCGTTCGGCGCCGAATGTGAAAGTGTGGTCACCCATCGTGTAGTCGGCTTTCGCCTTGTAGTTCAGGGTGGTGTAGTTCAGCTGGTTCGCGTGACGGGAGTCGTCAGCGCCGAGGTAAACCGTGCTGTCGCCAACGCGGACCTGGACTTCACCGAAATTGTCGAGACCCGCAACAGGATCCTGACGGTTGTCGAGGTCAACATAGGTGAGGCGCAGTTCGGTCGACAGGTTTTCGGTCCAGTCGGAGTACAGAGCACCGGAGTAGTTCTGCAGTTTGGCGCCACGCTCGTAGTAGTGGTTACCGTCAGCAAGACGGGTCGAGCCGGAATCGGACGGGCTGAAGTTGAAGCCGTCATTGTAATTGTACGACACCGTGGCGCGGTGGTCGTCATTGATGTTCCAGTCGAGCTTGACGAAGATCTTTTCGTCTTCAACGGCCAGCGAAGTCGGCAGGCCGCCGGAAACATATCCGTAGCCTTCAGCGATCGAGATGATCTGATCGTAGTCAGCCTGGGTGATGCCAGCGCTTTCCGGCGTGTGGCCGAAGATGTTCGCACCTTCGAATTTCTCGTAGGAACCGAAGAAGAACACTTTGTCCTTGATGATCGGGCCGCCGATGTTGAAGCCGTAGCGCTTCTCTTCGAAGGAGCCGAGGTCGCGGGCAACGCCGTCCGTTTCGTCGCCGGTCAGCGAGTCATCGGTGTAGTCGAAGAACAGGCCGCCGTGGAATTCGTTGCCGCCGGACTTGGTCACAGCGTTGACGTTACAGGCGGTGAACTGGCCGTATTCGACGTCGAAAGGCGCAAGCTCAACAGAGACCTGTTCGATCGAGTCGAAGGAGAACGGAATGCGCTCGGTCGGGTAACCGTTCGAGTTCAGACCGAAATTGTCGGACAGGCGTGCGCCGTCGACGGTCAGCGAGTTGTAGCGCGGGTTTGCACCGGCACAGTTGATGGAGTCGTTGAAGGCCTCGTCGACATAGACGCGCGGGTCGAGACGGACGATGTCCTTGATGTCGCGGTTCATGGCCGGAAGGTTTTCCAGCGTGGCGAGGTTGTAGGTCGACGACGGGCCAGCTGCGACCTGAGCGACCTGGAGCGCGGTGCCGGTGATGACAACCGTTTCCATCACGGCAGCATCGTCTGCGCGCGTGATCGAGAGGCTGATGTCGGTGGCTTCACCGAGGTTGGCGTAAACGCCTTCAGCGCGGGCCGGAACAAAGCCTTCACCGGTGATGGTGATGCTGTACGGGCCGCCAACGCGGAGGTTTTGAGCCGAGAACTGGCCGGTTGCGCTCGTAGAAGCGACGGAAACCGTGCCGGACGGCTCGTGAAGGATGGTGACGGTCGCGCCGGAAACGGCTGCTCCGGTCTCATCCGCGACGGCGCCAGAAATCGACGAGGTCGTAACCTGTGCCGATGCAATGCCTGCCGCTGTGATCGCGATGGCGGATACAGCCGCCCCGCGAGCAAAGTTATTCCAGTTGATCATGATTTTCCCCTGTCCGAGAGACTCCGGCCGATGCCCTTGCACACCGTCCGGTTTGGCGTCGCATAACGACTCCAGATGACAGATTAGTGACAGGATCTTGAAGGTTAAACACATCCCCTACGGATTCGTGTCGAAGGCGATCGTGCGATGCAAAAATGACACGGTGGAAAGAATTGGCTCACCAGAACTTAACCCGAAAACGTGTATTTTGGGGTATATTCTGTCTCCGGCGCGGCGCATAACCGGCCCTTCTCCGCAAAGGCCTGAGGCAAATGACCGAATCCCCCGCCGAATCGACGACGGACTGGCGCCACATTACCTATCTGGCCCTGGTGATTCTCCTCGTTCTGCGCGTCCTGCTGCTCGCCGTGACCCCGCTGAACCTCTACGCCGACGAGGCCCAGTACTGGCGCTGGGGTGAAACGCTGGACTGGGGCTATTATTCGAAACCGCCGATGATCGCCTGGCTGATCCATGCCGTCACGGCCGTGTTCGGTCATGCGGAATGGGCTGTGCGCCTGCCCGCCCCTTTCCTCCACACGGCGGGGGCCGTCTTCCTGTTCCACCTCGGGCGCGACATGTATGGCGGCCGCACCGGCATGCTGGCCGCGCTCGGCTACGCGCTGATGCCGGCGGTCGTGCTGTCTTCTGCCGTGATCTCGACGGACGGCGTGCTGATGCCTTTCTGGTGCGCGGCCCTGTTCTGCTTCTGGCGCCTGCGCGCAGGCAAAGGCGGCTGGGTCAGCGCCGCTGGCCTCGGCCTCGCCATCGGCGCGGGCCTCTTGTCGAAATATGCGATGGTCTACTTCCTGATCGGCATCGTTCTGACGCTCGTGATCGACAAGGACAGCCGCCGGGCGCTGGTCTCCCGTCACGGTCTCGCCGTGCTGGCACTCGCCGCGCTCGTCTTCGCGCCGCACATGGCGTGGAACGCCGCACATGACTTCAAGACCGTCAGCCACACGGTCGACAATGCCAATCTCGGCGGGGAGCTGATCAACCCCGAAAACGCGCTGACCTTCCTGGTCGACCAGCTCGGCGTGTTCGGACCGGTCAGCTTCCTCGCCCTCGTATTCGGCCTGTTTGTTGTCCGGTCCCAGGATGAAGGCATCATGGGCCGTGACCGCTGGCTGCTCTGCTTCATCCTGCCAGTCCTCATCATCATTCTCGGCCAGGCCGTGCTGTCCCGCGCGAATGCGAACTGGGCGGCCACGGCCTATCCTGCCGCCAGCGTGCTGGTCGCCGCCTGGCTGGTGCGGGCGCGGGCCAACCGGAACCTGTGGTTCATCGTGGCAGGGCTCACCTTCGTGGCGCTGCAGTTCGTGCCGGACCTCGGCGTCTGGGTCCGCCTCGTGCTGGGCCTGCTGGTCGGCGGCGGGCTGCTGCTGATTGCGGTTCTGGTGAAATATCGTCCCTCGGGCCTGCTCTGGTTCAGCATCGGCCTGCACGGCGTGCTCGCCCTCAGCTTTGCCGTCATCTCACTACTGCCACTGCAATCCTCCACCGCACTCGGCGTCGACAATGCGTTGAAGCGCACGCGGGGCTGGGACCAGGCGGCCAGGGACGTGTTCGGCATTGCCCGCTCGGTCGGCGCCACCGCCGTCCTCGTGGACGAACGCGAAGTCTGGCACGGACTGGACTATTATGGCCGTGACCGCACGGTGCCGCTGCTCTCCTGGCGGCGCTATGGCGTGCCGAAGAGCTTCTCCGAATCCCAGCCGCTGGAAGCGCCGCTGGATGAGCGCGTGCTCGTCGTTTCGCTCCACCCGGGCATGCGGCCCATGCTGCGCAGCGAGTTCGAAAGCTTCGAACAGGCCGGTGAAATCTCGGTCCCGCTCGGCAAGCGCAGCAATGGCTGCCCGCTGTCGCGCACATTCGTGCTTTATGTTGCGTCAGGGTTTGAGCCGCAGGTGCACGACCAGGCCTGGGAAGACCGGTTCAAGGGCCAGACGGAATTCCCGCTTGCGCCCTGCCCTGCGAAAAAGGATTTGCCGGATCAGTGATCCGCCAGGTGCGTGACCGGTCAGTGCCCGTTTGAGGCGTCCGCCCAGACTTTCTTCACCCGCGCATCGCGGCCACAGGCCGTGCGGTAGTAGCGGTATTTGAGCGGGTTCTTCTTGTAATAGTCCTGATGGTAGTCCTCAGCCGGCCAGAACGTGCTGGAGTCGAGGATCTGCGTCACCACAGGCGTGCCGAGCACGCCGGATGCGTTGATCATGTCAACTTCGGCTTCGGCCACTTCACGCTGGTCGGCATTCGAGACGAACACGGCGGAGCGGTAGCTGTCGCCCTTGTCGCAGAACTGGCCTGTCGCATCGGTCGGGTCGATATGGTGGAAGTAATAGTCCACCAGCGTATCATAACTGACCTTGTCCGGATCATAAGTGACTTTGACGGCCTCATAGTGGCCTGTCTTCTCGTAGGAGACCTGCTTGTAGGTCGGGTTCACCACTGTGCCGCCGGTATAGCCGGACACGGTCGAGACAACGCCGTCCACCTTGTCGAAGTCCGCTTCCACGCACCAGAAGCAGCCACCGGCAAACACCGCCGTCGACAGACGCTTTGCATCCGGGCTGGAAACCTGGTCCTGCGCACCGGCGCTGGAAAAGAATCCGAGCGCCATGGCAGCAAGGCCTGCAGCAAGGGCAACTGACTGGGGTGAACGGGTGCGCATGTCACTTCACTTTGTTGTTCGGGCCGGAGCCCTCTGGCTTCCCGATTGATATGGGAAAGGCCCGGAGGTTCGTAACCCTGTAAACACAGTCCTAACAGGAATGTGTTGCCCCTGTGTTGTTCGAAAGCGGCACATTTGTGGCTTTGCCGTGTTTTCAGGCAGGCCCGGTCAGCACGCGGACACGCACGCGACTCGCGCGTCCTGCAGAATCTACAGCAGTGACCGTGTAGAAGCCCGGCCGTTCCGGCTTCCACACCGGCGCTCCGGCATCGTCGGTTTCACACGGCCTGCCATCGATATACCAGCTGAGTCGGCCATCCCCCCGGCCGGCCAGCACGAAGCCGCGTGCCAAGCGTCCATTGACCGGCCCGGCCCAGAGCTCTGCCGCCTGCGGCGGGAACAGGATCTGCGGCGGCCCGGCCTCTTCCAGAGACTTCATCGCGCCGTGGGATTTCAAGAGGCGTTTCTCGCTGGTCAGCCGCATCGTCGCTTCGCCCTCGTCCTGCAGGTGCCGGGAGGCCCGGTCAGCCACCTCGAACAGGATCGGCAGCGCGGTGTCATGCCCGGTCTTGCCGGCGCGCGGCGCACCATCGGCCCGGCCAACCCAGACGACAATCGCATGCTGGCCCGAAACACCCGCCGCCCAGGCATCGCGGAAGCCATAGGACGTGCCGGTCTTGAAAGCGATCTGCGGGGCGTGCGCTGTCAGCGAGCCCGGCATCCGGCCTTCCGGCGTGGGCGCCTTGCGCAGGATATCGAGCACTTCGTTCGCGCTCTCCCCGCTGACGAGCCGCTTGCCGGTGGCTTCATAGCTCTCCGGCTCATCATCCGCCCGCCAGACGAGCGGCTTGGCGACGCCCTCATCGCCGAGCGCCGCATAGAGCACGGCAAGCTCGCGGGCAGTCAGCCCTGCCCCGCCGAGCGCGATGGCAAGGCCTGCCTCATGATCCGCCCCGCCGGAAATGCGCGGGCGCGCCCCGGCCGAGGCGAGCTGCGCGGCGAAGCGTTCCGGCCCGACCCGGTCCAGCATGGCCACGGCAGGAATGTTCAGCGAGTGCTGCAGCGCGTCCGACACGCGGACATCGCCCCGGAACATGCGGTCGAAGTTTTCCGGCTGGTAGGAGGCAAAGCGCGTCGGCAGGTCCGCCACGCGCGTATCCGGCGCGGCGGTGCCGTCGTCAAACGCCATGGCGTAGATGAAGGGCTTCAGCGTGGAGCCCGGCGAACGCGCCTGCGCCGTCAGGTCCAGCCAGCCGCCCGGCCGGTCGCGCGAGGCGGAGCCCGCCACCGCCCGCACGGCCCGTGTCGGCACATGCACGACCAGGACCGAGACCTGCACGTCCGCGCCTTCAGCTTCGGCCCGTGTCAGCGCGATCCGTTCGATCTCCGCCTGCAGGCCGGCATCGAGCGTCGCGCGCACATCCTCCCGCGGGCCTTCGGCCAGCGCCTTCGCTGTTCCGTGCCAGGCCCGGTCCGGGAAATCCCTCCGCCGTCCGGGCACGGACAGGGTGGCAACGTCCTCCACATCGCCTTCGGTGTAGACGTCGTAGCGCCGGAGCTTCTCGGCGACCCAGTTTCGGGCACGTTCAGCATTTTCGGGATGCCGGTCCGGCCGCCGTGCCTCCGGCGACTGCGGCAGGGCGATCAGCAGCGCGATCTCGTCCTTCGACAGCTTGTCAGCCTCATGCCCGAAATAGCTCCAGCTGGCCGCGCGGACGCCTTCCAGGTTGCCGCCATAGGGCGTCAGCGACAGGTAGAGCGACAGGATCTCGTCCTTGGTGAGGCGCCGTTCCAACTGCCAGGCGCGGGCAATCTCCACCAGTTTGGAGCCGATATTGCGGTCACGCGGTTCCAGCATGCGCGCGGTCTGCATGGTCAGTGTCGACCCGCCGGACACGATACGTCCTGCGAACAGGGAGTCAGCAGCGGCCCTGCCAAGCCCCATCCAGTCCGTACCGCGGTGCTCATAGAAGCGCTTGTCCTCCACACGGATCAGCGCATCGATGAATTCCGGGTCGATCCGGTCGAGATCCCCGGCAAAACGCCAGCGGCCATCCGGCGTTGCGAAGGCGCGCAGCGGCTTGCCGTCCCGGTCTGTGACGAGGGCGGACAAGCCCCCCGCCCTTTCCAAGGGCGGAGGCAGCAGCCTGTCCGCAATGGCCACCACAAGGAACAGCGCAAAGATGCCGATGAAGATCCGGCGCGCTGTCAGCATGGCCTTACTTGCCTCCTTCAGCCCCACCCTGGGCCGGAGCGATGGTTACGCGGCCGGCCTTAGAGCGGGCGAACACGGCCGGGCGGTACATATCCTCGGCGACAACGCCCGGAATGGCGAAGTCACCGGGCGTCACCGCGCGGACCACATAGGCCATGGTCACCGAGTTCGAATAGACATCGACTGCGGCGACATAGCGGTCATCCTGCGCCTGGGCGGTCTGGACGTTGGCCAGGTCTCCCAGATAGGCGAAGGCGCCGGACTGGCCGTATTCCTGCCGCCCATCCGCAGGGCGCAGCACCGTCTCGATCTCGAAACCGGCTGGCAGCAGGTCTGCAACGATCACAGGGTTCAGGCGGCGCTCTTCAGGAGAGACCGTCAGCTTCACAACCAGCTGGTCACCCTGACTGACGCGCGCGAGATCCACCCGGCCGCCCGTCAGCGAGTAGAAGGTCTTGTCGACCTTCATCTTCGAGGCAGCAGCCGGCGGTGCACTCACCGGCGCCCCGGAAACCATCACGGTCCGGAACATCGGCGCCTTGCCGCCCAGCGTGAAGGTCACCCCCTCGCGGGCCTGGTCTTCGGTCAGGGCATATTGGCGGTCATTGTTATTGCCGCGGCCGAGGCCGTCGACATCGACACGGAAGCCGTCTTCGCCGGCACCGAGATCGTTGACGGCCTGCAGGAGGAAGGATTTCTCCTGCGTGGTCAGGCGGCCCGGATCCGGCGTTTCGTTGCCGAGTTGCTCGGACAGCCGCTCCATCGTCCCGCTCTGACCGGCCTCTGCCGCGAGGGCCAGCACGCCGGCCATGTCACGCAGCGGCGTCTGGTAGTAGTCGCCGGTATTGTTGTAGCCGAGCGCGTCTTCCGCCGCCTTGAAGGCAGAGTTTGCGCGGGCCTTGTCGCCCAGCTGGGCCAGCGCCGCGCCAATGTGGGCACGTGCCAGCGGACTGTCGATCGACTTCAGTTCCCGGTCATGCAGGTAGCGCAGGCGCGAGATGTCCGCCTTGCCTGCCTTGGCCAGCACATAGAGCGCATAGGCCGAGGACCGTTTCATCATCTGGTCGACCGTGTCATTGGAATAGCGGCTCTCATAGACATCGGTGTCATAGCCGTAGACCCGCCAGGCATCGCCCGTCGCGATCTGGCGAAGCGCGCCATAGGCCCGGTCCATCGCTTCATCGGGCACAGCATAGCCGGCCTCCTTGGCGCGGTAGATGAAATCCGTCGCATAGGCACCCAGCCAGGGCGAGCCATAGCCGTCGCCTTCACGCCAGAGACCGAAGGCTCCGTCCGCTCCCTGACGGTTCAGCAGCGTGTTCACCGCCACCTGCACCTTCATCTTCGGATCGTCATTGGCGTCCTTCGCGCCCATGGCGACCAGCTGTTCGGAATAGAGCAGCGGCAGCGCACGGCTCGTCGTCTGTTCGGTACAGCCATAGGGATAGCGATCCAGCGAGGCGTACAGCGTCGCGGCATCGACCGGGATGGACGAGAAGCCCACCGAGACAAAGCCGGAGCCCTGCACGAGATCCGAGAGCAGGTCCGGATCGACAGAGAAAGCATCGCCCGGCTGCATCAGTTTCGAGGAGACGCGCGTCACCGGCAGGTAAGGCGACCGTGTCTGGATCTGGTAAGTCCGGTCCACGGCGTATTTGCCGGGGCCTTCCACATCCAGCCGGACGGTGGAGATGCCTTCATCCTCGGCTTCGACGCGGATCGGCAGGTCGGCCCGTTCACCGGTCTTCAGCACACGGGTCAGCTTGCCGTCGGCAATCGAAACGCCTTTGGTGGCATCGACGAGGGCCGAGAACTCGCCATCGCCCAGCTCCACATTGTCGATACTGGCGGTCAGCACCGCCTCATCGCCCGGCGCCAGGAAGCGCGGCATGATCAGGTCTGCCGGGGCTTCGTCGCGCACGGTCATTGTGGAAACGGCCGAGCCGAGGCCGGTCTTCGACCAGGCCACCGCCATCAGGCGCAGCTCGCCATTGAACTCCGGCACGTCGAAGCGAACCTTCGCCTTGCCCGACCGGCCGACATCCACGAGGCCTGAGAACAGCGCCACGGACTTGACCGGCACGACGGAGAGACCTTCCCCGCCCAGCTGGTCACCGCCGGTGCGCACTTCCGCAGGCAGGCCCATGTTCGGATCCAGCAGGCGGCCGTAGTCATCATAGAGTTCCACGCCGAGGGCCTTCTTGCCGTAATAGTACGACACAGGGTCCGGGCTCTTGAACTTGGTGAGGCGCAGGATGCCTTCATCCACGGCGGCGAGCGTCAGGTAGACCGGTTCGCGCGGGCCATCGCCGATATCGACCTCGATCACCTGCTCGCCACGCGGGCGGGCGATGTTCGGCGCATCGATGGACATGTTGAAGGTGCGCGCCTCCATGTTGAGCGGCACATAGGTAACGCCCACGGCGCGGCGGGGTTTTGCCTGAAGCACGGGATCGCGTTCGGTGAACACCGACACCATCACATAGGCGCCGTCGCCCCACTCGTCATTCACCGGCAGCGTCACCTGTGTACCGCCTTCGGTCACCGAGATGTTCTGCACAGAGAGCACCTTGTCGGTAGCGACCACGACCTGAGCCTGCCCGTCATAGGGCGGCACGATGGTGATCTCTGCCGTCTGGCCGGACGCGGGCGCCCGTGCCGGGCCGGTGACCTTCACGCGGTCCGGCGCTTCGACACCGTCATCGGAGACATAGCCGCCCCAGCCGACATAGAAATTGTCGCTGGCCGACGTGCTGGACTCTGCATCCGTGCCTTCCACGACCAGTTCATGGCTGCCCCAGTCGAGGCCGGATACGGTGATCTCGCCCGTGCCGCCGTCCGGCGTGGTCAGCACGCCTTCATTGACCTTGGTCACGGTGCGCGAGCGGCGCCAGCGCCAGCGGTCGCCATCATTGTACCAGTCATAGTGCCAGTCGATGGCCAGCACTTTCCAGGTCAGGTCCTTCGCCACAGCCTTGCCGTCGGCGTCCATGGCGACGACCTCATAGGTCGCATCCCCGCCACGCTCGACCGAATAGTCGAAGCCGGGCTTCAGGCCGAGATAGAGGTTTTCGGGACGGTACGGCACGCGGACGCTTTCCGACACGGCCCGGCCGCCGGGCTCCAGCACGGAGACGACCGTGTTCAGGCGCAGCGGCACGCCAGCATTGCTGCCGGCATTTCCGGGCGCCAACCGGATGATGGCATCGCCTGCACCATCCGTCGTCACACCGTCGAAATCCAGAATGCGCTCCTGGAAAGTGGAATCGTGACGGCCATAGGTGAAGCCATCGAAAGCCGGGAACGGATTGGGCTGGCGCTCGACACGCGCGTCGGCCTTCACCGTCAGGCCGGCGCCCGGCGCGCCATAAAGGAAGCGCGACGAGACTTCGATGTCACGCGTGCCACCCAGCTTGACCGGCGTTTCCTCATCGGTGGTGAGATCCACGGCGATCCGCTGCGGCACGAAATCCTCGACCGAGAAGCGGACCGTGCCGGATACGCCGGACAGGCCATCCATCTGGGTTTCCACCCGCCATTCGCCGCGGGACGCCCCTTTCGGCAGGGTAAAGTCATGCACAACGGCTGCGGCGTCAGATCCGTCGAAACGGATCTTCTCCGAGACGAGCCCGTTCGGGCGATAGAGCAAAAGGCTGCCAGCGCGATCGGTGACGGCTTCGCCGGTGGAATCGCGCAGCATGGCGGTCAGCCGTACCGTTTCACCGGGGCGATAGATCCCGCGGTCCGTGTACAGATAGGCATCGACCAGACCCGGCATGCGGCGTCCGCCGATTTTCTCTTCCGACAGGTCCACCGGTGCGCGGGTCAGGTCCAGCGCGGCCAGTTCGCCCTTGGCGGTCAGCGCCAGGATCAGCTTCGGCGCGAGATTGCCCTGGCCATTGGTCAGCTCTGCCGGGAAGACCACCCGGCCCTGCTGGTCGGAACGGCCTTCGGACAGGATGTCATTGTTGCGTGCAATCAGCTGCACAGTCGTGTCGGAAATCGGACGGCCATCCTTCAGAGAGCGCAGCGTCACGTCCACGCCATTGCCGCCCTGATAGGCCGTGATGGCAAGATCGGTCAGCATGATCCAGCGGCTGGTCGAGGCCGCTGGGCCGACCGCTTCGCCGATATCGCCTGCATCCTTCACGGTCACGAAATAGGCGCCCGGCTCCAGTGTGCCGATCGTGGCTTCCAGCGGGAAGACGGTAATCACCGGCGCATTCTGTTCGCGGGCCACGTCCACCGTGCCCTTGAACAATTCTTCCTGCACATCGTCCGGGTCATCTTCGCCCCAGGTCCAGGAATGGCGCCCCTGCGCCGTCGTATTGCCCTGGCTGATACGCTTAAAGGCGAGCGCCCGGTCATTGATGCGTGAGACCGTCACTTCGATCTGGTCGACATTGACCGTCTCGATCGGCAGGCCGTCGGCGTTTTCACGCGGCAGGATCACGCCCGTGCCCTTGAAGCCCACATAAGGCGGCCGGTCAGCGAAATCGATCGGCACGTCTTCCTGGTTTTTCAGGGTCCGGCCATCGGCCGCCGGCAAGCCGGAAAGCAGCGTTGCCGTCCGCTCCGTCCCGAAGGACATGCCGCCGACGCAAAGCTCGCGGCCTTCGACGCTCAGCGCCGGCTTGAAGGCCGGGCGGAACTCGACATAGGGGGAATAATCCTCTTCCGGGTCCAGTGCGGCGGAAAAGACGAAACAGGCCAGCGGCGCATCCTGGCTGGTGTCGATCCGGTAGCGGAAATAGGTGAAGTCCTGCTCGCGCGCTTCCATCGCGGCCTGGCGCCGCTTTTCGCGCTGGCGCGCTGCAACGCTGTCGGCCGGCGAGAGTTGCACCACGGTGCCTTCTTCGCTGCTGCCCGATCCGGAGCGGTCCGAACCGCCGCCTCCTCCGCACGCCGCGAGAATACCCACCAGCAACGCCGCCAGCATTGCCTTACCGTATCCCCCCTGACCCGGGATGAAGTGCGTCATGAAGCCTCTCCTACGTGTACATGAACACTCTTACACATCTTCGCAGGGGCGCGAACAGGGCGCGAATTGGACAATTCCGACATTATTCAGGGTTTTCGCCCGCCCGGCACCGCCAAACCCTGCTTGCCAGCCGGTACGCCAAGCGCCATCGTCGCGCCATGTGGAGTTGGCGCATCCTCGGATTGATCTCGTTCGCGTTTGGCGCGATCGGCCTGTTCCTGCCGATCTGGCCGACAACCGTGTTCTGGATTGTTGCTGCGCTGGCCTTCGCCCGGTCCAACCCGGCCTGGGCTGAATGGATCTATGCCCGCCCGAAAATCGGTCCCCCGATCCGCATCTTTGTCGAAACCGGTGCGCTCAGCCGGGCGGGCAAGGCGGCCGCCCTCGGCGGCATGGGCCTGTCGGCCGTCATTCTCGGCGCTGCGTTCTGGAAACGGCCCGTACCGCTCGGCATCGGCATGTCGATCATCGCGTTCGGGGCCCTGTTCGTGGCCACCCGTCCGCGCGCGCCTTCAGACCCCTAACCGCCCAGCTAGTCTTCAAGCCCGCCATCGGTGCCCGGCAGGGGCACCTTCCCGTCCGGGGTCCGCTCGGCCTGTGAGGAATAGGCATGGGTCGCCGCCTCGGCCCTGGCCTCCTGCCGCTCGCGCAGTTCGTCTGAAAAGGCGCTGGCGAAAACACCGGCTGGCAGCGCCACGACGCCGATGCCTGCAATCGCGATAACGGAGGCGAACATCCGGCCAAGCGGCGTGACCGGATAGACATCGCCATAGCCGACCGTTGTCAGCGTTGCGATGGCCCACCAGATTGCCCGCGGGATGGAGGCGAAGCTCTCCTGCTGTTCCCCGCCAACCCCTTCAATGAAGTAGAGCGCCACGGCGGAGATATAGACAAGCACCAGCGCCATCGCGAGCGCGGTCAGGAGCTGCGTGCCGGCCCGCTTCACCGCGGCGCCGAAAATGTCGAACGCCGGCACGAAACGCGCAAGCTTGATCAGCCGGAACAGACGCAGCACGCGCAGCGCGATCAGGGGAATGCCGAACCCGGCGACCATCACGATCAGTTCCGGCAGGAAGGCCAGCAGGTCCGCGATCGAATAAAACCGCGTCATGTATTTCAGGCGCCCGCTCAGCCCGGCATATTGCGGGTCCAGCCCCGCCGCGAGGACCCGCAGCACATATTCCACGGCGAAGGCGGCCACCACGAAGACATTGAAAACGGCGAACACCGTTATCCAGCCGGGCTGGGAATTCAGGGCCGGTTCGGTCTCAAGTGCCAGGAACAGGAAGCTCGCCAGGACCAGCGCAACGATGAAGATATTGGTGGCCGAGATGCCGCGCAGGCGCGCTTCGGGCACCAGCTCCGCATAGAGCTTGTAGCGCAGCCCCTTCTGCACCATCAGCTGCTGCACCACCATGTCCGGCCTCGCTGTGATCCCCTTCGGCCTATCCCCTTAGCACACCGCCACAGCCTTTGGCGACGGCCGCCACGATCTTGTCCGTCAGGGCCTGGATGTCTTCATCCTTCAGCTTTTCCTTCGGCTGGATCGTGATCTCGAAGGCGACGGACTTCTTGTCGTCCGGCACACCCTTGCCCTGGTAGACGTCGAACACTTCCACCAGATCGATCAGCTGCTTGTCGGCGCCCTTGGCGAACCGCACGATATCGGCTGCCGGCACGGTCTCGTCGACGAGGAAGGCAAGGTCGCGGCGGATCGGCGTCAGGTCCGACCGTTCGAGCACGGATTTCGTCTTCGTGGTCTTCACCTTCATCAGCGGCAGCGCATTCAGGTTCAGCTCGAACCCGTAGGCCGGGCCGTCCACGTCCAGCTGCTTCAGCACGCCAGGATGCAGCGCGCCGAAATGCGCGACCGTGACTTTCGGGCCGAGCTTCAGCGCAGCCGCCTGCCCCGGATGCCAGTGTCCCTGCGATGGCGCAGCCACCTGGAACCGGTCGCCCGGCTGGCCGAGCGCTTCGAGCACGGCGAACAGGTCCGCCTTGGCGGCGTAGGAATCGTACGGCTTCGGCGTGCCCTGCCAGTGGCGTTCGGCAACCGGGCGGACAAGCGCCGCCACGACCGTGCGCTGGTCGTCCGGGCCATCGCCCAGATAGATCGGGCCCGCCTCGAAGAAGCGCGCACCGGGCTCGCCGCGATTGGCCGCGCGCTGGGCAGCGCTCGCCAGGTTCGCCAGAATGGACGGGCGCATCTGGTTCAGGTCGCTCGCCACCGGGTTGGCCACGGTCAGGCTGTCCGGTGTCTTGCCGAACAGGGCCGCATTCGATTTCGACATGAAGCTCCAGGTCACGGCTTCGAGGAAGCCGCGTGCGGCCAGCACACGCCGCGCCGTCCGTACGCGCGCCTGTATCGGCGTCGTGATCGCGCGGACACCGCCTTCCGGCGCGGGCAGAGATGTCGTCGGCAGCTGGTCATAGCCGACCATGCGGGCGATTTCTTCCACGATGTCGGCGGATTGCTCCATGTCGAACCGGTAGCTTGGCGGCATCAGGTACCAGGCATCGCCCGCATCCTCGATGGCAAATTCCAGATCCTTCAGGATACGGCGCATCTCGGGGGCCTTCACGGTCAGGCCGGTCAGGCGCTCGACGTCTGCCGGATAGAAGGTCACCTTGTCGGCGCGCGCCGGGATCATGCCCGCGACATTCGCCTTGGACACGGTGCCGCCGCCATATTCCACGATCAGCGCCAGCGCGAGGTTCAGCCCCTCGACACAGGATTGCGGATCGACGCCGCGCTCGAACCGGTAGCGCGCATCGGAATGGATGCCGGTCGCGCGGCCGGTGCGGGCCGTGCGCAGCGGATCGAACCATGCGCTCTCGACGAACACATCCGTCGTCTCCGCCGACACCGCCGTCGACTCGCCGCCCATCACGCCGCCAAGGCCGATCACGCCGCTCTCGTCGGCGATCACGCACATCTCTTCGCCGATGTCATAGGTCTTGCCGTCGATGGCAACGAGCTTTTCGCCGGTCTTGCCGAGGCGTGCCGAAACGGCGCCCTGCAGCTTCGCCGCGTCATAGGCGTGCAGCGGGCGGGCGCGGTCAAGCGAGATGAAATTGGTGACGTCCACCAGAAGCGAGCGCGGCTGGATACCGACCGCTTTCAGGCGCTGCTGCATCCAGTCCGGTGACGGACCGTTCCTGACGCCTTTCACCAGTGCGCCCGCGAACATCGGGCAGGCTTCCCTGGCTTCCAGTTTGATCTCGACCGGGCAGTCGAAGCTGCCGGAAACCTTCTTCGGATCGTGCGGGATGAAGCGCCCTGCCCCTGCCGCGGAGAGGTCGCGCGCGATGCCCTGCACGCCCAGCCAGTCCGGACGGTTCGGCGTCACTTCGAAATCGATCACCGGATCGGCAAGGCCAAGGGCTTCGGCTGCCGGCGTGCCGAGCGGGATCGAACCGTCGAGGTCGGCGATGCCGTCATGATCTTCGCCGGCTTCGATTTCCTTGGTTGAGCACATCATGCCGTGGCTCTCGATGCCGCGAATGGCGCGCGGCTTCTTGTCGAGCGCGAAGTCGAGCCCCGGAATGTATGTGCCAAGCGGCGCATAGATCGCGGTCATGCCGGCGCGGGCGTTCGGCGCGCCGCAGACAATCTGCTTCATGCCGTCCACGGTTTCCACCTTGCACACGCGCAGCTTGTCCGCATCCGGATGCGGCTCGGCTTCGATCACCTTGCAGACGGTGAAGTCCTTCAGCTTCTCGCGCGGGTCATGCACGTCCTCGACCTCGAGGCCGGCCTTCTGCATGCAGGCAAGGATCTCGTCCAGCGTCGCCTTGGAAGCGATGTGGTCGCTCAGCCAGGAAAGGGTGAATTTCATCGTCTATTCCAGTTCGGGATTTTTGTCGTCTTGGGCCTGATTGACTGAAGACAGGCCCTCAAAAATGTCTTGTTCGCTGCGCTCGCAGGATTTCACACGCTCTGCCGGAGAGTTCTGCGCCAGCCCCTCGACATTCCAGCATCGTTTGAACACTGAGCAGTAGCAGATTTTCATGGTCAGGCTGCCCCATTCCTGGGCCGTGGCATCCAGTTCCGCGTGGGACATCTGGCCCACCGGCCAACTGATGCGCAGCGCGTCAAGCGTTTCCCCCGGCGCAATCGCGCGGCCGACCATGCTGGTCCATGAAAGGCTGTAGCCCGGCGGCAAGGCATCCCGGTACGAAATCAGGCTGTCGACGTGTTCGTCTCCCCGGAACACATCAACGGATTCAATCAGGGCCGGCCCAACGCCGCTATTGCGGAAAACCACGCCAATCTCGCGCACTTCCGGGTCTGTCGACGTGTACCCGTTGGCCTGCAGGACCGGATAGACAGAACCGTGCTGCTGGGCCCGCATGACGCGGCCCTGGTCCCAGGCAATGAAGACCGCAATCGCGCTGGTAATCACCGCGCAGATCGCAATCAGCATTTCGACCTTGTTGCCCTTGCCCATGACTGCCTCCTACTTCACCGCCCCGGCGCGTTCCTGCGCGAGGTGTTCAGGGGCCGCCGCCGCGAAGCCAGCGTCCAGCAATTCTTCCAGACGGAAGGTTTCGAAGAAGACGTCCATGTCTTCCGCGAAGACGCCGTTCCGCGTGAAATAGTCCCGGTGCGCGCTTTGCCAGTAGTCGAGGCTGAGATCGCCCTCGCCTTCCAGCGCGGCCAGCTCTTCGGTCATGTCGGCGAACTTCATCCGTGTGACCGTTTCCGTCTTCAGGATCGCAACCCGGCGGCCATCGCCGCTCATCAGATAGCCGCGCTCACCCTCAACCGGGGGCGGCTGGATCCCTGTGTCGCTGCAGGTGGCCGTCTTCACGCCCGCCACGATCAGCGCCGCAAGACGGTCGGCCAGCTCGGGGCCATCCCCGAACGTCCATTCCGGCAGGTTAGAGGAGGAAGGGCTTGTCGTCACGACAGCCCTCCGCTGACGGATGGCGTGCTCCACGGCGCGAAGCCGTAGTGACGGGTCCATTGCGGATCGGCCTCGAAGTATGGGCGCAGGTCCGGCATGCCGTATTTCAGCATGGCCAGGCGGTCGATGCCCATGCCGAAGGCGAAGCCCTGGTATTCGTTCGGGTCGATGCCGCAATTGCGCAGCACGTTCGGATGCACCATGCCGGAGCCGAGAATCTCCATCCAGCTGTCACCTGCGCCGATCTCGATCGTCTCGCCCTTGCGGGTGTATTTCACGTCCATCTCGGCCGACGGCTCCGTGAACGGAAAGAAGTGCGGGCGGAAGCGGGCTTCCACAGTGTCGACTTCGAAGAAGGCTTTCACGAAGTCGATCAGGCAGCCTTTGAGGTGCCCCATATGGGTGCCCTTCTCGATGACGAGGCCTTCGACCTGGTGGAACATCGGCGTGTGCGTCGCGTCCCAGTCGTTCCGGTAGACCCGGCCCGGCACAAGAATGCGGATCGGCGGCTTCTGCTCCATCATGGTGCGGATCTGGACGGGCGACGTATGCGTGCGCAGCACTTTCGGCGTGTCGCCTTCCTCAGCCTTCATGAAGAAGGTGTCGTGCGTCTCGCGCGCCGGGTGGCCTTCCGGGAAGTTCAGCGCGGTGAAATTGTGCCAGTCGTCTTCGACATCCGGGCCTTCGGCGACGGTGAAGCCCATGTCGCCGAAAATGGCGGCGACTTCCTCGAACACCTGCATGACCGGGTGCAGCGCGCCAGCCTTGGGGCCGGGCGACGGCGGCAGGGTCAGGTCCAGCGTCTCGCTGGCCAACTGCTTCTCCAGCGCTTCGGCTTCCAGCTCCGCCTTGCGGGCCTTCACGGCATCGTCGACGCGGTTTTTCAGCGCGTTCAGCTTCGGGCCGTTTTCCTTGCGCTCTTCCGGGCTCATCTTGCCGAGCGAGCTCATCAGGCCGGAGACCCTGCCCTTCTTGCCCAGCTCCGCGACGCGCACCGCGTCCAGCGTTTCCAGGTCAGCCGCCGCAGCCACAGCCGCCAGCGCGTCTTTTTCGATCGTCGTGATATCGGACAAGGTCTTGCCCCTTTTATGTTTCCGCGGGCTTTTTAGGCGCTTCGCGGGATCATGCAAATCCGGAAACGGAAAAGCCCGGCACGGTGGCCGGGCTTTCTCTCATTTGGTTCGGCGCCAGCCTTTTCAGGCGGTCACCGGCGGCGCGGGCCAACAGAAAGCTTACTTACCGGCAGCTTTCTTGCGGGCGAGACGCGCACGCTTGGTGTTGCCAAACACGCGGACTTTCGCGCGCTTGCCGAGACGGGCCTTCCAGGTCGCGTTGCGGCGCTTGACGCGCGGCTTCTTCGACGGGTGCAGCACGGAGTTCGGGGACTTCGACATGGGGTCGTTCCTGTATCTTTAAGGCTTTAAAGAGCTTAGGCGAGAGCCGCTTTGGCCTGCGCAACCAGGGCGCCGAAAGCGTCCGGGTCCTTGATGGCGATGTCGGACATGACTTTCCGGTCGACTTCGATACCGGCTTTGGTCAGGCCGTTGATGAACTGCGAGTAGTTCATCTCGTCATCGTGGATGCGGACAGCGGCGTTGATGCGCTGGATCCAGAGCGAACGGAACTTCCGCTTTTTGACCTTACGGCCGACATAGGCGTACTGGCCGGCTTCCCAGACGGACTGGTGAGCAATGCGGAACGTATTCTTGCGGCGGTTACGGAAACCCTTTGCCTGCTTCAGGATTTTCTTGTGGCGGGCGTGGGCAGGAACTTTAGCGCGGGAGCGGGGCATCTGAGCCTCCTTCTATCAAGATCAGTATTAAGTCAGCGACGGCGGCTTAGAGGCCGTACGGCAGGAACTTTTTCACACGGGCTTCATCAGCCTTGGCACCGACGGACGTGCCGCGGTTCTGGCGGATGTACTTTGCATTATGGCTGATCAGGCGGTGACGCTTGCCAGCGACGCCGTGCTTCAGCTTGCCCGATGCGGTGATCTTGAAGCGCTTTGCAGCGGCCTTCTTGGTCTTCATCTTCGGCATTTCATTCTCCTTATTTGGTGGAGCTCGCACCCTTGCGGGCGGCCCTGTCTGTCATGAGTGGAGGGCATGCCGTTCGCCAGCACCACTCGGAAGAGGCGGCTTATGACGGATTGGCGGAAGGGAATCAAGGGGCGAAAGCGGCTGAAAATGCAGGCGAAGATGCCCGGCCGCACGGCCTCAAAACGGGAAGAGCCGGCAGGGTCCACCCTGCCGGCTCTTTATCGTGTATATATCGTCTGGATATCGTATTCTTTATCGTGTTCAGCGCGGCGAGAGGACCATCGTCATCTGGCGGCCTTCGAGCTTCGGCTCCAGCTCGACTTTCGCCATTTCGTCGAAGTCTTCCTTCACCCGCTGCAGCAGTTCCATGCCCAGATGCTGGTGCGCCATTTCTCGGCCGCGGAAACGCAGGGTGACCTTCACCTTGTCGCCCGCTTCGAAGAAGCGCGTCATTGCCTTCGCTTTGACTTCATAGTCATGCGTGTCGATGTTCGGACGCATCTTGATTTCTTTGAGTTCGGAATTCTTCTGCTTCTTCTTCGCAGCGGCTTTCTTCTTCCGCTCTTCGAAACGCAGCTTGCCATAGTCGAGAATCTTGACGACGGGCACTTCCTGGTTCGGCGAAACTTCGACGAGATCCATGCTGGCTTCACGCGCAGCATCAAGGGCAGCTGCCAGCGGCATCACTCCCTGTTTCTCACCGTGTTCGTCGATCAACAGGACCTTTGCGGCCTTGATGTCGTCATTGGTGCGCGGTCCCTTTTCCTTCTGGGGCGCTTCATTCATTGGTCTGCGAGCTATAGCCGATCTCCTTTGTGGCTGTTCTCAGGATGCCTGAATATGCCTGTGGTTGCGGGCATATTCAAGGAAAAGCGCACTCGGCAAAAATTGCGGCGCGGTCAAGTGGGAAGCACACCCAGCGCCAGAATTGACCGCCAGACAGTGTCGACTTCCAGTTCGGCAAGCGTCGGTGCCGAATTGATGATCGGCGACCGGGCGCCGCGCGGGGCCGCATGGTCGGGGTTGCTTTCATTGGTCGCAAACAGGGCCACGCCCGGCGCGCCTGCGATGGCTGCCATGTGCATCGGGCCGGTATCGTTGCCGACGACGAAGGCGGCTTTCTCGGCCAGGGTCACGATCTGGAACAGGTCCGTCCGGGTGACGAGGCTCTTGGCCCGCTTCTCCAGCTTCAGGATGTCCTGCGCGATCTTGCCCTCGGCCTTGCCGCCGATAATCGCCGGCGTCACCCCGGCATCGGCGATGCGGGTGGCAAGCTCGGCATAGCGCTCCACCGGCCAGCGCTTGGCTTCCCGGTGCTCCGAGGCGCCCGGAATCAGCAGCATATAGGGCTGTTCCAGACTGAAATAGGCCGGCTGCAGGCGGGGCGCATCGCGCAGCTTGGGGCGCACCCAGGAGAGGTCCGGCTTCGGGAAGTTCTGGCGGTTCCAGCGCCCCTCCGGCGCGACCCCTGCGACGGCCAGCTGCTCGGCCAGCCGGTCAATCGAGTGCATGGTCGCCCGGTCCGGATTGTCGTGGAAGAAAGCTGCCTTCTCATGGTGGCCGGACCAGAGCGGCGCCTTCCCGGCCCGGTTCAGCACGGTGAAATAGTTCTTCGTGCGCCCGGAGGTCTGGAAGTCATAGATGATGTCGTATTTCGACTTGCGAATCCGGTTCAGCAGCGCCGTCGTCGCCTTCATCGTGGGCGGGCGGCCGTCGGTCTCGATCCGGTCGAAATACGGGCAATGGCTGGCGAAATCCTCGAAAGGCGGCGTCGTCAGCAGCGTGATCCGGGCCGAAGGGTGGAATTCGCGCACGGCCTTCATGGCGCCAAGCGCCAGCACAAAGTCACCGAGCGCGCTCAGCTTGATGACCAGTACTTCCTTGGCGCCAGCCCCCGGATTGACCGGGCTGGCGAGCTTTGCGGTTTTTGCCATGCCTACCTCGTCGGTCCCCTAACCGATCAGGCGCTTATAGACGCCGAGGGTGGCCATCTGAAGCCCCCGCTTGGAGAAATGGCTGCGGACGTGGTCCTGACCCGCCTTCCCCATGCTGGCGCGGGCGGTCTTCCCCACCGCCAGAAGGGCCCGGATGGCCCCAGCAAGGGCGGAGGCATCCCCCGGCTGGAAGCGCGCGCCGGTTTCCCCGTCCAGCACGGTTTCGCGCCCGCCGCCATGGTCCGACACGATCACCGGCCGCGCCATGGCCGAGGCTTCCGCCGCCACACGCCCGAAGGCTTCTGGCCGGGTGGACGGCGCCATCACGATGTCGCTGGCCAGATAGGCCGCCGGCATGTCCGTCTCATGACCCACCACACGCACCTGATCGTCCAGTTCCAGATGGCGGATCGTGTCATAGATCCGGCCCTCATAGGCGTCGCGCCCCTGCGCGTCCCCGGCGAGGACGAGGACCAGGCCTTCGCGCTCCTCCGGCGCCATCAGGCCGAGCGCCCTGATCGCCAGCAACTGGCCTTTCCACTCCGTCAGGCGCCCTGGCAGGAACAGGGTGAGGCGTTTGTCATCCTTCAGGCCCCAACGGTCGCGAACGGCATCGATCCGCGCCGGAGTCACGGCGCCGGGGTAAAAGACCTCAAGGTCCACCCCGCGTGGGATGGTGACCACCTTCTCCGGCGGCAGGCCATGCACGCGCTGGACATGCGCCGCGATCCACTGGGAATTGGCGATCACAAGCTCGCCCCTGGCCATGACGGAATTATACTTCCGCTTGAGGCCCTCCTCGCCTGAATAGGCGCCGTGATAGGTGGTCACGAACGGCACGCCGGTGGCCTTCGCCGCGGCATAGGCACTCCACGCAGGCGCGCGGGACCGGGCATGGACAAGGTGAACGCCCTCGTTCCGGATGATCCGTTTCAGCTTGCCTTCATTGGCCTTCAGGACCAGCGGGTTCTTGGATTTCGCATCCATGCGGAACAGTTCGCCGCCGAGCTTCTCGAATTCGCCTTCAAGCCGTCCGCCGCGGCTGGCCAGCAGCGCCCGGCCGCCCGCCTCGACGATGGCTTCGGTCACTTCCAGCACCGTGCGTTCCACACCGCCTGCGGACAGTTCGGGCGCGACCTGCAGGATGGTCTTGCCCGTCAAGTCGGGGAAGGTCATGTCGGGGAGAGGTTCCAAGTCGCGTGCCACCCATTCGCTTGACAGGCGAGAGAGATGGCGGAACGGACAGAGTATGACAACCGAACATTTCATCTCCCCTCACGGCAGAGAGCTGGCCTATCGCCGCTTTGCCCCGGCCCGGACGGACCTCACTTATGTGTGGCTGTGCGGGTTCAAGTCCGACATCACCGGCTCGAAAGTCATGTGCGTCGAACAATGGGCAAAGGACCACGGCCACGGCTTTCTCGCTTTCGACTATTCCGGCCATGGCGAATCAGGTGGCGCCTTCGAGGACGGCACGATTTCCCAGTGGCGCGAGGATGCCCTCGACGCGATCGACGCGCTGACGGACGGTCCGTTGGTGCTGGTCGGCTCCAGCATGGGCGGCTGGATGGCGCTGCTCTCCGGCCTTGCCCGGCGCGAACGGCTTGCCGGCATGGTCCTGATCGCCCCGGCCCCGGACTTTACCGAGAAGCTGATGTGGCCGGAATTCACGCCCCGCCAGCAGGAAGAGATCATGCAGTCCGGTCTCACGCTCCGTCCGTCGGACTATGGCGACCCCTACCCCATCACGAAAGCGCTGATCGAGGATGGCCGCAACTGGCAGCTGCTCGACGCGCCCATTGATCTCGAGTGCCCCGTGCGCATCCTGCAGGGCGCTGAAGACCCGGACGTGCCCTGGCGCCACGCCTTCCGGCTGGTCGACACGATGAGCACAAAGGATCTCGTCTTCACCCTGATCAAGGATGGCGACCACCGCCTCTCCCGCGACGAGGACATTGCCCGCCTGCTCGCCACCTGCGCGGAAATCGCTGGCATTACAAATCAGTAAGCGCCGACGGATTGGCGACGGATTGCCGGGGCGAGGCCGTTCCAGCCGGGATAACAACCGGCAGGAAGGCCTCTCCCCATGTTCGAACCCCGCCCGGCAGCGCTGGCTGTCACCTCCATCCTTCTCGGCGCGCTCCTGATCGCAGCCTGCACCTCCCGCCCGCCCCCGCGTGGCGGCCCGCAAGGTGGTCCGCCCGGCGGCGCCAGCCCCGGCGGACAAACAGCGAGCCTCAATGGCGGACAGATCGCCCGGCCCATCGCCCTCCTTTTCACCGGCATGGACACGGGCCACGACTATGCCGTCGGCCCCGCCGAGCTGACTGCAGGGATCAGCGCCGAATGGGCGCACCTCCCGGTCACCTCCCGCGGCACCGTGCCCGCCGTCGCCATGTCGGACTGGGCCGAGACTGCGCTCGGCAATCCGGAGGCCCTGCCCAATCACATCGCCTTCGACGTGAACCTCGACGGCCAGATCAGCGAAGAGGAATTCCGCGCCCGCCTCACCGACGAGTTCGACCGGCTGGACCGCGACCATAATGGCGAGTTGACCCGCGCCGAAATGCTGATGGACGTGCCACTGCGGTCGCAGGGGAGCGCCGGTGGCGGCATGGGCGGCGGGGGCGGACGTCCGCCCGGAGGCGGTGGACGGCCGCCTCGCTGATCCCGGTCGGCTTCAGGCGCCCATCCGGTCGAGCCACCACTGGTTCATCTGCCAGATAGACTTCTCCAGCGGCGACAACCGTCCAGCGCGGGATAACGGCGCATTGAGGCCCGCCCAGACGAGATCATTGGCGGCGATGTCCTCTTCGTGGATTCCCCGGATGGAGGCTTCGGCCCCGTCAACGATGGCCTCGAAACCGTCCATGCCCTGCATCCAGTCCGGGAAGCAGAGATGGATCTTCAGGTCCAGCCGGTCTTCCGCGTGCGGGATCATCTGGTACCAGGCCATGAAGGGGCCCTGCACAGCCAGCAGCAGGCCCGGAAAGGCGATGGCGGCGATCAGGTCGCGCAGCTGCCAGTCCTCCAGCCCCGGCACGGGCGGCTGGGGGCTGTCCCGGTCCGCCGCCGGCATGTGAAGGATGGACCAGGGCTGGTCGGTATCCGGCACCTGCGAGTCGCGGGCGTGATAGCCCGGCTCCAGCGTCTTTGAATGGGCGGCGATGTGGTGGTAGGCCTCCATGAAATTCTCGGCCAGCACCTTCCAGTTCCAGCCATGGGCATAGTCCAGCGTGCGCGCCACGGCGAAACCGCCAAGATTGAAGTTCGCGAAATAGTCCGCGAAGCCGCTGACCTGCGGGGCGAAGGCCGGGGCGTCGGCGTCCAGCGTCGCCATGACGAAGCCTTCCCAGATCTCCGAGCGGATCCCGCGCAGGCCAAGTTCGGAAGCGTCAAATCCCTCCGCCCCCTCCATCAGCGGCGCGCGGACGAGGCTGCCTTTCGTGTCATAGGACCAGGCGTGGTAGGGACAGGTGAACAGTTTGCGGCAGCCCTGCCCTTCGGCCACCAGCGCGGCCCGGTGGCGGCAGACGCGCGAGAGCACGCGCACCGCGCCGTCCTCGCCGCGCACCACCATGACAGGCTCACCCGCCAGATCGGCGGAGAGGTAATCCCCCGGCCCCGGTACCTGATCGACCCGCGCGAGCGGCAGCCAGCTGCGCGCCAGCACACGGGTTTTTTCGACATGCCACAGCCCCGCATCCGTATAGGCGGCGGGCGGCAGGGTGTGCGCCTGAGGCAGCGGGTTGCGGCACGCGGCAACAGCAGCGGGGGACAGAAACTCCTGGGTCATACGCCATCCTCACAAAAAGATGACACATGCGTCAAGTTTGACGTCGATTTATTCGACGACTGTTTTCGCGAGCCCCCGAAAGGTTCAGTGCGCCGCGGCACCGTCCGCATCGTCATGCTCCAGCCGCACCAGGCGGGCCAGCATCCCACGCGCGGCAATGACCGGCGCGGTAGAGCGCACTTCGTCGGTCATGGCCTGCATGCGATAGCGCGTCGTCAGCAGATGGCCGTCGGTGCTGTAGCTGCCTTTATAGGTCTTGCCGTCGATCTCGATTTCGACCGGTGTCGGGGTTGCCATGGTTTTCCTCCAATTTGTTCTGGAAAGAATTCTTGTGTCCTTTCCTTGGGCGAAGTCTAACATGGGCGGCGCAATGGCCAAATTATTGATTGTTTATCATTCCCGCACAGGTGGGACGCGCCAGATGGCCGAAGCCGCCTTTGCCGCCGCAAAGGAAGAGGCAGACGCCGTGCTGATGCGCGCAGAAGATGCCATGCCGGAGGACCTGTTGGCCGCTGATGGCTACCTCTTCGCCGGGCCGGAAAACCTCGCGGCGCTCTCCGGCGCGATGAAGGAATTCTTCGATCGCTGCTATTATCCCGTCCTCGGACAGATCGAGGGGCGCCCCTATGCCCTGATGATCTGCGCCGGATCAGACGGCGAAGGCGCTGCACGACAGGCCGCGCGCATCGCCAGGGGCTGGCGCCTGCGTGACGTACAGCCGCCGCTGATCGTCAACACCAGCGCTCAGACCCCGGAGGAGATCCTCGCGGAGAAGACCATCCCGGAGGCAGAGCTGGAGACGTGCCGCGAGCTTGGCGCCGCACTCGGCGCCGGACTGAAAATGGGGGTGTTCTGAGGCGAAGGCCTCAGAACGACACTTCAATCCCCATCAGGAACTCGAACGGCTTGCCGGGGCGAAGGCCCGCCGGATCGATCGAGGCGACATAGACTTCGTCGAACAGGTTTTCTGCCTTGGCCCGCACCCGGATACGGTCGGTCAGGTCGACCCAGACGGCCATGTCGGCGACCCAGCGTGCCTCAATCAGCTCGCGCTCCGGAATGTTGCCCTGCCCGGCCCGCGCCCGCGAGTCGGCGACATAGTTCCCGGAGAGGCTCGCGCCCCAGCGATCCGTTTCGAGGCCCGCGCTGAGCGTCAGCTGCTGGTCTGCGATGTAGGGCAGCTCATCCCCGGCACTGACATCGCCCCAGGGCTCATAGTCGCTCTCGAAGCTGGTCTGGAACTCTGCGTCAGTCAGCGTGTAGACGAGGCTGACCGGGATGGAGAGCTCCGTATCCAGAACGGCTGCTGCGTCCCAGCTGGCCGTGACTTCCAGCCCCTGCACGTCGACTTCGCCGCCATTGAACTGGTCCCCGACCGTACAGCCGCCGCCGGACGAGGCCGTGCACGTGCCGAGCAGGTTCGAATAGTCGTTGAAGTAGGCGATCGCCTCCAGCTCGAACTCGCCGCGCGAATAGCGTCCGCCGAACTCCCAGTTTACGCTTTCCTCGACATCGGCGTCCGTCGTGCCGGGGCTGGCGATGGCGAAGCCGCGATGCACACCGGCCAGCAACGTCGTCGTCTCGCTGACCTCATAGAGCGCGCTGAGGCCCGGCACGACAACCGTGTCCGACAGGGTCCGCACGCGCGTCGGCCCGGCAGCGCGGGTCGGGTCGCTGGTGGCATAGTCTTCCCGCGTCAGTTCGTAATCCTCGAACCGCGCACCGCCCGTGACAGAGAGGCGCCCGATGGTGAACTTGTCCTGCACGAACAGGGCGAGCGCCTCGCCGGAGGAGATACGGTTGGCCTGGCTGCCCGCGGCGCCGGCCGTGGTCAGCACCAGCTGCCCGCCCTCAAGGCGATAGGCGTCTTCTTCCTGGAACCGGTCTTCCTCGTCCTGGTGCAAGCGGGCGCCGATGGTCAGGTCATGCTCGATGCCGCCAAAGGCCGTCTTCCAGTTGAGGACGGACTGCACGCCCTCGCTGTAATAGGCGCGGCGGTTGGCCCGGTAGACGATGGAATCGTCGAGGCTCGCCGTGCCGACTGCAAGACCATATTCGGCGGCATAGGTCACCGGATCGGCCAGCACGCTGGAGATTGACGTATCCCCGCTCGCGCCGGTGCCATCCGCATTGATGCCCTGCAGCTTGTACCAGTTGCGGGCGAAATCGTGATGATAGGCAATCGTCGTCAGGCTGAGCTCCGGCGACAGGTCGATCCGGTGGGTCAGCTGGAACAGCTCATTCTCGCCGTTGAACACATCATCCGTGCTCGCATCATAGCGCCGGAACGGGTCTGCGCGGAAATCGTCCAGCGTCAGGCCCAGATAAGTCTCGTTCGAAACCTCTTCCCGCGTCTGGTATTTCAGCTCCACGCTCTGCGGCATGGCCCCTTCTGTCTTGTACGCACCGAGCTTCACGACAAGGTCGTCCGCGTCGAAGCCGGTCGGCCCGCCATTGTCCAGCCGCTTGAAACCGTCCGTCTCGTCGGTGAACACTTCGACGAGGCCGCCCAGCTGCCAGCCTGCCGCGGCGTCTGTCTTGCCGCCCAGCCAGAGGTGCGCGCGCTGGCGGTCATTCGTGCCGAACATCACCTGTCCGTGGCCAGACGGGGCATCCGGCACCGGCGTCGAGAACATGTTGATCGCCCCGCCCGTCGTGCGCGGGCCGTAAAGGATCGCCGCCGGGCCCTTGGTCGCCTCGATGGCGCTCATCCGGGCGATGGTCGGGAAGTAATAGGCCGATGGGGAGGCATAGGGCGCCGGCGAGATCGGCACGCCGTCTTCCATCAGCGCCACGCGGGAGGACCGGTCAGAGCCCGAGCCGCGCAGGCCGATATTCGGGCGCAGGCCATAGCCGTCTTCTTCCTGGATGTTCACGCCCGGCACGGCGCGCAGGATGCGCAGCACGTCGCTCTGCGCCTGCACCGACAGGTCGGCATCCGTCAGGAACGAGACCGAGCCCGCCACTTCCAGCGCCGCCTCGGACGAGCCGGTCACGACAATCGTCGACAACAGGCGATAGGGATCGTCCCCGTCTGCCGCTTCCGGTGCCTCTGCCCCGGCCGAAAGTGCCAGCATCGCCGCCGATGCCATCAGGAAACTGCTCTTGTAACGGTTCACGCTGCCCTCGCTCCGCTTATTTTCTATACAAGTCGCGGGTGTTTATTGGGGAGCGAATGAGAATGCAAGTGCGAGCGAGTTGCAAATTGGCCACAGTGGAGATAGTGATCTGAAAAAGACAACTGCAGAAAAACCGCTACCCTAGTCCCGCTCTAAAGCGGGATTATTCAACTTTCCAAGAAAAGAGCCTCGTCTCAACCTGTGTATCTTAAGGGCACATGAAAATCCAAACTGTCGGTAAGCTGGAGTTGAATATTCGAGATCTTCCTTGGGTCTAAACCATCCAATTGAAACCGTATCTCCGCCGTACGCACTATCGAACCGAAATATTCTTCTTCGAGAATATTTGCGAGCTCAGGATCGTCGAGACTAAATTGCGCCTCAACTTCTGCCTCAAACGTCAGCTCACCTAAGCACTTAAAACTATCACCTTTTTCCCAAATATCCGTAATAAGAATATCTTGTAGATCCAGAGCTTGGATTGAGAGGGAATCCATCTGCCCGTCACCAAGATTCACTCTACTAGAACGCATCATCTCCCGCTGCAGAGCGTTCGTTATCTCTTTCAAATGCGGGGTCAGGCTGGTTAGAATTTCCTCATCCGACCAAAACTCTCTTGATACAAATTCCGACCGAACAGCTTCATCCAGAAACATTTCAAGTCGATCATAATGGTCGAACTCTTCTTGCTTTTCACAAGTCTTTTTCCAATCTTCATCACCAGACACAATTGAGACTGTAACGTGATTGCTTCTTGCATAATGAAGAAGCGCCAACTTGTTTGCTGCATCTGGGAATTCGGACTTCTTACCCTTAGCACCAAACGGAGGCAGCCCGGCGAAGTACCAATCAAAGATTGTAGATAACCCGTCATCTGGAATATCCACTTCGTCTGCTTGCAAATAAGAGAGTAGTCTATCTGCAGATTGCTTTATCTTGGTGCTGTTGATTTGGTTCTTTTCCAAATCCAGCAACGTTCCTATACGCGCGTCTCCAGAAAGTTCTGCTACGCCCGAATTTGCGACAGCCTTTCTGGTAGCCTGAATAAATTCATTCTGAATCGTGAGCGCTTGCGCAGCCAACTCCCTTCGGAGGACCGATGTTGAAAGCACCCGCACAGAACCTGAGTAGACTCGTCTTCGGAGCGATTGAATATTTGAGCTCTGCCTGTTGAGACGCTCCTTCCGATAGACCTGAGTATCCACGAAAACGAAGAATAAAGGTGAGGGCTTTGTTGACATCGCTATTACTCAGAGTGTCTTGATGAAAATGGAAATTAGATTCGAATGCACGCTCGCTGCGAGAGTATGGAGTCCCAACCTGTGGCGCAAGCAGAGGTGGATAGACTGCACACATGACCTGGACTGAACTCGCGGGCTTCGTGACCGGCGCGCTTTGCGTCTGGCTGGTCGTGAAGCGGAGTATCTGGAATTTCCCGGTCGGGATCGCGAACTATATTTTCTTCTTTGTGCTGTTCACTGGTGCGGGCCTCTATGCCGATGCCGGGCTGCAGGTGGTCTATTTCGGGCTGGCGCTCTATGGCTGGTATTCGTGGCTGCGCGGAGGCGAAGACCACACCGCATTGAAAGTGCACAATCCGACCCTGCCGCAATTCCTCGCCTGCCTTGCCGCCGTGGGCATCATCTGGGCGGCGATCCAGTTTGGCCTTCACCGCTACACGGACTCCACTGTCGCAGGATGGGATGCGATCACCACGGCGCTCAGCCTCGTGGCGCAGTTCATGCTGTCGCGTAAATGGATCGCGAACTGGTGGCTCTGGATCGTGGCGGACCTGATCTACATCCCGCTCTATGCGGTGAAAGGCCTGTGGCTGACCGCCGGGCTCTACGGCATCTTCCTCGCCATGTGCGTCGTGGGTCTGATGGAATGGCGCGCCGCACGGGCAAAGATGACGGCGGCTGAACCGTCCGCTGCCTGACTAGTTCTCCTCCCCCGCCAGAATCGCGGCGAGGCCTTCGCGGTAGGTGGGGTGGTTCGGGCGCCAGTTCAGGGCGGCCTTGGTGCGGGCGTTGGAGATGCGTTTGCACTCGGCATAGAAACTGAGGGCCATTGCGCTGAGGCCTGCGTCTTCAATCGGAATTTCCAGCGGCGGGTCCATGCCGAGCAGTTCGGCGGCGTGAGCGATCACTTCCTGCGGCGGGGCGGGTTCGTCGTCGCAGAGGTGGAACACGCCCCCTGCCCGCGCGGCGGCCTCCGGGCGCTGGTGCAGGGCCAGCAGGCCGCTGGCAATGTCATCCACATGCACGCGGCTGAACACCTGCCCCGGCTTCACGATGCGCCGGGCCGTACCCGCCCGCAGCCGGTCGAAGGCGGAGCGGCCGGGGCCGTAGATGCCCGGCAGGCGCACAATGTTCGCGCGGCCGTTTGTGGCTTCGCGCCACTGGCGCTCGGCGAGGGCGCGGGCGGCCGCGCGGCGGCTCTGCGGATGGGTCTCGCTCCACTCGAAGGCCCAGCCGCCCGCAAGGTCGCCATAGACACCTGTTGTGGACAAATAAGTGACGCTGAGATCATGGCATAGTCCGGTATCGTCATGATCCGGTCCGGCATGATCATGGCCTGGTCCGGTATGCACATGGCGCAGCACGGGGCAGCCATGCGCATCGGGCGGGATCGTCACGAGAAGGCATGCGCTGGCGGGCAGCTCAAGCGGGCTCTCGCCATCCCAGACGCGGGCGTCGATGCCGCGCGCCCGCAAGGCCTCGGCCTTGGCCTCGCTGCGCACCGTGCCGGCCACCGGGCCCGGCCAGATCCGCGCCAGATGTGTGGCACTATAGCCAAGCCCGGCGACAAAAAGCAGAGATGGCTGAACTGTCATTTGCGTGCGCTGATCCCATTGTATCTATGGGGTTTGTTACAGGTTCCGGAGTGTCCGATCCATGCCCCTTCTCACCGCGGCCGCCGTCTCGCTCGCCCTGCTGCAGACAACGGCGACAGGCGAACGTATCGCCGCCGGGGAACAGGCCCGGCTGGAGGTCTGCCTCACCAAGATCGAGACCGATCCGGAAGACGCCTATGAAGACGGCCTCGCCTGGCTCTACCAGGGCAACCGTCCCGGCGCGCGCCAGTGCACGGCCATGGCGCTGATCGCCCTCGGCCATCAGGCAGAAGGCGCGGAGCGTCTGAAAAACCTCGCAAATTCAACGGATGGCGGCACGCTGGAGCAGCGCGCGGCTTACCTCTCGCAGGCCGGGAATGCCTGGATCGAGGCCGAAGACCCGGACTCCGCCCTGCAGGCCTTTAACGGCGCCCTGAAGATCGCGCCAGATGCGCCGGAACTGCTGCTGGACCGGGCCTCCGCACACATGTTTCTGGAGGACTATGACGAGGCGATCGAAGATCTCGACGCCGTCCTCAAGCGCGTGCCGGATCATGGCGAAGCATATCAGATGCGCGGCGCTGCCTGGCTCGCCAAGGGCGATCCGGACAAGGCGATGCTGGACGTGACCGCCGCGATGGAAGCCGACCCGGAAGACATCAACACGCTCGTCCTGCGCGGACAGGTCCGCGAAGCGCTGCGCCTGCAGTCAGACGCCGGCGGGCCGATCGAACGGCTGGAAATCGACTAGGCCTCAGCCCACGCGCTGGCCGTTTTCATCGACCAGAAGTTCGCCGTCTTCCTTGTAGAATGGCCCCGGCGGCAATGTTTCCAACAGGTCCAGCACCGCCTCGCTCGGCCGGCAAAGGCGCACGCCCTTCGGGCTGCACACGATCGGCCGGTTCACGAGGACCGGGTGTTCCAGCATCGCCTCGAAGATCGCTTCATCGCTGACGCCGGGCTCCAGCAGGCCCAGCTCTTTCGCAGGGGATTTTGTTTCCCGCAGCGCCGTGCGCGGTGTCAGGCCAGCCGCCGCGAACAGGCCGAGCAGTTGCGGCCGCGTCCAGCCCTCCTTCAGATATTCGATCACGGTGGGTGTCTCGCCGCTCGCCTCGATAATGGCGAGGACATTCCGGGACGTTCCGCAGTCGGGATTGTGGTGAATGACGATCATGGCGCGGCGGCCTCTTCTTCTGCAGTCACGAAAGCAGATCGCGTCCGGTTGGCGAAAGCGACGAGCGACAGCATCACCGGCACTTCGACCAGCACGCCGACAACGGTGGCCAGCGCCGCACCGGAGTTCAGGCCGAACAGGCTGATCGCGACGGCGACGGCCAGTTCGAAGAAATTGGACGTACCGATCAGCGCGCACGGCGCCGCGATCCGGTGCGGCACTTTCCACGCCCACGCCGCCGCATAGGCCAGCGCGAAGATGCCATAGGACTGGATCAGGATCGGCACGGCAATCAACGCAATGACCGCAGGCTGCGCCAGGATCGTCCCGCTCTGGAACCCGAACAACAGGACGACTGTCGCCAGCAATCCGATCACGGAGAGCGGCTTGATCCGGTGGGTGAAGCCGGTCACCGCGTCTTCCCCGCCCTGCCGGGACAGCGCATTGCGCGCCAGCACGCCCGCAATGAGCGGAATGACCACATAGAGCGCCACCGAGAGGAGCAGCGTTTCCCACGGCACGCTGATTTCCGTCACGCCCAGCAGAACGGCGACAATCGGGGCGAAGGCGAACACCATGACTGCATCGTTCACGCTCACCTGCACCAGTGTGTAGTTCGGGTCCCCGCGGGTGAGCTGGGACCAGACGAACACCATGGCCGTGCAAGGGGCAGCCCCCAGAAGGATCAGGCCCGCAAGATAGCCTTCGGCATCGGCAGCCGGGATCAGGCCAGCGAACACATGGCGGAAGAACAGCACGCCCAGCAATGCCATGGTGAAGGGCTTGATCAGCCAGTTCACCACCAGCGTGATGATAAGGCCCTTCGGGCGCTCTCCCACCCGGCGCATGGCCGAGAAATCGATCCCGATCATCATGGGCCAGACCATCGCCCAGATGAGGACCGCGACGGCGAAGTTCACGTTCGCATATTCAAGGGCCGCCAGCGCGGAGAACGCGCCGGGGGCCACCGATCCCAGGCCGATCCCCGCAAGGATGCAAAGGCCGACCCAGACCGAGAGGTATTTCTCAAACGACCCCATCTGCCTTAACCGCAGCAGCCGGTGCTTTTCGGTTCCGCAATGGCGGGCGCACAACAGGCGCCGCCGACGGCCATCCCGGTCGGCGTCGAGGCGAGGCGCCCGTCATTCAGCTCCGGGCCACCGCCATAGACGGCGCTGTCGCCCGTTGTGTGGAACACTTCCCACGGCACGCCCGCCGGGTCTGAAATCCAGCTCTTCTCTGACTGGGCGTAGCAGCAGACCGTCTCCCCTTCTTCGAGGACCGGCGCATCGGCGCGCTTCAGGCGATCATAGACGTCTGCGAGTTCGCCTGAGTCTTCCGCCTGAATGCCAAGATGCTCGACGCCTGGCGCTGCGCCGCGCGCACTGATGGCGAGGTTCACGCGCGGATCGTCCAGCATCCATTTCGCGTAATCATCCTTCCGGACGCTGGGCGGCGCATCGAACAGGGTCGAGTAGAAGTCGATGGAGCGCTGAAGGTCGTCCACCGCGATGTGTACGTGCAGGCGTTTCATGAGGTTTCCTTTTCGGTGAGATCTCAGCAGCAGGCAGACTGCGCCGCAGCCATGATAGGGCTGCAGACTTCCTCGCGGCCCTGGCAGCAATCTTCCATCAGGAAGACGATCAGCCCGCTGATGGCGTCATAATTTGCGGTGTAGATAATGGAACGCCCGTGGCGCTTCCCTTCGACAAGGCCCGCATTCGAGAGAATGTTGAGCTGCGCCGACAGCGTGTTTGGCGGCACGTCGAGCGCGGCAGCGATTTCCCCGGCCGGCAGGCCGTCATGCCCGGCCTTCACCAGAAGACGGAACACGGCCAGCCGGTTTTCCTGGGCCAGAGCGGAGAGTTTCGAGAGGGCGCTTTTTGGTTCCATATTTCCAGTATCGTGGAATTATGGAATGAGTCAACACCCGTCCTGAAACTTCAGTTTCAAAAAGCTAGCGGTAGCGCTTCTGAAGCATCGCCCAGACGGCCCTGAGACCGCAGGCGGCGGCGCCTTCCGGGCGGCCATACTTGGCTTTGCGCCAGGCCCAGACATCGAAGTGCGCCCAGCTTTTCGCATCGACGAACTGTTTCAGGAACAGGCCCGCCGTGATCGAACCACCGAAGCTGCTGCCGGAATTCACCAGGTCCGCGATCGGGCTTTTCAGCTCCGCCATGTACGGATCCCAGAGCGGCATGTGCCAGACAGGATCTCCTGACTCTGCCGAACCGCCGAGGATATCGGCGACCAGTTGCGCGTCGTCGGAATAGACCGGCGCGAGATCGGCGCCCAGCGCCACGCGGGCAGCGCCGGTAAGTGTGGCGAAGTCGAGCAGCAGGTCAGGCTCGCCTTCCGAAGCCCGCGTGAGCGCGTCGGCAAGGATCAGCCGGCCTTCGGCGTCCGTATTGTCGATCTCCACCGTCAGGCCCTTGCGGGAGGACAGGATATCGCCCGGCCGGAAGGCATCACCGCTAATCGCGTTTTCCACCGTCGGCACGTAGAGCTTCAGGTGCACCGGCAGGTCAGTCGCCATGACAAGGCGGGCCAACGCGATGACGTGGGCGGAGCCGCCCATGTCCTTCTTCATGATGCGCATGCCGCTGCCCGGCTTGATGTCGAGACCGCCGGAATCGAAGGTCACGCCCTTGCCGACAAGCGCCAGCTTCGGCTTCGACGCATCGCCCCATTCAAGTTCGAGGAAGCGCGGCGCGGCCTTTGCGGCCCGGCCCACGGCGTGGACCATAGGGTAATTCTGTTCCAGCAGGGCATCGCCGACAATCGCCGTCAGCTTCGCGCCGAATTCCTCCGCCAGTTTTTCCACGGTCTCCTGGATGCCCGCCGGGGTCATGTCACCGGCCGGCGTGTTCACGAGGTCCCGCAACAGCGCGATGGAATCGGCTTCCGCCGACAGGGCCGCGCCTTCTTCGCCGTCCGGGATCACCAGTTGCGGCGGGACGGCCTTGTCTTTCAGGTACCGGTCGAACCGGTAGGCGCCATCGGCCCAGCCAGCGGCGATGGATGCGATGGACAGGCCGCCATCGTTTGCGATCTTGTAGGCGCCTTCCGGAAGCTTGCCCGAGAGCGCCGCAACCGCCAGCGCATCCTTTCCGTCGCCGATACCGCCCAGAACATGAGCCAATCCGCCATCCGGGCCCGGCACCAGCACCAACTGCCCTGCCCCGCCCTTGAACGCCTGCGCCTTTGCGACCGCGCGGGCGGAAGGGAACGGATCGTTCTCGAGCGATTTGAAGGCGTCTGCGGTATACAGCCAGACGCTGGCCGCGGCTTCGGCACCAGTGGTGAAACTCTTGTGCATGAAAAAGGCCTCGTACGGGCAAGTGTTAATGGAGTCTGCGCTGGCGTTAACCCATCCTTGACGCCCGCCGGTCCAGACTCACGCGGGAATGACCCTGATTCAAACCCGGAGCGGTCCCATGTCCAGAGCCAAAACCTCACTGGCTGCACTTGCCGTCGCCCTTGCCGGTGTCACGGCCTGCGCCTCGACACCCGATCCGGAAGCGAAAGCGGCTGCTGAACTCCAGGCGGCGGTCGAAGCGGCGATGAAACCGGCGACGCCGGAGGAAATCGAGGCCGCGAACAATTCCGACCCGCTGACGAAGGCGAACTTCTGGTCAAAAGAGTACGCCAAGGATGCAGAAAATCTGGACAATGCCCTGACCTTTGCCGACGCCTTGCGCGGCATCGGGTCCACCGAACGGGCAGTGGAAGTCCTGTCCGAAGTTCTGGTCATCCACCCAAACGAACCGCGGATCCTGATGCCGCTTGGCCGGGCACTGGCCGCAAACGGCAACCAGCTGGGCGCGGCGCGCGCGTTCGAGCAGGTCGCCGTCGCCAATCCGGACCGCGCCGAAGCCTGGGCCGCGCTCGGCACCGCGATGGACCAGCTCGAGAACCATCAAGGCGCTCAGGTTGCCTATGAAAAGGCACTGGCGATTGAGCCGGGCCGTGCCTCAACGCTTGCCAATTACGGCCTCTCCCTTGCCCTGACGGGCGACCTGGCGGGCGCCGAAGCGAAGTTGCGCCAGGCCGTAACGGCTGAACCGGGCGATGTGCGCGTCCGGGAGAATCTCGCCCTGGTTCTCGGCCTTCAGGGCCGGTTCGACGAGATGCAGAAGACCAGCGCCGGTTTTGCGCCGGACAAGATCGTCGAACAGAATGTCGAGCTTCTCAAGGACATGATCCAGTCTGACAGCGGCGCCGAACCGGCAGCGGGAAGCACCGCCTCACAGACCGTGACGCCCCTGCCCGCGAAAGAGGCGCCGCCTGCGGAAGCGACCGGGCTGCGTCTGCGCCGCACGGGCGGCTGAACTGCCAACAAAAAATCGTTCGGCTGATCAGGCCCGAACGCGGACTTCCATACGCGGGTCGACCCCAGCCAGCCCATTCACATCAGCGCGGCGATCGCTGCCCCGACGCTCCTTCGTGACCGCCGGCGCGGCTTCGTTCTCCGACGACATCTTCTGATACTTGATATAGGCCGGGCCAAGGACGACCAGGAACAGGACCGGCAGGAAGAACACAATCATCGGCACGGTCAGCTTGGCGGGAAGCGCTGCAGCTTTCTTCTCGGCTTCCGCCATGCGCAGATCGCGGTTTTCCTTCGCCATCACCCGCAGCGCATCACCGAGCGGCGTACCGTACCTTTCGGCCTGGCCGAGTGCCATACAGACAGATTTGACGCCTTCATGCCCTGTCCGCTTGGCGAGATTGTCATACGCCTGCCGACGCTCCGGCAGATAGGACAACTCAGCCACGGTCAGCCCGAATTCCTCTGCAAGCTCCGGCGAGGCCGACCCGATCTCCTGACTGACCTTGTGAAAGCCAAGCTCGATCGACATACCGGACTCGACACAGATGAGCAGCATGTCGAGCGCATCGGGAAAGGCGCGCATGATGGATTGCTGGCGTTGTTGTGCCAGGTTGGAAACATAGATGTTGGGCGCATAAAAGCCCGCAGCGGCACCGAACAGGATGGAGCCGTATTTCATCATCGGCTGCATGCCGAAATCATTGACGAAGAACACCGTGACGAAGACGACCAGCATGCCGACAAAAGGCAGCGTCATCCTGGCAAAATAGAAAGCGGATACCGGCCCTGGCCCGCGCATGCCGGCCTTGTTCAGGGTGTCCTGCAGATTCGGGTCTTCGAGCGCCTTGGCCAGGTTCAGACGGGACGAGATTTCCCCGATCGCGGAATCATCCTTGCGGCGGAGCCCCTTTTTCTGCTCCAGCGCGGCGCGGCTCTGCTTGCGCAGTTTCTCCCGCTGCATCGAGACCGATTTGAGGCGGGTCTCGAGCTTGTTGCCCTGCAGGTAGGGCATGAACATCGTCAGCATGGTGCCGAATACGGCCACCGCGACGAGAATCGATGCCAGCGCCTCGGGCTTTGTCAGGGAGGTTATGATATCGAACACTGTCCCGCCTAAATATCGAAGTTGATCATCTTCTTCATCGTCATGATGCCCGTGAACATCAGGGTCGAGCCGCCCGCGAGGATGACGTGGCCGGTTTCAGTCCGGAATAGCTCAAGGATGTAGTCCGGCGTTGTCATGAAGACGAGAAGGCCGACCGCGAACGGCAGAGAACCGATGATCATCGCGGAAGCCTTCGCCTCGGACGACATCGCCTTGATCTTCTCGCGCATCATCCTGCGCGAACGAATGACGCTGGAGAGGTTGCCAAGCGCTTCGGACAGGTTGCCGCCTGCCTTAGCCTGAATCAGCAGCACGATCATGAAGAAGTTCACTTCCTGCAGCGGCACGCGCTTGTAGAACATGCTGAGCGAACGTTCCGTCCCGGCCCCCATCGCCAGATTGTCTGCCAGCGTGGCAAACTCTGATCTCAGCGGGTCGGGGCTTTCCTTGGCGATGATGCGAATACACTCATTCAGTGGCAGACCGGATTTCACACCCCGAACGATAACGTCCAGCGCATCGGCAAACTGATTGATCATTTTCTTGTGCCGGCCTTTGATCATGAAATTGATCAGGAGGCGGGGCAAACCGAAAGCGCCGCCAAAAAAGGCACCGGCAACCAGTGCAGGCTGGCTGCGGAGCGAAATGCCTGAAATGGTGAGGCCTTCAAAACCGGACAGATAGATCAGTGCGGCACAGGCAACACCCAGAACAACGGAAAACAGCCAGAAAGCAGACAACGGAACATCAAGACCAGCCTGAACCAGTTTGGACTTGATCGTCTGGGCACCGCTGCTTTTCCGTCGGGCTTCCCCCTGCTTGCGTAGCGAATCCAGCATTTCCTGGGTCTTGGCGCGGCGTTTGGCCGACTCGTCCATGACCTTGGCGCCCCTGCCCTTTCCGGCCACGGTGGCACCGGCACCGATCGCGCGGGCGCGTTTGCGCGCAGCTTCATTGTTTCCGCTGGAGAACGCCATCCCAAGACCGGCAATCGCAACGAATGCCAGAACGGCGATCATGATGGTCATCATGTTTGAGTCCATCATCAGCCTCCCAGCTCGTCGAGCGCGACAGCCAGTTCGCGCTCAAGATTGTAATAGGAAGCGCGATCCCAGAAGCGCGGACGGCCGATACCCGTGCCCCGGTGCTTGCCGATGACACGGCCGTTTTCGTCTTCGCCTTCGATTTCGTATTTCAACACATCCTGCAGGACGATCGTATCGCCCTCCAGGCCAAGAACTTCCGTCACGTTCATGATGCGGCGCGAACCGTCGCGAAGACGGGACGCCTGGACCACAACGTCGATAGACCCGACGATCATTTCACGGATCGTTTTCGCCGGCAGCGAGAAGCCGCCCATCGTGATCATGGATTCCACACGGCTGAGGGCTTCGCGCGGGCTGTTGGCGTGCAGCGTGCCCATTGAGCCGTCGTGGCCGGTGTTCATCGCCTGAAGCAGGTCGAACGCTTCCGGGCCACGCACCTCGCCCACGATGATCCGCTCCGGACGCATACGCAGACAGTTCTTCACCAGATCGCGCATCGTGATCTCGCCCGTGCCCTCGATGTTCGGAGGACGGGTTTCAAGGCGCACCACGTGCGGCTGCTGAAGTTGAAGTTCGGCGGAGTCTTCGCAGGTGATGACGCGCTCACCCGGCTCGATGAACCCGGTCAGACAGTTCAGCAATGTCGTCTTCCCGGAACCGGTACCGCCGGAGATCAGGATGTTGCAGCGGGAGTGCCCGATGATGCGGAGCAGTTCGGCGCCCGGTTCGCTGATGGACCCGAAGTTCACCAGGTCCTGAAGACGCAGCTTGTCCTTCTTGAACTTACGAATGGTAAGGGTCGGCCCATCGATCGCCAGCGGAGGGGCAATCACGTTGACACGAGAGCCATCCAGGAGACGCGCGTCACAGATCGGTGAGGAATCGTCGACCCGGCGGCCAACCTGGCTCACGATCCGCTGACAGATATTCATCAGCTGCGCATTGTCGCGGAAGCGGATATTCGTCCGTTCGATCTTGCCGTTAACCTCGATATAGGTCGTGTCGGCGCCGTTGACCATGATATCAGCGATGTCGTCGCGCGCCAGAAGCGGCTCCAGCGGGCCATATCCCAGAACGTCATTACAAATATCGTCGAGCAGTTGCTCCTGCTCCGACAGCGACATCACAACATTCTTGATCGAGATGATCTCGACGACGATATCGCGAATTTCCTCGCGTGCGCTTTCAGAGTCCAGCTGTGCAAGCTGCGACAGGTCGATCGTGTCGATCAGCGCATTGAAGATCGTTGTCTTCGTTGCGTAGTAGTGTTCCGATTGCTGCGAGACCTGGCGGACCTTCTCCGGCTTCGGCTCCGGCGGCGCGGGTGCCGGCGGAGGCGGTGCCTTGGGCGCCCCCTTCACCGCAACGGGTTTCGGTGCAGGCGCTTTCGCTGCCTGAGGACGCGGAGCTGCTGGCGCAGGCGCAGCCTTCGGCGCCGGCGCAGAGGCCGGTGCCGCTGTCGGTGTCGCAGAAGGTGAACGTTTCCCGAATGCCATTCGTCTGTCCCGCCTTGTCCGGCCTTATTTGCCCAACAGTTTCTTGAAGATGGATTTCTGCTGTGCCGCCACAGAGCGGCCGGTCAGCAGTGAAGCCATGTGATCGATTGCCTGCGCCGAGCGTGAAGCCCCGTCCGTCTCGGAAATCATCTGCCCGTTGTTTGCCGCAGTCCCGAACAGTTCAGGCTCGAACGGCAGGATCACTTCAGGCTCGACCCCGATGGCCGCACCAAAGTCCTTCACCGGAATTTCCGGGCGCTTCGGTACGCCGGACATGTTGATGATCAGACGCGGCGGATTGTCATTCGGGCGCGCTGCCTTCAGCTGGTCGATATAATTCTTGCCGTTGCGCAGCGATGCGAGGTCCGGCTGGCAAACGATAATCACTTCATCGGAAGACACCAGCGTCCGCTGCACCCAGCGGCTCCAGACATGCGGCAGGTCAAGCACAAGGAACGGAACGTTCCGGCGGACCACTTCGATCACGGAGAGATAGGACTCGTCCGGAATATCCATGATCTGGCCGATCGAGGCTGGTGCCGTGAACAGTGACAGCCTGTCGCTCGCCTTGGCAAGCAGGCGCTCGATCACCGCATCATCCGCCCGCTCAGGCTGGAGCAGCGCATCCGCAATCGTTTGCGTCGGCTCCTGATTGAAATCCAGCGCCGTCGTGCCGAATGACAGATCGAGATCGACGAGGGTCGTGTTGACCTTGGTGTTTTCTGCAAGCGCCCAGGCCAGATTGTGCGCGATGGTCGACGCCCCTACTCCGCCTTTCGCGCCAACCACTGAAATCTGCTTGCCAACAAAAGGTGCGTCCGGATCGGCGAACAGGCCGGAAATAGTCCGCAAAATCTGCAGCGGCTGGAATGGCGGAACAACATATTCGCTGACACCGCGGGCAACCAGCTGGCGATAGAGGGCGATGTCATTGATTGCGCCAATCACCATCACCTTGACGTTCTCGTCACAGTACTCTGCCAGCTGATCGATTTCTGACAGCAGCTGGGCAGAGCGCGCCGTCGATTCGATCACCAACAGGTTCGGCGTCGGATTTTCCCGCATATAGTCGATGGCACCGGCAATCCCGCCGCCATGAGACTCGATCGTGGCGCGGCCCATCCGCCGGTCGCGTTCGCACACTTCCATCATCAGGCGCGTTTCATCGCGCTCATAGAAGACCTGGATGGAAATGGCCGGCAGCACGGAATCGCCACCCAAGCCGTCCTCGGGCGCGGTAAAAACCGGCAGGTCATGCTCAACACTACGCTGCGGCGTTTCCAGGTCGACCATGACCGGCTCATCTTCCATGACCTCGGTCGCCGGGTCTTCCTTCGGAAGCACCAGGTCTGCCATCGGATCATCGGCAAAGACGTCTTCGAAATCGGATTCGAAATCGGATTCGTGGAGCGGCTTTTCACTGGACATGGCTTTTCTCTTCCTTGTCTTACGCTCTAGTTCGATACAGCCTGGGAAACAGTGCCGGTTTCCTGAGACGACCGGGTCGAGCCTGTAGGCTCACCCTGACGGAATTTCTCGAGAATGACGCTGCGGCGCAGTGGATCGGCGCTGTCCAGAGGACGGGTTCCAAGCAGGTCTGCAGGATCTGCAATCATCGCGGCCAGGTTCGCACGGACTGCGCAACCGAGTGTGGAGCGTTCATTGTTCGAACTGATGTCTGCATAGTTGATCGTCGCCTGCGACGGGCAGTCGGGCGCGATGGCCTCATAGGCCTGGAATGCCAGGATCATCGGTTCGGACACAAGCGAGGCTTCACCATGGTGTGTCCCCTCGATCTCCTCATACTGAACGCCATTTTCATAGGCGATCGCACGTGCTTCAGCGACTGCCGCTACAGCCAGCTGCGGATTAGCTGTGGATTCCGGCAGGGACATGATCAACGGGCCGTGGCCATGGTCACGGTAGGCCGCGACGAAACCGGAAATCGCTGCCTTGTCTGCAAGGCTGATCTCGGACGCCTGCGGATGGATTGCGATTTCAAGAAACTCTGTCTTCTTTTCGACGCTGATCGCATTCCGGTCCAGAGCCGTGCCCTGGAGGTAGGATGCCGGCACACTCGTCGGCGCGACGCTTGAACAGGCGCTCAGTGCCGTCAGGCTAATGCCGGCAGCAATCAGAGTGGCGGTGGGTTTCAGGATTCTGGTCACCTTCTGGTCCCCTATTCCTCGATAAAGCCCACAGGGGCACGATAATCCGATGCCGAAACGGGCTCTCCGCTGCGGCCATACTGCTCATTAAGCTTCCCGAAGAAGATCGTTTTTGCGTCCGACGCGTTCGCATAACCATCTGCCGGAGTCCGGAGCTGGTCCTTCTTTGCCGGGTCCACCAGGTACGGCGTGACGATCACGACAAGTTCGGTCTCTTCCCGAACGAAGTCTCGGGATTGGAACAAGGCGCCGAGGATCGGCAACTTCTTGAGGCCCGGGATCTGGTCGAGGCTCTGACGCGACTTGGATTGGATCAGGCCAGCCATCATCATGGAACCACCGGAAGGAAGCTCGATCACGGATTCTGCCCGCCGGACTGACAGTGCCGGAAGCGTCACCCCCTCAAAGGTCCTGGTGTTGCCCTGAGCGTCAATGACCGTGGTGGTATCCCCCTGGAACGCGCCTTCAGAACTCAGCTCCGAGACTTCCGTGGAGACTTTCAGAGAAATCCGTCCCTCGGACAGGACGACCGGCGTGAAGCCCAGGCCAACCCCGTACGGTTTGAACTCAATCGTGATGTTGCCGTTCTGGTCCTGGCCAACAGGCACAGGGAACTCACCGCCAGCAAGAAATTTCGCATTCTCACCCGACATGGCTGTGATATTCGGCTCAGCCAGTGTCTTCACGATGCCGATCCGCTCGAGCGCGTTCAGTTCCACACCGACGCTCGTCTGAAGGTCCGTACCGACATAGTTACTGTACGATGCGCGGCCGGAGAAGCCACCCAGGGAACGTCCCTGAAGCGGATAACCGAGGCTTGAGCCGACACTTGACGTTACATCAAATGGCGCGCCGGGAAGCAGCGCAGTCGTTCCGGTATTGGTCGGCGGGTTGCCGGTGAAAAGCTGGCGCTCAACGAGATTCCCGAGGTCACCAAAGGTCGGCGAACCCGTCAGGTTGATTCCGAGCTGTTTGATGGCGTTGCGCTGCATTTCGACAATGCGCACTTCCAGGAGAACCTGATCCTTCGCGGCGATGTCGATCATATTGACGATCTTGGTGGCATCATCCGCACGCAGATAAGCTTCAACCAGGCGCTGGACGGCGTCGGCTTCCGCCATGCTGTCTGTCGTTCCGGTGATCACCACATTGCCGTTCAGGCCTTCAACCCTGACACGCGCACCAGGTACATGGCGCGCGATCAATTGCTCGATGCTGGCCATGTCCATCTCGACATTGATTTCGAGATTGAGGAGCTGGTTGCCACTCCGGTCGAAGACAAATGCATTGGTCTGACCGTAGTTGATCCCGCGGAAGATGATCCGCTGCGACGTTTGCACGACGGCGTCAGCAATCGCCGGATTTGTAATCACGACATCGGCTGCGGGCGCTGCGAGGTCGATGATGGTCGACTTGTTCAGGCCAAGCGTCACCTGCTCGCTGACGGCCGATTCGCCCGGCTGGGTGATTTGCGTGCCAAACGCGTTCGGTCCGGCCAACGCTGCCGGCCCCATCATCAACGACAACGCAAAGACTGCCGCTGCCCTGGTTTTCTGGAAGGCCTTCATACTCAGCTACCCCCGGGGCCGGCGGTTGCCCGGCCATTGCGATAAATTGTGACGCTGTTTCCGGGAGACCCGCCCCGCAACAGATCGGTCCGCGCGCCCCGTGACCCTGTGTCGCCTGCATCCGACCATGGACGGAGCGAAAGCGACAGCGTGCCAAGGCGCTGTGCGTGTGCGATCAGTTCGGCTTCATTCGGATTCACTTCAAGCGTTGCTGTATTGCCGATTTGCGACGCTGATTCGGATTCTCCCTGATAAAAGACCTGGTCGATCGCCAGCACGCGGACATTCTTGAGAATGGTCTCGGTCACCGGACGGTCCAGAACCGCTTCCGCCATGGCGACCTGCCCCTGATAGGTGAGGATCACGTCCACACGGTCGTCGGGAAGGATGAATCCGCCGGAAGCTGATTCGGTGGAGATCTCGACGGAGATGGCCCGCATGCCGGGCTTCAGGAGCGCAGCCATGAAGCCGGTCTCCCCTTTCATGACGAGTTTCTGCGGAAGAATGGGCTCTTCTGCATAAATCGGAATACGTACAACACTGCCGGAGAGTTCGTTGATCGCATCCGCGTTGTCTTCTTCGGTCTGGTACCCTTCGACGAGGTTCTTTTCAGGCCACGGCGCCCACTCGAAATCGTCTGGCGAAAGAAGGTCGCCGACGATCAGGTTACGCTTCGCGACCAGAACGTGGGTCTCCGAGACTTCCTTCGTCTGCAACACGGTCTGCTGTTCGGTAACTGTCTGCGTCACGGTCTGCGGCTGGGTCAGCCCCCGGACGAGAAACGCCGCAGCTATGGCCGCAGCGGCCGCGCCAATCAGGATAATAAGACGCATCGGTGACATGGAGTGTAACTCCCCTAAATTACGATACACAGGGACTCTGGCCGGTCAGCGCTCATCCCCATCCACAAGCGAGATTCCCACAGCTCGCCTAAAGCAACGTTAACCGATTACTCCGGCTGATCTTAATGTTTGGGAAAGAATTGGAGACGCCGGGCTGGCCAGGAACACACCCGCAGCGATCGCCACGCCATAAGGAACACCCGCCTTGTCCTCGAAAGGCGCACGGATCGGCCCCGGCAGGACAGCCGCCGGAACGACATTGCGCACCATCATGATGAACAGGGCACAGCCTCCGCCCACCAGCGCCATGGCCAGGAGGAACTGGAACGATGCCGCAGGTCCGATCCAAAGCATGACCGCCGGGATCATTTTGGCATCCCCTCCCCCGAAAACGCGGAAGGCGAAGAGGCCGAAAGCAATGACAAAAGCCGCCAGGCCCGCCAGCACATGGCCGAAAATCATTTCGATGGGGAGGCCGGAAAACACCGCGGCGGGGACAAACAGGCCAGCGAGTGTCAAATTCAGCCAGTTCGGGATCGTGAGGCTGTTCACATCGTGAAGTGCAGCAAAAAGGCATAAGGCCAGAAAAAGCCCGCCAAGGATGACCAGAATCATGTCCGCATTCCCCATCTACCAGGACTGCGGCAGACCCTGCCCCCTAATTCCTAATGAAAGCTGATCAGCGGCCTGAATAGATTGGGCACAGAAAAAGGCCGCCGGGAAATCCCGACGGCCTCTTCTTGGTCGACTGAGTACCGAGAATTACGGCGCAGGCGCCATTTCGGTAGCAACACTCGTGAACGTCGTGTTGGCGTTCGTACCGAGGGCGGACACACCACCGATAACGGCAACAGCGATCAGAGCGGCGATAAGGCCGTATTCGATAGCGGTTGCACCCGACTCGTCTTTCAGAAAACGTGCAAACATTGGAAACTCCCATCATGCATTTGTTCGCGCCCCGGTCTTGTTTGTCTGCCGGAACAGTTCGAACCCTACGCGATTATTGTTCACATCGAGTTGAGGAAAACAGAAATTCCATGAAGGGGTTACAGGGATTTGTTTACTACCTGAATCCGGGTGCGGACTGACCTGGCCACCACGATCAGAAGTAGATTCCTTATATACATGGTTCGTCAGGAAGAGCGAGCTTTTTACCGGTTAGCACTCGTGAAACTTTCTTCAGACAAATTGCACGAAATCATTCCTGGAGTGACCGGACATGAAAACTTTCGCCCGGACGTGCGCATTCGGACTCGCCGCCAGCCTGCTGGTTCTTCCTGCCATCGCAGGACCGCTGACCATTGAAGCCAACAAGACCATTCCGCTCAAGATGAAAGGCGCGGCCGCAAGCGTCGTCCTCGGCAACCGGAACATCGCAGACGTTGCCGTTCACGATGAGCACATGATCTTCATCACGGGCAAATCCTTCGGCACGACCAATCTCATGGTGTTCGACCGTGCGGGAAACCAGATCCTGAACACAGAAGTCGTCGTCACGGCGAATGCCTCTAATCTTGTGACCGTGAACCGCAGCGGATCGAATTTCACCTATGACTGCGCACCTTCCTGCCGCTCCGTCATCAGCCCGGGTGACAACGCCCAGCATTTCGAAAGCCTGATGCAGCAGCAATTGAGCATGCAGTCCCTGACAAACGGCGACTGATCCGGCGATCTGTCAAATTTTCAAGACCACTGAAACGGACCGCAAACCCAGATCTGGTAGCCAATAGTCCGAGTGACTCTGGAAGAGGGGTTTGGGATGCATTCTTTTAATGCCGGATTTCTGTCATCCAGGCTGCAGCGCAAGCTTGCAGAATGGGCAAGCGAGCGCCGCGGAATGGCCGCGGTGGAATTTGCGCTGATCGCAGCGCCCTTCTTTTTCATCATCTTTGGGCTCCTGGAGATCTGCCTGATCTTCATCATGACGACCGTGCTGGAACACGCCGTCTCGGATTCAGCCCGCGCGATCCGAACCGGTCAGGCCCAGGAAGCAGGTTTTTCCAGAGTCGAGTTCCGGAATTCCGTCTGTGACGAGATGTTTGGCCTGATGGGATGCGACTCCAACCTCCACATCGATGTGAAGCGCCTGACCAGCTTCAGCTCCGCCAATCTGGGTTCCCCAATCGATTCCGACGGGAATTTTGATGACGGAAGCTTCGAATTCCAGCCGGGCGGCGCCAACGACATCGTCGCAGTCCGCGTCTATTACGAGTGGGGCCTGATCACACCGATCATGTCCGCGCCCCTGGCCAATCTGGCGAACGGCAAGCACCTGATTTCGGCCACCACTGTTTTCCGCAACGAGCCATTCGGAGACTGATCCATGGCCAAACGTACTCTTCTTTCCCGGCTCAATCCTCGTCTGAAATGGCGGGGCATGCGTGGGCTTCGCTACAATGACCAGGGAATCTCCGCTGTGGAGTTTGCCCTGATCGCCCCCCTGCTGATCATTCTGTACCTTGGCGCGGTCGAACTGAGCTTCCTGATGGAAGTCAACCGCAGGGTCACCCAGACAAGTGCCAGCCTGGGCGACCTGACTGCCCGCCTGTCCACCGTGACGGACGCCGACATGGCCGAGATGTTCGCGGCGGCGAAGGTTCTGATGGAGCCCTATGAGGCCGATGTTGCCGAGATGCGTATTTCCAGCATCGTCGACAATGGCGACGGCAATCCGAAAGTCGCCTGGTCCGACGCCCACAACATATCGCCTTACAACAAGGGCCAGACGGTCACGATCCCGGCCGGCATCATGCCCTCCCCCGGCTCCATCATCATGGCTGAAGTCAGCTACGAGTATGAGAGCGAGTTCGGCTATCTCATTACGACCTCGAAGACACTCGGCGACAAATTCTACCTGCGTCCGCGGCGCGTATCGGAAATTGCCCGCGTGAAATCGTCGTCTTCCGGGACCAACCCGTTCGGCCCCACAAGCTGACCCAACTCCTCTCCCAGGAGCATTTACCGGAAGGCCGGTCTCTCAGGAGGCCGGCCTTCTTCTTTGGAAATCAGTCGTCGAAACCGCGCTTCGGCGCATGGACCTTCCAGAGGATCATCAGGCCGATCAGGAACATGATGCCGATCCCGCCCATGCCGATCCGCTGGTTACCAGTGATCCAGGTCAGCAGGCTCACCACACCGGGCCCCATCCAGACAGTGACGGTGCCGGCGATGGCATAGAGGCCGAAAAACTCCCCGATCCGGTTGCTGGGCGCAATGTGGACCAGCATGTAACGGCTGGACGTGATGATTGCGACCACAGAGATCGCCACCGGTACGATGAAGGCGAAATAGACGACATCCGACAGCGTATGGAAGAAGGGCGAGTTCCAGATTTCCCGGTTCTCGATTGTACCGAAGAACAGGCTGTCCGGTGTAATCGACAACTGCAGCAGCAAGACGATGGTCAGGACGGACAGCTCCCAGACCAGAGCCAGTTTCGGCCCCAGCCAGCGGTCCAGCGCGCCGCCGACGAATCCGCCGATCGCTCCGAACAGCACGCCGGAGATACCAAAGATGACAATCTCGATTTCGCTCCAGCCAAAGAATGTGCCTGCAAACACGGCGCCCAGCGTCAGAAGCGCAGACATGGCGTCGGCGTAGATCGTGCGGGCAATCAGGAACCGCATGGTTTGCGGATGTTCCTTGAAAAGCCCTTTCAGATACCCGACAAACACGCGGACACGTGCGTTGAACCCCTGCCGTTTTCCGTCTGCCGATGGCGCGCCAAGGAACAGGTTCGACAGTGCAAACCGCCAGGTCACGCCCTTGGATAATCCTTCCGGCATGAACAGGAAGAACGGGATCATCAGGACCGCCATCCAGATCGCTACGAACGGCCCCGCAAAGCGCTGTGGCTCCTGCTGCGATTGGTCCAGCGGGATTAGCGGCTCGGCCGGAACGAGCGGCAGGCCCGACCCCGGCAACATCAGGCCAAGCAGGAAGAAGAGAAGGATGCCAACGCTGAGCAAATTGCCCATGGTCAGCCCGAGGCCCGAAATGTAGGGTAGCGCACTCGGCCGGCCGGCCGCCGGCAGCATCGCATTGTGCAGCACTTCGGAATAACCGTAGCAGCAATAGGCGACGGTCAGGATCGCCATGGTCATCCAGACATTGACCGGCCCTTCCGGTCGGGACCACCACAATGCCACCGAACACAGCACGATCGTGTAGACAAACACCGCAATTGCGCGCTTCCTGTTTCCCGCCTGATCGGCAATCGCCCCCAGAAACGGCGCCGTCAGGGCGGTCGCAAAGCCGGCGATGGTAATTGTCAGGCCGGAAATCGTGAGCCCCATCTCGCCGCCGCCCACCATGACATTGGCGAAGTAAGGCGCGAAAATGTAGATGACGATCAGGTTGTAATAGGGATTGCGCGCGCCCTCGAAGATCGCCCAGGCCAACCCCTTGATGCCGAATGGCCCGCCTTCGGCGCGCTTCGTTTCATATTCGGAGACGGCAGGCGCCGCTCCGACAACCTGCGTGTCGCTCATCTATACTCACTCCCATGGCCAATAGCCGCCTCTTGCCGGACGCTTTGGCGCAGCCTGCGACATTGGAAGGCAAAGGGGAAGAGACCGCCTGCGGCACCTGCCGCGAGGTCAGCCTGCGGTTTCGAGCTTCGAGACGAGGTCGCCGGCATAGCGAGTGATGTCGCCTGCGCCGAGACAGACCACCATGGCACCGGGCTGCGCATGGGCCCGGATCACGTCCGGCAAAGCCTCCAGCGAGTCCAGCGTCGACACGGACCGGTGACCATGGCGCCGGATTGACGCCACGAGCGTATCGGCGTCGTAGCCTTCGATCGGGCTTTCGCCTGCCTCGTAGACCGGTGCGACAAGCACTTCGTCCGCCTGGTCAAAGCAGCGCGAGAATTCCTCGAACAGGTCACGAAGGCGGGTGTAACGGTGCGGCTGGCAGACCGCGATCAGCTGCCCCTGCCCCTGCATGGCACGTGCGGCTTTCAGCACGGCGGTGATCTCCACCGGGTGGTGGCCATAATCGTCGATGATGCGGACAGGCGCTTCACCTGCCACCGGCGTCCATTCGCCCACCGCCGTGAAGCGGCGTTTGACACCGCCGAAGCTGATCAGCGCGTTCCGGATCTGCTCGTCGGTCGCACCAAGCTCCAGCGCGACGGCAATGGCTGCCAGCGCGTTCTGGACATTGTGCTCACCCGCCATGGGCAGAGTCAGGCCTTCGATCATGCGCGGCATGGCCGATCCCGGACGGCGCAAGGCCACGTCAAAGTGCGCGCCGGCTAGATCGGTCTCCAGATTGACGGCGCGAATGTCGGCCTGACGGTTGAAGCCATAGGTGATGCGGCGCCGGTCTGTCACACGTGCGGCCAGCGCCTGCACTTCCGGGTGATCTGTACACAGAACGGCAAAACCGTAGAAAGGCAGGTTCTCGACGAAGATGTCGAACGCCTCGCGCAGCTTCTCCATGGAGCCGTAATGATCCATGTGTTCAGGGTCGATATTGGTAACGATGGCGCAGGTCGGATGCAGCTTGGCAAACGTGCCGTCGCTCTCATCGCTTTCCACGACCATCCAGTCGCTTTCGCCCGCCTTGTAGTTCGAGCCATAGGCATGGATGATCCCGCCATTGATGACGGTCGGGTCGATGCCGGAACCATCCAGCAGCGCCGCCACCATGGACGTCGTTGTCGTCTTGCCATGGGTGCCTGCAACGCAGACCGTGTATTTGAGGCGTGTGATCTCGGCCAGCATGTTGGCCCGGCGGACGACCGGGATACCGGCAGCGCGCGCCGCGGCCACTTCCGGATTGTCGCCCTTGATGGCCGAAGAGATGATCACCGTGCCGGCACCTTTGACGTTCTCCGCCTTGTGCCCGATGAACACTTTCGCCCCGCGCTGGCGCAGGCGCTCGATATTATCGGAATCCCTGATGTCGGAACCCTGCACATCATAGCCCATCGTGATCATCACATCCGCAATGCCGGACATGCCGATGCCGCCAATGCCGACAATATGGGCCGGGCCAAGATCAAAAGGTGTGGGGGAAGCCATGGTCTAAGGTCTCCGGAATCTGGTGTATGTCATGCTGCGCCAAGTCGGGGTGCCGGTCGAGACCTCAGTGCAGGGCCACGGCTTCGGCGAGGTCCGCAAGGTCTCCTGCCGCATTCACCTTGGCAGAGTTCTTCGCCGCTTCAGCGCGTTGTTTCAGTTCGTCCGCATCGGACAGGCGCGCCGCGATCAGCTCGCCCAGCAATGTGGGATAAAGGTTCGCCTCCAGGATCATGTCGGCAGCCCCCACATCCGTCAGGGCTTCGGCGTTGGCCGCCTGATGGTCGTCCATGGCAATGGCAAGCGGGATCAGGATCGACGGGCGGCCAACGGCGGCCAGCTCACTCACCGTCCCTGCCCCGCTGCGCGCGATGACGAGATGCGCAGCCGCCAGCTTCTCCGGCATGTCCGAGAAGAAGGGCGCAAGCTCCGCCTCGACCATGACCTTGTCGTAAATGCCTTTCACCTTCTCCAGCTGCTCGGCCCGCACCTGCTGGATCACTTTCAGGCGGGCGCGCAGTGGCGCCGGGATGTGATTGGCAATCGCGAGCGGAACACTCTCTCCGATGATCTGCGAGCCCTGGCTGCCGCCGGTGACGAGGATGGTCAGCTTGCCGTCCGTAGCCGGATAAGGAAGGTCGCGTACAGCCAGGATTGGCGCGCGGACCGGATTGCCGACGGCCTTGTGCGGCTTGCCTTTGGGCAGCCGGTCCAGCCGGTCGAAACCGCTGGCAATGACGACCGCATTCGGCGCCATGTTGCGGTTCACGCGGCCAAGGACGGAATTCTGCTCATGGATCAGGATCGGCACTTTCCGCGCCTTCGCCGCCGCAAGTGCCGGAAACGCCGGATAACCACCAAAGCCCGCGACGAGCGCTGGCCGCTGTTCCTTCATGATCCGCTTGGCCATGCCGATGCCTGCCTGGATCTTGAGGAAGGCGCCCGGCAGGGTCCACGGTTTGCGGAAATTCGGGGAAGCGGCGAACACTTCCTCTTTCCATTCGGCGGGAAAATCGCTGGCATAATGGAGACCGCGGCTGTCGGAGATCAGGCCGACGCGCCAGCCGCGCCTGCGCATCTCGTCGGCAAAGGCGCGCGCCGGGAACATGTGCCCGCCGGTCCCGCCTGCCGCGATGATGACCAGTTTACCGTTCGTGTCGTCAGCCATACCGGCCCCTTGTGCGCGTACCTTGTCCGCGCACAAGTGCCAGCGCAAGGCCCAGAGTCAATGCTGTGCCGAGCATGGACGAGCCACCATAGGAAACAAATGGCAGTGTCATCCCTTTCGGCGGGATCAGGGCCAGATTTACCGCCAGGTTTATGGCAGCCTGAAGACCGAAAAGCGTGAAAAGTCCGGCACTTGCCGCGCGGGCATAGCCATCTTCCACCCGTGCCGAAGCCCGGAATCCGCGCAGGAGCATCAGCGCGAAAGCCGCCAGCAGCACGATCGCGGCGACGAGGCCGAACTCCTCGGCCATGACGGCGAAGATAAAATCCGTATGCGCATCAGGCAGGTGCGCCTTGACCAGCCCCTCCCCCGGGCCGACGCCGAACAGGCCTCCGCGCCCGATGGCTTCCGCCGCACGGTCGATCTGCGAATGGTCGCCATGCTGGACATTGGCAAAGCCGCGAATCCGGTCGCGTACGTGCGGCAGCAGCGCATAGAGCAGGCCGCCCAGCGCAACACCGCCACCTGCAAAGGCCGCACCCCAGCGCCAGGGCAGGCCACTGACAAAGAAGGTAACGATGAAGGCAACCGTCAGCAGGAAGGACTGGCCGACATCCGGCTGGAGCAGGAACAGGCCGACCGTGACCGCGAAGAAGATGAATGCCACGGTTTCCCAGATCCGGTTGGGATAAAGTTCGCGCTGCGCCAGCAGCCAGCCGGACATGACAATCAGCGCCGGCTTCGCGGCTTCGGACGGCTGGAACGAGAACCCGGCGATCCGGATCCAGCGATGCGCACCCTTCGCCTCGTGACCGCCGCCAACGAGAATGTAGACCATCAGCCCGATACAGCCGAGCAGCAGCACCGCCGCGAAGCGCCGCGCCCAGGCCCGGTCGAGCATGCTGGTGCCCAGCAGCAGGATGACGCCCGCCGCCGCGAACATGGATTGGCGCATGGGGAAGAAATACGGGTTGTCATACCCGATGCGCGCCGCCGCGCTCGGGCCAGCCGCCAGCGACATCAGAAGGCCGATTGCCATCAGGAAAAAGGCCCCTGCAAGCAGGCCCCAATCAACTGTGCGCCGCCATTCCGTGAACCAGGACGTATCAGACCGGGCAAGAAATGGCGCTGTGGCCGTGTAGCTCAAGCCAGTTCCCTCAGCTCTGTGGGCATCATCGCCTCCACGATCGACCGGAACGTATCGCCCCGGTGCTCAAAATCGCGGAACTGGTCAAAGCTCGCACAGGCTGGTGAAAGAAGAATGACCGGATGGTCGATTCCGGCGTTTCTGGCATCGCGGAAGGCAGCCTGGACGGCATTTTCCAGGGTTCCGCAGCCTTGAGTGGCCACTTTACCCTTCAGCGTGGCGGAAAATGCCTCCTCCGCTTCGCCGATCAGATAGGCCTTGTTGATGCGTGGGAAGTAGGGCGTCAGCGGACCGATGCCGTCGGATTTCGGCACGCCGCCGGCAATCCAGTAGATGTTTTCATAGGACTTCAGCGCCTGCTCTGCGGCCTGCGCATTCGTGGCCTTGGAGTCGTTTATGAAGCGCACGCCCTCGATTTCACCCACGCGTTCCATGCGGTGCGCGAGGCCCGGGAAGGTCCTGAGGCCTTCCATGATGGTCTGCGGGTCGAGGCCGAGGGCACGGCAGGCCGCATAGGCCGCCACCGCATTCTGGTGATTGTGCTTGCCCGGCAGCGCGGCGCATTCGGCAAGCTTGCCGACAAGGACAGCATTGCCGGTGTTGGAATCATAGAGCCGTCCGTCCACGGCGCTTACGCCGCGGCCAAGCGCATAGCTGGACGAGACCTGCACCACACGAGCCGGTCCGCGGGCCGCAAGGCCGATGGCGATGGACTGGGTGACCACATCGTCGAAGCCGACCACCGCTGTGTCCCGCTCGGTCTGGTTCTGGAAGATGCGCATCTTGGCGGCCTGGTAGCCATCCATGCCGCCATGACGGTCAAGGTGGTCCGGGCTGATGTTCAGCAGGACAGCGACATCGCAGTGCAGGCTTTTCACGAGGTCCAGCTGGTAGGAGCTGAGCTCCAGCACATAGATCGCGTTGGCATGCAGGGCAGCAAGGTCCAGCACGCCCGTGCCGATGTTGCCGCCGATGCGCGCGTCGCGGCCGGCCTGTTTCAGGATGTGTCCGATCAGCGCCGTCGTGGTCGACTTGCCGTTGGTGCCGGTGATGCCAACGATCTTCGGACGGCCGCGCTCCGGCAGGGCCTGAACGGCGCGGGCGAAGAGCTCCATGTCACCAACGACCGGCACGCCGGTCATTTCCGCCATGCGCACGATGCGGTGCGGCTGCGGGAATTTGTAGGGAATGCCCGGCGACAGGACCAGCGCGGCAAAGGTCTGCCAGTCGCGCTTGTTGATGTCAGAGAGGGTCAGGCCCGCGGCCTCCGCCTTGCGGCGGGTGTCTTCATTGTCGTCCCACGCATGAACACGCGCGCCGCCGGCCTTCAGGGCCTTGGCAGCGGAAAGGCCGGTGCGGCCAAGGCCGAACACCGCAACATCCCTTCCTGCGTATTCCGTGATCGGGATCATGCGCGCTCGCTTACCTCAGCTTCAGGGTTGCAAGGCCCGCAAGGGCGAACAGGACGGACAGGATCCAGAAGCGGACGACGACACGGGTCTCCGGCCAGTTCTTCTTCTGGAAATGGTGGTGCAGAGGCGCCATCAGGAAGATGCGCTTGCCTTCGCCGGTCAGGCGCCGGGTCAGCTTGAACCAGCTGACCTGCATGATCACGGACGCCGCCTCGATCACGAACAGGCCGCCGATCACGACCAGGGCGAACTCGTGCTTGGTCGCCACGGCAACGACGCCCAGCATGCCGCCGAGGCCGAGCGAGCCGGTGTCGCCCATGAACACCTTGGCCGGATAGGCATTATACCAGAGGAAGCCCATGCCGGCGCCCATCATGGCGCCCAGCAGCACGGCCAGCTCCCCTGCCCCCGGCGCGAACTGGATGCCGAGATAGTCCGCAAAGACAAAGTTACCAGTGAGGTAGGCGATCATCGCATAGGACGCGGCCGCGAACATCATCGGCACGATGGCGAGGCCGTCGAGGCCGTCGGTGAAGTTCACCGCATTGGCGCTGCCGACGATGACGATCATCCCGAACAGGATGAAGAACATGCCGAGCGGCAGGAAGTAGTTGTTGACAAAAGGCACGGCGACGCCGCCCGAGAAATCCGGATCGGCGGGCGTCACGCTGGTTTCCGGCGCGAAGGCGGCGATCTGTTCCGCCAGACCGTTCAGCGCGCCCCATTCGGCATGGCCAACCGGGGTGTGCGCACCGTGCAGCCCCATGATGAAAGCGCAAGCGACGGCGGCGATGCCAAAGCCTGCCAGCAGGCGTACCTTGGCGGAGACGCCGGCGTCGGTCTGCTTGGTGACCTTCGCATAATCATCGAGGAAGCCGAGGACCGCGTAGGAAACAGTCACGAACAGGGTAACCCAGATGTAGGGATTGTGCAGGTTCGCCCAGAGCAGCACGCCGACGATCAGGCCAAGCCAGATCAGGAAACCGCCCATGGTCGGTGTACCGCGCTTTTCCAGCTGCTGCTCCAGCGACAGGTCGCGGATCGGCTGGCCCTTGCCCTGACGGGCGCGCAGGAAGTTGATGATGGCATCGCCGAATATCACCGTCACCAGGAACGCCGTGACCACGGCCGCCCCTGTGCGGAAAGTAATATAGTTGAGAACGTTCAGGACGCCGCTGTCAGCGGCCAGCCATTCGTACAGCATCAACTAACCCCTGCAGCACCTTCTGTGCCGCTAACCATCTTGCCCATGTCCGCCGCTGCGCTCCATTGGCGCAAACGGTCTGCTAGTCGTCCCATCCCGGATGCATTCGAGCCTTTGATCAAGACCACGTCGCCATCCCGAAGTGTATTTTCCAGTGCATTAAAAAGTTCGTCAGCCTTCGGCGCCCAGACCTTCTGCAGGTCTGTCGGCAGCGCCTCGGCCAGATGAGTCATTTTGTCCCCCGCAAGGAACACGCCCACCGCGCCCGTCTCCACGACGGGCCCGGCCAGGCCTGCATGTTCCGCATCCGACCTATCGCCGATCTCCAGCATCTCCCCCAGCGCAACAAGCCGGCGGCCTGCACCGCGTTGTTTCAATGAGGAAAGTGCCGCCCGCATGGAGCCCGGATTGGCATTGTAGGCATCGTCGACCAGCGTGAAACTGCCGCCGTCGGGCAGGGCAAGACGCTCTGCCGTGCCCCGTCCGGGCGGCGGGGCATAGCCTGACAGCGCTTCGGCGCAGTCAGACACGGCGGCGCCGGTCTGCGTGGCCGCCAGAAGGGCCGCGGCCACATTCATTGCCCAATGTTCACCAACGGCTTCCAGCGTGACGAGGACGGGCTTGCCGACCACATCGACCTGGATGCGGCTGGTCACACCATCGGTTTCGTAGCCGACAACCCGTGCGGTTGCGTTCGGCCCGCGGCCGAAGGATTCCATGTTCCCGGTCGGGCACAGCGTCCGCGCCCGGTCTGCGAGGTATTCGAAGAAGGTGTCGTCCGACGGCAGGATGAAGGTGCCGCCCGCTTCAAGGCCTTCAAAGATATCGGCTTTCTCGCGCGCCACGGCTTCGAGGCTGCCAAGGCCTTCAAGGTGGGCCCCGGCGATGCAGGTGACGAGCCCCGTATGCGGACGGACCATGCGGCTGCGAGGCGCGATCTCGCCGGGTGTCGACATGCCGATCTCGAAGACGGCACGTTCCGTCTCTTCCGGCATGCGGGCCAGCGTCAGCGGCACACCCCAGTGATTGTTGAAACTTTTCTGGCTCCAGTGCGCCGGGCCAAGCGCGCGGTAGATGCGCGCCAGCATTTCCTTGACGCTGGTCTTGCCAGCCGAGCCCGTGATCGCGGTGCGGTGCGCGCCGCAACGGGCGCGGGCGGCGACGCCCAGCTGCTCCAGCGCGGTCTGCACATCCTCAGCGATGACCTGCGGCCCTTCCCCCTTCTTGCGGGAGACGAGCGCGCCAGCGGCGCCCGCATCGAAAGCGGCCTCGACGAAGTCATGCCCGTCGCGCTGGTCCTTCAGCGCAACGAACAGATCCCCCGGCTGCAGGGACCGCGTGTCGATCGACACCGTGCCCGTCACCATGAACGGCGCGGTGGCCACGCCGCCGGTGGCAAGGGTGATGTCGTCGGAGGTCCAGAGCGGCTTCGTCATGCAAGCGCCGCCCCCAGCGCGCCGCGCGCCGTATCCTGGTCGGAGAAGGGATGGACTTCCTTGCCGATGATCTGGCCCGTCTCGTGCCCCTTGCCGGCAATGACGAGCGTGTCGCCCTTTTTCAGTTCCGCGATGACGGTGCGGATGGCGTCGCCCCGGTCGCCGATCTCGCGGGCATCCGGACAGCCGACCAGCACCTGCTTGCGGATCTCGGCGGCGTCTTCCGTCCGCGGATTGTCGTCAGTCACAATCACGTCATCGGCCTGCCGCGCAGCGATTTCACCCATCAGCGGGCGCTTGCGTGCGTCGCGGTCACCGCCGCAGCCAAAGATGACCTTCAGGTCACCGGCCGTATGCGGGCGTACGGCGCGCAGAAGTACGTCCAGACCATCCGGCGTGTGGGCATAGTCGACGAAGACGGCGGCGCCGGACTCCGTCTTGCCGATGAACTCCATCCGGCCTTTGACAGGCTCCAGATGCGTCAGGCCGTCGGCGACCTGATCGATGTCCATGCCAAGCGACAGGCAGATCGCGGCCGCCGCCAGCGCGTTCAGCGCCTGGAACTCACCGATCAGCGGAAGCTCCAGCGGCTTCTGCTCGACGTCGCGCCAGTAGAGGTGCAGCACCTGTCCGGTGGCCCGCGGCATGATCTCATCGATCCAGAGGTCTTCGCCGCGCCAGCCGAAGGAGACGATCGGCATCTGCTTGCCGAGGGCGGCCGCCTCGAAATCGTTGCACTGTTCGGAATCCGCATTGACGATGGCGGGCACGCCCGGCCGGCCGAGCTCGCGGAAGAGGCGCAGCTTGGCGGAGAGGTATTCCTCCATCGTCGAATGGTAATCGAGATGGTCCTGCGTGAAGTTCAGGAAGGCAACGCCCGACAGCTCCACGCCGTCGAGGCGGTGCTGTTCCAGGCCATGGCTGGAGGCCTCCATCGCGCAGTGGGTCACGCCCTGCCGGGTAAGTTCAGCCAGCGTTTCGTGAATCGTCACCGGGTCCGGCGTCGTATGGCCGACATCGATATGACCTTCCGGCCCGATGGCGCCCAGCGTGCCCATGGAGGCAGACTTCATCCCGGCCCGCGCCCAGATCTGGCGGCAGAAATCGACGGTCGAGGATTTGCCGTTCGTGCCCGTGACGGCCACCACGGTGCCCGGCTGGGAATTGTAGAAACGCTTTGCTGCCAGCGCGAGCGCCCGGCGCGGCTCCTCGTCAACGATATGCGCGACAGACACCTCGTCCGTGTCGCTGCCGGACAGGATCGCCACGGCGCCCTTTTCGATCGCGTCCGGAATGAACCGGCTGCCATCGGTGACGCTGCCCTTCAGCGCGGCGAACAGGTAGCCCGGTTTCACGCGGCGGCTGTCGGCCGTCATCCCTGTGATGACGGTCTCGCCATCTGGCGCGTCGGGGAACAGGTCTTTCAGTTTACAGGTCACAGCGAAGTCCTCTCATCTCCGGAGCGGTACGCATCTCCTGCAGGGCGGAAATCTTCAAAGCGTGGGGCGATGCCGAGCAGCGGCGCGACACGTTCTATGATGCGACCTGCGGTCGGCGCCGCATTTTGGGAAGCCACAGAGCCTCCCGGACCGGCTTTGGGATCATCCAGTGTCACAATCATGGCGTACTGCGGGCTGTCATAGGGAAATATCGCCGCAAAGCTGGAGATATTGCGCCCGTCATCGTAACCGCCCGGCACGGGCTTCTCCGCCGTGCCCGTCTTCCCTGCCACGCGATAGCCAGCCACTTCCGCATTCTTACCTGTTCCGGACAGCACGGCTTCGCGCATCATGGCATTCACAAGGTCTGCCGTGATGGCCGACATCACGCGCACCGGCTTCGGCTTGCGGGTCTCATCCACGATCAGCGTGGGCGTCACGCGCTCCCCGCCATTGGCGAAGGCAGCGAAGGCCGAGAGGAACGCCATCGGCGTGACGGCGATGCCGTGGCCATAGGCCATCGTCGCAGCGGTCAGGTCGTCCATCCGTTCCGGCAGGATCGGCGCGGCTGTACCGGACAGTTCCACCGGCGAGCGGTCGAGCAGGCCGGCGGCCTTGAGAAAGTCCTGCTGACGGCGCGGGCCGAGTTTCTGGTTGATGTGAACCGTGCCGATGTTCGAGCTTTCGGCGATGATCGTCGTCACATCCGCCCGCCGCCCGATGGGATGCAGGTCCGAAATCTTGTAGCCGCGCATCTCGATCGGTTCGTGGACGTCGAACATGTCGGTCGGGCGGATCGCCCCCGCTTCGAGGGCAGCGGCCACGGTCAGCGGCTTGAAGACGGAACCCAGCTCATAGAGCGCGCCCGTTGCCCGGTTCATGCGGGACGGGTCGCCGATGGCAATGTCGGAGGACCGGTTCGGATTGAAAGGCGGCCAGCTCGCCATGGCGCGAACCTCGCCGGTGCGCGCTTCCATCAGGATGACAGCGGCGCCCTCGAAACCGTCCGCGGCGGCGGAGGCGGCAAGCTCGGCCTCGACGGCGGCCTGCACGCCATTGTCGATGGTCAGGCGCAGCGGTTCCCCGCCAGCGGTAAGGCGGTCATTCTGGCTGAACTCGACGCCGCCGGCGCCGACACCGTCGACGTTCACGAAGCCCAGCACCTGCCCGGCGAGTGTCCCGCGCGGATAGGCGCGGCTGATCTCTTCCTTGAACCACAGGCCTTCAAGGCCGAGGTCGAACACGGTCTGACGCTGGCGGGGGGTGAGCCCCCGCTTCACCCAGACAAATTCCCGCGACTGGTCGGAAAGACGGGCGGTCAGGCTGTCGACATCAATGTCAGGCAGGACACCGGAGATACGGGACGCCACTTCGCGCGGATCCCAGATCAGCTGCGGATTGGCGACCAGCGAATAGACGGTCACCGACGTTGCCAGCTGTTCGCCATTGCGGTCGACAATGTCGGCCCGCGCGGCCTGTTCCCCGGCCCGCGCGACATAGCTGCCCGAGCTCCGCTCAGGCGAAAGCGCCAGGTAGCCGGCCTTGCCGGCCAGCACCACAAACAATCCGCTGAGGCCGAGGCCGACCAGCCGTGTCCGGTGGCGCGACGCTTCCGTCATTCAGGCGCCTCCGCAGAGGACTGATCCGCAGCGGTTGCCGGATCGGCCGGCACGCCCACCAGCGCATCCAGGTCGCGCTCGTTCGCCATCTGCTCCGGGCGCGGCGGCGCCATGCCCAGCTCGTTGCGGGCATATTCCTCGATCCACTCCCGGCGGCTCATATGGGAGAGCTCGGTCTCCAGCAGCGCCTTTTCGTGGTGGGCGTCCTCGATCTGGGCCTCCACGGCCATCAGTTCGGCGGCGGTGTCCTTGGCGCCGTATTTCGCCCGGTAGAGGCTGAAAACCAGCAGGCCGACGATAACGAGACCTAGAATGAATACGCGGCGGCTCATGACACGTCCTCCAGTTTCGAAAGCGGGGGCAGGTTCATGCCGTCATCCGCCTCTTCATCGATTGCGGGGGCGTCGGTCCGGATCGCGGCCCGCAATTTTGCGGATCGTGCACGCGGATTGCCTTCCACTTCCTTATCCTGTGGCAGGATCGCCTTGTTTGGACGCAGTTCGAAGGTCGGGTCCGGGCCTTTGGCCATCAGCGGCATGTGGCGGGATCCGCCACTGTTCTTGCCGGACCGGTCGCGCAGCCATTGCTTCACCATCCGGTCTTCCAGCGAGTGGAAGGTGACGATGACCAGCCGTCCGCCGGGCTTCAGCAGGCGCTCGGCGGCCACCAGCGCCCGGGCCAGCTCGCCCAGCTCGTCGTTCACATACATGCGGATCGCCTGGAAGGTCAGCGTGGCGGGGTGAATCCGGCTGCCTTTCCTGCCGCCCACTGCCGTCTCGACCGTTTCAGCGAGATCGAGCGTGGTTTCGAATGTCCGTTCCTTGCGGCGCTGGACGATCTGCCGGGCAATCCGGCGCGCCTGCTTCTCTTCGCCGAGGCGGAAGATGACATTGGCGAGATCGCCTTCCTCCATATGGTTCACGACATCCGCCGCCGTCGGGCCAGCCGCGCCCATGCGCATGTCCAGCGGGCCATCCTTGTTGAAGGAAAAGCCGCGATGGCCTTCATCGATCTGGAAACTGGAGACACCGATATCCAGAACCACACCGTCGACTGCATCGCAGCCGGTGGCCTCGACCAGCGCGTCCATTTCGCCAAACCGGCCCAGCAGCGGGGTAATGCGGTCGGTCTGGGCGGCGAGGGTCTCGGCCCGCATGATGGCGTCGAGATCGCGGTCGATGGCGAAGACGGAGCATTTGGCGGCCATCAGGATGGCGCGGGTGTAGCCGCCGCCGCCAAACGTGCCGTCGACGATCTGGTCGCCATCCTTGAGGGCGAGGGCGGTCAGCACCTCGTCCAGCATGACGGGCTTGTGCCCGGAAGCAGAAGTTTCAGGCCGGGGTTTCGTGGTCATCATCCATCCCCTCCCTCAACGAGTTTCAGGTCGGGGTAGAGACCCATCTCGTGCTGGCGCAGCACCTCATTATAAGCTTGGCCGAGCGCTTCCAGAGTCTCCGGTTTCGCAGCGGTTTCGGACATGGCCGTGGTAAATTCGGCGTGCTTTTCGGGGTTCCATATCTGGAAGCTGTCGATGTTGCCGGCGAACTTCACGCGGCCATCGAGCCCGGCCGCAGCGATCAGTTCGTCCGTCAGCTTGATGCGGCCCGTATCATCCATCTTGAGGTCAGCCGACCCGGCAATGATCGAGGACACAAGTGCCTTGCGGACCGGGGATTGCGGGGGCAGGCGGGTCAGCGTCGCGCGGTACATGGCCATCAGGGCTTCGCCGCCGCCTTCCAGGCAGCCGGATCCGTCGAGGGCAGGCCACAGGAAAATCCGGTTTCCACCGCCCAGCGCAGCACGAAAGGGAGCCGGGATGGAGACCCGCCCTTTTGCGTCAATTGCACTTTCGTAGGTGGATACAAACACCCGCCAGCCCGATCTTCGTTTGCCTAAACCCCGCATGGGTAAACCATGTCTTAATTTGGAGTATCATGGGCAGACATGGGCCTCAATGGGCCAGAGGCTTGAATCGAAATATCCACAACAGTCGCACACAGGAACACCAAGAGACTGAATAGTGAACAAAGCGGAACAATCCGGTGGGATCGCATGGGCTGAGACCGAATTTCCTTTTTGAATCAGCTCGATGCCGAAACAGACTCGGTTATCCACAGGCAGATTAAAAGTTACTGAGTTTTTAACATTTGGAGCCTGCGTTTTGCGCAGCGGCCGGGAATTGGTCTTCCGGCAACTTGGTTTCACTTTGCGCGGCCACCCAATCGACTTCGGCACCCGGTAGTCAAACCGGCGCATCGCCTGCGGCACGCATAGGCCAGGCACGGTCCGGTGAAAGTCCGTTATCGTCATGGCGAAGTCCGGTGAGGGAGGAAAATAGGCCCGGCAAGCCTTCTGGCTTGGGAGGGGGACGGTGCCGAGCGCCCTGATGGGTGGCGGACGCTTGTTCCGGCTTGCCGGGCCATTTTCGCCGTTCGAAACGAGGGTCTTGGGTGGGGAGTTGAGATATCCCGCCCCGAACGGTTCAAGAGCAGTATGTGTGAGGGCGCCAAACGGTTCCAATTTTTCTCGCCTCGGCTGAAGTTTTTTTCGTCCCGAGCGACCTGCGGCTTATTTCGCCGCGCATCACGGGCCAGAACATCGCCGTACCGTCTTGTTTTAATAAGAATTTTTTAGCATCTCCGGTTGCTGAAAATTTCCGCATGCGACAAAAAGAAATTTTGATGGATTGCGGTTACGCCATAGATCAAGCCTATGATCATACCGACACTCCGCCAGTTGCAGTTCCTGGTCGCCCTCGGCGAAACCGGCTCCTTTTCGCGCGCGGCGGAGGCCTGCCATGTGACCCAGCCCACCCTGTCAGCCGGGATCCGCGAACTGGAAGACCTGCTGGGCGTGAAACTGGCCGAGCGCGAGGCCCGCGGCGCCAGCCTCACCCATGCCGGCGAGATCGCCCTCGCCCGCGCCTCCGCCCTGCTGAACGATGCCCACGCGCTGGTGCAGGCCGTACAAAGCGCCGGCGCCCTGCTGACCGGCCCCTTCCACCTCGGCGCCATCCCGACCATCGCCCCTTTCGTGCTGCCGCAGACCGTGCGGGCGCTGAATGCGGCCTATCCGGAGCTGAAGCTCTACCTGCATGAAGACAAGACGGGCCGCCTGATCGACCAGTTGCGCACCCGCACGCTGGACGCCGCCCTGATCGCGCTGCCCTGGGACACGCCCGGCATCGAGACCATGACTCTCTTCGACGACGAGTTCCTGTTCGCTGCCCCGGCAAATCACCCGCTGGCAAAAAAGAACGGGCTCGCCCCGGAAGACCTGGCCGACGAAAACCTCCTGCTGCTGGAGGACGGCCACTGCCTGCGTGACCATGCGCTCTCCATCTGCCGCATGCGGACGGGCGCCCGGAAGGACCAGGTGGCTGCCACCTCGCTCGGCACGCTGGTCAACATGATCGCCGGCGGCCTCGGCGTGTCGCTATTGCCAAAACTGGCGGTGGAACACGGGCTGAATGTCGGCAGTGACGTGGCCGTGCGGGAGTTTGTGCGCCCGGTGATCGGCCGCCGGATCGGCATCGCCTGGCGGGCCGGCAGCCCGCGCGAAGCCGATGCAAGGAAAGTTGGTGAGGTCATCAAGGAACGGCTGGCCGCAACACCTGCCTGAAGACCGCTGCTGATTTTTCCGGACACGGCCGATTTCCGCTATCCCGGCCGCTCCAACCGGAGTAGTGCGGATTCGATCCTCCAAAACGGTTGCGGACTCCAGACATGCAAACCGGCCCATTCCTCTCCTGCAGGCCTGACAGATGGGCCTGAACGACGCCTGGCGGGCCTCGCTTTCGGCCGGCGCCGTCAACCTCGTACTTGGCGCAAACCTGCCTTACCTGCCGGTCTGGATGGAGAAGGCCGGCGGCATGTCGGGCGCGGAAATCGCCGGGGCAGGCACGCTCGCCGCACTAATCCGCATCTTTGCCGGGCCGCTCGCCGCGGGCCGCGCACAGTCGCATGGCCTGCGCGCCACGCTGGCCGGCACGATGGCCGTCTGCCTCGCGGGCTATGCGCTCATCTTCCCGGACCTGCCGCAGGCCGCCGCCTTCCTCGTCTGTGTCGCAATCTACAGCGCAACCAATGTGTCCGGTCCCCTGTTCGAAGCGGTGCTGATCTACGGCACACGGAATGCCCGGCCGGATTACGGGCAGGGCCGCGCCATCGCCTCGCTCGCCTTTGTCGTGGCGAACCTTGCAGGCGGGGCCGCCCTGTCGGCGTTCGGGCCCGACGGCATCCTGACCTACCTCCTCATCGCGGCCCTGCTGGCGACGATTGCGCCGCTGTTCACACGGCAGGGCGCCCGGCAGGTGCTGCCAAAGCGGACCATTCTCAGCACTTTTGCGGAGGGTTTCTCGCTCTACCGCCTGCCAGCCCTCTTCGCCTTCATTCTGGCCGCCGCGCTGATCCAGGCCAGCCATGGCGTCTATTACGCCTTCTCGTCCGTGATCTGGGTGTCGCAGGGCATCTCGGGCTCCAGCATTGGTGCACTCTGGGCGGTGGGCGTAGTGACGGAGATCGGGCTGCTGCTCCTTTCCGGACGGCTGCTGCGCGGCTTTAGCGCCGTCGGCCTGCTCTGGCTGGGCGGACTGGGCGCGATGATCCGCTGGACGGCAGCGGGGTTCGTCCTGCCGGTGGCCATTGCCGCCATGTTTCAGACGCTGCACGCGGCCTCCTTCGCGCTGACCCACCTCGCGACCATGCGCTTTCTGCAACAAGCGCTTCCCGATGAGCGCTTGCCGCTCGCCTATGCCGTGAACGGTGCGCTGGTCTTCGGGCCGATCCTGGCGCTGTCCACCTTCCTGTCGGGCCTCGCCTATGACGCGCTTGCGCCCGGCGGCGCAGAGGCGCAGACGCAGATCTACTGGCTGATGGTTCTGGCCGCAGGCGCTGGCCTTGCCGTGACCGCCGTGACACGGCCCACACCCGCCACGGTCGCCAGTTCCATCGAAGACGCGCCCTGAACGCGTTCAATTCAGTCCCGGCGGCTTGACAAACCCATTTACATAACTCGTTATATATCATGCTAATCAAAAGGAGAGAGGCATGGCGCGAGACGTTCTGGCTGAGATGGGACCGCTTGCGCTCGGCAGCCGGCTGAAGCGGCTGGCGGAGCGGATGCAGGCCGACGCGACGAAAGTGTTTGCCGACCGGGGCCTGCCCATACAAGGCACGCATTTCCCGCTGCTGGCAGCCCTTGCCACCTATGGCCCGCTCAGCGTCAGCGAAGCGGTGGAAGCCGTCGGCATCAGCCAGCCCGCCGTTACCCGCATTCACAACGCCTTGCAGAAGATGGGGCTGACCACTGTCTCACCGGTAGAGGGCGACAGCCGCCAGAAGCAGATCCGCCTGACGCCGGAAGGCGAAGCGCTGGTGGATGAATTGAAGCGGGACCTCTGGCCCCAGGTCCGCCGCGCGGCCCAGCGCCTCTGCGAGGGACCGGACGCCGATTTCCTGACCCAGATCGGACGTGTCGAAGAAGCGCTTCAGGAACGCTCCCTGCACGACCGGATTCTCGATGAAGGCGCAGGTCCGGCGCTGAGACTGGTCGAGTATGACGACCGGCTCGCGCCTGAGTTCGACGCCATCACCCGGGAATGGGTGGAGGATATGTTCACGCTGGAGGACAAGGATATCGAGATCATCGAGCATCCGCGCGAGATGATCATCGACCGGGGCGGCGACATCCTGTTCATCGAGGCGGCAGGGCTCGGCATCATCGGCACCTGCGCCCTGATGCCGGTGGACGGCGACACATTCGAACTGACCAAGATGGGCGTGCGCGCCAGTGCCCGCGGCCTGAAGGCCGGGGACTTCCTCCTGCAGCGAACGATCGAACGCGCCCGGCAGCTGCCCATCGGCAATCTGTTCCTGCTGACCAACAGGAAGTGCGCGGCCGCCATCCATCTCTATGAAAAGGCAGGCTTCGTCCACGACGCAGACATCATGGAGCGCTACGGCAAACGCTATGCGCGCTGCGATGTGGCGATGTCCTTCGACCTGTCGAGACCGCCCCAGGGCTGAGGCGGTCTCTGACGGATCAAAAAAGGCTTAGCTTGCTTCGCGCTCGTGCATGTCGAGGTCGTACTCGCGCACCTTGCGGTAAAGCGTCGAACGGCCGATGCCGAGACGGCGGGACACTTCGCTCATGTGGCCCTGATAGAAGTCGATGGCATACTGAAGGATGTCGCGCTCAATATCCTGCAGGGCACGCATCTCTCCACCGGCATCCATGATGGAGACCGGGCCCTCGCCAGCCGATGCCACACCGGCAACACCCGGGACTGCCGCATCAGCTGAGGCTGCCACAGGAGCAGCCGGCAGGCTGGCAATGTCCGGCATCTGGCCGGAGATCTGCGGGAAGTCCTGCGGACGCAGCTTGTCGCCATCGCACAGCACCACGGCGCGGAAGACAGCATTCTCCAGCTGGCGGACGTTACCCGGCCAGTCGAAGGCGTAGAGCATCTTCATCGTGTCGTCGGCAACGCCGGACACTTTCGTGCCTTCGCTCGCATTGAAGCGGGCGACGAAATGATCGACCAGCGCCGGAATGTCGTCGCGGCGTTCGCGCAGGCTCGGCATGTCGATCGGGAACACGTTGAGGCGGTAGAACAGGTCTTCGCGGAACGTGCCCTCGGCCACCTGCTGGGACAGGTCACGGTTGGTGGCGGAGATGATCCGTACGTCTACTTTCGTCGGACGACGCGAGCCGACAGCATCAACCTCGCCTTCCTGCAGGGCACGCAGCAGTTTCACCTGCGCGTCGAGCGGCAGTTCGCCAACCTCGTCAAGGAACAGCGTACCGCCATCGGCCTCAACGAACTTGCCGAGTGCCTTCGACACGGCACCGGTAAAGGCGCCCTTCTCGTGGCCGAACAGGATCGACTCGACCAGGTTTTCCGGAATGGCCCCGCAGTTCACGGTAACGAACGGCTTGCCGACCCGGGTCGAGGCCCCCTGAATACAGCGGGCGACAACTTCCTTACCAACACCGCTTTCACCGAGAATGAGGACCGGGATATCAGAGACGGCGGCGCGCTCAGCCAGGCGGATCACCTGACGCATCGGCGCGGCCGAGGCAATCATGTCGTCGAACGCCATGCCGCCTTCTGCCTTGCGGGCGAGGCGTTTCACCTCACCGGTCAGCGATTGCATCTTCAGGGCGTTCCGGATGCTGACGACCACACGCTCCGGATTGGCCGGCTTCACGATGAAGTCGACGGCGCCGCCGCGCATGGACTGGACGATCGTATCGATTCCGCTGGTCGCCGTCAGCATGATCACCGGCAGGTCCTGACGTTTCGCGGCCAGACGCTCCAGCGTTTCCATCCCTGACAGGCCTGGCATGGTCAGGTCCAGAAGAACGACGTCGATGCCATCCTTCGGGTCCGCAGCCAACGCGATGCCGGCTTCGCCATCCGGCGCCGTGCGGCAGGCAAAGCCCGCCTTCTCCACAGCCGCCTGAAGCAGGCGGCGCTGCGTCGGATCGTCATCAATAACGAGGACCGTCTTTGCCATGTTTTCATCACCCTGTTGGTTGCCAGGCAGGTCTTTGCGCCCGCTCAGGCAAGGTCGTTTGCTCAATCCGGCACATTGGGCGTGCCACATCGTTACGGCCCGTTCTGACACAGGGGGATGGAGTTACGGTTGAAGGAATAGATGAAATTTGCCGGATCACCCGGTTTTCCATGCCGGGCCGCCAGAGAAGGCTTTTCACCGCCGGCAGGGTGGCAGGATGGGAGATTTGGCCGACGCCCCGGTCATCCGCCTGCAAGGGCACCGGATTTGAACGCCATGCATCAGGCATCCGGGCCTTTGATCCGCATCACCGGGCGGCTTCGGGTGCGCAAAAAACTGGCCGGACAGGCACCCCCAAGAGATTCGCATTCGGCACGAAGGCTGCCATTTTCTGCGCCGCCCACCTCAGGACGGCCCATCCCGTGCGTCATTCGTGCAATACGAAGCGATATTTCTACAAATGTAATCTTTATATCAGGTCCTAAACCCGACATCCGGCAGAAACCTCCATTTGTGCTGTAACTACTACAGGTTCAAAATTTCAAAATGCGCCGGAAAATCCTCTGCCGGCGGGTTTCGAGCCCCCAAATCCGGGCAGAGCGCCATAATCGCGCAAATTCTGGTTGCGATCATCCGGGCGCCTGATATTGATCCCCAGTGATATGCCTAATAGGGAAGCAGTGCGTTTGGCGTATCCGGGAAGAGATCTCATGAAGGACAATTCTCAGGACAAGAACCGGCCCGAGGGACCACCGGAAGAACTCCCCGGCGGTGCCTCTCAGGCTCTCAGTTCTGCCTTGCAGAAAACCTTCGAATCCCTGCTTCAGGAACCCGTTCCCGACAAATTCGAAGCCCTGATCGCCCGCATTCGCGAGGAAGAAGCCCGCAAGGCGGCCGGACCGGGCCCCGCCGAAAGCTGACCGCTTTTCGGCGTTGCTTTGCGCGCCACGTCCCAAAATCACACGCGGCTGCCCCGGTTCAGCGCAGAAAAGTTACATGCGGCCCGTCCCTGAATGACGCAGACGCCCGCGTCAGACGCCTGCGGTCGCCGCCAGCCATTGCGTGTGCGGCGCCAGCTCAAGGCCTTCCCGCGCGATCCAGTCCGGATTGTAACAGGTGTCGAGATAGCGCTCGCCACCATCGCAGATCAGTGTCGCCACAGAGCCAGCCTGCCCGGCCGCGCGCATATCGCTCATCAGTTGAAGCGCGGCCCAGACATTCGTTCCCGTCGACCCGCCGCATTTGCGACCCAGCACCTTTTCCAGCCAGTGGATCGTCGCGATGGAGGCGGCATCCGGCACCTGCATCATCCGGTCGATGACGCGAGGCTGGAACGAGGCCTCGACCCGCGGACGGCCGATGCCTTCGATGCGAGACTTGGCGTTGATCTTCAGCGACGGGTCACCGGTGCGGTAATGATCGTAGAAGACAGAGTTTTCCGGATCCGCCACGCAAAGCTGCGTCTTCGCGGCAAGGTCACAGCGATAGCGGATGTAGCGCCCGATCGTGGCCGACGTGCCGCCGGTGCCGGCGCTCATCACCACCCAGTCGGGGATCGCGTGGTCTTCGAGGGCCAGCTGCGCGAACAGGCTGTCGGCGATGGAGTTGTTGCCGCGCCAGTCGGTCACCCGTTCGGCATAGGTGAACTGGTCCATGAAATGGCCGCCCGCCTCGCAGGCCAGCCGCTCGGCCTCGGCATAGATGTCGCCAGGTGCCACCTCATGTGGCTCGCCGCCATAGAAGGTGATCTTCTCGATTTTTGACGGCGCCGTCCCCTTCGGCATGACGGCGATGAAGCGCAGGCCCAGAAGGCGCGCGAAATAGGCTTCCGATACGGCGGTCGAGCCGGACGAGCATTCCACGATCACCGTGTCCGGCCCGATATGCCCGTTGCAGAGACCATAGAGATAAAGCGACCGCGCCAGCCGGTGCTTCAGGCTGCCGGACGGGTGAATCGACTCGTCTTTGAGGTAGAGCGTCTGGTCCGGGAAGGCCGGCAGGTCCACCTTGATCAGGTGCGTGTCGGCAGAGCGGTTGAAATCCGCATTGATCTTCTGCACCGCTTCGCGCACCCAGGCGCGATCCATGATGGGCACCGAACAGCCTTCCGCCATGCCTGTCTCCTGTCTTCCGGACTACAAAGTCCTCAATGCGCCAGAAGCACCAGCGCGACAACACCGGCGGCCACAAGCAATACACCTGCGATCTCTCGCGGCGTGACTTTCTCGCGGAAGAACAGGATCGAGATGGCCAGCGTGAAGATGACCTCCACCTGCCCCACGGCCCGCACATGGGCGGCATTTTCCAGCGTGAACGCTGTGAACCAGCCGAGCGAGCCAAGCATGCCGGTTACGCCCACCAGCGAGGCGGTGCGCCAGGCCCGCACGAGATGTGCCACCTGCCCACGTTCCCGCCAGGCCAGCCAGAGGAGGATGGTGACCGCCTGGAACACCGTCACGAAGGCAAGCGAGGCGGACGCCCGCAGCACCACGCCGCCTTCCGGCAACGAGAGCGATGCCCCGCGATACGCCACGGCGGAGAGGCCGAACAGGCCGCCGGAGAGCACGCCGATCCAGACCTTGCTGTCGATCCGGAAACGCGCCTTTCCCTCACCGCCCGGCATGGAGACGAGGATCACGCCCAGCAGGCTGATCAGGATGGCGACCGCCGCCCCGCCTGTCAGCCGGTCCCCCAGAAGGACGATGCCGAACAGGGCCGTCTGCAGCGGCTCTGTCTTGGTGAAGGCGGTGGCCACGGCAAAGTTCGTGTAGGAGAAGAGATGGATCAGCAAGCCCGTCGCGATGATCTGCGCGAGCCCGCCGACCATGCCCCAGGCATAGAAGCTGCCCGGCGGCACGCCGACGCCCTGCCCTGTTGCACCTCGCAAGGCGAAGAAGAACAGCACGGCCAGCGGCGCCGCAAAGACAAAACGGCTGGCTGTCGCGCCCCATGTCGAGAGGCGGCCCTTCAGCGTCTTCTGCAGCGCATTGCGCAAATTCTGGGAGAAAGCCGCCGCAAGGGTGACCGGGATCCAGAGTTCCATGAAACGGTCTCGTCAGCACACAGCCGACCTTACTCCCGCGCGCGACGCACGGGAGTAAGAGGCTGTTTTCAAGGGAATATCAGGCCGCCTGGCGCTTGGCCTTGCGGTTTTCCAGCTTGTTGACCGCGTGGAGGTAGGCCTTGGCGCTCGCCACCAGCGTGTCCGGATCGGACGCCCGGCCCGTGGCCATGAAGCCGTCGGCATCGTTCAGGCGCACAGACACGGTGGCCTGCGCATCCGTTCCACCGGTCACGGCATGGACCTGGTAGAGGTCCAGCTTGCCGGCATGCGGGATCAGCGACCGGATCGCGTTGAAGACCGCATCCACCGGGCCGTTGCCGCGGGCGATGGCGAACTTGTCTTCGCCATCCATGACCAGGTCGATCTCGGCCGTCTGCGGGCCTTCGGTGCCAGCCACGACGCGCAGGCGCTTGAACATCGCGCGCTCGCCTTCTTCCGCCAGCTGATCATCCACCAGCGCCACGATGTCATCGTCGAAAACGTGCTTCTTCTTGTCGGCCAGCGCCTTGAAGCGCTTGAAGGCGTCGTTCAGCGCGTCCTGCTCCAGCACGTAGCCCAGTGATTCCAGCTTGTCGCGGAAGGCGTGGCGGCCGGACAGCTTGCCCATGACCAGAGAGGTCTTGGCGACACCGACATCTTCCGGCTTCATGATCTCGTAGGTTTCCGAGTTCTTCAGCATGCCATCCTGGTGGATGCCGCTTTCATGGGCGAACGCGTTCTTGCCGACGATGGCCTTGTTGTACTGTACCGGGAAGCCCGTGATGCGGCTCAGCATAGCCGAGGCGCGTGAGAGGTATTCGCTCTTCACACCGGTCGTGTAGGGCAGTGTGTCGTGACGGACGCGCAGCGCCATCACGACTTCTTCCAATGCAGCGTTACCGGCGCGCTCGCCGAGGCCATTGATCGCACACTCCACCTGGCGGGCGCCATTGGCGACGGCGCTGATGGAGTTGGCAACCGCGAGGCCGAGGTCGTTATGGCAGTGCGCCGACCAGATCACCTTGTCCGAATTGGCAACATTCTCGATCAGGCGCTTGAACAGGCGGCCATATTCGTCCGGGTGGGAATAGCCGACCGTGTCCGGAATATTGATCGTGGTCGCGCCGCTCTGGATGGCAACGTCGATACATTTGCACAGGAAGTCGAATTCTGTGCGGGTGGCGTCCTCTGCGCTCCACTCGACATCGTCGACCAGGTTGCGCGCCTGGCTGACAGACCGGCCGACCGCTTCGAGCACGGCATTCGGGCCCATCTGCAGCTTGTGCTTCATGTGCACGGGGCTGGTGGAGATGAAAGTGTGGATGCGCGGGCGGGCGGCGTTGCGCACGGCTTCGCCGCAGCGCTCGATGTCCTTCTCGGTCGAGCGGGACAGGCCGCAGATAATGGCGTTCTTCGAGCGGCGGGCAATCTCGCTGACGGAAGCGAAGTCGCCTTCCGAGGCGGCGGGGAAGCCGGCTTCGATCACGTCGACGCCCATGTCTTCCATCAGGGCGGCGAGTTCGAGTTTCTCGCCATGGGTCATGGATGCGCCGGGCGATTGTTCGCCGTCACGCAATGTGGTGTCGAAGATGCGGATATGGTCTGGCTTGGTCATGGCAGGCTGCCTGGATCTGGGGAATATCGGAAAAGGTTCGGCTAGAATCCCCTGACCGTGCGCCTGCCCCGGACTTAGTGCGGAGCAGTCGGCACCGGCCAGGGGCCGGTAAGAAGCAGGAGTAGGGGCATATTCTTGCGCATGATGCGGTTATTCCGGCAGATCGCCCGAATTGTCAACCGCGCCTGTGCCGATCAGGGCAACAGATTGCCCCGATTTTCGCACACGCTGGCGCACCCAGAAGGCGATGCCCGCATAAACGGCAACCGCGGCCAGCGCGGCGAGGATCGCCGTCACCGGATTGCCCTGCAGCGCGGCCAGAAGGCTACGCCCGGCAAAGGCAACCAGAATGATCTTCGGGATCGTGCCGACGCCCAGGCCGGCCCAGAAAGGCAGGAACCGCGCATGGCTGACGCCGAACGCCATGTTGACCAGCAGCAGCGGCCCGGTCGGCACGTTGCGCACGACGGCGCTGGCAACGAAGGCGTTGCGCCCGATAAAGCCTGCCAGCCGGTTGGCCGTCTTGCCCGCATAGCGCCGGAAAGCCTGCTCCCCCGTCAGGCGGCCGACATAAAAGGTCAGTGCGCCCGACGCCATGGTCGCGATCCAGGAATACACCCCGCCGGCCCAGGGGCCGAAGACGGCGACCGCAGCCGCAATCAGCGCAAACTGCGGCACGCCGATAAAGGCTGCGATACAGAAGACCAAAATCAGCGCCGGCAGGCCCCACGGGCTGTCGGCCATGCCGTCCATCCAGGCGGTCATCGCCTCCCCGCTCGGCAGGATACCCAGCTTCCCGAGACCGAAAACCAGCAGCACCACCGCCAGCAAGGCGCCGCCGAGCACCATGGCGCGGCGCGCGGGCGTGTCCACAGGAGGGGTGGCTGTGAGGGGCTCTTTCATCGTGGATGCGATGTGATCCGCCTCCGCTCCAACGTCAAGCAGCAACAGGCCGCAGGACTGGTGTCCGGATTGAGGCAGCCCCTGCAATCAGGATTGTTTGTGCCGCCCGCCCTGTTTTTTCATCGCCCGCTCGCTGGCTTCGGACATCGGCGCCATCAGGCCGGCGGTGATCATGTCGATCAGGGTTTCGACCTGAAGTTCGAATTCGGGTGAAGCCCCTGCCCCCTCGGCCTCGAATGTGGCGAGGCAGTTCAGGCACTGGTCGCCAGCGGCCAGCACACGCGTCAGGGAGACCATTTCAGGCAAGTCCGGCATCAGCCGGGTGATGCGCTCGGTGGTCCCGAACCAGCCGGTCATCAGGTCAATCGGGGCAAGCTGGATGGCCATCTGCTTTTCCCGCGCAGCCCGCGCCAGGAATTGCACATAGTGGTTGCCCTCTTCCCTTGGCTGCAGCTCCTCGGCGAGCGGCCAGACCCAGACGCTGACCAGCGCACGGACTTCCTCACTGCCGCCGGTCGGCCGGACCTCATCCAGCAGCTTCAGGCGCTTCGGATTGATGTAGCGCATCCGGTTTTCGAACACCGCCTCCACCAGCTGGTCGCGCGATCCGAAATGGTACTGGATGGCGGAGGCATTCTTCTGGTTCGCCGCCTCGCTGATCTGACGGAAAGAGGCACCGTGCAGGCCGTATTCGGCGAACAGGGCTTCTGCCGCCTCGATAATCGCCGTCCTGCCATTCCTTGTGTCGCTCTGCCGGGCCAAGTCCGCGCATCTCCTGTCTGCCATCTTCGGGTGGATGTCCCTCTATGCCGCGATCCTGATGCGTATGACAGTTGCATATTTAATGCATATGCATTAATTCGACAAAACAGGAAGCCTGACGGGACACATGAAGAGTGGTTCCGCGGGCAGTTTAGCGGAGGAAGACTTGAAAGCGCGTGACGTTGAAGCTGGCCGCGACCCGGACCGATTTCACCATGGCGATCACCGGTGGCGGCAACCTGATGGACCGGCACGCCCCGGCCTTCGCCATCGCAATTCCATAATAAACCGTACAGATACAATAGGGACCATGCCTCATGCTTGACCATAGTTTCACGCTCGCCGACGCGCTTTGGGTCTACCTGGCGACGCTGATCATTTTCATCATCGAGGCCGTGACCGGCCAGCTGCGCACCTATACCAGGCGCGACTTCGGCCTGACGGTGCTGACCTTCCTGACGAATTCGGTGACCACGCGCCCCCTTATGGCACTGGCCGTCGGGTACCTGGCCGCATGGCTGGTCCCTGCGGGCGCAGGCTTCGGCGCCGGCATCCCGATCTGGCAGGCGGCGCTGATCGTCTTTTTGGCCACGGAGTTCGCCTTTTACTGGATCCACCGCTGGGGACATGTCGGCCAGAAGAAGGGCCACAAGCTGGCCTGGCTCTGGAAGATCCACCGCACACACCATTCCGCGACGACGATGAACTCCTCCATCGTACAGCGCCAGAACATCTTCTGGGCCGTGTTCACGCCGCACATCTGGATGATCGCCCTGTTCATCTATGCCGGCATGGAACCGGGGGTCGCCATCTATATGGTCGTCTTCTACCTGTGGAACACATTTACCCACATGCACTGGCGCGCAGACGCCCGCCTGCTGGCAAACCCCGCCTACCGTGCCCTGTCGCATGTCTTCATCATGCCGACGATGCACCACGCGCATCACGGCTATGGCAAGAACGGCAAGATGTATTGCAATTACGGCCTCTGCCTTTCCGTGTTCGACTGGATGTTCGGCACGCTCTTCATCCCGGCTGACCAGCCGTCGCGCTACGGCGTGCCCGGCGAGCAGGCCCATTGGGTCGAGGAGGCCTTCTATCCGCTGAACCTGTTCGGCAAGCCGCCGAAAAAGCAGACCCCCTCACCCGCACCGGCCAGCCCCGACGCGACACCCCTTTAAGTTGCTATCCTATCAGATGTGACAGTTGCCGGACTAATGTGCCTGAATTAATTTTGCCACGTGAACAGACAATAGAATTCGGCCTCAGACCCGCATCCGGAGGGCACTCCCATGAGTGACATGAAATCCTATCTTGGCTGGAAGATCGACTACACCGTCCCGGCCGGCGAGCCTGCCTATAACGCGCCGGACTCGATGGCCTGGAAAGTGTTCAAGAACCCGGTTGTCGGCGCCATTGGCGGCGTCTGCGCCGTGCTGCTGGAATTTGCCGACTCGCGCATCCGTACCGGCGTCTGGGACCATTCGGTCTTCCCCACAGACCCGATCGGCCGTGCCCGGCGCACCGGCATCGCCTCTGCTGTCGGCACCTATGGTCCGCAAAGCGCCGCGCGCCGCGTGATCATGGGCATCACCAACATGCACTCCAAGGTCTCGGGCACGACGCCCGATGGACGCGAGTACAAGGCCCTCGACCCGGAACTGCTCGATTGGGTCAGCGCCACAGCCTCCTATGGCTGGTTCATGGCCTACAACAAGTTCGTGAAGAAGATGACGCCGGAGGAAGAGCACCGCTACTTCACCGAAGGCAAGGGCGAGGTTCCGAAGCTCTATGGCGTGCAGAACACGATCTCTTCGGTCGATGATTTCTACAGGATGATGGAAAAGCTCGAAGGCGATTTCGAACCGCACCCGATCAATACCGACTTCCTCGATGTTGTCCGTTCCGGCAAGTCAGCGTCCGATATCCCGGGCTGGATGCGCAAGGCGCTGGCCCATGCCTCCATCGAGATCCTGCCGCAGAAGGTACGGGACGTGCTGGAACTCGGTCCGGAATATGATCTGAAGCTGCACGAACGCCTGCTGATCAAATTGCTGGCCTGGCGGTATGAAACCTTCGCAGACCTTGAGGGCCCGCCGGCGCAGGCCTGTGAACGCCTCGGCCTGCCGCGTGATTTCCTCTGGAAAAGCGACGCTGAACAGGCTCGCATCCTGCAGGGCACCCGCACCGGCGAAGCGCTGGCCGGCGCCTGATCGCGGATTTGTCCGCAACAATCCGGCACTTTCCCCGCGGTACGGCTTGACGCCGGGCCGCGGGACGTCGTCTGCTTCCCGAAAAGAAAAGGGAGGAATTCATGGCCGACGGAGCACAAACCGCATTTCCGGGTTTCAAGCGCGATACGCTGGACGACGAGATCGTCCATCCGGACCTTTATGCCAGCTGGGAAATCCACGACGTCTACACAAAGCTGAGACAGGACGACCCGCTGCACTGGACGGAGCCCGACGGCTTCCGCCCCTTCTGGTCGATCACCAAGCATGCCGACATTCTGGAAGTCGAGAAGAACAACAAGATCTTCATCAATCATGACCGCACCTATCTGAGCCCGAAAGCGGGTGAGGAATGGATCATGTCGATGACCGGCGACAGCCACCTCTTCCGCACGCTCGTCGATCTCGACGACCCGGTGCACATGAAACTCCGTGCCCTGACGCAAGCCTGGTTCATGCCGCCGAACCTGCGCAAGCTGGAAGCCCGTATCGGCGCCATCGCCAAGGAACATGTCGACCACATGGCGAGCCTCGGCGGCGAGTGCGATTTCGTGAAGGAGGTTGCCCTCTGGTATCCGCTGCGCGTGATCATGGAAATTCTCGGCGTTCCAAGGTCGGACGAGAAATTCATGCTGAAGATGACACAGGAAATCTTCGGCCCCAGCGACCCGGACGTGGCCGGAGAAAGCGACAACAAGTCGGACAGCGGCCAGACGGTCACCAGCGACGAGGGCGTCGACCTGCTGAAGACAGCCCAGGAATTGTTCCAGTATTTTGGCGCCATCACGGAAGACCGCCGCGCCAATCCCCGAGACGATGTTTCCACCGTCATCGCCAATGGCCAGATCGACGGCCAGCCGATCGGCGAGCGCGAAGCGATGAGCTATTACATCATCGTCGCCACCGCAGGCCACGACACGACCAGTTCCACCGTCTCCGGCGGCATGCTGGAACTGATCAAACGGCCGGACCAGCTGGCAAAGCTGAAGAATGATCTTTCCCTGCTGCCGAATGCCGTCGAGGAAATGATCCGCTGGACGACGCCGGTGAAGCACTTCATGCGCACAGCAACGGAAGACTACACGCTCCGTGACAAGACGATCAAAAAGGGCGATGGCCTCGCCCTCTTCTACTGGTCAGGCAACCGCGACGAGGAAGTCTTCGACGATCCGTTCGAATTCCGGGTCGACCGCGACGTGAAGAAACAGGTCGCGTTCGGTTACGGCGTCCATGTCTGCCTCGGCATGCACCTCGCCCGGATGGAAATCAGGGCCCTGCTGAACGAGCTTCTGCCGCGCCTTGAGTCCATCGAACTGGCGGGTGAGCCGCAGCACACGCGGGCGAACTTCGTCTCCGGCCTGAAAAGCCTGCCGATCCGCTACAAGCTCAGCTAGGGCGTTCGGCGGCCGCGGCGGCGCTCGCCCAGGCCCATTGGAAATTGTAGCCGCCGAGCCAGCCGGTGACGTCCACGCATTCGCCGATGAAGTGAAGGCCCGGCACGAAGCGGCTCTCCATCGTGCGGGAGGACAGGCCGGCGGTGTCGACGCCGCCGGCGGTGACCTCCGCCGTGCGGTAGCCTTCGGTGCCTGCCGGGCGCACCTGCCAATTGGTCAGCGCGGAAGCGAGGCCATCCAGCGTGGCATGCGACAGCTCCGCCAGCCGCGCGGCGGGGTCGAGGCCCTGACGGCGCAGGACGAGCTCGGCGAGGCGTTTCGCAAACAGGCCCTCCAGCGCCGTGGCCAGCGTCTGCATCGGCCGGGCCTGCTTCACCTCTTTCAGCTGCCCGGCAATATCGGTGCCCGGCAGCAGCGTCAGCGTCACCGCCTCCCCCGGATGCCAATAGGACGACACCTGCAGGATCGCCGGGCCGGAGAGGCCCCGGTGTGTGAACAGCATAGCCTCCTCAAACGCAGCCCCTCCCGCCACCGCGCGCGCTTCGCAGGCGACGCCGGAGATGGAGGCAAAGTCCTCATGGTCTGCGCCCGTAAACACGAAGGGCACCAGCGCGGCCCGCGTCGGCACAATCTCGTGCCCGAACTGGCGCGCAATGTCATAGGCAAGGCCGGTCGCGCCCATTTTCGGGATGGAAAGCCCGCCGGTTGCCACAACCAGCTTCGGCGCGATGAAGGTGCCGCCGGAGGTCTCAACACTGAACCGGCCATCGGCATGGGTGACCGCCGTGATCGATGTATCGAGGCATAGCTCGCCCTGCCCGGCGGCCAGCTCATCCAGAAGCATCTGGATGATGGCGCCGGATTTCTGGTCGCAGAACAGCTGGCCCAGCGTCTTCTCGTGCCAGGTCAGGCCATGGGCGGCCATGAGGCTCGTAAAGTCCCACGGCGTGTAGCGGGCGAGCGCCGATTTTGCGAAATGCGGGTTCTGGCTGATGAAGCGGCTGGCCGCCGTTTCGAGATTGGTGAAATTGCATCGCCCGCCGCCGGAGATGCGCACCTTCTCGGCGGGCTTGGCCGCATGGTCCAGCACCACGACACGCTGGCCCGCCTGCCCCATCCGCGCAGCACAGAACAAGCCCGCCGCCCCGGCGCCGAGCACGATCGCATCATATGAAAGAGGCTGTGCCGCAGACATGCTGGGCCTATGCCGCAGGTGCAGCCGCCCGCGCAAGCCGCCACAGCGGTGGCACTTCCGGTCACTCGGTAAGGTTACGTATTGATTTTTCCGGGACCGGGGCCGACCCTGCGTGCCACAAGAGGCAACTGTGCAGGAGGCGGTTATGGGGAATCTGACGGTCGACAATCTGGCAATCTACGCCCTGATCGGGTTTGGCTGCCTGGTCGTGATCATGGTGGGCATTACGGCCTGGGTCGTGCGCAAGGCGTTCAGCGCGCCGGTGACGCCGCCGCAGGTCGAGCCGCCAAAGGAATAGAAGCGGAACAGACACCTGCCATGACAGACGCCCTCCGCCGCTCCGGCGAAGAACGCAAGGCTGCGATGGAGCGCAATGCGGCCGCCCTCGGCATCGATGAGGCGCTGGTCTCGCAGATGGTCGACACCTTCTATGCCCGCGTGCGGGAGGACGACCTGCTCGGCCCCATCTTCCAGGGCGCGCTGGGCGAGGACTGGGACCCGCACCTGGCGAAGCTGAAGGATTTCTGGTCAGCCATCGCGCTCGGCACGCGGCGCTATAATGGCCGCCCGATGCCGCCGCACCTGCGCCTGTCCGACCGCATCAGCGAGGCCCATTTCGAGCGCTGGCTGGGCCTGTTCCGCCAGACCGTGGACGAGCTGATGCCGAATCCCGCCGCAGCGGACTTCTTCTACGACCGCGCCAGCATGATCGGACGGAATTTCCAGGCCATGATCTTCGCGCTCAACTCGTGACTTTCATGACAGACTTGTGACATCTGCAGCCTGAACTTTCGAAACCGGTTGAAAATTCCCGCGGCATGCGGCTGATGCGGCTCATCGCCTGCTAGCGAAGGGGCTCTCATGGCTGAAGGCAAGGATCCGACACTCGTCAAGGAAACCCTGGACAAGGACCTTGCCAAGATCGGCAAGGCGGAAGCGGCTGTCCAGGCCACCGCGCGCAGCGTCGTCGCCCCCGGTCTCGCCTTCCTGTTCCTCGCAGCCATCGTCGTCATCGGCGGCGCCCTCATGGGCGGACAGGACAATGGCCTCCTGATCATCGCCGCGGCTGCCATCGGCGGCTATATGGCCCTCAATATCGGCGCCAATGACGTGGCCAACAATGTCGGCCCGGCGGTCGGCTCCAAGGCGCTGACCATTGGCGGCGCGCTCGTCATTGCCGCCATCTGCGAAAGCGCCGGCGCCCTGCTGGCGGGCGGGGACGTCGTCTCCACCATTTCCAAAGGCATCATCGACCCCTCCACCGTGGCGACGACCGAGACCTTCGTCTGGCTGATGATGGCCGCCCTCATCTCCTCGGCCCTGTGGGTGAACCTGGCCACCGTGCTGAACGCGCCGGTCTCGACCACGCATGCCGTCGTCGGCGGCGTGATGGGATCGGGCATCGCCGCGGCCGGCTTCGGCGCGGTGGACTGGCCGACCATGGGCTCCATCGCCGCCAGCTGGGTGATCTCGCCCGTCCTCGGCGGCATCATCGCGGCCAGCGTGCTGGCCTTCATCAAGATCTTCATCATCTACCGCGAAGACAAGATCGCTGCCGCGCGCCGCTGGGTGCCCGTGCTGATCGCCGTCATGGCCGGCGCCTTCGGCACCTATATGGCGCTGAAGGGCGTGAAGAAGCTGATCTCCATCGACATGCCGCATGCGCTGATGATCGGCGCCGGCATCGCCCTGCTCGCCTGGCTGCTCACCCACCCACTGATCAAGCGCCAGTCGCGCGGCATGCCCAACCGCAACCAGTCGCTGCGCCAGCTCTTCGTGTGGCCGCTGATCTTCTCCGCCGCCCTGCTCTCCTTCGCGCATGGTGCAAACGACGTGGCCAACGCCATCGGCCCGCTGGCCGCCATCGTGCACGCGGTCGAGGCCGGCGAAGTCGCCTCCAAGGTCCACATCCCGATCTGGGTGATGCTGATCGGTGCCGCGGGCATCTCCTTCGGCCTCGTCCTGTTCGGGCCGAAACTGATCCGCATGGTCGGCCAGTCGATCACCAAGCTGAACCCGATGCGCGCCTTCTGCGTCGCGCTCGCCGCCGCCGTGACCGTGATCATCGCCAGCTGGCTCGGCCTGCCGGTCTCCTCCACGCACATCGCCGTGGGCGCTGTGTTCGGGGTGGGCTTCTTCCGGGAATGGTTTACGGCGAACTCGCGCACGCGCCTGCGCTACATCCACGCCTATGCGCCGAACGCGGCCAAGACGCAGTATGCCGGGGTGCAGCGCCGCCGCGCCGCCCGCAAGCTCGTCCGCCGCGCGCATGTGAACACGGTCGTCGCTGCCTGGGTGATCACGGTGCCAGCCTCCGCCACGCTGGCCGCCGGCATCTTCTTCGCGCTGGAAAACCTGTTCGGCGTGGTCTGAGCTGTCAGGCCAGATCCAGCGCGCGCAGCACGGCGCCCTGATCGAAATAAGGCCGCTCGCAGATGATACGGTCGCTGCCCGGCGCGAACTCGAACGTCGCCGCCATCCGCACCCGGAAGCTCCGCCCCGTCGGCTCGATCACCCTGTCGCCCACGCGCAGCGGCCCGGTATGCGTGCCGGTCAGCCAGAACTCGACCAGGAGCGTGTCGGTGGCCTCATCGACGGCGATGGAGATGATCTCATTGTCCTGGTCCGGGAACGGCGTGCGCGAGAGCTCGAAATAGCGCCGCACCGCCGCCTCCCCATCGAACACCTGCCCGCCGCCATGCATCTCGTAGCGCGGATGCTCAAACGTCGCAATCACCGCATCCCAATCATGCGTGACCTCCAGCGCCATGTGGTTGCGGACATTGGCAATGCGGGCTTCGGTGAGTATGGTCATGGTGTTTCCTCTTATGATTTTCCCGGCCATCAAGGATCAAGAAAGTCTTTCAGCCGCTTCTCAAGGTCTTCAGGGCGCTTTGTTTCACATTCCCAGACCACAAGAACCCGCCAGCCCATTTCTTCCAGCTCATCCTGCACTCTCGCATCCCGTTCGACATTCCGGCGGAGCTTATCATCCCAATAGCCGGTGTTGGACTTGGGCCGGTGGCCATCCAGGCAGTCATGCTGATGCCAGAAACACCCGTGCACAAAGATAACCGCCTTACGCGGACCAAAAACGATATCGGGTTTTCCCAGCAAACCCTTTTTATGCAGACGATACCGGTAACCCATGCGGTGCAGCAATCGCCGAACCGTCATTTCCGGCTTCATATCCTGACTGCGAATTCTCCGCATGTTTTCACTGCGCTGGATCGGGGAAAGTTTATCCATTGATAAGATCTACTTAAACGATTTTGCTTATCATCTTATCATGACCGAAGAAAATGAACCTAGTTTGGGACATGTGGCAGCTCGTGCGTTAGCTTTGCTAAAAAAGCACAAAACTGGCCTCAGCATGCGGCAAATGCGAGAAATGCTAGGCGAGACAGCGGATGATCAGGAACATTTTAATCGCCGCGTCCGGGAGATCCGCAAAGTTTATGAACTAATTCGGACAGTGGAAGACGGAATATCTGTTTATACTCTTGGCAACAGAAAGGAGGCTCCCGCACCAGATTCTGGTCAAATTTCCGAAAAATTAAGAGCGGCGATTCTGCATGTTGCTCATGGTAGATGCCAAATGTGCGGCAAAACCATTCAAGATGATGGAATCAAACTCCAAGTCGACCACAAAATCCCTCATAGCTGGGGAGGCCCAACTGAACAGGACAATCTGTGGGCAATATGTGAGGCCTGTAACCGAGGAAAACGGGACTTCTTTGCAACCTTCGACGCAGATGAGATGAGTCAGGTTATAAACATTGAATCCGTGCACGAGCGGATTGCACAATTTCTAAAAATGCACATGCCTAATCCCGTGCCATCGTACGCCATTGAGTTTGTGGCCAACGCAAAAGATCAACAGCTAGAATGGAGAAAGAGACTCCGAGAACTACGCTATGAGCCCATCGGATTGATTATTGAGGTTTCCAAGAAAGCTGATGAGAAGGGCATGCAATCATACTACGCACTCAAAAACTGGCGTGAGCTTCCTGCAGACCACGTTCGTCTGATCAAAGAATATGAAAACAGGGGGCGGAATACCTAGGACGCTTTCGCGAACACGGGCCTAGATTTGACCGCCAACGATATTGAATTCGCCACGGCACAAGCCACAGGTGGCGGAAACGCATTGCCAACCTGCCGGTAGGCGTTTGTTTTGCGGCCCGTGAAATGCCAGTCATCAGGAAATCCTTGAATTCTCGCCACCATCGGCACAGTGAGTCTGGGCATGCCGTTAAAGCCAGCCTCAGGCGGCTCTTCAGCGACGGTTTTCCCATTCACGCCAAGCATCTCCCAAGCTTTACGGGCACGAGTGGGACCGAGATCTGGACCACCGTGTTTCTTCGACCCGCCGACAATCGTTGGAGCAATGCCGTTCGCTTGCTTGGCCCATGCTTTTGCCCCTTTCCAACCGTTGGACGCCATCATTTCATACAGCGCTTCACCAACATTTGGGGGCTCAACTAGCTTCTCTTCAGGCCAATCAAACTGATCTGCCCGATCAGATCGGATTGCCACGATAGCAACACGCGGACGCAGTTGCGGAACGCCGAAATGCGAAGCGTTCAACAAGCGCCAATCAGTCGTGTACCCAAGTTTGGAGAGCTGCTTTTTTAGACCATTCCGATAGTCTTCAAAAACAGCGTCAAGAAAACCACGGACATTTTCAATCATCACAGCTTGCGGCCGGATAGCATCGATTATGTCGATCGCATCGGGAAACAGATTGCGCTCATCCTTATCGCCCAACTGTTTTCCAGCGACAGAAAAAGGCGGGCAAGGCAGGCCTCCAGCAACCAGATCAACGCCGCGGAAATCTGCAGCACGCTCCTTAAAAACGCGCAGATCATCTTCGATCACGTTCCACTCAGGACGGTTAGCCCGCAATGTGTTGCAACAATGGGGATCAATTTCTACCAGCGCCTCGTGCGCATAGCCTGCTTGCTCCAAGCCAAGGGCTTGTCCGCCAGCACCAGCGCACAATTCGATGGACGTAAGACCATCCCGAAGCGGTAGCTTGAATTGTCCCAATATCTTGTGACCCCCTGATAGAGAAGCAGCTATATATAGTAGCCTCGAATGCAAATCCGCGAAGTGAACAAAATAAGAACAACTACAATAAAAGCTGTGAGTCAATCAAAAATCGAACACAACAAGAACACCCTAGACACGCTCCCTCCCCCGCTCCATATCTCGGGGCATGGCTCGGTCTCCCTCTAAAGGTGTTTCGGAAGCCCCGGCGATTTTCGGGGCGGATGGCTTCGCGCGTGATGCGGCGGGGGCGCTGCCGTCGGACAACTGGACGCCCCACCGGCCGGACCGCAACTGGGTCAGCGTCGACGATTCCCGGCCGCTGCGCGTCGCCTCCCCCTATGAGCCGGCGGGCGACCAGCGCACGGCCATTCCGGAACTCGTCGAGGGCATTCAGGCCGGCGAGCGCGACCAGGTGCTGCTGGGCGCGACGGGCACGGGCAAGACCTTCACCATGGCCAAGATCATCGAGGTGACCCAGCGCCCGGCCCTGATCCTCGCGCCCAACAAGACGCTCGCCGCGCAGCTCTATGGCGAGTTCAAATCCTTCTTCCCCGACAACGCCGTCGAGTATTTCGTTTCCTACTACGACTACTACCAACCAGAGGCCTACGTGCCGCGGTCGGACCTCTATATCGAGAAGGAATCCTCCATCAACGAGGCGATCGACCGGATGCGCCACTCGGCCACCCGCGCCATCCTCGAGCGCGACGACGTGATCATCGTCGCCTCGGTGTCGTGCATCTACGGCATCGGCTCGGTCGAGACCTATACCTCGATGACGTTCAAGCTGGAGGAAGGCCAGCGCATCGACCCGCGCGCGGTGGCAGAGCGCCTCGTGGCGAACCAGTATGTGCGCAACGACATCAATTTCGTCCGCGGCTCGTTCCGCATCAAGGGCGACGTGCTGGACATCTTCCCCGCCCACTATGAGGACCGCGCCTGGAAGCTCTCCTTCTTCGGCGACGAGCTGGAGAGCATCACCGAGTTCGACCCCCTCACCGGCCGCACGCAGCAGAAGCTGCCCGCGATCAAGATCTACGCCAACAGCCACTATGTCACGCCGCGCCCGACGCTCAACCAGGCCATCGAGCAGATCAAGTCGGAGCTGAAATCCACCATCGCGCACTTCCAGAAGCACGGGAAACTGCTGGAGGCCCAGCGCATCGAACAGCGCGTGCAGTATGACATCGAGATGCTGGCCGCCACGGGCAGCTGCAACGGCATCGAGAACTATTCCCGCTACCTCACCGGCCGCAAGCCCGGCGAGCCGCCGCCGACCATGTTCGAATACCTGCCCGACAACGCCCTCGTCTTCGCCGACGAGAGCCACCAGACGATCCCCCAGATCGGCGCCATGTTCAAAGGCGACTTCAGCCGCAAGACGACGCTGGCCGAATACGGCTTCCGCCTGCCCTCCTGCATGGACAACCGGCCGCTGAAATTCGAGGAATGGGACGCCATGCGCCCGCAGACGGTGCACGTCTCCGCCACCCCCGGCCCGTGGGAGCTGGAGCGCACCGGCGGCGTGTTCACCGAACAGGTCATCCGCCCCACCGGTCTTCTGGATCCGCCTGTGGAAGTCCGCCCCGTCTCCAATGACGGCGCCAACCAGGTGGACGATGTCATGGCCGAGGTGAAGGCCGTCGCCGCGCGCGGCATGCGCTCCCTCATCACGACGCTGACCAAGAAGATGGCGGAAGACCTGACGGACTTCCTGCACGAGAACGGCGTGCGCGTGCGCTACATGCACTCCGACGTCGACACGATCGAGCGGATCGAGATCATCCGCGACCTGCGCCTCGGGCAGTTCGACGTGCTGGTCGGCATCAACCTGCTGCGCGAGGGGCTCGACATTCCGGAGTGCGGTTTTGTCGGCATCCTCGATGCGGACAAGGAAGGCTTCCTGCGCAGTGAGACCAGCCTCGTGCAGACCATCGGCCGCGCAGCGCGTAACGCCGAGGCGCGCGTTGTTCTCTATGCGGACAAGGTGACCGGCTCCATGCAGCGCGCCATGGACGAGACGGACCGCCGCCGGTCCAAGCAGCAGGCCTATAATGAGGAACACGGCATCACGCCGACCACGATCCGCCGCGACGTTGCCGACATCCTCAGCGAGCTCGGCGAGAAGAAGGACGTGTCTGGCTCTAAAGGTTCTGGGGGCCGGGGCAAAGGCAAGGACAAATCCCGCGGCCGCACCCGCGCCGTGGCGGAGGACAAGGCCCCCGCCCTCGCCGGTGGCAGCGGCCACAATCTCAAGGCCGTCATCGCCGACCTCGAAAAACAGATGCGCGAAGCCGCCGCGAACCTCGAATTCGAAGAAGCCGCCCGCCTGCGGGACGAGGTCAAGCGGCTGCGGGATGAGGATCTCGGACTGATCCAGTGAACCCATCCGGGGCCGAATGATCCGGCCAGCCCGGCTGACACAGCTCAACCACCAGACTTCACGAGGGGACACATGAAACACATCGCTATCAAGCTCGCGGTTCCGGCCGCCCTTCTGCTCTCTGCCTGTTCAGGCGCGGCCCAGCCGCTCACTGATTTCGGCACCGAGATCACCTATGCGACCAAACAGGCCGGCGCCGGCCAGTGCGGCATGAAAAACGGCGCCTGGCGCTGTGACCTTGGCGACGGCGTCACGCTCGACATCTCCCAGGGCACGCCCTCCAGAACGGGCATCCCCTATATCTCCGCCAGCATCGGCTTCAACCTCACCGACGGCACCCGCCCGAAGGCCCAGATGAAAAAGCCGGGCATGAAAGCTGGCCTCAAAGCGATGCAGCGCTATGGCGTGAAACGCGACTGGGTCTTCAAATGCGTCTCCAAGGGCTCGACCGCCCTCAGGGAGAAGGCGGGCCGGCGCCAGGGCTGCACCAATTCCGCCATGGGCAAGGGCCGCATGATCATGGTCCTCGTTTCGCAGAACCAGAACTAACAGACAAGAAAATCCTTGCCACCTGCGGGAGAATTACGGCTAGATAACAAGGCTGTGGTCGCCGACCTCGAAAAGCAGATGCGCAAAGCCGCCGCGAACCTGGCGTTCGAAGAAGCGGCCCGCCTGCGGGACGAGGTGAAGCGGCGACGGGAGGAAGAGCTGGGGCTGTCTTGAATAGCTTCTAACACGATTGCTGGAGGCACTTTGAGGCATGGTGGATCATTCTGATGGAATAACATTCATTCACTCGTACCTGGTTAAGCCAACCGACGACGAGGAAGAAAGTCCTCCGATTGGCACACCCGTCCCGCTTTCTGGCGACTTATATGCAATTCTGAGCGGGGTTTTCGACAAGTCCGCTAACGAATGCAAAATTGAAGTAATTTTTCGAAAGAGCGAGACTGGTGATCAGTACAACGATGTTCGCCAAACATTAATCGATATCCTAGAGGCACCTTCGGAACCCGAAAGGGGAGAGGTTGTTCACAAACTGGCGCTACGTCTGCTGAATTTTACAAATGGAGTGACTGGCCCCGGACTACTGTTTGTCATTGGAGGAGTGGAAAGTGGCCATTCAAAAATCATGATTTCACGCTTCCCTGCCGACGAAGGGATCATGGCTGACGACCAAGACGGCAAGCTAACAGTCTCTTTTGTTGACAAGCTTTTTATGAAGAATCGAAATTCCTATAAAGCAGTCGTCTTTCATCGCCTGAGTCCTACCTCTACTCGAAGGAGCGGCACGGCCGTGGACAAGCAGGTCAATGATACAAAAAGCCCAAGCTCCAGATACTGGATCGAAGATTTTCTGGCGTGTGAACTGGCTGTAACACCCCAAGCGGGTAGTGAACGTTTCGCCACTGCACTGAGGGAAGTCTACAACTCTACAGACGACCTCGAAGACAAGATGCTACTAGCAGCAGCAGCCAGAACACTTCAAAACTTTGGCGGCCAAAAACACACGCCAAGCGAACTTCTTGGTTTGTTGAATCTCCCTGACGAATTCATCAATGCGGTGGAAAAAAAACTGGGTCCGCACGCGATGGCGGAGACCTTTGAGCTAAACGTAGACTACTTCAAGTCATCATTCCGCTACCAATCCAAACTGCTTCACACTGGAGTCATGATCACTGCTGAAGTCCAGGATTATGAGGAAGTTGTACACGAAAAAGAAGTAGGAGATGAAACGGAGATCACCACACGCGGCAGAATCATCAACTCCAAAGTTCAAAAAACCAGAGCTAATGGGGCGATGTGATGACCAATCTGGAGCTAAGGTATTCGGATCTCCACGACAATTACCTCGTTCCGTGCACTAATCTTTTGCGAGAACATGTTGCTGGAAAATTTCTCACAACCAAGTTCATCGACCGAGTATCAGCACGAGCAAAATCAGTAGAAAGCTTCCTAGGTAAAGCCACAAAAGAACTTGAAGATGGATCAGCAAAATATAAGGATCCATTTGAGCAAATTCAAGATTTAATCGGTGTGCGGATTGTTGTTTTCTACCCACAAACCGTTGTCGTTATCGATGACATTATTGATTCCTATTACACGTCGTACGAAGAAAGTGAGAAGCATCCAGAATCCTCACAAGAGTTTGGATATGAAGGCAAACATTTCCTATTAAAAATTCCTGCCGAGACTCTTCCAGACAACGTGCCGACGGATTTTCCTGAATGCTTCGAGCTGCAAATCAAAACTCTATTCCAACACGCATTCTCAGAAGCCACTCATGACCTCGTATACAAACCTGGTTCCACCATTGCGTCCGACCAACAGAAGAGAGCAGCATACGCAGCAGCTTCTGCTTGGGGAGCGGATCAAGTCCTACAACAATTGGTAGAAGAGCTACTCCCCGATTATCCGTCAAAAGAAGCGTGAACTAAAAAGAACGGGAACGGACACGCGCAGCGCTACCGTGGGCGTCGGCGCTCAGACGGGTTCGCTCCAGCAAGCGTAGGGTGGGTTGAGGCGGAGCCGATACCCACCGGTCGGGCGTGAGGCACGGGGGTGTTGGTGGGTATCGCCGCGCTCAACCCACCCTACGGGTCTTCGCATTCCTCCCCTCTTGCCTCTGCCAGTTGCTTCCTTGCCTCGGCCAGCGCGGTCCATGGGTTGCGGTGGGCGAGGCGTTCGTTTTCTTCGCGGAAATATTCGTCCAGCGTCAGGGGCAGCCGGGACGCCGCGCCCGCAGGAAGGGGGGGCGGCAGCTGCGGCGGGTCCGGGGCCTCATCCGGCGTGCGGCTGAGAATGGCCTGAAATTCCAGATCCTCGGCCAGCAGCAGGGCGCGGGCGCGGAACCGCTCCATCTCGCCCGTGCCGGCGCGGCCAAACGAAAGCAGGCGGGCGAGGCGGCGGATGGCGGCCATCTCTTCCTCCGCCGCGTCGAGGAAGCCCGCCTCGGCCAGGGCGAGCGTGCGGGCGCGGGCAAGGCCCACCTGCCGCCGGGCGCCAGTTGAAGGCCGGTCCTGCAACTCCTCGCACATCTCCCAGAGGTCTTCGGCCTGCTGGCGGATGGCCTCGATCTCCGCCTGCCCTGCCCCGCGGGCGGCCTCTGCCGCGCTTTGGGCGTCCGCCCGGGCCTTGAGGTCTGCCTGCCGGTAGCCGTCCTGCCGGGCCCAGACGGTGAGCGTGGGCACGGGGATGTGGAGGCGCGCGCGGATGCTGGCGAGGCTTTCGCCGCGCAGGGCCGCCTCCCGCGCGAGGGTGCGCAGGGCGTCCAGCTCCGCCCGTGTGCGCTTGTGGCGGCTTTGGCGGCGGCGCGCCGGTTGCGGTGTCTGTGCGGGTGGGTTCGGGTCTGTCTCTGTCATGGCGCAGAGACTGCCACGGGCGCCTGTCAGACGAATTCACTCGCTGGTCGGGGGCCGGACGGGCGCCATATATCGTCTATATATCGTGTATATAGCGTGCGCCTTATCGTGCCGCGGCCGTGTGGATGGCAGGATCTGTCCACCACCATGGCCGCCCGTTTGGCCGCCCTCCGGGTCACCCCTTTGGCGACCCGTTTGACCCGGCGCTCAACGGGCGTTCGAGTGGCCCTTCGTCCGTGTGCAGCGCAACAAATTCACAGGCGATCCGGAAGCTGTGGAATTCTTCGCGTCAAGCATGAAAAATTTTTGACAGAGACTCGACTCAGGCGAACTTTTTTGAGATCGTTTCGTTAAGCCAACGAAACCCGGCGGGAGCAGACCCGCCAACGGACGGAGGCAGAGCACGTCGCCCCCGGATCAATCCGGGTCAGGAGCAAGGCTGTGAGAGCAGCGGCGCAAAGGGCCCGGCGGGATGAAGGGACAAAGCAGGCGGCGTATTCCCGAGGGGTGCCAGGCCCCTGAAGGAAAGGCTGTAGGCCATGACCGGAGCGCGATCCGAAACATGGTGGCAAAGCTGACGCACAGATGGAAACCCGACAGGGCAACCTGGAGAGAACCTGAAGGAAATCAGCGGCGTACAGGTGACGTTGGCGCCGCCCGAGGTGCTGCGGAACCGCGGACGGAGGGCGCCTGAAAAGGCCGCCCGACATGGCCGAGCGCGCCAGCCCGTTCCCAAGACGAGCAGGCGACCGGCCGGGTCCGACAGGGGTAGTGGAAAGCCTGTTCGCGCAGGCGGAAAATGCCCCGGTGTGAGATGACCGGCGACGAGTGCTAGCACAGTGTCTCGGTAGTCCGATTCGAAACACCAGGAAAGGCGTCCTCCCCCGGGAGGGCGCCTTTTTCTGTTGGGGCGTACTGTGTACGGATCAGCTGAGCGCGAGGCCGGCGATCAGGTAGATCACCGAGGTGATCACGCCTGCGGCCACGGCATAAGGCAGCTGCGTCGCGACATGGCGGACATGGTCGCATCCTGCTGCAAGGCTTGCGATCACGGTCGTGTCGGAGATGGGCGAGCAATGGTCGCCGAACACGCCGCCGCCGATCACCGCCGCCAGCATCAGCTCCGGCGGGAAGCCCACCGCCTGCGCCACCGGCATCGCTATGGGCACCATGATTCCAAAAGTCCCCCAACTCGTCCCCGTCATGAAGGCTGTCACGCCGGCGACGAGGAAAACGGCCATCGGTACGACGGCGGCGGGCAGGTAATCCGAAACGATTCCAGCCATGTAGGTGCCTGTGCCCAGCGCCTTCAGGCTCGCCCCGAAGGCGATGGCCAGCAGCAGGACGGTCACCGGCGGCACCATCTCACCGATGCCGCGGAAGAAGCGTTCCTGGATCTCGGCGCCGGTGAATACTTTGCTCACCCACAGCATCACCGCGGCCAGCGCGATCGCCACGCACACGCCCCACAGGATCGACAGGCTACCGCTACCGGCCAGCATGTTGCCCTTCCCCGTCCACGCCATGAACCCGATGGACCCAGCGACCATGACCAGCAGCGGCAACCACATATGGATGGCCCGGTTCGCCGGCGTATGGTCGACCGTTTCCAGCTCAGCTGCCCCCGGCCGCGCCTCGAGGTCCGCCGTGCGCATGGGGCCGAAGGTGCGGTTCAGCGTGACGGTGAGAAACACACCCGCCAGAGTCAGCACCGCATAGGCGTTCCACATGACGGTACCTGCAACGACGCCGAGGCTCTGCTCCCCGTAATATGGCTGCACCAGCGTCAGCACATAGGCGCCCCATCCGTTCAAGAGGATCAGGGCCGAGACCGGCGCGGACGTGGAGTCGATCACATAGGCGAGCCGCTCACGCGAAAGCCCGTGCGTGTCGTAGAGGCGCCGCCCGAGCACGCCAGAGCTGAGCAGGCTGACATTGGTCTCCACGAAGACCAGCGTGCCGGCGATAGCGGGCGCGAGGCCCGCGCGGCGCGGCGTCGACGTCAGGCCCTTACGGTCCAGCAGGCCGACTGTGGCATCCACCCCGCCGGATTCTCGCATGAACACGATCAGCGCTCCGATCAGCAAGCAGAAGACCAGCACCCGTGCGTTCCCTGCATCGGTCAGAACCTGCACGGAGCGCTCGGCCGACATCAACGATCCAAGCACCGGGTTGCCGCCTGCGATCAGGGTTTCGGACGCGATCAGGCCGAGGCCGAGCGCGACATAGACATTCCGCGACAGCGCCGCGACGAGAATTGCCAGCACCGGCGGCAACAGGGTCAGGATTTCCAGGGCTCAGCCCCCCTTTGAATCAGCTTCTGGCAACCTCACCCGGCCCGGCCCGTCTGGCAAGGCGAACGCCATCATCCGGAACGCGTGCCGGCAATTTCGCTTGCTTTGCGGGCAAGCCCTCGCCCGCGCCATTTCCGCCCGGTCAGGGCTTGTGCAATGCGTCGCGCCATGCGAGTTCCATAAAAGAACCTATGGAGCCAGTTCATGACCTATCTCGTACCTGACGATGCCGCCACGCCCGCTTTCATCAACAAACGGAATACCGACACGCTGCCCGGCCATCTGGGCATCCAGCTGACGGAGGTCCGGCGCGACGGCACCGCAGGCGGCTTTGCCATCGCAGCCCACCACATGGCACCGAACGGTTACCTGCATGCCGGCAGTCTCGTCACCTTGGCGGACTCTCTGTGCGGGATCGCTTGCTCCGCCAGCCTGCCCGCAAAAGCGGCCGGATTCACGACCATCGAACTGAAGTCGAACTTTTTCTCAACCGCAACAGAAGGCCATGTCGACGGGGTCGCAAAGCCCGTCCACCTCGGCGGCACGACCCAGGTCTGGGACTGCGAAGTGACACACCGTGAAACCGGAAAGCGAATGGCGCTGTTCCGTTGCACGCAAATGGTGCTGTCGCCCCGAACTTAGGCGAGATTGCTGGCCGCCAAGGCCGCTATATGCTTAACTTTCTTCAGTTTCGTGGAGGGAGGACGACGGGATGACGTACCGTTTCCGGGCATTGCTGGCCGCAAGCTCGCTGGCATTGGCCGCCGCCTGCGCCAGCACACCGAACTCTTCGACCGGCGCCGACCCGTCCGCGAGCGAAAACTGGCTGGAAGCGGCCTGGCACTGGATGTTCCCGCCGGACGCACCGCCCCCGCCGCCTCCTCCCCCTCCTCCACCTCCTCCTCCTCCGCCGCCGCCGCCGCCTCCGCCGCCGGTAGTGTCGGAGACAGTGGCTGGGTTCCCGCCCGAGGAGCTCTATGCGGTGATGCAGTCGCCCGGAATCGATCCGTACGATCCGGCCAATCGGGAAGTGATCCGCGCCTATCTGATCGCGCACGGCGTCGGGTATGAAAAAACGGACGACGTATTCCGCTATTTCGGGATCGATCCTGGCGCGCCGACGAGCCCGGTTGCCTCAGGCAGCATCGGCAGTTCGAACGGCGGCCGCAGGGAACCCGCCGGCGACCGTAACGGGTCTGCGGACGAAGATGGCTATCTGGGGGAAAACGATCCCGGCCCGGCGCCGGCGGAGGAGGAAACGGCCGATGAGCAGGACGCCCTCGTCGACTTCCTGCGCATGAGCGGGATCGATGTGCCGGAAGGCGCGACATCGGAAGAACTGGAAGCGCTCCTCTACGAAGCGATGAACCTGGACGACCTGGAACCGACCGCTGCAGGACCAGGCAATTCGTCACAATGCCAGGCGGAGCTGGAAGATCCGGACACGATCAGTCTGATCTGCGAGATGTACGATGAGATCGGTGTGAACAGCGAACTCAAGACCGCCAGGATTCCGGTCGGCGACGACCTGCCCGCCACACTGAAACGTATTGCCGTTCAGGTCAGCGGCGGCATGGAGCGTCTGGAACTGGGCATGCCGGACGCACGGCTTTGTGTCTGGAACATGGACGGCGCGGTTACCGAAGACAACTACATGTATTTTGGCGAGTGCGGTCTCTGGACCGAGCCGCTCAGCAAGCTGGTCGAGGCAGGTGCGGGAAATTTCAATTCCGGCCGCGTTGCCCATCAGGCCCCCAATGAAATGGTTGTCGACCAGGCCTACTTCCTCGAAATCGCCATCCAGCCGCTGACGCAGAATATTTCCGTCGCAGCCGCCGACACGATGCTGACCAGCACGCTGGGCACGGGCCTTGCCCCCGGCAGCACGGAAACGCCTTTCGCTATCGCGTTCGATACGGTGAAGGCATCGAAGATCATGTCGGCCACTCTGGAAGGCGACGACGAATTCGATATCCGCGCCATGACACCGGAACAACAGGCCGTCCTGCCGGATGCACCGACAGTGTGGAAGTGGCGGGTTGTTCCGAAGGAGGACGGGTACGGGGCCCTCCGCTACAATCTCTCACAAAGCCTGGAGGTCGATGGCGAACGGTTCGAACGTTCGGTGAAGACGATCTGGCAGGACGTCGACATATCCACCATCGACGATCTTCTCGAAGACGACACCCCTGCCGCCCCGCGCGATACTTCGGTCATGGCGAGCACGCTGGTGGCGCCGGTCTCCGGCGGCGGCGGCGAAATTTCGGCCGCCTCAGCAGAAGCCGGGTGTACCTTCACCCAGGGCAGCGATCCGGACCGGTTTGCCATGGTCCTGTCGAACCTTGCCTACAATCCACCGATCAGCCGCCTTGCCGAAACGCATGAGGATGGCGACCGCATCGCCGCAGCATTGGGAGAGACGGGATTCAGCGTGCAGCGCTGCCGGGATGCCGGCCGCAGCCAGACCCTTAGCGCCTTGCGTGAAGTCGGCCGCAAATCCCTCGCCCGAAAGCAAGCCGGCGCCCACCCGGCGACCTTCTTCTATTACTCCGGACACGGCGTGAATGTTGACGGGACAAACTATGTCCTTCCCGTCGACCTGCCGGGCGCCAGCACGGCGGAGATCGAGGACGGGGCCGTCAACTTCGAACAGATCTTCAACATCGTCTCGACGACCGTGGCCTCAACCAGCTTCATCGTGTTCGATGCGTGCCGGACGGTGATGGACGATGAAAGCCGCGGCATGCTGCGCAGCTACCAGCCGGTGACCTGGTCAACCGGCGTGTTCCAGGCTTACGCCACCGAGCCTGGCAAGACGGCCGCCGATGACGGGGCCTATTCGGAAGAACTGGCCCAGCGCCTGCCCGCCTCCGGCGTGCCTGCGAACGTCCTGTTCAAGCGCGTGCAGGACGCCGTTGCCCGGCGTACGAACCAGCAACAGAATCCGAACTATATCGACCTGACGACGGGCGGGGATTTCTACTTCCAGCCTGAGTGAACGTTCCGGCCATAAAGAAACCGCCTGCTCCCCCTACGGCGCAGGCGGTTTCCGCTGTCAGTCCCAGCCCCCTGGGCGCAGCGATCAGTAACGCAGCGGCGACTCTTCCTTCGCCGGTTCTTCCGGTGTTGGCGCCGGATCGGGCGTACCCTTGATCAGCGTGTCTTCCGGCGTCACGCCGGAGCTGGCCGCCGCGCAGCAGCGTACCTGCATCTCCAGCACCTTGCTGTTGAAGCGGCACTGCTGGTCGTTGATTTCGCGCATGATCGACATGCCCCCGGCGCGGTAGGTGTAACGCGTCTGGGTGCAGCTGGTCAGCGTGAAGCCCGGACGGCAGGTGCCGATTGCGGAATTCTGGATGGTGCGGGTTTCACACACGACTTCATCGGTCTTGTTGGCCGCCTCCTCTGCACGCGCCATGGCGGCAGCGGCGAGCTCTTTCGCCTCAGCAGCTGCCGTGGCTGCGCCATCGGCGACATTGCGCGCCTCAGACAGGCGCATGTCGGTGTCAGCCAGCGCCACGGATTGCCCGTCGATCTCGACCTTAAGCTTGCAGACGCCTTCGTCCTGATGGTCTGGAACGGCGCAGTATTGCGCGACCGTCTGTTCCTTCGGAATGCCCTGGCAGGCAGCCACTACGGCTGCGAGCGCCACGGCGGCGAATAGTCCTGATTTAGCCATTCTTGGCCTCCGTCATGTCCAGCTCGGCCGGACTTTGGGCTTTCGACGGCGGCGGGGTCAACCTCACTCGCGGATAAGGCGAGTCTCAGGCCTTGAGCTTGTAACCCGACCGGAACAGCCACCAGACGCCCAGAACGGAGATCGCCGAGAGGATCCCGGTATAGGTCACGCCGGTCCAGACCGAGGAGTTGGAAACCCCGAGGAAACCATAACGGAACCCGTCAATCATATAGAAGAAGGGATCGAGGTGGGCCATCAGCTGGAATGGCGGGGTCATCACCTTGATGTCGTAGAACGTGCCCGACAGGAAGGTCAGCGGCACGATCACGAAGTTGGTGACGGCCGAAAGATGGTCGAACTTGTCGGCCCAGATGCCTCCGATTGCACCAAGACCGCCCAGAACGATGGCAGATGTCACGCTGAACCAGAGGATCGGCCAGACATGCGCCACCGACAGATTGGCCAGGCCGCTCAACTGGATGCCGATGCCGGAAATGATCGCCACGAGCAGGCCGCGCACGATCGCCCCGCCAAGGAAACCGGCCGTCAGCTCAAGCGGCGACAGCGGCGGCATCAGGAAATCGACATAGGTTGAATTGAACTTGGCCTGCACCAGGCTGGAGCTCGTATTCTGGAAGGCGTTCTGCAGGATCGCCATAACGATCAGGCCGGGCGCCAGGAAGTCATTGTAATTCAGGCCCTCGAAATCCCCGGTCAGGTTGCCCCTGTCACCGAAAGCCAGCTTGAACACGGTCATGAACAGGAGCGTCGTGACGACAGGTGCCAGGATGGTCTGCATCCACACCTTCATAAATCTGCCCACTTCCCGTTTGAAAAGCGTCCACAGGCCGAGCCCGTTGACCGCGCCATACTGGCGGACATTGCGGCTGGCGGATGTGGAAAGAGCCGGTGCGGGCGCCGGTGCGGCGGAGGAGTCGGTCGAAGTCATGGCGATCTATGTAGGCGCAAACAGGGCCGGGTGCGAGGCCCGATTTACGGAGTTTTTCTGAACCCAGCCATCAGGTCCTCCGGAAGATGGAATTCCACAGGCGCCGTGTTTTTTACCACAATATGTAGAAAGCCTGTGGAAAGGCTGTCCCGCATGTTGTGTTTCGTTTCGCCTTGGATACGATATATAGGTGCTGAGCGGGGTGGCGCGTAATAGCCATCTCAACATATAGGGGCTGACGGACCTGGGTGTCGGGTCTGTACCAAGCAGGAAGGTGAATACATGTCCTGGACTGACGAACGCGTGAGTGCGCTAAAGAAACTCTGGGCTGAGGGCCATTCGGCCTCCCAGATCGCAAAGCAACTTGGCGGCGTGACCCGCAATGCCGTCATCGGCAAGGTTCACCGCCTCGGCCTGTCCGGCCGCGCAACCCCCTCCCGGCCGGTCAAACGCCCGCCGCGTCTGGCCCGTCCGAAGCCCCGCGTCCTGCCGGACGGTTCGGTCAAGGTGCCCGCCCCGCAGGCGCCGGAACGGCCTGTCGAAGCGCCGCGCACGGTGATCGAGCGCCAGGAGCCTCTGGCCCCGCTGCCACCGCTGACCATGGCCGACGGCGAGCCTGCCACGATCCTGACGCTGCGCGACTCCATGTGCAAATGGCCCATCGGCGACCCAGCAGATCCGAAGTTTGCGTTCTGCGGCCGCAAGGCTGACTGCGGTCCGTACTGCGCCGAACATGCGAAAGTCGCCTTCCAGCCTGCCCGCAAGCGGGACTCCAAGCGGGGCGAGTATGATTACGTCCGCCGTATCGCCGGCTGATCAGCCCCCGCCGCGACGGTGAACGGAAAGCCCCCGGATGATTTCCGGGGGCTTTTTTCATGCTGTGTCGCCTTCTTGCAGGACGACGGCTCGGGAACTAATTTGAAGCCATGCCGGAATTCAACGCCGCCTCTTTTCTGGAAAAGCTGGGCCTGCGCGCCACGCGCCCGCGGCAGGCCATTGCGCGCATCCTGTTTGCCGACGGGCAGAACCGCCATGTGACCGCGGAATGGCTGGCAGAAGAAGTAAGCCAGCACGGCGAACCTGTTGCACTGGCAACGATCTACAACACGCTGCACAGCCTGGCTGACGCAGGTGCCCTGCGCATGGTGCGCGGCACGGGCCAGGACAATATCGTGTTCGACACCTACACCCGGCCGCATCATCATTTCCTGGATGAACGGACCGGAGCGCTGACGGACATTCCTGACGGGCAGCTTGCCCTTGAAACCCTGCCGACTGCCCCCGAAGGTCGGACCATTGCAGGATATGACATCGTCATCCGCATTCGCTGATCTGTTTGAATCCAGGCGAGCCACGTTCCCGGCTTTGCGCTTCAGGAATAAACAAGTGATCAGCAACGGGAACCGTGCTACGCTTTAAGCTTGCAAAATGCTTGAACCTGCCGTGCAAACAACAGACAAGGCATAATGGTAGTTTTAAGTATGATTTACTTGAGTTGATCCCTGTGTAGTATGTGATTCTCGGTTGAAAAGTGGTTCGGGGGAACTTCATTGCTGGCTGATCTGATTTCAGGTGAGTTGCCGTACTTGCGCCGTTACGCCCGTGCCCTTCTCGGGACCCGGAGCGCGGGCGATGCAGCGGTTGAGACAATGCTCGAAACCAAAATGCTCGTCATGCTGGGTCAGGGAAAAACCATTGCTCAGCGCAAAGACCTGTTCCGGGCTCTGGATGAAACCATCATGGAAGAGCTGTCGAAGGGCAAGCTCAACCAGGAAGTCGCCAAGATCCTGCGCTCCATGACGACCGATGAGCGCCGCGCCGTGATGCTGACGGCAGTGGAAGGCTTCAGCATTTTCGAGACGGCAGAAATCCTGTGCACATCGACAAGCTTTGTCGAGGAAGCCCTGACCAGCGCGGAAACATCCCTGCAATCAGCCCTGGCCACGACCGTACTGGTGATCGAAGACGAAATCCTGATCGCCGAAATGCTGGCCGGTATCGTACTGGAAGCCGGCCATTCCGTGCTTGGGATCGCCACAACCCACAAGCAGGCCGTGGAACTGGCCGCATCCGGCAAGTTCGGCCTGATCCTGGCAGATATTGCGCTGGCGGACGGGTCTTCGGGCGCGGAAGCCGTGGCCGAGATCCAGGCGAGCCTGCCGCGGCCGGTGCCGGTGATCTTCATTACCGCCTTCCCGAAGCGGCTGTTGACCGGGGAAACGTCCGAACCGGCCTTCCTTATTCCCAAGCCCTTCCTGCCCCGGCAGGTTCGCGCAATGGTCGAGCAAGCCGTCATGGCGGCCTTTCTGGAAGAACCACACTAGCGGCACGCTGCAGGCCTCGCCTTCCCCGGCAAAGACCGCTAAGCCCGGATGATGGCTGGCCCCACGAAAGACACTCCTGACAATATCTATGCCGCGCCGGCCCGCTGGGTCGCCAGCGGCGCAGGGGCGCAGGGAAACCTGTTCCTGACTGGCCGGGCCGGTACCGGCAAGACCACGATGCTGCGCAAATTCCTCGCCCAGGCGGGGGACAGCGCCGTCGTTCTGGCGCCCACGGGTGTCGCCGCGATGAATGCGGGCGGGCAGACGATCCACTCCTTCTTCAAATTCCCGCCGCGCCTGATTGAGCCCGCCGATATCCGGCGCCTGCGGTCGACCCGGCTGGTCAAGGCGATCGATACGATGATCATCGACGAAATCTCGATGGTCCGCTCCGACATGCTGGATGCAATTGACAAGTCTCTGAAGCTGAACCGCGCGTCCAAGCGACCATTTGGCGGGGTACGGATGATCCTGTCCGGTGACCTGCACCAGCTGCCGCCGGTTGTCTCCGGTCAGGAAGCGCCGATCCTGCAGGAACGCCACGGCGGGCAATATTTCTTCAACTGCGATGCCTTCCGGGAAGCCGAGTTTGCGCTGCTGGCGCTGAAACACGTGTTCCGTCAGGAAGACCCGCGCTTCCTTGCCCTGCTCGGCGCCCTGCGGACCGGCCGTGTGACCCCGGCAGACGAGGCGATCCTGCAAAGTATCGTCTCGCATCGCTCCGCCGTGGACGCGTCCGAAACCCATGTCGTGCTGACCCCCAACAATGCGAATGCCTTCCGCATCAATCAGGCGCGCCTCGAAGGCCTGCCAGGCAAACCCCACCCCTTCTATGCGGACGTGCAGGGACAGTTCGACGAGAAGGCCTATCCCACCGAAGCCGAGCTGGAGCTGAAAGAAGGCGCGCGGGTCATGCTGATCCGCAACGATCCTGAAGGGCGCTGGGTCAACGGTTCGCTGGCCGTCGTGGCCGGGTTCACCAGCAAGAGCGTGATCGTCGATATCGACGGCCACGCCTATGAAATCGAGCCCGCAGCCTGGGAAAAATTCCGCTATGAACTCGACCCCGAAACCAAGAAGGTAAAGCGCGAAGTTGTCGGTACCTTCAAGCAGATGCCCCTCCGGCTCGCCTATGCCGTGACCATTCACAAGGCGCAGGGCCTGACGCTGGACAAGGTGTATATCGATTTCGACCATGGCATGTTCGCACACGGACAGACCTATGTGGCCTTTTCCCGCGCACGCACGCTTGAGGGGCTGGAGATCAGCCGCCCGCTCCGCCCCCGTGACCTCGTCTTCGACCGCGAGGCGTTTGCGTTCGGGAAGCTGGATACGATCGAGGACACAGACGCGTACCTGTTGGCCAGGTTCGCAAAATCCGAAGAACAGCTTTTGTAGAAAGGGCGTCCATGATGTCATCTCGCCTGACCATCTTCTGCCTGATCCTTCTAAGCCTCGGGAGCGCCTGCATGACGACACCCTCCGCCCCTTCAACGCCCGGCGATACGGCCCGCCCCCCGGTCGGCGAAACCTGGACCTATGAGAACGGACGCGCACGACTGAAAGCTTACCGCTCGGGCACAGGCCCTGAGATCGTCATGTTTGCCAGCGCCGGGCGTGAAGCCAGCGACTTCAACGAACTGGCAAGCCGCCTGTCCGCGTCCGGCTACAGCGTCACCTTGTTTGAAGCACCCGCCATCAACGGGGTTTAGGCGACGGCTGAAACACCAACCCTCTTCGACCTGGCAGATGACGCCGCGATCTATCTGGAAACACGAGACAAGCCGGTCGTGGTGCTGGGCCATGCGTTCGGCAACCGCCTCGCACGCGCCGTGGCCACCCGTCACCCTGACCAGGTGCGCGGTGTCATCCTTCTGGCCGCTGGCGGCCTGAAGCCGATTGCGGAAAAAGCAAACACGGCCCTGATGCAGAGTTTCGATCCGCGCCTGACGCCGGAAGAACACCGGGAAGCGGTCCGCTATGGTTTCTTTGCCGAAGGCAACGCCATTCCGGATTACTGGCTGCGCGGCTGGCATATGGAAACCGGCCGCCTGCAGGGCGCCGCAACCGGGTCAGTGGATTCGTCCCTTTGGTGGACAGCGGGCGGCAAGCCCATGCTGGTGATCTCCGGCCTGCAGGACACGATCGCTCCACCCGCGGACACCATCGACTTGCTGGAAGCGGAACTGGGGGATCAGGTCACAGCGGTCCGGATCGACGGGGCCGGCCATGCCTTGCTGCCGGAAGTGCCCGACCAGCTGGCCGATGAGATCGAAGCCTGGCTGGCAGATCTCGCGGAATAACCAGCCTGCGTTAAAGCCCGTCGAATTTCCGGCGCAGGTCCCGGTCCTGGTCAAGCACCGCGCGCTCCAGAACCTCGACACGGTCGCGCAGCCTGGAGAGTTCTTCGTCTTTCTTGCCGGACGCTGCCGGGCGTTCGGGTCCACGCACCAGCGTGGCGAGGATCAGCAACAGGAGAAAGACTATGAATGGGTACAACAAAGGCATCATCTTATCTCCAGTTCCATGGGTGGGGCTGTGGCATCAGCTGGCTCATGCGAGCCGGGAAATCTCCTCGCTGAGGCGTTTGTCGCCGTCGGTCACGATCTTTTCGAGGACCCGGACACGTTCCTTGAGGCGCGCGACCTCCTGCGTCATGCGATCGAAATCGGCATCGGAGGCGCGCTCATTGGCCCGCATTTCCTTGAAGCGCATGTGGTCGCGCCAGGCTTTCGTCCCGAAAACAATCGCCACGATGACGACAACCATCTGAAACGGATCCATTAACCCCGTCCTCCTTCATATCGACAAACGATATATGGTGATACCTGAACACCTGTTCAAGCAAATTCGCATGAAATCTGAAAAACGGGAAGGATCACCCGGAAGCGAGCGGGTTGGCCCTAGCGCCCGGTTGAGCCGAAGCCCCCTGCCCCGCGCTCGGTCTCGTCGAGGCTTTCGACGGACTGCCAGGCAAGGCGCGTCACCGGGGCCAGCACCAGCTGGGCGATGCGCTCGCCGCGCTGGATCGTGAACGCCTCCTGGCCGAGATTGACGAGGATGACCTTGATCTCACCGCGGTAATCGCTGTCGATCGTGCCCGGCGTGTTGAGACAGGTCAGGCCGTGCTTGGCCGCAAGGCCGGAACGCGGGCGCACCTGGATCTCATAGCCCTGCGGGATCGCAACGCTGAGCCCTGTCGGCACCATGGCCCGTTCGCCCGGCGCCAGCACCATCGGGCCCCCTTCCGGCACCGCGGCGCGCACATCCATTCCAGCCGAGCCGGCGGTTTCATAGGCAGGCAGCTGGAGCCCATCGAAATGCGGGAGCGGCAGGACCGCGACATTAACCTCGTTCATGCCCGCAGCGGTGCGGGAGTCGGCAGACCAAGTCAAGCACTGGCGGGAGCGCAGGTATCCTCGTGCCGACCAGACTCAAGGCGCGCATGGAAGCATCCACTCCTCACCCTCATCCAGCGGAAGCGGACCATCAGATCGGGCATAGGCCGCAACGAATTCGGCATTGGCCCGTGAACTGGCCTCCATATCGTGGGCCGCTATCCGGACGGCGCTATCCAGCAAGCTGTTGCGGACATATTCATGTTGCTCTATCGCCATCATTTCGCGAAGCAAGTCCTCTGTGTGCAGGGTCGGAACCTCTCCAATGAGCCTGGCAAATGTCTCGCGTTGACGCCAGGTTCCACAAGCAAATTCGAATATGCGCGTCTTATCGCCAGGGTGAAATCCGGCAAGAAGCACTTTAATCGGGAGCTCCCAATCATGCTTGTACATTTCAACCTGCTCTGACTGGAGCCGGTCTATTTCCGATGCCGCCCAGTCAATCACCCCGGGATCGCGCGCATGCAACAAGACCTGTGTCGCATGTGCTCTGGCATCGTCCAGCAATGTCGAGTCAAAAGCGATTGAAGACCGACACTCCCAGGGGGCTGATCGAAGAATACAAACGGAAGTCCGCTGCTGCTCCCACCAGACCGCAAATTCATCATTGACGTTCAGATCGTCACCGTATCCGATGGCGTCCTGCACATTCCGCCAGAAGTCTTCCACCTCTCTTCTATCGCCGATGGCTTCAAGCCAGAGGATGCGCTCGCCATAGATCTGTTTGAACCGTTCGAACGCTCCTTGCCGGATCAGATAACCCAGCGCCGAACCAAGACGCTGTGGCCTCGCATTCGGGTCTTGGAGGATAGCATTTAATAGAGGCGCCGCGTCAGGATGATTTCCTTGTGCCAGTGCCGACAGGATCTCGTCTCGCTCGTGCTCAGGTTCAGGGGTAACCTCCGGCCAATCTCCAACCATCGCGAACACAAACAGGTCCAGCTCATCCATGTCATCCGTCAGGTCGAGCGGTGTGGAATTGGAGAATGCACGTCTGATGGCGGTGGGATCATCATATCGCTGCAGCAACCAGGCCGTCGGCTTGTCGGGATGAATACCCAGAACATGCGCCAGGGCATCAATACCCAGTTGCCTGTCGAACCGGGATGCACCGGGCTGCAGGCCGCTTCTTGCCAACTCCTGCATGACATCCAGCTGAGCCATACGATCAGGATTCTGCTGAATTTTCAGATAGGTCTCGATTGCCCGGCCCCAGTACGATCCGGGACCAAAATCGTCCTCACTCTGGCGAGAGAATGCATTGCCCGCCACGATAAATCCGTACGCCGGATCATCCCTCAGCATCAGGACATAACGGTCTCCGCGCTTGAAAGTTCTGCGTATGCAGGGCCCCGTATAGGCCTCAGGATTGGCATTGAGCAACTCGTATGGATCGCTCGGTACCGGATCGCCAAGCCTGGCATCCCGACGGGTCACGCGGTCGGTCGGAGTGCCTTTGAGTACTCGCTCAACAGTGAACGCCACATCGGTGAACGCACCATCGGATTCTTCCTCGACCGCCCTCGCAATCACGATCGCTTCTGACGATTCGACCATCTCGAAATTGGACTGCAGCAGCGTACCGGGCGACAGGGAACACGCCAGCGCAGGCATTGCAGCAAGCACGCCCGACACAATACACATAACGAGCCTAGCAAGCATGCTGCCCCCTCCCGGTCACCGGGGTGAATGCAATTCCGGCTGTCAAACTTCAACTATTAGCTGAAATTCCTATATGGGATCAAGCAGGACAGCGCCTACTCTGCCGCGAGCTTCACATCGTCGTCTGAGCCATCAAGCGCTTCGGCGATCTTGTGCGCGAGGCGGCGGGCGACTTCGCCCTTGCCGAGGCGGGGCCAACGGTCGATGCCGCCGCGCGTGACGAGCGCGATCTCGTTTTCAGTGCCGCCCATGACATCGCCGGAGACATCATTGGCGACGATCCAGTCGCAGCCCTTGCGCTTCAGCTTGGCCGCGGCGTGCTCTTCGACATCATTGGTCTCGGCAGCAAAGCCGACGACGAGGGCCGGGCGGTTCTTCCGCTTGTTCGAGATGGTGCGGAGGATGTCCGGGTTCTCGGCGAGTTCCATCGACGGCGTCGCGCTTCCGGCGCCCTTGATCTTCAGCTTCTTCGTTGCGGCCCGCGCCGGGCGCCAGTCAGCCACGGCGGCAACGGAGACGAACACGTCTGCGGGCAGCGCTTCCTCGACGGCTTTCAGCATCTGCCGGGCGGTCTCGACCTTGACCAGGTCCACGCCGCGCAGCGGCTCGATCGCAACAGGACCGGAGACCAGCGTCACGCGCGCGCCTTCCGCGGCGAGCGCCCCAGCGATGGCATAGCCCTGACGGCCGGAGGAATGGTTCGACAGGAAGCGGACCGGATCGAGCGGCTCGCGCGTCGGGCCAGCGGTGACGACGCAGTGCGCACCTTCCAGCAGGCCCGTTCCCTGCCCTGACAGCTGGCGCTCGATCTCCGCCACAATCTCCGGCACCTGCGGCAGGCGGCCGGGGCCGAACTCGCCGCACGCCATGGCGCCTTCATCGGGCTCCATGATGGAAACGCCATCGGCGCGCAGCTGGGCGACGTTCCGGACGGTCGCCGCGTGCTGCCACATGCGCACATTCATGGCGGGCACCATCAGCACCGGCGTGTCGGTGGCGAGCAGCGTGGTGGAGGCAAGATCGTTGGCATGGCCGTGCACGGCCTTCGCCATCAGGTCCGCCGTCGCCGGGCAGACCACGACCAGATCGGCGGACCGCGACAGCTGGATATGCCCCATCTCCGCTTCATCATCGAGGTCGAAGAGCTCGGTGAAAACCTTTTCGCCGGACAGGGCAGAGACGGAAAGCGGCGTCACGAATTCCTGCCCGGCCCGGGTCAGGATGCAGCGGCAGGCAATGCCGCGCCGGCCAAGCTCGCGGATCAGCTCAAGGCTCTTATAGGCGGCGATGCCACCGCCAATGATCAGCAGGATACGTTTGTCGCTCATTGGTCCCGGGTCGTCTTTCCGGGTCTGTCTTAACCCAGAATCCTTGCGTTACCGCCATGAAATTCGCGTGAAAACGCAGTGTGCATTAAGGATTTACGCGGATCGTCGGCGGGCGCACGGGCGTTTCCTCATGCCGCTCGGCGAGGTCGATGCCATAGGCGGTGAAGGTGACACTTGGGCTCGCCCCGATGCGGATCAGCTTCATCTGGCTCCGGCGGGCGCTGTCCGGGGATGTCTTCTGGAGTTTGCGCACGCCTGACCGGACGACTGATACGCTGTTTCCGCGAAACACCCGAATTCCGGATGTTCGGGCGAGCCCTTTCGCGGCGCGTACATCCACAATTTTCATTGTACTGGCGCGGTTTCCGCCTTGCGGCGCCCCGCTCAGCCTGGGCTCGGCGCTGGGCGAGGCGGCAGGCTTTGGCGGTGCTTTCCGGATCTTCGCCAGCTGCGCTTCCGCCTCCGGCGTACGCTGTCCGGAGCCGGCGATTTGTGCGGCGACGGGCGAAGCCAGCAAGACGCCGAGCAGTGCAGAGGCAATGAAGCCCTTCATGGCAGATCCTTTCATCGGGAGCTGCCGCCAGTCTAGGGCGATGCTTAAGGCGCGTTAACACTTTACTCCCTCAAGGAGAGTTCAGGCCTGATTGGACGTCATATTCGCGAGAAATTCGCCTGCCGCCGGATCCGCGTCAGTGCGCTCGCCCGGCACGTCCTCGCAGAATGACACGAACGGGAGTTTCGACTCGAACCCATATTGCCGCTGAATCGGCGCATCTTCCGGATGGTCGAGGCTGCCGATGGTCACGTACTGCCGCGCATCCGGCTGGTCATAAGTGAAGCCCAGCGGTGTACCGCAAGCCTGGCAGAACGCGCGGCGCGCAAGGCTTGAACTCTGAAATTCCTCTGGTGGCGTGGCCGTCCAGCGGATCTTGTCCTTCGGCGCGCCGACGAGCGCCGCGAACAGGCCACCGGTTGCCTTCTGGCACATCCGGCAATGACAGGCATGCGCCTGCTCCAGAACCTCCATTTCGTAGCGTACACGACCGCACTGGCATCCGCCTGTATGCGACATGGAATGGCCTCCTATTTGAAGGCCCAGACTGCCAGACCTGCCAGCGCCACGACAAGCCCGAACCACCCCCACCAGGGCGCAAACGGCTTCTTCGCCGGGGGCGGCGCCTCTTCCAGCTCATGCTCCATGAAGGCTTCGAACCGGTCCATCACTTCCGGCAGGCGTTTCAGACGGTTCATCACCTCACGGACATTGTCCGAAACGAGCTTCGCCGCGCCTTGCGGGCCGAAACTGCGCCGAATCCAGCCTTCGACAACCGGCTCGGATGCGTTCCAGATATTGTGTGCCGGATCGATGGCACGCGCGACGCCTTCCACCTGCACCATCGTCTTCTGCAAGAGGACGAGTTCCGGGCGCAGGGCCATGCCGAATGTGTGCGTATAGTCGAACAGCTGCAGCAGCACCCGGCCCATGGAGACTTCCTCGGCCGGCTTGCCATGGATGGGTTCGCCAATGGTCCGCAGCGCCTGCGCGAACTCTCCGACCGATTGCGATGCAGGCACATAACCCGCCTCGAAATGCACTTCGGCAACGCGGACATAGTCGCGTTTCAGGAAGCCCCAAAGGATCTCCGCCAGGAAGCGCCGTTCCGTCATGCCGATCCGGCCGATAATGCCGAAATCGATGAGGGCGATTTTCCCTTCCGGCGTCAGGATCAGATTGCCTTCGTGCATGTCAGCATGGAAAACGCCGTGCTCAATGGCATTGGTCAGGAAGCCGCGGGTGATGTCGTTCGCCAGTGCCTTGCGATCGATGCCCGGCTGGTCGAGCGCAGTCGGATCGGTCAGCGACTTCCCGTCGACCCAGTCGATGGTCAGCACACGGCGGCCCGTCCGGTCCCAGTCGACCTTCGGCACCTGGAAATAGCCGTTCTTCTCGCTGAGCGCGCGCATCTCGTCCGCCCCGCCCGCTTCGAGGCGCAGGTCCGTCTCGCGCATCATGGCTGTGGCGATGGTTTCGGTGAAGGCCACCGGCTTCAGGCGGCGGCTCTCTGCCGAGACACCTTCGATCGTCCGGGCCGCCCGCTTCATCGCCGACAGCTCTTTCGACAGGCGTTCCTCGATCTTCGGCCGCAGGATCTTCACGGCGCGGGCACCATCCGGCAGGTCCATCCGGTGCACCTGCGCCAGCGAGGCAGCGGCGACAGGCTCTGAAAGGTCTGCAAACAGACGGTCTGCCTCGGCTGCACCGAATTCCGCGACGAGCGCCGCGCGGGCCGCCTTCATGGAGAATGGCGGCAGCTTGTCTTTCAAATGGTCGAGGTCGGAGGTCACTTCCGTACCGAAAACGTCCGGCCGCGTGGCGAGGAACTGGCCAAGCTTGATATAGGCCGGGCCAAGCCCTTCCAGCGCGCGTGCGAGGCGCTGCCCCGGACGTCCACGTGCCCCGCCGGTGATCAGACGCAACGTACCACCGGCGATCCGCGCGGCCATTGGCAGGCGGGACTGGTAGTCCGCCGGCAGGATCACATCATGCCGCGCCAGCGCGATGCCGGCGCGCATCAAACGCCTGTAGTCCCCGATCATCCCCATCGTCAGACGGCCCAGCCAAAGTGCAGCGCCGCGATGCCGCCCGAATAATTCGTGACGGACACGTTCGAGAACCCGGCACTTTCAATCTCGGCACGGAAGGTTTCCTGATCGGGAAACTTCCGGATCGACTCGACGAGGTATTGGTAGCTTTCCTTGTCGCCCGCCACGAGGCTGCCGAGCTGCGGGATCACATTGAAGCTGTATTTGTCATACGCCGCCTGCAGGGCGGGCGCCGTCATGTGGCTGAACTCCAGCACGGCGAGGCGGCCGCCCGGCTTCAGCACGCGGCGGAATTCCCTGAGACCCGCGACCCGGTCGGCAAAGTTGCGGATGCCGAAAGACACCGTCACGACGTCAAAGCTGTTATCGGCCCATGGCAGGTTCTGGCCATCGGCGCAGACCCAGTCCAGGCGGCCTTCCCATTTCGCATTGTCGGCGCGTGCCTTGCCGGCTTCCAGCATGGCATCATTGATGTCCGACACGATGGCGGTGGCGGGCTTGTCGATGCCGCGGCGCTTGCCGGCCTTGTCGGCCAGTTCCAGGAAGGCCCGCGCCAGTTCGCCCGTGCCGCCCGCCACATCGAGGTGACGCTCGCCCGGCTGCGGGTTCACGCGGTTCATTGCATCATGCTTCCACAGACGGTGCACGCCGGCGGACATGAGGTCGTTCATCAGGTCGTAGCGCGACGCGACGGAGCGGAAGACGCCCTTCACGCGTGCCACTTTCTCGCTTTCGGTCACCTCTTCGAAACCGAAGGAGACCTTGCGCTCTGTTTCAGGCTCTGCAGACATGCGCGCCACCATAGTTACCCCGTACGCCCTAGGCTATATGCCATAACCATGCCTGAATTACCCGAAGTCGAGACAGTTCGCCGCGGCCTCGCTCCCGTCATGGAGGGCCGCACGATCGTGTCGCTGACCCAGAACCGGGCGGACCTGCGCTTCCCCTTCCCCGAACGCTTCGCCGAGCGGGTCTCTGGGCAGAAGATCGTGCGCCTCGGGCGTCGGGCAAAATTCCTGACGGTGGAGCTCTCGTCCGGCGAGGTGCTGGTGATGCATCTCGGCATGACCGGGCGGTTCACGGTGAGTGGTCATGCGACAGCGCACTACAAGCACGAAACAGGCACGGATCCGGCCCATGATCATGTCGTTATGGTCCTCGATAGTCATGACATAGTCACCTACAACGACCCCCGCCGGTTCGGCTTCATGGAGCTCTGGCCAGCCGAGCAATTCCAGTCATATCCAAGGTTAATGGCCATGGGGCCGGAGCCGCTGAGCAACCATTTCTCCGCCGCCTATCTGGACACGGCCCTGAAGGGCAAGAAGGCGCCGATCAAGGCCGCCCTGCTGGACCAGTCGGTCATTGCCGGCCTCGGCAACATCTATGTCTGCGAGGCCCTCTGGCGGTCAAAAATCTCACCCAAACGCCTGTCGCAAAGCGTCCCCGGCCAGCGTGCAGCCCGCCTTGCCCCCGCCATCAATGACGTCATCGCTGAGGCCATCGAGGCAGGGGGCTCGTCGATCTCGGACTTTGCGAACGCCAGCGGAGAACTCGGCTATTTCCAGCACCGCTTCGCCGTTTATGACCGCGAGGGAAAGCCCTGCCCGGCCTGCGGGACCACGATCAAACGCCTTGCCCAATCAGGGCGCTCGACCTTCTACTGCCCCTCCTGCCAGCGCTGACCGACTGGGGTTTAGCCAGCCTGAAGAGTGAGTTCCCTTTACAAACCCACTTCGATCAGCGAGCGTTCGAAAAACGCTGGAGGAGGCTCACAAAATGGCAAAAGGCGCAGCTCTGATCATTGGCGCAGGTGACGCGACAGGCGGCGCGATTGCCAAAGCCTTCGCCCGTGAAGGCTTGAGCGCCTGCGTCACACGCCGCCCGCGCAACCTGTCAGACCTCGATGCGCTGGTCAGCTCGATTGAGGCAGAGGGCGGAAAAGCACGCGCCTTCGGGATCGATGCCCGAAGCGAAGACGACACCATCGCCCTCTTCGACCGGGTCGAGGCGGAGGTCGGCCCCATCGAAGCCTGCGTCTTCAATATCGGCGCAAATGTCCGCTTCCCGGTCACCGACACGACCAGCCGCGTCTACCAGAAGGTCTGGGAGATGGCGGCTTTTGCGGGCTTCCTCGCCGGGCGTGAAGCCGCCCGTGTGATGGGTTCGCGCGGACGCGGCACGATCATTTTCACCGGCGCCACCGCCGCGATGCGTGGCGGCGCGGGCTTCTCAGCCTTTGCCGGTGCGAAGCACGCGCTCCGGGCCCTCGCCCAGTCGATGGCGCGTGAGCTGGGTCCGAAAGGTATTCACGTCGCACATGTCGTGATCGACGGCGCGATCGATTCCGCCTTCATCCGCGAAACCCTGCCCGACGCAGCCGAGCGCCGGGACCGGGACGGCCTCCTGGTCCCCGACGAAATCGCGAAGAATTATGTCTGGCTGCACAACCAGCACCGCTCGGCCTGGACCCACGAGCTGGACCTGCGCCCCTGGTGCGAGACCTGGTAGGTCCTAGACGCCCAAAGCGGGCGTCGGAACGGCCCCCTTGGGGTTCATCACCAGCTGTTTGACGAACTCGACATGGCTGCGGAGGCGATAGAGGTCGTCGGTGTAGGACAGCGGCACATCCACGGCGCCGATCTCTTCCTGCAGGTCCTGCAGTTCCTTGACGATCTGCGCCCGTTCCTCAGGTGTCGGTGAGGCCCGGCCACGCGCTTCCAGTTCGCGGATGTCCTTGTACCAGACGTAGATTTTCCGCCGTACGCGCCAGCGATAGATGGGGGGCGCCGCGCGGACCAGCGGAAACAGGAGCGTCAGCAACGGAATTGCCAGCACCCAGGCCCGGTCGAGGAAGTTCGCCACATCGAACGAGAAATACCGCCGCAGGAAAGAAGGCCCGTCGGTGTAGTAACGCCGCGCCTGACGAGAGACGGGAAGGTCTGTCGCGTCAGGGTCCGGCCAGCTGCCGGCCACCGACAACAGGGAACCATTCCCGTGAATGGCCATGGCGGAATCGATCAGAACCGCCTCGATCGCCGGGTGGACGTCCTTGCGGATGGCAAGTTGGGCGACCGGGGCAACCAACGGCACATCCGACGCCGGAATGTCGGCACCGATGTCGACAACGCCGCGCAGGAGCGTGACGGCGGTCAGGGCGTCCTGCCGGCGGGCCAGCGCCGGAGCGCGTTCGAATGGCAGCAGTTCCACGGCCGGATCGCGCAGCATGTCCTGCACATAGGGCGCCTCAACGGACGCCGCGAACGCCACCGCATCCACCTCACCGGCGCGCAGCGCATCGGCTGCTTCGCTGCCAGACTGGGTCATCTGTGCGCTCGCGGGCCAGGTACCGCCAAACTCAGACTGCAAGGCAAGCGCGAGCGACCGGGTGCCCGACCCGTCCGGTCCGATGGCAAAACGGTAGCCGCGCAGATCCCCGAAAGCGTTGATGCCATTGCCCGCACGCACGAACACCCAGAACGGTTCCGGGAACAGGCCGCCCAGCGAGTGCAGCGCTTCGCGGTCCTGTCTGGAGGCAAGTCCGCCCTGAACCAGCGCGACCTCCACATCGCCATCGTCCAGCAAACGAAGGTTTTCGATCGAGCCAGCCGTATCAACCAGATCGACCTGCACCCCCTGCTCCTGCAGCAAACGCTGATACCGTTCGGCAAATGCGTGATAGGCGCCACCGGGCGAGCCTGCCGCAAAGCGTATCTTTTTCGGCGGCGCCGGGTCCATCATCATGAGGGCCGCGATCAGGCCGACTGCGGCCACTGCAATCAGCGGCCAGTACACTTTCAGGAAATCCCGCCAACCAGACACTGCTTCGTCTCCCGCACCGGCTACTTGTTCGAATCTGGTCTAGGCCGGGATCCTGACGGGATCAACAAGATGAACGAGGTGTCATCGCTGGCCCGGAAATTGCCTTATTCAAGCCGCGCATGGAACCCATTCCGTTTGGAAAGTGTTCATCATAGAGAGACGCCCCCATATCGGGCTCAACACGGAAACCGGCCAGAAGGATGCCAACGATGAACGCCCAGACCGCCATTTCACGATGGGTCACGCTCGCAACATTTGCGGCGTTGGCGGGCGCTCTGATCGTGATGGCCTTCGCCCCTGCACCTTCGCTTTACGCAGGCTGATACAGTCAGGCTGACACAGGCAGGCCGCTCAGGCCTTGTGATAGGGCGTGCCCGCCAGAATCGACATCGCCCGGTAAACCTGTTCGGCGAGCATGGCCCGCACGAAGCGGTGCGGCCAGGTCTGCGGACCGAAAGCCAGCGTTTCGGTCGCCGCCTTGCGCACCGCCTCGCCATAGCCCTCTGCCCCGCCAATCAGGAAAACCAGATCCGGTGTCCCCTGATCCCGCCATGTGGCCAGTTTCCCTGCAAAGTCGGCTGAACCCATGGCCGGACCGAACTCATCGAGGCGTAGCACACGCGCACCAGCCGGAATTTTCTCGAGAATACGTTCGGCTTCGGCATCCAGCCCGCCGCCACTGGCCACTTCGACCTCGTCGATGCCGCGAAAGCCGAGGCCGCGCGCGACCGGGCGCGCACGCTTCAGATACTCGTCGACGAGATCACGTTCCGGGCCGGACTTCATCTTGCCGACCACCAGAAAAGTCAGGCGCATGGCGCCTAGTGGGCCTTGCTGCGCATATGGGGGGAATCAGACGCCCAGATCTTTTCCAGATTGTAGAATTCCCGGACTTCGGGCCGGAACAGGTGGACGATCACATCCCCTGTATCGATCAGAACCCAGTCCGCATTCGGCATGCCTTCGACGCTCGCCGGACGACCGGTGAGCTTCTTCGCTTCCTGGGAAACATGATCGGCAAGCGCAGCCACGTGACGACCGGAACGGCCGGACGCAATGATCATGAAATCGGCAAGCGAGGATTTGCCCTGAAGATCGATGAAGAGGAGATCCTCAGCTTTGTCGTCTTCAAGGGACTTTGCGAGAGACTCGGCCACGGCACGGATATCTTCGACGGTGGCCTGCTTTGCGGCCGGGAGCCGCGGAGCGCTGGAAGTCAGGGTTTTCGTTCCTTCTGGTTACTGATCCTCACATATTATCATGACGGGCGCTTCACAACCAGAAGAAACCCGTATTGTCTGTCACCGGTGCGCCTGTTGCAGCTCCCGGGCTGCGGCGGGGTGTTTTGCCAGAATTTCGCCCCAACGTGCGTGTAGAAGCCGCTGCCGTCATCCGAACGTTCCGGAGTTGCCTATGAAATCCCCCCTCCCCGCCCTCGCCCTGTCCATGACCCTGCTGTTGCCACTCGGTGGCTGTGTGGTCGCTGCCGTCGGCACGGCGGGCGCGGTCGGGATCACGGCGGCGCAGGACAAGACGATGGGCCAGGCGCTGGATGACGCGAATGTGTCGAACCAGATCAAGGCCAAACTCATCTCGGAGAACTCGGAAAAATTCGCCGAAGTGGATGTCGAGGTTGCCAATGGCCTCGTCCTGCTGAGCGGCCGCGTCAATTTCCCGGAAGACCGGGTCAAGGCGGAAGGCATCGCGTGGAGCGCCGCCCTGACAAAGGATGTGGCAAACGAGATCAAGATCGAGCCGCCCGGCGGCTTCATCGCCAATGTGTCCGACGAGGTCATCACCGGCCGCGTCCGGGCCCGGCTGATCGGCTCGAAAACCGTGAAAAGCCTCAATTTCAATATCGAGACCTATGACGGCGTCGTCTATCTCATGGGGACGGCCCGTTCCGCGAAAGAACTGAAAAAAGCCGCCGAAGAGGCCAGTGTCGTTTCCGGCGTGAAACAGGTCGTTTCCTATGTCCGGCTGCTTGAACCGGAAGTTCGCGCGACTGAACCCGAACTGCAGGGCCAGCCGACCTCTTACCAAAACGTCCCCGATACCTCATATGGGTCGGACGCCGAGCTGATCGGCGCTAATTACTGACGGGACGCCCTGCCCGCGTTCCTGCAACCGGGAGCGCCCCATGAGTCTTCGCGTCGCGATCCAGATGGATCCGCTTGAGCACGTCAATATCGACGGCGATACAACCTTTGCCCTGGCCGAAACCGCGCAGGCCCGCGGCATGGAACTTTTCGTCTACGGGCCGCAGGATATGAGCCTGGAAGGCACCCGCGTAACCGCGCGGGTTCGCCCGGCAAAGGTCCAGCGGGTCGCGGGGACACCTGGCGTTTTCGGCGAAACGGTCACGCTCGACCTCGCAAAAGACGTCGATGTCGTGCTCATGCGCCAGGACCCGCCCTTCGATCTCTCCTACATCACGGCCTGCCACATGCTGGAACTGATCAGCGGCGAGACGCTGGTGCTGAACGACCCGACGGGCGTGCGATCCAGCCCGGAAAAGATCCTGCCGCTGATGTTCCCGGATCTGATGCCTCCGACACTGGTCAGCCGCGACCCGGCTGCCATCGAGGATTTCCGCGACCGCTACAAGGACATCATCGTCAAGCCGATCTACGGCCATGGCGGCGCGGGCGTGTTCCGGCTGAAGGAAGACGATTCCAATCTCGACTCCCTGCTTGAGCTTTTCTTCTCGAAGTCCCGGGAGCCCGTCATGGTGCAGGCCTTCCTGCCGGCGGTCAGCGAAGGCGACAAGCGAATCATGCTGGTCGACGGCAAGGCCGTCGGCGCGCTCAACCGCCGCCCGAAGTCCGGTCAGGTCCGCTCAAACCTTGTCGTCGGCGGAACGGCGGAAAAATCCGATCTCAGCGATGCCGACAAACGCATTTGCGAGGCCATCGGCCCGGAACTGCGCAAGCGCGGCCTGGTCCTGACGGGCATCGATGTGATCGGCGGACGCATGACCGAGATCAATGTCACGTCACCGACCGGCGTTCAGGCCATCAAGAAATTAAGCGGCATTGATATCCCGGCTATTTTCTGGGACTCTGTGCAGGAGAGGCTTGCAGGCCGCTAGTCTCAAGGACATGATCAAGGGCATGAACATGAAACTTATGACCGTCCTCGCCGTTGCCTCAGTCGCTTTTGCCGGCGTCGCTTGTTCGGAATCGAATACGAAGGACTCTTCGAAATCCACCGACACGGTGGCGGTTCAGGAACCCTCCGGCACGTTGAATCTCTCCCTTCCGGGGTCGGTCAAGGAAACGCCTGCCTCAGGTGGTACGTTGAACCTGAACCTCGGTGGCACGCCTGAAAAGCCCAAGCTCATCGGATCGGACCAGCTCGGCTCCGTCGATTTCAACAAGGATGTTCCCAGCCCCATTTTCACGGGCGAGGAAGGTCAGCCTGCCGCGAGCCAGGATGACGACATCATCCGCCTTGATCCCAACTGATTGGCAGCACCAAGCATCAACATGACTTTCCGGATGCAGCCGCAGGCACCGCCTGCGGCTTTCCATTTCTGATATCCGAATTCTATTTTCACGCCCGCAATATTGCACGCCTAGGTTGTCATTGGCCCGGTGTTTGCATACCAATTCGATTGCCGGAGATAGAATCAGGAAATCCAGAAATGCCCAACTTGGCCAATCCGAATGGCCACGAGGCGCGAAAGCCAACCGACGCAGACCGCTTCGTGGGCCAGAAAGTGCGACAGGCGAGACGGGAACTCGGCCTGACGCAGGAAACATTGTCTTCCCTGCTGGGGGTCACGTTCCAGCAGATCCAGAAATATGAAGCGGGTCAGAGCCGCCTCTCCGCCGGCCGCCTGCGGGATGTGGCAATCGCCCTCAACAAGCCAATCGACTTCTTCTACGAGCCGTTTGTCATTGAGCTGCCAGCGCCCCAGAAAGCCGAGCGCGATCTGAAAATCCTGGGACTGCGCCGCGACGGGAAACGGCTGATCGACCGGATCGAAGATGACCGGTCCCTTCAGGCGGCAATTCACATTCTCGAGGCGCTTGAGCGGTCGACCTGACGCTCAGTCTGCGTCCCGGGCTTCATCCTTCAAGCGGTAGACCAGATCCAGCGCTTCCCGCGGTGTGAGGGAGTCCGGATCGACCGTTTCCAGGAGCGCCGCAAGCCGGTCGCCCGGCCCGGACGAAATAGGCGCTTCGGCATCTTCCTCGACACTCAAAGGGGCCGACGCAAAGAGCGGCAGGGTTTCAGCCGATGAGGGATCGGTTTCGAGCCGCTTCAGAATTTGCGCTGCGCGGGCAACCGCCTTTTTCGGCAGACCGGCAAGCCGCGCCACCTGCACGCCGTAGGACCGGTCGGCAGGCCCCGTCTGCACCTCATGCAGGAAGACGAGATCATTCTTCCATTCCCTTGCCCGCAGGGACGCATTCGCCGCGCCGGACAAATCGTCCGCGAGGCCGGTCAGCTCATGGTAGTGTGTCGCGAACAGCGCACGGCAACCATTCGCCGAGTGGAGATGTTCGACTGCGGCCCAGGCGATGGCGAGCCCGTCCCAGGTCGATGTACCCCGGCCAACCTCGTCGAGGATGACAAAACTGCGTTTGGTCGCCTGCGTCAGGATCGCGGCGGTTTCCACCATCTCGACCATGAAGGTCGACCGTCCGCGCGCCAGATCGTCAGACGCTCCGACGCGGGAAAACACGCGATCTGCGAGGCCTACCCGGATGCTGCGCGCCGGAACGAACAGTCCGGACTGAGCCAGAATGACAGCCAGCGCGGACTGGCGCAGATAGGTGGATTTACCGGCCATGTTCGGGCCCGTCACCAGCAGGAGGCGCGGCGCTTCCCCGCCACCGGCATCAAGCTTCAGCGCATTTGCGGTAAAGCCCTGCCCGTCTTTCTTCAGCGCCGCCTCGACAACAGGGTGGCGCAGGGCATCTGCCTCGAAGACAGGCTCGACTTCGATCCGTGGGCGGACCGCATCTGCTTCCAGCGCCCAGGCCGCCGTAGCGGCGGCAACGTCAAGGCAGGCAATCGCCTCAGCACTTGCGGACAGGTCACGGCTGGCCGCAGACACCCGGGCCGACAATTCATCAAATATCGCGAGTTCACGCGCCTTGGCTTCCTCCTCCGCGCGGGAAATGCGCCCCGCCAGATCGGCCAGTTCGCTGGTCGAAAAGCGGACATTTCCGGCAAGCGTCTGCCGGTGGATGAAGGTCTCCGACCAGGGCGGCGCCATCAGCGTATCGCCATGCCGGGCCGGCACGTCGACAAAATAGCCAAGCACATTGTTGAACTTGACCTTGAGCGCGGAAATACCGGTATCGTTGGCATAACGCGCCTGCATCTCGGCGATGATCTTCCGGCTGTCGTCCCGCAGGGCACGCACCTCGTCCAGTGCCTTGTCCCAACCGGCAGCGACGAAGCCGCCATCGCGCGCGAGGGTCGGCGGGCTCTCCTTGATAGCGCGTGCCATGTCTCCTGCGAGCTCTGCAAGCCCAGGCTGAACCGAAAGATCCAGCTGCTCGCAGGCACGCGCCAGCTGATCGGGCAAAGCGCCGGTCTGCTTCAACAGGTCGGCGGCTTCGCTTGCGGCTCCCAGGGCATTGGCGATGGCGAGCAGGTCCCGCGGTCCGCCACGGTCGAGATTGAGGCGAGTTCTAGCACGCTCAAGATCCGGAGCTTGCCGCAGCCTGGCGCGAACGTCTTCCAGCGCGGATGCGTCGTCCACGAACCATGCGGCAGCGTCAAGGCGGGCCTCAATTTCCGCCTTGTCCAGCGAAGGCCGTGCGAGGCGTGCCGCCAGCAGGCGCGCGCCGGGTGCCGTGACCGTACGGTCGATCGTGCCGAGCAGGGAGCCGTCCCGGCCTCCATTCATGGCGCGGTCGATCTCGAGGCTCGCCCTTGTGGCCGGATCGATCGAGAGGTGTCCGGACGGATCAGGCCGCCGGGGCGGGTCGAGGCGGATTTCGCTGCCCGCCTGCGTCAGTTTCACATAATCGAGCAGCAGTCCGATCGCAGAAAGCTCGGTTCGGCTGAAGTCCCCAAGCGCATCAATGGCGGCAATGTCGAAAGCTTCCTTCAACAGCGCTTCGCCTGTCTTGTGGGTTGCCGCGCGTGCCGGACGCCAAGTGACCGGGGCGGCGGATGCCGCTGTTGCCGAGATGATCGGCGGCTTGCCGCTATCCGCATCGGCCGCCAGCAATTCCGACAAGGGCCAGGCCATCAGCATGTCGGCAAGCGCGGCAGGATCGACCGCGGCGACATCGAAGGTGCCGGTGGAAACATCACAAACCGCAATGGCGCCTTCCGCGCCCCCTGCCCCGATGGCGATGGCCGCGAGCGCCTGCCCCTGCCGGGCCGGCAGCAGGGCTTCCTCGGTCAGAGTGCCCGGCGTAACGATCCGGACGATTTCCCGGTTCACGATCGCCTTGGAGCCGCGCTTCTTGGCTTCAGCCGGGCTTTCGGTCTGCTCGCAGACGGCAACGCGGCATCCGGCCTTGATCAGGCGGGCGAGATACCCCTCGGCTGCATGGTAAGGCACGCCGGCCATTGGGATGGGCTTGCCGTCATATTCCCCACGCGAAGTGAGCGTGATGTCGAGGATCCGTGCCGCATCGACAGCATCGTCGAAGAACAGTTCGTAGAAATCGCCCATGCGAAAGAACAAAAACGCATCGGGCTGCTGCGCTTTTATGGAAAGATATTGCGCCATGAACGGGGTCGGCGCGGAAGTCTTGCTCGCAGGGGAGGAGGTTGCAGTGTCAGCCATGTCGCGCGGACGCTAGCCGTTTGCCTGGAGATTCGCAAAGCATCTGGCCAGCCATGCCGGAATGGCATGCTTTTCGGTCATTTAGGCAGTTGGCAGCCCCCTCGGCGCGGCCTAGGGTCCGGCGCCAAACGAGAACCAGAACAGACCTGCAGAACAGACCCCAAGTCATGACGTCCAAGCGCCCCAGCTTCACCGATCAGGAAGCCCTCGATTTCCATTCCAAACCGACCGCCGGCAAGATTTCCATGGCGCCGACCAAGCCCATGGGTACCCAGCGGGACCTGTCGCTGGCCTACAGCCCGGGCGTCGCGGTGCCTGTCCTTGCCATCGCGGAAGATGAAGACAAGGCCTACGACTACACCTCCAAGGGCAACATGGTCGCCGTCATCTCGAACGGCACCGCCATTCTCGGCCTTGGCGATCTCGGCCCGATGGCGTCCAAGCCGGTGATGGAAGGCAAGTCCGTCCTGTTCAAGCGCTTCGCCGACATCGACAGCATCGACGTCGAAGTGAACACGAAGGATGCGGAAGACTTCATCCGGACCGTTCGCAACATCGGCGACACCTGGGGCGGCATCAATCTGGAAGACATCGGGTCTCCGGACTGTTTCATCATTGAAAGCCGCCTGCGCGAAGACCTCGACATTCCGGTCTTCCATGACGACCAGCACGGCACCGCCATCATCGCTGCCGCGGGCATTATCAACGCCTGCCACATTACCGGCCGTGACCTGAAAGACGTGAAAGTGGCCGTTTCCGGCGCCGGGGCCGCAGGCCTCTCCTGCGCCGGCCTGATCCGCCACCTTGGCGTGCAGGCAGAAAATATCCTCATGTGCGATTCCACCGGCGTCGTTTACGAAGGCCGCACCGAGCGCATGGACCAGTTCAAATCCGCCTTCGCCGTGAAGACGACCAAGCGGACACTGACCGAAGCCATGGAAGGTGCCGACATCTTCCTCGGCCTGTCGATCAAAGGCGCCGTGACGCAGGACATGGTCAAGGCGATGGCGCCGAACCCGATCATCTTCGCCATGGCCAATCCGGACCCGGAAATCACGCCGGAAGAAATCAAGGCCGTACGTGATGATGCCATCATTGCCACGGGCCGTTCGGACTATCCGAATCAGGTCAACAACGTCCTCGGCTTCCCCTACATCTTCCGCGGCGCCCTCGATGTGCGGGCCCGCAGCATCAATGAAGAGATGAAGGTCGCGGCGGCCTACGCTCTGGCGGAGCTCGCCCGCGAAGACGTGCCGGACGAAGTGGCCGCCGCCTATCACGGCTCACGCCCTACTTTCGGCCGGGAATACATCATCCCGACCCCGTTCGATCCGCGCCTCATCTCGCACGTTCCGCCCTTCGTGGCACAGGCCGCCATGGACACCGGCGTTGCCCGCAAACCCATCGCGGACATGGACGCCTATCGCGCCCAGCTGAAGCGCCGGTCCGACCCGGCCGCGGCCTTCCTTGAAGGCGTTCAGGCCCGCTGCAAGGAAGTACAGCGCCGCATCGTGTTCGCCGAAGGCGAAGAGCCTTCCGTCGTCCGCGCCGCCTACAGCTTCAAGAACCAGGGGCTTGGCCATCCGATCCTGATCGGCCGCGAAGCCCAGGTTGAACAAACCATGGAAATGATGGGCGTTCCGGCCGGATCGCTGGAAATCCTCAACGCCCGCCTTTCGGACAACAATCCGGTCTATACGGACATGCTGTATGCCCGCCTCCAGCGCGAGGGTTACCTCAAGCGGGACGTCCAGCGCCTCGTCAACAATGACCGTAACGTCTTCGGTTCGTGCATGCTGAAGAATGGCGATGCCGACGGCATGGTCACCGGCGTCACCCGCAACTACGACGTCGCCCTGAAGGACGCCCAATTGGTGCTCGACCCGATCCAGGGCCAGGCCGTGATCGGCATGTCGATGGTGATCAACCGCGGCAAGACCGTGTTTATCGCCGATACCAGCGTCACCGAACTGCCGGGTGGCCCTGAACTTGCGGACATTGCGATCGAAGCGGCCCGCGCGGTCCAGTCGGTCGGCTTCGTGCCACGCGTGGCTTTCCTGTCTTACTCGACCTTCGGCAACCCGATGGGCGAGCGCGGTGAGAAGGTCCGCGAAGCGGTCGCCATTCTCGACAAGATGGACGGCATCGATTTCGAATATGAGGGTGACATGTCAGCCGACGTGGCCCTCAATCCAAACCACTGGATGCTGTACCCCTTCTCGCGCCTCAGCGGCCCGGCAAACGTGCTGGTGATGCCGGCCATTCACGCCGCATCAATCTCGACCAAGCTGCTGGAATCGATGAGCCGGGCGACCGTGATCGGCCCGATGCTGCTCGGCCTGGAAAAGCCGGTACAAATCGCTTCGCTGGGAGCGACGGTCGGCGACATCGTGAACCTTGCGACCATCGCCGCCTATGATGTGGACAATGTTCACGGCTGATGCCCGGTTACGAAACGGACATATCGTCGGGTAAGGACTCGCGGGTCGCGGGCCCAGCCCCTATACTTATTGTAGTCTGACACCTTGGAGGGAGGCCTGAGCGGCATGAAAGAGTACCTGAAATTCTACATCAATGGTGAATGGGTCGATCCCGTGACGCCGAAGACCCTCGAAGTCGAGAACCCGGCCACCGAAGAAAACTTCGCCGTGATTTCGCTTGGCTCGCAGGCCGACGTCGACAAGGCCGTGGCCGCCGCAAAGGCAGCATTCCCGGCCTTCTCGCAGACCACCGTGGAATACCGCGCCGAACTGCTCGACAAGATCGCAGCAGGCATCCAGGCCCGTCTGCCGGAACTGGCGGAAGCCGTTTCGACCGAAATGGGCGCCCCGATGTGGCTGGCCAACGCCGCACAGGTGCCGTCCGGCATGGGCCACTTCGCCACGACCGCAGCAATCCTGCGGAACTACAAGTGGGAAGAAGTGAAGGGCACGACCCTTCTGCGCAAAGAGCCGATCGGCGTTTGCGGCTTCATCACGCCGTGGAACTGGCCGATCAACCAGATCGCCTGCAAAGTGGCTCCGGCCATCGCCGCAGGTTGCACCATGGTGCTGAAGCCGTCAGAAATCGCCCCGGTCGACGCCATGATCCTGACCGAGATCATGCATGAGGCTGGCGTGCCGAAAGGCGTGTTCAACCTCGTCAACGGTGACGGCCCGGGCGTCGGTGCTTCGCTTTCCGCACATCCGGATGTCGACATGATGTCCTTCACCGGCTCCACCCGTGCCGGCGTGCTCGTGGCACAGGCTGCAGCGCCGACCGTGAAGCGCGTTGCACAGGAACTCGGCGGCAAGAGCCCGAACATCGTGCTGCCGAGCGCGGACCTGCAAAAGGCCGTTGCTGGCGGCGTCATCCAGATGATGACCAATTCCGGCCAGTCCTGTAACGCCCCGTCCCGCATGTTCGTGCAGAAGGACCAGCAGGACCAGGCGATTGCCATCGCCAAGGCAGCCGCTGAATCCGTAAAAGTGATGATGCCGGCGGAAGCAACGCCGGGCGCCATCGGCCCGATCTCGAACGGTAACCAGTACCAGAAGGTGCAGGACCTGATCGAAACCGGCATCAAGGAAGGCGCAACCCTCGTCGCTGGCGGCCCGGGCCGTCCGGAAGGCTTCAACAAGGGTTACTTCGCGCGCCCGACCGTTTTCGCAAACGTCACCAACGACATGACGATCGCCCGCGAGGAGATCTTTGGACCGGTGCTCTGCATCCTGCCTTACGAAGACGTTGAAGACGCCATCTCGATGGCCAACGACACCGTCTACGGCCTCGCAGGCTATGTGCAGGGTCCGGAAGACGAAGCGAACAAGGTCGCCAACCGCATCCGCGCCGGCCAGATCCAGGTCAATGGAGCGCGTCCGGACTTCACGGCACCGTTCGGCGGCTACGGCCAGTCGGGCAATGGCCGCGAATGGGGCGAAGAGGGCTTCGAAGAGTTCCTCGAAGTCAAAGCCGTGATCGGCTACAAGGCTGCCTGATCCAGCTCACATCTGAATTGAAGGGCGGCCTCCGGGCCGCCCTTTTTCTTTGTGCCGGTATCAGGGTGTACTGACAAACCGGAACACCTCGCCGCTGCCATACGAGACGATGTAGAGATTGCCGTCGGCGTCTTCGCCGAAGCTGGACACGTTCGCGAGACTCCCCTGATCAGGCACCAACTGGTCATTGAGGCGCATTCCAACTGAGACCGCCACCGTTGTTCCGTTCACCAGGTCTGCTTCCGGAATCGACCACACATTGCTGTTCACGAAATCGGCGAAGACATAGTGATCCCAGATCGCCGCGATACTTCCACGATAAACATATCCGCCCGTGATCGAATTGCCCTGATTGGCCGCTGATCCGTGAGAATACTGCGCCACAGGGTCCCGGAAGGACGGATCGTCGGGGCCTTCATAGATCTCTGTGCCTTCAAGATTGTCCCAGCCAAAATTGACGCCGGGCTCATCTGTGCCGATCCGGTCGATCTCCTCCACCACTCCCTCGCCGACGTCAGCGATGAACAGGTCTCCTGTGACCTCATCGAAGCTGCAGCGGAAGGGATTGCGCAGGCCCTGCGCGTAGATTTCAGGTAACCCGCCTGCTCCGCCCGGATAGGCATTGCCGGCCGGAATCGCATAATTCCGGTCCGGGTCTGCCGGAAAATCATCCGAGGACACATCAATCCGGAGCAGCTTCCCGAGCAGGAAGTCCGGGTCCTGCGCCCGTTCAAGCGGATCGCCCGAACCGCCACCATCCCCCATCGCGATGTAGAGCAGGCCATCCGGCCCAAAGCCCAGCCAGCCGCCATTATGGTTGTTCCCATTCTGCGGAATCGTCAGGACAAATTCTTCCGTCAAAAGGTCCGCTTGGCCTGGCGATGTCGAGTAGGTCTGATAGCGGCGGATTTCCGTGTCACCCGCAGTGTTGGTGGCATTCACATAGAACGTCCGGTCGGTTGCGAAGTCCGGTGAGAAGGCCAGCCCCAACAGGCCTCGCTCCCCATCTGTCGAGATCGAGCCGGACAGATCCAGAAACGGGACGCCTTCGATCGTGCCATTCTGCCGATTGAGCAGGCGTGCCTGTCCGCCTTTTTCGAGCACGACGAGCTGCTCCGTACCGGGCAGCTGCGTAACAAACAGCGGCGCCGTGAAACCGGTTCCGACACGCTGAAGGGCAAGCCCTTCGGTCAGGTCCGTCACTGTCACGGAAAGGCTGAGCCGCGCGGTCAACCCGCCGGCGTCCCGTGCTTCCAGTGTCAGCCCATAGGTGTTGTCCGCGTTGGCATCGAGTGGGGCTTCAAAATCAGGGGCCGAGGCGAAAGCGATCGTCCGGGCCGCAAGATCGATGGTGAACGCCCCCTCATCCCCTCCGGGCACGACGTTCAGTGTCACGGCACCGCCATCCGGATCGGAGACACTTATCGTATAGAAGGGCCCGCTTGTGTTTTCGGCGACACTCACGCTGGTCGCGCCGGAGAAAGCCGGCGGCTGGTTGACTGGGGCTGTACTGCTGCTGCTCCCGCCACCCCCTCCGCAGGCCGCCATGCCGAGAAGACATGTCCCGGCGATCCACTTCGGAACGGAACCTTCCACGCGCATGCAACACCTCCATCTCTGTGGTGAAGCGTATACGAGCCGCCCCCACTGACCAGACCGAAGGCGAAAAATGACAATATCGTCATTCCATTAGCTGCGGGCTGCGACATGGTTCAACTGGCGTTCAGCTGCAACGATCCATATATTATGATCAAATAACTGTGCGCCGGAGGTACTCCCAGATGCGGAAACTTGTTCTCCCTGCTGCGATTGCAGCGCTCGCCCTGCTGGGCGCCTGCGCGACCGCAACGCCATACCAGGCCGCCATCGACTCCTCCAGCCGGGGCTATTCGGAACAGCAAATCGAAAACAACCGTTTCCGCGTCGAGTTTTCCGGCAACAGCCTGACAGACCGCAAAACGGTTGAAACCTACCTGCTCTACCGCGCGGCGGAACTGACCAAGCTGAACGGCTTTGATCATTTCCGGGTCGTGCACCGTGACACGGACGCCGAGAGCCGCCTCGTGCCAATGGGCGGCGGCGCCTATGCACCGTTCTACGACCACTTCTATCTCGACTACTATTACTATGGCCGGCGCAGCGCCTATTACCGCAGGCCATATGGTCCGGACCCCTTCTGGCCGCGTTGGGGATATTACGATCCTTATTGGGGACCGGCAGAGTATCGGGAGTCGACGCGTTATATCGCTTCGGCCGAGATCCTGATGGGCAAAGGCCCCAAGCCGGATGATGCCGCCTATTTTGATGCCGACCAGGTGCTGATGAACCTGTCTGGCAACATTATGCGCCCGCAACCCTGACCAGACCGAGCGATCACTCGCGAAAGGCAAGCCGGAACGCCAGCCGCCAGTGACCGCGGCCCGGCGTCCTGTGCGGCAGTTTTCTGCCCTCAGGTCTGGTAATGTCGGCCTGACCGGTCCAGATAGCTTTTCCTGAAACCTACCGGCTCGAAAGGCGCATGCGGTGCCCGATTCTGAAACCAAGGCACCGGCCCCCGATACGCTGCCGGCCGGGAAAATTCCGGGACAGACAGAACTGGTGGTGATGGTCGCCGGGCTGATGGCCCTGAACGCGCTTGCCATCGACATCATGCTGCCGGCCCTGAATGAGATCGCCCACGCCGTCGGCCTGACTGCCGATGGTGTCGAAAGCGACAACCGCCAGCAGCTGATCATCTTTTCCTACGTCCTCGGGTTCGGCGCACCGCAAATCATCTGGGGGCCGCTCACCGACAGGTTCGGGCGCCGCGGCCCCATTTTCGTCAGCCTGACCGGCTACATCATCATGGCCGCGCTCTGCATCACACTGCGGGAGTTCCACGCCCTGCTGGCCGCAAGGTTCGTGCAGGGGGTATTCTCATCCGGCGCCCGGCTTGTGGCCGTCTCCATCGTGCGCGACCTGTTCGCCGGACGGCAGATGGCCCGGTTCATGTCGCTGGTGATGACCATCTTCATGATCATCCCGATCATCGCTCCGGCGATTGGACAGGCCATCCTGCTGGTCGCCCCATGGGAGTGGATCTTCGGCACGCTGGTCGTATTCGGAATTGCCATGCTCGTCTGGACCTGGGCACGCCTCCCAGAGACCCTGCCCAAGGAAAACCGACGCCCTCTCAATGTCGGCAATGCGCTCGGCGCTTATATGCAGGTCATACGCACGCCGATCACGTTCGGCTACATGTGTGCGTCAGGCATCGTTTTCGGCGCCCTTTTCTCTTTCATCGCCACCTCTGAACAGGTTTTCCGTGAAGTGTTCCATCGCGGTGACGACTTCGTGCTCTGGTTCTCCGGGATCGCGGGCATGCTGGCGGTCGCGAACTTCACGAACTCCCGGCTGGTCGAAAAGATCGGCATGCGCCGGATCAGCCATTCGGCCCTGTTCCTGTTCACGGCCCTATCTGCCCTCTCAGCAGCAATTACCTATTTCATGGGAGAGAACCTGCTCTGGTTCTACCCGCTGTTCATCCTGACCTTCGCGTGCTTCGGCTTGCTCGGATCGAACTTTTCGGCGCTCGCCATGGAGCCGCTGGGATCTATCGCCGGAACAGCATCGGCCGCTTACGGATTTGCGACGACCACGTTTTCCAGCCTGATCGGCATGATGATCGGCAGCCAGTACAACGGCTCCACGGTCCCCCTGATGCTGGGTTTTGTCGGCCTTGGACTCTCTTCCCTCACGATCATCCTGATCACCGAGAAGGGAAAGCTTTTCAGTTCACGTTGATCCGGCGATTGCTGCGCGTGACGTATTCGCGGTCGCTGGACAAGGGCCGCACCTGACGCTCGAGATGTTCGATGATCTTGCCGGCAATATCCTTGCCGGTCGCATTCTCGATGCCTTCGAGGCCCGGTGAGGAATTGACCTCCAACACCTTGGGGCCTTCCTTTGTCTGCAGCAGATCGACTCCCGCCACACTCAGCCCCAGAACTTTGGCTGCGGCGCGGGCCGTATCGCGTTCTTCCGCCGTCAGACGAACGCTCGACGCGGTGCCGCCCCGGTGCAGGTTGGAGCGGAATTCGCCCTTCTGCGCCTGGCGCTTCATCGCCCCCACCACCTTGTTTCCGATCACGAAAGCGCGCACGTCTGCACCTGCCGCCTCTTCCACGAACTCCTGCACCAGGAAGTCTGCATCGAGACCGCGGAACGCGTCGACGAGGCTTTCGGCGGCCTTGCGCGTCTCAGCAAGCACGACGCCACGCCCTTGCGTCGACGTCAGCAGCTTGAGCACAACCGGCGCACCATCGACCAGGCCGATCAGGTCTTTCGTATCCTTCGGGCTGTGGGCGAAGGCGGTCACCGGCATGGCGATCTTCGCCCGGGCGAGCAGCTGCTGCGCAAGCAGCTTGTCGCGCGACCGGCCAATTGCCCCTGCTCCGTTCAGGCAAACCGCGCCCGTATTTGAAAACTGGCGCAGAACGGCCATTCCGTAGTCGGTAATCTTTGCGCCGATCCGGGGAATGACCGCATCATAGCGTGGCAGCGCCTTGCCATCATAATGGACTTGCGGGTCCAGCGTGCCGATCTGCATGTAGCAGCGCGCCGTGTCGATGGTCTCGATGACATGCCCTCGTGCACGCGCAGCTTCGACAAGACGCTGGCTGGAGTAATTGTTCGGCTCGCGGGTCAGCAGCGCGATGCGAAGCGGGCGCTTCACCGGCTTCTTCTTCGGCAAGCCCTTGTAAAGATCGTAGGATAGCTCCGTCAGGCGGAAAGATTCATTGGGATCGACGACCATATCCGGCTGCATGGCACCGCGGCCGAACAGCATACGGTACATCATGTTTTCCCGGTTGGTCAGCGTCAGCTGGATCGGCCAGCGCCGACCGCCCATTTCGACTTCCGTCTCGATGACATAGCGCAGTTCGGTCTCACCATTGGAACTGGTCACCTCGCGCCGGTCGACCACAGGGGCAGAGCAGGTCACTTCCAGCGCCGGATCGTTGGGGTCAGGCTGGATCAGGAACCGTACCTGCGGGTTCGTCACCGGACCAAACGGCTCGATCACGCTGGCATGCAGCGCGGAGGTCTTGGCGCCGGTATCGATCTTCGCCTTGATGGCCGGCAGGCCTAGGTCCGGCAGCGCCAGCCATTCTTCCCAGCCGAGTTCGAAAGGGTTGGAGTGGGGCATGGTCAGTGCGCCTCTGTCAAAATTTTCCGCCGCTTATGCCTGCCTGCAGACAAGCACAAGCGACAAGAACATGACAGGACTCAGTTCGCGACCAGCCAGGCCTTTTCCACGATGCCGACGACGTCGCCCATGATGCCGGTGATCTTGAAATCCTTCGGCGTGTAGACGCGGGCAACCCCCATCTGGCGCAGGGCCTGAGCATCTTCCGGCGGGATGATGCCGCCGACCACAACCGGCACATTGTCGAGGCCGACCTTGCGCAACTCGGCCAACGTCTCGCGCACAAGGTCGAGGTGGCTGCCAGACAGGATGGACAGGCCGACAACATGCGCCTTGGCCTCCTTGGCCTGCGCAGCGATTTCGTTCGGTGCGAAGCGAATGCCTTCATAGACAACGTCCATGCCGACTTCCCTGCCGCGGGCGGCGATCTGTTCTGCACCATTGGAATGGCCGTCGAGGCCAGGCTTGCCGAGAACATAGGTCAGGCGGCGGCCGAGGGCTTCGGACACGCGGTCGACGTCCTTGCGGACAGCGTCGGTATCTTCATTGGTGTCGGAATTGATCACGACTGCCACACCGGTCGGCCCGCGATATTCGCCGAACACTTCGCGCATGGCACCGCCCCACTCCCCGGTGGTGACACCTGCTTTCGCGCAGGTGATGGAGGGTTCCATGATATTGGTCCCCCCTTGCGCGGCAGCTTTCAGGTCGGCCAGCGCCGCCTCGACAGCGGCATTGTCACGCTTCGCGCGCCAGGCTGTCAGCTCACGAACCTGCATCATCTCCTCGGCCGGGTCGACCGTCTGGATCGCGCCGTCGCCGCCGCCCAGCGGGCTTTCTTCCGTTTCGGTGTAGCGGTTCACGCCGACCACGGTGAGATCACCGGACTCGATGGCTTTCACGCGTTCAATATGCGCGCCGACGAGGCTTTCCTTCATGAAGTCGATGGAGCTTGTGGCACCGCCGCGCGCATCGATCTCTGCCAGCATGGTGCGGGCGAGCTTCTTCAGCTCATCCGTCTTGCCTTCGATCACATGGCTGCCATCGAACAGGTCTTCGTATTCGAGCAGGTCCGTTTCATAGGCGAGAACCTGCTGCAGGCGCAGTGACCATTGCTGGTCCCACGGGCGGGGCAGACCGAGCGCCTCGTTCCAGGCCGGCAGCTGCAAGGCCCGGCAACGTGCCTTCTTGGACAGCGTCACGGCCAGTGCCTCGATCAGGATACGATAGACATTGTTTTCCGGCTGCGGCTCGGTCAGGCCGAGGGAGTTCACCTGCACGCCGTAACGGAACAGAAGGGCTTTCGGATCGGTCACGCCATAACGCTCCCGGCCGATATCTTCCCAAAGTTCCACAAAGGCACGCATTTTACAAAGTTCCGTAACGAAACGCACGCCCGCATTCACGAAGAATGAGATCCGACCGAAAACAATCTCAAAGTCTTCTTCTGGAACTTTCCCACCAGCTTTTACGGTGTCGAGAACGGCAATCGCGGTGGCGAGGGCGTAGGCCAGTTCCTGTTCCGGCGTCGCGCCTGCTTCCTGCAAATGATAGGAGCAGACATTCATCGGATTCCACTTCGGCACCTCGGTGTAGCACCAGGTGACCATGTCCGAGATCAGCTTCATCGACGGCTCGGGCGGGAACACATAGGTACCACGCGAGAGGTATTCCTTGACGATATCGTTCTGGGTCGTGCCGCGCAGCTTCTTGCGATCGTCGCCGCGCTCGTCCGCCAGGGCGACATAGAGCGCGAGCATCCAGGACGCTGGCGCATTGATCGTCATGGACGTGTTCATCTGCTCCAGCGGCAGGTCCGCCATCAGCTCGCGCATGTCGCCGAGATGCTTGACCGGCACACCGACCTTGCCGACTTCGCCGCGCGCGAGGATGTGGTCGGCGTCATAGGCCGTCTGCGTCGGCAGGTCGAAGGCGATGGACAGGCCGGTCTGGCCCTTGCCGAGGTTCATCCGGTAGAGCTCATTCGACTTTTTCGCGGTCGAATGGCCCGCATAGGTCCGGAAAATCCACGGCCGGTCGGGATTGTGCTGGAATGAGGTCTGAGTGTCGGCCACAGGTATGCGCCTCCCAACGTGAAAACATTATGTTGCGGCGCAAAATGCCCGCACGGAACCTGACTGACAAGACACCGGATGGAGCGTCTTGCGGCCGCAGGCGGGCAGGGCCACATATATCATATGATACACGTTTCACCCGGCGGTTCGACAGAAGGTTTGTCTCCCGGCGCCTTGCAGCTGGCCCTGCGCCTTCGCCTTGCCGCGCTTGTCGCGTTTCCAGCGGCCGCAGCGCTCGCCGCAATTCTGCAGCGCAGCTTCCTCGTCCTGCTCCTGCTGGCAGGCGGAATGATGCTGGCTTCCTGGATCGAACGCATCCGCTTCCTGCGCGCGGCCGGCGAGACCCGCATGCCGGATCCCGGCGCCTTCTGGCCGGGGTTTGCCGCTCGCACAGGCCTTTTGCTGGGCATTTTCATCATCACGCTCGGCATTCTTGCGCTCTTCCGCGATACCTCGCTTGCGCGCGGTTTCGGCTGGCCGGACCTGTTGATCGCCGGCGGCACAACGCTGGCGGTCTATCTGATGAACCTGGCGAGCGCCCGCATGGCGATGGGGCAGGCGAACATTGCTTCCACCCAGCTGAATGCGTCATTCCATCCCGGGTCCCGCCCCGGCAACGGTCCTGACGATATCATCGAAGGCGAATTTTCCGCGCCGGACGAACGCTGACAGAGAGCGTCAACTGGCCGTTCAGCCGAGCGCCCAGGGCGCGACGGCCGCAAGATCAGCCCCCATCGCCTCAAAATAAAGACGCTGCACCCGGCGGGTCACGGGCCCCGGTTCACCGTTACCGACCGGATTGCCATCAATCGCGATGACCGGGGCGACGATCGCACCGGATGAGGTTGTGAATACCTCCCTGGCAGTGGCCGCCTCTTCCGGCGTAAACGCCCGCTCGATGATTTCCAGCCCTTCCGTCTTGAGAAGGGAGACAACGCCAGCCCGCGTGATGCCCGGCAGGATGGAATGGGAAAGCTCGCGCGTGATCAGCTTGCCCTCGGCATCGACAATCCAGGCATTGGCCGAGGCCGCTTCGGTGACAAAGCCGTCTTCGACCATGAAGGCGGTTTCCGCCCCGGCTTCCCGGGCGGTGCGATAGGCGAGCGCCTGCGACAGCAGCTGGACCGTCTTCATGTCGCGCCGTTTCCAGCGCGTATCGTCCAGGGTGATGGCCCTGATCCCGTCCCGGGCCAGGTCCCCGATGAGCGGACGGGCGTCACTATAAAGAAATACAGTTGGCAAAAACGTCTCCGGCCCGGCGAAATCGCGCAGGCCATATGCGCCGCCTGTCACCTCCAGATAGACAGTCCCCTCTTCCATGCCATTCTTGTCGACAAGCTCGGTATGGATTTCCGCCCATTTCTCATCGCTGTATGGATTGGGGATGGATATGCCTTCCAGAGTGCGGCGGAGACGTGAAAGATGCCCCTCAAGGTCAATGAACCGGCCATCATATACCGACGTCACCTCATAGGCTGCGTGCGCAAACAGAAACCCCCGGTCGAACGGCGAAATCGTTGCGTCCTCAACAGGACAAAATTTTCCGTTCAGATAGACGGTCCGGCCGATTGTCATTTTTGTCACGCTCCAGCGACTGGTTATTGTGCACCGCAACAAAACAACTTGCATCGGCGCATCCATGACGCCAAGGTGACGCGCGCCGAGAGCCTTGTGAAGCTGCACCAAGATCGCACCACAGGGTTTTTTGCAGAAGGTACAAAGGAGGAGGGCATTCCGCCATGAGCCGGGAAGTCAAAGACATTTATGAGCTGGGCGAGATTCCGCCCGAATTCCACGTTCCGAAAATGATGTACGCCTGGGCGATCCGCCGGGAACGACATGGTCGTCCATCAACTGCGATGCAGCTGGAACAGGTGCCGGTGCCGGAAATCGATTCCGATGAAGTGCTCGTGCTCGTTATGGCCGCGGGTGTGAACTATAACGGCATCTGGGCCGCCCTTGGCGAACCGGTGTCCGTGTTCGACGTCCACAAGCAGGATTTCCATGTCGCCGGATCCGATGCCTCAGGCATTGTCTGGGCCGTTGGCCGCAAGGTCACGCGGGTGAAGCCGGGCGACGAAGTCGTCATTCACTGCAACCAGGACGATGGCGACGACGAAGAATGTAATGGCGGCGACCCGATGTTCTCCCCGTCCCAGCGTATCTGGGGCTATGAGACACCGGACGGCTCGTTCGCCCAGTTCTGCCGCGTTCAGGCCCGCCAGTGCATGCCGCGCCCGAAGCACCTGACCTGGGAAGAGAGCGCCTGCTACACGCTAACGCTTGCCACCGCTTACCGCATGCTGTTCGGCCACCGCCCGCACATCGTGAAGCCGGCGGACAATGTGCTCGTCTGGGGCGCCTCGGGCGGCCTTGGCAGTTTCGGCGTCCAGCTCTGTGCCGTGACCGGCGCGAATGCAATCGGGGTCGTCTCCAGCGACGACAAGAAGGAACACGTGCTCAGCCTCGGCGCCAAAGGCGTGCTGAACCGCAAGGACTTCAATTGCTGGGGCCAGCTGCCGACCGTGAACGGTCCGGAATTCAAGGACTATATGCGCGAGAGCCGCAAATTCGGCAAAGCGCTCTGGGAGATCACCGGCAACAAGGATGTCGACATCGTGTTCGAACACCCGGGCGAGTCGACCTTCCCTGTCTCCGTCTTCGTGGTGAAACGCGGCGGCATGGTGGTGATCTGTGCCGGGACGACGGGCTTTAACCTGACCATGGATGCGCGTTTCCTCTGGATGCGCCAGAAGCGTGTGCAGGGTAGCCACTTCGCGAACCTGAAGCAGGCATCGGCCGCCAACGACCTGGTCATCAACCGCCGCATCGATCCGGGCATGTCGGAAGTCTTCCCGTGGGAAGACATTCCGGCTGCGCACGAGAAGATGCTGGATAACAAGCACCTGCCAGGCAACATGGCCGTGCTGGTGACGTCTCCGAAGCCCGGCCTGCGCACGGTGGAAGACGTGCTCGCCGTGAGCGGCCAGGCCAGCTGATCATGCTGAGCCGCGCTTTTGCGGAAACATTTGCCACTGACTGGCTGTCGGCATGGAACGACAGGGATATCGACCGTATCCTGTCGCACTATGCCGACGACGTCGTCTTCCACAGCCCGCGCATCGCGCTGGTCATGGGAAATGACGCGACCACCGTCCGCGGTAAGAAGGCCCTGCAGACCTATTGGACGGAGGCCCTTGCCAAGGGCCCCAACCTCTTCTTCGCATTGGACGACATTCTCGTCAGCTCTGACGCGATAACCATTCTCTATACAAACCACCGCGAACAAAGCGTCGCGGAGACATTCCTGTTCAATGAGGATGGCGAGATCAGCCAGGCAATTGCCGCCTATCGCTGACTGCAAGCCAGTCGCTACCTGTCCTGCACACTTAAAAGCGCCAGCCCTCGACCGAGGACTGGCGCTTTGATGTTCAGCAGCCATTGTAGCGGCTACGCGATTAGTCAGTCAGTGCCTCTGCGAAACACTCACCATTACGCGCGCTCTGGTGTGCCTTCGTCAGAAGCGTACGGACTTCGCCGTGGATGTCATCACGCTTCAGACGCTGCTCGACCTGCTCGGCGAGATAATCTTCACCATCGTCAATCGCCTCGAGCGCGGCCTTCTGATCTTTCTGGAAGAGCGATGTGAACTGCATCCAGCCGCGATGGGCCTCACCCAGCACGCCGCCATCCTTTTGGGGCTCACCACCGAGCGTACGGACCTGGGACTGGAAGCGGTCGATCAGCTGACCCCGCTCCTGTGCACGGTGCAGGAATTGCGGCTTCAGCGAGAAATTGTCATCGACCATTTCATACGCCTTCTCATACCCCTGCTTCGAGTCGATCAGGACTTTGGTGATGTCGTTCAGGGCGTCGATCTGCTTGTTCTGAATATCGGTAGACATGAATAATCTCCTGCATTGCTATACAGGACCAACGGCCACCGACCGTTCATGTTCCGGACAATCACATTACGAGATTTTCAGACCGGCTAAAACCATCAGCCCTCGAACGGGTCGCGCATCAGGATCACGTCCTCGCGTTCCGGGCTTGTTGAAACGAGGGCGCAAGGCTTGCCGACCAGTTCTTCGAGCCGCCGGACATATTTCACCGCTTCGGCCGGCAGGTCTGCCCAGGACCGGGCACCCGCCGTCGAGCCTTTCCAGCCCGGCATGGTTTCATAAATCGGCTCGACCGCCGCCTGATCCGTCAGGCCGGCCGGGTAATAATCGATTTCCTGCCCGTTTAGCTTGTAAGCCACACAGACCTTGATCTCGTCGAACCCGTCCAGCACGTCGAGCTTGGTCAGCGCGAGCCCGTTGACGCCGGACGTCGCGCAGGCCTGGCGCACCATAACGCTGTCGAACCAGCCGCAACGGCGGGCCCGGCCGGTATTCACGCCGACTTCGCGGCCAACCGTGCCAAGACGTTCGCCGATTTCATTGTCCTGTTCCGTGGGGAACGGACCCGCACCCACGCGGGTGGTGTAAGCCTTGGCGAGCCCCAGCACGTAGGAGATTGCGCCCGGCCCCACGCCCGAACCGGCCGAGGCGTTGCCTGCGACGACGTTGGACGACGTCACGAATGGATAGGTGCCATGGTCGACGTCCAGCATCACGCCCTGTGCGCCTTCGAACAGGATGCGCTTTCCAGCCTTCACCTGCTCGTCCAGCAGCTTCCAGACCGGCTGGGCATAAGCCAGGATTTTCGGGGCGATCTCCAGGAGGTCCGCCTTCAGCTGCGCGCCGTCCGGCTCCGGCAGGTCGAGCCCTGCTCGCAGCGGCCGGTGATGGGCCAGCAGGCGTTCGATCTTCATGTCGAGGGCGGCCGGGTCTGCAAGGTCTGCCACGCGGATGGCGCGGCGGCCGACGCGGTCTTCATAGGCCGGGCCGATACCGCGCTTGGTGGTACCGATCTGCGCCGCGCCCAGCGCGCCCTCGCGGGCGGCATCAATGTCCTTGTGCCAGGGCAGGATCAGGGCGGCATTGTCGGCGAGGACCAGCGACTCAGGAGACACTTCGACCCCCTGCCCCTGAATGCCCTCGATCTCGGTCAGCATGTGCCAGGGATCGACGACGACGCCATTACCAATGACAGAGAGCTTGCCGCCGCGCACGAGGCCGGACGGCAGCAGGGCCAGCTTGAAAACCTTGCCGTCGATAACCAGCGTGTGGCCGGCATTGTGCCCGCCCTGGAAGCGGACAACCACGTCTGCCCGGCTGGAAAGCCAGTCGACGATCTTGCCCTTGCCCTCATCGCCCCACTGGGCGCCTACGACTACGACTCCAGCCATGTGCCGCTCCTGTTCAGTCCGCGGCGACAAGGGCAGGATTCAGAGCAGAAAAGCAAGTGGCCTTTGGCCGCGCACCTATTCGAAACTGTAGCTGACGCGCACGCCGACATTGTCGAGGCCCTGATTACGGCCATTGCCGAGCACCTGACCGTGGCTCAGATGCTCGTACATCACTTCCACGCCCCAAGTCTCGTTGATGTCATGGTGCAGGCCGAAAGTGGTGCGGAACAGGTCACGAGATCCGAGCAACACGTGCTCTTCCGTGAACGCCAGGCTGCGCGGGTCGCCATCCGGATAGGGGCTCGCCAGTTCGCCATCATGGATCACATAGCCGAAACTCGGCTCGAACTGCCAGCGCTTCGCAATCGGGAACGACCAGTGCAGCCCGACGCCGCCGAAGCTCGTCTCGCCCTGAAAGTTGGCGCTGCCCATGACATAAGGCTTCGGGCTCCAGATGAAGCTCAGAAAATCCGGAGAATTGAAGAGGATATCGCCATTGAGGCTCTGGCCCGGTTCCTTGTTGGCATTGTCGCAATCGAGCACGCAGACATTCTCCTGCATGACGCCGAGACGGATCTCGCTGACGAGGTCGGCGGAGGCGGAACCGGCGAACGAGGTCGCAGCGGCGAGGCTGGCAAGAAGGTAACGGCGCATCGAATCTCCATGAAACATTACAGGCGAGAAAGGATGTCCGCACTCGCCCGTCAAGCGTGAACCGCCACACTCACGGGAAATTGCAGGGGGAAGTAACCAAACCCCATCGCTCGCCCTACTCCAAATGGAAAACGGGCGACCCGGAGGGGCCGCCCGCTTTCAGAAAAGAATCAGACCTTGAGCCTCAAATCCCTCAGAAGGTCAGCACCTTGGCGTAGCGGACCTGCGGCAGGGCGTTCAGCTTTTCGACGAGGCCGCCGCTCGGGGTGGAATCAATCCCGATCAGGGCAATTGCCTCATCCCCCGCGGTCGTGCGGCCAAGGTGGAAGGTGGCGATATTGATCTGCTCTTCACCCAGCATCTGGCCCAGCGCACCAATGAAGCCCGGCTGGTCGAGATTGTTCACGTAGAGCATGACCGGGGCGAAATCGCCCTCCAGCGCCATGCCCTTCACCTCGACGATGCGCGGCTTGCCGGCGATCAGCGTTCCGGCCAGCGTGCGCCAGCCGCCTTCCGGGGCGTTCTGGGTCGCCTTGGTCTTCACCTTGATACGGATCAGGCTGTCATAGACAGGGCTGTCCTCGGTCTTGGTTTCGGTGAGTTTTACACCGCTGTCGGCGAGGAGCGCCGGGGCCGAGACCATGTTCACGTCCCCACGCGAAGCCCGCAGCAGTCCGGCAAGCAGCGCTGCCGTCATCGGCTTGCGGTTAAGCTCTGCGACTTCACCTTCATACTCGATGACGACCTCGTCATAGCCGAAGTCGGAGATCTGGCCGGCGAACGATCCCAGCTTCTCCGCCAGCGTCGCGAAGGGCTTGATGCGCGGGGCTTCCTCGGCCGTGATGGACGGCATGTTGAGGGCGTTGGTGACAGCGCCGGAGAGGAGATAGTCCGACATCTGCTCGGCCACCTGCAAGGCAACATTTTCCTGCGCTTCAGACGTCGCTGCACCGAGGTGCGGCGTGGCGATGAAGTTCGGTGTGCCAAACAGGATGTTTTCCTTGGCTGGCTCAACCGCGAACACGTCGAAGGCAGCGGCCTTGATGTGCCCGCTTTCCAGCAGGTCTTTCACGGCCGCTTCATCGACCAGGCCGCCACGGGCGCAGTTGACGAGGATCAGGCCCGGCTTGGTCTTCTGCAGGTTCTCACGGCTGAGAACATTCTTCGTCTGCTCCGTCAGCGGAACGTGCAGGGTGATGATGTCCGCCCGCTTGAGCAGTTCGTCCAGCTCGACCTTCTCCACGCCGAGCTCCACTGCGCGCTCTTCCGTCAGGAACGGATCATAAGCCGCAACCTTCATCTTCAGGCCGATGGCACGCTCGGCAACGCGGCTGCCGATATTCCCGCAACCGATCAGACCAAGCGTCTTGTAGGAAACCTCGGTCCCCATATAGCCGGATTTCGGCCATTTGCCGTCCTGCGTTTCGGCGTTGGCGGCGGGGATCTGACGTGCCGCTGCAAACATCAGCGCAATGGCATGCTCGGCCGTCGTGATGGCGTTGCCGAACGGCGTGTTCATGACCACGACGCCTTTGGCGGTTGCCGCCTTGATGTCGATATTGTCGACGCCGATACCGGCCCGGCCGATGACTTTCAGGTTCGTTGCGGCCGCCATGACATCTGCATTCGGCTTGCAGGCCGAACGGACGACAAGGCCATCATATTCCGGGATCTCCGCGATCAGTTCTTCCGTATTCAGACCGGTCTTGGTGACCGTTTCAATGCCGCGGGCATGGAAGATTTCCACGGCGGCGGGGGAGAGTTTGTCTCCGATAAGGACTTTAGGCATTTGACTTTTCCTTTGCTCGCGGCTGTTGCGGGCATGTCGCCCGCGCCGCTGCGCCTTCGCCTTGCGCGTAAAGGCGCGCTTTGCAGGTTTTGTTGCTAGAGAGCGGCTGCTTCTTCAGCGAAGGCCCAGTCGAGCCACGGAAGGAGCTTGGCGACATCGGACGGTTCCACCGTGCCGCCGCACCAGATGCGCAGCCCCGGAGGGGCTTTTGCGTAACCGGCCGCGTCAAAGCAGGCGTTTTCCTTTTCGAGGCGCTTCATCATCGCTTTCACGAAGGCACGCTGGCCGGCTTCATCCATCCCTGCGACGCGGGGATCGGCGATCCGGAACGTGACGCCGGTATTGGAACGGAGATCCGCATCCGGACAAAGAAACTCGACCCAGTCCGTCTTCGCTTCCCATTCCGTGAGAATGGCGAGGCTTTCGTCGGAGCGGGCCTTCAGGCCTTTCCAGCCCCCAAGGGTTTCGCACCAATCCAGCGCCTGGAGATAGTCTTCCACACACAGCATGGACGGTGTGTTGATCGTGGCACCTTCGAACAGGTCTTCGTTCAGCTTGCCGCCCTTGGTCATGCGGAAAAGTTTCGGCAGCGGACGGTCCGGCGTGTAGGATTCGAGGCGTTTGACGGCATTCGGGCTGAGGATCAGCATGCCGTGGGCCGCTTCCCCGCCAAGGATTTTCTGCCAGGAATAAGTCACCACATCGAGCTTCTCCCACTCGATATCCTGCGCAAAGGCAGCAGAGGTCGCGTCGCAGATCACGACGCGGTCCGGGTTCGGCTTGATCCAGTCGGCGTTCAGGACACGGACGCCGGATGTGGTGCCGTTCCAGGTGAAGATGATGTCGGCATCGTCGCGCGCCTTTTCGAAGGGCGGCAGTTCGCCATAGTCGCCGACATAGGTGTTGCAGTCAGCCAGCTTCAACTGCTTGGTCGCGTCGGTGACCCAGTCCTGCCCGAAGCTTTCCCAGGCGAAGACGTCGACGGGCTTGGCGCCCAGCATGGACCACATGCACATTTCAACCGCGCCAGTGTCGGACGCCGGCACGATGGCCACGCGATAGCCTTCCGGCAGGCCGAGAATGGTCTTGGTCCGCTCAATCGCCTCTTTCAGCTTCTTTTTCGCATCCGCGGAGCGGTGCGAGCGGCCGAGGGCGGCAGTGTTCAGTTTTTCGAGGGAAAATCCCGGGCGCTTTGCAGTCGGGCCCGAGGAAAAATGCGGGCATGCGGGAAGCACGCCGGGTTTGGCGACGGTCGTCATCTGTTTGTACTCCTATCCTTACAGATAGGCTGGCACCCGTTGGGGGGAGCTGGCCCGCCGCGTCTGTCTCATATTTCGGGGGCCCGCGCAAATGGCTTTTCTGTGACGCTTAAGTGCGTGACCGCATGCCGCAACCTGCTAAGCTGCGCCGAAAAAGTGGAGGAACCCCATGAGCATGACCATCCAGCCGCTGACAGGCACCCTCGGCGCGGAAATCCATGGCGTGGACCTGAAGCAGGACCTGTCGAACGCAGAATTCGACGCGGTCCATCAGGCCTTCCTCGACCACAAGGTGATCGTCCTGCGCGGCCAGCAGGGCATGACACCAGACCAGCACAAGGCGTTCGCACGCCGCTTCGGCACGCTGAACATCCACCCTTATGTGAAAGGCATGGATGGGCATCCGGAACTGCTGGAAATCATCAAGGAGCCGGATGAGAAGACCAATTTCGGCGGCGGCTGGCATTCCGACATGAGTTTCCTGGAAGAGCCCGCCCTCGGCTCCATCCTGCACGCGCTCGAAGTGCCGCCCTATGGCGGGGACACATTGTTCGCCGACCAGCAGGCCGCCTATGACCGCCTCTCCCCCGGCCTGAAGAAAACACTGGAAGGCATGACCGCCATTCATACGGCCAGCAAGGAATATGGGGCCGACGGCTATTCTGCCGCGGTGCGTCAGTCCATGGACGCCAAGTCAGCGCCCGATGCGCCGGAATTCGAACACCCCGTTATCCGCACGCATCCGGAAACCGGGCGCAAGGGCCTGTTCATCAACCCGGCCTTCACGCTGCGCTTTGCCGGCTGGAGCCGGAAGGAAAGCCGCCCCCTGCTCAACTACCTGTTCGATCTTTCGCGCGAAGAACGCAACACGTGCCGCGTCCGCTGGCAGGAAGGCGATGTGACCATGTGGGACAATCGCTGCGTCTGGCATTATGCCCTCAACGACTATCACGGCCATCGCCGCCACATGCGCCGTGCCACAGTCGACGGCGACCGTCCGCGCTAGCCCGCTGGTTGCAGGAAAGGATAGACCCCGCCCCAGGCAATCAGGGCTTGTCCGAAGAAATAGAGCCCCCACACAGCGAGGGAAGAACCCACCCGTTTCGGCGCACCGGCCGGCCGGGTGAACAGTTGCAGCGACAGGATCATGTCCGAGGCGACGAACATCACCGCGCCCAGCGTCACCAGCAGGAAGGGCGCCGGCAAGCGCAGCGCTGCGGCCCCCATCACCAGGATGATCGCCGTGTAGGCAAAGACCGGAATCCGCATCGGCCCAAGGGACGGCGCGAGCCAGCGGACAAACGCGACCCCGCCTATGACCAGCGCGAACTGGGCACCAAGATTCAGAAGGCTGCGCTCCGCCTGCGGCAGGGCCCAGAACAGCGCGACATAGGCGACATGGGCCAGGAAGAAGGCCGCCATGCCGGGCTTCAGCCATTTGTCCTCACCCGGCCTGTCCATCGCGAGGAAGGCGTCCCCGGCTGAAGAGAGCGCAAGCCCCGCAACCAGCAGCCATGGCCCGCCCGCCATGTAGGCAAAAACAGCCAGCAGCGCAGTCGAACCGGTTTTCAAGATCAGGCCGGGCAGTCCCCCGCCCTCGCGCCAGCACCAGCCGACCCAGTAAAGAACGCCCAATACGATCGCGCCCACCAGCGCGGCAGTTTCCCCGGCCATCCGTCGGCCTCCCCTACTTTTACTCTAGTCTTCGTTCACCGGTTCCGGCATCCGCAACAGGCGCCGGGCAGCCGTCCGGTGGGTTTCTTTCACATGCATGCCGACGAGGCCCAGCGCCGTGGCCAGCACGGTCGCGTCGTCTGTGAAGCCAAGCCCGGTGATGAAATCGGGAAGCATGTCCAGCGGGGTAACGAAATAGGCCACCGCCGCAAACAGGACGGCTTTGGCCCGCATCGGCGTGTGCGGGTCCCGCGCCGCATACCAGGCCGCCACAAGGTCGTCCGCGAAGGGGATTTTTCCCACCACCCGCATCAGCTTGGGGACCAGGCCGCGCGAGGTGCGCTCGTCACGCTCGATCGACTTCGGGATATAGCGCCCGTCCTCGTTCAGGACGGTGTTGATGACTTCCGCTGCGTCAGACATTGCGTCCTCCTGTGAGACCTATAGATCATCTGAAAAGTTGTCAGAAACAAGGGAGGGCCACGGCCCATGGAACTCAATTCGAATATTTCCGCTGTCATCACCGGTGGCGCATCCGGCCTCGGCGCCGCAACCGCCACAAAACTGGCCAGCTACGGCGTCAAGGTTGCCCTGTTCGACCTGAACGCGGAAAAAGGCGAAGCCCTCGCCAAGGAACTCGGCGGCGTGTTCTGCGAGTGTAACGTCACCGACGAAGCCAGCGTCGACGCGGCTTTCGCGAAATCCCGCGCCGCCATCGGCCAGGAACGCATCCTGATCAACTGCGCCGGCACCGGCAACGCCATCAAGACGGCCAGCCGCAACAAGGAAACCGGCGAAATCAGCCACTTCCCGCTGGATAAGTTCGACCTGATCATCCAGATCAACCTGGTCGGCACTTTCCGCTGCATCGCGAAATCGGCCGCCGGCATGATGACCCTCGACCCGATCGACGGCGAGCGCGGCGCAATCGTGAACACGGCTTCGGTCGCTGCTGAAGACGGCCAGATCGGCCAGGCTGCTTACTCCGCTTCCAAGGGCGGCGTTGTCGGCATGACCCTGCCGATCGCCCGCGACCTTTCCCGCGAGCTGATCCGCGTCAACACGATCCTGCCGGGCATCTTCAACACCCCGCTGCTGCAAGGCGCACCGGAGCCGGTCAAGCAGGCCCTCGGCGCTCAGGTGCCGAACCCGGCCCGTCTCGGCAACCCGGAAGAGTATGCCTCGCTGGCCACCGAAATGTGCCGCAACGGCTACTTCAACGGCGAAGACGTCCGCCTCGACGGCGCAATCCGCATGGCGCCGCGTTAATCGATTGCTCGCGGCGGTTTCCGCGCCTCTGGTGCGCAGCCGCTGCGCCTTCGCTTCGCTCGTATTGGTCCTCCAGAACGAGCATTGCGTACCCGATCTAACCCGCACTTCGGTGCGGGTTATTTCTTTTCCGCCACGGAAGGGGCTGTCAGGCGCGGCGGGTGCGCTACAAGGGTTCCGATAAGAGATTGGGAGGTCTTACCGTGGAATATGATGACGTTGTCCGCAGCCGGCGCAGTATCCGGGGTTTCCTGAAGAAACCTGTCCCGAAGGCCCTCGTCCGCGAGATCCTCGAAATCGCCATGCGCGCACCGACATCGCTGAACTCCCAGCCCTGGAATTTCTATGTCGTCTCCGGCGACGTGCTGGACCGGATCCGCAAGGGCAATGTCGAGCGCAACGTGGCTGGCGTGCCGGACAGCCGCGAGTTCCGCATGGGCCCGCCCTATGAAGGTGTCCACCGCGAACGCCAGGTCGAGATCGCCATCCAGCTGTTCCAGGCCATGGGCATCGAGCGGAACGACAAGGATGCCCGGATGGACTGGGTGCTGCGCGGCTTCCGCCAGTTCGATGCGCCTGTCTCCATCGTTGTGACCTATGACAAGGCGCTGGCGGGCGGTGACATCCCGCCCTTCGACTGCGGCGGTGTCGTCAATGGCATCGTCAATGCGGCGTGGAACCGGGGCCTTGGCTGCGTGATCAATTCCCAGGGCATCATGCAGAGCCCGGTGGTGCGCGAAGAAGCGGGCATTCCGGACGATCAGGTGATCCAGACCTGTGTCGCCATGGGCTGGCCGGACGAGACGTTTCCGGCCAACGCCGTCGTCTCGAAACGGAAGTCCGTAGACGAATCGGCCACCTTCCTCGGCTTTGACGACTAGCGGGCCGCCGCGCCGGCCCTGCCCGACGTAGACACAGCCAAAACGCACAGGACGCCTACGGCCAATTCCAGTACGGTGATCCATACCATAACCTGGTCAGGCACGCCGTCCAAAAGCAGGCTGGCGAAACGGGCCAGGCCGTAACCGGTGTAGAAGAACGCGCTGGCGGTAAGGGCAAGCGACTGTAGCCTCGAGACGAACAGGCCAGTCAGCGCCAGAAAGCCCATTGCGAGGATAGGTCCACCTGCCGCCCGCATTTCATTGAGCAGCGCAGTATCCCCCGCGCCGAGATGAATACCCGACGTGGCATGGAAGCCTGCCGGATCCAGCACGATCGCTGCGCCGATCAGGACGGCGATCAGGCCGGAAGCAAGCAATGTGATAAAGCGGAACTTTGAATGGGACATGGAATATTCCTTTCAGAAAGTCTGAAATTGAGGGTCAGGCGAGGGCAACAACCGCCATCAGCATAAAGATGGCTGCCGCAGCAGATGCGAGTGTCCGGACGGTATTCCAGAAGCTCCACGCCGGGACGTAGCGGTTCCAGTAAGCGGCTGCGACGGCACTGTCGTGCGCCATGCGGTCAAGACGTTCGTTCATGGGAACATTGAAGACGACCGTCACACCGAACGTGCCGATGACATAGGTAACCGCGGCCGCGATGATCCAGGCCGATGCCGGGCCACTCACCTGCCAGAAGGCCACCATTGCCATCAGGGGCGATACGATCGCCATGCCGATCAGCAGGACCATGAAAAGTGTACGGAACACTTTTCGGTTGATGTGCTGCATGGCTTCGATCCCGCCGGCGGGCTGCGTTGCGGCGAGCGAACGCATGACAAAATCGGAGAACGTCAGGAACACGCCGGCCACGAGGGCGTAAGCGATCACGGAAAATTCGCTGGCAAGCAGCATCCATTGCTGGGTCATTTTGAATTCCTTTCAGGGAGTGTTGATCAGCTGCTGAGCCAGGCCGGCTTGTGCAGGTATGTGTCGTCCGAAAGCTGACGGATCAGGAAATCCGCCACATCGGCGCGATTGATACGAAACTTCAGGTTCCGGTCCGGGGCGACACTGCTGGGTCCGTGCGCATAAGCGCCGGTACGGTCGCCATCCCGGTAAGGGCCGGGCCGCGCAATGATCCAGTTGAGCCCGGAGGCTGCGACCTCGGCTTCCTGCGCCTCATGATCGGCAAACATGTGCTCCATCATCAGCGGGCCCAGGAGATATTTGTAAAGTGGCGGGATCAGGGGGTAGCTGTCCCCTGCCCCGATCGAAGACAGGCAGACCAGCCGCTCGACACTGGCCTCCTTCATGGCCCGGATGATCCGGGCGGTTCCGGTGGCGCGGATACCGCTCTTGTCCTGCAGTGGCGCGCCAAGGGCACAGACAACTGCATTTGCCCCGGCCACCGTGTGAAAGACCGCCTCTTCATCCGAAATGTCACCGGGCACGAGCGTCAGCCCCCGTGGCAGGTCTGCCAGCTTGCCGGGTGACCGGACAAGCGCCGTGACAGCCATTCCCTTTTCCAGCGCCTGGGCAACGAAATGCCGTCCAACACCGCCGGTCGATCCAAAAACTGCAATCCGCATGATCGCCTCCTTTTGCTTGACACCATGTCAATTGACACGGCGTCAAATAGGTGATCACTTGACACTATGTCAAGTCTAAATCCCGATACCCGAAAAAGAATCCTCCAGGCCACAACCGACCTCCTGTCCGAAGGCGGCGGCACCGGCGTGCGCATGTCTGACATCGCGAAGCGCGCCGGCATCAGCCGTCAGGCCGTCTATCTGCACTTCGCCAACCGCGCCGACCTGCTGATCGCAACGACGTTTTATGTCGATGAACTGAAAGATACGGCGGCCCGTCTCGCGCCCAGCCGGGCGGCGGCAACGGGCAAGGAACGCCTCGACGCCTTTATTGAAGCCTGGACCGGCTACCTGCCTGAAATCTACCCCATCGGGCGGGCGCTGATCGATATGAGCCCTACGGACGAGGAGGCTCGCAGCGCCTGGGCCCAGCGCATGCAGGACATGCGGGAGGGCTGTGAAGCGGCCATCAACGCCCTGAAGCGCGACGGCGATCTCGCCCCCGGCATGCCAGCAGGACAGGCGACCGACCTTCTGTGGACGCTATTGCTTCTGCCGAACTGGGAACACCTCACGCAGACCTGCGGCTGGTCGCAGAAACAGTACGAGAAACATATCAATTCTGCCGCCCGCCACCTGTTTGTCATGGGCGCTTGAACCTGCCCCTGTTTTGGCAGATGATGCAACTATTGACAGTTTAAGTGCCGTAATAAAGCGGCCGGGGAGGGCAACATGCTGAAGGTCTATGGCCTGAAGGTTTCCTATTTCACAGGCAAGCTGGAAGCCTATCTCCGCTACAAGGAAATTCCCTACGAGTTCTGCCCGATGACAGCGCGGGAGTTCATGCACACGATTCCCGAAAAGACCGGCGCCATGCAGATGCCTGCTGTGGAATTGCCGGACGGGCGCTGGATGACCGACACCAGCCCGATGATCGACTGGTTCGAGACGCAGCATCCAGACCCGCCGATCCTGCCGGAAGACCCGGCGCAGGCCTTCCTCTGCCGCCTGATCGAAGATTTTGCGGATGAGTGGCTCTGGCGCCCGGCCATGCATTACCGCTGGAGCTATCCGCTTTCCTCGAAACTCCTCGCCCGGCAGATTTCAGATGCCATGGGCCGGGACATCAGGGCGCCCGGGTTCCTGAAGCGGCGGCGGACGGAAAAACGCCAGAAGCTGAATTTTGTCGACCGGGACGGCGTGACGCCCGAAACCCGCGCCCACGTGGAAGGCAGTTATCTCAGGCTGCTCGACATGCTGGAGTCCATCTTTCAGGCGCGGCCTTTCCTGCTGGGGGATCGGCCGACGCTGGCCGATATCGGCCTGATGGGCCCCCTCTTCCGCCACTTCGCGATGGACCCCGTGCCCGGCATTCTCATGCGGGAAAATGCTTCCGGCGTGATGGCATGGGTCTACCGTGTCTGGAACGCCCGCGCGTCCAGCTCAGGCGGTGATCTCGTGACTGGAATCCCGGACGATCTGTTGCCCCTGTTGCGGGAAGTGGCGGAGACACACCTTGAGGCATTGAACGCCAATGCGCTTGCCTGGCAGGCCGGGAATGCCCGCCATGGCATGACCATTCAGAAGACGGCCTATCGGGACATTCAGACGTCCCAGTACAGGGTCTGGTGTCTGGAAACGCTACAGGCACGCTATCGCGCACTGGATGATGCCACCTGCGAAGGTCTCGATTCCGTCCTGCAGTCTACCGGCATCCTCGAACCGCTGCTGCGTCTGCTCGAAGTAGACAGCAAATGCACCTATACGGACGCTGCTCCGTTCGGCAAATCCTTTCCCGTGTTTGCGGAGATCCGGAACTGACAGTCTCCCTTGCGGCAGGTGCCGTTGGGAGAGTGCTGGCGCACGCGGCCTGCGGGCGTATAAATGCCATTACAATATTGGAAGAGGAACGCGTGACATGGCAGACGCATATATCGTAGCAGCAAAACGTACCGCCGGCGGCCGCCGCGGCGGCGCCCTCGCCGAATGGCATCCGGGCGATCTCGGCGCGCAGGTGCTGAACGCACTCGTGGACGAAACCGGCATCGATCCGGCCGCCATTGAAGACGTCATCATGGGCTGCGTCTCGCAGGCCGGTGAGCAGGCCGCCCAGATCGGCCGCACGGCTGTCCTGGCCTCGAAACTGCCGCAGACCGTTCCGGCCGTGACGATCGACCGCCAGTGCGGCTCCTCTCAGCAGAGCCTCCAGTTCGCGGCCCAGGCCGTGATGTCCGGCACGCAGGACCTCGTCATCGCCGCTGGCGTTGAAAGCATGACCCGCTGCCCGATGGGCATCAACGCCCGCGCCGGCAAGCTGTTCGAAGTCCCGACCGACCCGACGCCTGCCTCGGTAAAAGAAAAGTACGGCATCAAGCAATTCAGCCAGTTTGTTGGTGCCGAGATGATCGCCAAGAAGCATGGCCACACGAAGGAAGAGCTCGACGCCTTCTCCGTGGAAAGCCACAAGCGCGGTGCTGCCGCCACCCAGGCCGGTGCCTTCAAGGACGAGATTGTCGCCCTCAAGGGCCGCGATCCGGAAGGCAACGAAGTGATGCACGACAAGGATGAAGGCATCCGCTACGATGCATCCATGGAAGGCATGGCCAAGCTGAAAATCCTGATGGATGACGGCATCATGACCGCCGCCAATGCCAGCCAGATCTGCGACGGCTCGTCGGGCGTCATGGTCGCTTCCGAGGCCGCCATCAAGGCGCACAACCTCACCCCGCTGGCCCGCATCCACAACCTCACCGTCACTGCGGGTGACCCGGTGATCATGCTGGAAGAGCCGCTCTTCGCCACCGACCGCGCCCTGCAGCGCGCCGGCATGAAGATCGACGATATCGACCTCTACGAAGTCAACGAAGCCTTCGCGCCGGTTCCGATCGCATGGCTGAAGCATCATGGGGCGGATCCAGCAAAGCTGAACGTCAATGGCGGCGCCATCGCGCTCGGCCACCCGCTCGGCGCCTCGGGCACCAAGCTGATGACCACGCTGATCTACGCCCTGCGCGCCCGCGGCAAGAAGTATGGCCTGCAAACCATGTGTGAAGGCGGCGGTATCGCCAACGTCACCATTATCGAAGCCCTGTAAGCCAGAGCTTCAACGAAGTTTGGAAACGCCGGACCTTCACGGGTCCGGCGTTTTTCTTTTGGTGTCAGCCCGCCATGTCCAGCAGGGCTTCGGCGATCTGCACGGCGTTCAGCGCCGCGCCCTTGCGGAGATTGTCGCCGACGACAAACAGGACGAGGCCATTGTCCATTGCGCTGTCCTTGCGGATGCGTCCGACACTGACATTGTCCTTGCCCGTCATGTCCAGCGGGTTCGGCACGAGGTCCACCTGAACCCCCGGCGCTTTCGCGAGCATCGCTTCGGCTTCCGCTGCAGAAACGGGCCGCTCGAACTCGGCATGGATCGACAGGCTGTGCCCGGTCATTACCGGTACGCGCACGCAAGTGCCTGAAACTTTCAGGTCCGGCAGCCCCATGATCTTGCGGCTCTCGTCGCGCAGCTTCAGCTCCTCGTCCGTGTAGCCGTCCTCACCCAGCACATAATTCATCGGCACGACGTTGAAGGCGAGCGGCACGGCCCATTTCTTCGGCGCGGGCATGTCCACCGCCGCCGCATCATTGGCGAGGCCGGCCATGTCCCCGGCTGCTGCTGCCGCCACCTGCGCAGTCAGTTCTTCCGATCCGGCCACCCCTGCCCCGGACGCCGCCTGGTAGGTCGAGGCGAAGAGGCGGGTCAGTCCCCAGGCATCATGCAGCGGCTTCAGCACCGGCATCGCCGCCATGGTCGTGCAGTTCGGGTTCGCGATGATCCCCTTCGGAATATTCGCCAGCGCATCGGCGTTCACTTCCGGCACGACCAGCGGCACGTCCGGATCCTTCCGCCAGGCGGAGGAATTATCGATCACCAGCGCGCCGGCCTCAGCGAATTTCGGCGCATACTGGCGCGAGGTCTCCCCACCGGCCGAGAAGAACACGATGTTGAGCCCGGACACGTCCGCCGTGGCCACGTCTTCCACCACAATTTCCGTGTCGCGGAACGGCACTTTCTTTCCGGCGGACCGGGCCGAAGCGAACAGGCGCAGCGAGGCGAGCGGAAAGTCCCGCTCGGCCAGCAGTTCGCGCATCAGGCTGCCGACAAGGCCGGTCGCGCCGACGACGCCGACACGGGGAGGACTGGATCTTGAAAAACGGGGTGACATGGCATTCTCCGGTTGGGGAGCCTTTGGTGCGGGAGAGCCGTGTCAGGGTATGGCCGTCCCGCGCCTGGGCGGGACGTTGGTGAGGGTGGCTGGCTTCAGATCGCACACACCCGCAACGTCCCGCGAAGGCGGGTCGTCTTTGGGGTAATAATGATCTGTTTCATCAGCATGGGCGGCTGAATAAGGCCAGGCGCCGCGGAAGTAAAGCGCCTTCACGCCGCACAGGCTTTTCCGCGCCTTATTCGCCCCGGACGATGAGCACGGAACAATTGGCATGCAAGGCCGTCTGCGACGCGTGGGAGCCGAACAGGTGATCGCTCAGGCGCGGATGATGCGTCGCCATGACGACGAAATCCACGCCGTGCTGCTTGATCACTTTCTGGATCGTCTCGTTCACGGCCTCATGACTTTCGAACAGCGGCGTGATCGCATGGCCGAGGCGGTCCGCCTGTTCCGCGACGAAGGCTTCGAAGTCCGGCTTGCGCGCTTCCGGCATTTCCGTGAGATGCGTGCCCAGCGGATTGGTCACCGTCAGGATCGACACCTTCGCCCCGGAAAGCCCGGCCAGATAGACGGCAGATTCGACCGCCAGACGGGAGACCTCCCGGTGGCGCATGTCGACAGGCACAAGAATATGGGTCGCCGCAAATGGCGGCTTTGTCTGTTCGGTCATGAAACTCTCCTCCCGGCCAGCCTAACGGCCCCGGCCCGGTTTGTCAGGCATCAGGCCTGCCGCACCCGGTTTCGCATGCTATGCTCCCCCAAAAATGTTGGAGAAAACGCTGAACAGGGGCAGCACATGAAGACACTCATACCGTTCATTCTGGTCATCTGCGGCCTGGGGCTCGCCGCCTTCGTCTGGTACGGAAACAAGCGCGCCGATCGGGCGTCAGACGAGCAACGCGTACTGGACGCGGTGCTGGCACAACAGGAAGAGGCACGCGCCGCGCAGGAACGTGCAAACGTCCTGATGGCGCAAGTCCTGCCGGCCGCTGCGGCCTGCGACGGCCTCACGACCGGGGTCGTCTTCAGCCTTTGCGAACAGGAGCCGGATCCGGGCGAAGACTGGCCTGACTGGACAGATGCCGCCTCCCCCGCGGAGCAGGCCTGTCTTCTGGAAGCATTCCACCAGACCAACCGGCACGCCTACGAGATCCGCAGCGAGTCGTATGACGGCGCCGCCCCGGATGCGAACCGCATGGGCCGTTTCGTGTCAGACCTCTGCACCGCCGCCCTCTGGACCGACGGCATCGATTATGGGGATACGGACAAACCGCTCAGCGACCTGATCGCAGGCTTCTACGCCGACCGCGCCACATCATTGGTGAAACCAGCGCAGAGCTTTTAGGCATCAATTGGATGCACAGCGAAGAACAAGATACTGAAGCCGCTCGAAGCAACCGTAGTAGTAGTTTGAACTCCGATTTCTAAGCGATGCATCGCTTTCTCAGCACATCTCTCAATTTCCATACTTCCGCCTGGCTTTCTCCGCCCGGCGAACTTCTTCCCAATACGCCAAGGGGTGCTTCTGCTCCATCAACATTACAGCCCCAGCAAGCAAAACTGTTGCGGTCAAAACACCCAACAATCCCGATAAAACTGGCAGTGCCGAATCAATGATCAAGGGCAGCAGTTTCATCGAAATAAACACACCAATGCCGTACACAATCAGATCTCGGATAAAGTGCAAAGTACGACTGATTTCATTCAACTCCTCTGAGTTGGCGCGCACCAATTCAGTTTGCTCCTGTGTCAAATTCAGCAGCGAAGACTGACCGCGGCTTAAATCACCTACTTCGCATTTGAGTGCGTCCAAACTATCTTTAACTTGTTTTCCCTCTTCCGCCTGTTCCTTAGCTTTCTGTTCTTTGACCTTCTCGACATTGCGCTTCTCAAACTCACTTCCAACATCCACGGCGGAATTGACAACGGCAGAAGCCACCGCGGAAACGGCCGTAATCGTAAGTGCAACAGGTGCCGCGACCGGCAGTAGACCCAAGGCAGCAGCTCCACCGACCAGGGAGAGCCCGACGGTGCTGCTAGCTTTAACACCAGCCCCACCGGGCCCCGAAAAGAAATCACGTGTGAACAGTCCCATGGCCAACCCCCATCCAATAAACAACTTATCAAACAGACCTCAAAATTCTACCCCTGATCGAATATCGATTGACCTCGCCTCCGGAATACAAAGAAACAGCCCGCCTCATTGCTGAGGCGGGCTTCCTTTTCCGGGCGCAAGGTGCAGGGGGTCGCCGGAGCAGCCCGGTGGAGGTTACGGGTTACCGGTTCCTACTGGTTCTGGCGTTCCTTCACGCCTTCCTCGTCGGCGAGAGCGCGGTCGGCTTCGTTGAACTCGATCTCGGCCTCTTCGCCCTTGCCGTAGGCGCGGGATTTCTTGGCGAGGGCCGACATGCTGTCCTGCATGCTGCCCTGCCCGACGGCCATGGTCTTGCGGCTATCCATGCCGATACTCTCGGCGTCGTCGAAGCTCGCGAATTCAGCGCCCAGGAAGACAACTTCCCAGCCTTTGGCTTCGGCCCGAGCAAGCGCAGCCTTCGCGCCGTCTTTCGTCAGCTCACGGGAGGAATTCTCCAGCCCGTCGGTCATGATCACGATGACGGCCTTTTCCGGCTTGTCCGCTTCGGCAAGGTTCACCATGCGACCGATGGCGTCGAACAGGGGCGTCATGCCACGCGGGCTGGCTTCATCGTCAGTCACGTTCTGCCAGTCTTCCGCCTTCACATTGTCGCGCAGGACGTCGAACTGCATGCCGTCCTGGTAGTCGAAGATGGCGAGCGTGACATCTGTTTCGATGTCCTCGCCGTCAATCTCGCCTTCGTCCGCCTCGCCGACGCTGGCGGCATAGGCGTTGACGGAACCGAGCGCCTCTTCCCAGATGTCGGACATGGATCCCGTCCGGTCGAGCAGGATATAGGAATGTACAGCACCCGGATCTTCCGGAGGCTCCGGCAGGATCTTGGCGCTGGCCGTCCCCGCCAGTGCGATGGCGGCGGCCCCGAGTGTGAGTTTTGCGATGAAGGATTTCATCTTGGCGTCCCTTCCAGTTTCTGTGGCCGGAACCGCCGGCCTTTGTGCGTCCGAGGCCCCCACGGCCTGATCAGGATTAAAGTTCGATCAGGATTGGGGCGTGTTCGTGGCGGCTTGTTGCCGTTTGGAAGGTAAAAGGCCCGCCGGGGAACCAGCGGGCCTTCCAGTCTGAACAGGCGTTCAGTTTCGGCTTATTTCTTTCGCATGAAGAAGCCTTTTCGCTTCTCTCCGGTTCTCTCCTGAACGTCGGCTTCGCCGGCCTCTTCCCGGTCGGCTTCGTCGAACACGACGGGCGCGCTTGCCTCCGAGGCATAATAGACCTGGCTCTTGCGGGCGAGCCGGGTCATCGACTCCGACATCCGCCCCCGGCCCATCGCCATGGATTTGCGCGCCGAGATGCCGACCGCGTCGGCATCCGAGAAGTTGGCAAACTCCGCGCCGAGGAAGACCACTTCCCAGCCGCGCTTTTCCGCCCGGCCGAGCGCGGCCTTCACGCCGTCCTTCGTTACTTCGCGGGAGGCGTTCTCCGCCCCGTCGGTCATGATGACGATGACGGCCTTTTCCGGATTATCGGCCTCTGCCATGGAGATCAGCCGCGCGATCGCGTCGAACAGGGGCGTCATGCCGCGGGGACTCGCTTCCTTGTCGGTGACCGGCTGCCAGCCGTCCGGTTGGACGGCGCGGCGCAGCACGCCGAACTGCAGGCCGTCCTGCGCGTCGAATACCGCAAGCGTGACCTGGGGAACGACGTCCCCGGCCTGCCCGGCGATGCTGGACGCGTAGGCATTCACCGAACTTAGCGCCTCGTCCCAGATGGACGACATGGAGCCGGTGCGGTCGAGTAGGATATAGGAGTGTATTTTGGCCTGGGGATTTGTCTCTGTGACTGTCTGGGCCATGGGAGTCCCTCCTCTGCTGGCCCCCCGGCCCGTCAGCCGAGATGGGGAGAGGTTCGGTCTGCACAAGTGAAAAAATAAAAAAGACCGGAAGGCTTGCGCGCTCCCGGTCTCTCTATTTTGGTCCGCACCCGGCCAAATCTGGCCGCTATATATGGTGTATAAACGGTGTTTATACGGTGTTTTATATTGCCCTTCCGGGCCAGTGATCAGGCAAATTGCGGTGCGATGCGCAGGTTCCGGACCCAGCCGATTTTCTCCATCACCAGCAGGATCGTGCCGTTATAATCGACGATCCGGTTCCAGACGCCCTTGCGCGGACGGTGCAGCGCGCTGGTCGGTTCGGAATGGTGGTGGTCGTGGAAGGCTTCGCCGCCGGTCAGAAGGCCGATCAGATGATCCGCCCAGACCGGCGTCTTCAGGTGGCCCAGCACGTTGATGCCATAGACGGTGGCATGGAACTGGATCGCCCGGCCGATCACCACACTCGCATGCAGCAGCGCCGTCAGCACCAGCGAGCCGCCTGCCGCCCAGACGATCAGATAGATCGCCGCGGGGATGACGAGGTGCACCACAAGGCTGATTTCATTGTAGAAACGGTCCATCCAGACGATCACCGGCTGGTTCTTCAGCCACATGGCCAGCGGACGCTGAGTGTCCTTCTCATCCCGCCACAGGATCCAGCCGACCCAGGCCCAGCGCTTGGATTCGAACGGATTGTGCGGGTCGCCCGGCTTGTCGGAGAAACGGTGATGCTGGGAGTGGTAGTTCACCCAGTCCTTCACATTACCCTGCATGGCGATGACCAGGTTGATCATGGTCAGCACCTGCCCCGGCACGGCGAGTTCACCCGCCCGGTGCTGAAGGATGCGGTGCAGCGGACCGATGCCGGCATTGCAGACGAAAATCGTGAAAGCGATCACGGCCAGCGCGATCAGCATGTACCACCAATGGAAGGTGAGATGGCTGAGGAAGATGCCCAGCAGGACCATGGTCAGGAACAGCGCGACGCCCAGGACGGGATATCCGAAAGCCGAGAAAAAACTGGCGAAATTGAAGGTCTTCCAGTTCTTCGGGATCGCAATGGAGCGCGGCAGGGTCATACAGTTCCTCCAGATGACATGCGGTCGCCCGCCGGGTCACTGTCCGCCCGCCGGGTTTAAGGCATCCTTAAAGGGTACGCCGCCCTCGTAAAGGTGAAAGAGGTGTCACGTATGCGTTATTGTGCCCGTGCCGCCAGCGCGTCCGGCTAGGGTGCCTGCATGGGTGACAGACAGGGGTGACTGGAACGCGGGGATTCGGATAGACAAAGCGGTGCCGGGGCGCGTTCGCGCCAAGCGAACGGGGTCAGAACTTCATGGCGGATGAACGTCTCCTGCAGGCGATCCAGCAGCTTGAGGAGCTCGGTGTCGACTTCGAGTCGAGCCAGGACGACAGCGAAGTCCGCACTTTGTGCGACCTGACGCCGGACTGCCGCGATGGCGGGGAAAGTTCGCTGGTTCTCAATCCAAGGCTCGGCACGTTCAAGTGCCCCAATTGCGGATCCCAAGGGAACTTCACAGAACTGATCCGCCTGAAGGAAGAGGTCCGTCGCCAACGTGTCCAGGACCTGCAACCCCTTCCTTTGGAAGCCGAGCTGATCCGGGAAGACGAGGCCCCCGTCCCAGCGGTGCGTCCGCCAGTTCAGGATGCCGACTTCGCGCCCGCGCCGGTCAGGGTGAACCGGAACCTCGCAAGGCACGAAGCGAAAGTGAAAACCCTCGGCGATGCCGACCGGCTGGAAGAACGCTTCCCGCACCTGAAGCCGAAGGAAAAGAAGCCTTTCAACGGAGAGAAATTCATCATCTCCCTGCTGGCGCTAGTCTTCCTGTCGGCAGGCCTCGCCGCCGCGGCCCTGTCCGGCTTTGCGAACTACCAGGCCTTTTCCAGTTCGGTTGCCGATCCGCTACAGTCGAGCATCTGGGGCTGGACCGGTGTCATTGCGGCCGTCATCTCCTTTGGCGGGTTCACCTTCTTCTACTGGCACACGGCCAATCACCGCATGAAGGAAGGCTGGCGCGCGCTGATCTTTGCCCTCGCCGGCATGGGCACCTCCATCATCGGCACAGAGCGCTATATCGCGGCGAACAATACCGCCGCTGCCGAGGAAGTCGTGCGCGCAGACAGCAATCGCAGCGTGCTGGAATCGCAGATCGCAGACTGGCGCCGCCAGCTGGAAGGCATTCCGCCGGAAACCCGGTCTGTCGAAGGGCTGGAGGCCTATCTCTCCGAAGTGGAACGTGTCGGGCGTACGGAGCAGAAGCCCTATCGTGACGCACAGAACGAACTCGGCCTCGCCAAACGCCGGGACGAGCTTCAAGCCAAGATCGAGGCGGCCAACGCCGAACTGCTCGGCCAGGGCAGCGGCAACCTGCTGACCGAAGCGCAGACGCGGACCAATTTGCCCTCATGGTTCTTTGCCCTGATGCTGGAAGCCTTTTCCAGTCAGGGCACGTCGATCGGGCTGGTCGCCCTGCTGATCCTTTATGGGCGGCGCAAACAGGGTTAACTCAACACCTTGTTTTATTAACCTTAAATCTCAGGCAAATTGGAACGGTCGGCGCGCACCGCGCATATGCCCTTGTGAAGTTCCAATACTGGCGCTTCTCCATCTTACCTGCTTAATGGGTCAGTTCAGAAGGAACTGGCCCTTTTTTTACGCCTCGCGGGCGAACCCTTAGCCGCGCACGCGCGCAAGACCTGTCTATGGCTTGCATTCGGCGCGGCCCGCCCCATAGTCGCAAGCGGGAGGAGCATAAGCGTGCAGTGACAACTGCAGGTCGGCAACTACTTCCCGTCGTGTCTGGATCCGTGACGAGGAGGCAATTCGCCCCCATGAACCTGTTTTTCCGGCTTCTCCGGATCATGCTCTCGGCCTGGTTTTCAAAGACCCGGACCCATATTCTCGACGTGCACACGATCCGCTCGGCTGTCTGGCTGGGCGATCATGACCCGATGGGGCACATGACCAATTCCCGTTATGCCTCGTTCACCGATCTCGGCATCATGAACTTCATGGGCCGCACCGGCACGCTGAAAGCCTTCCGCGCACGTGGCTGGGTGCCCATCATCCAGCACGAGGCACTGACCTATTTTCACTCCATGAAGTTTCCGCAGAAGTTCGAACTGCAGACGCGTATGGTCGGTTGGGATGGCACCTATATGTGTTTCCGTCATACCTTCGTTTGCAAGGGACGGACGGTCGCCTCCAGCCGCATGATCGCGCGGCTCAAGGGGCGCGGAAAGGAACGGGTGACTGCAGACATGGCTCTCGAAGCGCTCGGCATGCCAATGGAAAGCCCGCCATTGGAAAAGCCTTTCCTGGATGCAATTGCGGACCTGCGGGCGGAACGGGGCTCCCACGCATGAGCCTGCCGCTGATCATAGATTGCGACCCCGGTGTCGATGACGCCGTGATGCTGATGATGGCGCTGGCCAGCGATGCGCTGGACGTGCGCGCCATCACGACCGTCGCGGGGAACGTGCCGCTGGAACTGACCAGCCGGAATGCGCGCATGATGTGCCAGCTGATGGGCCGGACAGACGTGCCTGTCTATGCCGGTTGCCCACGTCCGGTGCTGCGTGCGCCCGTGACGGCCGAAGACTTCCATGGGGAGAGCGGCATCGCCGGCCTCGACCCGTTCGAGCCTGACATGCCGCTGGCTGACGGCCATGCGGTGACTTTCCTCGTCGAAACGCTGAAAGCGGCCACCCCCCGCGAATACACGCTGGTCGTGACCGGCCCGATGACCAACATCGCCGCCGCCCTGATCCTCGATCCGTCGATCGCTGAGGGCATCTCCCGTATTGTCCTGATGGCAGGCGCCGACAGTGAGGGCGGCAACATCACGCCCTATTCCGAGTTCAATGTGTTTGCCGATCCGCACGCCGCAGCGATCGTGTTCAGGTCTGGCATCCGGGCGACGGTGATGAGCCTCGACGTCACCCACACAGTGCGGGCGGAGCTGCCCCGTATAGAAGGGCTGAAGACCATCCCGACCGAACGCGCCGCCATCATGGTGCAGCTGCTGGAAGCCGGAAACGAGCTGGAAGGCCGCTGGAAGGAAGGCCGCAAGTCGCCCATGCACGACCCGTCCACAATCGCCTTCCTGTTGGCCCCGCACCTGTTCGACATGAAATCGACGAATGTCAGCATCGTCACCGAAGAAGGCGAGCGCTTCGGCCAGACCTGCCTCTCCGCCGCATCCGGCGGTCCGCATGACTGGGTGACGGGCGCCGATGCGGATGGATTCTTCGATCTGATTGCTTCGCTGATGGCGCGCGCATGATCACGGTCGTCGGCTCCATCAATCTCGACATTGTGGGCACCGGCCCTGCCCTGCCCCGGCCGGGCGAAACGGTCAGCGGCGCGCGCCTTGCCCGCCATCCCGGCGGCAAGGGCGCGAACCAGGCGCTGGCCGCCCGCCGCCTCGGCGCGGAGGTCCGGCTGGTTGGCGCGGTGGGCGCGGACGACATGGCCGACGAAGCGCTGAAACTGCTGCAGTCTGGCGGCGTCGACCTGTCCGAAGTCGCACATGTGAACGGTGAAACCACGGGCGTTGCGCTGATCGCGGTCGATGCCACCTCCGGCGAGAATTTGATCGTCGTCTGCCCCGGCGCCAACAATGTGCTGCGCGCCGATGATGTGGCGCACCTGCCCATCGAACACATGATGGGCGTGCTGGAAGTACCCGTTCCGGCCCTCATGGCGGCGGCCGAAAAGGCGACCGGTTTCGTCAGCCTGAACCTCGCCCCGGCCATGACCATACCGGACCAGCTCATGACCATGGCGGACCTTCTCAGTGTCAATGAGAGCGAAGCGGCGACTTATGGTGACCAGTTGATGACGAGCGGCGCGCTTGTCGCCGTCTCGCTCGGCGCGGAGGGCGCGGTGCTCTACAAGGACGGCAAGGAAATCGCCCGGGCGGTGCCGCCGAAGGTGCAGGTCGTCGACACGGTCGGCGCAGGCGACACGTTCACGGCTGCGCTCACCGTCGCCCTGATCGAGGGCCAGTCCCCGCAGGACGCGCTTGCCTTCGCAGTGACCGCCGGGGCGCTGGCCTGCACAAAGCCGGGCGCCCAGCCGAGCCTGCCGCATCGCCGAGACGTCGATGCGCTTGCCCTCGGCGGGAAATGACGCCAACAGTCGGCAACCCTTTCCCAACGGAGACCTGCCATGCGCCGCCTGCTGCTGAGCCTTGCCCTTGCCGCCACCATCGCCTCCCCGGCCTTTGCCTGGGGCAAGACCGGCCACCGCATCGTCGGCGCCATTGCTGACGACTACCTGAGCGATGAGGCCGCGGCGGCCGTCGAAGAAATCCTTGGCCCGGAAAGCATGGCGGAGGCCTCAGACTGGGCGGATTTCATGCGCTCCGACACGGCGGATTTCTGGCGCCGGGAAGCCAATCCCTGGCATTATGTCACCATCCCGGAAGGCGAGGTCTATGCCGACATCACGCCGCCGCCGGAGGGCAACGCCATAACCGCGCTGGAGCATTTCCGCGCCATGGCGCTCGACGAGTCCCAGCCGCTGGAGCAGCGCCAGCTGGCGCTGCGCTTCATCATCCACCTCGTCGGAGACCTGCAGCAGCCCCTGCATGCCGGCAATGGCACGGACCGGGGCGGGAATTCCTTCACCTGCTATTTCTTCGAAGAGCTGACAAATTTGCACGAAGTCTGGGACGAGCTGCTGATCAACAATCAGGAACTCTCCTACACCGAATGGACCGACTGGCTGACCTCCAAGATCACGGCCGAAGACGTCCTCGTCTGGTCCGCCGCGACACCCGGTCAATGGGCCGACGAGAGTGCAGCCATCCGTGACCAGATCTATCCGGACAGCCAGATCCTCTCCTACGACTATGTCTACAAAACCCGCAGCTTCCTGCGCCAGCAACTTTCCAAAGGCGGCGTGCGGCTGGCGGCTTACCTGAATGAGATGTTCGCTGAGGCTCCGCCCGCAGAGTAATTACAGGCTCACACCTTCAGGCGTTTGCGCAGGAAGGCGTAAACGCCGATCAGGCCCAGGAAGAACAATGCGAGGCCTGTCAGCGTCATGACGGCATCGTGCAGCCGGGCCGGAAAGCCTGCGCCAAGCTTGGCGGCGTGCAGCGGATAGAAGCTGTAGAAGGCCTTGTCCCCCGCTGGCAGGGCACGGCCATCAAGATCCCCGACGATGGCGGACGTTGCCGGATCGATCATAAGCGTGGTGCGGCCATTGGGCTGCCATTCGGCGGGCTGCTTCAGGCGCACGCTGGCACCTGCCCGTCCGTCGCGTGGCCAGACGGCGAGGCGGATATGACCGTCCGGATACCGCGCATGGGCTTCGCTCATGACCGCAGGCCAGTCGATGCGCCCTTCCCCGACATTCACTGTCGGCAATTTTGCGGGCGGCTGGCCGGTCAGCCCCGCAAGAACGGCGCGCGCCTGTGGGTCGAACGTCATGCCCGCGCCTGTGACGAAGATCAGCAGCAGGGGCGCCGCGGCGATCAGGCCGAGATTGCGATGGCTGGCCAGCAAAGCCGGTCGCGCGGCGGACTTCGGAACGACATTCAGCCCGATGGCGCGCCGCGCTGGCCAGATGGCAACGAGGCCCGTGAAGACCAGAACCAGTCCGCAGAGGCCGCCGATCCCGACAAAGACTTCGCCCGTCCGGCCCGCGAGCAGGTGTTCGTGCAAATCCAGCAACCATTCTTCCGGCCGGTTGTGTCCCTGCCACCGGGAAACGACTTCGCCGTGGGCATCCATATAAGCGGCATCGCCTGAATGCAGGCGCACATAGGAAAGGGCAAAGCCGGGCTCCGCAAAGCGGATGGAGCGGACATCGCCCGGGCCGAACACTTCCTCCGCCTTCACAGCAATGGCGGCCAGTGCTTGCGGGTCCGCCGTGAAGCTCTCCCGCGCAGCAGGCTCCATCGCGCGGACGAAATCATCCTTGAAAACCAACAAGGCGCCGCTCAATCCGAGCAGCGCCAATTGAAGGCTGAGGAGGGCGCCTGCCCAGGCATGCGCCGTCCGGAAGGCCGCAAAGACCTGCCGTTTCTTCAAAGGTCGACTTTCAGCGACAGCGTGATCAGACGCGGATCACCGGGAAAGATCCGTGTGTCGTTCGTGCCACCTGAGTAGTATTCCTCGTCGAACAGGTTCTCGATATTGAGGGCGAGGCTATACCGGCCGACATCATAGTAGAAGCCGACATCCGTGCGGGTATATCCGGGCAGTTCAACCTGGCTTGCCGCGCTGGCATTCGTGAACCTCTCCGATTCATAGTTGAGACCGAGTGATGCCCCGACCACACCGCCAAATACCGGACGGTCCAGATTGTAGCGGGTCCAGAAGAAGGCATCATGTTCCGGTGCGAACGCATTGCGCGCGCCGATGAGGGACTCGTCAGGGCTGGCCGAGACGATGGAATCCACATTGGCGTAGCCGAGACGCACCTGCCAGTTGTCGAGCGGCAGCGCCTGCATCTCGAATTCAAAGCCGGAGCTTTCCAGTTCGCCGAGCAGCTCATAGTCGCCATCGATGTTCGTTTCGATGATGTTGGATTTCTCGATATCGAAATGCGCAAGCGTGAGGTTCAGCCGCTCGTCGAACAGGGTCGTCTTGAGGCCGACTTCCACCTGCTCACCCACTTCCGGATCGAACGCGCTGTTGTCGGCGGCACGCCGTTCCACGGAGTTCGGATTGAAGGATTCGGTGTAGCTGGCATAGATCGAGAGGATCTCGTTCGGCCGGATCACCACACCGGCCTGCGGCAGGAAAGCATCGGTGGACTGACTGTCTGTAAAGTCGCTCACCTGCTCGATGAAGTCCACTTCCTGCTTGTCGTAGCGCCCGCCCACCATCACGGAGAGCCAGTCCGTGACGTCGACCACATCCTGAATGTAAGCGCCGTAATTCATGTATTCGGTGATGCGGTCTGTCCCGGCCGTGATGGCATTCGGAGCGCCGCCATAGACCGGATCAAAGACGGAGATGTTGGGTGACACAACCGACCCGAAACGGATGCGCTCATAGTCGGACTTTTCGTACCCGCCATTCACGCCGAACAGGACATTGTGACGGACAGACCCGGTCTCGAATTCGTGACCGATATTGGCATCGATGAAGTGGTATTCGCGCTTGTTGAGCTGGTGGCGGTCGCGGCGGCGAAGCGTGGCGTCCAGCGGGTCAGCGGCATCGTTGACGCGGTTGTTCTCAAACAGCTTGCGCTCGTCTTCGTGGAACACGCTGCGCGCATTCAGGCGGATGCGCGTGCTCTCCGACAGATCATAATCCAGACGGGCAAAGGCGACCAGACCGTCATCTGTGTCGAAGTCGCCATCCTCCTGGTAGCGCGTATTGATGGGCGCCATCAGGTCCACATCATTGTTTACGGCGACGAGACCATCATCGGCATCGGACTCTTCGGTCACATATTCGAGGCCGACCGTCCCCAGCATTTGCGGCGTGAACTGATAGGACAGCGACGGAAAGAGATAGAAATTCTCGTAGGTAACGCCATCGCGGAAGGAATCGATGTGCTCGACGCTGCCGATGAGCCGGTAGAGCAGCCGCCCGTCCGCCGACAGCGGGCCGGTCGTGTCGAGCGTGAGTGTGCCGCCGGAATCCGCGCCAAAATCGGACGTGTCACCCGCATAGGACTGGGCGGTCACACCGATCATGGTGGACTGTTCTGCCTCCGGGCGCTTGCTGACGATGTTGATCAGGCCACCCGGCTCCATCAGGCCGTAAAGGACCGATGCCGGGCCTTTGAGGACTTCGACGCGCTCGATGTTCGCCGTCGAAGGCGAGCCGAAGCGCGAGGCGAGCCCTGGCAGGCCGTCGATCTGGACGTTCTGGAGGCTGGAGGACATGCCGCGAAGTGTGAAGCTGTTCGCATTTGTGCCCGACTGGCTGAGCCCCAGCGTATAGGGATAGGCGTCCGCCAGGCTTTCGGTGCGCAGGTCTTCCAGGAAGGAGGCGTTCAGCATGGTCACGCTGAGCGGCGTGTCCATGAGGTCCTGCCCCATCTTTGTGGCGGTTTCGGACAGGCGCATATACGGCGTCTGCTGGCCGGTCACGACGACCGTCTCCTCAACCCGGACGCTGTCTTCATTCTGCGCCTCTGTGCCCTGAGCGTGCGCTGCCACTCCGAGAAGCGCTGCCGATGCGACACTCAAACCAAAGAACTTCCGAACCAACATGACCCAATCCCGCGAGCTGTTAATGCAAATCAGTCGCAGCCTTAGTTCAATCAACTCGTGATTGCAATTGACGTTCATTCTCAAAAAACGCACCTGCCAGGAACTGGCGATTCAGCAGGTGTTTTTGAGCAACAATACCCAATGGACGCACAGCGCCCGTTGCCGCGATGCGCCTCCCACTGACCAGGGTACCTGATCGAGACCTAGCTCGCGCGGTTGATCCGGCGGCGTTGGACGCTGGAGGGGATGTTGAGGCTTTCGCGGTATTTCGCGACCGTGCGGCGGGCGATTTCGACGCCGTAACCGGTCAGGATTTCCACGATCTGATCGTCGGAGAGCACCTCTTCCGGGTCTTCCTTCTCGATCAGCTGCTTGATCCGGTAGCGGACGGCTTCTGCAGAGTGCGCCTCACCGCCCCCGGTCGCCGGAATGGCGGCGGAGAAGAAGTATTTCAGCTCGAACAGGCCACGCGGCGTCGACATGTATTTGTTGGTCGTCACGCGGGAGACCGTCGACTCGTGCATCTCGATCGCATCGGCCACCTGTTTCAGGTTCAGCGGCTTCAGGTGCGCCACACCGTGCGCAAAGAAGGCATCCTGCTGGCGCACAATCTCGCTCGCGACTTTGAGGATGGTGCGGGCGCGCTGGTCCAGCGATTTGATCAGCCAGCTGGCGGACGCGGCACATTCGGAGATGAATTCCTTCTCCTGATCGCGCATCTTCAGCGCCGAGACTTCGGCATAGTAGGCCTTGTCCATCAGCACACGCGGCAGCGTGTCGGAGTTCAGTTCGACGGCGAACATGCCGTTCGGCAGCTCACGCACATAAACGTCGGGCTGGACCGCGATGGTCGTGTCGGAGGAATAGCCGGCGCCCGGTTTCGGGGAGAGCTGGCGCAGCTCCGTCATCATGTCCATCAGGTCTTCCTTGCCGACGCCGCAGCGGTCCGACAGGGCTTTCAGGTCATGCTTGGCGACGAGCGCGAGGTTCTCGATCATCGCTTCCATGGCCGGGTCATAGCGGCCGCGCTCTTTCAGCTGCAGCGCCAGGCATTCCGGAATGGAGCGGGCCATCACGCCCGTCGGCTCGAAGCCCTGGCAAACGTCCAGCACGGCTTCGACATTCGCCTCGTCGGCGCCGAGGTCCTTTGCGACCTCTTCGACCGTGGTCCGAAGATAGCCGCCATCATCAGTCTCATCGATCAGGCGGGCTGCGATCAGGCGATCCGCCGCGGAGAGGCCAGCCAGCTGAAGCTGTTCGTGCAGATGCTGGTTCAGCGTGAGGCCGGAAGAAGCGTTGGAAGCCGCGTCGAAATCGTCGCTGGCAGGCCCTGCCCCGATGCCGGACCAGTCTGCCTTGGCGGAGGGGCCGGAAACGCCCGCCGGCATTGCATTGTCGGAGCCCGTACCCGGCTCGTAGACGTCTTCGCCCGGGGCATCGAGCTGGTCGCGTGCCTCGCCCATGCCGGAGCTGTCGTCGAGCGACATTTCTTCCCGGCGGGCCGGCTCGCCGCCCTCGCTGGCGCCGTCACTGTCTTCGGCTTTCTGGAGCAGCGGATTGCGCTCGATCTCTGCTTCGACGAACTCGGCAAGTTCCTGGTTGGAAAGCTGCAGCAGCTTGATCGCCTGCTGCAGTTGCGGCGTCATCACCAGGGATGTGCCCTGGCGCATGTCGAGTGATTGTTTCATGGCCATAAGCCGCGCCCCCTGAAATCAAGCGGCGAACTGTTCACCCAGATAGACCCTGCGCACGTCCTCATTCTTCAGCACGCTTTCCGGCGAGCCGTTGAAGAGCACTTCACCATCATACATCACATAGGCCCGGTCGACGATCTGGAGCGTCTCGCGCACCTGGTGGTCCGTGATCAGGACGCCCAGGCCACGCTGCTTCAGGTAGCGGACAAGGTCGGAGATGTCGGAAATGGCAAGCGGGTCGATACCGGTGAACGGTTCGTCCAGTAGCATGAAGCTTGGACGCGATGCGAGCGCGCGGGCAATCTCGACACGGCGGCGTTCACCCCCCGACAGGGAAGTGGCGGCCTGGTGGCGCAGATGTTCCACGTGCAATTCGCTGAGCAGGCTATCGACCTGTGCCATGCGGGCGGCACGGTCTTTTTCGACCAGTTCCGCCACGGCCAATACATTCTCTTCCACCGTCATGCCCCGAAAAATGGAGGCTTCCTGCGGAAGATAGCCCACGCCGAGGCGTGCGCGCTGATACATGGGCAGACGGGTCACGTCTTCGCCGTCGATGGAAATCGTCCCCGAATCCGCACCGATGAGGCCCATGATCATGTAAAAGCAGGTCGTCTTGCCGGCCCCGTTGGGTCCAAGCAGGCCAACAACTTCTCCGCGCTGAAGAGAAAGCGAGACATCCCGCACGACCTGTCGCTTGCCAAATGCCTTGGCAATACTTTCTACGACAAGGCCTTCGGCCGGCTCGGTCATCTTTCTCAGGAATCCCTTTCAGTGCGGGCGTTTGTTGCCCGGTACGACTGTTACCTTCACATGCTTAAGATCGGTTTCACGATCCTTTTGAAATTTATCCATTCGACCCGTTTTCGGCGTCAGGGTCGATCATCATGCGCGTGCGGCCATCGCCGCCATCCAATGTGGTGCGCCGGTTCGTGATCTCAAGCTTGAGTACCTCCCCTTCTGCCACATCGCGGCCGCGCATCAGGGCGACATTGCCGGTCATGGTGATCGTGTCCGTCGTGGCGACATAAACGCCCTTGTCGCCCTTCGCCTTCAGTTCGGGCGTGACATAGAAGACATCGCCGTCGGCGGTCATCGACTCGATCTGGCCGAAACTGCCGCCCACTGTGCTGGTTCCGTCGCCTTCCTTGCTGGCGAAGACCATGGTCACCTGGTCGGCGCGCAGGCGGGCATCGCCCTGCTGGATGTCGACATTGCCGATCAGCAGCACCTTGCGCTCCCGCTCCAGGCTCTCGGTGCGGTCGGAATTGATGTAGATCGGCCCGCCCTCGGACGAGATCTGGGCATGGGCCGGGGCGGCGAAGACCGCAAACAAACCGGCCAGCAATGCGCCGAGAATCCTAATTCGAGCCATCTGTTTCACCTTCACCCGTCGTTTCCATTTGTACCGGCGTGTCATCCTCGGTCGCCGGATATATTACAGTGCGCACATTGCCTGCACAGACAATGCGGTTGCCGTCCTCGAGAACTTCATACGAGTCGCAGCGTATGTCGCCAAGGGGACCCTTTCCCTGCAGCGGCGAAAGGCCCTCGATCCGGCCTTCCCCGACAAAGACCCGCGCGCCGAGCGACATGAACGTATAGCCCGAAGCATCGGTGATGCTGACATCGTCATAGAGTTCCAGGATGCCCGCAGCGCGGTCATACATGCCGGACGGCGCGCTGACCTGGCTGCCCGCTTCGTCATTGAGGACCGGGCCGATCAGGTCGACCGCCTGGTCCATGCCCCGGCGGCGGCGGGCGGCATCGGCCGTGATCTGGAAGCTTTGCCCGGTAGAGTCCCGGCCGGTGAAGCGGGGGTTCACCATGGTGACCGAGTCGTCTTTCGTCACGCTGACAGGCCTCGAATCGGCAGTCAGGGCACTTTTGATGACGTGGCCTGCGAAGAACCCGATCGAGACCGCCGCGCTGGCCACGAACAGCATGCGCAGCATCCGCACACGTTCCGACCGCTTGCGGGCCTGCGCCAGCGTCAGCTGGCGGCGCGGGGCCCAGAGGGAGGCCGGATCGTGATGTGTGGCGGCGTCCATGCCGTTGGCGAACCTGTAAGCAACTCAGCTGTTTTATGTACCCGCGATCCTGCCGTGACAAAAGCGGCGAAGGCATGACTGCCGGTCAGCTATGGGCGAAAATGTCCTGTTCGTCCCAGCCGGCAAGGTCCAGCCGGGCGCGCATGGGCAGGAAATCGAAGCAGGCCTGCGCCATTTCCAGCCGGCCTTCACGGATCAGCATGGCTTCGAGGCCCGCCTTGATCTGGTGCAGGTACAGCACATCGGAGGCGGCATACTGCATCTGCGCGTCGCTCAGCTCCGCCGTGCCCCAGTCAGAGCTTTGCTGCGCTTTCGACAGCTCCGCCCCGGCCACTTCGCGGGCCACATCCTTCAGGCCGTGGCGGTCCGTATAGGTCCGCGCGAGCTTCGAGGCGATCTTGGTACACCAGACCGGCGCGCAGGTGATTCCCATCCAGCGCAGCATCATGGCGATGTCATAGCGGCCGAAATGGAAGATCTTCGTGACCTTCGGATCGGTGAGCAGTGCCTTCAGGTTCGGGCAGTCATAGTCCCGGCCGAGCTGCACCAGGTGCGCTGTGCCGTCGCCGCAGGAAAGCTGGACCAGCGTCAGGTGATCGCGTTGGAGGTTGAGGCCCATGGCCTCGCAGTCGATTGCGACGAGGGGGCCGAAGTCGAGCCCGGCCGGCAGGTCGCCCTTGTGGAGTGTGATCCCGTTCATGAACGGGCTCTAGCATGAAAGCGGTTAAGGGCAAGTGTGAGCGCTGCCGCGCGGGCAGGTCTTGGCCTGCCCTGCCGGGTGGCTAGCGTGTGGGACAAGTCCGCCGTCAGGACCATATAAAATCCAATATATAGACCATGTACACACCATATAAAGGAGCCGGAAATGACCGCTGACCAACTCGCCGCCCTCGCCACGTCCATGCCGTTCGCGAAACTGATCGGCTTTGAAGTGATCGAGGCCGGCAAGGACAAGGTCGTCGCGCGGGCAACCGTCCGGGACGATCTCTGCACCGCGGGCGGTATCGCCCATGGCGGCTTCCTGATGACGCTGGCCGACTGCGCGGGCGCCCTCGGCGCCTTCCTGAACCTGCCCGAAGGCGCGAAGACGACCACCACGCCCGAGAGCAAGACGAACCTCATCGCCGCCGCGCCCGCAGGCTCGGTCCTCACCGCAACGGCGACGCCCGTCAGCATCGGCCGCCGCCTGCAGGTCTGGCAGACAAGGATCGAACGCGAAGACGGCAAACTCGTCGCCCTGACGACGCAAAGCCAGATGAACCTTTGAGGCGAGCGCTGTCAGCGGCCACGAACGGCGGTATTCCGGTCTAGATCCGAGGCAGCCACATGTTGAAAATCGTGCCATGGACTCCAATCGCTGTCACCAAAGTGGCGACCAGAACGAGCGTGGCCGCGGACGCCTTCGCAGTGTCGGATGAAGAAGACCGGGCACGGTGATACGCTTCATAAATTGCGAGCGGGATCAGATAGGACCCGAATGTAATGGCAATGTCTGCCGGGCCCGACATGGCCGCGTTCATACCAATGGGTCCCTGCGCAATTGTCAGCCAGCCCATGATTCCAATCCGGACGAACCAAACCCCGCTTGCAACCAGAAAAAACCTCATGGCCCAGCGTTGATGCAGAGCGATGTTCCGACGAACCGCATAGGCGATGGTTGGAGCCGCAAATGCCAGGATCAGGACCCCGTTCAATGAAATGGCGAGCGCGCTGATCGAGGACAGTTGAGTGCCTCTCACCCAACTCAGCCAAAGGCCTCCGAGCGCCAGCAGGCAGGCGAGCACGACGAAAATACGGCCCGACATCCGATGCACCATGGGCGCGCGAGACCGGATTTGAGGGATGAGCTGAATCAAACCCGTTACCGTCATCAACGCAGCCAAAACAACATGGATTGCGAACATCATGTTTCCCGCGGCGTCGCCTTCTTCAAAGCCCTCTATGAGCGCCTTATCGTTCCAGGCGGCGAAGTCTCCTGAGAAGGTTCGCGTGTAGTAAAAGGCCATGATGAACCCGACGAAAGCCAGCTGTCCGACCGCTGCGACCGTGAACCAGGCCCGGCCCGACCAGTGCAGGACCTGGCGCGCTGAAACAGAATGAGGCGCCGTTGAAATAATTGGGTGTGACATGTTTGAGCCTTTGCGAGCGAAATCGATCATGCGCCGACAAAGGGGGCACGGCGGGGCTTTCGTCTTGCCGATTTCGAAAAAGGCCATCATTTTATGGTCAGAGGACGCAGTTTTGCGAGAATCTCTGTTGAGGGGTCCGGGAAATGGATCAATCCGGTTTGGATACGCCGAATGCACCAAGGTCCTGGCTGCGCTTATGGACCTCGCATCACCTTGATGTTGTTGCGGGCGCCCTCTGGCTGTCGGTCACGTCTTACCTGATATCTTCCGCGTGGGATTTTGGGGCTTTGGATGTCTTTATAGGACTGGCTGGAACAGCATCTTGCGGGTTTTCCTGGCTTCTCGCCCGTGCGGTCTTCCGTTCAGATGCCGAACGGGAAACCTGGCCACTCCTGATCGTCGCCGGATTGATCATGACCGGGGTGTTGCTCGACCTGTACGATGGGGCACAGGGCACTCCGGGATTGGCGGGGTACGTATTCGGGACCGCGTCCAGTGTTCATTCCTTGCTGAGCTCAACGGTCCTCTTGTTGACTTTGGTAGAAGCCTGTCTCGGATATCGATCTGATTTGCCGAAGCTTGAAAAGCGGTTCCGCATTGGTTTTGTTGCAGGCTATTCAAGCCTGCTTGCGGTCGCGGTTCTTTGGCCCGACGGGGCCCCCGAGGGCTCTTGGGCGGAACAGGCCTCGGCGCAGATCAAGATGCTTTGTGCCATGCTGGTGATCGGACTGAGCATTTGGGTCTGGCGGTTCAGGCGCCTGCATCCGCTTCCGCGGCCGAAACGGCGACAACGCCGCACGATCAATGCGTCGACTGAAGACAAGGCGCTTGCCGATCGCATTCTACAGCAGCTTGAGCGAGATAAGCTGTATCTGGAACCGGATTTGAAACTCGCGGACTTCTCGAGGCGTATCGGCGAAACAAGTCATCGCGTAAGTGCGAGCATTACGGGTGTACTCGGGTTTCCCAACTTCAATGCGCTCATCAATCAGTTCCGGATCAGCGCTGCAAAGCAGGCGCTGCAATCGCCGGAAGCGGGCGAAAAGTCGATTCTGGCAATCGCGCTTGATGTCGGCTTTTCCTCAATCGGTCCGTTCAATCGAGCGTTCAAGCGCGAGACGGGGACGACGCCGAGTGACTTTCGGAGCAAGCACGCGCTGTCGGACGCGTAAGTTCGGATCATTTTGGCGCCTGAAGCACCGTACAGCGCCGATTTGAGTATCGCGCGAGCTCCAAACACATCGTTTCCGCATCCGATAGCGCATCCTGCCACCAATCCGTCAGCGCCAGTTGAACGCGATGACCGCGGACCAGGATGGCTTGAAATTCTTCATCCTCACGCAAGGCATCGACATCCAAAATGGTCTTCGTCTGGAATACTTCATCTGGCGAGAAGACTTCCGAGATGCTGTCCGACCTCCAGTAAGAGTGCCAATCCGACATGGTTTGCATGTACTCTGACATACCATTCAGATAATCAACCGACGCAAAATATGCGGTCACCGATTCACGCGATTTTGCGTCACCAATTTCGGCGAACAGACCAGACGCGATGATCTCGTCATAGGCGCTTCGAGGCGGTGCAACGGGCGGCATCCGGCCCATTGTAACGATACCTTGTATCATCTGATCCGTCTTCGCGTCCTGCCAATCATCCTGACTGAGCCGGTTCAACAAATCGGCTCTCTTGGCGTTTGAATCCTCAAAGCGAGCGACCGAATTTCGCAAATACTGAACGGACTTTTCAGACTCTGCCAGCAGACGCTCAATCGCAGCCGAGCGAACCACCTCTGCGCGCCGGCTCTCGGTCCATGCACTGATTTGAAAGGCCAGCAGAACGCCCAAAACGACAATCAAGAAGTCGAGTGCGATGGCCGTCCAGTTTTGAGTCTTCACATGTTCTGTCAGCCGTCGCAGCAGCATGGGATCAGTCCCTCAAAACGACATTTTCTAGCAGGGATTCAGAGAGAGGGCCAATGGCCGCTTCTGGCCCATATCCGGCACGCCAATCGTCCTTCCTGGGGCGCTTCAGGCCATGGACACAGCCTATTCCCGGCAGCGCAAACGGGCCAGTTCGAAACGCCCGGAAAGTCAGCACCCCATCGACTTGCACGCTCAGGCCGCGCTGTATTCTGGCGCCGGGGCGGGAAGTGCGTCTATGTTCAGCTCTTGATCGGGGTGAATCGAAGAAGGACGCGCGGAGCGGATGAACCGGAGACAGATGTTGGGGGCTGCTGGCGCGATGCTGGCGCTGGGACCGCAAGCAGGCATGGGGGCAATGGCGCAGGCGAAAGTTCAGCCGGGAGGCATGCCGGTCATGCTGCCGCCACGGCTGAAGGCGGGCGACACGGTCGGACTGATCGAGCCGGCGTCCGCCACATGGGAACCCTTCGCCATCCAGCTGATCGAGGAAGCGCTCGGCAATCTCGGCCTGAAATCGAAGCGAGCGCACAACATCCTGGACCGCGACGGCTATTTCGCCGGGGACGACAAGGCCCGCGCAGACGGCGTGAACCAGATGTTCGGCGACAAGGCGGTCAACGCGATCATGAGCGTACGAGGCGGATGGGGCACGGCAAGGATCCTGCCGCATCTCGACTTCGACCTGATCGGCCAGAACCCGAAAGCCCTGATCGGCTATAGCGACATCACGGCATTGCACCTCGCCATCCATGCGAAGACCGGCATGGTCACCTTCCATGGCCCGGTCGGGATTTCCGCTTGGGGCAAGCAATCGCTGGAGACGTTCAAGCCGCTGCTGTTCGACGCCGCCATGCCGGACTATGTGAACCCGGTCGCCGCGGAAGACCGTCTGGTGCAGCGCAAATGGCGTACCCAGACGATCACGCCGGGCACGGCCCGCGGGCGCCTGCTGGGCGGGAACCTCACCGTGATGACGGCGCTGGTGGGCACGCCTTACCTGCCCTCTTTCGACGGCGCGATCCTGTTCTTCGAGGACATCGACGAAGCCGTCTACCGCGTCGACCGGATGCTGACGCAGCTCGGCCAGGCAGGCATCCTCGGCCGGGTTGCCGGGGTGATCGTCGGCAATTGCACCGATTGCAGCCAGGGCAGCAGCATTGGCGGCTTTACGCTGACTGAAGTGCTGGACCACCATCTGAAACCGCTCGGCGTGCCGGCCTTTAGCGGGGCGTTCATCGGTCACCTGACGGACCAGTTCACTGTACCAGAGGGCGGGCGCGTCGAAATGGACGCAGACGCCGGCACGTTCCGCCTGCTGGAACCGGCCGTGCGCTAGCCTGCCTTCTTCAGCGCGACAAGCGCCGTGTCCATCGCGTTCAGGAAGCGGGAGCGGTCCTGCTTGGTGAAAGGCGCGGCGCCCTTCGGAGCATTCTCGCCGATGCCAGCGCGGAGGTCCGCATGGATCGCGCGCACGGCGACGGCATTGCCGATGGAGGCATCGGTGAAGGGTTTGCCCGCCGGGGACAGCACGCGGGCGCCTTTCTCCAGCGCCCGCTGCGCCAGCAGAATGTCTGCAGTGATGACAAGGCTCGCTGCCCCAGCCTGTTCCGCGATCCAGTCATCGGCGGCGTCGAAGCCATCAGTGACGATCTGGCGTGAGATGAGCGGATGCTCCGGAATGCGCAGATAGGAATTGGCGACAATCACCACCGGCACCTCATGGCGCAGCGCCACACGGTAGACCTCCTCCTTCACCGGGCAGGCATCGGCATCGACGAGGATTTGCAATTCACTGCTCACTTTCGAGGCCTATCGAATACGCTGTATGGAATCGTGCCGTCTGAGCTTTAATTTCCTCAGAAAATTGTGAGACGCCAAATCAAGCTTAGGATTCATTGCCAATGTCAGAGGAATGGCAACATCGAAATAAAGATCCATGCCAGCTTCACAGCAAATCTGCTGGACAGCCCCTTTTCGCAAATACTTGGATCGACCCAGTTTTGCAGCATCCTCAAAATGAAACTTCACCGCCCGGCGAGCTTCATCTACAGAAACAGCAAACGGATCATTGCTCTTGAGCATGGTCAAAAAATACTCCCCCGATTCCGTTCCATGCCGCTCCAGCCAGCTCCGAAGATTGCGAAGATGCTCTGAAAATTCTGGCCTCGCATAGTGAACCGAAAACTCGCGCAGCAATTTAGCTTCATGAGCCAACAAACTCGCTTTTGCAGACTTGTAGGAGAAGAACGCTGCAACGGCAGCTACGATAACCGACAGGAGAGGAACCAGGTAGGTTAGCTGACTGGTAAGCCAGTTCAGAAGATCGTTTGGCAACATCAACCCGCTCCCATCAAGACTGTCATATAAATCATATTAGCGCTCACACCATGCCTCCGTCGGTTGGCAGGCCGAACAGGATGCGGCCGGTCAGCTCCCATGTGGCGGGGGCTGTGATGATGTGCTGGGTCATGGCCTGGGCATCCCGGAACTGGCGCTGGAGGGGCGAGGTTTCGAACAGGGCCGCGCCGCCGCCAAGCTCATAGAGGGTGCGGCAGATATCCGCCCCGGTGCGGGTGACATGGGTGCAGGCAAGGCGCAGGTCCGCGCGCGCCTCCATCGGGATTTCGTCAGCCGTCTGCGCAATCTCCCACACCCGGTCAATCTCCGCGAAGAGCAGCGCGCGGGCGGCGCGCCAGCTCGCCTCGGCCTGCGCATAGGCGGCCTGGATGGTCTGGCGTTCGGCCAGTGTCTTGGCCGAGCCCTGGTTCTTTTTGCCGGCTGCCAATGCGTGAAACGTGTCGAGGCTGCCCCGCGCATTGCCAAGCGCCGCGGCGCAGACGCCAAGCGAGAGGAAACCGAAGGCCGGGAATTTGTAGAGCGGGCCGGTCTCGCGCGGGTTGCCTTCGGCGAGGCGAACGCAGCGCCCTTCCGGCACGAAGATGTCTTTTACCTCAATGTCGCCGGAGCCGGTCCCCTTGAGGCCCATGACGTGCCAGGTGTCGTGCAGGGTGGCCACCGAGGCCGGGAAGACCGCCATCAATGTCTCCGGCGCGCCATTCGGCAGGCGGCGCATCTCACCCCCCTCCCAGACAGTGCAGCCGCCACCGAGCCAGGCGCTGTTTGCAGAGCCCGACCCCCATTGCCAGCGGCCGGTGACCCGGTAGCCGCCGTCTTCCACAACGGCCCGGCCCATGGGCGCAAAGACGCCGCCGGTGATCATTTGCGGATCGCCGAAAATGGCCTCGGCCTCCTCCGGCGCCATGTAGGCCGCGTTCAGGGCGGAGGTGTTGGCGATCATGCAGCACCATCCGGCGCTGGCATTGGCAGTCGACAGCGCTTCCACGGTTTCGACGAAGGTGCGCGGGCTCGCCTCCAGCCCGCCAAAGCGCCGGGGCGTGACAAGGCGGAAGACGCCTGCCTCCGCCATGGTGCGGGCAAGGTCTGCCGGCAGGCGGCGCACCTCGTCCATCTCGCTTGCGCGGGCGGCGAGTTCCGGCAACAGGGTCTGTGCCGCCGCGACGGGATCAATCGTGTCTGTCTTCTGGTTCATGCGCTTCCCCCTATTCTTCTTTTTTCTCTGGCGCGATCTTCCGGAATGTCGCGGGCATGATCAACGATAGATTTTCGGCTTCTTCCGCTGGAACCGCACCCCGGCCCGGGCGAGGCGGGCATGCTGGACCGGACCGGCGAGCTCATAAGTCCGTTCCCGGAGGTATTCCATCAGGCCGCGCCGCTTGCCGGCCGCAGCGAGGTCGTCCGGCGACAATGTCTGCCCGATCTCGACACGCAGGGACTTGCCCATACGGCGGCGCACTTCGCGGAAGACGAGCGCGAGGCGCAGCTCCAGCGAGAGGTGGCTCGCCATCTGGAACAGGCGGGAGTTCTGGCCATCGAAATAGACCGGCGTCACCGAGGCATTGCCTTGTGTGATCAGCTTCGCCGTGAAGGGCTTCCACTCATCGTCGACCGCAGTGCGGTCGAACGGGCGCGGCGTGGTCGAGACACCGCCCGAGGGGAAGACGATGACACAGCCGCCAGCCTTGATATGGTCCAGCGCGGCCTTGCGCATGGCGACATTGGCGGCCATCGCCTCACGCGTGCCGGAGAAGTCGACCCGGAGCAGATAGTCCCGCGCCTCTGGCACGCCATCAAGCGCCGAATTTGTCAGCACCCGGAAATCGCTCCGGCGCAGGCTGACCAGCCAGCATATGATCAGCCCATCCAGCACGCCAAAAGGATGGTTCGCCACGACGACCAGTGGACCGTCCTTCGGGATATCGGCAAGGCGGGATGCCGAGAACTGGACGTCCAGATTCAGGAGACGGATCGCCGCCTCGAAGAAGGGCACGTCATTGGCCAGATGCTCGCGGTAATGCTGGTAGAGTTTCTTGAGACGTGGCTGGCCGGAGAAACGCTCGACCACGCGCACCAGTCGGCGCTTCACCGGGTCCTCGAAATAGGACGCGTAGGAAAGTTCAGAAGCCTGGGTGACCGTTCCCACGTCTTGTTCCGTCTTCTAACAGTAACTCCAATAGATACTGTAAGAAACGTTCGCCCGACTCTGCAACATGTAGTGCATCTTGCCGTCGCACACTTTGACCATGGACCGCCAGGTTGCAGAGGAAGTTGATTTCTTTTGCCAAATTAAAATCTCTTGAACTAATTACCTCGGCAGACAACAATTCCTTCAATACGAAAGATATCGACCGGTTGCTTACGTCGATGTTTGCTTTTTTCGCCAAGTTGTGGAGCATTATTTCTAAGTCCATCCTCAACCCAGCCAGCGCCAGACTGGGATTGATCTGAGCGATGTCTTGATAGCTGATAAATCCAAAACTCCCTTTCAGCTCTTCGAATCCAGCGTCAGTTAGGCGCACATTGATATCCGACGAAGGGACTTCTATGTCTGTAGAGAGCGGACTTGGCGGTATAGATTCTACGTCCTCTTCCAACTCCTGAGCTCTTTCAGAGAACTCGGCAGAAAAGCCCGGCCCAGCCCACTTCACCATTCGATCGAGAAGGCTCACGAACTCGTTCTGGAACATACAAACCAGCAAAAGGATTAAAGCTGGCCACACCAACACCCTGATGTATTCCAGAACTAATTTAGCGATTTCGATGTCTTGGTCCATGCTCCCCTCGTCTCATTAGCATACCCGCTAAAGTAGCCAGAGCAATATGACTATCCCCCCCCAATCTCCGCGAGATCATACGGCGTGGACTGATAGACCTGATTCACCCAGTTGCCGAACAGCAGGTGCGCGTGGCTGCGCCAGCGGTTCAGCGGCTTGCGGGTGGGGTCGTCATCCGGGAAGTAGTTGTGCGGGATGGCGATATCGCTGCCTGCAGCAATGTCGCGCTCATACTCTTCCTTCAGGGAAAAGCTGTCATATTCGACATGGTTGAACATGAAGACGCTGCGGCTGGGTGCGTGCTCCAGCAGGCTCGGCCCCGTCGCCGGACAGTCGACCAGCAGGTCCAGTTCCGGCCGGGCCGCGACGTCTTCGGCATGGACTTCCGTCCAGCGGGAGACCGGGATCAGGAAGTCGTCCGAGAAGCCGTTCAGATAAGGTGAGGCCGGGGCGAGGTTGCGCTGGCGGTAGATACCGAAAGCCTTCTTCTCCAGCTGGTATTTCGGCAGTTTGTGGAAGTGCCACGCCGCGGCCATCGCGCCCCAGCAGACGAACAGGTTCGAATGCACATTCGTCCGCGTCCAGTTGAAGATCTGTTTCAGCTCATCCCAATAGGTGACGGCTTCAAAGTCCAGCTGTTCGACCGGCGCCCCGGTGACGATGAAGCCATCGAACTTTCGGTCGGCCACCTGCTCCCAGGTTTCATAGAAGCTGATCAGATGGTCTGCGGACGTATTCTTCGGCGTGTGATTGCCGATGCGGATCAGCGACAATTCGATCTGCAGGGGCGAGGCGCCCAGTAGCCGCGCGATCTGCGTCTCGGTGCGGACCTTGTTCGGCATCAGGTTCAGCAGGCCGATCTGCAGCGGGCGGATATCCTGGCGGGCAGCTTCCGACGCGCGCATCACCGCCACGCCTTCTTTGAGAAGCGTGTCACGGGCAGGCAGGGCGTCTGGAATCTTGATGGGCACAGGGGTTACTCTCGCTTGGGCGGCCAGCTTAAGACTTGAAAACAAGGGAGAAAAGGGGTCGCGGGACGGGTCTGAACTTCCTGCGCGCGGCCCTTTTAGCGACTTGTTTTACGTGGCTGCAAGCCGGCCGGCCAAATCACCACGAACGGCGCATTTAACGCTGTAACCGTCGCGGGGCAAGGCCTGCATTGCGCTTGTGAAGCAGGCATGGTCTACATGCGCCCCGTGACGTCCATCCTCCTGATCAACGGCCACCAGCCTTTCCCGACCTCACCGGGCAAGCTGAACGAGGCCTTTTGCGACCGCGCGCGGGTCCACTTCGAGGCGGAGGGGGCGACCGTCAGACAGGTGCGAACCGCTCAGCCGTGGGATCTGGAACACGAGGTGGAAAGCCAGCTCTGGGCAGACCTCATCTTCCTGCAATTCCCGCTGAATTCGATGGGCTTGCCCTGGTCGCTGAAACGCTATCTCGATGAAGTCTATACCGCCGGAATGGATGGACGCCTTGCCCGCGGTGATGGACGCACCCGGAAAGACCCGTCGCGGCAATATGGGTCTGGCGGAAAACTTCAGGGCAAGTCGTATATGTTGTCTGTCACGCTGAATGCGCCCCGCGCAGCGTTCGATGACCCGGCCCAGACATTGTTCGCCGGCCGCAGTCTCGATGAGCTGCTGGCCCCGGTGCACATCAATTTTGCTTTCTTCGCCTTGTCACCGCTACCGACGTTCGCCGCGCACGATGTCAGCAAAGCCCCTCAGATCGAGGCGGACTTCGACCGGTTCGACGCCCATCTGAAAGCACATGCCTCAGGCTTCGGTTCGTAAGGTGGCCTAACCCAGCGGATGCACGAGGTGGGGCAGCTTGCGACCCGGGATGGAGCCGGACTCGGCAGTGCCGCTGCGGACCGCGCCGAGGCCTTCATAGAAGGCGGCCGCGTCGGGGTCTGAATCGATCAGCAAATTCTTCGCGCCATTTTCCCGTGCCACGCGGCAGGCCCAGACATAGAGCAGCTTGCCTGTCCCCTCCCCCAGCCGGTCAGGCTCCACGAACAGCTTTTCCAGCACGGCGTCGTCACCCTCTTTCGAGAGCTGCACGAGGCCGGCGATGCCGCGCTTGTCCTCGGCCAGCATGATCGCGTCTTCGGCCAGATCCTGCGGCGTGACTGTCAGCTCGGCCTCGAAGGCCTTCAGCATGTCGCCGGAATAGCCCCAATGCGCCTTGGACCGCAGGCAAAGGCCGGACAGGGCGGCGAGTTCGTCGGATTTCGGTTCGCGCAGAATCATGGAGACCAATCTAACGTAATTGTGTTCTGACGCTAGGCGAGGGCTTGCCGGGCGGGCCGTTCCCGCCTTCTCTGGCCCGCAGGAGGAGACAAATATGAGCACAAAGCCGATCCAGACCCGCATCACCGAAATGCTGGGCATCGAGAAACCCATCATCCAGGCCGCCATGGGCTGGATCGCCCGGTCGCAATTGTCCTCCGCCGTTTCGAATGCTGGCGGCATGGGCATCATCGAGACCTCCTCCGGGGACCTCGACGCCGTGCGCGCGGAAATCAAGACGATGAAAACGCTGACGGACAAGCCGTTCGGCGTCAACGTCGCGCAGGCCTTCGTGCGTGATCCGGATATCGTCCAGTTCGTCATCGACCAGGGCATCAAGTTCGTCACGACATCTGCGGGCGACCCGATGAAATATACCGGCATGCTGAAAGAGGCGGGCCTCACCGTGTTCCACGTCGTGCCGTCGCTTCAGGGTGCGATGCGCGCCATCGAGGCAGGCGTCGACGGACTGATCGTCGAGGGCGGCGAAGGCGGAGGCTTCAAGAACCCGAAGGATGTCGCTTCCATGGTGCTGATCCCGCAGGTCTGCGAGGCCGTGGATGTGCCTGTGGTGGCCGCAGGTGGCATCATGGACGGGCGGACGATGGCGGCGGCCTTCTGCCTTGGCGCCGAAGGCGTGCTGATGGGCACGCGCATTCTCTCTTCTGCCGAGAGCCCGGTGCACCAGAACTGGAAGGATGCCATCATTGGCGCGGATTCTACCGACACGGTGTTCCTCAACCGGAACGGCCCCGGCCCGGCGCTGCGCGCGCTTCGCACGGAACGGACGAGCCGTATCCAGAAGGAAGGCGTCGAGAACATCTTCGGGGAATTCGCCGGGACGCAGGACGTTTACTTCGGCGGAAACCTTGAAGCGGGCATCGCGCTGACCGGCCAGGTCGCCGGGCGCATCAAGGACGTGAAGCCCATCGCGCAGATCTTCGAGGAAACGATCGCGGAATATCACCGCGTCGTGGATGCACTGCCTCGTTAAGGAAACAGACCGAGCCCTTACAGGCCGCTGACCCAGTGGATCTCCGGATCCTCCAGCGAATGCATGCCCTTCAGCTCAAAGACGTTCTTGTAGCCATAGCCATAGAGATTGATGAAGGTCGGCACGTTGAGGGCGAGCGGCGCACTCTTCAGCATGACGGGGGCGATGTCGTCTTCGAAATTGTTGTTGCAGTAGATCAGGATGCGCGTGTCCTTTGACGGGATCGCTGCGGCAAGCTTCTCTTCGGTGAAGTCGGAGAAGTTCACATTGATCGCACCCTCGATATGGCCCATCGCAAAGGCTTCGGCGCTGCGGGAATCGAGGATGATCGTGCCGGGCTCGGCCTTCATCTCGTTGAACTCTACGAGGGGCACGAGGTGCAGCTGGCGGTAGGCCGCGACTTCTTCGGAAACGCCGAGGAAGCCGTCATAATCGATGAAGGAGTCCTTCTCGGGTGGAATGACCTCCTGGGCATTCGCCGCGAGGCCGCAACCGATGAAGGTCGCGATGGTCAGCAGGCCGATGACTGTGTTCCGTTTCACGCCCATGACGTGTCTCCCAGTTCCAGTTCTGTGAACCATCGCTCGCAATTGAGGCAGGAAAATGGGCATGGCATGCCCCTTGTGGGGAGTTTGTGACAGCCTAGGCCCGTGGGTGGGCCGCCGCGTGCACCTCGCGCAGGCGGCTGGCATCGACCCCGGTATAGACCTGCGTGGTCGAGAGCGAAGCATGGCCAAGAAGGGTCTGGATCGCGCGCAGGTCTGCGCCCGCGGCGAGAAGATGCGTTGCGAAAGCGTGCCGCAGGGCGTGCGGCGTCGCGGTGTCCGGCAGGCCCAGAAGGCCGCGCAGGCGCTGGACGAGGCCCTGGATCAGGCGCGGGTTCAGCGCGCCGCCTTTCGCGCCCCGGAACAGGGGTTGTGTCCGCGTCAGCGCATAGGGGCATTGTTCCGCATAGAAATTGATGGCGTCACGTACGGCCGGGATCAGCGGCACGATCCGCACCTTGCCGCCCTTGCCCGTGATACGCAGGCGTTCCGGCGCCGGCACATCTGCGCCGGTGAGGCTCAGCGCTTCGGAGATACGCAGCCCCGCCCCGTAGAGCAGCGACAGCACGGCCGCATCGCGCGCATTGATCCAGGGCGCAACATCCGGATCGTCGGCGGCCTCCTCGATCATGTCTTTTGCGGCTTCGGCAGAGACAGGGCGCGGCAGGCGCTTCGGCCGTTTCGGGCCCTGAAGGTAGGCAACTTCGGCATTCTCGATATCGAAAGCCCGGTTCAGCCAGCGGTACAGCGCCTTGATGGAAGAGAGCAGCCGCGCGACCGAAGCATCCGACAGGCCGTCGCGGCGGCGCTGCGCAATGTGGGCACGGATATCGCGCGCCTTCAGCTCACCTAGCAATTCCGGGGTCGGCTCCTCGCCCATGTGATGGCGCAGGAAGTTGAAAAACTCCGCCAGATCAGAGCGGTAGGCATCCACCGTCTTGGCGGCCATGCGGCGCTCATTGGAGAGATAGTCGACAAAGGCGGGCAGCGTTTCCATCCCGCCAGTCTCTCAAATCCGGCTTAAGGAGAAGTTGTCAACGGAACCCTATGGCTCATTGCCTTCCCAGTCGACGATCCAGTCTTCGGGGTCTTCGTCGAAGACCGTATCTTCGGAGACGGTCCGGCCCCGGACGGAATTGCCTGTGGTGTGGACGCGGTTGCGGTCGCCGCAGACGAGATGATGCCACTCCGGCAGATCCTTGCCTTCCAGCACGAGGCGGTAGGCGCAGGTGCGCGGCATCCATTTGATCTCCGCCACATTCTGCGGCGTCAGGATCACGCAATCCTCGACGATCTTCTTGCGGTTCTCATAATCCATGCAGGCACAGGCCTGCCCGTCGAGCAGGCGGCAGTGCAGCTTGGTGTAGGCGATCTCGCCTGTGTCTTCGTCTTCCAGTTTCAGCAGGCAGCATTTGGCGCAGCCGTCGCAAAGCGACTCCCACTCGTCCCGCGTCATCTGTTCGAGCGTTTTCTGTTTCCAGAAGGGCGCGGTCATGCCTGCGCGGCCGACCATTCCGGCGTTTTCTCGATCAGCGCGGTGGCAAACCAGCAACTGGACGAGACGGTCTCGCCGCTGGCGATCACATCGGCCATGGCCGCTTCGACAAGGCGCTTGCCGAGACCGCGGCCGCCCAGCGGGCCCGGCACGATCGTATGGGTGATGTGGACATGACCGGCGCGCGGGCGCTCATAGGTGAGATAGGCTTCGATGCCGTTCTCGAAATACGAATAGCGCATCATGTTTTGATCGTGGGTGATCTCGGTCATGCCAGAACGTCCTGCCATTCCTTGTGTTTCTCGATCTGCGCCTTCGCAAAGGGGCAGAGGGGGATGATTTTCAGGCCCGCGGCCCGGGCATCTTCGACGGCGCGTTGCACCAGTGCCACGCCGACGCCGCGCCCGCCAAGCGCTTTCGGCACCCCGGTATGGTCGATGATGATGCGGGACGTGCCCGCCTTCGAATAGGTCATCTCGGCCTCATGGCCGTCCACGACGGTGACATAGCGCCCGCCCGTTTCCCCATCTTCCTTGCGGATCTCGAAGGTTTCCATGGCACACTCCTGCTGTGCTTTTCCGTATCTGGCACCTATCTGGGCACCGGCAACCTTCCGCGCAAGCGAAAGCCGCCCAGCGGCGGCCGGGCGGCGTTGCTGCACTATTCAAACGCGGCTCAGGCCACCTTCAGCTCAACATCGATATTGTTGCGGGTCGCGTTGGAGTAAGGGCAGACTTCGTGCGCCTTGTGCACCAGCTCCTCGGCAAGTTCACGCTCCAGCCCCGGCAATGAGACTTCCAGAGCAACCGTCAGCCCGAATCCGCCTTCCGAGCGCGGGCCGATACCGACCGTGGAGGTGACCTTCGCGTCTGCCGGGACTTTGAGATGCTGGTTCTGCGAGGCCACGGCTTTCATGGCCCCGATGAAGCAGGCTGCATAGCCAGCTGCGAACAGCTGTTCCGGATTGTTGCCGTCGCCCCCTGCCCCGCCAAGTTCCTTCGGGGTGGAGAGGTTCACTTTCAGGCTGCCGTCGAGGGTTTCGGCGTGGCCGTCACGGCCGCCGGTAGCAACCGCCTGGGTCTTGTAGAAAACGCTTGTCGGCATGTGTTATCTCCTTTGCAAATTGCGATAATGTTTATTGCGATAAGTATTTATGAATTAAGACACCACCTGACATTGTCAAGCAAATATTTATCGCGATATATTTGTGACAGGCACCCAAGGAGCGCGTCCATGAGCCCAGCAACACTCGAACCGGACACAGGCATCCAGATTCCGAGCCTCGACGACCATCTCTGTCTCGGCATCTATTCAGCGAGCCTCGCCATCCAGCGCACTTACAAGCCGATGCTGGACGCGATGGGAATCACTTATCCGCAATACCTGGTCCTGAACCTGCTCTGGTCTGAAGACGGCCAGACGGTTGGCGGGCTGGCCCATCATCTGGATCTCGAACCCAGCACCCTGACGCCCCTTCTGAAGCGGCTGGAAGCCTCGGGTCATGTGACGCGGGCGCGCAATCCGGAGAACGAGCGGCAGGTCCTGATCCATGTCACGCAGAAAGGGCGCGACCTGCGCGCCGAAGTCGGCTGCATGGGGGCAACGCTCATCGCAAATTCAGGCATGAGCCTTGAGGATCTGGCGGCCCTGAACCAGCAAGTCAGGAAATTGCGGGACAATCTCAACCGGCACCTGAGACAGCCGCCCCCTAAATGACACGCGGGGCGGACGGCTCATGCCGTCCACCCCGGCGGTGGCATATATTCAGCAGGCTGAATTACTTGCCCAGCTTGTCTTTCACGTCGCCGACCTTTTCGCGGACTTCGCCTTCGGCCTGGTCCATCTTGCCTTTCATTTCGAGGCTTTTGTCGCCGACGGCCTTGCCGGTCGCTTCCTTCAGCGTGCCTTCAGCCTTCTTGGCGGCGCTCTTCACATGTTCCTTGTCCATAATGCGTCTCCTTTCGTCTGCCGCTTTTGTGCGGTCACTCAATCAACGTGCGAGGGCAGGAAAAGGTCCGAAATTCTTTCAGACCGGCCGAAAGACCTGCTGCGCCCCCTGTTCAAGTCACGCGCGCGAGGCTAGGCCACCTGCCCATGACGCGCCTGCTGACTCAGCCTGAAATCGACTGGAAGGATGACGGTACGCCGGTCGCCCGGGCGGCAGGTGATGTCTACTTCACGGCGGGCGACGGGCTGGGTGAAACGCGCGCGGTTTTTCTGGCCGGATGCAGCCTGCCGGAAGCGTGGACCGGGCGGGAAGCTTTCACGATCGCCGAAACAGGCTTCGGCACGGGGCTGAACTTCCTTGCGGCCTGGGATCTCTGGCGCGCGAACCGGCCATCACCGACCGCTTTCCTGCATTTCGTGAGCTATGAAGGCTTTCCCCTCGCCAAGGAAGATGCCGAACGCGCCCTGTCAGCCTGGCCGGAGCTGGCCGGTCTTTCAGAGCGCCTGATTGCCGTCTGGCCAGGCCCTGTACGGGGCGTACGCCACTTTGTCTGGCCGGAAGACGGCGTGACGCTTACGCTCCATCTTGCTGATATTGCTGAGTCTTTTCCGGACAGCGTTTACCATGCCGATGCCTGGTTTCTCGACGGGTTCAGCCCGGCCAGGAACGAGGCCATGTGGGCCGCGGACCTCTTCAAATGGGCAAGTGAACGCAGCGTACCGGGTGCGCAGGCCGCAACCTTCACCGTGGCGGGTGCTGTGCGGCGCGGATTGGCGGATGCAGGCTTTTCGGTCGCCAAGGCGCCCGGTCATGGCCGGAAGCGCGAACGTCTGGAGGCCCGGCTGGCCACGCCGCCCGCGCCTCAGCCGGATGTTTTCGGCCTCAGCCGCCCCCTGCCCCGCGCAAACCGTATTGCCATTCTCGGCGCCGGCATTGCCGGGGCAAACGCAGCCCACGCGCTGACGCAGCTGGGCGCTGAGTCCGTGGTCTTCGACCCGGCAGACGGCCCGGCCACTGGCGGCAGCGGCAATCCGATGGGCCTTGTCATGCCCCGGCTGGATGCCGGTGACACGGCGCAGGCCCGGTTACTGGTCGATGCCTATCTCGCCGCACGGCACACCTATCAGGGACGGCCGGGCGTCACCGAAACGGACGTGCGGCAGGTCCCGAAAGATGCAGCGGAAACGGCGCGGTTCGAAAAACTGCTGGCCGATCCGCCCCTGCCGCTCGAAGACCTGGAAGCGCTTTCCGGCGGCGGCCTCCTACACAAGCGCGCGCTGATCGTGGAACCGGCCAAGCTGATCCCTTCCCTGCTGGATGGGGTGGAACAGCATTATGGAGAAATGCCGGAAGTGAGCCTCGCCGCCCGGACGGTGAATGGCACGGAATTCGACGCCATCATCCTCGCCAATGGTATGGCGGCGGGCGCGATGCTGCCCTGGCTTGGCCTTGAGGCACGGATGGGCCAGGTGGATTTTACCGATGGCCCGGCAGACGCTCCGCCCTTCGCCATGGCGAGCGGGACCTACGCCCTCGCGCTCGGCCTGAAGCGGCTCTGGGGCGCAACCTTCGACAAGGTTGCTCCGGATACGGCGCCCTTCACGTCGGATGCCGCGCGCGAAGAGAATTTGAAAGGCGTCGAGGCCCTCTCCCCCTACTGGATCCGCGACGCGACAGGGCCGGACATCGCCTCCCGCGCCAGCCTGAGGGCCACGACAACGGACCGCCTGCCCCTGATCGGGGCGGTGCCCGATCATGAGGCCTTCCTCGAAACCTTTGCCGGCATGCGGAAAGGGCGCCCGGCAGATGCGGACGCCCCTTTGCTGGATCGTGTTTTTGTTTCGTCCGGCTTCGGCGCCCGCGGGTTTACCTGGGGGCCGTGGGCCGGGTCGGTGCTTGCCGCCCGCCTGTGCTGCGCGCCTGCCCCGGCCAGCCGGTCCGCGCTGGAGGCCGTGGCCCCGGCGCGCCTGCTGCTGAGGGCGTTAAAGCGAGGTCGCGCCTAGCGCATCAGCCGTGCGGATCACCGCCAGGCGCAGGCCGCCATCCTCATGCGGCGTGAAGGACAACTCCAGCCCCGCCATCTGGAAGGCCATCTGGCCCTGCATCAGTGAAAACCCGACCATGGCCGCCACGACAATCAGCGTGATCGCGAAGATCAGCCAGTTGTTGGTCAGAAAGGTCCCCTTGCTCATTGTTCCGTTCCTTTACCGGAGTCTGTCAGTTGGTGTTCCGCTTTTATTGTTTTGTATGCGGATCAGTTGTTGCCTTGTTCGAGGTCCCGGAATTCCTTGCGCAGGCGCCACTCGTCTGACGTGACCTTGCGCTCGATGTTCCGGAGACGTTCATCGAGGTCCATGAAGGTGTATTTGAGATTGCCGAAGGTGACGCGCGGCCGGTCTGAAACGTTGCGCCAGAATGCGTCTTCATCAGGAGAAACCGACGCCAGACCAAAAGGGCGGCGCGGTGTGATCATCCAGATGGTGACATATGCGATCAGGGCGAGCGGCCCCATCACGAAGAAGAAGGCAAGCACGGCCAGGACACGGACCAGGACGGGTTCCCAGCCAAAGCGTTCAGCGAGGCCGCCGCAGACACCGGCAATGACCTTGTCGTCGCGGGAGCGGTAGAAACGCTTGGGATTGGGGGAGCCATAAGTCCGGTCTTCGCCGTGAACGGCATCGCGGTATGGGCGGGAGTGGCGGGACATTTATTTATTCCTCAGTCGTCAAAAGTGGGGCGGGAGCGGCGGGGCGGAGGACGGTGTTCCTCCGTCTCCCCCGCTTCGAGCAGGCGTTCGAGCGTTTCGATCCGGCGTTCCATGGCTTTCGCGGAGCGCCAGAGATCTTCCATCATCCGCTCATCGTCGGGCATCAGGGTCTTCTGCTTCCGCCACTGGGTAATGTAGTGGAAGATGATCGCCGGAAAGCCGATGAAGATGATACCGACGATGGTTATGGCGAAAATTTCTTCAGGCATCAGGCGATCTCATTCTTCTTGGCGCGGCGGTCTTCAAGTTCCAGCGCGACGAGGCCCGGCGTGCAGACCACTGTCAGGAAGCCGGCGAGGCAGGCGAGCGAAAACAGCATGTGATCAGCCCTCCGACTTCTTGGAAGACGACTTGGAACGCTTGGCCTTCAGGGCGGCGAGCTCCTTCTCGATGCTTTCATCCTGCTCGAGGGCAGCGAACTGGGCTTCGAGGGTCGGCTCGGTGCCGCGGATCTGGTCAGCATAGGCTTCCATCTCGTCGACCTTGCGCTCGATATTGCCATAGCGGGCAAGCGCTTCGTCGACGCGGCCGTCATAGACCTGGCTGCGCATGCGGATCCGCTGCTCGGCGGCTTCGCGGCGCATCATCAGGGCACGATGCTTTGCCTTGGCCTCGTCGAGCTTGGCCTGCAGCTTGGACAGATCGTCCTGGCGCTTTTCGAAGGCTTCCTCGGCGGCGGCCATCGCATTCTTGCGGCGGTCGATTTCGGCTTCCGCCTTCTGTTTGGCGACCAGGGCGCCGCGGGCAAGGTCTTCACGGCCCTTGTCGATGGCAAGCTCGGCCTTGGCAGCCCAGTCGTCACGGATGGTCGTGAAGTGAGCGATGTCGCGTTCCATCTCTTTCTTGTCGGCCATGGCGCGGGCAGCCGCGGTGCGGACCTCGACCAGCGTGTCTTCCATTTCCTGAATGATCAGGCGCGCGATTTTTTCGGGATTTTCGGCATTGTCGAGCATCGAATTGATGTTCGAGTTGATGATGTCACCGAGGCGGGAGAACAAACCCATTTTGGTGTCCTTTCGTGTCAGGGGAGGATTAGAAGAAGAAACCGCCGAGGAAGACACCCGCGGCAAAGAACATCCAGGTCTCTGCGGAACGGGTCGACAGCCACCGGCCAATCCGGCCTGTGTCCGATCGGGCTTCTGAGCGGGTGTAACGGTCTTCCATTTTTTGTTTCGTCCTTCTGGTTTCGAGCAACGCCCGTCGCTCTGAGCCCTTCTCTCATTTCAAGGACCGTGCCAAACCAAAATTAATTTTGTAAGTTGTTGTTTTTTATAGAAATAAAAGTTTTCCAGGTTATTTCGTAAAACACTTTTTAGTGCTTTTCACCATTATTTTAGTCGACTTGAAATTCTTGTTTGGCTAATTTGACGAAATGATTGGTCAAACCACACAGCTGATCGGGGAGTCCCCGGCCTGGCTCAGCGCGCAGGAGCATGTCTCCCGCGTGGCGACGCTGGAAAGGCCGATCCTGGTGATTGGCGAGCGCGGGACCGGCAAGGAACTGATCGGCGAGCGCCTGCACTTCCTGTCGAAGCGCTGGGAAGGCCCGTTCATCAAGGTGAACTGCGCGGCCCTCTCCGAAACGCTTCTCGACAGCGAACTGTTCGGCCATGAACGCGGCGCCTTCACGGGCGCCACCGAGCAGCGCAAAGGCCGGTTCGAACTCGCCGATGGCGGCACGATCTTTCTCGACGAGATCGCCACCGCCTCCCAGCAGGTACAGGAAAAACTGTTGCGGGTGGTGGAATATGGCGAGTTCCAGCGCCTCGGCGGCTCCCGCGTGCTGACCACCAATGTGCGGATCATCGCGGCCACGAATGCCGACCTGCCTGCCATGGCCGAAGCCGGCGAGTTCCGCTCGGACCTGCTCGACCGGCTTGCCTTCGACGTGATTACGCTCCCCCCCCTACGCGCGCGGCGGGGCGATGCGAGCCTGCTGGCCGATTACTTCGCCCGGCGCATGGCAATCGAGATGGGCGAGGATTTTCCGGGCTTCGCCCCGTCCGCCATTGCCGCCATCGAAGCCCATGACTGGCCGGGGAATGTACGGGAGCTGCGCAATTTCGCCCAACGGCTCACACATCGCTCCATGGTCATGACCCCCGGAGAGCCGGTTGTTTTCGACCCGGCTGCAATGGACCCGTTCGAGTCGCCCTGGCGGCCGGCATCATCACCCGGAAAGCCTGCGCCGACACAAGCGCCCCCGCCGGAAAGCGCGCCGGGCCGGATCGATCCATCGGTGACGGCCGATTTCCAGGCACAGGTGGCGGCGTTCGAAATGCGCCTGATCGATGAGGCCCTCAGTTGGGCGAAAGGTCATCAGGGCCAGGCCGCCGATGCGCTGGGGCTGACTTATCACCAGTTCCGCGGCCTCCTGAAAAAGCACGACTACGGAAAGAAACCCGGCAAGCCGAAAGATGATGAGGAAGGCACGCCCATCAGCGGCAGTCCTCGCCCGGCCATGTAGCGTCAGGTGCCGCAGATTTCCCTGAGCCGGGCCATGAGCTGTCCGTAATCAATGGGCTTTGTCAGAACCATGTGGTCGGAAAAATTCTCCTTCAGGCGGTAAGTGTCATTGCCTGACAGGAAGATGAAGGGCGTCCCTTCGGATTGAAGGCGCTCGGCAATCGGAATTGATGTTGATCCGCTGATATTCATGTCCAGGATCGCCGCGCAAATCTTCGCCTGATCCAGGGCGGACATGGCATCCTCCACGCTGGCAACCGGATCCAGGACAGCGTAACCCGCCTCCTGAAGGCGCATTTGCACGTCCAGCGCGATCAGGAACTCGTCTTCGACAAGGAGAATTGCACAATCATCACAGTTCATCATTGCGCCCTTTTACGGAACCGGAATTCGGCCCACAGGCCTTCCGGTCGATATTCGATCTTCGCTTTTCCGCCGAGCGCATGAGACAGGCTCTGCTCAATCAGCACACTGCCGAACCCACGGCGCGTCGGCGGCTCCACCACCGGTCCGCCGGTCTCTACCCAGGTCAGGACGGCATCAGGCTGTTGGGGGTCCGGACCGCGCTTCCAGCTGATGTCCAGCCGTCCCTGCTCGTTCGAAAGGGCCCCGTATTTCGCGGCATTCGTCGCCAGTTCGTGCAGGATGAGGCCGAACGTGTGCGCCGCTTCAGGCCCCAGCACCAGTGGAGGCCCCGACATCGTCACCTGCCGGTCGATGCCACCCTGGGCATAAGGCAGGACCTGGTCACGCACGAGTTGCGAAATGTCGGCATCGTTGCGCGTCGTATCGACCAACAGATCGTGGCATTTGGAAATCGCCATCAACCGGCCAACGAATGTTTCCCGGAAGGATTCCAGATCAGACGCTTCGCGCAGCGAATGCGACGCGATGGTCTGCACGGTCGCAAGGGAGTTCTTAACCCGGTGACTGAGTTCGTCCACCAGCATCTCCCGATGCTGCTCGGCCTTCTTGCGGTCGGAAATATCAAAGCCTGAAGCCACAACGCTCGTCACGGCACCATCATCATCCAAGACCGGTGCGAGCAGGTTGGCGACCGCAATACGTTCGTCCCCGGAAATCCGGATCGTCGTATCGTGCCGCACCCGCTCTCCCTTGGCCGCCTGCAAAACGCACTGCCGCAATTCCTCGCGGGCATCGGCATCGTGGGACCACCAGTAGGTGTCCCAGAAATATTTCCCGACGACATCGGACTGGGACAGGTTCGCGGTTGCCAGAGCGGAATCGTTGACTTCGAGGATGATGCCGTCGGGCGTCAGCAGCGTTACAAAGGAAATCAGGCTGTTGAGAATGGCCCGTGCGCGCTCTTCCTGCTCCCGCAGCCTCGCCTCAGACTGCTTCTGGGCGGAAATGTTCTTGTACGAAATCGCGATGCCGTCATCGACCTTGACCGCCGTCACATGGTACCAGGCCTGCCTAAACTCCCCCGGATAGAAGAACTCTCCCTGCCAGGGTTTTCCGGTTTCCGCGATATCGATATATTTGTCGAGCACGCCCACTGATTTCAGCGCAGGCGCTTCAGCCAGCATCGTGGTTTGCTTCAGTTCCTCTTCGCTGAGCTCGGAGGTCTGTTGCGCAGCGGGGTTGGCATAGACAAACCGGAAATCAGTGATTTCGCCAGCCGCGTTGCGGATACTGCGGAAGATCACGAACCCGTCGGGAGCCGTCTGGTGGAAGGCACGAAGGCGCGCTTCGCTTTCCTGCAACCGCAGCTCCGATTTCTTGCGGTCGGTGACATCGGAGAACGTGACGGCAAACCCCTTCTCTATTTTCACAGCGGCAATCCGTAGCCAGCGCCCCTCTTTTGTAATCGGCAACAGAGCTTCGGTTTCCAGCGGCTCACCCGTCTCCACGATCCGGGTATACATATGAAACAGGGGGTGATTCCGTTCGAGCTCCGTGTCCTTCAGCAGGGTCTGACCGACCATATCCTGGCCTTCACGACGGGCAATCAAGTGAGCCGCCGGGTTTGCGTATTCGCAGACAAAATCGGCAATTTCCCCATTGTCGTCGTGGACGGTGCCGAACATCAGGAAGCCATCTGGCGTCGTCTGCTGGGCAGCGCGGAAACGTTCCTCGCTTTCTTTCAGCTTCAGCTCGGCCGCCTTTGCATCGCTGATGTCCGTAAACGCCACAGCGAACCCGTCATCCACTTTCACAATCGAATAGCGGAACCATTTGATCGTGCCATTCTGGAAGGGAAACTGAAGCTCGCCCTGCGCCGTACGCCCGGACTCCACAACGCCGCAGTAAATGTCGAACAGCCCAATGTCGGCGTTCAGGGGGTTTCGCACCAGCATACGGTGACCCGGCATGTCCTCCGGATCGATCGCCAAAAGCCGGCCCGCAGCGGGGTTGCCATATTCACACTGAAAGTCTTCGATCCTGCCGCGTTCATTCCGGATACTGCTGAAGATCATGAACCCGTCCGGCATGGTCTGCTGGGCTGCGCCGAAGCGGGTCTCGCTTTCCATCAGATCACGGCGTATCTGCTTCTTCTCGGTGATGTCCTCGATCACCGAAATCATGTAGTCAACGCCGCCCGCGTCGTTGCGGACGCAGGCAACGGTCAGGTTGGCCCAAACAATCTCGCCGTCCTTCCGGATATAGCGCTTCTCGATCTGCATCGAGCTGCGCTTTCCGGTAAGCATTTCCTCCATCTGCGCGATCCCAAGCGGGAGGTCTTCCGGATGGGTGAGGGACTGAAAATTCCGCTGCTTCAACTCAGCTTCCGAATAGCCGAGGATTTCGCAGACTTTCCTGTTCGCGTGCAGCCAGGATCCGTCAGGGCCCACCTGCGCCATGCCAATGGCCGCACTCTCGAACGTTGCGCGAAAACGCTTTTCACTTTCGTTGAGCGCCTCATCCTTGCGCTTCTCGCTGGTGATATCCTCGATCACCGAAATGAAATACTCGACTTCTCCGATTTCGTTGCGAACGCTGCCGACGGTCAGCTTTACCCATATCAAGCTGCCATCCTTGTGGAAGTAGCGCTTGTCCATCGAGTAATTGTCGCGTTTGCCCTCGATGGTCTCCTGCAGGAGGCCCAGGTCGATATCGAGATCATCCGGATGCGTGATGTCCTGGAAGGTGAGCTTCATCAGCTCCTGGGACTTGTATCCGACAATCTCGCAAACCCGCTGGTTCACGCGCAGCCAGGCACCATCCGTGCCGATGATTGCCATTCCGACGGCGGCGTTTTCGAACGTTGCCCGGAACCGCGCTTCGCTTTCGGCGAGCGCCTGGGATGTGTTGTGCTTTTCCGTGACGTCGCTGATGATCGCGACGAAATGTTCGACTTCGCCCTCCGCATTCCGGGCGCAGCCGACGGTCAGGATGGCCCAGACGACGCTGCCATCCTTGTGGAAGTAGCGCTTGTTCATCTGGAAAGACCGCCGCTTCCCGGCGAGTATCTCCCGGAACAGCATGGTTTGCAGCTCGACGTCATCTGCATCCGTGACGGCATCGGAATGCATGCCGGCAAGTTCTTCCGGCGTGTAGCCCAACATGTCGGCAAAACGCTGATTGCACCGCAGGATGGTGCCATCAGAATCTATATGCGCAATCCCGACCGCCCCATAGGCCAATGGATTGGTTATCCCATCCGTATCGAGCGGCGGGAGGGACGCATCATCGATCCGCTTGACGGTGGCCCTACTCATGAAAACTTGCACTTAGTTGGAATGCTTGATCCGACACACTTTACCTCAGCGTGAATGGTGAGATGTCCCGGCGCACCTGTCAAATCGGGAATCTTTTCACAGGCAGCACCCGTGAAAGGCGAGTTGCCGGTTTGTAACGCCGCACCCTCTTTTTGACGGCACAAGTCTGCCCCATCTCTTCAACAGGAGTCGCGTCGTGCGATATTCTGCGCCATAATGGCGAGCCAAAAAGAAGGAGACCGCTCGTGCAGATACAGATTACTGGCAAGCATATGGATCTCGGTGACGCTCTTCGGGGCCGGATCGAATCGGGGCTGGAAGCGGCGGTCAGTAAGTATTTCAATCGAACTGGCGATGCCCGCGTTTTCGTATCCCAGCAGGGTCCGTTCGTGGAAGTGGACTGCAACGTCCACCTGCCCTCGGGCATCATTCTTCAATCGACCGGCAAGGCCGGTGACCCCTACGCCGCGCTGGAAGATAGCCTGGACAAGATGGAAAAACGCGTGCGCCGCTACAAGCGCCGCCTGAAGGACCATCATGCCGGCAACACCACCCTGCCCTTCGAGCCGGCCGCGGAATCCGTCATCCAGGTCAATGGATACGATGCCGAAACCGACGAAGAGCTTCCGGAAGCTTCTGACGACACCCCGCTGACCGTTGCCGAAACGGCCGTTCACATCCGGACGATGAGCGTTTCTGAGGCAGTCATGCAGCTGGAACTGCAGGAAGTTCCGGCACTCATGTTCAGAAATGCTGGCCATGGACGCCTGAATATGGTGTACCGCCGCCCGGATGGGCACATTGGTTGGGTGGATCCAGCAGACGCCTCCAGAAACTGAGGCGGCCAACGGAAGCGAGTTACATGGCGACCGATCTGAGTTCCCTGCTTGAAGGCGGGGTTATCCTGCCGTCGTTTGACGCGACGAGCCGCAAACAGGCGATACACGCTCTGGCAGAAGGCCTGGCCGGTGTAACTGGTCTCAGCGCCCGCCAGATCGAGGATGCCGTCATGGAGCGCGAACGGCTGGGGTCGACCGGCGTTGGGGAAGGCGTTGCCATTCCCCATGCCCGCCTCGAAGGCCTCGAAAAGCCGGTTGGCGGCCTGCTGCGGCTCGACGAAGGCGTCGATTTCGAAGCCATCGACGAGCGTCCGTGTGACCTGATCTTCATGCTGCTGGCACCAAAAACAGCCGGGGCAGACCACCTCCGGGCGCTGGCCCAGGTCTCCCGCGTGTTCCGGCAAAGCGCGGTGCGGGATGCCCTTCGGGCTGCCCGCACGGAAGAAGATATCCGCGCGGTGGTCTGTCATGAAACGGCCGAACCATCCGTCTGACCCGGCCAGCCGCCCAAATCACAGGAACCCGCCGGTCCCGCTGGCGGGTTTTTTCTTGGTCCAGCCTGCCTGCTGACTGGGCAGACTGTTGAGGATTTCTGAAGCGTTCTTCTGCCACATTGCAATCCTGCCGTGCGATAGTCATCTGCCGCTGACTGTTATCAATAAGGGGTCTGCCCATGTCCGCTGATGCGACCGGAGCCGCCGCCGGGGCTGCTCGAGTCAATCCGAATGCGCCGACGGAAGAAACCGTCCTGGCGGTCGAACACTATACCGACCGCCTGTTCCGCTTCCGCATTACCCGTCCGCGCAGCTTCCGCTTCCGGTCGGGCGAATTCGTGATGATCGGCTTGCCCAAGGAAGACGGCCGCCCGCTGCTGCGCGCCTATTCGATTGCCTCCCCTTCCTGGGACGAGGAACTCGAGTTCTATTCGATCAAGGTGCCTGATGGGCCGCTGACGTCGCGTCTCGGCCATATCAAGCCGGGCGACAAGGTTCTCCTTGGCAAGAAACCGACCGGCACGCTGGTGCTGGACGCTCTCCTGCCAGGCAAGCGACTCTACATGTTTTCTACCGGGACGGGATTTGCGCCATTCGCCAGCCTGGTCCGGGACCCCGACACTTATGAGCGCTATGACGAGGTAATTGTCACTCATACGTGCCGGGAAGCGGCAGAATTGACCTATTCGCGCAATTTGGTGGCCGATTTGGTTAACGACCCTCTCGTAGGGGAAATGGTCGAAGGAAAGCTCCGCCTGTTCACGTCCTGCACGCGGGAACCGCATGATCACCAGGGGCGCATCACGGATCTCATAGAATCCGGAAAACTCTTTGAAGATCTGGGCATTACGCCGCTTGACCCGGCCACGGACCGCGGCATGATCTGTGGCTCCATGGAGATGATCCAGGACACCAAAGCGCTCATGATCAAGGCCGGTCTGACCGAGGGTTCGAACGCGGCACCCGCTGAATTTGTTATAGAAAAGGCATTTGCGGGCTAGGCTTTGCCATGGCATTTAGTCAGCTACCTTAGCTGGGAGGCTGATGATGACGCGCAAAATCACTGGCGCTGTCGCAGGTATCGTGCTGGCCATGTTGGTCGTCGCCCTCGTTCAGATGGTGGGCCATTACCTGTTCCCGGAACCTGAGCTGCCGGCAAATCCCTCTCCGCAACAACTCAATGACGCCATCGCAACCGCGCCGGTCGGGTCGAAGGCCATGGTTGTGCTCTCCTGGTTCCTGGGCGCCCTGATCGGTGTCTGGGCTGCCTTGCGGATCTCGAACGGCGCGCGCCGCTCAGCCCTCGTGGTTGCTGGCGCGGTCCTACTTCTGACGATTGCCGTACTGCTGTCGGTCACCCACCCGACCTGGATGGTTGCCGGCGGCCTGCTGGTGCCGATCGTCGCGACCTTCCTGGCCACCCGGATCGTCCCCTTCGCCGAAGCCTGAACGCCGCCGCCGTTCCCTCTCGACGCGGTTTAACCATGAAGCTAGGTTTTCCCGAGTGGGAGGATCTGACGTGGCGAACCGAATAAAGCATTTCTGGCGGTCTTTTCTGGCCCGGGCGGCTCTCGCCTGCGCGTGTCTGCTTCTGTTGCCCGCAACGTCTCTGGCCGAAACCCGCCTCGGCCTCGTCATTTCCCAGACCGATTATGCGGGGGATCTTTCCCGCGTTGCCAGCGCCAGCCAGGAAGCCGACACGATCGCCGGCGCCCTGATCGAGACCGGGTTTGACGTCACCCGCGCACATGACCTCAACAAGCGCGACCTCGCCGCGACGCTGAACGCCTTCCGCCGCAAGGTCGACATGGCGGGGCCCGATGCCGTCGCCTTCGTCTACTATACCGGCCATGGCGCCCAGCATCCCGAAAGCGGGGATTCCTACCTGCTGGGCGTGGATGCGGAACTGGTGGCCGCCTCCGACCTCGCTTTCTACGGCCTCGACATGCAGACCCAGCGGGACGGCTTTGCGGCCACCGGCGCCCGGGCCGTGTTCTTGGTCTTCGATGCCTGCCGGAATGTGCCGGGATTTTCCGGTTACAAGGCGGGCGTCAAAGGCCTCTCCCGCGTCGAAGCCCGGCCGGACATGCTGATCGCCTATGCCACCGGCCTCGACGATGTGGCCAAGGAAGGCGTCTACGCGCCGGTGCTGGCCGAAGAGATCCGACGTCCCGGCCAGAAAGCCGAAGACGCCTTTGCCGCTGCGCAGCGCCGCGTGGCCGGGCGCACCAATCGCAGCCAGCTGCCCTGGACCAACAACCTCCTGTACAACGAGTTCTGCTTTGCCGCCTGCGAAAAGCCGGCGGTCACCGAGCGACCCGAACCCTTTGAACTCGAGATGTCCGGCTCCGAGCTCGATCAGGCCTTCCTCGCCGTCTATGGCGATACCCGCAAAGCGACCGTGGACATCAAGGCGGAGGAAGATTTCGGCGGCCATATGGAGACTTTCACCTTCGAGCCGGCCTTTGCCGTCAAATTCGATGATTACGTCGCCCTTGTCTCCAAAGGGACCAACAAGGAAGATGCGCATGTCGCCGCCGGCCGCATCAGCGCGCACTATATCAAGGACGGCGAGGTGATCGGAACCTGGCAGGACCTTGCCTTTGGCAATGGGTTCGGCATGCCGCCGGATTATTCGCTCCGCACCGGACTCCTGAACTACCCGACAATGATGGTGAAAGCCGGCTGGACGGGCCAGGGTTTCACCGTTGGCAAGGAAGACATCATCGAGATCACGCCGGATGGCCCTGCGTTCCGGGCGAGCGTCACCACGCTGGAAGACACGACCGGCGCGGCCTATGACGAAATGAAACCCTGCGTCCTTGAGGGAAAGATCAAACCCTCGCGTACCAACGCTAACTCCTTCCAGGTCGACTACAAGTTCACCAGCGATATCAAAGGTGAAGACCGTCTGGTCACTTACACGCTCGACCCCGCATCGGGAGCATATGTGCCGGATTTCGAAATTGAGCCGGAAATCTGTGTGACGCTGATGTTCGATGCGCTGGAAGGTGACAGCAACTAATCGCCTGAAAAGGCGAAACTGAACAAATTTCATCGATCCTGTTCAGCGGATCGTCACCACGCGCGTGGTACGGCGTTAAGCATGCTCCGCCAGCTTATCGCCATCCTCATCACCTGTTTTGCGATCGCCTTCGCTTTTGGCGCGCTGACAGCCGTGCGCTGGCCGTCGATCATGATGGCCGTCAGCTGGCTGGCACACGACCAGTTGGCCGATGGCCTCGCCACCGTGAACTGGCGCCAGCTCGGCATCGACAATGGCGGCCCCTACCTTCTGGCCGCGCTCTGCTTCTACTGTGCCGCCGCCATGGTGGCAGCCCGCCGCCGCGGCGCTGTCGCCTGGTATATTTGCGGCATGGGCGCAGGCTTTCCCGTTTTCTACCTCGTCACCTTCGAGCCCGGCTGGTGGGAAGACCCGAGCATCGCCGAGGGCGGTGTCGCCGGTGTTGGCGCCGTCGGCGTCCTCCTGCTGATTGCTGTCTGGGAGCTGCGCTACCGCCCTGCCCGGCAGGCCGAACAGGCCGAAGCCCAGCCTGAAGCGGTGCAGCAGCCGGTCGTCCAGACGATCTACGTCCAGCAAAGCGCCGACTCCGACGAACCGATTGTCGTGCACAAGCACCGGTTCGGCCAACCCAAGACCCGGCCCGGCTTCGTCCCGGCCGCCGTGGCGCGCCAGCGGGCAAGTTTCGCCCATCATGGCCGCAAGGCCGCTGCCCGCAGGCAGAAAGTGCTGGAAGCCCGCGGCCTCGCCTGACCCGCACAATGGAGGCAAGGCCCCGAATTTATTTCGCTTTCCGATAACATGGCTTATGGTCGCCGGACGGTGACGAGACGGGAGGCTCTTCATGACGATGCGCAATCTTGCGGGTTTCGCGCTCGCTGTGCTGGCGGCATGGCTGCTCTGGGGCGGCGTCCATGCAGTGAACCTGATCGTGTCGCGCGGCAGCCCGCTGTCCGATGCACTCCTCTCCCCGCCGACCAGCCTGCTGCGGATTCTCGGGACGGCCATTGCCGTCCTTGGCGGCCTGCTGGCCGGGTTCGGAAAGCGGTTCGGCGCCCTGCTCAGCCTGCTCGGCGTTGCGGTTTTCGTGCTGCTCGTGGCTGCGATGGCGCTTTCGGGCGCAAATTCGGTGCTCTGGATGGATGAAGCGGTGATTTCCGGCATCCTTGTTGTGCTGACGGGCCTGCTATTCATCCTTCCGCGCAATTGATGCTGCGCTCCCTACCAAGGGCGCATTGATTTCAGGGCGTAAATGCCTAGGTTGGCGCTCGAATCCTCAGGCCCCTTTTCGCAAGGCAGAATTTCCCATGGCAGAGACCTATGACGTCGTCATCATCGGTGGCGGCCCCGGCGGCTACAATTGCGCGATCCGCGCAGGACAACTCGGGCTGAAGGTTGCCTGTATCGAATCCCGCGGAAAGCTGGGCGGTACCTGCCTGAATGTCGGCTGCATCCCGTCCAAGGCCCTCCTCCACGCTTCAGACTTCTATCGCGCGGCGCAGGAAGATTTCGCCGGCATGGGTATCAAGACCGGCAAGCTCGAAATCGACGTCACCCAGATGATGGCGCAGAAAGACGACGCCGTCGAAGGCCTGACCAAGGGCATCGAGTTCCTCCTCAAGAAAAACAAGGTCGACTATATCGTGGGCCGCGGGAAGATCCTCGGGCCGGGCAAGGTCGAAGCGACCCTGAACGATGGTGGCACCCAGACCTTCGAAACGAAGAACATCGTCATCGCCACCGGTTCCGAGCCGGTCAGCCTGCCGGGCATCGAAATCGACGAAGAGCGCGTGGTGACAAACACCGGCGCGCTGTCGCTGACCTCCGTGCCGAAGCGCCTGATCCTGATCGGCGCCGGCGTCATCGGCCTTGAAATGGGCTCGGTCTGGGCGCGCCTCGGCGCCGAAGTGACCGTGGTCGAATATCTCGACCGCATCATGCCGGGCGCCGACAGCGAAATCGCCAAGGAAGCCCAGCGCGTCTTCAAGAAGCAGGGCCTCACCTTCCGCCTCGGCCAGAAAGTGACCGGCGTCGAGAAGATGAAGTCGAAACTGAAACTTTCCATGGAGCCGGCCAAGGGCGGCGACACGGAGACGCTGGACGCAGACGTGGTCATCGTTGCCGTCGGCCGCCGTGCGTATACGGATGGCCTCGGCCTCGAAAATGTCGGCGTTACCACCGACAAGCGCGGCGTGGTTCAGGTGACCGATGGCCACTTCAAGGCGGCTGACGGCGTCTGGGCAGTCGGCGACTGTATCCACGGCCCGATGCTGGCCCATAAGGCCGAAGACGATGGTACGGCCGTCGCCGAACTGATCGCGGGCAAGGCAGGCCATGTCGACTATGACCTCGTGCCGAGCGTCGTCTACACGAACCCGGAAATCGCCTGGGTCGGCAAGACGGAAGACCAGCTGAAAGAAGCGGGCATCGAGTACAAGAAGGGCAAATTCCCCTTCATGGCCAACTCCCGCGCCCGCACGAACCACGAGACCACGGGCTTCGTGAAGATCCTCGCCGACAAGAACACCGACCGCATCCTGGGTGCCCACCTGATGGGGCCGTGCGTTGGCGAGATGATTGCCGAGATCTGTGTGGCCATGGAATTCGGCGCGGCGTCGGAAGACATCGCGCGCACCTGCCATGCTCACCCGACTCTGTCGGAAGCCATCCGTCAGGCCGCGATGGGCGTCGAAGGCTGGACGATGCAGATGTAGTTTTGCAGCGTCCACAGCCGAGAAACAGTGGACGCGGGCAATTCCGTTGCTAGGTTTAGGGCATGTATATTCATGCTGGAGCCGGCTGGCACATACGGGACTATGAAACGAGCGACGGGCAGGCCTGCATGTCGATCTTCATGTCGTGCCTGCGGAAATTCCCATGGCGCGGCGCCCCCCGGCCTTATGTGGCGCGGCTGATCCGTTCCCTGCCCGGCGCGAAGATCTGGGTTGCGGAAGAACCGCATGCCGGCATCATCGGCTTCCTGACGCTGCAGCCGCACGATTCCTATATCGACCACATCTTCGTGCACGAGGACTGGCGCTTCTGCGGCGTCGGCCGCGGCCTGCTGGAAGTGGCGCGCGAAGAGGCTGGCCAGCCGCTGACGCTGGATGTGGACACGCAGAATTTCGGCGCCCGAAAGGCCTATGAGGCACTCGGCTGGCATGTTGCGGCCTCTGCCGGTGAAGACAGCGGCCGCAGCCAGATTCGTCTCGTCAGCCCTTAAGCCCGGTAACGAGCCAGATCACTCGCCAGCGAGGCGGGCGGCTTCCTCATCCGACAGTTCGGAATTGTCATAGACGTTCGACACGTCGTCGAGGTCATCCAGCACGTCGAGCAGCTTCATCAGCGTATCAGCGGCGTCGCCTTCGACCGGCACCGTGTTCTGCGGTTTCCAGATCAGCTTGGTGGACTTCGCCTCGACAGCGTCCCCGAAATGCTCAGTCAGCGCGTCGGCGACCGTTTGCAGGTCTTCGCGGGCGGTGTAGATGAAGTGGCCGCTCTCGTCGGACTCGACATCCTGGGCGCCGGCCATGATGGCGGCTTCCATGATCTCGTCTTCGCTGCCGGCTTCCGGCGGGTATTCGATCTCGCCGACCTGGTCGAAGCCGAAGGAGACAGAGCCCGTCTCGCCGAGGTTTCCGCCATTCTTCGAGAAGGCCGTGCGGATGTCGGTCGCGGCGCGGTTCTTGTTGTCGGTCGAGGCTTCCACGATGACGCCGACGCCGCCGGGGCCGAAGCCTTCATAACGGATATCGACATAGTCATCGCCGCCGCCGCCCTGGCCCTTGTCGATGGCGCGCTGGATGTTGTCCTTCGGCATCGACTGGCCGCGCGCGTTCTGGATTGCCAGACGCAGGCGCGGATTGCCGTCAGGATCGGGCCCGCCCATTTTCGACGCGATGGTCAATTCCTTGGACAGGCGCGAGAACAGCGCGGCGCGCTTCTTGTCCTGAGCGCCTTTGCGGTGCTGGATGTTTGCCCATTTACTGTGGCCGGCCATGAAAACCCTCTCGGCAGCGGTTCGAAACTGGAAAGGCAGGCCTTTAGCGCATGGGGCGCCGCAGGCCAAGCCGGACGGTTCAGGCGTGAAAGTCAGGCTTAAGGATCAGGCTGGCGCCAGCAGGTCCCGGCGGGCGGTTTCCATCGCATCGGTGAAAACGCCGGTATCGCCGCTGGCCCGGGCGACGAGCAGGGCGCCCTGGATGTCGATGATGGCGGCGGTGGCCCGGCGCTTCGCTTCTTCCCCAGGAATGCCCGTCCCTTCCAGCGCAGCGGCCAGCGCGGCGATCCAGTCGTTCAGGATGGCCTGCACCTTTCCGGCGGAGTCCGGCGCAAGGCCGGGCGAGACCATGAGGCTGGCGACGAGGCAAGGCTCGCGCCCGCAATCATACATCGCGCTGGTGGTTTGCAGCATGGCGTCGACGCGGCTGGCCAGCGGCCCGTCCCCGGCCAGCGGGGCGAGGATGTTCGCCTCGATCTGGCCATGGGCGAAATCTGCCACGGCGGCGACCATTTCATCCTTCCCGCCCGGGAAGTGGTGATAGAGGCTGGAACGGCCAAGGCCGGTCGCCTCCGAAATGTCCGACAGGGCCGCGCCCTCGAACCCGCGATGGCGGAACAGGTCGAACAGCTTGCGGACAATTTCGTCGCGGGACTGGGAAGTTCTGGCAGCAGCGGTCATGGGTGTACCCTTCCGCAACTGACCGGGAAAATCAAAGCGGATTTCAGAAGCGCGTGCGGGGAAGGACGCGTGGGAGAGTCCCCGTCCTTCCCCTTCCGGGCCCACAGGGCCCGTCTGGCGCTTCCTCAGCGTTGGCTTCAGGCCGGTTCGGCCACGCGCTCGGCGGTGACGACCGGGAAGTCGATCTCGGTGCCGAACACCTCGTTCAGGTAGTTGGTGTAGACGTTGAGCGCGACGTGGCCGACGACTTCCACCAGTTCAGCATCCGACAGGCCAGCTGCGCGGGCTTCGGCGAGGTCGGTGTCTTTCACGGCGCCCCGGGCAATGGCGACCTTGCGGGCCAGCACGACAGCGGCATCGGCTTTCGCATCGGAGGCGCGGCCACCGCGGGCGCGGATGATCTCGTCTTCCGGCAGTTTCAGCATGTTGGCTGCGATGTAGGAGTGGGCCGAGTTACAATAGGTGCAGCCGTTCACATTGGCGATGGCGAGGGCGATACGCTCCCGCGTGGCAGCCGGCAGCTTGCCCTTGCCGAGGGCGCCATTGAACGACAGCAGGCCTTCCAGGGCCGCCGGGCTGGTGGCGGTGAGGCGGTAGAGGTTCGGCACGATGCCGAGCGCGGCTTTCACGCCGTTCAGCGAAGCGTGTGCAGCAGCCGGGGTATCTTCAATCGTGGCGGGGGTCGGGATACGGGACATGTTGTATTTCCTTGTCTGGTCTGAGTGTCTTCAGGGGTCGTTTGAAGGGTTTCTGTCTTTCGACCCCACTCATGTACCGATCGTTCGGTTCAAAACAAGGGCGCTCGCAAAAGCGTGATCGCCAGCACATGCGGCGCCCGTAAAGGCGCTTGGGATGAGGGCTGGTTTTCGGGGGTCAGAGGCGCGCTCAGGTGTCCGGCAGCGGCAGGCTCATCCGGGCCACCCCATCGCGGCAGACGGCATCCAGCACGGCCATCACGGCCTGCAGGGGCGCAGGCGCGCCGGTGTGGGCGGAGTTGGCGGGATTGCTGAGGTAAGCTGGCACAGCCGCCCGCCCGTCGCACGCGGCGGCGAGGCGGTCACTCGGATGCGCGCGAGGCATCAGCCCCTCGCGCCCGGCCCCCTGCCCCGGAATCCAGTCAATCGAATAGAGATAGACGCGGAGATTGGGCGTCAGGCTCCAATGATACTTCACGCCCCGCCCATAGGCGGCCCGGATCTCAGCGCGCAGCATCAGCACCTGGACCCAGACCAGGGGCCAGAGAAAGGCAAGCTGCGGCGGGAACCAGGAAGGCGGATGAAACAGCGACATGTGCCGGACCATACGTCAGGCTACGGAGGTGTCGGATGGATTTTTATTCGCAGCAATGATGGCGGCAGGTTTGGCGGTGCGAGGTGGTGGATAAGCCCCCTCCACGTGTCATCCCGGAAAGCGCGCAGCGCTTGTCCGGGACCCAGTTCCTTTGCTGTTCATCCTTCGATGCCCTGCGCTTGCGCTTGGGCCTTCTCGGGGAAATCGCCGTGCGATTTCTGATCCCTCGAAGCGCTCAGGATGAGTCCGTTCTTTGTGAGCGCTCATGCTGAGCGAAGTCGAAGCACGAGCGAGGGCTGGAGCCCGATCACCGCATGACTTCATGCAACCACGCCATGACCATGCATGACTTGCCATGACCATACCGGACTATAACGGATCATACCGGATCGGGCCGGATCAAGCACCCAGATGCGCTCCACGCGTTACGGGCTCAAGGAGCGGGCGCGGCTACGCTTGCCGACCTTGAGCCGTAAAGAAGATCGATGCCTGTCCAGTTCTCGATCGCCGCATTGATGACACTGAAAACAGCATCCATCATTTTCTGGGCAATGACATAAGGGATGAAGGACGAAAAGAGTACTATATTGTTGAGATAGTACTCTTGGCCATGCAGTTCGAAATCCGCCTGGGAGGGCGTGATTTTACCAGCCGCCAGCAAGGTTCGAGTTTCAAACGCGCGCTGCGCTACGACCTTCACGTGCTGTGTGATCTCTTTTTTGTACTTTTTCCATTCGGTCCCGAGGATGAAAGCCAGTTGCACAATGATGCCATCCGCCAGCTCCTTTGCCGACTCCGGTTTAAAAGTATCCAGATCCAGTTCGCTCATGCTTCCCCCCTATTTGAGCAATTCTTCCATCGTTTTTGGAATCTGACAGGTTTCCATCACACTCTGGCGTTCGAGCGAACCAGGATCGAGGACACCTTGCGCCTCATGTCTGGCTCTGACCTCTTTAATGGACGCCTCACAGTTTCCGATAGCAAGAGCGACCTTCTTTGCAGGCGCCTCCGCGATCTTGCCTCTCAGGTAAGCTGACCGGCCTTCAGCCTTAGATTTGGCTGAACTCACAGACGCCAACGCAGCAATATAATACCCGGACGTCCTGTCATAACTGTCCGTACCCGTATATATTCCATCGATCGCTGTCGCGACCTTTTTCAGATTGTTGTTGGTTTCTTCCAAATCCTTGTAGATCGACGCTGACTGCGTCGGCACAAATGATACGCACCCCACACAAACTGAACAGACAGCAACCGCCAGCAAACGCATCCTCATCAGCCCACCTCTTTGTCTACCTTTTGGAGCATTGTAGTACAATTTAACTATCTATTGAAGATAGAAATTGAATCTGCGGATAAATCTACCTCTACCGCCCATGGAGTCACCCTACTCAACCAAGCGGGAAACACAGGAGCATGCGCCGGATTTCGGATCCGCTGCGACGTCAAGGCCACGCGACGGTGGTGGAGACGCTGATGGCCTCCGCCCGGCTTACCCAGGCACCATCTCGCTCAGCCGGCCGCCAATCCGGATCGGCTCTATACGGATGGCTAATCCCGTGCGGTCGTCGGTTTCGACATAGGTGCCGCAGAGCGTGCCTTCGCCGAGGGCGGGCTGGTAGCGTTCGCCGGGCAGCTGGGTCTGGAAGCGGTAGAGCGAGATCTGCTTCTGCATGCCGATGACGCTGTCATAGTCGCCGCACATGCCGGCATCGGTCTGGTAGGCCGTGCCGCTTTCGAGGATCATCGTGTCGGCGGTGGGCACATGGGTGTGGCTGCCGACGACGAGGCTGGCCCGTCCGTCGCAATGGTGGCCCATGGCCATCTTCTCGCTCGTTGCCTCGCAATGCATGTCGACCACGATGGCATCGGCCACGGCGCCCAGCGGCATGGAATCGAGCGCGGCGTCCACCGCGTCGAAGGGGCAGCTCATCGCCTGCTTCATGAACACATTGCCCTGCGCCTGGATGACGCCGATACGGCGGCCGTCCGGCAGGGTGAAGAGATGCGCCCCCTTCCCCGGCGCATTGGCCGCGGCGGGATAGTTCACCGGGCGCAAGAGGCGCGGCTCACGCTCGATATAGGTGAGGGCCTCGCGCTGGTCCCAGGCATGGTCGCCAAGGGTCAGGCAGTCGGCGCCCGCGTTGAAGAACTCTTCCGCGATGGCGCTGGTCAGGCCGAAACCGCCGGCGGCGTTCTCTGCATTGACGATGGCAAAGTCCAGCCGCAACCGCGCCTTCAGGCCCGGCAAATGGTCCAGCACGGCCTGCCGGCCCGGCTTTCCGACGACGTCTCCGAAAAATGCGATTTTCATGAGGAAACGCTATGCACCCGGCCCGCAAAAAAGAAAAGCGCGCGCACCCAGCCGGATGCGCGCGCCTGTCATGGGGTGGTTGCGCCTATTCGTTGGCGGCGGAGAAGCCGAGCGACTCCTTCGTCAGCGCCGACGGGTCTTCCATCTCGGCCAGCGTGGACATGGCCAGCGGCTCGGCCGGGGCGAGCTTGATGGTCAGCGTCTTGGGGCTGGTCACGAAGCTGGACAGCGCCGTGGAGGCCTCGGTCAGCAGCTCCGGATCGATGCCGCTGCCCGCTGCCATCATCGGTGCCATCGCCAGAAGGCCGGTCACCTGGTTGCGGATCTCCTGCGGGTCCTGCCCGGACTGGGCGGCATAGGCGTTGAAGGCCCGGTCCATGAAGCCGTCATCGTCGAGCGACAGTTCCATATTGTGGATGATCATGTTGGCCAGCGTCTCGTCCAGCATGTCGGACGGATCGTCGGAGGCTTCGGCCTCGGCCATCGCCTTGGCACCGGCAAATTTTGCGCCGAAATCGATGCGGAACCCGTCCTTCAGCTCCCAGAAATTCTCGCCTTTGACATAGGTGGTGAGATCGGACGCCTCGTCATAGGTCTGGTATCCGGCACCGGACAGTTCCAGCGTCTCATAGCCGAGCATGGCGAGCTGGCCGGCGAGTTGTTCGCCATACTTGCCCTCGTCCGTGGTCAGAGAAACCTTGAACGGCTCGGTCTTCACCGCGACGACGGAATTCTTCTTGTCGCGGCCAACGGCGGAGACGAGTTTCGGCATGTCGATCTTCACGCCGGCAAGGTCCATGTCGAAGCCATTGAGCTTCAGCGACTCATAACCCGGATTGGCCGGGTCCTGACCGGCGAGATTCATCATCTGCGAGACTTCTTCCGGGTCCGCTGCATCTTCCGAGGCATCGGCCAGCAGGCCAAGGTCTGCGCCTCGCATCTCGATGGAGGCGAGATTGAATTTCATCGTGGTGTCTTCGACCGGATCGACCATGTCGAAGGTCAGGCCATTCAGCTTCATCAGGGCAGCCGCCTGCTCCTTGAGGCCGGTCACCTCGATCGTGCCGATAGTAAAGGTGCCCTGCTCCCCTTCCGGGTCATCAATGCGGAAATCGACATCCTTGACGGCCCAATGGTCGAAGGCGAGCGCATCGCCTTGCGGCAGGTCCGGCGCCTCGTCCTCCGAGAACAGGTCAGCGACCCAACTGGCCGTTTCCGGCGACGGGTTGACCAATTCGATCGTGCCGATCTTGCCGGAGCCGTGCTCGGCCTCTTCCGGATCTGTCGGCACGAAGGTGATGTCGCTGAGCAGGATGCGCGAGAAGTTCGGCTCGCCATCCTTCATGCCGAGGCCGTCCAGTTCGAGCGTCGCGACCGTCAGGTCGGCGCCGTCGAGTTCGGAGGCAACCTCGTCATCGCCTTCATAGGCGGAGGTCACGATGGTGACGCCGCTGAACACGGCCTTGTCACCGCTCAGGTCCCGCTTGTCCCAGGAGACATTGCCGGAGCCGGATGTCTCAAGCGACATGGCAGCGAGGGCGGCGGCAGCCGTGCCTGCATCCCCTTTCTGGACTGAGTAGGATGGAACTTTGGATTCCGAGAAGACGACTCCCGACGGAGCGACGGCGTCATCCGGCTTGTCTTTCTGCCCGCAAGCCGTAAGCATGGTGATGGCGGCAACGCCCGTCAGCAAATATTTCATGGGTTGGCCCTCTAAGTAATTGGGTATTGGAATACACGCGAATCCGGCGCGACAGCGGAAGTCTTAGCAATGACCTACAACAATGGCCAGACAATGACATTGCGTGCCCCCAACGGGCAGCGTGTGCGGGTCAGGTTCGAGGTGAATGCCAAGGCAAGACGGCTGATTCTGCGCCTCGATGAGCGCCGCCGCGAGGCCGTTGCCGTGGCCCCGTCACGCCGCCAGATCAAGGATGCTGCCGCGTTTGCAGCAGAACGCGCCGACTGGATTTCGATGCGCCTGCAGCACCTGCCGGAACCCGTCAGGTTCGAGGAAGGCGCCATGATCCAGTATCGCGGCGCGCCGCTGCAGCTGACTGCGCAAGGCGAAGGACGCATTGCGAAAATCTGGCCGGAAGACGAAATTTCCCCGAGATTACTGAGTGTTCCGGGAGACCCGGAAACTATGGAGCTGCGCGTGCTGCGCTTCCTGAAGAAGCAGGCAAGGGCGGATCTGACCCGCGCCGTGAAGCGCCACACGGCGACGCTGGGCGTCACCCACAAGAGCATTTCGGTGAAGGATACGCGCTCGCGCTGGGGCTCGTGCACGCATGACGGCCAGCTCTCCTTTTCCTGGCGTCTGATCATGGCCCCTCCGGAAGTCCTCGACTATGTGGCGGCGCATGAATGCGCCCATATCCTCGAGATGAATCACTCGCCGAAATTCTGGGCACAGGTGTCAAAATGCTGCCCTGACTGGAAGCATCACCGGTCATGGCTGCGCAGCCATGGGGCCGGCCTGCAGGCGGCCGGCGAGTAATCCGTACAAAAACAAAGAATTGGGCGCACTCCAAGGCATGACCGGCGACGATCATGCCGTCCCGCGCACGCCCTCAGTCCATCATACGGATTTCGAACCCAGATACTATCTGGCCGGGGCAGACGATCCGGCAGCCGCCTCCTCGGCCGCCTCGATTGCCGGCGTTTCCGCCTCGCGCTGCGGACCGAAGCTGATCAGCATGACACCTTCCCCGCCCTTCACCTCACGATGCGGCCCGAGGAAATTCAGCGTGCCGTCCGGACGAAGCTCCGCCACGATGTCGGCCTTGGGCCGGTCGCGTTTGAAATGCTCGATATCATAGGTCTCGGTCAGGCGCGTCTTGGAGAACTCCCAACCGCGATAATGGTCGCGGATCAGGCTGTCATAGCTGCGACCCCGGCGGATCAGCGTGCGGCCACGCGTGGAGAGGCCGAGCGTGCGGTGATCGTCTTCCTCGGTCTCCTGCGCGGAGAGCTGGAACACCTTGTGGCGGCCAAGCTCGGGCGCAAAATGGCTGGAAACGAGGGCATTGTAGGGCTCGTTCGCCGACAGGCCGAGCACCTGGTCGAAGGCCGAATGGTCCAGCCGCACTTCAGCATCTTCCGACAGGACCTCGCCGAAGAAGGTGCTGAGGCCGGCTTCGCGCGCAGGCCGCAGGCGGCGCCAGGTATTGTCCGCCAGGATCGGCTCGATGCCGATATCCTTGAGCGTGCGGGCAAAGTCGATGCTCCACGGATTGACGCCGACCAGCAGCACACCCGGCCGCTCCTTGCGGGCAAGGCCGAGACGCCGGGCCAGCGGGCCGATGGTGAAGCCGTGCAGCACGACCGTCGTGAACACCATGGCAAAGGCCAGCGGCGTGATCTGTTCGGCGCCGGAGAAGTAGAATTTGGAATCGCCCTGCCGGCCAAGGTCATAGAGGAGCGTCGCAAACAGGCTGGAGACGGCCACGGCCACCACGCCGCGCGGGGCAATCCAGCCGAGCAGCAGGGCCTCGTTCCGCTTCAGCGTGCCAAAGGTGGAGATCCAGACCGACAGCGGGCGCACCACGAACAGCATCACCATCAGGAAGGCGAGCGTGTTCCAGGTCAGCGCCCGGCGGATGACGTCCGGCGTCAGGTTGGCGGTCAGGATGACGAACACGCCGGAGACCAGCAGGACGGCAATGTCTTCCTTGAACTTGCGCAGCTCGTTGAGGCCGGCGAGGCGCGAATTGGCCAGCGTCATGCCATAGGCGGTCACGGCGACGAGGCCGATTTCCTTCTCGATCATCTCGGCCAATGCGTAGCAGAAGATGATCGAGGCGAAGATGATCGGCGCCTTCAGGTATTCCGGCGTCCAGCCCTGGCGGAAGGCGCGCACCATGCCGAGGCCGAAGGCGATGCCGAGGCCAACGCCCAGCGCAGCGGCGAAGACGATCATCGTGCCCTTGCCGAGGATCGACTCGCCGGTCGCCGCGACGCGGATGATCTCAAAGGCGGCCACGGCAAACAGGGCGCCCACCGGGTCGTTGACGATGCCCTCCCATTTCAGGAAGGCCCCTGGCCTGCCGCCCAGCTTGGACTGGCGCAGCAGCGGCATGATCACGGTCGGCCCGGTAACCACCATCACGCCCGCAAACACGACGGCACTGCCCCAGTCGAGCCCGGCCGCGTAACGGGCGGCAAACGTGCCGAGCAGCCAGGCCAGCGGCCCGCCAATGAAGACCATGCGGCGCACGGCGGCGCCGGCTTCGCGCAGCGACTCGAATTTCAGGACGAGTCCGCCCTCGAACAGGATCACGGCCACGGCCAGCGACACGATGGGGCGCAGCAGCTCCTTGCCGCCGCCATTGAACACGCGCTGCGGGTCCAGCAGCGCTTCGCCGAAGAGGACGGCCCAGAGCGGCCCCACGGCAAGGCCAGCCAGCGCCATCAGCACGATGGCCGGCGCCTGAAGCCGCCAGGCGAGCCATTGCGCGCCGATGCCCAGCGCCCCGATCAGGGCGCAGGCAAAGATAAGCTCGCTTGACCCCGCACTCGCCAGGGCAATGTCAAAGCCGTTCATATATGCCCCATCTCAGGTGATGCCCCTGCGGAAACCTAAACGTCCTGCTGGACCGTGTCATCTGCGAAGTCGAAGCCGATCACCCGGCTGCCGTATTCGCCATTCTTGTAGCGTTCGATCTGGTCGGCAAACCAGTTCAGAATGTGGGAATAGATGTGATCATAGAAGGGCAGCTGGGTCTCGAAACTGAGAGGCAGCTTGAATTCGTATTCCGAACCGTCCTCGATGCTGACTTTGAAAGTCTCCCCGATTTTCCGGCACTCCATCGTGACGCGCAACCAGTCATTGCCCCGGGACAGGCGCACGGCGAGGCCGAACGCCACCGGCGACAGCGTGCGAAACCCGCGCGGCGGCATCGAAAAGGCCGCATCACCATAGGCTTTCGGCTGAAACTGCCCTTTTGGCGGCACCAGGTAGACGCAGGGTATCTCGCCCATGCCGATATAGTCGCAAAGGCCGCCGCGGATCTGTTCGGCGAGGCCCCGGATCCGGTCGTAATTTTCGGCGGCCAGCGCCTGATAGGTCTCAACGGTTTCGACCAGCGTGTCTAAGCGGGACATGGCTGCGGCCTCCAAATATACAGAAATATGCTGTGCCGGAACGTATCTTACGGCTCCAGCGGGCGTCCTTCAAACTGCAGTGTCGCGGCCAGCGGACAATGATCCGAAGCCTTCGGCTCGCTCCAGCCTACGCCCGGAAAACGTGCCCCCTCATAACGCCGCGCGCGGAACGGGGTTCCCGCGCGAACGATGCGTACGTGTGGTCTCGCATTGCGCTGCGCAAGTGCCGGGGAGAGGAAGATGTGGTCCAGCGCGCCATAAGTGTCGTCGCCATTATAGTGGTGGGTCCACCGGTCATAGGGATCGGCGATGGCGCGGGTGGCGAGATCGACAGCGAACCCGTCATCGATCAGCGGCCCGAGGCCATGATCGTGCAGGGCCTGCCCGTCACGCTCGAAATAGTCGTTGAAATCGCCGAGGATCACCCATTCGGCATTGGCCGGGTCGGGAAACCGCCGCTCGATCAGCTGGCGCACGGCCTGCGCCTCGGCCTGCCGGATGGCGCGCGTCTTGTGGCGCCCGCCATACATCGACTTGAAATGACAGACGAAAAGCGTCAGCACGCGCCCGTCCTTCAGGATGTCCGCTTCAAGGCAGTCGCGCCGGAAGGCATAGTCATTGACGCTCAGTCCATTTGGCGGCTTCAGCCCCAGGCGGCCATAGGTTTCCCGCGCATGGCTGCGGTAATGGATGACCGGAAGGCGCGACAGGAGGCCGACATCGATGCCGCGGCTGTCATTCCCCTCCAGCAGGACACGCTCCTCGAACGCCTCCCCTGACCACCGCGCCAGGTAGCGCGTGTCGAACGCCGTGAGCGTGACGAGGTTCTCCACCTCCTGCAGGGCGCAGACCTCGGCCTGCGTGACCGACAGCGCCTCCGCGGTCAGCGTCCGGTCATCCTCCGACAGCACGTTGAAGACCGAATCCACCTGCGCGGCGACCGCCGCATCGTCGACCTCGGTCAGCCGCTCACGCGCCCGCGCAATGCCCGCATGGGCAAAGTCGCAGCGCATCATCAGATTTTCGCAATTGAAGGTGGCGAGGCGAAGTTCAGGCATTGCGGGGAGTGTTTAGGTGCGTCGCCCGCGGGGTCAATCTATGCGGCGCGGCGGCCTGCAAAACGAGCCGCCGTCGACGCGCGCTCCACCTCCCCCGCATCCGGGCGGAGGTCTGCCGGGATGGCGGCGCGGCCGAGTTCGACGCAGATGCCCGGCTGGATGCCGCTGCCGAAGGCGGCGAGCGTGGTGCGGGCGGTCTCCAGCATGATGGCTTCGTCTTCCACAACCTGTCCGAAACGGGCGGCCAGCGGCCCTACGACGCCATAGGCGAGGAAGACGCCGAGGAAGGTGCCGAGCAGCGCCGAGCCGATCATCGCGCCCAGCACGGCGGGCGACTGGTCGATCGAGCCCATGGTGCGGATGATGCCCAGTACGGCGGCGACGATGCCGAGCGCGGGTAGCGCGTCGGCCACGGTGTGCAGCGCGGCGACGGCCTTCATGCGGCGGCCAAGGTTCTGGTGGATGGACTGGTCCATATGCGCCTCGGCGCGGGCCGGGTCCGACAGGTCGAGCGCCATCAGGCGGAAAGCATCGCAGATGAGGGACCGCGCCGCGTCATCGTCGCGTATGGCAGGCGCGGCGGCGAAGGTTTCGGACTCCATCGGCTGTTCGATGTCGGCCTCAATGGAGACGAAGCCGCCCCGGCGGGCTTTCCGCATCAGCGTACCCAGCAGGACCAGCAGCGACTGGTAATCGTCCCGCGTCCACTTGGACCCTGAGAAAGCCTTCAGCACCCCTGCCCCGGCCTCTTTGGCCACGGCGGGGGAATTCCCGATCACCAGCGTGCCGATCGCTGCCCCGCCGATCAGGGCGAGTTCGAAGGGCAGCGCCTCCATCGCCATGTGGCCGCCTGTGTAGATCAGGCCGCCAAAGACGAGCGCAACAACAAGGATGAGGCCGATCAGCTGTGGCAAGGCGCATTCCTTCGTGAAGAATACGCCACTTTCGCACGGGGGTCTTAAGCCAAGGTTGCGGTGTCGATACGCCCGGATGAGCAAGAGGGCGTGCCCCGGCTCGCGATTCTGTCTATAAAATGGGAAGTCCCCACGGAGTGACCCAATGCGCCTTGCGATCCTGATTGCCAGCCTGCTGACCGCCCTGCCCGCCATGGCAGAGCCGGTTGAAGCCGCTGGCGACTATCGCACCTGCGCGCCGGAGATCAGCCAAGCGGGGCGCGGCCTCGTCGCCAAATCCTGCGGCACGCTGGCCGTGCCGGACTTTTCAGGCGTGGAATTCCAGTCCGCCGGGGAGATGGAAGATGCCCGCGCGCTGCGCGACGGCTTCCTGCTGGGCGTGAAGGTCTATGGCCGGTGCGTGTCGGACTTCATCACGGCGCAGGCCTCGGCGGAAGGCCCTGCCGCGGACCAGGCCGCCTGCGCCCATTCCTGGGCCGAAGCGAAGGCGACGGACGTCATCCGCGGGTTCGGCCAGGCCTGTATCGCCTATGCCAACCGCTCCGTCATGGACATGCGCCTGCCGGTCTATGAGGGGCCATGCTATCCGGAGGCAGAGGGCTAAGCGACCAGCCCTTCAGTGCCCAGCATCGCGTCATGCTCTGCCACGAGGTGCCCGGGGGACACTTCGACGAGTTGCGGGCGGTATTGTTCCGCATCCGCATCATCGACCAGTCTGGACTTCATGAAGCGGAGTGCCGCGCGGCTGTCGAGCGGGCTCGGCAGGTCGCCGGAGAGCTTCAGTCGTTCACGCGTCTTCTCGCTTTTCGGGTCCGCATTCGGCACCGCGGCGATGAGGGCCTTCGTATAGGGGTGGCGCGCATCGGTATAGATCGCATTGCGCCCGGCCAGTTCCACGACCCGGCCAAGATAGAGCACCATGACGCGGTGGCTGATCTGGCGCACGACGGCGAGGTCGTGGCTGATGAAGATCATGGCGAGGCCGAACTCTTTCTGGAGTTCGATCAGCAGGTCCACGACCTGCGCCTGCACCGACACGTCGAGGGCGGAGACCGCCTCGTCGCAGATCACGAGCTTCGGTTTAAGAATCATCGCGCGGGCAATGCCGACGCGCTGGTTCTGGCCGCCGGAAAGCTCGTGTGGATAACGGTTGATGAGGGCCGGGTCGAGGCCGACACGCGGCAGGATCTCGCGCACCTGCGCTTCGCGCTCCGCCTTTGACAGACCGGGCTTGTGCACCTGCAATGGTTCGGCAATCGAGGCCCCGATACTCATACGCGGATCGAGGCTGGCCAGCGGGTCCTGGAAGACGATCTGGAGATCGTCGCGCAGGCCGTTCATCTCGCCCTGCCCGGCCTTCGTGATGTCGCGGCCAAGCCAGGCGACGGTTCCGTCCGTTGGCGGAATGAGCTTCAGAACGCCGCGCGCCAGCGTGGACTTGCCGCAGCCGCTTTCGCCGACCACGCCCAGCGTCTCGCCGGGCTTCAGGTCGAAGGAGACGCCGTCGACGGCCTTCAAAGGCTTGCGCTTGCCGAACAGGCCGCCTTTCACCTGGATCGGGAAATGGATCTTCATATCCTCGACGGACAGGATCGGTTTGACGCTGTCTTCCGGCGGCGCCATCAGGGCCGGACGGCCCGGACGGTCTGCCTCGTCGATGCGCGGCACGGCGTTCAGCAGCATCTTCGTATAATCGGCCTTGGGGGCGTAGAAAATGTCGTCCGTATTGCCCTCTTCCACGATCTCGCCATGACGCATGACGATGACGCGGTCGCACATGCGGGCGACGACGCCCATATTGTGTGTGATCAGCGCGATGCCGGTGCCCGTTTCGCGTTTCAGCTCGTCCATCAGTTCCAGCACCTGCGCCTGCACCGTCACATCGAGGGCCGTTGTCGGCTCGTCCGCGATCAGGATTTCCGGATTGCACAACATGGCGATGGCGATCATCACGCGCTGGCGCATGCCGCCGGACAATTCGTGCGGGAACTGGTTCATGCGGCGGACGGCTTCGGGAATGCGTACATTCTCCAGCCATTCGATACAGTGCTTGTCAGCCGCTTCCCCCTTCTCGCCCGTGTGCAGCGCCAGCACTTCGCGCATCTGGGCGCCGACGGTCATGTGCGGGGTCAGGCTGGTCAGCGGGTCCTGGAAGATCATCGAGACCCGCGCGCCGCGGATCTTGCGCAGCGTCTGCACCGGAGCGGTCAGCATGTCGGTGCCGTCGAACAGGATCTGGCCCGTCGCCGCGCCATTGCCGGCCAGCAGGCCCATCGTGGCCAGCGCCGACTGGCTCTTGCCGGAGCCGCTTTCGCCGACAATGCCGAGGCATTCGCCGGCGGCCAGATCGAAATTGATGCCCTTCACGGCGTTCACAGGGCCGTCGGGGGTGTCGAACGTGACCCGCAGGTCTTTCACGGAGAGAATGCTCATGGCCCTCATCTGTAGCGGGCGCGGGCGGGCGCGCAACAATCGGGCGCATAAAAATGGCCGCGTCCGGGGAGGGACGCGGCCAAGTTACCAAGTCTTCCGCAAGAAAAGGGATATAAACGGAAGCTCAGGGAGACTTTAGAACTTGTAGCCGAAGCCGAGGCCAACAACGGTCGGGTTGATGTCCACATCGGCTTTCACCGTGGCGCCGAGGGCCGAGGTGAAGTTCACCGTGACGTCGCTGTTGATCCAGATCTTCTTGACGTCGGCGTTGAAGGCCCAGCCGCCCGGCACGCCATCAAGGTCGTAGTCGAAGCCGATCTGCAGGGCCGGGCCGAAGCTCGGGTCATAGTCGATGCTGTCAGCGGTGGCGCCTTCGTCTTCATTGTAGAAGAGCGTGGCGTTGATACCGGCGCCGACATACGGCTTGAACTTGCCGCCATTGTCGAAGTGGTACTGCAGCGTCAGCGTCGGGGGCAGAACCCACACGTCACCGAGTTTCACGTCAGCTCCGGCAACAGCCTCCACGTTCGTGGCGGTCACGTCGTGCTGGGTCGTTGCCAGGATCAGCTCGGCCGCGATGTTCTTGTTGAAGAAGTAGGTGATGTCGAGTTCAGGGACGTATTCGTCGCTGATGTCGACGCTGCCGCCGAGCGCTGCACCGGCGACCGACAGGTCAGCCGACTCGCTGGGCATCACACCGATGACCCGGCCGCGGATCATCCACGGATTGTCATCAGCCGCTGCGACCCCCGCAACAGTTGTCCAGGTTGCGCCCGCCAGGAGCGCTGCACAGAAGAGGCGTTTCATGTCTTTCCCTCCATGAAAAGAATGCCGATGGGCAGGAGATAGACCCCTGTTTTTCACGAAATAATTAGCCAGTTTGACGCGCGCCGAGGTGCCGCGCGACACGGGCGCGCAATTAGGTATTTCCCCGAATTGTGAAGGCATGTGAGCGGATGCAAATTCTCAGAACGCAACCTGAGATGGGATGCGTTAACGCCCGTGAGCCCCACCGTGTTCGACAGGGCGGAACGCCGCATTCCCAAACGGGGGGCTTGCGTCCGGTCCCTCCCCCCCGCAAAAGTGCCAGCGCTGTATTTGAGGAGCTGCACCCATGCCCGTTTTGAACTTCCTGACGACCTGCTTTTTTGACGCTGGCGCGCTGATGCAGCTGCCGAAAGCTGTCGCCAATCTGGGCATCACCCGCCCGTTCATCGTGACAGACCCGGGCATCAAGGCCGTCGGCATCCTGGCGAAAGTAGAAGACGCGCTCGGCATGCCTGCCGCTGGCGTGTTTGCCGAAACCGTTCCGAACCCGCTGGAGTCCCAGGCCAAGCTGGCGGCGGCTGCCTACAAGGAATGCGGCGCCGATGGCCTGATCGCCGTGGGCGGCGGGTCTTCCATGGACCACGCCAAGGCCATCGGGCTTCTGGTCAGCCACCCGGATCCGCTGGAAACCTATGCCGCGATCACCGGCGGCGCCAAAAAGATCAAGAAGATCCCGCCGCTGATCGCCATCCCGACCACCGCCGGCACCGGCTCCGAAGTCTCCGTTGGCCTGATCTCCACACTGGAAAACGGCCGCAAGGAAACCATCGTTTCCCCGAACCTGATTCCGTCCATCGCGATTTGCGATCCGGAGCTGACGCTTGGCCTGCCGGCCGGCCTGACCGCCGCGACCGGCATGGATGCTGTCACCCACTGTATCGAGGCCGTATTGACACCGGCCATCAATCCGCCTGCGGAAGGCATCGGCTATGACGGCGTGTACCGTGCCATCGGCGATGGCTGGCTGAAGAAGGCCGTGCAGGACGGATCGGACCCGGACGCCCGCTGGCACATGATGATGGCCAGCTATGAGGGCGCTCTGGCCTTTGTGAAAGGACTCGGCGGGGTTCACGCCCTGTCCCACGGCGCCGGCCGCCTGCATGAGAAGAAACTCCATCACGGTACGCTGAACGCGATCTTCCTGCCGCACATCCTGCGCTTCCATGAAGGCGCCGCAGACGCGAAATATGCCCGCCTGCGAGAGGCCATGAGGCTGAAGGAAGGCGCCGACCTCGCCGACGCAATCGCAAGGCTGAACGAAGACCTCGGCCTTCCGTCCACGCTGAAGGAAATCGGCCTCGGCATGGAAGATGCGCAGGGCATCGTCGATTTCGCCCTGGAAGATCTTGCGCATTCCGGAAATCCGAAGCCTATGGAGGCGGACGATTATGCGAAGGTCTATGAGGCCGCGCTCGGATAAGGAGCCTCACGCATGGCGCGAAAGTTCGCCCCGATCCTGAAGATGGCCGCTGGCCATCATGGCGGGCGCGCGAACGTGCTGGAGATGTCGCAAAACACGCATGCGGTGGCGGACCTTTCGAAAGTGTCCGCCGACCGTTTGCTCTCCGTCATGACCCGCTGCGTGTTCAATGCCGGGTTCAACTGGAAAGTCATCGACGCCAAATGGGACGGGTTCGAAGCGGCCTTCGAGGGCTTCGATCCCGGCAAGCTTGCCTTCTTCGGCGACGAGATGCTGGACCGTCTGGTCTCTGACGAACGCATCGTGCGCAATGGCCAGAAGATCAAGGCAACACTGGAGAACGCAAAACTCGTCGCGGACATTGAGGCAAAGGAAGGCGGCTTTGGCCATTTCCTCGCCAGCTGGCCCGCGGACGACCAGCTGGGCCTGATGACCACGCTGCACAAGCGCGGCTCACGCCTCGGCGGGGCGACGGGCGCCTATTTCCTTCGGTTTGTGGGCTGGGACGCCTGGATCGCCTCGTCCCATGTCTGTGCGGCGCTGGTGCGTGAAGGTGTGCTCGACAAACCGCAGGCCACGTCAAAGCGCGATCTCACCGCCCTTCAGAACGCCATCAACGACTATCACGACGATAGCGGCCTGCCCCGCGCCCAGATCAGCCGCCTGCTCGCTATGAGTGTCGGCTGAGCATCAACTGATCTGGGGCTGCGTCCCTCACGCCTGCGGAACGAAATTGCCGTGAAAACCAGGCGGGATGCGGTACGGGATATGAACCTCGGCAACCGGCGGGGCCGTGAAGTTCGCCGCGTCCAGAATGACGAAGTCTGACGTACCGGGCTCGACATTGCTGACATAGCCGATCAGCCAGCCTTCATCCTCAGCGGCGCTGTCATGGGCCGGCACGAAGACAAATTCAGCCGGCACCCGGCCGGGGCCGAAATCGTGCACCTCGCGTTTGCCCGTCCCGAGATCATGCTTGTACAGGCAGGTCGCGCCGACAAAGCCGTCATCCGCCCGCTCGGGCAGCGCCACGGCATAGGCGTAGCGATACGGCTTGCCGGTCAGGCGTTCGTCATAGCGCGGGAATTCCTGCGGCGCCGGGTCGACCACCTCGCGGGTCGCCGTGCGGGCCACCGGGTCCATGGTCAGGGATTCGAACTTTGCCGTCGGCGAATCCGGGCCGTGGCCGTCGGTATCGAACATGGTCTCATAGACGCAGGCATCCATGACCACCTTGCCGTCTTCGGTCTCATAGGCATTCGCCGGGTGGAAGATGAAGCACGGGTCAATGTCGCACCAGATGATGTCCTCCCCCCTGCCCTCACGCGGCAAAAGGCCGATGCGGGCCTTGTGTTTCGGATTCCAGCGGAAGGGGAAGCTCGCCCCGCCGATCAGCGCCGACATGGAGAAGGTCACCGGCAGGTCCATCACGATCACATAGTTCGGCGTGATCTGGCAGTCATGGATCATCGGGCCGTTCTTCACGGCGATGGGTTCATTGCGGCGGACATGGCCGCTCGTATCGACCACGGTGTGCCAGATCGTGTCCGGGTGCTGCGCCTCGTAGCAGATGGCGTGCATCTCGCCGGTCTCCGGATCCATGTGCGGGTGGGCGGAATAGGATTCGCCCAGCGTGCCGTCGAAATCCGAATGGGCGACGGTGGAAAGGTCATCCGCCATCTCGACCGGATAGCCACCCGCCTCGACAATGGCCCAGAGCTTTCCGGCATGGCCGACAATGTTCGTATTGGCGACATCCGTACGCGGATGGCGCGGGCCAGGCGCGCGGCGCTCTCCCAGCGCATCGCTGACCGCATTGGAGCGGACCCAGCGGTTGCGGTACCAGAGCGCCTTGCCGTCCTGCAGGCAGATACCGTGAATCATGGCATCGCCGATGAACCAGTGATGCGTCGCGGCATGCACATTGGCCAGCGGGTTCGGCCCGTTGCGGACGTAGAGCCCGTTCAGCGCGGCGGGGATTTCGCCCGTCACTTTCAGCGCCGTGTCGGTTACTTCTTCCGTCACCGGCGTGTGCAGGCCTTCCAGGAACGGATTGGGCCCTTTTGACTTCTTGCGTTCGCGGTTGAAGTCGGCGATGGCCACGACGCCTTTGGTGACGACGCCGCGGATGGCAGATTCTACTGGGCTGGTCATGATCGTGACTCCGTGTCGCGTTGCAGGGAAGAGAAACCATGTTTACAGTGCTAACATGACATCAGATGATAACACTGTCAACATGAAGCCGCGCGACGGGCGCTACCATCATGGCGACCTGCGTTCTGCCCTGATCGAGGAAGGCCTCGCCCAGCTGGATGTGAAGGCACCGGATGCGGTCAGCCTGCGGGAGATCGCCCGCAATGTCGGCGTGTCGGCGACCGCCGTCTACCGGCACTTCCCCGACAAGGCCGCCCTGCTGAATGCCCTGTGCGGCGTTGGCGGCGAGCGCCTCGCCGAAGCGTTCCGAGAGGCCATGACCGGCACCTCTGATCAGAGGGAAGCGTTCAAGGCGATGGGCCGGGCCTATGTGAAGTTCGCCCTGCGCAATCCGTCCGTCTTCCGCCTGATGATGACGCAGCGTCCGCCGGAGGGCGACCGCAACGAAACGCCCTGCGCGACCGACGAGCCCTTCGGCATGCTGTCTGATACGCTGAGCGGCCTGATGCCAGCAGACGCTTCGAAGGGTGAGCGGAAAATCAAGCGCCTGCAGGCCTGGTCGATGGTGCATGGCCTGGCCATGCTGATGCTGGACGGACAGGTTCCCCCGGACGAGGCGCTGGTCGACCAGGTCATTGTCGCGAGCTTTCTCTAAACCGGCGAGGCTCTAGGCTGATCCGCGAATCCGGCGCATATTCCAGCCATGTTCCAGAACCTCGCTGCGCTCGCGTCCAATTTCGGTCTCATCTTCTCCGCCCTGGCGATCGGCTCGTCATGGGTCGCAGCGATTGCGGCGCCGAATTGCAGTTTCGAGGAGCTGGACGGCAGCCGGGCCGACCGGCATGTGCGCGAATTGCTGCACACCACTTCCACGCCCATTGCGGGCATGATGCTGGCCGCCGGGGCCTGTTTCCTGCTGGCGACCCATTGGGCCGCAGGTGTCACCGCCCTGCTCGCGGCGTTCGGCTTCTATTCGAACCGCTGGATGCTGGCACCGAAAACCGGCAAGGCGCCAAAAGGCACGCGGACCAGCCGCAAGGGCCAGCGCGCCGTCTCGGTCAGCCTGTCCCTGATTTTCATGCTGGTGGCGATTATCGCCGCAATCCTCGGCATGGTCGGGATCTGAGCCCCGAACCGCGCGCCAGGCCTATTCGTAGACCAGCCACATGCAGCCAAGTTCGTGCAGGCGGCGGAAATTGTCCGTCGAGCGCCGCGCAGCGTTCCGCGCCGCCTCGCCAGCGGATTTCCGGTTGGCGGCCAGCATCAGCACACAGGCCGCAAGGCCGACGAAGAACATCCACCAGGCGACCGTGATCGTGCCGACCCCGCCGACGAAGCAGAGGGCGTAGGCAAAGGCGTCCAGCGTGCGGAAACGCAGGCTGTTGAACGTGCCGAACTCGTTCAGCAGGTCCGGCTTCTTGTGCAGGGCTTCGGCATCGATCGCGAAGCGCTGGTTCGCGTGATTGAAAAATACCGCCCGGGTCATACGCCCGCCCTGATGCGGATTGGGTTCGCATTTGAGGAACATGGGACAGCCTCTCCGGCAGTTGAGGCCTAAAAACTAACAGCCGCGCCTTAACCCCGAACGGGCAGGAAATTGAAAGTTTCACGCAAATTCAATCGACTGCGTTAATCTCCCGGTAAGGCGCCCGGCTGGCGAATCCATTTGCCACATCCGGATTGCGGGCATATGCTGCGGTGCAACATGAAAGGTTGGTAGGGCGATGCTGTACTCCCTTGTTGAACTGAACCGCGCCGCGATGGCGCCGATGCGCATGGCTGTTCGTGCTGGCCGTATGGCAATGCACTCCCCGATGAATCCCATCGCGAAGTCGGATTACGGCAAGGCGCTGATTGCCTTTGCGGACGTGTTCGAAAGCGCCACACGCTATTATGGCAAGCCCGAATGGGGCATCGAGTCGGTCAAGATCAACAGCGCGCCGGTGGGGGTCACCCCGACGGTCGCGTGGCGATCGCCCTGGTGCAACCTGGTGCATTTCCGCAAGGATCCGGATGCGCTGGCGTTTGCGCGCAAGCCGGGATCAGCGCCTCTGCCGCGCATGCTGATCGTGGCGCCGCTGTCCGGCCACTATGCCACCCTGCTGCGCGGCACGGTCGAAGGCTTCCTGCCGACCCATGATGTCTACATCACCGACTGGGCCGATGCGCGCATGGCGCCGGTCTGGCTCGGCCGGTTCGACCTCGACGACTACATGGACCATGTCCGCAAGATGATCACCCATATCGGCCCCGGCGCGCATGTGCTGGCCGTGTGCCAGCCGGGCCCGCCGGTTCTGGCTGCGGTGTCCATGATGGCCGAGGACGACGACCCGAACCGCCCGGCCTCGATGACCTTCATGGGCTCGCCCATCGATACCCGCCGCAGCCCGACCGTGCCGAACGAGCTGGCCGAGCAACGTGACTTCAGCTGGTTCGAGGAAAACATGATCTACACCGTGCCGGGCCCCTATCCGGGTGCTTTCCGGCGCGTCTATCCGGGCTTTGTTCAGCTCGCTTCCTTCATGAACATGAACTGGTCGCGGCACGTGGATGCGCAATGGCGCTTCTTCAACCACCTCGTCGAAGGCGATGGCGACAATGCCGGCAAGCACCGCGAATTCTATGACGAATACCTCTCCGTCCTCGACCTGACGGAGGAGTTTTACCTGCAGACCATCCTGCGCGTGTTCCAGGAACACCATCTGCCGCGTGGCATCATGAAATATCGCTACACGCGCCAGATCCGTCCGGAGAAGATCCGCGACGTGGCGCTGATGACGGTCGAAGGCGAGAAAGACGACATTTCCGGTATCGGCCAGACACAGGCCGCACACGACCTGTGCACCAAGCTGCCGAAGGAAATGCAGCTGGACTACATCCAGCCGGGTGTCGGCCATTATGGCGTGTTCAACGGCAACCGCTTCCGGACCGAGATTGCTCCGCGCGTGACCGAGTTCACCCGCCGCTTCACCCAGCGCGAGCTCGACGAAGCCGCGCTGGACAAGCAGCACTAGCTGCGTTTCAGGCGCACCGTCAGGCAGTCTGCAGGCAGCGCCGGATCGGCGGCGTCCGGCGTACGGAGGTAGGCTTCGGCCTCTGCCATCGCCGCCGCTTCGGCAGCGCCCTCTCCCGCTGAAGCCTCAACCTGGCCAAGCGTTTCCTGACTGGTGCAGGACAGGCCTTCGATACGGACAGCGCCGTTCTCGGCAGCATGCAGGCTGACTGCGAACGGGAGTTCCGGCCCGAAAGGCACGGCCAGATAATCTTCCAGAACAGCGCCCGCCGTTCCGGCCGGGCTGTAGGCGACCTTGTAGACCAGGCCCGTCTCGAAACGCTGTACCGTGAACCGGGTTCGCAGGCTGGCGAGCCAGTCGATCATGGCGCGGTTCCGGTCCGCCTTGGCATGTTCCTGTTTCATCGTGGCGATGGCCGCGGCCATTTCGGCCATCGGATCCAAGATCGCCCCCGGCCGGGCATTGGGGTGCAGGACGCTGGCAGGCGGCATCAGGCCGGACCCGCCCGCTCCACTCGCAACATTGTACTGGCCGTAAGTGAGGCAGGCCGTAATCCCGGCCGCGAGCGCGGCGGAGGACATCTTGGCCAGTATGGGCAGGGTCAGCATGGGGCGGCGGTCTCCGGTGTCCCGAAATCCCGCTTGTCCGTTGAATTCGTAAACAGCGTCTTGCCGCCTGGATCGCATCCGCCCTCGCCCTCTCCCGCTTTGCAGCCTGAAGCTGCAAGCCATGTGCCGGGAGCGCGGCGGCCTAGAGGTCCGCCGTGTGTGGGTTCGCGGCAGGAGGCTGGTATATTTCACCAAATCTCGGCGTCGGCCCGTGATCATGCCCATGATCGTCCAGGTCGCCATGGGCATGCGAATGCAGGGGCACGAGCGCCATAAGGACGGCCAGCAAAACACCCGCACCAAGGGCCAGGAAACTGCGTCCGGGCGGCTCTTCACCGAGCGGCTCCATCAAGGGCCCGGTGGCGACATAGAGCAAAAGGCCCGCCGACACCGCAAACAGGCTGCCGATCACCTCCGTTGTCAGCCCGTGCATGAACGGTGTTGCGACCAGCACACCCAGCGGCGTCGTGACGGCAGCCGCCAGAAACGCCCAGAAAAAGGCGCTGCGGTTGGAAAAACTATGCCGCCGCAGGATGGCGAAGGCGATCACGCCTTCCGGGAATTCGTGCAGCATCAGCGAGGCGGCTGCATAGACCCCGGACGAGAAGCTCGCCGCGAAGGTGACCGAATAGATCATCCCGTCGAGCAGGGAGTGGATCGCCACGGCCGCCAGCGGCGTGATGGCTGCGGCCTGCCCCCGGTCAGAACTTTCCGGGAATGCCGCACCGATCCCGAAATGCAGGATCAGCCCGCCGAAGAAGCCGATCATCAGGAAGATGGGCGTACGGGTGCTGAGCTCGAACGCCTCCGGCGCAATGTGAAGCAGGGTCAGGCTGACCAGCATGCCGCCTGCTGCCAGCGCAAAGAGACCGGAATGGCGCGCACTCCAATCCCCGCGCAAAGAGACTGTGATCAGCCCCAGCGTGGTGATGAAGGCGGCAGTCAAGCCGAACAGCAAAGGGGCCTGGAGCGAATTGAGCATATGTGCGTAAACCGGCGGCGATGTGAAATTGGCAGAAGGACTTCTGCAAGCCCCGCCTTGATTAAATGTGATATAGTATCACTATCCGTTTCGCGACAAAAAATGTTGACCTTTTTGCACTTATCCACTGTGAGGCGCACTGGAGGCCCACAATGATTTCAATCCGTTTCTGGCCGGTTGCGGCCTTTTTTTCCGCCAGCTTTCTGGGACTGGCCGCCTGCAGCCCGGCCAATGCCCCCTATGAGCCACCTCCCGCGAGCGAGGCGATGCCCTCATCCGCTGCGACCGCTGAAATGCCGTCAGGAGACGAGCACGATCACGATCATGACGCCGCGCACGAGGAGGATCATGATCATGAAGAAGGTCACGAAGAAGGGCATGCCGGCGAAGCCCATGTGCATGGTCACGGCGAACTCGCCATCACACGGGAAGACGATTTCCTGACCATTACCCTGGACGCGCCACTGGCCAGTTTCGGCCTGCCGGAATCCAAAGTGCCCGAAGGCGCCGCGGCGGAGAAATTTGCCGAAGGGATCGTCGAGCCACTCGGCCCGACGGAATGCGAAGAGACCGAGCGATCCACAACCGGCCGCACCGATGGCACGCATGGCGCTCTGACGGTGTCGGTCGTCCTGCGGTGCAAGAAGGTCGACCGGGTGGAAGGCATGCTGGTGCACGCCTTCGATCTCTACCCGGCCTTCGAGCATATCGATGCGATCTATCTCGGCCCCGAAGGCCAGCAGGTCGCCAAGGAACTGACCCCCAACGACACAGAGATCGACTTCGACTGATGCAGCCTGAGACCCCCGGCACGGATGCCATCCGGGTAGACAGCCTTCGTTTTGCCTGGCCGGGGCATCCGCCCGTCCTGGACATCGAAAGCTTTACCCTGGGCCGGGGCGAAAAACTGTTCCTGCGCGGACCATCCGGGTCCGGAAAGTCGACCCTACTGGGTCTGATCGCCGGCGTGCTCAGCCCGGAAACCGGCACGATCAACGTGCTTGGCCATGACATGGCAACGCTCAGCGCCGCAAAGCGCGACCGCGTTCGGGCCGACCATCTGGGCGTCATTTTCCAGATGTTCAACCTGGTGCCGTACCTGTCGGTCACCGGGAACGTCACCCTGCCGCTGCACTTCTCCCCCGCCCGCCGTGCGAAGGTCGGCAAGGATGCCGAGGGCGAAGCCCGCCGCCTGCTCGGGCGGCTGGGCCTGACGGATGAATCCCTGCTGGACCGGCGCGTGTCGGACCTCTCCGTCGGCCAGCAACAGCGCGTCGCTGCGGCCCGGGCCCTGATGGGCGGACCGGACATCGTGATCGCCGACGAGCCGACTTCTGCCCTCGACGCCGATGCACGCGACAAGTTCATCGAACTCCTCAGCGAGGAAGCCGGACGCACCGGCGCCGCGCTCCTCTTCGTCAGCCACGACGCCAGCCTTGCCCGTCAGTTTGACCGGGCGGTCGACCTTTCCGAAATCAACACAGCGGGGGTGAGCGCATGAAGGCCCTGTTTGCCCTTGCCTGGAAAAGCCTGCTGAACCGGCGCGCGTCAGTGCTGCTGACCCTGCTGGCCGTGGCCCTGTCGGTCGCGCTGTTCCTGGGTGTCGACAAGGCCCGTACCGGCGCGCGCGAAGGTTTCGGCCACACGATTTCCGGGACAGACCTGATCATCGGCGCCCCGACGGGCAGCGTGAACCTGCTGCTCTATTCGGTCTTCCGGATGGGCAATGCGACGGCGGAAATTTCCTGGCCGACCTATGAGACGCTGGCCGCACGCGACGATATCGCCTGGACGGTGCCGATCTCCCTCGGCGACAGCCATCGCGGCTTCCGCGTGATGGGTACGAACCACGCTTATTTCGAACACTACCAGTATGGCCGCGGCCAGTCGCTTCGCTTTGCCAGGGGCGTGGAGATGGACGATCTGTTCGACGCCGTGATCGGCGCCGATGTCGCCCGCGAGCTGGGCTATGACATCGGAGCGCCGATGGTCCTGTCGCATGGGATCGGCAGGGCCGATTTCGGATCAGCTCACGACAACCGGCCTTTCCGGGTCTCTGGCATCCTCGCACCAACCGGCACACCGGTGGATCGTACCGTGATCGTCTCCCTTGAAGCCATCACGGCCATTCATGTCGGCTGGGAAACCGGTGCCAAGAACCCGCTGGCGGACACGATCACCGAAGACATGATCCGCGGCTTCAACCTGACGCCCAAATCCATCACCGCCGTCTATGCCGGCCTTGAGCGCAAGGGGACGATCCTGCGCACGCGGCGCGAGATCAACACCAACAAGGGCGAGCCGCTGATGGCGATCATTCCCGGCGAGGCGCTGGCCGAGCTCTGGAGTGTGACCGCCATGGCAGAGCGGGCGCTGCTGGCCGTATCGGTCTTCGTGATCGCGGTCGGTGTCGTCTCGATCCTGACCTCCATCCTGACCAGCCTGAATGAGCGGCGGCGGGAGATGTCGATCCTGAGGGCCGTGGGCGCGCGGCCAGGGCACATCTTTGGCCTGCTGACCCTGGAAGCCGGGCTGATCGGCTTCCTCGGCGCCCTGCTCGGAATTGTGATCGTGCATGTCCTGATCCTGATCGCCGGGCCGATCGTGATGCAGCGATATGGCATTTCCCTTGGCGGAACCGGGCCTGGCATGACAGACCTTCTGACACTGCTGGCGGTCACCGGCGCGTCCCTTCTGGCCGGGGCCATCCCCGCCTGGGCCGCTTTCCGCAGATCCCTCGCAGACGGCCTGTCCGTGAAGTTGTAGCAAGGTTGTCAAACCCGTCTGGCACATCCCTCCCCGAAAGCCTAAGAAAACAGTCATGAAGCGTTTCCTCATCCTTCCCGCCCTCGTCCTGATCAGCCTGTCACCTGCCTGTGGCGAGGCGACCGCGCCTGCCGCCGATGCCGAAACACCGGCCGAAGCAAAAGTCAGCACGGCAGAATCGGAAGGCCCGCAGGTCGGCGACAAGATTGGCGAAAGCGACGCCGAACTGGCGGCGAAAGACTCCTCTGTCGCTGCTGCAGCGGCTGCGGCCCTGAAAGAACAGGAAGAGATCAAGGCCCGCGGCGTCACCGAGATCGGCTGGGAAGACCTGATGCCGGAAGGTGAGGAAGAGCGCCTTCAGCAGATGTACGCGGCCCAGATGGCCACGCTCTATTCCATCCAGGAAGGCTCAGCCGCCGACACCGCCACGCAGATCGGCTCGTTCAACACGGTCGACACATATGACGGCAAGAAGATCCGCATGCCGGGCTATACCGTGCCATTTTCGTACGATGCCAAGGCCGAGATCCGCGAATTCCTGCTGGTGCCCTATTTCGGCGCATGTATCCACGCCCCGCCGCCGCCGCCGAACCAGACTATTTTCGTGCGCACCGACGATCCGATCCTGCTGAAGGACCTGCCGCAGGCCGCCTGGATCGAAGGCACGCTTCATGCACAGAAACAGGAAAGCGACCTCGCGGACGCTGCCTATATCATCGATCTGACCCGGGTGGAGAAATACGAATACTGATGGCGCGATACAGGGCTGGTACCTCTGGCCGGACTCGAACCGGCACTCTGTTGCCAGAAGCGGATTTTGAATCCGCCGCGTCTACCAATTCCGCCACAGAGGCCCTTATCGGGAAGGCTCTCCTGCCCGAGCCGGGCCTGCCCGTCAATCTACCCCGGGCGGCATATTAACAGGACGTACTGAGCGCACATGAGTGTCACCAAAGCGGAAACCGAAAAAACCCTGCTTCAGATCGTCGAGGCCATGGCCGCCGGCGCGCCGGAAGACGGGTACACGCTACGGGAAACTTTTGACCATCTGGACGAAAGTGCGTTCGGCGCAGGCCTGTTCCTGCTGGCCCTGCCCTGCTGCATTCCCTTCCTCTATGGCGTGCCGCAAATCGTCTCGCTGCCGATGATGGCGCTGGCCGGACAAATGGCGCTGGGCCATGAGCAGCCCTGGCTGCCCGATGCGCTGGGAAATCGCCGGATCGACCGCAAGGGCCTGACCGCCATGGCGGAAGGCGGACGCAAATGGCTGGGCTGGATCGAGACATTCTCGAAGCCCCGGCTGACCACGATCACCGGGCCGAAGTCCGAACGCCTGATCGGTGTCCTGCTGTGTATCTTCTGCGCGTCCATCCTGGTGCCGCTGCCGATGACGAACACGGTCCCGGGCTTTGCCGTGGCGCTGGCGGCTTTCGGATTGATCAACCGGGATGGCTTCCTGGTCGTGATCGGCTGCCTGCTTGGCCTCACCTGGGTGTCGTCCCTGCTGGTGCTTGGGCCCACCGCGGTGCTGGCCGCGATCCATTTCGGCAAGGACTGGCTCACGGGATTGTTAGGCTCGTGACGCTGCGCCGCACTTTTGCTGGCGTGACTGCATGCTAGCGTACCGGCGATGAGCTTCCTTCAAAGTCTACTCAAGGACTGGAAATGGCCGGTCGCCGCGACTGTGGTGTCCGCCCTGATGCTTGCAGCCGCACATGCCTTCGAAACCTTCGGCAAGCTCTATCCCTGCCCGCTCTGCCTGCGCCAGCGCGAGGTCTACTGGGCATTGATCGCCATGACGCTGACCGGGCTCGCCTTGTGGAAATTGCGGCCGACCCGGCGCTTCCTTGTGGCGCTGAACGTGCTGATCGGCCTTGTCTTCGGCGTTGGCGTCGTCGTCGCCCTCTATCATTCCGGCGTCGAATGGAAGATCTTTCCGCCTCCGACCGGCTGTACCGGCGGCGGGGAAATTGATCTCATGAACATGGACTCGCTGGACCGGCCGATGACCGTACCGTCCTGCACCGATGCGCCGTTTTATGTGCTGGGCCTGTCCATGGCGGGATGGAACGGCGTTGCCTCTGCCATCCTTGCCGCCGCCAGCTTCATCGCCGCTGGCGCCACGTTCAGGGGCCGCAACGAGGCCTAGACCACGTTCAGGTCGATCAGGGTCTGCGCGCTCTCGATGATCGCTTCTTCTTCGGTCCGCGGCGTCCAGCCCAGCACGCGGCGGGCTTTCTCATTGGAACAATGCCGCTCCCGGCCAAGCTCCGGCACGACGGCCTTGAGCGGCGGGTTTACCAGCGTCAGGACTTTCAGCAGCCAGTCTGGCAACTCGCCTTTCGGCAGTTTCTTGCTGTAGTCCGGGAATTGTTCGCGCAGCACGTCCGCCACTTCGCTCATCCACATGAACCGGCCGGACGCCAGGAAGCGCTCACCGGCCGCTTCCGGCACGATCATCGCCTTCACATGCGCATCGGCAACGTCGCGCACATCGACGACGCAGAAACCGACCCGCGGAGACGCAGGCGCCTTGCCCGTCATCAGCTGGGTAATGATCTGCAGGGACGTGGACACGTCCGCACTCATCGCCGGGCCGAGCACGGCGGACGGGTTGATCACGGAAAGCTCCATGCCCGCGCCCTCCCCGGCCATGTAATCCCAGGCCGCCTTTTCCGCGATCGTCTTGGAGCGGGTGTAGGCCGTGTTGTCCTTGAGATTGTCGGGGTTGGACCAATGCTCTTCCGTCAACAAGGCAGGTCGGGCGTCGCCCCATCCATAGGCAATGGCCGCCATGGAGGACGTCATCACAACCCGTTTCACACCCGCGGCCTTCGAGGCCTTCAGCACGCGCAGGGCGCCGTCACGCGCCGGGCGGATCAGTTCGTCATGGTCTTTCGGCATCACCGCCAAAAAGGGTGAGGCCAGGTGCTGGACATAGTCCATGCCCTGGACGGCCTTCTCCCAGCCGGCATCGCTGGTCAGGTCTGCTTCAACGATCTCGATCTGCACGGGCTTGCCGGCATAGTCGCTCAAAATCGTGTTCAGGGGTGTTTCCCGCGAAACGGAACGGGCCGTACCCCGCACGTCATGGCCCGCTTCCAGCAGCTGGTGGATGACATGCCCGGCGATAAAGCCGGTGGCGCCGGTGACGAGAACTTTGGCCATGCGGGTCTCCCTTTTTCCGTGTGATCAATGAACGATTTCGCCATTATTCACAAGAGGGAGTCTTTTGGTCGCGGTCTCAGCCGCCCCTTGCGCGCCGCCGCATGCGCTGTTCCCGCAGCGTGATATAGGCCGTTGCGCCGATGATGATCACCGTGCCGACCCAGGTCCAAGGTCCCGGCAGGGCCTTGAACAGAAGCCAGTCCACCGTCGCCGCCATGGGCAGGCGCAGGTAATCGATCGGCGACAGGAACGAGGCGTCCCCGATCGCCATGCCCCGGATGTAGAAATACTGCCCGGCCACACCGCAGCCACCCATCAGCGTGATCATCGCCCAGTCCTGCAGGGACGGCATCGCTTCCGGCATTTTCCAGATGGCCAGCGGCAACAGCATCGCGGAGGACAGCAGGTTGGCCCAGATCAGCAGGGTCACCGGCTTGTGGCGCCGCGACAGCAGCTTCACCAGCGTGATCGCCCCCGCCATGCAGAAGGCCGCCGCCAGCGCCAGCAGCGTGCCGAGACTGACGCCCGCCTGCGGCTGGGTCATGACCAGAACGCCAATGAACCCCGCCAGTGTCGCGCCCCAGCGGTGCCAGCCAACGGTCTCCTTCAGCAGCCCCGCCGCCAGCACCGTGATGAACATGGCGCGCGAAAAGCTGATCGCGTTGAACTCCGACAGCGGCAGGCCGAATTGGGCCGAGACGGCATAGAAGCCGAAGATAAATCCCAGCGTTCCGAACAGGCTGCGCAGCAGCACCATGCCCGGCTGGTGGATGCGCATGATGCCCCAGCCCTGCTGCAGGATCACCGGCAGGGTCAGGATCAGGGCGATGAAGGACCGGAAGAAGGCCAGGAAGCCCGGATCGTAATCGGCCGACTGAACCTTGGACAGCGTCAGGAAGACGGTGAAGACGAGGCCGGACGCCGTCATCCAGAGTGCACCTTCCAGGTTGCGGGGCGCTTCAGCCGCACTAACCTCGGAAATACCTGATTGATCGGGACTGACTGCCATGACCGCCTTTTCGCCTTCCGAAGTCGACGAGATCGACGCCCTGTGGCGCAGCCTGCCGCCGGATCATATGTGGACCGGATGGGCCGCTGCGGGCGAGTCCCCCGACCAGATCTGGATCTTCCGCACCCGCGCCCACTGGCGCCGTTTTCCGCTGTTCAAGACCGAAGAGGGCTTTGCCCTGTCGGATGAGAGAGGCCGCCGGGTGATCCGAGCCGCCTCCCTGCAGGAATTGCTGTCCGCTGTCGAGGCCATCCCCGGCCTCGACCCGGCCCTTGCCCCGGACAGGCGCCGCTGACCCCTACGCCTTCTGGGCCTGCATCGCCGCGGCCATCTGCTCAGCCTGTTCCGGCGTGATGCCCAACGCCTCGAGCACCGGCCCGCCAGCCGTCTCGTCCCAGGAGTGGCGCGGCCCAATCGTGATACCGCCATCGACCGTGAACTGGCTGCCCGTGATGAACCCGGCTGCATCGGAGGCCAGGAAGGCAGCCATCTCGGCGATGTCCTTGCCCTGGCCCGTGCGGCCGGCCGGCTGCATCGCGCCGCCCTGCTGGGCCAGCATCTCAGCCATCTGGTCCGCCACTTCGCGCGACATGCCCAGCGATGCACCGAAGATGGATGTGGCGATAAAGCCCGGCAGGATCGCATTCACGCGGATCTTGTGTTTGGCAACCTGCGCCGCCGCGATGCGCGAGAAGTGCGCGACGCCGACCTTGGCCACCGAATAGGTGATCGGCGCCCAGCCCGCTTCCAGCGCACTGATCGATGACGTGTTGATGATGGAGCCGCCTCCGGTCTCCTTCATGCGATCGACGGCGAATTTCGTGCCGAAGAACACCTGCTTCAGCAGCAGGTCCATCGTCATGTCATAGCCTTCCTCGTCCAGCTCCTCGACGGTCGCCGGCGTGCCGCCGCTACCGGCATTGTTCCAGACCACATCGATCTTGCCGAACGCACTGACGGCGCCGTCCATCAGGGCTTCGAGTTCAGCGAGGTCCATCACGTCGCAATGGATGTAGCGGACCTTGTCCGTCCCGAAGCGCGTCTCCAGTGCGCGGCCCTTTTCGTCCTGGATGTCGGCGGCGATGACTTTTGCGCCGGCCTCCACAAAGGTCTCCACGCCTGCCAGCCCGATGCCGCTTGCTGCGCCCGTGATTACGGCAACCTTGCCGCTGAGATCCGCCATGATGTTTCCTCCCTTATATTGAAAGGCATCATGCGCGGGGGTTCCGTGCGGTCCGTCAAGCGAAACCTGACAGGGGCGTCACGGTTTTTTCAATCCGAAGCGTTTCCAGAAAATACCGTCCAGCATGCGCTTGGGCAGGCGGGTCGGAATGGTCCAGTTGGTCAGCTTGTCCGGCACCGGCGCATAACGCGCCTTCGGCTTTTCGTCAGCCAGTGCGGTTTCAATGTATCCGGCGATCTCTTCCGGCGTCAGGCCCGAGCGCCCGCCAGACAGCATGACCTGTTCAAACTGCTTCAGGGAATCGCTCCAGTCGCTGGCGGCATAAGGGCCTTCGGTATTGTCCGCTTCGGCCTTGTCCCAGATCGGCGTCTTCACGGAGCCCGGCCCGATGGCAATCGCATCGATGCCATAGATGACGAGTTCGCGGCGCAGCGTGTCCGTCATGGCCTCAACCGCATGCTTGGTCGCGGTATAGGCGCCGAGGAAAGGCGAAGACAGCCGGCCACCGACGCTGGTGATGTTGACGATCCGGCCGGGAGAGCCTCTGCGAGCCGGATCGGACCCGAGCAACGGCACGCAGGCCTGCGTCATGGTGAGCAGGCCGAACACGTTCACCTCGAAATGCGCGCGAAAATCCTCCATCGGCTGGATCGCCAGCGGGCCCATCTTGGCAATCCCCGCATTATTGACGAGCCCGGCGAGGCGCTCACCTTCCAGCGCGGCGGAGACGGTCTCGACAGCGGCGGCCACCTGCTCCGGTTTCGTCACATCAAGGAGGATCGGGCGCAAATCGCCAGAAGATTTGAGCTTCAGCATTTCGCTATCGGCATGCTTGCGCACACCTGCAAAAACGCGCCAGCCCTCCGCAGCCAAATAACGCGCAGCGCCAGCTCCGATGCCGGTGGAAGCCCCTGTTATGATAACGGTCTTCATGACCTTGCTCCTTATGCCCGGAGCTAGGTTTCAGGCTCCGTCTTGCCCCCATCGATCACACGAAAAGCCGGGCGCCCGGAGGGGCGCGGCTTGGGCGCGTTGTCCTTATACGTATCAGGTGCAGGGTCGGACGTCTCGGCTTTCGGTACGGCCTTCAGGACAGGCCTTCCGCGCGGAACCGGAACCGGCGCAGGCGGCGGTGCCTCCACGGCCTCTTCCTCGATATCGTCATCGATCTGGCGCACGCGCGGCGGTGTGCGCTTCGCAAAGGCGCCTTTGGGCGTCTTCTTTCCGGAGGCGGATTTCTGGCTGAAGCCCTTGCGGGCCTTGCCGCGGGCTTTCTTGTCGATCTCTTTCAGCTTCAGCTGCTGCAGGGCCGAGAGCGCCTCGCCCTCATCGCCCTTCATCGGGTCGGCGAAGGCGGAGCCGTATTTCTCGATCCGCTCTTCAACTTCTTCCAGGAACTCCCGCTCCCAATCGGACAGGGGCGGGCCCTTGCCCTGTTCGGCAAGTTCGGCGGCCTTGCGCAATTTGCGCAGCGCGGCACGCTTTTTCCGTTCGTCGACATCCCGGCCCATGGGCCAAGCCTATCCCGATCAGTCTGTTTCTACAAAGCCTCAGGCTTCGCCGAGGGCTATGAGATAGGTTTCGAGCATCATTTCCTGCTCTTCGCGGTCGGACTTGTCGATCTTGCGAAGGCGCACGACCTGGCGCAGCGCCTTGGTGTCGAAGCCGAACGCCTTGGCCTCGGCATAGATCTCCTTGATCTGCTCGGCGACCTCTTTCTTTTCTTCTTCCAGGCGCTCGATCTTGGCAACCGTCTGGCGCAGTTTCTCGCGGCTGGCTTCGGTGAGGTTCTCGATCGGGGCGTCGTCCATGAGGAACTCCAGTTATTGGCCGGCAGGCGGCAGAATCGGAATTGGAAATGAAAGGAGCCGCGTCTTAGCGGCTCCCGGGCAAGCTGGCCAGACGCCGGATGGCATCGGCGACGTCTTGCCCGTGATTGTGGTGGGGCATGTGGCCTTCTTCCGGCAGGATACGCAGATCAATATCAGCCTGCTTCTTCAGCCGGGCGGTGTGTTTCGCGGGCGTGATCACTGTGTCCTTGCTGCCGGAGAAGACCGTGATGGGCATGGCAAGCTCGCCATAGCGTTTCGACTGGGCGGCCAGTTCCCGGTCCAGCACCCGCACATCGCGGGCATTGGCGCGGAAGGACGCCGGGCGGAACAGGAGACCGATACCGGACTTCTCGAAATAATCCTCCGGCGCGGGTGACGGGTCGAACACGCCGCCAATGCCAGCCCCCACCTGTGAAGGCCCGACCAGCGGCACGACCTGGCTGAAGGCCGGACCGATCAGGCGCGAAGCCGCAAAGCGATTGTACCAGGCTTGGCCCTCGCCGCCCCAGTCATGCGTCACCGGTGCCAGCAGGACGAGGCCTTTCACCAGCTCCGGCCGGTCGAGCGCGAGGCGCAGCGCCACCGCGCCGCCAAAGGAATGGCCGACGATGACCGCCGGCTCGTCCGGCGCAAGCTTCTCCAGCACCCCCGCCATCTGCGCGGCCTGCACGGCCAGCGTCTCGGCCCCCGGCGGGCGGCGGGAATGGCCATGCCCGGGCCGGTCTGCCATCAGCACACGGAAATCCTGGTCCAGCGGGGGCGCCAGCGTCCAGGTGAACTCGCGGGCATTGGCGCTCGCGCCATGGATCATCAGCACCGGCGGGCCCGCCTTGCCGGCCTCCAGCACATGGACCCCATAACCGCCGACCTCGACCCGCCGCCCCGAGGCCGGATGCGTCTTGTGGATGCGGGACGTGTAAGCGCCGGAAGAAAGCCCGACGGCGGCGCCAAGGCCTGCCAGCGTGATGGCCGTTGCCGTCAGCAAGGCCTCAGAGCCCCTGCCCTTCGGCAAGCTTGGCGAGACGTTTTTCCGCCTGCAGCGCGTCCCGCATGTAAGGATAAACCGCCAGCGCCTCACGCCAGGCTTCCAGTGCCTGATCATTCGCGCCCATCGCCTCGAACATGGAACCAAGCCCCGACCAGGCCCCGAAATGGCGCGGCTCGAGTTTCAGCGTCTCGTTCAGGTCGCGCAGGGCTTCGGGGAAGTTCTCTTCGGCGAGGAAGATGCCCGCCCGGCGGAACCAGGCCTGCGGATTGTCCGGCTTGATCATGATGGCACGGTCGTAAAAGGACCGCGCGGTATCGGTGTCACCGACCATCTGCGCCTCGACACCCCGTTCCATGATCATGTCGACCGTGGCCGAACCCGATTCCATCCAGGAGGCCCAGATGTCCTGCGCAGCATCGTTCGCCTCGCTTTCGCTGGGCGCGTTCTTGAGTTTCTCGAACATCTCGTCCGTCGGCACGGCCAGCGCAGGCAGACCGGCGGTCACAAAAGCAAGGGCAAGGAGGAGGGCTCTCAGCATGGGGGCGATACTACCCGTCCAATGCGGCCGGGCAATGACCTCTTTCTGTCAGGCTGTCAGAGAAGGCTTTCTGCCTTGAGGGCCGTCTCAAGCCCCGCAGCAGAGCGGAAGAGATGGGTGCGGAACCCCAGCGCGTCGGCGGCGATGATGTTCTTCTCGCTGTCATCGATGAAAAACACTTCATCCGGCGCCGGGCCGCCCAGTTTCTCCAGCGTGTGCGCGAAGATCGCCGGGTCCGGCTTCACGAGGCCGATATCGCCGGAAACGACCGTATGGCGGAAGCGGTTCACCAGCGGGAAATGTTCCAGCATCAGCGGCCAGGTCTCGGATGGCATGTTGGAAAGGGCGTAGAGCGGTACGCCGCGTTCTTCGAGGCGATCGATCAGGGCTGGCGTGCCATCGATATAGCCGCCGAACATTTCCATCCAGCACCCGCCCCAGGCCCGGATCTCGGCTTCATAGTGAGGATATTGCGCGATCAGCGGCGGCGCATTGTCGGCAAAGCTCACGCCCGCATCGTGGCGGGTGTGCCAGGCCATTGTACAGATTTCAGAGAGAAATCGCTCGCGCTCTTCCGCGTCAGGCAGGAGGCGAGAATACAAACGGGCCGGCTCCCAGTCGAGCACGACCCGTCCAAGATCGAAGAGGGCAATGCGAGCGGTCATTTTACCGCCTCATTGCCCATTCACGTTCCGCTCAGCCTTGCTTTGCTTTGAAGCGGGGATCGGTCTTGTTGATCACATAGACCTTGCCCTTGCGGCGCACGACCTTGCAATCGCGGTGACGCGACTTGAGCGATTTGAGAGACGAACGGACTTTCATGGGATGGCCCCGTGGGTCATAAGGAATTGGAAAGCGGTGCGAGTAATGAATCCGGTCATCAGAGTCAAGGACACGCGCTGTCATGCGCGGCTGTTTTCAGGAGCATCTAAAGTGGCACGCTACGCGATCGCGCGCTCGCATATCGCCGGTGCGGCAATTCTTGCCGGCCTTCTGGTCTCCTGCGCCCACAGCCCGCAGGCGTCTCCCGGCACGCCGTCCTCTCCACCCCCTGCTCCCAGCCAGCCCGCGCCCTCACCTTCTCCGGGCACAGGGCCGATCAGCTACAAATCCACTGGAAACAGTGACATGGACGCCTGGCGGGACGATTTTTCGGCCCGCGCCATTGCCTCCGGGCATGACCGGGCGGTCGTCAAATCGATGCTGGAAGACATCAAGCCGCTGGACCTTTACCTCGGGTCTTCCTTCCAGACGGCAGCCGTCGGCATCGGTGACCAGGCAGAGTTTGCAAAGCCGATCTGGGACTATCTGAAAGTGCCGCTGGGCAACAGCCGCGTCTCGAATGGCGCCTCCCACCTTCACAACGAAGCCGAACTGTTCGCTGCCGTCGAAGCGAAATACGGCGTCGATGCCGAATACATCGCGGCCATCTGGGGCATGGAATCCTCCTTCGGGGCCGTCATCGGCAATTTCGACGGGCCGAACACGCTGGCAAACATGGCTGTCGAAGGCCGCCGCAAGAGTTTTGCCGAGCGCGAATTGCTGACGCTGATGAAGATCGTCGAGCGCGGCGATGCCCACCGGGATGACCTGATCGCCGGCTGGGCCGGGGCCATGGGGCAGACCCAGTTCATGCCGTCGACCTACTACGCCTATGCCGAGGATTTCGACGGCGACGGTGAAAAGGACGTCTGGAAGAATGAAGGCGACGCCCTCGCCTCGGCTGCCAACTATCTGAAATCCTCCGGCTGGTCGCCCGGCCAGCCCTGGGGCATCGAAGTGATCGTGCCCACCGGCTTCGACTTCTCGCTGGCCGACGGAAACGACCGCCGGATGGAGACCTGGCGCAGCCATGGCATCATCCCGATCCGCGGCGGTGATTTCGAGACCGGCGGCGCGGACTATGCCGAGCTGTGGCTGCCGGCAGGCGCGACTGGGCCGAAATACCTGATCTTCAACAATTTCAAGGTATTCAAGAAGTACAACAATGCCGACTCCTACGCGCTCGCCGTCGGGCTGTCGGGGGATGCGTTCACCGGCAAGAAAGTGCCGGTCGCCGTCTGGCCGACGGAGATCGAGCCGCTGACCGTGGCCGAGATCAAGATCCTGCAGGCCAACCTCAATTCCCGCGGCTTCGATGCGGGGGTCGTGGATGGTATTCCAGGCCGCAAGACACGCACCGCGCTGCAGGGGTTCCAGAAGACGCAAGGCGTGGTGGCGGACGGTTATCCGACCAAGCAGATGCTGGCGCTGGTGAACGGGCAAGTGGCCGGCACGGCCTCGACCAACTAGGCCGTCAGAGGTCTGCTTCCGGATCGAACTCGCCGACGCCGTCGCGCAGGGCGTAATAGGCGTAAAGCCCCATGAAGACCAGTAGTCCGGCAGCGATCATGAAGGGAATGTTCGCGCCGATATACTGGTAGACGAACAGGCCGAAGAAGGGCGTCACGATATAGCCCATTCCGTTCGCCGAAATGACGAGACCGGCGACATTGCCCTGCAGCTGTGGCGACACAGCGAGCGAGGCCCCGCTTGAAAAGCCCGGCCGGGCGAGCCCCTGCCCCAGACCCAACAGGAACTGCACCATCACGAGCGTGGCAAAATCCTGCGCCACGATCATCAGCAGCGCCCCGCAAAGGAGCGGGATACAGCCGACCCACATCAGCGTCTTGTTCTTCAGTTTCAGACGCGGGATCAGCACCAGCTGCGCCAGCAGCACGGCCATCGCGCCGACCGTGAAGGCCGGGCCGGTATACTGGGCTGCCTGCGTCCCGGCGACGTTCAGCTTGTCCATCACTGCAAAGACGAACACCTGCATCAGGATGCCTGTTGCCAGAGACAGGCAGACAGCGAAGACCAGGAAAGGCAATACATCCCGCGAATGCCAGAGGCCCCGGGCGTTTGTTTCGACATCGAGGTGCGTCGCGTCGGTGATCGGCTCTTTCTGCTCGGGCAGGCGGAACCAGATGAGCGCAGCCATGATGGCCGCGATGACCGACGTCAGCAGCAGCGGGCTGAGAATGCCGGCAAAGGCGACGAGCGCGGCGGCAAAGGCCGGACCGACGACCGTACCGACGCTGAAACCCGAGGAGATAAAAGCGATCTCGTCACGCCGCTCTGCCTGGCTCGTCCGGTCAGCAACATAGGCCTGCGCCGCCGGGTTCGCGCCGGACCCGAAAATACCGAAGAAGGAGCGGGAAATGGCGAGGCACGCAAAAATCACGATGGCATTGGTGATCAGTCCCGTCTTGGCCGCCAGCCCCGACAGGAACAGGAGCATCATCGATACCGAATAACCCGCAAGCCCCAGTGCCGCGATGGGGCGGCGGCCATACTGGTTCGAGCGTTTTCCCCAGACAGGCGAAAAGACAGACCAGAAAAAGGCCGACAGGCCAAACACGGCGCCGGCCATCCAGTCCGGCAGGCCGACTTCCCGGGAAAGGGGCGGCAGCACGGCTGCCATCAGCATCGTGTTCCCGGCACCGATGGCCATCAGGCAGAAAAACAAAAGGAAAAACGCGCCGCGGCGGTCCGGGCGCGACATGTCTGGCGGTTCCTTGTTCCCCTCGCTCATGACCCTTCTTCTGCCGCGTCACCGGCCTTGTCCAGACAGGAAATCTATCTTTCCGGATCATCACCCGGCGTCAGCGGCCGGGCCCGAAGCGTGGTCATTCGCCGCTTTGGCCTGCCAATAAATGCCTTTGGATTGGACAGGACGGAAACGGCGTCATAATCTTTCCATATGGTTAATCTAGGCAGGCTGGGATGTTGTTTGAGAGATTCACGGGGAACGTTCTCATGTCGAACCAGTCCAACAAATCAGCCCGTCTCCTGTTCGGGGCAGCGCTGACCAGCCTGCTGCTCGTATCGGCATGCGACCAACAGGGAGAGCGCCTGGACCGCGCCCGCGAGATCGCGGACGCCTCCCTCAAGCAGATCACCGGCGAGACAATTGTCGATCATGCCGACAAGGCCGATCCGATGCGGTCTGTTCCGGTCGAGGCCCGCGCCATTGCCGGCAAGGTGATCAGCGACATTTCCGGCCAGCCGACCAACAAGCCGGCCTTTGCCGTCCTGTCCGTGATCGCAAAGCCGGCAGACATTCCCCCGGCCGAGACCATGGCCGAAATCGAAGACGGTGAATTGTACATCGAAGACGAGACGCTGCTGGAAGAGCCTCTCGACGAGCCGCCTGCCGCGCCGGCCCCTGCCCCGCGCGCACCATCGTCCCGCTCGCTGGAATTTTTCCAGCCGGAAATGGGCATTGCCCCCCGCGTGAAGCTCGATCCGAAAGCCCGCGAACAATCCATGCAGCAGATCGAGGAAGCGACCCGGGCGCTGGAAAGCAAGGCGGAGGCCCAGCCCGCACCGCTGAAGCGGACCCGTTCGCTGCAGCCCCGGTCGCTGGAAACCGCACCGCTCGAAGAAAAGCGGGTTGCCCGCAAGATCTCGCGGCGCTCGCTGGTCACGCGCGATGCCATCGTCGCCCAGCGCGACGCGAATGCCGTCATGCTGGACACGCTGGCGAAGTACAAGATGAACGCGGAAGTGACCCTGTCGCGCGAAGGCCAGATGGTGATCCAGGTGGCCGGTGCCGGCCCGACCCTGTTCACGCCTGAAGATGCGAAAGACCCGTCGCTCAACTTCCTCGCCATCGATGAAGGCAAGGGATGTCCGGACCCGAACGATCTGGAGGCCATCGAGGCCGATCCGATCCTGGCGACGAATTGTTTCGTCGACGACCTGCGCGCATCCGGCCAGTTCGAATATGTCGAGAAGGACTTCATCTTCGAGAACCAGATGATCCGCCGTCCGCCAGCGGACTCCTCGACAGGGACATCAACCGGATCGACACCCTCCACCGGCCCCGCAACGCCGGTCAAGGTGAACGTGACCCCGAATGACCCGCTCTGGGACCTGCAATGGGACATGAAACCGAGGGGCAACGGCGAAGGCCAGTCGCTTGGCGGCGCGGGCTTCCAGGAGTTCTGGACCAGGCAGGGCATCGAAGGCTCCTCCGACGTGGTCGTCGCCGTGGTCGATACCGGCCTGCAGATGAGTCATCCGGACATCGCCGCCTCGGCCAACATCGCGCCCGGCTGGGACATGGTCTCCGATCCGCGCATGGGGAATGACGGGGACGGACGGGATTCCGATCCGAACGATCCGGGTGACCTCTGCAACCCGGCCGTTCCCGGCTCAGCCGACTCCTTCCACGGAACCCATGTCGCCGGCACCATCGGCGCGGCGGCGTCCAATAATGGCGCCGGCGTCGCGGGCGGCGCGTGGAACGTGAAGATCGTGCCGGTCCGCGCGCTCGGCAAATGCGGCGGGCGCCTGTCCGACATCAACGATTCCATCCGCTGGGCCGCTGGTCTGATCCCGGCCGAAGGCGAAGACGGCAGCGAAGTGTGGAACGACAATCCGGCCGACATCATCAACCTGTCGATCGGCCTTTTCGAATATTGCCCGGCCTCGCTGCAGGATGCAATCGACACGGTGACGGAACGCGGCGCGGTCGTTGTCTCCGCGGCTGGCAATGCCCGGATCGACACCGCCTATTACGCCCCCGGCGGCTGTGACAATGTCATCTCGGTGGCGGCAGGCAATGCGCTCGGCGAGATTACCGCCTACTCGAACTTCGGAGACGGTGTCGACATTCTCGCGCCCGGCGGAGAGATGGCCCGCGACGACGACAACGACTCCCGCCCGGACGGCATTCTTTCCACCAAGGCCTCGACCGATTGCTACGACCCCGTCACCGGTGAAGCCGTGCAGGACTGCTACTATGCCTATGAGCAGGGCACCTCCATGGCGGCCCCGCACGTCTCGGCGGCGCTGGCACTGCTGAAGGCCCGCACCCCGGACGCGACCTCCGACGAGCTGGTTTCCGAACTTCTCGCCGCCACCGATCCGCGTACGGACCTGCAATGCGCAGGCCTTTGCTCCGACTATCCGGGCACGACCCCGATCGAAGGCTCTGACGGCATGTGCCGGCGCCCCTGTGGCGGGCGCATCCTGAACCTTGCAAACGTGCCGGAACGGGCTGGCACCTCCGGCGGTGGTGACTAAGTGAACGGCGGCCAGCCTCCTCCTCATCTTGGCGGACCGCTTGGTCTGGCAGGCCTTGCCATGCTGGCCGGGGCGACGGGCATCTTCGTGATGGCCGGATCCGGCGGACCGGCCCATGCCCCTGTCGCTCAGCAAGCGGTCAAACAGCCTGCGGTGCGGGAAAAGGTGGAGCCGGTTCCGGAACTCCGCCCCGGAGACGCGCTGCCCGTTGTCCGCCCCGCGGAACTGCCCGCATCGGTGGAAACAAGGGCCCCGGAAGGCACCAAGCTCGCCCAGGTCAGCCAGGACGGATCGGAGATCATCTACATCGTCCGCATCAAGGGCGAGCCGGAGATCGACGTCATCTCCCGGAATTTCAAGCGTGACCGCGCCGCGGCCGACATCGCCTGGACAAATTTGCAGGCGCGTCATCCCGTGCTGCAGGATTTCCGGCTCGTCGGCGCCAGCTATTCAGGCGAAATCCGGCTGGGATACCGCCTGCCGCCCGGCCTGGAACCGACTCGCGCAACCATCAATCAGATTCAGAGCCGGATCATGCAGGTCGACAGCGTCGCCTATGCCGATCCGGACTATGTGGCCCAACCCGGAAAGGAATGATTGCCATGAGGAAGCGGATTGCCATTGCCCTGGTGCCCGCCTGCGCCCTGCTGGGCCTTGCCGGCTGTGACAATTTCATCCGGGGCATGGGCGACGATGCCGGCAGCGACGTCTCCGCACCGGTGGCAGAAACCGCCCCGGTGGAAGAGACCGCGGCCGCGGACGAAGCGGACAAGCCTGTCTACACGCAGGCCATGAGCCAGGAAGCCGAGATCGACTGGCTGGCCGCCCGCGATGATGTCGCGTCGAACTCCGGCAGCAACGGGAATTTCATGGCCGCCTCGCAGGAGGGTGATCCGCCGCCGGTGCCGGTCATGCTGCCCACCGGGATCGTGCTGCCGCAGGGCGCCGAATCCGACGTGAAATTCCAGCCGCTGAGCGATGGCTATTTCGCCTTCTATCCGGGAACGGATTACAACATCGTCGTCAATGGCACGAACGAGATCATCGGCGAGCGCGCGCCCGGCACGACGGAAACACCCATGCGCTTCATTCCCACCATGAGCGGCGCGCAGGTGGCCTTCACCAAATATGGCGCCGATTACCTCATCGAATTCGAATGCACCGTGGCGGATGGTGAGCATGCAGACTGCATCAGCGAGGAAGACGCCCTGTCCATCGCAGACTCCCTTGTTGCCGTGAGGTCTCGCTAATGGCCCGGAAGCGTTTCCTCCTGCTCGGTGCAGCCGCCCTGCTCACGGTATCGGCCTGCGATTTCATCCGCTTTCCCGGCGATGGCGGCCCACCGCCGACAACGCCGGACGCCGGCCCGGCCGTGCCGCCCGGCGCCCCCGGACCGCCGCCCCCCGGCGCACCGGTGACGGACCCATACGGCACGGGCGACCAGCCAACCGATCCCGGCACCGATACGCCTGACACGGACCCCGCAGATACGGATACCAGTACGGATACGCCGGACGCCGTCACGCCAGATGCGGACGCGCCAGATACAGATACGCCCGATACAGATACACCGGACGCGGATACGCCAGCGGACATACCCACCGATACGCCTGCTGACACCCCAACCGACACACCGGATGATTCAACGGACACGGCTGACACCGACACCACCCCACCGGCAGACACACCTGACCCGGTCGAGCCCCCTGCCCCGGTAGAGCCGACCTTCTCCTTCTATGGTCCCGGCGCATTGTTGCCCGGCACAGGCGAAGGCGCCCCCGAAGACATGATCTTTTCGCCGGACATGGTGTTCCCGATCAAGGACTCCCCGGCCTACCTGCAGTCCATGGTGTTCACCTTCGGCGGCGGCATGGTCGGCGGCGACCAGTGCGACGAGCGCAATTTCGAATATCCGTGGCGAGACAATTTCTGTGAAACCCGCACCTCCAACCGGAATTCGGCCTATTGCCCGATCAGCAAGATCCACCAGGGGCAGGACATCCGTGTCGGCACACCGGCAAGCTGCCGGTCGGAGCGCTCCACGGCTGCAGCAGATCGCGAAGCCCATGAAGTGGTCGCCGTGGAAGATGGCATCATCTCCAATGTCGGCTCCTACAGCGTGAACCTCCGCTCCGGCGGGCGGATCTACAAATACCTGCACCTCAACATGAAGAGGCTCTCCGTCTCCATTGGTGACACGGTGCAGGCGGGCGACACGATCGGCTATGTCTCGAACGATTTCGGCGGCACACCGACGGTGCTGCACCTGCATTTCGAGATCACGCAGAACAATGGCAATGGCGGCTGGGACTATGTCCCGCCCTACACGTCACTCGTGGCGGCCTATGAACGGCGCGAGAACGGCCCCGGCGAGCTGATCGACGATGGCGACGTGGCCATTGCGTCGGTACCCGCCTTCGTCATCCCCGAAGGTGTCGAGATCATCGAATAAGGCTTTTCCGCTCAGGCGGGCCGGAAGGTCAGCGCGGCGCCATTGTTGCACCAGCGCTGGCCGGTCGGCGCAGGCCCGTCATTGAAGACGTGCCCCTGATGACCGAGGCAACGCGCGCAGTGATATTCCGTGCGCGTATAGAACAGCTTGTGGTCGTCCTTGGTGCCCATGGCGCCCGGCAGCGGCTTCCAGAAGCTCGGCCAGCCTGTGCCGGAATCGAACTTCGTTTCTGACGAGAACAGCGGCAGGTCGCATCCGGCACAATGATAAACACCTTCGCGCTTTTCATGCTCCAGCGGAGAGGTGAATGGCCGCTCGGTGTCTTCCCGGCGCAGGACAGCAAACGCCTTCGGGTCCAGCCGCTCTTTCCATTCGGCCTCTGTGATGCTGCGCCATTCATTGTCGACGTAGGGGTCATCGCCCTCCGCTTCCGGTTCCGGCGCCGCGTTGCTGGAACCGCCGGAACAGGCAGCGATCACGAGGGAAGCGGCGCCTGCAAACAGCAGACCGCGGCGGGACAGCATGGAAGTCGTCGGTTTCATGCCCCTTCCCTACATCCGATGTACGCTCGCAGGCGACACAATTTCACGTGAGATTGCGTGAAAGGCGTCAGACGCCGCCATCCACCCAGACTTCGCCGGACAGGTCGTCCAGCTTGTCCTGAAGGTGCGCCCGCACATCCTCAACAGCCTGATTATAGACCGCCGGGCCCAGCTGTTTCAGCATCAGGTCGATCACGATCCCGGCCTGGAAATCGCTCAGCGTTTCACCGAACTCTTCGGCAAACAGGCGTTGCAGATGGCCTGCAAGCGCCTCGCGCCGGTCGTCCGAGAGGGTCAGCGGTTTCATGCGTCCGGTTTAGCCCCATTCTCGTTCCGGCCGAAGTTCACCGCGCCGGAATCCTGCCCGGCATCGACGATGGCCTTGCGGATCGTCCGGGCACGGGTGAACTCCTGCATCAGCAGGTCGCCGTCTCCCCAGCGGATCGCCCGTTGCAGGGCGGCGAGATCTTCGGAAAACCGCCCGAGGCATTCCAGCACGGCTTCCTTGTTGTTCAGGAACACATCGCGCCACATGACGGGGTCGGAGGCCGCGATGCGGGTAAAGTCCCGGAAGCCGCCGGCGGAGAACTTCACCACCTCGCCCTGTTCCACCGTTTCCATGTCAAAGGCGGTGGAGACGATGTTGAACGCGATCAGGTGCGGCAGGTGGGAGGTGATGGCCAGCACGCGATCATGGCGGGCAGCGTCCATCGTTTCCACCTTCGCGCCGAGCAGGGTCCAGAACCCGGTCAGGCGCGCGACCGCCTCGTCATAGGCTTCATCCTTGCCGTCCTGTGGAGTGAGAATGTGCCACGCGCCGCGGAACAGGGTCGGAAAGCCCGCTTCCGGGCCGGACTGTTCCGTACCCGCAATCGGGTGCCCCGGAATGATCTGCACCTTGCCATTGTCTGCAGAAAGGAGCGCGTCGGCAGCCTGTTTCTTGACCGAGCCGACATCGGTGAGGATCGAGCCGTCCTTCATGTGCGCCACGGTGGCCTGCGCCACCGGCGCCAATGCACCGACCGGCACGCAGAGGAACACGCAGTCGGCATCCTTCACGGCGTCAGCCAGCGTTCCGGTCACATCTCCGAGATCGAGCCCTGCCGCCCGGGCGCGCACATCGTCGCTGGCATCATAGAGCGAAACGGATCCCGCCGCGCCATAGGCCATGGCGGCCCGCGCGATGGAAGAACCGATAAGGCCTACGCCAACAATGGCGATCCGCTCGAATATGGGGTCAGACATCTGGGTGTTCCGTCTTGCGAATTACAGCCCGCTCTGGTGGGCAATCGGGCCGGGCCCGTCAAGTGCCGCCCGGCCCCGCGTGCCATCTGTCGCATTGAAGTCTGCCCTTTCGGGCACGATGTGTCGCCCTAGCCCCCGGAGTGCACTCATGTCGAAACCGTCCCCCATCCTGTCCGGCCTGCAGCTGAAATGCGGCAATTGCGGCGAAGGCAAGCTGTTCAGGAGCTACCTGAAACTGCACGATGCCTGCCCCGTCTGCGGCCGGGAAATGAGCAATGACGACACGGCGGACGGCCCGGCCTTCTTCGTCGGGTTTGCCGTGCTGATTCTGGCGGCGCCGTTCATGTTCATCCTGCCAATGATCTCCATGCCGGTGGGCTTCAAGATCCTGGCCTTCATCGTGATGTGCGCCGTGATGATCGGGCTGATCCTGGCACTGCTGCCTATCGCGAAGGCCGTGCTGCTGAACCTTCAGCTGCACCATGGCGCGACCGAGGTCACAGCGACCGATGTCAAAGCGAACGATGCTGACGTGGACGGAAACGCGGCCTGAGGCCCTGAAATCCTAGTTGGAAACGGCCAGTTCGTCGCGTTCGCCGGTGCGGATGCGGATGACGGAGCCGAGATCCAGGATGAAGATCTTCCCGTCGCCGATGGTCCCGGTATTGGCCGCTTGCGTGATCGCGTCGGCAAACCGCTCTGCCGCATCGTCCGGACAGGCGACTTCAACCTTCACTTTTGGAAGCAGGCGCACCTCGTATTCCGCGCCGCGGTACACTTCGGTCTTGCCGAGCTGGCGGCCATAGCCACGCACTTCGGAAACGGTCAGCCCGGTGGCCCCGACTTCGGAGAGCGCATCGATCACTGCGTCGAGCCGGCTGGGCTTGAAGATGGCTGTGACAAGCTTCATGGCGCTTCTCCTAGTAGTTGCTGCAGCTGCGAAGTATCTGCCGCTTATATGACACGTCAATGACTTTCGCGTTTCGGGGAGGGTACGGGACGTGGAATGCGTACCTTTTCGGTAACAGGTGCAGGCGCCCCGCCACCCGGCCTTGCGTAAAGCCGCTTCACCGCTTCCACCAGCACGACCCCGCCGAATCCGGGCGCAATCAGGTTGCCGATGGCTTCCCAGCCCTCCGCCGCAGACGTGACGAGGCTGGCGGACACCGGCGGCATGTAGAGCGCGCTGGTCGACGCCGTGACCTGGAAGAGACCCGAGGAGAGCAGGTTCATTAGCTGCGGCCGGGTCCACGGGCGGCCCTGCCCGAACGGGGTGCGCGTCGCGCGTGACCAGAGCCCGCCCCGGTTCGCGGCCGCCAGCACGATGCGCCCTTCCGGCGCCGTGATGCGCCAGATCTCCCGCAGGTAAGTGCGCGGATTGCCGGTTTCCTCGAGGCCATGCAGCACGATCACCCGGTCGAACATGCCGTCCGGAAAGGGCAGCCGGTCGTCGCCGACGCCGACGCTGGCATTGCCGCGGCCGGAATAGTCCCACCGCACAGGCCCATGCTCGTGCGGCACGGCGGCGACGATACGCGACGGCGCCTCGCCGAAGGCGTCCAGCACCGGGATCGCAAAGCCGAGCCCCAGCAGCGACAGGCCCCGCGCCTCACCCCAGAGGTCCGTCAGCTTGCCGGACAGGATGCGCGCAGCCGCCTGCCCCAGCGGAGCACTGTAAAAGCGTTCGAGCGTGACAGCATCCTGACGCATGGGATTCCTTATGCTAGGCCAATCTGAAGCAGACGTCTGCAGGAGACAAAGATGACCAAGATCACCCTCGACGTACACCGATTTCCCTGCCTGAACGATAATTACGGCTACCTCGTTCACGAGCACTTTTCCGGCGAAACGGCGGCGATCGACACGCCCGACGCCGACAAGTATCTCGCCGAAGCGAAGCGGATGGGATGGCATATCAGCCATATCCTGAACACGCACTGGCATCCGGACCATGCCGGCGGGAACATGAAGATCAAGGAAACCACCGGCTGCACCATCTACGGCCCGGCGGGCGAAGCGGAAAAGATCCCCGGCATCGACGTCAAGCTGAAAGAAGGTGACGAGGTGGAATTCGGCCGCGCGACGGCCCGCGTGCTGGACGTTCCGGGCCACACGCTGGGCCACATCGCCTATCATTTCGCTGAGCAGAAGGTTGCCTTTGTCGGCGACGCGCTTTTCGCGCTCGGCTGCGGCCGGGTTTTCGAAGGCACGATGGCAATGATGTGGGAGAGCCTCTCCAAGCTGAAAGCCCTGCCCCCGGAGACGCTGATCTATTGCGCCCACGAATATACCCAGTCGAACGCGCGCTTTGCCGAGACGATCGAAACCGGCAATGCAGACCTCGCCGCCTATGTGAAACAGATCGACGAGACCCGCGCCAAGGGCCAGCCGACGGTGCCGACGCGCCTCAGCAAGGAACTCGCCACCAACCCCTTCCTGCGCGCCGACGTGCCGGAACTGCAGGCCGCTATGGGTCATCCCGGAAACGCGGTCGCCACCTTCGCCGAAATCCGCGGTCGCAAGGACAGCTTCTGATGAAGGCCATCTCCGGCGATCTCGGCGCGCGGGAGGTGATCCGCCTCCTGAACATGGCGCCGCATCCGGAGGGTGGCCATTATGTGGAGACGTTCCGCGCCGCTGCGGCTGAGGGCGAACGCCCCGCCTCGACGCTGATCCATTTCCTGCTGCAGGCAGACGAAGTCTCCGCCTGGCACCGGGTGGATGCCGACGAGATGTGGCTGTGGCAGGCAGGCGGCCCGCTCGTGCTGACCACGGCAACGCCGGACGGCAAAGCGCCGCGCGCCGTCACCCTCGGCCCGGATTTGCGCGCGGGGCAGACGCTGCAGGGCGTCGTGCCTGCGCATCACTGGCAGGCTGCCGAAACGCTGGGCGCATGGACGCTCGTGTCTTGCGTGGTGGCGCCGGGATTTGACTTTGCGGGCTTCGAACTCGCCCCGCCGGACTGGCGGCCGCAAACCTGACCTATCCGCGCAGCCGCATGGCCAGACCGATCAGCGGCACCAGAAATGCCGCCGCGAGCCTCTCCCCCGGCGTCTTCGCAAACTTCCGGAAATAGCGTTTCAGGCTCGCCGCCTTGTGCGCCTGCACGAATGCCGAAGGCGCATCAGAGGTGGACGTGTAGTGCAGCGCGCCTGCCTTTGGCTGGTAGGTGACAGAACCGCCCGCCTCGATGGCCCGGCGGCAAAGGTCCACATCCTCGACATGCAGGAAATAGGCTTCGTCGAACCCGTCGAGCGCGCGGTAATCCTCCGCGCGGATCAGGAAAAAGGCGCCGGATATCGCGCCGACCCGCACAGGCCCGTCCGGTTCCGGCGTACCGTCCAGCGTCCACTGGCCAAGGCCCATGGCATTCCACAGCGTCAGCGTGTTGCGCCGCGCACCGCGCTCCTCCCGCCCCGTGAGGCCGAAGATCCGTCCCCCGACGATGGCAGGCCGGGGCGCGTCCTGCAGCGCCTCCGTCATGGGCGCCATCGCGCCGCGCTTGATCACGCAATCCGGATTGCAGGCGAGCAGCAGCTCGCCTCTGGCTTTCGCCGCTGCGCGGTTCATCGCCGTGCCGAAGCCGGGATTGTCGCCCTCCCGGATCAGCGATGCCTTCGGGCAGCCGGCCACGAACCGGTCGAGCCATGCCTGCTCGCCCGGCGGATTGCCATTGTCGGCGATGATGATTTCGGTGATGTCCGGATCGCCCTTCAGGGCATAGAGGCATTCGTGCAGGCGCGGCCCGGTATGGTAGGTCACCACAAGGGCGCTGATCGGCGGCAGCGCGCTCACAGCGATTCCCGGCGGCGCTTGGCCAGCAGGATGATCGCCACCACGGCCAGCGCCACGCTGGACCAGAAGGCCTCGTTCCACATGCTGTAGGCGAAATTGAACAGGCTGAAGGCGACGCCCGTGACACCCGCGATGGCGAAGCGGACATCTTCGCGCATCTTTGCAGGGTCAGGCAGGCGGAAACCCAGCAGGACCAGCGAAAACCCGACCAGTACCGCCCCGATCATGCCCGTCTCGGCCCAGATCTGCAGCGGCATATTGTGCGGGTGCCCCGGCACGACGGCGTAGTTCGTCCAGGTGTCCGGCAAACGGGCCAGCCATTCCGGATGGTCGGCATAGGTTTCCCGCCAGGTCTTCGAGGCGGCGATGCCATGCCCGGCAAAAGGCCGCTCGGCGATCTTTTCGATCACGACATGCCAGGCCCAGGCCCGCGACTGGAACGAGCCCGGCAAGTGAACATTGTAGGCTTCCAGGAGTTTCAGCACCGTACCGATCAGCATCGGCGCAGAGGCGATATAGGCACCGATACAGGTGAACAGGATGCGGAAGCCAAACTTCGGCAGCGCCTGGACGAGGCCCATGGCCGCCATCATGAAGACCAGGCCGATCATCGCGCTCTGCGTATCGATCCGGGTGAAGAACAACAGGCTCGCCACCACCAGCAAGGCCACGACCGGTTTCCAGAAGAATTGCGGACGGGCCGAGAGGTAGGCGATCAGGATGGGCAGGATCAGCGCGAAGGCATTCGCATTGCGCCCCATATTCTGGACGCCGGACATCTGCTCCGTCGGGTCTGGCCCATAGACCGCTTCCAGCAACGGACCCGAAAAAATGCTCGTGGCCGCCAGGATCAGCCCCTGTACGGCGAAAGCGCCCAGCATGACGCGGGTCGAGACCTGCGCACTGCCGTCCGCAATGCGCAACGCACCGCCGACTGCCAGCATGGCGAAAGCCGCTGTCAGGAAAGTCCTGAGGCTGGTCGCCTTCACGGCGAAATTGCCTTCCAGCAGGCTGCCGCTGACAAGTTCGTTGGAGACCGGAGACCAGAGCACCTCGCCCACGACGACCCAGATCACGAACAGGACTGCCGGAACCACATAAAGCGCCGGCGGCCCTTTCGGCCGGGCGAGCGCCAGGGCTGGCAGAGCTGCGAGCCCCAGAAGGGGCGCATAGCCCTGCCCGCCCAAAAGGCCCATGATCGGCCAGAGCACAAAGGCAGCTGCAAGCACGGGCGCGTAGGACATGAGTCGCACTCTTCTTCCACTCGCCCCGTTTGTCAGCTGCCCAGACTCAGCCGTTCGGAATCGTCTCAGGCCTTCAGGTCCGGCGCAAGGCCTTCCTGCGACAAGAGCGCAGCGGCCTCGTCCAGCGAGATGATCTGCTGGCCGTTGGAGCCGAGCCGGCGCAGCGCAAGCGTACGCTCCTCCGCCTCACGCCCGCCAACCACGGCGATCACCGGCACTTTCTGCAGCGAGTGCTCGCGGACCTTGTAGTTGATCTTCTCGTTGCGAAGATCCGTCTCCACGCGCAGGCCTGCCTTGCGAAGCGCTGCGGCGGCCTCCTCGGCATAGTCGTTTGCAGCATCCGTGATGGCGGCCACAACGACCTGTACCGGCGAGAGCCACATCGGGAATGCTCCGGAGAACTCCTCGATCAGGATACCGATGAACCGTTCCAGCGACCCGAGGATCGCACGGTGCAGCATGACCGGTCGCTGTTTCGAGCCGTCGGAGGCCGTGTATTCAGCCCCCAGACGTTCCGGCAGCACATAGTCCAGCTGCAGCGTGCCGCACTGCCAGACGCGGCCGATGGCATCCGTCAGCTGGAATTCCAGCTTCGGCCCATAAAACGCGCCTTCGCCCGGCATGATCTCGCACGGAAGGCCAGCGGCTTCCACGGCATCGGCAAGGCCCTTCTCGGCCCGGTCCCAAACCTCGTCGCTGCCGGCACGTACGTCAGGCCGCGTGGAGAGCTTCACCGCGATGTCTTCGAAGCCGAAGTCCCGGTAGACGCTTTCCAGCAGGCGGCAGAACTTGATCGACTCTTCGACGATCTGGTCCTCGCGGCAGAAGATGTGCGCATCGTCCTGCGTGAACTGGCGCACGCGCATGATGCCGTGCAGCGCGCCGTGCGGCTCGTTGCGGTGGCAGCAGCCGAATTCGGCGAGGCGCAGCGGCAGGTCGCGATAGGATTTCTGGCCCTGCTTGAACACTTCGACATGCGCCGGGCAGTTCATCGGTTTCAGCGCCATGAGCTTGGCATCTTCCGGCACGGAGATTTCTACGCCCTCATCCCCTTCTGGGATGAAGTCAGGCACGATGAACATGTTCTCGCGATACTTGCCCCAGTGTCCGGATTTCTCCCACTGGACCGAGTCCATCAGCTGCGGCGTCTTGATTTCCTCATAGCCTTCGATGTCGAGGCGGCGGCGCATATAGGCTTCGATCTGGCGCCAGATCTGGTAGCCCTTCGGATGCCAGAAGACAGAGCCTGCCGCGGCGAGGCCGTCCAGATGGAACAGGTCCAGCTGCGTGGCGAGCTTCCGGTGGTCACGCTTCTCGGCTTCTTCCAGGCGGTGGAGATGAGCCTTGAGGTCCTTCTCATTCGCCCAGGCCGTGCCGTACATGCGCTGCAGCATCTCGTTCTTCGAGTCACCGCGCCAATAGGCACCCGCCAGCTTCATCAGCTTGAACGCCTTCGGCAATTTGCCCGTGGACGGAAGGTGCGGGCCTCGGCAAAGGTCGAACCAGTCGCCCTGCTTGTAGACCGTGATCGCTTCGCCCGGCGGGATGATGTCGTCGATGATCTGCGCCTTGTAGTCTTCGCCGATCTTCTTGAACGTCTCGATCGCCTCGTCCTTGTCCCAGACTTCGCGAATGATCGGATAGTCGGCGTCGATGATCTCGGCCATCTTCTTCTCGATCTTCTCGAAATCGTCCGAGGAGAACGGCTCTTCGCGGGCAAAGTCGTAATAGAAGCCGTCATCGATGACCGGGCCAATCGTGACCTGCGCATCCGGATAGAGTTCCTGAACGGCCTGCGCCAGCACGTGGGCGGCGTCGTGACGGATCAGTTCAAGGCCTTCGGGGTCGCGGTCGGTGATGATGGCGACATTCGCATCGCTCTCGAGGGGGCGGACAAGGTCCCACATCTCACCATCCACCTTGGCGGCGAGGGCCTTCTTGGCCAGGGATTTGGAAATGCTCTCGGCCACATCCAGCGGCGAGGCGCCGTCGGCATATTCTCGCTCTGAGCCGTCGGGCAGCGTTACTTTGATCATCGGTCTTCTTCTTCGATTTCGGTCGCCCGTGAGGGGCGCAAATTCCAAGGGCCCGGAAAGCCTTGTTCTAAAGCCTTATGCGGCGGCTTGCTTAGCGCTTCTTTACCGCTTTTCCCACCCTCAAAGCGGGCGGGCTGCAGTCAGGCGGCTTCCGGAAATGAGACGAGCCATAAATGGTCTGTATATCGTGTATATATCGTCCCGTTTATCGTGTTCCGGCCAGTTCTGGACGCAACATCGGGGGCTCGGTTTCAGGGTGTTTTTGGCGGGTGCATGAGGCGGGCGCGCACGAGGGTGCGGGCCGAAAGCGCGTCAGGCACCCCGGCGGGTTCGTGTGGTCAGAGCGGTGATCAGACGAAAATGCATGGCGGCGATATGTCATGCCTCCGGGGGTTTTTCAACCGGCTTGCAGGCATGGGCCACTCCCGTCTTCATATTGTGGCCGGACCAGTCACCATAGCGCCACGGCTGCCAGACCGGCACATCGGGCTTCGTCTCCGGCGGCGGGTCACAGCCCATCGTCCCGCCCGGGCGGCAGCGCAGGAAGCGCGCCAGCGTCATCCAGAAGCCCGGCCACCAGCCAAAGCGGGAGACGCATTCGGCCCCGTACTCACTACAGGTTGGTGTGTGCTGGCACCGCGCACCAAACGCCCACATCACCTGGCTCGGCCCATGCTTGTAGACCCAGAGCAGCCCGTAGGCGGCCCGGCGGCGCAGGCTGTTACTGGGCGGCTGCACGGGCGGCTGCGCGCTTCTGCAGCGCTTCCTCGATGGCGGCGACGGCGGCTTCGAAGGCGAGCATGGTGGAGGCGTGGCGGGGCGGATAGTCGGCCACAGGCTCCAGATGGCGCAGCTCCCAGAACCGGCCTTCCGGCGGCGGGCCGCCATCCTTCAGCATGGCTTTCAGGGCATCGCGTGCGGCGATGATCTCGGACACCGGCGCGCCGACGGCGTGCTCTGCGAGGATCGACGTTGCCGCCTGACCAAGCGCGCAAGCCTTTGGATCGACAGCGATTTCCGTGATTGTCTCGCCCGCCTCGTCCAGTTTCAGGTCGACATGCACGACCGATCCGCAGACGCGGGAGACCTTGGTCACGGAGCCTTCGGCATCGCTCAGCCGCCCGACATACGGGATGCCAGCGGCCAGTTCGAGAATGCGGTTGTGATAAAGCTCGCTCATCGCGCCGAAGATGGCCTCGCCCTTCCGCCAGCGCAAGGCGGCGAAAGGGCATCAGGCATCCCCTACACCCGGCGCCAGGTCGAACCGCCCGCCCCGTCCATGATCTCGATGCCTTCGGCGGCGAGTTCATTGCGGATCCGGTCGGCCTCGGCCCAGTCCTTGGCGGCGCGGGCATCGACCCGGGCCTGAACGAGCGCGTCGATGCGGGCATTGCCGTCTTCGTCGCCGCCCTGCTCCCAGTCCTTCGGGGTCAGCGTCAGCAGGCCAAGCAGCTTGCCCGCTTCCAGCAGGTTCGCTTTGGCGTTGGCCATGGCGGCGGCGTCTTTCTGGTCTGCCGCCGTGTTCGCTTCACCTGCCAGACGAGAGAGTTCGGCAAGCGCTTCCGGCGTGTTGAGGTCGTCCTCCAGCGCGCGCAGCACGCCGGTGTCGCGGGCCTCGCCGTCGTCGGCGTCCCACACCCGGCGCAGGGCGCCATAGATGCGGTCGAGCGTGGCCTTGGCCTGTTTCAGCAGGTCTTCGGTCCAGTCGAGCGGCGCGCGGTAATGCCCGCTCAGCATGGCAAGGCGCAGCACTTCGCCCGGCCACGCCTTCAGGAGATCATTCACCAGCACGACATTGCCGAGGGACTTCGACATCTTCTCCCCGCCCATGTCGAGGAAGCCGTTGTGCAGCCAGTAATTGGCCATGACCTCGCCGTGCGCGCATTCGGACTGGGCGATCTCGTTCTCGTGATGCGGGAACTGCAGGTCGATCCCGCCGCCATGAATGTCGATCGTCTTGCCGAGATGCTTGGCGGCCATGGCGGAGCATTCGATGTGCCAGCCGGGGCGGCCCCTGCCCCACGGGCTGTCCCAGATCGCATCTTCCGGCTCGCCGGGCTTGGCGAACTTCCAGAGGGCGAAATCGGACGGGTCACGCTTGTCGGGGTCCACTTCAACGCGGGCGCCGGCTTCATTGTCTTCCAGCTTGCGGCCGGACAGCTTGCCGTAGTCCGGCATCTGCTTGACGGCGAACCAGACGCCTTCCTTGCCAACATAGGCGTAGCCACGGCGGACCAGCTTTTCGATCATGTCGATCATCTCGGCCACATGGTCCGTCGCCCAGGGTTCGATGCTCGGCGGCAGCACGTTCAGCGCAGCCGTGTCGGCATTGTAGATACCGGCATATTTCTGCGTGATCTCGGCGATCGGCGCGCCGGTCTCCAGCGAGGCCTTGATGATCTTGTCCTCGATGTCCGTGATGTTCCGGGCATAGACGACGGCGTGCGCGCCATAGGTGCGGATCAGCAGGCGGCGCAGCACATCAAACACGATGGGCGGGCGGGCATTGCCGATATGGGCGTAGTTGTAGACCGTGGGGCCGCAGACATACATCGTCACGCGTTTGGGGTCCTGCGGCTCGAAAACGCGCTTTTCACGCGCAGCGGTGTCGTAAAGGCGAATGGTCATTTGTGTCTCTGGATCGGGTTTGTTCGGGGAAAATGCCGGCAGGGTCAGTTTCTGACAGCCCTAATGGCGCGTTGCGGCCTCAGCGGCAACAACAGCAGCGGCGACACAAGGGAAAAGCGGGCACGAACATGGGCCGGGCGGTATCAGTTAACGCAGCGAAAAGCAACTCGGCCGCGATCCAGTGACGCGCCGTCACCGTAGAATCCGCTGGAAACCGGGGCTTTGGGCCCTTATGTTCCTCATTATCGCCCTGAGGGTACAAACTCCGGGCGGGCGTTAAGTCCGGGCAGAAGGCGCAAGAGACCTTCAAGGGACGCCCCGGCTCGACCCCCGTCCCTCAGTCGAAGGACTCCTACACTATGGCAATGGACGCCATCACACCTAAGAATGAAATTGCGCGCGCGGAACCCGTGAAACGCCCATCCCAGGAAGAAGCTGAAGAAGCGGTTCGCACGCTGATCGCGTGGGCCGGCGACGACCCGGCCCGTGAAGGCCTGATCGACACGCCGAAACGCGTTGTCAAAGCGTACGAGGAATGGTTCTCGGGCTATACCGAAGACCCGGTGAAATACCTTTCCCGCACCTTCGAGGATGTGCAGGGCTATGACGACATCGTCATGCTCAAGAACATCGACGTGGAAAGCCATTGCGAACACCACATGGCCCCCTTCCTCGGCAAGGCCTATGTCGCCTACATGCCGACCGAAGCGGTTGTCGGCATCTCCAAACTGGCCCGCGTGGTGGAGATCTTCTCCAAACGCCTGCAGACGCAGGAGACCATGACGTCCCAGATCTGCGACGCCATCACCGAAAGCCTCGCCCCGATGGGCACGGCCGTCCTGATCGACGCGGTGCATGAGTGCATGTCGACCCGCGGCGTACACCACAAGGACGTATCCACGGTCACGACACAGTTCACCGGCGTCTTCAAATCGGACGCAGACCTGCGCAACCGCTTCCTGCGGATGACCGGCCGCAGCTGAGGCTGACGGCGCCCCCTTATCCCGAAAGCCCCGGCTCGCAAGGCCGGGGCTTTTTTTTCGAACAGATCGAGAGTCTCAGATGGCGGCAGACAATACGACCAAACAGATCGGCGAAGCGCTCAGACGCTTCAACAGACTTGAAATCATCGACCATCGCGCAAGCTTTGACGGCGCCGCGCGCCGGCTGGTCATAGGCCCTTCAGACGCCTGTTTCGATGTCTCTGTCAGCATCCAGGATGACGACAGGACGCTGAAAATCTTCCTCAGCGATCCGGTCTCCGGACAGGATTGATTGCCGGTCTCAGACGTGCTGCAGCAAGAGCCGTTCGTAACTTTCGAGCGCCTCTTTTTCGATGGCGGCGGCCTTGCCTTCCAGAACCGGCCGGTCTCCCGGCGGTGGTCCGAAGCCGGATGAGTTCCACACCGCATCATACCAGTGCGGTGCCCAGGCCCCGTCTTCAGGTTTAGGTCCCGGCGCCCAGCTGAGCATGGCCGGGTCCCAGCCAATACCGAGCGCCTCACAAAGACGCGGCAGGACTTGGGCCGGATCGGCCAGCAAGCGGTCAGAGTCCACAACCGGTGGTGCCTTGCCGGTCCGTTCGGTGATCTCCCGGTAGAGGCGTTCCTGCTGGGGCACGCCGATGGCCTCCAGGCTGACATCGCCCATTTTCTTCGTATAGGACGCAATCACCCGGCCGGGATGGCGCACGAGGAAAGCGTGGCGCACGCCGCTCACCCAATCCAGCGGGAAGCATTCCAGCATATGATGGGTCATCTGCTTCTGGTATTGCAGCGTCTTGCCCGGCGGCAGGGGGTGCAGCAATTCACGCGCGACGATGCCGGGGTCTGACGACTGGGAGGCCAGCGTCTCTTCCTGCATCGGATGAACTTCGCCCGCTGCGGTCAGCCAGGCGGCATAGAACGGCTCGTCCTCACAGACCGCTTCCGGACGGGCGCCGAAGCTGCGCATCATCGTCGTCGACATGTTGCGCGGGCCGGACCACATGGCGATACGTATCACGTCACTCATGGAACCGGCCTCAGGAAATGGACGTCAGGCTGCGCGCCTGCATGGCCTTGTAGGCTTCGCGGATTTTCCGCGAGATGGGCCCGTCAATGGTCTCGATGGACCGTCCGTCCACTTCGCGAACCGGCGTCACGCCTGCGAAAGTGCCGGTGATGAAGGCTTCGTCTGCGGAGTAAACATCAAACAGCGAGAAGCGCTTCTCGAACACCGGGATGCCAACCTCGCGGCAGGTCTTGATAATGTTGCCGCGCGTGATGCCGCCGAGGCAATATTCCGGCGGGCTGGTCCACACTTCCCCATCGCGCACGATGAAGAAATGGGTCGAGTTGCAGGTCGCCACAAAGCCAAGCGGGTCGAGCATCAGGGCCTCGTCAGCACCGGCCTTGTCGGCCTGGATACAGGCAAGAATGCAGTTGAGCTTAGAATGGGAATTCAGCTTCTGGTCCTGCTCGGCAGGTCCTGTTCGGCGCACATGCACGGTGAACAGCGTCACGCCCGTATTCACGATCTCCGGCACCGGCGTCTTGTATTCCGGGATGATCACGATGGTCGGCTTGGTGATCGTGAAGCGCGGCCCCTGATAAGGCGTCTTCTTGATGCCGCGTGTTACCATCAGGCGGATGTGAACACCGTCCTCCATGCCGTTCGCCTTCAGGCAATCGGTCAGGCGGGCCGTCAGCTCTTCCTTGGTGAGACCAATGTCCATGTCGAGCGTCTTGGCCCCGGCCCAGAGGCGCTTCAGATGCTCCGGCAGGAAGGCGATGCCGCCATTCATGACGCGCAGGCCTTCCCAGACGCCGTCGCCCAGGATGTAGCCGCTGTCGAAGACCGACACGACCGCTTCGTCCCGTTTCTTGAGTTCACCATTCACCGAAATCAGGATGTCCGCATTGCGCGGATCGGTGAGATAGTCGTGCACGCCGTGCGCGTCGTCTTCCATCATGCGTCTTCTTTCACACGCGTGCGGGCGAGCCAGCCGGCAATGTCCGCCGCAACCTGATCCGTACCCGGCTCATCGACAATCCAGTGGGCGTTCTTCGGATACTCCATGAAGTCTCCGGCCACCGCCGCGTTCTTGTATTTTTCGCCGACCTTGCGGACGGCAGAGGCCAGTGTCGCGCGGTCCTTGCCCGCGGCGATCGTCAGCGTGGGGATCCTGATCTTCGACTCATCGATTTCCACCCCGTCAGTCAGGTCGCCATAGACCTTTCCGGAATCATAGAGCGCGTGAGAATAGATCTCTTCCCGCAGGCGCTTCGGCACACAATTCGTGACACCGAAGTCAAAGCCCGTCCGCCAGACCTTGTAGGATTTCTTGCGGTTCTGCTGCAGCAGAATGTTGAGGAAGGTGATCACCACGCTCGGCCCGATCACGGCGCACCCTTTCGGCTGGGCCGGTGTCAGGAAGACAGCCTGTGACACGTCCCCCTTCTCCGCCAGCACCTGCGCAATCAGGCCGCCCATCGAGTGGCCGATCACGGCGGGCTTCTCCCCGGTCGCCTTTTCGATCTCGTGCGCCTTTGCCGACATCGCGGAGATGTAATCGTCGATGCCGAGTTCGCTGAGCGATTGGGGCGGATTGTCTTTTACCCGGCGGCCTGGAAACAGGGTCGGCGCTTCACACATCCAGCCATCGGCCTCGAACGCCGGGATCATCCGGTCCCATACATCGCCGCCGCATCCGACGCCGTGAATCATCAGCAGGGTTTTCGTCATGCCCCTCTCCCCTTCTCCGGGTTCAGCCCTGGGGCACCTTGCCTCCGAGAACCGGCTCCGTCCAGCGCTCGAAGCGGGTCGCGACTTCGGCATAGACGGCCCGCTTGAAGGGCACAACGAGCGACGGGGTCTCTTCCAGCTGGGCCCAGCGCCACGCGTCGAATTCGGGCGTATGCCGGTCCAGCCGCACGTCGCTGTCGGATCCCTTGAAGCGGAAGGCGAACCATTTCTGCCGCTGGCCGAGATACGGCCCGGGCAGGCGCTTCTTCAGGTCTGGCGGGAAGTCGTAATAGAGCCAGTCTTCGGTTTCCTGCAGCGTGTCGACCAGTTTTGCCGGCACGCCGACTTCTTCCTCCAGCTCCCGCAATGCCGCGACAGCCGGGTCTTCGCCCTTATCGACCCCGCCTTGCGGCATCTGCCACTGGAACGATCCGCGGCCATTGATACGCCGGCCAATAAAGACGTGGCCGGCCTTCGAAAAGAGGGCCAGCCCGACATTCGCGCGATAGCGATCGGGATCCTGCTTAACCTGTGTCACCCGTGTGGATTTACAGGAGGCTGCTCGAGGCTGCCAGTGCGAACACTGTCTTCACCGGGATTTTCCACGGACACAGCGGTCGCGGCCAGCGCGGACACCGGCGCCAGCACGATGCCTTTCTGCTCCAGTCCAGCGGTCCAGGTCTTCACCATTTCAATCGTGATCGGAAACGCAAAGCCCGAGCCGAGCGCTGCGCCGTGTTCCAGCGCCTGGCTCTCAAGCTCCATGAATTCAGACGAGATGTCTTCGGCGGAGAGTTTCGCATCGATCGCTGAATCCGCCCGCACATAGCGCAGGCGCGTTTCACCGCTCAGCTGTTTCATGTTCGCCGCGTTGAGGCCGCCATCATCGATAAAGGCGAGGCCCCGCTCGGACACGGCCTGCAGCATCGGCTTCATCGCGGTTTCATCGTCCCCGATCTTGGAGCCCTGCGAATTGATCAGGCCGAAATAGCCGGTGGAACGGCTGAGGATACGGTCGAGGCGGGCCTGGTTGCGGGCTTCATTGTCGCTGGCCAGCAGGGTCAACGGATGCATTTTCATCCGGCCATAGTCATAGGCTTCCATCGGCGTTTCGATCAGCACTTCATGGCCAGCGGCGCGGGCGCGGTTGATCCATGTCTGCAGGCTGGTCGCATCCGGCGCGAAGGACAGCGTCACTTCCGGCGGCAGTTCATCGATAGCGGATCTGGTGTGCGTCGCATTGATGCCGAGGCCGCCAACCACGATGGCGACGACCGGCTTGTTACCAGGATTGATGAACGGGCGGGCATAGGCATCTGCCGGGGCGAGCCCATCCGGGGAAACGCGCGGCAGGGTCATGCCGTCCAGGCGCTCGGTCATGCCGGCAATGGGCGCCCGCTCCAGCGAGACGACGCGGGTCACCTCGCCATAGGATTCGCCGGGCTTCACCAGCTTGCCATTGATCCGGACGCCTGCCGTCTCCGCGTCTCCTTCCCCGACCGGGTCAACAGTCTCGGCGGCGGCCACAACGGTTTCGTCCGGCACGTCTACGCCAAGGTCAGGCAGGTCGCCGGACCCGGCATCCTCGCTGTAATCCGGCGTCTCGATGGACAGGCTGGCCGTGGTGATGTCGGTTTTCAGGCGTGTTTTCAGCGGCGGGGCGGCAGAATTGGTCGTCTCGAACAGGGCCAGCGTCTGCTTGGGGCCAGCCTCGGACGGATCGCCCATCAGGTAAATGACCGCGCCCAGCGCGCCGGCGACCCCGCCGAACACCAACAGGCTGAGCCCCGTATGCACAACGCCTGTGCGCAGCGGTGACGGCTCACCATCCCGGCGATTTGCCATGTGGCAACCTCGTAATCAAATCCAGTCGACTCTGAACGACCAGATTTGCCTCAATCCGGTTAACAGGTTGCAAACGAAGGTTAACGTTTGCTGTTATCCGGCCCTTTTCAGGCCGTTGCTGGCGGTGATCACACCGTCCTTCAGCATCTGCTTTGCCCGTTCCAGCTGGAAGTCCTCGCCCTTGTAGTCTTCCGGCGGTTGTTCGTCCGGCATGGTCAGCGCGCGACGCTCGGCGCCTTCCTCGTTCTGGAGGGCGTGCGGCAGGTCTGCTTCGGAGAAGCGCGTGATCCGGGCGAGTTCTTCCTCTGTCAGGCGGGCCTGCGAGATCGACACGTCAGGTTCGATGCCCAGTGCCTGGATCGAATGGCCGGACGGCGTGTAGTAACGCGCAGTGGTCAGGCGCAGGGCGCCGCGGTCAGCGCCCAGCGGCGTGACGGTCTGGACCGATCCCTTGCCGAAGCTGGTCGTGCCGACAATGGTTGCGCGGCGGCGGTCCTGCAGGGCGCCAGCCACAATCTCGGAGGCCGAGGCCGATCCGCCATTGATCAACACGATCATCGGCACGCCTTTGAAGACCTCGCCATTGTGCGCCATGTAGCTTTCGATATCCGATGTGCGGCGGCCCCGCGTCGAGACGACTTCACCGCCCGACAGGAACATGTCGCTGACCGACACGGCCTGGTCGAGCAGGCCGCCGCCATTGTTGCGCAGGTCCACGATAACGCCGCGCGGACGGCCGCCGGTCTTCTCGGAAATGCCATTCACGGCCGCTTCCAGCAGCGGCGTGGTGCGCTCATTGAAGGTCGAGATGCGGATATAGCCGATGTCATTGTCATCGAGCTGCCAGGTCACGGATTTCTGCTCGATCACTTCACGGGTCAGCGTCACGTCGAATGGGTCCTCCCCTTCGCGCAGCACGGTGATGTCGATCTGGGTGCCCTGTTCGCCGCGCATCTGCTTGACCGCATCGTTCAGCGTCTGGCCGATAATCGGCAGGCCATCGATGGCGGTGATGAGGTCGCCCGGCTGGATGCCGGCGCGGCTGGCCGGCGTGTCATCCATCGGCGAGATGACCTTCACGAAGCCATCTTCCATGGTCACTTCGATGCCGAGGCCGCCATACTCGCCGGAGGTCTGCACCTGCATGGATTTGAAATCGTCGGCGTTCAGATAGCTCGAATGCGGGTCGAGCGATGTCAGCATGCCATTGATGGCCGCTTCCATGGCCTCCGGCTCGTCGATCTCGGTCACATAGTCCTGACGAGCGCGGGCCAGGACTTCAGCGAACAGTTCAAGCTGCTGGTAGGTAACGGTGCGTGGATCGGATTGCTGGGCGGCTTCCTGAGGCGCTGCGATGGCGGAAAGGCCGACTGCCGTCGCTCCGAGGATCAAACCAACTCCGGTGCCAATCAGCAATGAACGCATGTTCCAAACCTCTCTCATACACGACCTCAACCGCGCCGCGGTAACCAGTCTGCCGGATTCATCACCGTGTCGCCAAGCCTCAATTCCATATTGAGCTCCGGCGGCGGGTCAGACCGGTCAGGCATGCGGCCAACCGGTTCGCCAGTGGCCACATTCTGGCCTTCGGTGACGTAAATTCGGCTCATTCCGGAAAGAATAACATGGTATCCGTCACTCGTCCGCAAAATTAGCATCATGCCATAGGACCGGAACGGACGGGCATATTCCACCGTTCCGGCGATCGGTGCGGTGACCTGCGCCTCCCCCCGCGCGGCAAATGTGACCCATTCCGCCTTGCCGCCTGCGGCCAGCTTGTCTCCGAAGGAATGCAGCACGCTGCCGGCCACAGGCTGTTGCAGCGCCCCCAGCGCCGCCTTGCCGAGCGGCCGGGACGACGGGGAAACGGGTTTTGGCCGGGGCGAACCCGGCGAGGCTGCAACAAGACGCGGCCTCAGGGACGGTTTCACGCCGGGCGCCGACGGGGCCGCAGATTCCAGCGCATTCAGCAGGCCGCGCAGCGTATCGGCCCGCGCTCCCAGCTCCGCCGTCTGCGACTTCAGGCGGGCGATATCGCCGGAAAGGTCCTCGAAAGCGCCCCGTTTGGCCGCCGCCAGACGCTCGATTTCCACTTGTTTCAGGGCAAGCGTCGCCTCTGCAGCGTCCAGACGGGCCTTTTCACCGCGAATCCGGCGTTCCAGCGTGTTCAGCTCATCGATCTCGGCGCGCACCGTTTCGGTCCGGGCGGCAAGGCGCGGCGTGGTTTCACTCATCAGGATCGCCCGGCGCACGGCGGTATTGGCCTTGCCCGGCGAAATCACCAGTGCCGGTGGTTTGCGCCGGTTCGAGGCTGCGAGCGCCGCCAGAAGGTCTTCCAGCGCCTGCTGGTCTTCAAGAAGCCGCATCTGGGCCGTGATGCGCCGCGTACCGAGATCCGCGAGGCTTTTTTCGGCTTCGGCGGCCTGGTCCTCGCGGCGGCGGGATTCCATGGCGGCCGCGATCAGTTCGGCATCGACATTGTCGATGTCTTCGCGGGCCTCGTCACCGCTGGCCTGAAGCGCGGCCAGTTTCTGCTCTGCGACCCGTTTTTCCGATTCCAGCGCTTCGAGTTCCTCGCGCGAAAACGTGTCCGGCGCAGCCGCTGCCAGCAGCAGCAGCGAGACCGCCGGTGCCATTGCCCGGATAAGACGGGCGCCGAAGCTGTATGCGCGGGAGTCGGGCATCATCCGGCCAGTCTTGCCGAAAGATCATGACCTGCACATTAACCAGTCGGCGCCAAGGCCGCCTCAAGTGCGGAAATTTCATCCCGGATCAGGGCGAGGATCACACCGTGACCTTCCAACGGGAAGGAAGGGTGGGTCAGGCAGATCTGTTGCAGGACTTGCAGGACAGAACGGTACGCTTCGTTCACAGCTGGTTTTTGTACTCCATTCGGCCCGTGCAAAACACCATTACGGGCCGCGATCACGTTTTCGATGTCCCGCAGCACGCGTCCGGGCAGTTCCAGCAATTCCGGCGGGCTGAAATACTCCGTCGACCGGGCCCGGCGCAGCAGGAGGGCGACCGGGGCGATCCGGTCCGGCTGGGAGGGGTCTGTCACATCCCCCTTTTGCGCGCTCTCATACCCCGAAAGCGCCGCGACCAGTCCCGCCTGGAGCGCCGAGACCAGCGCCACAGGCACCCAGCGGCGCCGGGGCGGGTCTGTCTCGCCGCCGGCAAGTTCCCGCCGGGCGAGCTTCAGCCCCTCCAGCACCGCCGCGAGGGCGGGGCCAATCCGCTCGCGCGGCGTCATGGCTGCCTATTCTTCCGGGTCAGCCGGTTTGCGGAAATCCCAGCCCGAGTCTGCTGCCATGTAGGCAAAGGCCGCATAGACGCTCACATTCTGGCGGAAGGCGTCGGGCTCGATCTTGTCGAACGTGTCATCCGGCGTGTGGTGATAGTCGAAATAGTCCCAGCCATCCTGTGCCGGGGTGACCACCGGCACGCCCGAGCGCGCCAGCACGCCGATGTCCGGGCCGCCCGATGAGAGATTGTCGCCGGGCGCAACGCCATAACGGGCCAGCACGCCCTGGATCTTTTTGGCATAGTCCAGCGCGCCTTCCCCGAACCGGGTCTGGAATTGCCAGATATAGCTCGCGCCATGATCGCTTTCAGCGGCAAGGACATGCTTGCCTAGCTCGTCCGCATGCTGACGGGCATAGGCGTCACCGCCGAACAGGCCGATCTCCTCAGACCCGTAGAGCACGACGCGGATCGTGCGGTCCGGCTTGCCGGGCAGCTGGTCAATCAGCTTGGCCGCGCCGACGACGATGCCGCAACCGGCCCCGTCATCGATGGCTCCCGTACCGAGATCCCAGGAATCGAGGTGGCAGCTGATCAGGACGATCTCGTCCTTGTTCGCCCCACCCTCGACTTCCGCGATGACATTACCGGACGGCGCGGCTTCTGCCGTCTCGACCCCGATATCGAGATTGACCGTCACCGGCCCACGCTCCAGCAGGCGGGCCAGCTGGTCGGCATCCGGCGCGGAGAGCGCCGCTGCCGGGATCGGCCCCATCGGCTTTGCCACACCGTCCGGCCCGCGCCGGTCGATCCCGCCCGTATGCGGACGTCGGAAATGGTCTGTTCCGACCGAACGGATCAGGCAGGCCACCGCGCCCTTGGCAGCTGCCGCTTTCGGACACGCCGCGCGCTTGGCCACCGCCAGGCCATAGCCAGCGCCGGTTTGCGTGCGGGTCATGTATTCATCGATGAAAACGATCTTTCCGGCGACATCCGCATCCTCGGCGGCCAGCATGTCGGCCAGCAGTTCGAAGCGCACGATGTCGGCTTCCAGCCCGCCTTCCGGCGTCGGCGCGCTGCCGCCAAGCGCCGTGATGATCAGCGGCTGGGCGCTTGCGCCGACAACGCGGGCACTTTCATGCGTCCGGTTCCAGTAAGGCACGGTGAAGTCTTCGACATGGACGTTCGCAAAGCCCATTGCCGTCAGTTCTGCTACGGCCCAGTCACGCGCCCGCTTTTCGTCCGGAGACCCAGCGAGGCGCGGGCCGATTTCGGTGGTCAGGTCTTCGACAAACTGGAGACCGACATTGTCCCATGTCCCGGCATTTGCCAGCGCGTTTGCCGTCTGCAGGATCTCCGCCTCGTGGTCGGCGGGCTCTTCAGCGTCCGCGGTGATCGTCTGGCAAGCGGCAAGCGCGCCGAGCGCGGCAAGGGCAATCAGTCTCATCTGGCATCTCCGGAATGGTTTGCGCGGACGCTATGCCATTCCGGGAGTGGTTGGAACCCACAGAGCGGGATCAGAGCGCTGCAGCCAGCTCCATGATCGCGTCCACGGCCGGGCGGTCCTTGTAGCCCTCTTCCCGCATGAGTGCCTTCACCGTGCCATCAGCGGCGATGAAGACGATGGCCGGGTGCGGGATCCCGTCATAGCGCGAGCCTGCAGGCACATCCGGATTGCGCAGGCCGAACGCGTCAATGGCAGCAGACCCGGCATCGGAATAGAGGCCATATGGCAGCGCCTTTGCCGCCTTGAAGTCTGCGAGGGTTTCAGGCGGGTCATAGGACACGCCGACCAGCGTCCAGCCCTCTTCGGCCAGCGGGGCGGCCGCATCTTTCAGGTCGATCAGCTGTTTCTTGCAGTACGGGCACCAGTCCGCCGACCGGAAGAAGGCGACAACCGTGCCTTTCTCTCCGGCAAGATCGGTGAACCCTACCAGGCCGTCCGGCCCTGTCACGGACACGGCTGGGGCTGGCTGTCCGACAACCGGGCCGATCCGCATGTCCTCGGCCATGGCTGCGCGTTCCGCCTCGGCGGATTTCGCTTCCATCTGGGTCTTGCTGGGTTCCTGCGCGGTGGCGGCAGCCGGGAGAAGCGCGAGGAGCGAGGCGAGAGAGGCAGTGCGGATCATGGGCGGGTCCTTTTTCTTTGACCCCAGCCCTACCCGGCCCCATCGCGCCAGGCGATGCACGAACGCGTGAGCTCACGCAGGCGTTATCGCCGGGCCCGCCATTCGTCCGCGCTCTGGCCATAGACGTCCCAGGACATGTCCGAGAATGGTGCCGGCGCCTGCGCCTCGCGCAGCTTGCGCGCGCCGAGCTTCGCCGCCACCTTCAGCGAGGCGGTGTTCTTCGCATCGATGCAATGGATGATCTCGTCCCAGCCGAGGATGTCGACCGCATAGTCGATCGCCGCCGAGACGCCCTCAAGGGCATAGCCCCTGCCCTGCGCGCCGCGCGTCAGGCCGTAGGCGATCTCGGTGCCCGGCCAGCCTTCCGGCTGCCAGGGGCCGAGGCGCCCGATCCATGTGCCGGTCGACTTCTCGATGACGGAGAACATGGAATAGCCGCGGATCGTCCAAGCCCCCGCCAGTGCGCAGAGCGACCGCCAGACAGTGGACGGCGCCATGACGCCGCCGATGAAGCGGGCCGTTTCCTCATCCGCCATCATGGCACACATGGGCTCGAAATCCTCCGCTTGCGGCGGGCGCAGGATCAGCCGCTCGGTTTCGATCGTGGGGCCAAGAGTGCGCATGGGGTCTGCTCCGGACAGGTGATGATTGCCGCCGATGTCACCGGATTCTTCCCGCCCGGCAAAGAAAAAGCCCCGCCGGGAAGGCGGGGCTTCTCTTAGTCCGTCATGATCCGGCTTAGTCGCGCGACAGCAGCGACAGGATCGTCGTGAAGATGTTGTAGAACAGGATGAAGAAGTTCAGCGCACCCCAGTTCGTCATCACGGCGAGGCCACGCTGGTCCCCTTCAAGCGCGAAGTAGGAGCGCTTCAGATTCTGCGTGTCGAACGCGACCAGCACGCCTGAAATCGCCAGAACGCCCACGGTGATCGCGGTTTCGAAGAAACCCGACGGCGGGAACAGGAAGCTGAGCAACGACATGCCGATAATGCCCCAGAGGGCAAAGATGGCAATCACGCCAATCGGCTGCAGGTCACGCTTGGTGGTGTAGCCGTAGAGCGACAGGGCACCGAAGGCCGTGGCCGTCAGGAAGAAGGCCTTTGCGATGGTGATGAACGTCGTCGAGTAGACGATGCCCGCGCGGCTGGCCGCTTCGGTGTTCATCGTGGCCATCAGCACCCAGACCGACAGGCTAAGGCCCAGCAGGGTGACGATTGTCCAGTACAGGACCGCCGTTCCCAGCGGGGATGGCCGGCGCATGGCGAAGGCTGAAATCAGGATCAGCGCGATCGGGCCGAACTGCACAACAAGGCGGAACGGCGAGAACAGCACGAATTCGGTCAGCGCCGGGACGGTGTTGGAACCGACCAGGAATGCCAGGCCGCCTGCCAGCGCGATGCCGTAGGCAAGCTTCTGATAAACGCCCAGCATGAAGGCCCGCAGGCCCTCATTGACCGACATGTCCATCGAGCCCGCGCCGGTCGCCGGCGAATAAGCACGATTGAAATCATTCATAGGTTTCAAGCCTTTCTCTTTACCAGGTGGGTGGATTACCCGGATGATGGGCGAAATATGGGAGGGCTTGCGCCTTTGTGCAAGCAAAACCGGACACGCTTTCCACTTCTTCATGGGTCGGATGGGGTGAGCCACGGGAAAACACTTCAAGCAACCCAGATGAATACTTAAAGTCTGGGCGATTATTACTTAAATCAAGTTGATCGTGATAGAGCATTCGCAAATTGACAGCGTCCCCGCACGAAGCTTTCGGGAAGATATCCAGAAGTGGATTGACTAACCTATGGTCAGATATAAATTCCTGAATCTGGCGTAACTCCAGCAGTGGAGCCGCTGAAGCACTAGGGGATACAATTATGGCAGACGCATCGGCTTACGCCGAAAACATCAAGAAATACGCAAATGGTGGGTACAATCAGGCAGCCGCCGAGAAGATCGTGGGACATCTCGGCATTGCCCTCCGCAACAAGGACAGCTCCATCGTCGCGTGCAGCGACTCCGGCGAACTGGACCGTGTGCGGGAAAAGTGGTGCCGCGGAAAACTGGGCCTCGCCGAAAAGCAGGGCGAACTCGACGCCGCCATCAAGACGGTCTGCGATCAGATGAGCGCCGAAGGCGGTCAGAAATCGCGCGTGACCTTCTACTACCTGCTGGCAGAGCACTTCGGGAAGCTTGCTGAACTCGGCAGCTGATCCGGCCTTCACATCACCAGACAAACCCGGCCCTATCAGGCCGGGTTTTCTTTTTCCGCGTCCGGAGGCAGACAACAGGCCATGTACAGACTGTTTGCCGCCCTGCCCGTGCCCGAAGACCTCTGGGACGGCCTTGCCGCCCTGCAGGACGGGCTGGCGGGCGCAAGCTGGCGCCCGGAAGAGAATTTCCACATCACGCTGCGCTTCTTCGGCGATCTGACCCACCGCCAGGCCCGGGACCTCGACGACCTGCTGGGCGACATCCGCTGCCCGCCTTTCGAAGTCTCCATGGAAGGCACTGGCTGGTTCGGCCGGCGGGAACCGTCCGCCGTCTGGGCACGGGTACGCGAGAGCGACGAGCTGCGCAGCCTCTCTGCCCGCTGCGAGCAGGCGGCGCGGCGCCTCGGCTTCGAGCCGGACCGGCGCCCCTTCACCCCGCATGTCACGCTCGCCTACCTGCATAATGCGACACTGGAAGACACCCGCCGCTGGGTCGAAGCCAATCACGCCTATCGCAGCGGTCCGTTCACGGCAGACCGGTTCCACCTGTATTCCAGCCACTCCGCCAAAGGCCGCCCCAGCCGCTATGAGGCTGAGGCAGACTATGTGCTGGAATAGATGATCAGTCCGCGGGAACGAAGCTGAGGTTCAGTTCCTGGATCAGGGGCGGATGGTTGGGTGACATCAGCAGCCAGCCTTCCATCTTTCCGTTCTCGCAGGTCCAGGTGAACGTCCCGCTGAGGCGGCCATTGGCCTTGAACGGCGCATCCGTCTGGCAGGCACCGGCCTCCCCTTTCAGCTTCGCCAGCACCCGTTCGCGAACCGGGAGGGTGGCATCCATGGTGAAGTTCATCGCCAGCTTGCCGTCCGCCGGCGCGAAGCTCCCCTGCTCATAGACCGCGCCCGCGGCCGCATAGGCATCCGCCACCACCGCGCTGACCGGCCACTCGCGGGCGGGGAGTTCGCCTGCGCTGGCCAGTTCCAGCGCCGCCTCCCGCACGATCCGCGACGGGGCGGCATAGGTCCGGTTGGCAAAGGCGAAGATGCCGACGCCAGCGTCCGGCATCAGCAACAGGTTCGAGCCATAGCCCGGATACCCGCCGGAATGCGCAAGCGTCGTGCCCAGCTCACACTCGGCGCTGACGGCAAAGCCCATCGCATAGGTCACAGCCACGCTGCAGGTCTCGCCCTCTTCCAGGCCATCACGCGTATAGACACGCGGGAAGTTCAGGCCCTGGGACAATTCCCGCACCGTCGACCGTTTCACCGGCCCGGCATCTTCCCCATCCCGCGGCGGCCAGGCACCCAGCAGGAAGGCGACCCATTTTTCATAGTCATCTGCATTGGTCATCACCCCGCCCATGGCGCCGAAGACGCCCGGGCCGAGCGCAGGCTCGTCTGAAAACTCCCCCTCTTCCCAGCGATACCCGAGCGCGCGGCGGTCCTGGTCCACGGCATAGACATCATACCCGGTCGAACTCATGCCCAGCGGCAGCATGATCTCGGTGCGGATATAGTCCTCATACGGCATGCCGGAGACATTGGTGATGATCCGGCCCAGCAGGGCGTATCCGAAATTGGAGTATTCATACTCCATCTGCGGCGCCCGGCTGACCGGCACGCCCTGTTCCAGCACTTCGGTGAAGACGTCCTCAGGCATGTCCTGCTGGCGGTCGCCCCAGGGATTGTCGGTGACGAGACCGCTGACATGGGCCAGCAGATCGCGCACGCGGATACGGGGGGAGTCCGTGGTCGGATAGGTCCAGCCTCTCAGTTCCGGCACATAGTATTCGGCCGGGGCATCGAGATAGAGCTTGCCCTCATCGCGCAGCTTCAGGATGCCGAGCGCCGTGAAGGCCTTGCTCATGGAGGCGATGGAGAACAGCGAGTCCGATGTGACAGGCGCGTCCGTTTCCAGGTTTCCGATGCCGGATGTCTTGAAATGGACGAGATGCCCATCCTTTACGATGCCCCAGACAAGGCCCGGCACATGCTGCTCTGTCTGATAATCCAGGAAACGCGCATCGATGCGTTCGGTTACCTCCACCGGGATGGCGGGTGCCGGGGCTGAAGACACAGGCGCCGCCTTCTCCGCCGCCGCGCCAAGCGCAACCAGCGCCAGCGCCGATCCGGCAAGCAGGCTCTTCATCGGGGGGAGCTTCATCATGGCAGTCCTTTTCGTCTTCCCGCGCCACGCGCGAACAGGACGGAACCTAGCGGCGGTTCCCGGCAACCAGCAAGCGCAAGGAACCAAAAACGCCCCGGGCGACGCCGGGTCAGGCTATAAAGCGGGCATGGGCCGGGATAAGGTGACCCCAACAAAAAACACCCGGAGGAATTCATGGACATTTCTGGTTATCCGCTCGCCGGGCTGAAGGTGCTCGACCTGTCGCGTGTTCTGGCCGGACCGTTTGCCACGCGCATGCTGTCAGACCTCGGCGCCGACGTGATCAAGATCGAGCCGCCCGAGGGGGATGTGACCCGGACATTCGGCAACAAGGACAAGGGGGTCGCGGGCTTTTACCTGCAGCAGAATGTCGGCAAGCGAAATGTCTGCATTGACCTGAAGGCCGAAGGCTCCCGGGAACTGGTACTGGATCTGTGCCGGAAGGCGGATGTGCTGGTAGAAAACTTCCGGCCGGGCGTTATGAAGCGGTTCGGGCTCGACTGGGAAAGTGTTCACGCAGTCAATCCGAAGCTCGTCATGCTGTCCATTTCAGGCTTCGGCCAGAATGGCCCTGAAAGCGGCCGGGCCGCCTATGCTCCGGTCGTCCATGCCGAAGCCGGCCTGATCGCCCGGCAGGCAGAAATGAGCGGAGGCCCGGCCTATGACCTCCAGTATTCCCTGGCAGACTCCTACAGCTCCTTACACGGACTGGTCGGCCTGCTTGCCGCCCTGCGCGTCGCGGAACAGACGGGCGTCGGCCAGCAGATCGACATTGCAATGATCAATGTCCTGCACGCCACCGACGACTATGCCCATTGGGCGCTGGACAATAACTGGCCGAAGCCGTCGGAAAACCTTGTCTGGGATGCGCCGGAGGGCAAGCAAATCCTGATCTCCTCTGACATGAAATGGCTCTGGCTCGTCCTGTCGACCAAGGGCGGCCTCGTCGACCCGACACCCAAGGGCGCAGACCTCGAGACAAAGCTCGCCAACCGCCGCAAGGCCATTGTCGACCACATCGCTTCCTATCCAGATTTTGAGTCCCTCACCCAGGCGCTCGACCGGATGAATCTCGCCTGGGGCCTCGTGCGGAAGTTCGGGGAAGAATCCTATGCCCAGCAGAGCGTCCGGCATAATGGCGTGCTGGTCGATGTCGTTGATGACAAGGGCAATCCCCGCCGCACCGTTCAGTCGCCCTACCGGTTCTCTGCTTCCAAAAGCGGGATCGAACCCGGCGCGCGGCCGCCGAAGCGCGGCGAGCACAACCAGGACGCGCTGAACGACTGGCTGGGCCTGCCGGCAGACAAAGTTCAGGCCATGGCCGATGCCGGCATCCTGCTCAGCGAATGACTTTGCGTGTCGGGAAAAAGCAAATGGTGCCGCTAAGGTGACTTGAACACCTGACCCCCGCATTACGAATGCGATGCTCTACCAGCTGAGCTATAGCGGCCTAGACCATTCTGAAGGCCCGCCTCATACCGGCAGACGCCCCGTTTCGCAAGACGCTTTTGCCACCCCGTTCAGTCGGCCGTCTCAGTCAGGCGGCCGCGCGATCAGTCATCATCGGAGGCATAGTCCAGCGGCGGGCTGAGCGGACGGTCCGGTGTGCCGGGCGCTTCAGGCACGGCCTCTTCCAGCTCCGGCCCCGGCAGCGCGGGCAAGCGCCCCGCTTCCAGTTCGCGGGCATAGGACTCGTAGCGCGGGTGCACGAGATCGCCGACATCGCCAAAGGCATAGACGAGACGCGACCAGCCCTGCCGGTCAAAATCGAAGGCATTGCCCTTCGGGTCGATGTCCGACCAGTCCGGCTCTCGCGAGGCGGAGACAGCCATACGGCCCCAGCGGGCGGCTTCCGACTGGTCGCCATAGCCCTTCAGGGCCCGCTCCATCAGGAGGCAAAGCCGCGACGTCGGGTTCTCTTCCACCAGCAGCGCCAGCGAGCGGATTGCGCCGACCCAGTCGCCCTTGTCCATGGCAATCTCGGCCATCAGGATCTTGCTTTCGCGGTGGTTCGGCTGCGCCGCGATCAGGGCCTGCAGCCGGGCTGCGATGTTAGCCTGCGCATCCTGCGGCACGAGGCGGCGGGAAAGCTGCGCCAGCGCCGGGTGCGGACGCGCCTTCCAGCCAAGTTCCAGCACGCCCTGGGCGGCTTTCGCCTTGCCGTCCACCATCAGCGTCTTTGCCCCATGGAAGGCGGCCGGCGGGAAACCCGGCGCAGAGCGGATCGCTTCGGCGAGGGATTTCTGTGCCGCGCTCTTCTGGTCGTGCGGCAGGCCGACGGCATGGGCCGTCAGCAGCACGGCACGGCGGCGGCGCAAACTGTCGCCCTTGATCATGCCCCGGCGTTCGCCGGTGGTCAGCGTGTCGAGGGCTTTCTCCCACTCCCCTTTCGAGACCTGCAGGTCGAACAGGGAATTGAATGGCCAGTCGGCGGAGGATTTGAGGCCAAGTGCCTCGCGGGCCCGCGTCTCCGCCGTCAGCTGGTCGCCGCGTTCGGAGGCCGCCATGGCCGAACCGCGCAGGCCAGCCAGTTGCCCGCCCGGCAGGCGGGTCAGCTGGCTCCAGGCACGCTCTGCGCCCGCCCAGTCGTCATTGGCTTCGGCGGCGCGCGCTTCGAGCAGCAGTTTGAGACGTTCATCCTCGGCATGTTTCGCCGCCTTGCGCGCCAGCTTCAGCGCTGCTTCGGCATCCCCGGCTTCGGCGGCCAGCAGGCCCTCGGTCAGCGCGGCATTGGCCTTGCGCGATTTCGACTGGCGGCGCGAACGGGCGATCCGGCCCGGCAGCACGAAGATGCCGGAAATGATCCACCAGGCGGCGGCCATGATCCCCGACAGGGCCAGGACGAGCGCCACGGCCGCGCCGGACTTGATGGAAATCTCTTCCGTCCCGATCGGCACAGTGACCTTGCCGGGCAAGGTGTAAGCCCACCAGCCGAAAGCGAGCGCTGCGATCAGCACGATCAGAAGCACGAGAAACACGATGATCCGGTTCATGGTGTCTTGGCGCCCCCATCCGCCAGGGCGAGGCGCACGGCCTCCAGCGAGTTTTCCAGAGTGATGCGGCGTTTCGCATCTTCGGTCCATCCCGACATTGCCGTGCCCGCCGGATCGTCCAGCCGGCTTGTATAGGATACGGCCTCTTCGAGGTCACCCTTTTCGAGGGCTTCCGCCGCACGCGAGAGGAGCGCGAACGGGTCGGCATCCGTGCCGTCGGCCTTGCGGACGGTCACCGCGCCGCCAAAGAATTTGTTGATCCAGCCCCAGCGCCCGGAATCTTCCGTGGGCACCATGCGCCGTGCGGCATCGGCGGCGGCGCCGAAACCATCTTTCAGCTCTGCCAGCGTCAGTGCGCCTTCTGTCGCCAGCGGGCCAAGCGCGCGGACATCGTCCGCCGTCGGCAGGGCAGAACGCAGCGCGCGGTAATCGGATTCGAACGGCTCGCCCCGGCGGGACGCCGCCTCGATGGCGGACAGCGCCAGTGCTGCTTCGGCGACGGAACTGGCGGACGCGGCCTCTGCGCGGGCATCGCTCTGCTCGGTCTGCACGCGCGCCAGCATGTCGGCGAGGGAACGGCCCTGTTTGGTCTGTTCCAGCGTGGAATCGCGCAGCGTCTCGATCTCGCGCTCGAGCGCCACGACGCGGGCCGTCAGGTCCACCGGCAGCGGCCGGGCCTCCAGCGCGTCCAGCCGGTCAGACAGGGCACCCAGCGCGCGGGCCAGCTCCTCCGGGGCGACCGTGTCGCCGACTTCGACCGATTCCAGCGCATCGAGCCGGGCAATGATGCCGGTCAGGTCCACCGGCGGGCTGTTGCCGCCAGTTGCGGGCAGATTGTCGATCCGGTTCGCCAGCGCATCTATCCCGGCCTTCAGGGCGGCGCGGTCATCCGGGGCAGACTGTTCCAGATTGCCGATCCGGTCGTTCAGCGCGGCAACTTCCTCGCTGGCGTCGCCAAGGCCGCTCGGCAGGACCATGTGGGCGCCGATACCGATCAGGCCGCCAATTCCAGCGGCCATCACGCTCATCACGCCTGCGCCCAGCCAGCCGGGGCCGCCGCCAGCCTTTGGCGCCTTCCCCTCTTCCGGGGCCAGTTCGAAATCCGCATCGATCGGTTCACCCGGGTCGACGGAGCTTTCAGGGATAGAATCGTCTGTCATTTCGAATCCGGTTTCAACCTGCCCACACTCGCACAGGATTCCGGCTGCTTAAAGGCCGTCGACAACAGCGGCGAGCGTGGCCAGCAGCGCGCTCTCGTTCGGCGCCTCGGCAATATGGATCGCAGCGACCTCCCGGCCCTGCAGCGGACGGGCCGCCGCCTCGGAGATGGCAACGATGATGGCCTGGTCCAGCGCCCCGGCCGCCCAGGCGAAGGCTGCCGCCGCTTTCGCCGAATGGATCAGCACACAGGCCGGGCCCGCCGCCAGCGCCGCCTCGGCCTCAGGCACCAGTTCGTCAGCAGGAATCGTTTCATAAAGGGCCAGAAAACCTGCAGGGATGCCGCCCTCTTTCAACTGGGCGATGAGATCACCCGCCGCCGCTTCGTTCGCGACATGCAGGACGCCTTCCGTCCCTTCCGGCAGCGCCACCAGCAAATCCGCCGCGAGGGCCGCCGCATCGCCGGCCCCTTCGTAAACCGCCGCGAAATCCGCCTCGCGCGCGGCTGCCGCCGTGGACGGTCCGACGCACCACGCCTTGGCCGCGCGCAGCGTGCTTGCCTCCGCGAAGAAGCGCACGCCATTGGCGCTGGTGAAGATCAGGTGCAGAACGCCGGAGAGGTCCGGCAGGTCCACATCCAGCCGGGCGAGCGACAGCATGGGCGAGGAAATCGGCGTCACGTCCATGGCCGTCAGCCGGGTCATGGTTTCAGAAGCACCGGGCTCGGCGCGGGTCACGATCACCGGCAGGATCACCAGTCCCCCTCGAAGGCGGGCAACTGGCCGCCTGCCTGCTGGCGGATCTCGTTCGCGATGTCTTTGCCGAGCGCTTCGAGCTGCAGCTCGCTGGCCCCTTTGCGGCAGGTGCCTTCGGCGCGCCAGCGGGCGCTACCATCCATGGCGAGGACTTCGCCAACAAGGTGCCACTCTTCGCCCTTGTCGAATGTGTGCGCCGCAATCGGCGTGCGGCAGGACCCGTCCAGCGCCAGCAGGAACGCGCGCTCGATCATCGCAGCGGCCGCCGTCGGCACATGGTTCAGCTTGTGCAGCACCCCCGCGGTGTCTGCGTCCGCATCCTCGCGCATGACCACGCCGACAATGCCTTGCGCGGCAGCCGGCAGCATCTCGGTCAGCGGGATCGGCGTTGCGACTTCCGGCTGGCCGAGGCGCGTCAGGCCCGCCATGGCGAGATAGGTCGCATCGGCGAGCCCCTCTTCCAGCTTGCGCATGCGGGTCGCGACATTGCCGCGGAAGGTGACGATCTCGAGATCCGGGCGCATGGCGCGGGTCTGCGCTTCGCGGCGCAGGGACGCCGTGCCGACCTTGGCGCCTTCCGGCAGGTCCATCAGGCTTTTCGCATGCGGGGAGAGGAAGCCTTCACGCGGGTCTTCGCGCTCCAGGAAGGCGGCGAACACCTGGCCTGCCTCCAGCACGGACGGCACGTCCTTCAGGCTGTGGACGGTCAGGTCCACTTCGCTGCGGGTCAGCGCCGCGTCCAGCTCGCGGGTGAACAGGCCCTTGCCGCCGGAATTGATCAGGCGCTCGGTGGTCAGCTGGTCGCCGGACGTGGTGAAGGTGACGATCTCGCCGGTCATGGCGCCGCCGGAGGCAGCCGCGATTCCGGCTGCGACCTGATTTGCCTGAATCAGGGCCAGCGGCGAACCACGTGTCCCGATCCGGAGCGTTCTGGAGGAATTTGTTTCAGTCATCCCCCTCCCCTAGCGCCGGGCGTGCCGCTTGCCAATTGACAGAGCGACGCGGAAGCGGCTACCACGCTTTATCGTTTATCGAGAAATCCCTATTCGGAGACTCCCATGATCAAACCTGCCGTGTCAGCGCTCGCGCTGGCTTTTGCGCTCGCCGCCTGCGGAAACCCCGCCGAAACGACGCCGCCCGCCGCCACCGAGCTGACCGCCGACCAGAAAGCCGAAATCAGCACGGAGCTGAACGCCTGGTTCGACGAACAGTTCGAAGAAGCGCTGCAGGAAAGCCCGATCACGATGACCTTCCTCGGCCGGAAGGACCTGAACGACCAGATCGACTGCTTCTCCCGCGCCTGTGCCGACGACCAGCTGGCCCGCCAGAAGGCCGCCGTCGACGAGATGAAGGCAAAGTTCAACTATGACGACCTGTCGGACAGCGACAAGCTGTCCTGGGACCTCTTCGAATACCAGTACAACCAGGCCGCCGAAGCCGCGAAGTTCCGCTATAACGGCTTCGTCTACGACCAGATGAACGGCCCGCAGGGCTTCATGCCGCAATTCCTGATCAGCTTCCACAATGTCGAGAATGCTGACGACATGCGCGCCTATGTCTCGCGGATCCGCGAAACCGCCCGCGCGCTGGACGAAGCGACCGAAGTGGCCCGCGAGAACGCCGAGCACGGCACGCACGCGCCCCAGTTCGCCTATGAAGGCGTGATCGACCAGTCGCAGAAAGTCATCACCGGTGCTCCGTTCACCGACGGCGAAGACAGCGCCCTCTATGCAGACGTGAAGTCCGAACTCGCCACACTGGTCGAAGCCGGCGAGCTGACCCAGGAAGAGTCCGACACGATCCTCGCCGACGCCACGGACGCGATGACGAACGAGTTCAAGACCGCGTTCGAGAACATCATCGCCTTCGCCGAGGAAGACCTCGCGAACTCGCCAGACCCGACCCAGCCGGTCGGCGCGTCCCTGCAGCAGGATGGCGTGGCCTACTACAATGAGCGCCTCGCCAACAACACGACCACGTCGATGACGGCTGACGAGATCCACGAGATCGGCCTTGCCGAAGTGGACCGCCTGCATGCCGAGATGGAAGCCATCAAGGACCAGGTCGGCTTCGAAGGCACGCTGCAGGAATTCTTCGTCTTCCAGCGCGATTCCAAGGATGATGAACGCTTCTACTATCCGGACACGGATGAGGGCCGCCAGGCCTATATCGACGACGCCACGGCGAAGATCGAGAACATCAAGACCAAGCTGCCGGAATTCTTCGGCATTCTGCCCAAGGCAGACCTGGTCGTGAAGCGCGTCGAAGCCTTCCGCGAACAGCCGGGCGCCGCCCAGCACTATTTCCCGGGCACGCCGGACGGCTCGCGCCCCGGCGTCTACTACGCCCACCTGTCGGACATGAAATCCATGCCGAAGGGTGAACTGGAAGTGATCGCCTATCATGAGGGCCTGCCGGGCCACCACATGCAAATCTCGATCGCGCAGGAGCTGACCGGCGTTCCGAAATTCCGGACGCAGATCAACTTCACCGCCTATGCCGAAGGCTGGGGCCTCTATTCCGAATGGCTCGCCACGGAATTCCCGGGCACCTATGAAGACCCCTATTCCGACTTCGGCCGCCTCGGCTCCGAAATCTGGCGCGCCATCCGCCTCGTCGTCGACACCGGCCTGCACTCCAAGGGCTGGACCGAGGAAGAGGCCGTTCAGTACTTCCTGGACAATTCGGCCATCACCGAAGGCCAGGCCCGTTCCGAAGTGCAGCGCTATATCGTGATGCCGGGGCAGGCCACGGCCTACAAGATCGGCATGATCAAGATCCAGGACCTGCGCAAGCACGCCGAGGAAGAACTGGGCGACAAGTTCGACATCAAGGGCTTCCACGACACGGTGCTCGGCGGCGGTTCCATGCCGCTGGATCTGCTGGAGCGCCGCGTCGACCAGTGGATCGAGGAAGTGAAGGCCGCCTAAGCCTTCAGAAAATTTCGCCAACAAGGCGACGTCGGGGCAGGGCTTGTCATGGACAGGCCCTGCCCTACGCTTTTGGGGTGAACGCTACGGAGCCAAAGATGGACCTTGCCTTCAGCCCTGAGATCGAAGCCTTCCGCACAAAGGTGCGGACTTGGTTCGAAACCGAATTCCCGGAAGACATTATCCGGAAGTACAAGGCCGGCCTGCCGCTGACGACGGAGGAAGTGCGCCGGTCCGAAATGGCCCTTGGCAAGAAAGGCTGGCTCGCCACCGCCTGGCCCGAAGAGTATGGCGGCCCCGGCTGGGGGATCGAGGAACAATACGTCTTCGATGAAGAACTGGAACGCGCCGGTGTGCCGACCGTCACGCCGATGGGCGTGATCTATGTCGGCCCGGTGATCTACACGTTCGGGTCGGAAGAACAGAAAGCCCGCTGGCTGCCCGGCATCCGCGACGGCTCGGTCGGCTGGGCGCAGGGCTATTCCGAACCCGGCGCAGGCTCCGACCTCGCCTCCCTCCAGTTCAGCGCCAAACTGGAGAACGGTACCTACACACTGAACGGCCACAAGATCTGGACCTCCGCGGCGCAACACGCGGACTGGATCTTCCTGCTGGCCCGCACCTCTCAGGAAGAGAAGAAACAGCAGGGCATCAGCTTCATCTGCTGTCCAATCGATGCGCCCGGCGTCACGGTGAAGCCGATCATCACGATCGACGGCAATCACGTCCTGAACGAGGTCTTCTTCGAGGATGTGAAAGTGCCCGAAGACAACCGGATCGGCGAAGCGGGAAAAGGCTGGACCTATTCGCAATATCTGCTCGGCTTCGAGCGGACGTCCTATGCCCGCATCGGCGGCAAGCGCGCCATGCTGCGCCACATCCGCGACGTGGCCAGCGCCACACCGAATGGCGATGGCGAGCGGCTGATGGACGATGCCGGTTTTGCCTGCCGCCTCACCGAAGCCGAGATGGCGGTCGACGGGTTGGAGATGACCGTGTTCCGTGTGCTCTCTGCGGCGGCGCAGGGCGGATCGCCGGGCGATGCCGCCTCCACGGTCAAGATCCTCGCCACGTCGACCCACCAGCAGATCACCGAACTGATGGTCGATGCGGCAGGCGCCTATGCTCAGCCGCATTTCAGCTTCTGGGCCGGACAGAACGATCCCGGCGGCTCGCCCGGCCGGGACATGGCGACCTATTTTGCAGGGCGTGCCCAGTCCATCTATGGCGGCACGAACGAGATCCAGCGGACGATCATTGCACGGAAAGTGCTTGGTCTTTGACAAATCATCCTTCGACTTCGCTCAGGATGAGTCCCGCTCTTGCTGCAGTCTCGTAGCGCTCATGCTGAGCGCTTCGAGGGATCAGAAATCGCACGGCGATTTCCCCGAGAAGGCCCAAGCGCAAGCGCAGGGCACGAAGCACGAGCGCGGGCTAGAAATCGTAGGCGATGCCTTTGCGTTCCCAATCCCCGAACCGGGTCGGCTCGATGCTCTTTGGTCCGCCATGCTCGTCTTCCGGCAGGGCGGCCGCGTCGGCGGCCTCCCTGGCCTTGCGGGCATCGGCTTCTTCAAGCGCACGGCGGGCTGCTTCCGGCAACGCCTTGCGGCGCTCGATTTCCTCTTCCGTCAGGGCAGGGATTACAGCTTTGTCATCGCTGGCCATGAAGACTCCTCTTTTCGTTAACGCTCGCCATATAGGTGTGGCGTCTGGGGAGTGCGAACGCACCGCGTACATACGCGGAGAACAGAGTGGAGTTAAGGCCCAATGGGCACACTGAAAACCTTCATCCTTCTCGCGGCGATGACCGCGCTCTTCACGGGCGTCGGCTATCTCATCGGTGGCACAGCCGGCATGGCCGTGGCCTTCGTCGTGGCTGCCGCGATGAACTTCTTCGCCTACTGGAATTCCGACAAGATCGTCCTGTCCATGCAGGGCGCGAAAGAGATCGACCCGAAGACAGCCTCGCCCATGCTGCGGACCTTCGCGAATGACGTCGCCATCATGGCAGACCGCGCCGGCATGCCGCCGCCGCGCGTCTACATCATCGAAACGCCTCAGCCGAACGCCTTCGCCACGGGCCGCGACCCGCACCATGCGGCCGTCTGCGCCACGACGGGCCTGCTCGGCATGCTGAACCGGGATGAAGTTCGCGGCGTGATGGCGCACGAGCTCGCCCATGTGAAACACCGCGACACGCTGACCATGACCGTGACCGCCACCATCGCCGGTGCCATTGGCATGCTGGCGAACTTTGCCCTGTTCTTCGGGCGCGAGCGCACGGGCCTGATCGGCTCCATTGCCATCATGATCTTTGCCCCGATGGCCGCAGGTCTCGTCCAGATGGCGATCTCCCGCTCGCGCGAATACGAAGCCGACCGGATGGGCGCGGAAATTTGCGGCAACCCGCTCTGGCTCGCTTCGGCCCTTGCCAAGATCGAGCGCGGCGCACGGTCCACGATCAATGTCGCCGCCGAGCGCAACCCGGCCATGGCCCACATGTATATCGCCAACCCTCTGAACGGGCGCGGCGCGGACAATCTCTTCTCCACCCACCCTGCCACCGCCAACCGGATCGAGGCGCTCCGCCGCCTCGCCAGCGAAATGGGGGTTGCCGCACCTGCCCCTGACAAGGCAGAACGCCGCCAGGCTGGCCCTTGGGGATGATCCCGGGCTGAGCGCAGACTGGCCGTTCCGCAGGAGAGTGAGTTTTGAGTGGTGCTGAAGTGCGGCGGGCAGCCGCCGATCTCCTGTTCCTGACGCTGGAGAAGCGCCGCACGCTGGACCAGGCCATGGCCGAGTCCGCCCCTTTCAACGATCTCGACGGGTCTGACCGCGGCTTTGCCCGCGCCATTACGTCCGCCGCCCTTCGGGAGCTTGGCCGGATCGACATGGCCCTTGCCCCCCTCCTCTCCCGCCCGCTGCAGGCGGCCAGCCCCGCGATCCGGGCGCTGCTGCGCGCCGGCGCGGTCCAGCTGTGGCGCATGGACGTGCCGGAACACGCCGCCGTCTCCGAAACCGTGGAAGCGGCGAAGGACTGGCCGGATGCCCGCTCGGGCGGCGCCTTCCTGAACGCCGTCCTCCGCCGCGCCGCCGCCGAGCGCCCGGACCTCGATGCCCTGCCCCTTACGGCCATCTGGCCGGACTGGCTCGCCGCCGCTTTCGAAGAGAGCGTCGGGGCAGACGGCGCCGCCGCGCTCGCCGCCGCCCAGCTGGGCGAGCCCGGCATTTACCTCACCGCGAAAGCCAGCGCCGCCGCCGTCGCCGAAGTGACCGGCGGGGAGCTGCTCGCCTCCGGCTCCGTCCGCGCACCGGGCGGCCCGGTCGAGACGCTCGCCGAGTATGGAAGCGGGGACTGGTGGGTGCAGGACCCGGCCGCCGCCCTGCCCGCAAAATTGCTCATGGCATGCGCATCGGATGATCCGGCGAAGTCCGGTATGGTCATGGGCAAGTCCGGTATGGTCATGGGCAAGTCGCCCCTGATCACGGCGATTGACCTCTGCGCGGCCCCCGGCGGCAAGACGCTGCAGCTCTGCGCGGCGGGCCTCGATGTGATCGCGGTGGACCGATCGAAACCGCGGCTGAAACGGCTTGAAGAGAACCTGGAACGCACCGGGCTTTCTGCTGAAATCATTGCAGCGAACGCCGAAACCTGGCGCCCGGAGACGCCGGCAGACCTCCTCCTGCTGGACGCGCCCTGTTCGGCGCTCGGCACCCTCCGCCGCCACCCGGAAGGCGCCTGGATCAAGCGCCCGGACGAAATCGCCCGCTTCCCGGATGTGCAGTACCGATTACTGAAAGCAGCAACCGGAATGGTCCGCCCCGGCGGCGCGATTCTCTATTGCGTCTGCACCCCACTGAAGGCCGAAGGCGTGGACGTCGTCGAGCGCGCCATCGCCGAAGGCCTCGTCAAACGCCTGCCGGTAAGCCCGGAAGAAGCGCCCGGCTTCGAATCCTGCATTACAGATGCGGGCGACGTTCTCACCCTCCCGGCGACAGGCACCGAACATGACGCATTCTTCATGTCACGGCTCACACCCGCAGCGTTAAGGTGAGCCAACGCCCTGAAATTGCCGCTGAAGGTTCATCTGCCATTCAGCGAAAACATGCCAGAAAGTCCCCATACATTGTGCAGGGAGCACTAAATATGACCGTTGTTTCTTCCATCCGCACCTCGACCGGCAAACTCGCCGCGGGTGCCTTCCTTGCGCTCAGCCTGTCGCTGGCCGGCTGTGCCTCCACGCAGGGCGTGAATACCGTTTCTCCGGGCGCCCTCGGCCAGTCTTCGCGTGTCTATCAGGGCACTGTGATGTCGGTGCGTGAAGTCACCGTCAAGCCGAAGCAATCGATGATCGGCACGGCCGCTGGCGCCGTCCTGGGCGGCCTGGCAGGCTCCGAACTCGGCGGCGGCGACAAGGCCCAGACCGCTGGCGCCATCGGTGGTGCAGTCCTCGGCGGGATGGCCGGCAACGCAGCCGGCAAGGCCGTCGGCACCGGCAAGGCCTTTGCCTATGTCGTCCGCTTCTCCAGCGGTGAAACCCAGGAAATCATCCAGGGCGCAGACGTCTACATCGCCCCCGGTACGCCGGTGGACATCATTGCCAGCCCGGACGGCTGGAAGCTGATTCCGGCGGCCGCTTACTAAGCCCGATCCGCTCAATCTTCAGCTGATCCGGAATGCCGGGCGCCTTGTGTGCCCGGCGTTTCCCATTTAGGGAGTCTCTATGCGCGACGTACTCATTTCACCTTCGATTCTCTCTGCAGACTTTGCCTGTCTCGGGGAGGAAATCCGGGCCATCGACCATGCTGGCGCCGACATGATCCACATCGATGTCATGGACGGCCATTTCGTGCCGAACCTGACCTTCGGCCCACCAGTGATCGAGAAGCTTCGTCCGCACACGAAAAAGCCTTTTGACGTGCACCTGATGATCGCGCCGGTCGATCCTTTCATCCACGCCTTCGCGCAGGCTGGCGCCAACATCCTGACCGTCCACCCCGAAGCCGGACCGCACCTTCACCGCACGCTGCAGGCGATCCGCGCGGCGGGCATGAAGCCGGGGGTGGCCCTCAATCCCGCCACGCCGGCGAGCCTTATCGAACCCGTGATCGACGATATCGACCTCGTCCTCGTCATGTCGGTGAACCCCGGCTTCGGCGGGCAGGCCTTCATCGAAAGCCAGCTGCGCAAAGTGGAGCAGCTGCGCCACATGATCGACCAGACCGGCCGCGACATCATCCTTGAAATCGATGGCGGCCTGAACGCCGAAACATCGCCCCGTGCCATTTCGGCCGGCGTGACGGCCATCGTCGCCGGGTCCGCCGTCTTCAAGGGCGGCCCGACGGCCTATGCCGACAATATCCGCGCCCTCAAACCCAGCGTGCACGCCTAAGAAGCGTAGATTGGACCCGTCCCGTGTCAGGTGGAGACAGCCAATATGCTGCTGAACGGGCTCCGCGGTCGGGAGCGGACGATGCTGCGCTGTGGCGGCGCTTCCGCGGCGTTGGCGGGGAAGACGCCAAGATCGGCGCTGTCCAGCGGCTGAAACAGACAAGGCCTGTCCCGCAGGGATTCACGCTGCACCTGGCAGACCTTGTCCCGCCGGACACGTTGCGCGGTGAAGCGCTGATGCGCGATGTCTGGCGAATCGGCATGTCGCGCATGACGCTGGAACCGGGGCAGAGCCCGTGGTCCGTTCCGATGCCGTCCAAGCATGTCGCCGACAGATTGCACCGGTTTGCCTGGCTGCCGGATCTTTTCTCGCAAGGCGAAGAAGGCGGGATCCGGGCTCGGGCGCATGTCGATGCCTGGATCGAGATGTATGGCAGTTTCAACGGCTTTGCCTGGCGTACGGACCCGACCGCCGCGCGCCTCTGGCACTGGCTGCGCTGCGGCGAAGACCTGTTCGAGGAAGGCCCCGAAGCGGCCCGCCAGGCACGCCTTGCCTGCCTGCTGCACCAGCTACGCTATCTTGAAAGCCAGTGCGATGCCGCCGTCGATCCGAAGGCCCGCTGGATGGCGGCCGTGGTGCTGGTCGCCGGCGCGCTTTGCTTCAATGACCGCCCTGCGCTTGGCGCCGCGCTCGACCGGCTGGATGCCGAATGCACCGCGCAGATCCTGCCGGATGGCGGCCATGTCAGCCGGGCCCCTTCCCGCCTCCTGTTCTGCCTGCTGCAATTGCAGGCACTGGAGGAGCTGCTGACCCGCACCGGCATCGAACCGCCCGGATATTTCGGCAAGTGGATTCCGCGAATGGGCGCCATGCTCGCCTTTTTCCAGACCGGCGACGGCGCCCTGAACCCGTTCAATGACGGCGACGAGTCCCGCCCGGAAGTGGTGGAGGCTGCAATTGCCCGCCTGCCCGCTCCGCCACGGCGGTTCACCTTTGCCCCCAAATCCGGCTTCCAGAAGCTGCAGAAGCAGGGCCTGCGCCTGGTGCTGGATTGCGGCGAAGCGCCGGGCCTGCCCTTCGGCGACCAGGCCCATGCCGGGGCACTCGGTTTCGAACTTTCCGATGGCACGTCCCGGATTGTCACCTCCTGCGGGTTCAGCGCCGAAGTGAATATCGACTGGCAAGCGGCCGTGCGCCGCACCAGCGCCCACTCCACCCTGATCCTCTCCGGCCGGGATTCAGCGGTCTTCTCGCTGAATGAGGCCACGCGCCTGTTGTCGGCCAGCGGGCCCGATGGAATTTCGGCGAAACGGCTGGAAGAATCCGATGAAATCTGGCTCGACGCCCAGCATGGCGGCTACAAGCCGGCCCATGGCCTTCTGCACCGGCGGCGCCTGTTCATGGCCGGGAATGGCCGTCGGCTTGCCGGGGAAGACTCCCTCGTGCGCCCAATCTCGCAGGCCCCCGCGGAAGACCGCAAATTCATCAATTTCGAGATCCGTTTCCACTTGCATCCGACGGTGGAAGCGGTGATGGGAAAAGATGCGATTCGCCTAATATGCGAAAATGGGGCTGTATGGCGCTTTAAAACGAGTCATGAAGGAGCAAGACTCGAACGGACGGCCTATCTCGCCCGAGGCGTAGTTGAACGCCCCGAGCAAATTGTGATCGCTGGCTTTGCGGATCCGAACAGTGACGGAACCGAACCGCCAAATTGCGTCCGCTGGGCCTTTGTGAAGGAACCGAGTGCATGACGCCTCAACGTGCCGCACGCAGAGCCATGTTCCTGACCCTGGGGTTCGACCTCGGTGCAGCGGCTGCGGCAATGGTTGTTTCGAACATCCTGTTCTGGTGGGCCGGCGAACCGCGCGGACCGTTTCCAGTCGGCTCCACCCTGTTCAGTACCATCAGTTTCACAGCCGCGGTGGCAGCCGGTTTCCTGATCCTGCGCATCCAGACGCAGGTCTGGCGCCATATCGGCTGGCCGGACGCCGTGCGGATCATGCAGGCGATCGCCCTTTCCGGGTTGATCTATCTGCCGATTGCCGGCCTGCTCAACGGGGCGCTGTCCCAGCCGTGGGGCATTTTGCTGACGGCCCTGTTGATCTGGACAATCGGCCTGTTCACTGGCCGGATGGTGGCCCTCTCCCGCTCCACCCGCAAACCCTTGCAGATCTTCAGCCCCATCGCGCGCGACGCGCGGCCGATCCTGCTGATCGGGGACGTTCCGAGCTGTATCGGCGTGATCCGCCGCCTGCAGGCACCGAACGAGACCCAGAACTTCCGCCTGCTCGGCCTGATCGACACGGACGGCAATGATTTCGGCCGAGCCATCCGCGGCGTCCCGATCATGGGCGGCCTGAACGACCTTTCCAACGTCATCGATATCCTGTCGGTGCGCTACGGACATACGCCCTGGATTGCGGTCACCGGCGCCGCCCGCGACCGCAAGACCATGATGCAGATCCTGGAAACCACGTCGGCGCATGGCACGCAGATCATGGCGCTGTCCGGCGAAGAGACGGCCCAGCTTCTGGAAAAAGTCCGCCCGGCGGACCTTCTGGCCCGGCCGGAGCGGCGCCTGAACATCGCCCCGGTCCGCAACAGGATCGAAGGGGCGCGCGTCCTCATCACAGGCGGCGGCGGCACGATCGGGTCGGAACTTGCGCGGCAGGTGGCCGGACTGAAACCGGGCCAGCTGACCATTATCGATTCCTGCGAGTTCAATCTCTACAGCATCGATATGGAGCTGACGAAGCAGTTCCCCGAGATGACGATCTGTTCGCGCCTTGGCGATGTGCGCGATCCGCAGCGCATGCGCGACATCTTCCAGAGCGCCCAGCCGGAGGTTGTGATCCATGCCGCCGCGCTGAAACATGTGCCGCTGATGGAGCGCAATGTCTGCGAGGCGATCCTGACCAATGTGGCCGGGGCCGTGAACTGTGCCCGGTCCGCAGCAGCTGTCGGTGCCGGCAGCTTCGTCTTCATCTCGACCGACAAGGCCGTCGACCCGGACAATGTGATGGGCGCTACCAAGCGCCTCGCCGAGATCGCCATTTCCCGCATTGCCGAGGAATCCGGCATGGCGGCAGCCATGGTCCGGTTCGGCAATGTGCTGGGATCGTCCGGGTCCGTGGTGCCCCTGTTCGAGAAGCAGATCGCCGATGGCGGCCCGGTCACCGTGACCGACATGGGCGTGACCCGCTATTTCATGACGGTGGAGGAAGCCTCCGCGCTCGTCCTGCAGGCCGGGGTGCTTCAGCATGCCGGCGGGCATTCGGACATCTATGTCCTCGATATGGGCGAGCCGATGCCGATCCTGCAGCTTGCCGAAACGCTGATCCGGCTGAAAGGCCTGATCCCCGGTGTCGATATCAAGATCGTGCAGACGGGCTTGCGCGCAGGTGAAAAGATGCACGAGGCGCTCACCTATGAGCATGAAACCGTCACCCGGACCGATGTCGACGGTGTCCTGCGCGTTGCCAGCCGAACGCCCACTTCGGAACTGTTCGACAAGCATCTCTCTGCCCTGATTGAAGCGGCCAGCCGCCGGGAACGGTCCGAGGCGCTGCGCATGCTGGGCACGATGGTACCGGAATACGGCGTGGAGCGGGCTGCAAAAGCCCTCAAGGACATCGCTTGACGCCCTGCCCTGCCGTGCTACCTCGCGCGGCAACGAAATCCTGGAGACCTAGCCCATGTCCGACGCCGCCAGCGGAGCCCCCGTCCGTATTCGCCGTGCCCTCCTGTCCGTTTCCGACAAAACAGGCCTTGTGGAACAAGCGAAGCGCCTGGCGGAAAAGGGTGTGGAACTGGTCTCGACCGGCGGCACGTCGAAACTTCTCAAGGAAGCCGGTCTTGAGGTGAAGGACGTCGCGGACCTGACGGGTTTCCCGGAAATGATGGATGGTCGGGTGAAGACGCTGCATCCGGCGGTGCATGGCGGCCTGCTCTACCTGCGCGACAATCCCAGCCACGTGAAAGACGCCGAAACCCACGGCATCGGCGCCATCGACCTGATCTACGTCAATCTCTACCCGTTCGAAGCCACCGTGGCCTCCGGAGCAGATTTCGAAACCTGCATCGAGAATATCGACATTGGTGGCCCGGCCATGCTGCGCGCGGCGGCCAAGAACGGTGCCTTCGTCGCGGTGTGCACCGATGGCGGCGATGTCGACAAGGTGCTGGAAGAGATGGACGCCAATGACGGCGAAGTCTCCGTCGCACTCTGCCGCAAGCTCGCCGCCAAGACCTATGCCCGCACAGCGGCCTATGACGCCGCGATCTCAAGCTGGTACGCCGAACAACTTGGCGAAACCGCGCCGGATTGGGCCGCGCTTGGCGGCAAGCTCCAGCAATCCCTGCGCTATGGCGAAAACCCGCACCAGAAGGCTGCCTTCTACGTCACCGGCGAACAGCGCCCCGGCGTGGCCACGGCGAAACAGCTGCAGGGCAAGGAACTCTCCTACAACAATATCAACGACACCGATGCTGCTTACGAACTGATCGGCGAACTGGGCGCTGAGACACCCGCCGTCGCCATCATCAAGCACGCCAATCCGTGCGGCGTGGCGCAAGGGTCCAGCATCATCGAGGCCTACCGCGCGGCGCTTGCCTGCGACTCGACCTCTGCCTTCGGCGGCATCGTGGCGCTCAACCGCGCGCTCGACGAAGAGACGGCGAAAGAGATCTCCCAGATCTTCACCGAAGTCGTCATCGCGCCCGGCGCCGATGAAGCCGCCGAAGCCGTGTTTGCGAAGAAGAAAAACCTCCGCCTCCTGATTACGGAAGGCCTGCCGGACCCGGCCGCTGCCGGACGGTTCGTCAAGACCGTCGCAGGCGGCTTCCTGATGCAGGACCGCGACTTCGGCCGCATCACAAAGGCCGACCTGAAGATCGTCACCAAGAAAGCCCCGACCGATCAGGAACTGGAAGACATGCTATTCGCCTGGCGCGTCGCCAAGCATGTGAAGTCCAACACGATCGTCTACGCCAAGGATGGCGCAACCGTCGGGATCGGCGCCGGCCAGATGAGCCGCATCGACTCGGCTCGCATCGCCGCCCGCAAGGCAGAGGATGCCGCCGAAGTGGCTGGCTGGGCCGAGCCGAAGACCAAAGGCTGCGTCGCCGCATCCGACGCCTTCTTCCCCTTCCCGGATGGCCTGCTGCAGGCGGCCTCCGCTGGCGCCAGTGCCGTGATCCAGCCGGGCGGCTCCATCCGCGACGACGAAGTGATCGCAGCTGCCGACGAAGCCGGCCTCGCCATGGTGTTCACCGGCATGCGCCACTTCCGTCACTAGGCCCGGCCCGATGCGCGTTCGTCTTCTCTCCGCCGCGGCCCTGATGCTCGTTTCTGCGTGCAGCCAGCCGACGCTTCAGGAATCGGAGTTCATGCAGCGCTTGTCCGCCCTTTGCGGCAAGGCGTTCGAAGGCAGGATCGTCAGCGAAGACCTGCAGGACGATGCCTGGCGCGCGCAGCGCATCGTCATGCACGTCCGTTCCTGCACGAAGGACGAAATCCGCATTCCGCTGCATGTCGGCGAAGACCGCTCACGTATCTGGGTGATCCACCGGGACGGCGACCGCCTGGCCCTGCATCACGAGCACCGTCATGAAGACGGCAGCTTCGACGCGCTGACCGGCTATGGCGGCACGCGGGATGACCGCTTCAGCGGCAGCCGCCTGAACTTCCCGGCAGACGAGGCGACGAAAGCCCTGTTCGATACGTCCGGCATTCCTCAGTCGAAAGAGAATATCTGGGCCGTGGAAGTGCGCCCCAGCCACAGTCTCTTCGCCTATGAACTGGAACGCCCCGGCCGTTTCTTCCGCATAGAATTCGACACGTCAGAACCTGTCGACCCGCCGCCTGCGCCGTGGGGAGCAGAATAGCGCCGCCTAGAGCGTGAAACTGCCTTCGATCACGGTCACGGACGAACCGATCAGTTTCACGCGGTCACCTTCCAGTTTGGTATCCAGGAAAGCTCCTCGCCCCGGATAGGCCTGGTGACACTTGAGGGCTGACTTCCCGAAACGCTCGCTCATCACGCGGGCAAGCATCGTGTGCCAGCTGCCGGTGGCCGGGTCTTCGTCGATCCCGCTGCCCGGAGCGAAGAAGCGGCTGGTCACGTCCACACCATCCCCACCCGCAGCGAAGCATCCGAAATTACCGCGCTCCCAGCCTTCGCCGGGAACTCCCAGGTCTTTCAGTGCCTTCTGGTCAGGCTTCAGGGCATTCACATCTTCCGGTGTCTCGAATCGCGCCGCATAGAACATGCCGCCCCATGCCTGAACCGGCCGGGCGCCGAGCGCTTCGGCGACGTCATCCGTCACCGAAATTTCCTGCACCGGCCCGCACGGAAAATCCATTTCCAGCCGGCCATCTGCCAATCGGCGCACGACCAACGTCCCGGAGTGGACCGTCTCGAAATGGATCGCCTCACCGGCAAAGCTCCGCTCCTCAAACAGCACATGCGCACTCGCCAGCGTCGCGTGACCGCACAGCGGCACTTCCACCGCCGGGGTGAACCAGCGCAGCGACCAGGTGTTCCCGCCCTTGTGAACCAGATAAGCCGTCTCGGCGACATTGTTCTCCGCCGCGATCGCCTGAAGCACCGCATCCGGAAGGAAGTCCTCCAGCGGCATCACGCAGGCCTGGTTTCCCTCGAACGGCCGCGAGGCAAAAGCATCGATCTGGTAGAATGGCAGTTTCGGCATGAGCGCCTCCTGTTTCGGGGCGCTTCCTTTGCCACACTCTCTGCAGACGGCAAATCGATCTTTTCTGATGGATCGTTGAGACCGGCTATTCGTCCTCGTCCAGCACCCAGCCATGATGAACCGGCCCGGCGCCCCGGCCGAAACCTTTCGCGGAGCGGATTGCGCCCATCAGGTAGTCGCGTCCTTGTTCGACGGCATCGGGGACGCTTTCGCCTTGTCCCAGCAGGGCCGCGATGGCAGAGGCCAGCGTGCAGCCGGTTCCATGCGTGGACGTCGTATCGATGCGCGCGCTTTCGAAGATCCATTCACCGGTCGTCGTCTGCAGCACATCGGTGACCTTGTTGCCCGCAATATGCCCGCCCTTCACCAGGGCGCCATTGGCGCCAAGCTCGAGCAGCTTTTCGGCGGCGCGGCGCTGGCCATCAACGGATTCGACAGCCTTGCCGGTCAGCACTTCTGCTTCGGGCGCATTCGGCGTGACGAGCCGGGCGCGGGGCACGAGTTCCGAGCGGATAGCATCGACGCTTTTGGTATCGACCAGCCGGTGGCCGGATGTGGCCACCATCACCGGATCGATCACACGCGGGATCATCTGTGCATATTCGGAAAGGCATTCAGCCACCGCTTCGACCAGCGCGGCGCTGCCCAGCATGCCGGTCTTGATCGCGTCGGCGCCGATATCCGTCAGCGTCACCCGCATCTGGTCAGTCACCGCCTGAAGCGGCACGGGCCAAACGCCGTGCACGCCCTTCGTGTCCTGAATGGTGATCGCCGTCACAGCCGTCATGGCGTAACCGCCAAGCAGTGTGACTGACTTGATGTCAGCCTGGATGCCGGCCCCGCCGCCGGAATCCGATCCGGCGATGATGAGGACCCTGCCCTGAGGACCTTGCGCCTCGGTCATGCGGATCAGACCTTGATGCCAGCCTTTTCAGCATCGGCGAGGAAGGCTGCGAGGCCTTTATCCGTCAACGGATGGGTGGCGAGCGTCTTGATCACGTTCGGCGGCATGGTCGCGACGTCTGCGCCCGCCAGCGCCGAGTCCTTCACATGGTTCGCCGTACGGATGGAGGCCGCCAGGATCTCGGTGTCGAACAGGTAGTTGTCATAGATCTGGCGGATGTCGGAGATCAGCTCCATGCCGTCCAGATTGATGTCGTCGAGCCGGCCGATGAAAGGCGAGATGAAGGTCGCGCCTGCCTTGGCGGCGAGCAGCGCCTGATTGGCCGAGAAGCAGAGCGTGACGTTCACCATCGTGCCTTCGCCGGTCAGCGTCTTGCAGGCCTTGAGGCCATCCCAGGTGAGCGGCAGTTTCACGGCGACGTTTTCGGCGATCGTGGCCAGCTTGCGGCCTTCGCTGATCATGCCGTCATAGTCGGTGGCGACGACTTCGGCGCTGACCGGGCCTTCAACCAGGTCGCAGATCTCCTTGATCACGTCAGTGAACGGCCGGCCGGCCTTGGCAATCAGCGACGGGTTGGTGGTGACGCCATCGATCAGGCCGGTCGCGGCGAGTTCTGCAATGTCGTCAGTGTTCGCGGTATCTACAAAGAATTTCATGGGTTCTGTCCTTGGATGGCAGGGGGCAGATCAGACGGCCGGACGGCCGATGGAAGTGTAGGCGAAGCCTTTTGCGGCCATGTCTTCCGGCGAATAGATGTTCCGCAGGTCTACCACGACATTGCTCTTCAGCGCAGCCTTGATGCGCTCGAGATCGAGGGCGCGGAACTGGTCCCATTCTGTCACGATGACGAGGGCATCGGCCCCCTCGGCGGCTTCATAGGCGTTCTTGGCGAACTGGATGTCCGTCAGCAGGTGGCTGGCTTCGGTCATCGCTTCCGGATCGTAGGCCTTGATCGTCGCACCAGCCGCTTGCAGCGCCGGCAGGATGTCAAGGCTCGGCGCGTCGCGCATGTCGTCGGTATTCTGCTTGAAGGCGAGGCCAAGCACGCCGATCGTCTTGCCGCTGACATCTCCGCCCATCGCGGCGATCACCTTGCCGGCCATCGCCTTCTTGCGGGCGGCGTTCACCTCGACCACTGTGTCGACGATGCGGACCGGGCTCCCATAGTCGTTCGCGGTCTTGGTCAGGGCCAGCGTGTCTTTCGGGAAGCAGGAACCGCCATAGCCGGGGCCCGCATTCAGGAACTTCGAGCCGATGCGGCCGTCGAGGCCGATCCCGCGGGACACTTCCTGCACGTTCGCGCCGACCTTCTCGCAAAGGTCTGCCATCTCGTTGATGAAGGTGATCTTCACGGCGAGGAAGGCGTTGGCGGCGTATTTGATCAGCTCGGATGTCCGGCGCGCGGTGAACAGGATCGGGGTCTCGTTCAGGAAGAGCGGACGGTAGAGTTCCTTCATCACCTGGCGGGCGCGCTCGTCTTCGGTCCCGACGACCACACGGTCCGGAATCTTGAAGTCCTTGATGGCCGCGCCTTCGCGCAGGAATTCCGGATTGGACACGACAGCGAAATCGCCATCGGGGCGTGTCTTGCGGAGGATCTCTTCCACCTCGTCACCGGTGCCGACCGGTACGGTGGACTTGGTGACCACGACGGTGAAGCCGTCCATCAGCTGGGCGATCTCTTCAGCGGCGCCATAGACATAGGACAGGTCCGCATGGCCATCACCCCGGCGGGACGGCGTGCCGACCGCGATGAAGACGGCGTCGGCGTCACGGATGGCTTCTGCCGGATCGGTCGTGAAGAACAGGCGCTCTTCCTCGACATTCTTCGCCACCAGATCATCGAGACCCGGCTCGTAGATCGGCATGATGCCGGCCTTCAGCTTCTCGATCTTGGTTGCATCCTTGTCGACACAGGTCACCGTATGGCCAAAGTCTGCAAAGCAGGCGCCGGAAACAAGCCCCACATAGCCTGTGCCAATCATCGCAACGCGCATGGGGTGACCCTCGATTCTGCCAGTATAAACTGGGCGGAGGGGTGCGATTTTTGTGCCGCAAGGTCAAGAGGGCATGACTGCGGGTCCGGCAGTTTCAGCCGCGCGGATTCCCGATTGACTCGCCCACCCACAAGAGACTAGATCAAAACGTGAACAAGCGGAGGGGCGCATGACCAGTCTGAAATTGTATACGAACCCGATGTCGCGCGGCCGGATTGCCCGCTGGATGCTGGAAGAGGTCGGCGCGCCCTATGAGGTGGAATACCTGACCTATGGCGGTACGATGAAAGCGCCGGAATACCTCTCCATCAACCCGATGGGCAAGGTTCCGGCCATCGTGCATGGCGATCAGGTGGTGACCGAATGCGCCGCGATCTGCGCCTATCTGGCGGATGCCTTCCCGGAGGCCGGGCTCGCGCCTCCCGTCGACAAACGCGGGGCCTATTACCGCTGGATGTTCTTCGGCGCCGGGCCGGTCGAATCCGCCGTCACCAACCGGGCGCTCGGATTCAGTGTGCCGGAAGACCGGAAAATGATGGCCGGCTACGGCGATTTCGACGACATGTTCGCTGTCCTGATCAAGGCGGTTTCGGAGACGCCCTATCTTTGCGGCGACACATTCACCGCTGTGGACGTCTATCTCGGCGCACAAATCGGCTGGGGACTGCAATTCGGGTCCATGCCGGCGCACGATGCCCTGGCAGCCTATTGGAGCCGCCTCGAAGCCCGGCCCGCCTGGAAGCGTGCCGGAGACCTCGATGATGCTGCAGGGGCCGAAATGGGAATGCCGCCCGCCGGAAGTTGATCAGCGGCTGTCGATCAGGGACAGCGGATCAGATTTCCTGATTGTAGGCACCGACTTCCGGATGCTTGCCGAGGCGCGGCTTCACTTCCTTGTGGAAGAGGTCCTTCATGTCGGCGTCGCTGGCCATGGATTCGACCACGACGACCAGTTCCGGCTTGTTGGATGACGCCCGCACCAGCACCCAGGAGCCGTCTTCCAGTGTCACGCGGGCGCCGTTGACCGTGTTCACGTCGACCACCTTGCGGCCGAGAATCTCCGTGCCGTTCAGGCCTTTGTACTCTTCGACCATCTTGTCGACGATGCCGTACTTGGTTTCGTCATCGCAGTGCGGCGACATCGTGAGCGACGTCCAGGCCGTGCCCAGTTCGCCCTTGAGATCAGCCATGGTCTTGTCAGGGTTCCGGTCCAGCATCTGCAACACGGCCTTGGCGGCAACGAGGCCGCAGTCATAGCCGAGCCCGATCGGCGGGCGGAAGAAGAAGTGGCCGGATTTTTCAAAGCCTGCCAGCGCGCCAAGCTCGGTCGTGCGGCGCTTGATGTAGGAGTGGCCCGTCTTGAAATAATCAACCGTCGCGCCGTTTTCCTTCAGCACGGGATCGGTCTTGTAGAGGCCGGTCGATTTCACATCGACCACGAATTTCGCATTCGGATACTGTTTCGACAGGTCGCGGGCCAGCATCAGGCCGATCTTGTCGGCGAAGATTTCCTCGCCCGTATTATCGACAACGCCGCAGCGGTCCCCGTCCCCGTCGAAGCCCAGCGCGACGTCCGCGCCGTGCTCTTTCACAGCGGCTGCCATCGCGTGCAGCATTTCGGAATCTTCCGGATTCGGATTGTATTTCGGGAAGGTCATGTCGAGATTGCAGTCCATCTCAATGACGTCGGCGCCCATGGCGCGCAGCGCGTCCGGCGCAAAGGCGCCCGCCGTGCCGTTACCGCAGGCTGCGATCACGCGCAGCGGACGGGACAGTTTCACGCCATCAGAGACGGACGCGATATATTTCTCGCGAATGCCTTCAATACGGTAGTGCTTGCCGCCTTCGCGCTCGACAAAGGCGCCGCCCATGACGATTTCCTTGAGGCGGCCCATTTCTTCCGGACCGAAGGTCAGCGGCTTGTTGGCGCCCATTTTCACGCCCGTCCAGCCATTCTCGTTATGGCTGGCGGTGACCATGGCGCAGCAAGGCGCATCCAGTTCGAACTGGCTCCAGTACACCATCGGCGACAAGGCCAGGCCGACATCCATGACTTCGCATCCGCCCTGTGTGAGGCCCAGGATCAGCGCATTCTTGATTGGCTGGCTGATGGAGCGGAAATCGTGGCCGGTCACCACTTTCGGCTCGACACCCAGTTCATGAAACAGCGTCGCCATGCCGAGACCGAGGGCCTGAACACCCGTCAGGTTCAGTTCCGGGGCTTTTTCCTTGCCGATCCCATTGAACCACCAGCGGGCATCATATTCGCGAAAACCTGTCGGTTTCACCAGTGGCAGCACTTCGAACTCGAACGTATTCGGAGCGATGTTGGCGAGCGGTTTCGGCATCATGTCGGATATCTCCACGGGTTGTGTGCGCGTGTTGAACACTGTTGCGCCGGTTTCCGCAACAGGATGCAGGTTTCACACCAATGTCGAATTGTTAACGTCCGCGGCGGTGTGCTCTGAGGAATTCGGCCGTCCAGCGGGCCAGACGGGTGTGATCACCCTCGATTTCGAGCGATTCGAGCGCCTGGTCCGTTAAGGATTCGCCGAGCCGTGGACGGCGAAGGGAATAAAGTGCCGCAGAATAGCCGTCTGCAAATTCCGGATGGCACTGGAAGCTGAGCGCCGGGGCCTCGGGATAGTAAAGGCCGGCAAAGGGCGTGAAATCGGAAGCCGCGACCACTTCCGCGCCCGGTGGCAGGCTCACCACCTGGTCCTGATGGCTGACCGCCGCCGAAACGGTGGGCGGGCACGCCTCCTGAATGAAGCGAGGGCAAGCCACGATATCATAGGTGTGGCGCCCGACGCCCCAGCCCTTGTCCGACTTCACGACCTTGCCACCCAGCGCCTCTGCCATGATCTGGTGACCGAAACAGATGCCGACCTGCGGGACACCTGCGGCTGCGCCTTCACGAATGAAATCCGCCAGCGGACCGATCCACGCCTCGTCGTCATAGACACCGGCGGGAGAACCCGTGATCATCACCGCTTCCAGCGTGCCGGGCGCCGGCAAGGGCTGGTTCTGGATCACCGAGACGGTCTCGAATTCAAACTGGCCGACGCCTGCCATCATCTGGCGGAACATGGCCGGGTAATCCTCGAAATCGCCGCGGATCGGCTCCGGCACGAGGCCGGTCTCGATGATGGTCAACTTCATGGGCCTCTACTCCGCCGCAACTTCGCTGTCTGCCTCTTCCGGCTCGACCAGGAACCCGCCGGACTGACGCGCCCAGAGTTCCGAATAGAGGCCTTCGGCGGCGACAAGGTCCGTATGGGTGCCTTGCTCCACGATCCGGCCTTTATCCAGCACGATCAGTCGGTCCATTGCAGCAATGGTCGACAGGCGGTGGGCAATCGCGATCACCGTCTTGCCTTCCATCAGCTCGAACAGCTTTTCCTGGATCACGGCCTCGACCTCGGAATCGAGCGCCGAGGTTGCCTCATCCAGGATCAGCACCGGGGCATCCTTCAGGAAGATACGGGCAATCGCGATCCGCTGGCGTTGGCCGCCGGAGAGCTTCACGCCGCGCTCGCCGACATGCGCGTCGAGGCCGCGGCGGCCCTTGGAATCCTCAAGCTCGCCGATGAAGTCCATCGCAGCGGCCTTCTCGCACGCCGCCAGAATTTCCGCATCGCTTGCCCCCGGCCGGCCATAGGCGATGTTCTCGCGGATGGACCTGTGAAGAAGCGAGGTGTCCTGCGTCACCACACCGATCTGTGCCCGGAGCGAATCCTGCGTCACATGCGAGACGTCGCGCCCGTCCAGCAGGATGGCGCCGCTTTCCGCTTCATAGAAGCGCAGAAGCAGGTTGGTCAGCGTCGTCTTGCCCGCGCCGGACCTGCCGACAAGGCCGATCTTCTCCCCGGACCGTATGGAGAGCGAGAAATCCTCGATCACGCCGGAACCTTTGCCATAGTGGAAGCTGACGCCCTGGAACTCGATAGCACCCGGCCCGCGCGGCAGGTCTTCCGCATCCGGCGCATCAGAGACGGCGACCGGCCGGTTCAGCATGGACTTGCCATCAAAGACGACGCCGATGTTCTCGAACAGGCCGGCGACTTCCCACATGATCCATTGCGACATGGATTTGATGCGAAGGGTCAGGCCGATCGCCGCCGCGACCGCCCCTGCCCCGATGAGGTTGCCCATCCACAGATAGATGCCGACCGCGCCGACCAGGAAGACCAGCAGCGAATTGTTGAGATAGACGACAAAATTGAAGCCGGTGACATACCGCATCTGCCGGTACACGGTCTGCAGGAAGCCCTGCATACTGTCCCTCGCATAGGCTTCTTCATGCCCGGCATGAGCGAAAAGCTTGACCGTCTGGATGTTCGTATAGCTGTCGACGATCCGCCCCGTCATGACAGAGCGCGCATCGGCTTGTTCTTCTGCCACTTTGCCGAGGCGCGGCACGAACCAGGCCATGACCATGCAGTAAAGCCCGCCCCAGAGCAGGAAAGGCAGCATCAACCGCCAGTCGGAGGAGGCAACCAGCACCAGCGCCGAAACGAAATACACGATGACGAAAACGAAGACGTCGAGGATTTTCATCACCGTCTCGCGCACGGCGAGCGCGGTCTGCATCACCTTGGTGGCGACGCGGCCTGCAAACTCATTGCCGAAGAAGTTCATCGACTGGCCCAGCATCTGCCGGTGCATGCGCCAGCGCGCGCTCATCGGCACATTGCCCATCAGGCCCTGATAGACAATCAGTGCATGGATCAGTGTCGCGAGCGGCAGGGCCACCAGCACCACGCCTGCCATCAGGGCGAGCCGCAGGCCTTCGCGTTCAAGGAACCCTTCCCGGTCTGCAGAAGACAGCCAGTCAACGATCCCGCCCAGGAAGCCGAACAGGGTCACTTCACCGACGGCAATGATCGCCGTGAAGGCGGCCGTAACGACCAGCCATGGCACGGCATCGCGCACATAATACCAGACGAAAGGCCAGAAGCCTTCCGGCGGCACATCCAGACCCTTGTCCGGGAAGGGGGCGAGGCGGTTTTCGAAGAAGCGGAACATGGTCCGCCCATTTGGCGTACCGGTCTGCGCGAAACAAGTCTGGCCGCTACAAATTTAACCGCCTGTCGCAATCAGGGCACGGCTGGCTCCGACTCCACATCCAGCTGCCCGGCGATCCAGTCCTGGATCTGGCGGTCCAGCACATCCAGAGGCACGGCGCCTTGCGACAGGACAGCATCATGGAAAGCCCGGATGTCGAATGCATCGCCCAGCGCTGCCTCGGCCTGATGGCGCAGGTCCAGGATTTTCAGCTCACCGATCTTGTAGGCGGTCGCCTGCCCCGGCCAGCCCATGTATCGGGTGACCTCGTTCTGGATGTTGAGGGGTGCGAGCGCGGAGTTCTCGACAAAGCAGGCCTCCGCCTCTTCCCGGGTCCAGCCATAAAGATGGAGGCCCGTATCGGCGACGAGCCGGCAGGCCCGCCACATTTCCATGGAAAGACCGCCGAAGCGCTCATAGGGCGTCTCGTTCAGGCCCGCCTCCATGGCGAGGTATTCGGCATAAAGCCCCCACCCTTCCCCGAAAGCGGTGGCGTAATACTGCTGGCGGAAGCGCGGCTGTCCCTCCATTTCCATGGCCAGCATGATCTGCAGGTGATGCCCCGGCACGGCTTCATGCGCGGACAGGGCCGGCAGTTCGTAAAGGGGACGCTGGTCCAGCGCATACGTATTCACCAGATATGTGCCGGGACGGTCTTCCTGCGGATCGCCCTGCACATAACGCCCGGATGTGTAACCGGGGGCGATGGCCGCCGGTACCGGTTCCACCGTGTAGCCCTGCTTCGGAAGCTTGCCGAAATAGTCCGGCAGGATTGCATCCAGCTTCGCCGCAACAGCTTTGGCCCGGTTCATCAGCTCGTCCGGCGTCTTCGCGTAGAAAGCCGGGTCGGTGCGCAGGAAAGCAAGAAAGTCCCGGAAATCGCCTTCGAAGCGGATCTCATGGAGGATCTCCTCCATTTCGGCGCGGATACGGGCAACTTCAGTGCGCCCCAGTTCGTGGATCTCGTCCGGCGTGTACCCAGCCCCGGCCGTGTGGTGTTCGATTGCTGCTGTATACACGGTCACGCCATCCGGCAGGTTTGCGATCCCGGCCCCTGCCCTCGTCCGGGGCGCATAGTCCGCTTCGATGAAGGCCAGCGTCTTCCGGTAAGCGGAAATGGCGTTCGCGACAGCGGTCAGCCCGTCGGTCTTCAGGCGGGACGCGACGGCCGGGTCCATATCTGCCGGCAAGTGATGAAACGGCACGTACAGGTCGCTCGCGCTTGGATCGTCACCAATCTGCTCGCGGATCTGGTCGCTCATCACTTTCAGCGGGTCAGCATGGGCCACCCAGCCCGTGGCGAGCCCCCGGCGCATGTTTGAGACATTTTCAGCGAAATAGCGCGGTACGTCGTTCAGGCGCGCAATCCAGGCATCGCCTTCCGCTTCGGTCGAGATCCGCGTCTGCAGGGCAGCGAACACGGGTTCGGCCTGAAAACCCCAGTCGCCTGTGAAGGGAATGCGGGCAGCGTCGAAGCGCGCATCATTGATATCTGCTGACAGCAGGCGTTCCAGAATGGCCTGATCGGTGGCCCGATCGGTCGTCTGATCCGTCTCCAAAGCAGCAATCGAATCGCGCAGGGCCTGCGCCCTCGCCGCCCGTTCGGAAATGGCCTCCGGCGTCACTTTTCCCCATGCCGACGGTGCTTCCCCGACGGCACGCGCGGCTTCCTCTGGGGAAGTGTCACGGACATAAGCCTCATATTCGGCGATCAGCGCGTCCATCGGGTCTGCCGATGCCGCAGGTGTGATCAGAAACAGAGCCACAACCCACAGAAATCGTTTCATATTGTCACTCCTTGTCTCGCCGTGCGTTGACAGGATCATAGAGACTCCTAGAACCCCAGACCAAGCACTTGAGTGAAACTCTTACATTGATCGGAAGGTGTCCTTCGCATGTCTGGATCATCCGGGGCTGATGCCCGCCCGCTATCGCCCCACCTTCAGGTCTGGCGTCCTCATGTTACCATGGCCGCTTCGATCACCCACCGCATCACCGGCGTTGCCCTTTATTTCGGCACCTTCCTGATTGCCGGCTGGATCATCGCTCTGGCCACTGGCGCCGAATGCTACGACGTCATCGAGGGGATCCTGTTCTCCTGGTATGGCAGCGTCATCCTCTATCTCTGGGCTGTCGCTGTCCTGTTCCATCTCGTGAACGGCATCCGCCACCTGCTCTGGGACGGGCCGAATCTCGGCTTCGATCCGGGCCGGGCCAGCGCCGTTTCCGTCTTCAACTACGCATTTGCCATTCTGGGCGCGGCCGCCATCTGGTTCGCCGCCGCCGGACTGTAGGAGGCAGAAACCCATGTCGAACAGCCAGTTCCTGACCCCGACCAAAGCCGCCCGCGGCCTCGGCTCTGCCAAATCCGGCACCCATCACCATATCGGCCAGCGCGTCTCGGCCATTGCCCTGATCTTCCTGGTGCCGTGGTTCCTGTTCTCGGTGATCAACGCCGTCCAGGGCGGTGAAGACGCCGCAATCGAGTGGATTTCGCAGCCGCTGCCGGCAATCCTGCTGATCCTGACGGCCGGCGCGACCGTATACCATATGCGCCTCGGCATGCAGGTGGTCATCGAAGACTATATTGCGAAGACGGGGATGCGCTCGGCGCTGCTGATCCTGAACAGCTTCGCCTGTATCGCACTGTTTGCGGCCATCGCCCTTTCGGTCCTGAAACTGTGGATTGGCGCGGGCGCGTAAGCGGCCCCGCGGGAGAGTTAGAACATGAGCACTTATAACTGGATCGATCATACTTACGATGTCGTGGTTGTCGGAGCAGGCGGTTCCGGCCTGCGTGCAGCCCTCGGCGCGGCCCAGGCGGGCCTGCGTACGGCTTGTATCACCAAGGTTTTCCCGACCCGCTCGCACACGGTTGCGGCGCAGGGCGGCATCGCCGCTTCGCTCGGAAATATGGGCGAGGACAACTGGCGCTGGCACATGTACGACACCGTCAAGGGGTCTGACTGGCTGGGCGACCAGGACGCGATCGAATACCTGACGCGCAACGCCCCGCAGGCCGTTTACGAACTTGAGCACTGGGGCATGCCCTTCTCGCGGACCGAGGAAGGCAAGATCTACCAGCGCGCCTTTGGCGGCATGACCCGCGACTTCGGCCAGGGCCCGGTACAACGTACCTGTGCCGCTGCCGACCGGACCGGCCACGCCATGCTGCACACGCTGTACGGCCAGTGCGTGCGCGAAGAGACCGAATTCTTCATCGAGTACTTCGCCATGGACCTGATCATGGACGAGGAAGGCGCCTGCCGCGGTGTCACCGCCTGGAAACTGGATGACGGCACGCTGCATCGCTTCCGCGCGCAGAAAGTCATCCTCGCCACCGGCGGTTATGGCCGGGCCTTCTTCTCCTGTACCTCCGCCCACACCTGTACCGGCGACGGCAACGCCATGGTGCTGCGCGCCGGCCTGCCGCTGCAGGACATGGAGTTCGTCCAGTTCCACCCGACCGGCATCTACGGTTCGGGCTGCCTGATCACCGAGGGGTCCCGCGGTGAAGGCGGTTACCTGACCAACTCCGAAGGCGAGCGCTTCATGGAGCGTTACGCGCCGAGCGCGAAAGACCTCGCCTCCCGCGATGTTGTCTCCCGCGCCATGACCGTGGAAATCCGCGAAGGCCGCGGCGTCGGCCCGGAAAAGGATCACATCCACCTGCACCTCGAGCACCTCGGCGCCGAAGTGCTGGCCGAGCGCCTGCCGGGCATTTCCGAAACCGCGAAGATCTTCGCCGGTGTCGACGTCACCAAGGAACCGATCCCGGTCCTGCCGACGGTCCACTACAATATGGGCGGCATCCCGACGAACTATCACGGCGAAGTGCTGACCAAGAAGAACGGCGATCCGGACTCGGTTGTGCCGGGCCTGATGGCCGTCGGCGAAGCGGCCTGCGTGTCGGTGCACGGCGCCAACCGCCTCGGCTCCAACTCGCTGATCGACCTTGTCGTGTTCGGCCGCGCTGCGGGCCTGCGCTGCGGCGAGACCACGATTGCCGGCGCCACGCAGCCGGAACTGCCGAAAGGCGCAACCGACAGCCACCTCGCCCGCCTCGACAAGTTCCGCAATGCATCCGGCGACCAGCCAGTGGCCAAGCTGCGTCTTGAGATGCAGCGCGCCATGCAAAGCAACTGCGCCGTGTTCCGCACCGGCGACGTGCTCAAGGAAGGCGTCGACGCGATCGAGGAAGTCTACAAGAAACTGCCGGGCATCGACGTCCAGGACCGCACCATGGTGTGGAACACCGACCTCGTTGAAGCGCTCGAGTTCGACAACCTGCTCGCACAGGCGGCGGTCACCGTGAACGGTGCTGCCACCCGTGAGGAAAGCCGCGGCGCCCATGCCCGCGAGGACTTCTCCGACCGTGACGACGAAAACTGGATGAAGCACACGCTGGCGTGGAATGACGGCACCGGCAAGGTGACGCTCGATTACCGCCCGGTGCACGACTACACGATGTCGAACGAAATCAGCTATATCGAGCCGAAGGCCCGGGTTTACTAAGAGGACCGCACGAACATGGTACAGCTTACGCTTCCCAAGAATTCCACGGTCCGCAAAGGCAAGACCTGGCCGAAGCCGCAGGGCGCGACCAATCTCCGCCAGTTCCGGATCTATCGCTACAATCCGGAAGAAGGCGGCAATCCGCGCTGGGACACCTATTGGGTGGACATGGACAAGGCCGGGACGATGATCCTGGACGTCCTGCTCTACATCAAGAACAATATCGACCCGACGCTGGCCTTCCGCCGCTCCTGCCGCGAAGGCGTCTGCGGCTCCTGCGCGATGAACATCGCCGGGCGCAACACGATCGCCTGCACCAAGGGCTTCGACGACCTGCCGAAGGGCGTGATCACGATCAGCCCCCTGCCTTCGCAGCCGGTGGTGCGCGACCTGATCCCGGACCTGACGAACTTCTACGCCCAGCACGCCTATGTGCAGCCGTTCCTGAAGACGGACACGCCGGCGCCGGAGAAGGAATGGAAACAATCCGAGGCCGACCGTGAAGAGCTGAACGGCCTTTACGAGTGTATCCTCTGCGCGTCCTGCTCGACGTCCTGCCCGTCCTACTGGTGGAATGGCGACAAGTATCTTGGCCCGGCCGCCCTGCTGCAGGCGTATCGCTGGCTGATCGACAGCCGCGACGAAGCCACCGGCGAGCGCCTCGATGACCTGGAAGACCCGTTCAAACTGTATCGCTGCCACACGATCATGAACTGTGCGCAGGTCTGCCCGAAAGGCCTGAACCCGGCCAAGGCCATCGCCAAGATCAAGCACATGATGGTTGAGCGCGTCTCCTAAGGACGCGCCAGCCTTCAGTCTTCAGCGCCGTTGATCCGGAACACCTCGCGGAGGCCCCGCGGGGATTCCATCGCGCGCAGCACGCTGATCAGTTCGCCAACATGGAACTGCCACATCGTGGTCGGCGGCATGGGCCGGATCACATGGCCGCCCAGCGCCTTGAACAGGCTGTTGGCCTTGCGGTTCTCCGGCAGCGTTTCGGCTTCCAGCGTGATGATGCCCTCGGCATGGCAGCAGAGCGCCACGCAGGCGATCAGCATGCGCGACAGGCCCTGCGCGTGATAGGCATCGAGCACGCCCATGGCCAGTTCGCCCTCTTCCAGCTCATTCGTCGTGCGGATGGCGTGCGCAGCGGCGATGAAAGGCTGGCCCGGCTCGTTCTTCAGCGCAGCCGCCCAGGCGATGTGACGGTGTCCGTCCGCATCGGCGAGCGCATGGATGATCGGCTTCGGAATCACCTTGGCGCCTGAGAAAAAGCGCAGGTAACGCGACTCTTCGGACATGTTCGCCACGATGTGCTCGAACCGCGGTTCATCCTCCGGCCCGGCCGGGCGCAGGATGACTTCCACCCCGTTGGAGAGGACGATGTCTACCGGTTTGATGGGCATTGCGTGTCCCCGCCTGCCTGGCTGTTCCGACCGAATAATGCCCCTTAGAGACCAAAATGCTGCAGTGCAGCAATCCTTGGAATGCAGCGGGGCTGTGTTTCCCAAGGGCTAGTGTAATCCGGCCGAATCTCAAAACCCGGCAGACCGAACCGGGCTCAGACCCTCAGGATGAGTCCGCACTTCAGGAGCGCCCATGCTGAGCGCAGCGAAGCGGAGGGGGGATACAGCACGTGCGGCCGGAAACGCCCTCGCGTTCCGGCAAATTCCTGATTGTGGGTTAGCTCAGCTCGTGTCCGGTTCCGGCCAGGCTTTCAGCGCCTCAACCAGCTGCACCGTCAGCCCGCCCGACACGAGCGCGACGGTCGCCGGCAAGCGGTGCGCATGCGGGACCGGCGGGACGTGTGGCCGGGCTTCGCCCGCAGCCTGCCAGCGCTGGAGCGTGCGGGCAAGGCGACGGGCGCGGCGCTTGTGATGTTTCATCGTGTCCAGCATGGCATTCCACCGCGCGATCAGGGGCGCGGCAGGCACGGGTCCGGGCGTTGGTGGCTCTACCGGGCCTTTCAGGAAATGCGGGCATGGGCGGGAGGGCGCAGGCACCATGGTGAAGATGTACCGGTACTCTGCGCCTTCCTGCTTCGGTTCGTAATAGTTGCTCCCCACGCGCGCCTTCAGCGGCGCCAGATCCATCTGCAGCGCCAGCAGGAAGATCAGACGGCGGAGCAGCACGGCGAGGCGTTTCAGCTCCGCGCGCACCTTCCGGTTCACCGTTTTCGAGATCGTTTCAGGCGTCTTGTAGAGGTCCACATTCACGCCTGCTTCCGCAATCGCGCGGGCGAGCGTGTTGAAGGCCTGGGAGAGGAAAGCGGTGCGGTCAGTCATGTTGGGGAGCGTGCCACAGAGGGCTTAGGGGGTGGATTGAAGCAGGCCCTCACCTCCCACCGCCTGTGGCGGCGGGCCCCTCCTCTCCCGCGAGCGGGAGAGGGGTTTTCTTTCGTCATTGCAACAGGTTCGAGGCGGCGCCGGGTTCACCCCTCTCCCTCCGGGAGAGGCGGGACCCGCGCCCGCAAGGGCGTGGGAGGTGAGGGATTGGCGCCGGGCTGTCCCCGACTGCTGTTCCGTCATGACCAGAGACGCACGAAACATGACTTCGGCATGATCATGCATGATCATACCGGACTATAACGGACTATAGCGGACCATGGTGGATCAGCGCGCCGGGCCGCCTAAAAGAAAAGCCCGCCGGAGGACGCTCCGGCGGGCTTTGTCGTTGATCTGTTTTCCGGATCAGGCCGGGTTCGGTTCCGGGTCGCCGGCGGCTTCGCCGCCATCATCCTTCGGCTTGCGGCGCTTGCCGATCACCGGCACGGCGGAGGCCGGGCCTGTGTCTTCGGCGCCAAGGTCCGGACGGGTCGGCGGCTTGCCGTTCAGCAGATCATTGATCTCGCTGCCGGTGAGGGTTTCGTACTCCAGCAGGCCGGTGGCGATGGCGGACCATTCGTCATGGCACTCGGTCATGATGCGGCGGGCATCGTCCATACCGGTCTGGATCAGCTGGCGGACTTCTTCCTCGATCTTGCGGGACGTGTCTTCCGACACGTGGCTCGACTGGACAATCTGCTGGCCGAGGAACACGTCGCCCTGGTCGGAGCCGTAATCCACCGGGCCGATCTCATCGGACAGGCCGAAACGGGTGACCATGGCGCGTGCAAGACGGGTTGCCTGCTGGATGTCGGAGGCGGCCCCGGCGGTGACATTGTCGTCGCCGAATTTCAGCTCCTCTGCCACACGGCCCCCCATCATGATGGCGAGGCGCGAGGTCATCTCGATCTTGGACATGGACAGCTTGTCGTCTTCCGGCAGCTGCATGACCATGCCGAGGGCGCGGCCGCGCGGAATGATCGTCGCCTTGTGGACCGGATCTGCAGCCGGCACTTTCATGGCCACGATGGCGTGACCGGCCTCGTGCCAGGCGGTGAGTTCTTTCTCTTTCTCGGACATGACCATGGAGCGGCGCTCCGGCCCCATCAGGACCTTGTCCTTGGCGTCTTCAAATTCCTGCATGGCGACGACGCGCTTGCCGCGGCGGGCGGCCAGCAGCGCGGCCTCGTTGACGAGGTTCGCAAGGTCTGCACCCGAGAAGCCCGGCGTGCCGCGCGCGATCGTCTTCGCGTCGACGTCTTTCGCCAGCGGCACGTTGCGCATGTGGACGCGCAGGATCTTTTCGCGGCCCATGATATCCGGATTGCCAACCGTGACCTGACGGTCGAAACGGCCGGGGCGCAGCAGCGCCGGGTCCAGAACGTCCGGACGGTTGGTGGCGGCGATCAGGATGATGCCTTCGTTTGCTTCGAAGCCGTCCATCTCGACCAGCAGCTGGTTCAGCGTCTGCTCACGCTCGTCATTGCCGCCGCCAAGGCCGGCACCGCGCGAGCGGCCAACCGCGTCGATCTCGTCGATGAAGATGATGCAAGGTGCGGAGCGCTTGGCCTGTTCGAACATGTCGCGCACGCGGCTGGCGCCGACACCGACGAACATTTCGACAAAGTCCGAGCCGGAAATCGTGAAGAAGGGCACGCCTGCCTCACCGGCCACGGCGCGGGCCAGCAGCGTCTTACCGGTACCGGGCGGGCCGACCAGCAGCGCGCCTTTCGGGATCTTGCCGCCGAGGCGCTGGAATTTGGACGGATCCTGCAGGAATTCGACGATCTCCTGCAGCTCTTCCTTGGCTTCGTCGACGCCGGCGACATCGTCAAAGGTGACGCGGCCATGTTTCTCGGTCAGCAGGCGGGCGCGCGACTTGCCGAAGCTCATCGCCCCGCGGCCACCGCCGCCCTGCATCTGGCGCATCATGAAGAAGACGAAACCGACGATCAGCAGGATCGGCAGGATCGAGAACAGGAGCGAAGCGAAATTGTTGCGGCCGCTGTCGGCATCCACCGTGAACGGCACATTGTGATCGCGCAGATAGTCCTGCGTGCTCATGTCGAGGGCGCGCAGCTCGCTGACCATCGTGTTGCCATCGGTGGTCTTCACGATGATCTGGTCATCGCCCAGCGTGGCTTCCGCCACCTGGCCATTGTCGACGAGCGTGTAGATTTCAGAGAGTTTCGCGCGCTTGGCACTGGCGGTTTCGGGATTACCGCCCATCGCGACCGCCATACCGATCACGAGCAGCGCGATTGCACCCCAGATGGCCAGGTTCCGAACGTTCATTTCATCTCTCTCAGTTTGGAAAGCTTCTCGACAGATAACATAGGGCCACTGGGGCCGAAAAACGACTCTTTAGCTGCGCCGTGGACATTTTATCTCACATTTCTCCTGAACAGGCGGTGACCATGGCCGAAAGGCGTGCAGGGATTGCGTTAACCTGTTCAGGCGGCAGGACGTGCTCCGCCCCTGCTTTCAGGTTCCCGTTCTCGATCCAGATGGCCGCCCCGCCGAGGGTGGCCGGGCGCAGCGTGTCAGGCCGGCCGATGCGGTGCGCGAGACGGGAGAGTGCGTCGGACCGGACAGGCCGCGTGCGGCCGCTGGCGAGCGTAACCAGCGCGGCAAGGGCCCGCTCTCCCCGCTCGCCGGGCGGCAGCGGCAAGGGCGCCCGCAACGTGCCGTCCGGCCGGGTTTCAACCTCCTCCGCAAGCCAGCGGCCAAGCGCCCGGTCCTGCACCTGCCGCAACAGCTGCAGCCGTTCCTGAAGCGCCAGCACCCGCCCCCGCAGGGCCGGGTCTGCGGCGAGCTGTTGGCGCACGCGGACGCGCTCATAGGCTGGATTGTCGTTCGACGGGTCCTCGATCCAGTCCTGCCCATTGGCGCGCAGCAGCTCGCGAAGGTCAGCGCGCGAGGATGCGAGCAGCGGACGGGACAGGAAGACCGGCGCACCGGACGTCTCTGCGGGCGAGAGCGAGAGCGGCTGGATGCCCGCCAGACCGTACCAGCCGGACCCGGCCCGGGCGCGGATCAGAAAGGTTTCCGCCTGGTCGTCTTCCGTGTGGGCCGTCAGGATCAGCACGCTGCCTGCTTTGCGGGCAGCGGCGGCGAGCAGGTCATGCCGGGCGATGCGGGCTTTCGCCTGGCCAGGCTGGGGCGCCTGCCAGCGCAGCGTGCGGTGCGCGACGCCGTACCGGGCGGCGGTCTCCGCGACAAACCGGGCCTCCGCTGCCGCTTCCGGGCGCAGGCCATGATCGACCGTGAGGGCAATCACGCTGCGCCCGCGCGTGCGGGCCCAGTCAGCGGCGACCAGCAGGAGGGCGAGCGAGTCCCCTCCTCCGGACACCGCCACGCAGACGGGCCCGGCGGCGAACCAGCAAAGCCGGTCCAGCGGCACCGTCAGGGTTTCAGGGACTTTGGGGGCCTCTAATTGTCGCAACCGGACCGGGTCCGTTCGACGGCGGCCAGGTCACGCGTCACGCCGGAGGCGTTCGGATAGCGCTTCGGCAACGTGTCGAGCGCCACGCAGGCCTTGTCCTTGTCACCGATCAGACGCATCGAACGGGCGAGCTTCACCAGCGCGTCCGGGGCACGCGGATCGTCCGGATACGACCGGATCATCGTCGTGTAGGCCGCGCCGGATTCGGCATAGGCCTTCTGCTGGTAGAGCGACTCGGCGAGCCAGTAGTGCGCTTCGCCGGCCTGCGGGTCACTGCTGAACCCGTCAAGGAAAGCGCGGAAGGCCTCTTCGGCGCCGGCATAGTCGAACTGGACAAGTTTCGCCTTGGCGGCGGCGAACAGCGGACCGGCTTCCCCCGGCAGGGCGCTGGCCGGCAGCGTGCCGAGCGAGCCCTGCGGCGCGCCGGGCGGCACGGCCGAAGCCGGCGTCGTGTCGATCGCCGTCACGCTTTCCGCCGCGCTGGTCGCGCCGGAACGCGGCAGCAGGCTTTTCGGACCGGAGGTCTCCGGCGCCACAGTTGCGGTACGGGACATGGTGCCTGTCACGGACTGCTCTGGCGGCGCAGACGCAGCAGGCGCCGGCGTTGCGGCATAAGGATCCGGCGAAGCGGCGCCCGGATAATCGGACAGGCTGGTCGCAGCCTCCCCTTCCGGCGGGTCCATGCCGAGAGAGCGGGCCTGCAGGTCCTGAATGGCGCGCGACTGGGCCCGCAGCTCATTCTTCAGGGAATTGATCTCGCGGGCGAGCGCCTCGTTGTCGTTGATCAGCGTCTCATTGTCGTTGCGGGCCTGCTGCAGCTGGAACTCCAGCGTCTCGACGCGGCCCGTCAGGATCATCAGGTCGCTGGAGACGCCGTTCATCTGCACCTTCGTGTCGGCGCTCAGCTGGCGGGCCTGGGAAATCTGGTCGGCCAGGTCGAGGCTGGTCGTGCCCTGCGTGATCGGGGCACTGCGCTGGGCGACAGCAGGCGCAGCAAGAAGCAGGAAGCTGGCAAGCGCCAGGGCCGGGGTCTTGAACATGGGCGAATGTCTCCAGATTTTGCGGAACCATAGTAAAGCAGCCGGGGCCAAAATATGGCACCCGGCTGCAAATACTTTCTGAATCAGGTGCCCGGTGCGGGCAACCGGGTTCAGCTGTTCGGCGAAACGGCCTGGATGAACCCGTTCCGGTTCATGGCCCAGGAAGCTTCATCGGAACCGGCCGCGACCGGGCGTTCCTTGCCGTAGGAGATCGTGTCGATACGGTTCGGCGAGATGCCGAGGCTGACAAGATAATCCTTCACAGTGGCCGCGCGGCGCTCACCAAGGGCGAGGTTGTATTCGCGCGTGCCGCGCTCGTCGCAGTTGCCGGCAACGAGGATACGGACCGACGGGTCCTGCGTGTATTTCAGGGCGTGCTGTTTCAGCAGGGACTGGTCGTCGCCGTCGAGCGAATCGCCATTCAGGTCGAAATAGACGCGGTCGCCGAGGGCGGGTGCTTGTGCAATTTTACCGACGTTGCCGTCGTCCACAGCGCCGGTGTCGACGGTCTGGACTTGTTCCACCACGGTTTCAGTCGTGGTGGTGCCTTCGGTAATCGGGGCCGGCTTGGACGCACAGGCGCCGAGCAGGACAAGCGATGCACCTGCGAGAACAGATGCGGTGCGGATGATCATGGACATACCTTTCATGATGAAAACAGAGACAGGGGGACGCACAAAATCCCTGCTCCTAAACAAAACAGCCGGGGCCACATTGTGGCACCCGGCTGCACATTGCTGATTTTAAATGTTTCGCTAGCTGGTGGTGCCCGAAACAATCTGGGTGAACCCGTTACGGTTCAGGGCCCAGGAGGCTTCGTCGGAACCGGCAGCGATCGGACGTTCTTTCCCGTAGGAAATCGTGTCGATGCGCGACGGGTCAACGCCGAGCGAAACCAGGTAGTCTTTCACGACCGAAGCGCGACGCTCGCCGAGGGCGAGGTTGTATTCGCGCGTGCCGCGCTCGTCGCAGTTGCCGGCAACCATGATGCGGACAGCCGGATAGGACTGCAGCCAGGCGGCTTGCAGCTTCAGGATTTCCTGATCATCGACGTCCAGACCGTATTCGTTCAGGTCGAAATAGACGCGCTCACCAACGTTCACGCGGAAATCTTCGAGCGACCCCGGGGTCGGGCCCAGGTCTTCAACGACCGGAGGCGGAGGCGGCGGAGGCGGCGGCGGTGCCGGCTGCTCGACCGGCGGTGCTTCCTCAACCGGCGGCGGCGGCTCGGGTTGCGATGCGCAGGCGCCGAGGGCGATAAGCACAGCGGCTGCTGTGGAGATTTTGAGATAGGATTTCATTCAGTCAGACTCCCCTGGATGTCCTGAGCTTGGTGACGCCTTACGGCCTCTGGTCTTACCAGCAGCCAGCGATCGACCGGTGGTGCCCAAACAATCGGGCTGAATTCCGGCAACAATCAGGCGCAAGCTGCTGCGTGTGGCCTTTTACACAAAGATTTTCGTGCTGTCTCTATAAAGCAACGCCCCCGACACAAGAATCGGGGGCGGAACCTGTAGATTAATCAGCAGATCACTGCAGAAGCGGCGACCAGGCCGGGTCAGAGGCCTCCGTCTGGGTCTGCAGGCGGTGCTCATTGCGGCCCGAAAGGTCGACCGACCAGAGCTGCGGACCGGCTCCGGGGCGGCTTTCGCGGAAATAAACGATCACGCGGCCGTTCGGCGACCAGTCCGGACCTTCGTCCAGATAGGCTTCGGTCAGCAGACGCTCGCCGGTGCCGTCGGTACCGATGACGCCGATATAGAACTTGCCGCCCAGCTGCTTGGTGAAGGCCACCAGGTCGCCGCGCGGGCTCCAGACCGGGGTCGAATACTGGCCCTTGTTGAAGGTGATACGGCAGGCGACGTCACGTCCGCCCGACGGGCAGGTGCGCGGGGACCCATCGGTGTTCATGATATAGAGCTGCGGGCTGCCGCCGCGGTCCGACGTGAACACGATGGCGCGGCCGTCCGGCGACATCGACGGCGAGGTATCGATCGCCGGGTGATCGGTCAGCCTGCGCGACTGCCTTGTCTGCAAATTCATGATGTAGAGATCGGAGTTACCGCCGGAAGCCTGGGTCAGCAGGACGCTCTCGCCATCGCGGGAGAAGCGCGGGGCAAAGGTCATGCCGGGGAAATTGCCCAGCAATTCCTGGCGGCCGGTCTCGATGTTGAAGAGATAGACGCGCGGACGTCCGCCCTCATACGACATGTAGGTGATTTCCTGCGCCGACGGGCTGAAGCGCGGTGTCAGCACCGTATTGGTGCCCGGCGTCAGGTATTGCTGGTTGGCGCCGTCGGAATCCATGATGGCGAGGCGCTTCACACGGTTCAGCTTCGGGCCCGTCTCGGCGATGTAGACGATGCGCGTGTCGAAGTACGGATCTTCCCCGGTCAGGCGGGTATAGATCGAATCGGCGATCTTGTGGGCGATGCGGCGCCAATTGTCCGGCGTCGTGGTCAGGCGGCGGCCGGGCTGGCCGTTGATGCGCATGACATCGCCGGCATAGACGTCCCACAGGCGGAACGACACGGCGATCTTGCCGTCGGGAAGTTCCTCGAACGCGCCGACGACGAGGCCGTCGGTCTTGATGATCTTCCAGTCAGCGAAGCGCGGCTGCACATCGATCGACAGATCCTTCTGGATGAAGGAGGCCGGGTTCTGCATTTCGAACAGGCCGGTCGATTCCAGGTCGTTGCGCACGACATCGGCAATCTGGCGGGCCAGATCCGTGTTCGTACCGCCGCGGACTTCGAAGTCCGGGATGGCCAGTGGCGTCGGCTTGAAATTGCCGCTGCCTTCCACCAGCACTTTGAGTTCGGCCGAGGCGGTCGGCGCAAATCCGATGGCGGCGGTGAAGGCCATCACCAGGGCGAGCAACAAGCGGGTCATGGGATTCCTCCTTGAAACGGGATCAGGGCTGGGTCGGGCTGACGGTGACATTGATGTCTTTCCACAGGTCATAATCGTCTTCGGGCAATTGGTAAGGGGCACATTTGCGGACCGCGCGCAACGCCACATCTACGGCGATGCCGGAACGGCCGATCGGGCGCGAGCGTGGGCTGATCAGTTCGACATTGCCTTTCAGCGTGCCATCCGGGTTCAGCGTGACGCGCATCTGGACGTCGATCTGGTCTTCCTTCGGCAGGTCGGACACACCGCGCCAGCAGGCATAAATCTGGCGGCGCATGGCAGCCTGGAGCGAAGCGGTGTTGCCGCGGCGCTCCCCTGCCCCCGGGCGGGTTTCCTGCGCATCGCTCAGCACAGGCTTGTTGATCTGCGGCGGCGCTTCCTCGCGCGGCTTGCGGCGCTCGTCCTGTGCCTTGTCCTTCAGGATGTCCTCGAACTCGTTCAGGAAGTCGAGATCGTCAGTCGCCTTGGGCTTCTGCTTCTCGATCAGCTTGGGCTCTTCCTTCTTGGGCGGAGGCGGCTCTTCCTTTTCAGGCTCGGGCGCGGGCTCGGGTTCCGGTTCGGCTTCCTCGTCCGGAATGACGACTTCTTCCTGTTCCGGGGCCGATTCCTCCTCAGGCGGAGGTTCGGGCACCTCCTCCACTTCCTCGGGGACGGCCTCCTCTTCCTCCTGCGGCTCCTCGGCCTTCTGGACGGGGGCGATGTCGGTCACCAGGCCAATCTCGACAAAGTCGATCGGCACGTCGATGGCGCTGGCGCATTGCGGAATGCGCATCAGGATGTCGACCGGCGCGAGGCCCGGCTCCTCCTTCTGGAGGCGCTCGATCATCTTGTCACAGTCCGACTTCTGGTGCGGCCATGACAAGACCGCCATCGCGAGGACGGACGCGTGCACGATCGTGGAGACTGTCAGGCCGCGAAGCATTCCTGCCGGCCGCTCCTTATTTCTTCTGTTCCGTCACGAGCGAGACGCGCGTGTAACCGGCGGCTCTGATCTCGGACATGACTTCCATCATGATGCCGTAAGGCGTCGCTTCATCCCCGCGGACATAGATCGGCTTGTCATAGCCTTCGCCGATAATCGCCTGCAGTTGCGGGCCCAGCGTGGCGACCTGGACTTCGGTGTTCTGGATGAACACGGCGCCGTCCGCCTTGATCGTGATCGCCAGCGGGGCGTCGTTCGGGTCCGTCTGGATCGGGCCGGACTTTGTCTTTGGCAGGCTGATGTCCTCCCCCCGCACCAGCATCGGCGCGGTGATCATGAACACGATCAGCAGCACGAGCATGACGTCCACAAAGGGCGTCACGTTGATTTCGGCATTCAGGGAGCGGCGCCCGCGCCGTCCGCCTTTGCCGCCGGAACCGAGGATCATGCCCATGCGATCAGTCCCGCCCGGAATCCGACGCCCGGCGCGACAGGCGCACCAGGACATCCTGCGAGAAGGCATCGAGCTGGTCGGCGAAGCGGGTCAGGTCGCCGGTGAACTTGTTGTAGAAGATCACGGCCGGGATCGCGGCCACGAGGCCCATGCCGGTGGCGAACAGGGCTTCGGCAATCGGGCCGGCCACGGTGCCGAGGCTGGTGTCCTGCTGGGCGGCAATGTTGAGGAAGGCATTCATGATGCCCCAGACGGTGCCGAACAGGCCGATGAAGGGCGAGGCCGAGCCGATCGTGGCGAGCACGCCGAGGCCGTTGCCGGCGCGGCCAAGCTCGCGGTCGATGGTGGCGCGCATGGAGCGCTCCGCCCGGTTGACCAGCGCCGTTGCCTCACCGGAGCCCGGCGCCACGCGGCGCGCATCCGACCACTCACGGGCAGCGGCCTGAAAGACACGGCTGGCTGCATCGCCGCCGCCTGCGCCCGGGCGCATGTCGATGTCTTCGGTCCGGCCGTTCCAGAAGGCGTCTTCGAACTGGCGGGCCTTCTTGCGGGCCGAGCCGAGCGAGAACAGCTTTTCGCCGATCACGACCCATGACCAGACTGAGGCCAGCAGCAGCATGAGCATGACAAATTTGACGACCGGATCGGCCTCGAAAATGAGGGCAATCAGAGAAAAGTCGGTATTACTGGCCGCTGTGCCGATCGCTTCCGATTCCATAGGACGAATGTGCTCCTTGAAGATGGCAGGCCGGCAGCCCGCAGATAAGGCTGGCGTCCCGTGGGTACGGGCGCTTTGTGCCCCTGTTTCAACAACAATTCCGGCAGAAACACGGCAGAGCGCCCTGAATCCGCAGCTTGCCTCCCGGCTAGGTGGGAAGGGTTAAGAAATTGTTCGATTTTATTAACCCTGCACGGGAAAGAGGCACTGCCTTTTCCTTTGCGAAGCCCCTCTGCGTCAGGCTGATTCCGCGCCCGTCCAGCGGAAACCGGCCAGCGTCTCCATCATCTCGCGGACCGGGCGGCGCGGCCGGCCGTCTGCATGGATCATGACGGCCGTGATCTCGCCTTCGGCGATCACCTCCCCGTCCCGCAGGCAGGCTTGCCGGAACAGGAAGCGCGGCCCGTCGAGGCCGAGATAGCGCGTCCGGATCTGGAGCAGGTCATCCACTTTCGCGGCGCGCTTGTAGTCCACCGCCACGCGGGTCAGCGTGAAGGCGGCCGGGTCTTCCCGGTTCAGCAGGTCCTGGTGAGACACGCCCGCATCGCGCAGGCAGTCAGACCGTCCCCGCTCGAAGAAGCGGAGATAGTTTGCGTGATAGACCATGCCGGTGAAATCGGTGTCCTCGTAATAGACACGGACCTCGATCCAGTGCTGGCGCTCGGCGTCGAAATTGCGGTCATCAAGGGCAGGCAGGCTCATGATTTCGCCGTACCAGAGGCGGCGTGACCCGTCACCCCTGTTGAGGCTGGCGCGTCATCTCCAGCGGGGCCGTGTCATAGCCGAGGTCTTCGGCGCGCTGCTTCAGGTCGTCCAGCGTGGCAGGGTCCAGTTGTGGCGTGCGCGACAGGATCCAGAGATACTTGCCGTCCGGGCTGCCGACGAGCGAGGCGGAATAGTCCGGCTCAAGTGCCAGGATCCAGTAATCGCCCTCGGCAAACGGCACCCAGGATGGCGCGAACTTCACCTTCAGCTGGCTGTTGCCCGAGCCCTCGACGATGCGGGCGCGGCCTTCGGCCACTTTCTTCTCGCCATCCAGCGTGTCCTTGAAACAGGTATTGGTGACGGAAACCGTGCCATCATCCTTCAGGCCATATTCCGCCGTGACGCCGGTACAGTCCCGCTCGAACCGGTTCGGATAGCGGGCAATTTCGTACCAGAGACCGGCATAGCGGGTGAGGTCCACCGAAGGCACGGTCGGCGGGGCGGCCGCGTCTTCGCGATAGTCAGGCTGGCTGGTGCACGCGGCGAGCAGCAGGGCGGCGATGGCAGGCACGGCGATACGCATGGGAAATCTCCTTCTCCCCCATGATACGCGCGAAGCCTGTTCCCGGTTTCCCGGGAACTCCATCAGCCGTCTTCGGCCGGTTCGGTCGAGGCAGTCTCCGATGCGTTCAGGCCGGCCAGGAAGGCGCGCAGGTCGCCCGCGGATTCTTCGGCCAGCTCTTCCTGCGGCAGGTGGCCTGCATCGGCATAGGTCACCAGCTTTGCGCCGGGGATGGCGTCGGCAAATTTCTGTCCGGCTGCCACCGGGATCAGCTTGTCCTGCGCGCCATGCAGGACGAGCGTCGGGACGGCAATTTTCGCAAGCGCCTCCTTCGTCGCGCGGGCGCGGTCCCCCCGGCCCGAGGTCAGCGCCATCAGCGCATCGCGGTGACAGGGCGCGCGGGCGAGCGCGGTGTAGCGGTTGACCATGTCGTCAGTCGCAAGGTCCGGATTGGCGAAACTGTCGCGCAGGCCGTCGCGCACGAGCCAGGTCATGTCGGTATTCTTCATCAGGCGCCGGGCCACCGGGTTCGACAGCAGCTTGAAGACCAGCGGATCCGACTGTTCTTCCTGCGCATTTTCCGGCCAGCCGGACGCATCGACGAGAACCAGCCCCTCAAGGCGTGAAGGATGTGCCAGCGCATAGGCCCACGCCACGCCGCCGCCCATGGAATTGCCCGCCAGGGTGAAAGTCTCGATGCCCAGCGCGCGTGTCACCGCATCGACCGTCTCGACGAATTGTCCCGTGCCGACCCGCTCCCCTTCCAGGCAATTGGTCAGGCCATGGCCCGGCAGGTCCAGCGAGATCACGCGATAGTCGCGCTTCAGGTTTGCAACCCAGGGCTCCCACGTATGCAACGAGGACGAAAATCCGTGTACCAACACAATAACCGGCGCGTCCCGAGGCCCGGCATCGCGGTAGTGAACCCGCAGGCCATTGTCGAGCGGCAGGATGCGGCTGTCGGCATTTGCGTAGACGAGCTCAAGCCTGTCATAGCCGATATCGGCGCGCTGGAGCGCAAACCAGCCAGCCGACAAAACCGCTACAAGGGTGAGCAGAACCACCAGAAAACGGCGCATACCCGTTTCCTTCCTCCCGGTTGATTTCTGAATCAGGTGCGCAGAGTAAGCGCGCCCGGTCCTGCTGTGTCAATTCCGGGACTCACCTTATGGCACAAACCGGGCAGGCAGGATCGCGGCGCAGGCTGACGGTGCGGGATTCGCCGCCGAGCCCATTGATCAGCAGCACCCGCCCGATCAGCGGCTTGCCGGCACCGGTGATCAGTTTCACCGCTTCCATCGCCATGGCCGTGCCGGTCATCCCGGTCAGCGCGCCGACGACGCCGACTTCATCGCAGGCCTCTGCATCGGGCGGCGTTTCGGGCACCCAGCACTGGTAGCACGGCGCCTCCGCCTGCAGGCCGGAAGCAAAGATGCTGACCTGCCCGTTCCATCCCGCCGCTGCGCCATGCACCATGGCCCGGCCGGTCTCGTGCGCCAGCCGGTTCAGGGCATAGCGTGTCGGGAAATTGTCGGACGCGTCGATCAGGATGCCGCCGGCAGGCGAACTGTCTTCCCCGAAACGCTCGGCCACGACATCCACTTTGATGGAGGGATCCATTGCCTGAAGACGCGCGGCGAGGATGTCCGCCTTCAGCTCCCCGACATCTTTATCCGTGAACTGAACCTGGCGCTGGAGGTTGGAGCGCTCCACCCGGTCATCGTCCCAGAGCTCGATACGGCCAATGCCTGCTGCGGCCAGGTAAAGTGCGCACGGCCCACCCAGCGCCCCGGCACCGATAATGGAAACATAAGCGGCGCGCAGCTTCTGTACGCCGGGACCGCCAATCTCCTTCAGCAGGATGTGGCGGCGGTGACGGTCCAGCTCTTCCGGGGTCAGGCTCATCCCCTCGCCTCGCGGATGGCGGTTGAGGAAGACTTGTCCAGCGGGCCCTTCAGGTACACCCAGGCAGGCGCCGCCATGTCGGGCAGCAGCGGGGCATAGGCCTCCGGGATGCGGTCTCTCGCAAAGGTGCGGGCAAATCTCGAATTGCGCGCGCCGGGACCGACGCCGGGCCGGGCAACGATGGCAATCGGCATCAGCCGGGCTATGTCCTGCCAGCGCTGCCAGTAATGGAAGCCGACCATATTGTCCGCGCCCATCAGCCAGACGAAATCGGCCTGCGGCGCGTGGACGGCCAGCGTCAGCAGTGTCTGCCACGAATAGGTGTAGCCAAGCTGCTTCTCGATATCGGTGACGATCATGCGCGGATGATGCCCGGCCACGGCCTCTGCCGAGGCGAAGCGGGTATCGAAGTCGCCATGATTGGTCTTCAGCGGATTACCGCGCGCAACGATCCACCAGATCCAGTCCAGCTGGAGCCGCTTCATCGCGGTTTCGGCAACATGGAGGTGCCCGGTATGGGCCGGGTTGAAGCTGCCACCGAACAGGCCGATGCGCAGCCCCTTTACAGGACCCGGTAACCGGACTGGCCTCAAGGACGGACCTGCCCCTTGCCGCGGACGAGGTATTTATACGTCGTCAGCTGCTCTGCGCCGACCGGCCCGCGCGCATGGATGCGGCCCGTCGCAATGCCGATCTCGGCGCCCATGCCGAACTCGCCGCCATCCGCAAACTGGGTGGAGGCATTGTGCAGCAGGATCGCGCTGTCGACATCGGCGAAGAATTTGTCGGCCACGGCCTGGTCTTCGGTGATCACCGCTTCAGTATGGCCGGACGACCAGCGCGAGATGTGCGCCAGCGCGCCATCGATGCCGTCGACAACGGAAACCGCCAGGATCGGCGCCAGGTATTCCGTGGCCCAATCTTCTTCCGTCGCCGTCTTCATGTCCGCCACAATGGCGCGGGCGCGGTCATCGCCGCGCAGCTCGCAACCGGCTTCCTTCAGGGCGTCCGCCAGTTTCGGCAGCAGCGTGCCGGCAATCGCCGAATCCACCAGCAGCGTCTCGGCAGAGCCGCAGATGCCGGTGCGCCGCATCTTGGCGTTGACGACGATGGCGATGGCCTTTTCCGCGTCTGCCGCGCCATCGACATAGACATGGCAGAGGCCTTCAAGGTGGCCGATCACAGGGACGCGGGCATCCATCTGCACACGTTCGACAAGGCCGCGCCCGCCGCGGGGCACGATCACGTCGACATCGCCTTCAAGGCCGGCGAGCAGATGGCCGACAGCTTCGCGGTCCTGTGTCGGCACCAGCTGGATCGCATTCTGCGGCAGGCCTTCTTTCTCAAGCGCGCTGCGCATGGCGTTGACCAGCGCATGGGAAGACCCGGCACTTTCCGAGCCGCAGCGCAGGATCGCGGCATTGCCGGACCGCAGGCACAGCGCGCCCGCGTCGGCGGTCACGTTCGGGCGGCTTTCATAGATGATCCCGATCACGCCCAGCGGCACGGCGACGCGCGCAATGTCGAGGCCCGACGGCACGGTCCAACGGGCGAGTTCGCGGCCAATCGGGTCCGGCAGGGCGGAAACAGCCTCGACGCCCTTGGCAATGCCTTCCACGCGGGCCTCGTCCAGCGCCAGCCGGTCCAGCATGGCAGCGTCCAGGCCCTTGGCCCGGGCGGCTTCCATGTCTGCGGCGTTGGCGGCCAGGATGTCCGGCGCGGCGGCGCGGATGGCGGCGGCGATGGCCTTCAGGCCACGGGTACGGTCGTCAGCGGTCAGTTTACCGAGCCCGCGAGACGCTGCCCGGGCATTGCGGCCCAGTTGCAGCATGGTTTCAGCGAGATCGGCGTTCGGAACGGGTGTTTGAATAGTCATGGGCATCAAGTGCCGCAAACGCGCCAATGCCGCAAGGGTTCCGCCTGCAGCTATTGGCGTGTGTACGGGCTGACAAGCGGCCAGATCCGGCTACAGTCAGCGCGATAAAAGACATGCCGGAGGAACCCATGATCGACACTGAGGCAATGCCTTTCCTGGCGGACGTCCCGCGCGTGCAGGCCCAGATGCGTCCCGAGGACGCCGCCTTCTGGTTCGAAGGCGAGACGACGACCTATCGCGAACTGGACACCTATTCCAACCAGGTCGCAAACGGCCTTGTTTCGCTTGGGGTCGAGCCGGACGACCGGGTCGGCTATCTCGCGAAGAACACATCACAATATTATGAGATGCTGTACGGCGCCGCGAAGGCCCGCGCCGTGATGACGGCGGTCAATACCCGCCTCGCCGCGCCGGAGGTCAAGTTCATCCTGTCCGATGCCGGGGCGAAAGTGCTGTTCGTCGGCCGGGATTTCTATGACATGGCCGAACAGATCCGCGCCGAACTGCCGGACCTCGTCCAGATCGTCGCGGTCGATGGCGGCCATCCCGAATGGCCGGACTATCGCGAATGGCGTGACAGCCAGAGCGCCGCCCTGCCCGGCCTGACCCCGAAGCCTGACGATGACGTGATCCAGCTCTACACATCCGGCACGACCGGCCTGCCCAAGGGCGTGCAGCTGACCAATGCCAATTACCGTGCCCTGTTCGAGCAGGCCGGCATGCTGGAATGGTCGACCTATGGGGAAGGCGAAGCGGTCATGAATGCGATGCCGCTCTTCCATGTGGCGGGCGTGAATATCGGCCTGCTCGCCGCGATCCAGGGCGCCCGCACGGTTGTGCTGCGCGAGATCGACCCGCAGGTGATCCTCGGCCTGATCGAGGAGCAGGAGATCATGCACGCCTTCTGGGTGCCCGCAGTGATCCTGATGCTGACCCAGCAGCCGAATGTGCGCGAGATCGACTGGAGCAAGCTGAAGCAGATCTTCTACGGCGCCTCCCCCATTGCGGAGAGCCTGCTGCTGGAAGCGAAGGAGATCATGGGCGCCCGCTTCACCCAGCTCTATGGCCTGACGGAAACGGTCGGCGCAGCAACCTTCCTGCCGCCCGAGGCGCACGATCCGTCCTGGGGCAAGCTGCGGTCCTGCGGCGTACCTTATCCGGGCGCGGTGATCCGCTGTATCGACGAAACCGGCGCGCCGGTGCCGGCCGGCGAAGTCGGCGAGATCGTCATCAAGGCGGGCTTCGTGATGAAAGGCTACTGGAACCGTCCGGAGGCGACCGAAGAGGCGGTCCGCGACGGCTTCTTCCATACCGGCGATGCCGGCTATTTCGACGAGGACGGCTTCCTCTACATCCATGACCGGGTGAAGGACATGATCGTGTCCGGCGGGGAGAACGTCTATCCGGCCGAGGTCGAGAACGCGATCTTCGGCCACCCCGCCGTCGCCGATGTCGCCGTGATCGGCGTGCCGGACGAGAAATGGGGCGAGGCCGTGAAGGCCATCGTGGTGGCCAAGCCCGGCGAAACGCCGACACCGGAAAGCGTGATTGCCTGGGCGAAGGAACGCATCGCCGCTTACAAATGCCCGAAAACGGTGGACATCATTGAGGCCCTGCCCCGCAACCCGTCCGGCAAGATCCTGCGCAAGGACCTGCGGGAGCCTTACTGGAAAGACATGGACCGCCGGGTCGGCTGAGACCGGGTCTGCGCCGCCGGGAGACAGGCCTTCCCCGGCGGCCGCGTCCCGTTATGGATCAGCGACACCAACCGTCCGGCATCGGAATGATGGTTACCGAACCTGCAATGCAGGCGACGCAAAGCTGACTTGCCCGGCCGCAAGCGTGACCATTTTACCACTCCGCACACGCATTTAATGCGAAAAGTCCAGCAATTTGGGTCGGTCCGGTCAATTCGATCGATCGGCGAAAACAGCCATAAAGGTTTCCGCGGAATTCTGGGGGCAATGTTCAGACAAGCGGCGGATCAAAGTTCGTCCTATGCGCCGCAGAAGGAGACGAACATGAAAGACTGGCAGATCTTTTTCTGGGCCGCCGCCTTCTTCAACTTTGCAATCGGTGCGCCACTCTTCATCTCTCCCGAGCTGATGGTGGGCATGACGGGCACCGTGGAGACCATCGATCCGGCACTGATGAAAGTCACCGGCGCGCTCGTGCTCTGTTTCGGCGTCGTCTATGCGATTGTCGGCGGTGACCCCAAGCGCTATCGCCCGGTTGTCTGGGCAGGCCTCCTCGGCAAGCTTGGCGTTGCCTATGTCTACCTGCCGGACTGGTACCATGGCACCATCCCGCTCACGACGACCCTGATTGTCCTGATGGACATGGGGTTCATCGCTGCCTTCCTCTACTTCCTTCTTCGGCCTGCCAACAAGAAAACAGGGTTCCAGGCCAGTCGGGCGGCAAGCTCGTAAGGATTCCCCACAAGACAGGCGGCTCTCGTAGGCGTCTCTTTCCTTGCGGCTTGACGCTACTCAAGCGGCCTCCGGTGTGCGCCCCCCATACGCATTGCACCGGGGGCCCATTTTTTGCCGGGAGAGCCTCAGGAAGCCCGCCGGCCCGGACAGCAGGGAAACCGCGCGCAAGAACCGTCTGTCCGCAACTGCACGTCCCGATGCAGAGCGGACCATCCGGTCCATAAGCGCAGACCCGGCCGCTTCGGAGCGGCTTAGTGGGCGAGCTTCAGCCAGTCGCGCGCAGCGGACAGAGCGATCTTCACTTCTTCCGAGGTCAGAAGCTCAGCCATTTCCTGGCGCTGGCATTTGGCTTCCTCATGTCCGCGCGATGCGGCGAGGTTGAACCATTTGTGTGCGGCGACCAGATCGATGTCGGCATCGATTCCGGCGGCACAGACCAGGCCGGCCTGGTAGAGGTCTTCTGCGCACGCGTCAGCGCCCAGCAGGGCTCCTGGCGGCAAAGGCATATCTGAATAGGGCATCTCGTTCTCCTGTCACCCACTTTCCCTTCAAGCCGGAGTTTTCTCCGTACCGTCAGGGGTCAACCCAAGGGTCGCCGGAATGTCCGGCAACGGAGAAAAGATTGCGCCTTCAGGTTTTCATTAAGGTTAACAGGAGATGGCCCGGCGAATCACTTCGTAAACGGAAGGCCCGGTTTTGTTAGGATCCAGACGCAAAAACGCCCCGCAGACGGGCTGCAGGGCGTTCTCGCATGATGAGACGGTCAGGCTTTCGCCGTTACGCCGCAACTTTTTTCTTGGCCAGCGACTTCGCCAGTTTTTCCATGGCGTCGGTCTTGTCGATGTTTTCGACAGCTGCCAGTTCACGGGCCATACGGTCCAGCGCATTCTCATAGAGCTGGCGCTCGGAATAGGACTGCTCCGGCTGGTCTTCGCCGCGGTGCAGGTCGCGCACGACTTCGGCGATCGAGATCAGGTCGCCCGAATTGATCTTGGCTTCGTATTCCTGGGCCCGGCGCGACCACATGGTGCGCTTGATGCGGGCCTTGCCGCCCAGCGTCTTCAGGGCATCGTCAACCAGCTTGGAGCCGGCCAGCGCGCGCATGCCGGAGGCTTCGGCGCGATTGGTCGGCACGCGCAGGATCATTTTGTCCTGGTCGAAGGCGACGACGTAAACTTCCAGTTCCATCCCGGCGACAGTCTGCTTCTCGACCCCGGTGATCTTGCCGACCCCGTGTGCCGGGTAAACGACGCTTTGACCCACCCCGAACGTCAGTGACGCATCTGTTTTTTTCGCCATGTCGGATATCGCCCTTTTCTACGCGTATAAAGAGCCGAAGAAACCCACCCCAGTCCGCTGTGTGTACGGTCTGAGTTAGGAAATTGCAGCTCTTTTCATTTATTGCTCAAGTTTGAACAGTATCACAAATCTGCAGCTTTTTCAACAGGTCTGCGCAAGCGTTAACCATGTATGAAGTTAACGAAGCGTCGGAAATCGTTAACTTTTCCTTGGATCTGCAGCATTTACAGGGCCCGCAGGGATGCAGCCGGCTTACAGACCGTCAGTCGCCAGCACCCGGATTGGCGCTGAAGTATTTCTCAAGTTTACCAGTTTCCTGTGCAAACTCTTCACGGTCGGCCGGCGGCTCTTTCATACGCGTGATGTTTGGCCAGGTCTTCGAATACTCGGAATTGAGCTTCAACCATTTGCCGTCCGGATCGTCCTCGGTATCGGGCTTGATGGCCTCGACCGGGCATTCCGGTTCGCAGACGCCGCAGTCGATGCACTCCTCCGGATGGATGACGAGCATGTTCTCGCCCTCGTAGAAGCAATCGACAGGGCAAACCTCGACGCAATCCATGTATTTGCAGCGGATACAGGCGTCGACAACGATATAGGTCATGGGCGGAAGGCTTCTTCAGAGGAATTTTGCAGGGGCGAAATGGCGCGCTGAGCGGGCCCTGTCAATGCGGTGTCCTGCACGGTGTGTTTAGCTTTAGGCCGTGCGACGGGCTTCGGCGCGCTGACGGGCGCCTGCGCGGGAGACATCATCCACATAGAGCAGCGAGGCGACATGGCGGATGAAGGCATCCTCCTCGTCAGACCGCTCCCCGTCGGAAAGCGCCACCCGGTACAGCCCCTCAATCACTGAAACCCTTGTTTCCATGGGAAGTTTTTTCACATGCCGGGTGAAATTGAAGGAATCGACGGCCTCTTCGGCGAGCGTTTCGCCTTCGGTGATCAGATCATCCACCTGGTCGGCGTCCAGATCGAACGCGTCCAGCAGGATCTCTGCGATCATGTCGCTTTCGATGTTCACATATACGCCATCGACCAGCGCAGCTTCGACCAGAAGCGCAGCAGCGGCCAGCTTCGGGTCCATATCCCGCTCTGCGGGTGTCCGGGACCGGAAGAGGTTTCGCAGGATGTTCATTCAGGTCCGCCTTCCAACAGTCTGTAGAGCGCCTGAGCCTCCGCCGGCGGGCCGCGCCGTGTGCCAAGGTCCAGGATCTCGAGGCTGGTTATATGCGCCCCTCGCGCAAGGGTTACAACATCACCCGGTGTGATCACCTGTCCGGGCTTGTCGATCCGCCGGGTCTGCCCGTTGTGCGACAGGCGTACCCCGCGTCCGCGCACATGGCCGGCAGCCAGGGACCGTGTCTTGAAAAAGCGCGCTCGCCACAGCCAGACATCAAGGCGCAGCGTGTCGGCCATGGGCGCGCTCAGCTGAACGGTTTGTAGGTGAAGCTACCTGCCTCCGGCGCAGCCTTGGCGTTGGCGGCATCCGGTTTCGGACCGCCCTTTTTCTTCGGCTTGCGCTTCTTTTTCGGCGGCGGTTCCGGCGGCAGCAGGGCGGCCAGTGCCGCGAAGGGGCTGTTCGGGTCCGGCTGGCGGCTTTGCGGCGCGCCGCGATGGGCCGAACGGCCGGGCTGGCCCTGCCGGCCGCCCCGATCCTGCCCGCGTTTGCCGCCTCCGCGGTTGCTCCCCTGGTTTTCAGGGCGTTTACCCTGCCCTTGCCCGCCGTCACGGCGCGGCGGACGGCCTGTCCCCTCTTCGGGGCGCGACCGGGCACCATAGCGCCACAGCATCACGGCGCCGGTATCCTTGTCCTTCTCCGCCGGGGCGAGGCCGAAGCCTTTCAGCACCGCCGGCCAGTCATCTGCCGGGCAGGACACGACCGAAGCGAGATCGATCGGGATGGCGAAGGCGTTCTTGCCGGCCTCGCGGCGGCGCTTGGAAAGTTCCCAGCCGAGACGCTCGGCAAGGTCAGCCCGCACCGCGCGCTTGCCAAAGCGGAGATAACCGTTTGCCGCGAGCGCTTCTTCCGGCCAGGTGCCGTCCAGCGCGAAGGAGCCTGCCCCTTCCGGCGCGAGCGGGAAGCCTTCATCGGCAAACACGGCGCGCAGGATGGCGATCATCCGCTGGGCGGCAGGCTTCTGCGCGTCCGGCACATGGGCCGCGACACGGCCGGCCCGGATGCCGATGCCTTTCAGGGCCTCGCGCTGTTCCGGTGTCAGGCGGACGGACTGGTCATCATTGCGCAGGTCCACCGCCGCGCCGCTTTCCAGCACGCGGAAGGCAAGGCCGCGCGGCAGGCCGTCCAGCGTCTCGCCGGATTTCTCCGCCGACAGTTTCCAGTGGACCGGCAGGACGCGCGCAATCTCACTGCGCAGCCATTCCTCGATCCGGGCGCGGGCTGGCTCGCGGTCGTGTGGTTCTGTCTCGGTTGCGCCGACCAGGTCAACGCGCGGCGCCATCCAGCTGGCACCTTTCGACAGGCGCGCCACAGCGGCGCCGCCATGTTCGATCGAGCCATCATCGGCCAGCGTGAAGGCATCCGACGGCGCCCCTGCGATCTCGCCGAGGCGTTGCAGCAGCATCGGGCGGATGGCAGCCGCAGCCGCGCCGCGCACCGCCTTGCCTTCAAGTGTACGGGCATCCAGGACCGGTTCGAAGGTCAGGCCTTTCAGGCGTCCGACGATGTGGCCTTCGACGGTCACGTCGCCTTCCGGCGTCAGGTCAGTCACGAGTGCATCTTCCTTTTTCAGGCTGGCGAGCAGCGCTGTTGTTCTTCGGTCCACGAATCTTGCAGTCAGCGCCTGATGGAGCGCATCTGATAACGCGTCTTCTATCGTGCGGGTCTTTTCCTGCCAATAAGCAGGGTTTTCCAACCAGTCGGGGCGGTTGGCCGCATACGTCCATGTGCGGATGCTGGCAAGGCGCTGCTGCAATTTTGCGATGTCGCCCTCGGTGGAGGACAGATCGTCCAGCCGCCGCTCCATGCCCGCATTCGAGAGGCGCGCATCCGGGTCGATCAGCGTTTCGGCAAGGCCCAGCACGAGACGGCCATGGCCTTCCGGGCCAAGCTTGCGGAAGTCCGGCAGGCGGGCAAGATCCCACAGGCGGCGTACTTTCCGCGCACCGGACACGTCCGGCCCGATATGGCCATCCTCGCTCATCCGGCGCAGCACCCACTCGTCCAGCGCGTGCGGCGTGTGGATCAGCACCGGATTGCCGGACGGCTTTTCGAGGCTGCGGATCAGTGTCTTCAGCGACGAGAAATCGAGATCGGAATTGCGCCACTGGATCGCGTCCACCGGATCGAACCGGTGTGCCTCGATGGCGCGCCATTGCTCCTCCTCGAAAGGTGGGCAATCGGCCGTTTCACCGAACTCACCGTCCTGACGGAAGCGCCCGGCCCGGCCCGCGATCTGTCCGCATTCGGCCAGTGTGAGCGGCCGGTGGCGGCGTCCGTCGAATTTGGAGCGCGAGGCGAAGACCACCCGGTCGACATCGAGGTTCAGCCCCATGCCGATCGCGTCGGTCGCGACAATGTAGTCGACCTCGCCCGACTGGAACATCTCGACCTGCGCATTGCGTGTGCGGGGGCTGAGCGCGCCCATCACGACTGCCGCCCCGCCCTTCTGACGGCGCAGCAATTCGGCAATGGCGTAGACCTCCTCGGCGCTGAAGCCGACAATGGCCGTGCGCTTCGGCAGCTTGGTGATCTTGGTATGCCCGATATAGCGAAGCTCGGAGAAGCGCTCGCGCGGCTCCGTCCCTGCGCCCAGTTTCAGCTCCCCGAGAATGCCGCGCATGGTGTCGGAGCCGAGCAGCAGCGTCTCGTGATTGCCACGCAAATTCAGGATGCGGTCTGTGAAGATATGGCCGCGGTCTTCGTCCTGGGCGAGCTGGATTTCGTCGATGGCCACGAAATCGGTGCGCAGTTCCACCGGCATCGCCTCGACCGTGCAGATGAAATACCGCGCCGTGGACGGAACAATCCGCTCCTCGCCTGTGATCAGCGCCGCAGAGGCCTCGCCCTTGCGCTCCACCACCCGGTCATACACCTCCCGCGCCAGCAGGCGCAGCGGCAGGCCGATCATGCCGGTGCCAAAGCCGGTCATCCGTTCAATCGCGTAATGCGTCTTGCCGGTATTGGTGGGGCCCAGAATGGCCTTCAGGGAGGATTGCATTGACGTGACGTGGCCGGGTGGGGCTGAGAAGTCAAGCGAGCTTAAACCGCGACTACTTTGGCACAACGGACTTCCAAAAACCGCTGAGCGCAGAAGCAATCGAAGGACCAACAACCTGGACAAAGGAAATGAGCATCAGAACCACCAAGAACAGTCCAACAGCTGCAAGAAAAATGATCGACCACTCAACCCATTTGGGCGCCTGACGAATGACGCGCCAATTTGCGCCTGAGAGGACAAGCCCGTCTTTAGTACGAATCTGAACTATTGCAGGCGCCGCAGTATTATAGTGCACTAATACTTGCGCCAATTCCTGCGGCCCCAAGTTTCCAAACTCAATCAGGTAATTACCTTCCCCAATGACGCTGGTGCGAACATTTCTGTTGGGAACGATGCGCATTTCCCAATCTTCCGGTCTGCGGGTCAGCACGACCTCAATGCCTTCCGCAGTTGCACGTCCGAGATTCTGAAGCACCAGTATCTCGGCGTTAATCGGGAGGGGTGGATCGTTCTCATTGGGCCCTGGAAAATTAAAGGACGCCCTAGGCAACACGTACCAGAACAAATCTGCTTTGCGACGGAATCTATCAGTGAGCCACCAAACGATGAGCAGCGTAACAATCGTCGCAAGAATGCTACTTATCGACGCTTCGTTCACGCCCACACTCCACACCGCACAATGGAGCAGAAACTAAAGCGCGATTCTTAGTTCCCTTAAAGGTCGGAACTTTTCCCTCAAGTCCGGGGAAATCGCTGCCGGCGAAGTTGACCCAATTACGCCACCGCGCGGATGCGGGCCTCTTTCGCGACGGGCTCGTCGGCCTTCACGGCATGGGGCTGGAAGTGGAGGATTTCCCAGCGGCCGTCATGATGCTCGACAAGCGCTGTGCAGCTTTCCACCCAGTCGCCGTCATTCATATAGGTGATGCCGTCGATATCGCGCATTTCGGCAACGTGGATGTGGCCGCAGATCGCGCCGTCATAGCCTTTGCGGCGGCAATAGTCCGCCACATGGCCCTCGAAATTGTGGATATGGTTCAGCGCCCGCTTGGTGCGCTTCTTCAGCGCCTGCGACAGCGACCAGTAGGGCATGCCGAGACGGCGGCGGATGGCGTTCAGCTTCGTGTTCGCCCACAGCAGGAAGTTATAGGCGTGGTCGCCGAGGTGCATGATCCATTTGCGGTCCGCCCGCATCATGCCGTCGAACATGTCGCCATGCACGACGAGATAGCGCTTGCCGTCCTCACCCTCATGCAGGGCGCGGTTCTTGACGCTGATATCGCCAAAGGCCAGCCGGAACTGGAGGAAGGCCCGCAGGAACTCGTCATGATTGCCGATGATATAGGTCACTTCCGTGCCGCGCTTGGCGGCCGTCAGGATCCGGCGGATGACGTTCGTGTGGGATTGCGGCCAGAACCATTTCTTGCGCATCCGCCAGCCATCGATGATGTCACCGACGAGGTAGAGTTGCTCGGACGTATGCGTTTTCAGGAACCCGCACAGCGCATCTGCCTGGCACCCGGCACTGCCGAGATGCACATCGGAGATGAAAATCGCCTTGTATTCCGGCTTGGGCTGCTGGCGCGATGAGGACATCCGTTGGCGGATAGCCTGATTTCATATGGTTTTTGTGACATTTCAGGTGCGAATATGTAACAAATACAGCGGTCTGATGGTTAATCAGGCGTAGCCGTTGCAAAGCGCCGGCGCAGCCTCCCCGCCACCGGTGCGCTTCAACAGGATAAACGCATCCGCTTCGACGTCGAAATAGACCGTCACCATCCGACAGCCGCCATCAGCGATCGTCGGCAAGAACCGTCCGTGCCAGATATAGGACCCGGCAAGCCCCTCAACCCCTTCAGCCTCCGGTGAGGTGTCCGGCGTATCGTCCTGCAGGAAATGCCCCAGAACGACCCGGCGGCCTTCCAGCTCATCCCAGGCATAATAGCGCTGGTATTCGCTGAGCGGCGCGGCGCCCGGCGGCATCGCAATACGGGCCTCGATCCTGTGGACGGCGTCGCGGAGCTGTGCCACTTCCGCCTCGGCCACAGCCCGCTTCCGGACCGCCCATATCCCTGCGATCAGAGCACAACCGACGACAATCAGTGAGATACGCATCCAGCCGAAGGCGCGCATCCTACCCCTCCAGCTCAACATCCCAGTAGAGATAGTCCATCCACGTCTCGTGCAAATGGTTGGGCGGGAAGCGTCGGCCGGTTTCCTGCAGCTGGTAATTGTTCGGCCGGAAGGGCCGGCGCAGCAGGTGCATGTCCGTCTGGTTCATCAGCTTGTTGCCTTTGCGCAGATTACAGGGGCTGCAGGCGGCAACGATGTTTTCCCAGGTCGTGCGGCCGCCCTTGGAACGCGGGATCACATGATCGAAGGTCAACTGGTCATGCGCGCCGCAATAGGCACACTGGAAACCGTCGCGCAGGAACACGTTGAAGCGGGTGAAGGCCGGAGGGCGGTCCTGGCGGATGAAATCGCGCAGCGCGATAACGCTCGGCAGGCGGAACGCCGTGCTCGGTGAGCGGATCACATAGTCGTATTCTGCAACGATATCGACACGATCGAGGAAAACCGCCTTCACGACTTCCTGCCATGGCCATAGCGATAGCGGATAGTAGGATAGCGGCCTGTAGTCTGCATTCAGAACCAGTGCGGGCCGCCCGTGCGGCGGTGCCGTAAGAATCTCAGCCATGGAGACCCTCCATGCTGTAGAAACTGAAAACCTGTTGTTTGAACCGACTGAAAGCGCACGCTCCTCTTCGTTTCGCCCAATCATCTAGGCGATTCTTATCAAGAGAATATGACAGGAACCGCGTTTTGCAACGCTTTCCGGTCAGGCGGGCGGAATCCCTGCCTTCGCACGTTCCGCGTTTACCCAGCCCCAGAGCAGGTGCGCCGCGACGCCCCGGTGCGGGCGCCAGCGCTCCGCATGCGCGGAAAAGGCCTTGTTATCCATGCGCACTTCATAGCCGCTGAGCCGTCTGTGCGCCTCCATCAGGGCGGCATCGCCATGCGGGAAGGCATCCATCTTCCCCGCCGCATAGAGCAGGTAAAGGTCCGCCGTCCACGGACCAATCCCCTTCACCGCCAGCAATTCGGCGCGCGCCGCGTGAACGTCCGCCACCTGAAGACGGGCAAGGTCCAGCGCCCCGTCTGCGATGGCGGCGGCGATGGTGTTCATATGGGAAAGCTTGGGTCGGGAAAGGCCGCAGGCCCGCAGCGCCTCCTGATCGCAGGCCAGCACACGTTCCGGCGTCACCTCCCCCAGGAATGCCTCCACCCTGCCCCAGATCGCATCGGCCGCGCGGGTCGAGACCAGCTGGTAGACCACCGTGCGCGCCAGCAGGGCATAGGTCGGCGCATGCGTCCGCCACTCCGGCACACCGGTGACACCATAGGCGCGGGCAAGCGCCGGATCGATATCGGACAAGGCCTCGCAGGCCGACTGGACCGCCTCTCTCGACGGCGCCGTCACGACCGGCTGCCGGGCAGCTTGCCCAGCGGCACAGGGCCGACGAACACCGTATCGTCCACCACCGGCAACGTCAGGAACCCGCCATCGCGGGAGGCAGGCGCGATCGTGCCGAAGATGATCTGTTCCTGCTGGCTCCAGCGGCCCGCGTCGATCATGGCCTGCTTCAGCTCATCGGCATTCTCGATGCGGACCTTGAACGCCCCGTTCGAGCGGCCGTCCGCCAGCGTCAGGTTGGCCTGCGCGCCAAGGTCCAGCGGCCCCCAGTCCAGCAGCAACTGAGCGACTTCCACCTCGCCGCCATCGTCCAGCAGCGCTGGCCAGACACCGCCCACTTCACGGCCAGCAGCCTCATAGGCCGGGAAGAAGCCGCGCACTTCCCCGATCAGGCGGGACGGCCCCAGTTCCGTACCCAGATAAGGCGCTGCGGCGGGTGCAGCGTCCAGGGCCAGCTTGTCCCATTGCGCCGCGATCATCAGATCGTCCGGGCTTTCGGGGCGCGGCGCCAGGTTCAGCGACAGATTGCTGAGCGTGTAGACCTGCCCGGCCACCAGCGCCTGCGCCTCACCCGACTGGAAGCCGAACCGGTTCAGCCCCGCCTTGTTCCAGGTCAGGCTGAAGGCAGCCTTGTTGTCAAAGTCGACACTGTTGCGGATGCCGTCGGCGCCGGTGATCACATGATGGCCCGGCATCCGCCCGATCATGTGCGTCAAATTCCAGGCCTGCATGACGAACTCCGCCCGGTCGCCCGCCCATGAGGCTTCCCCCGGCCGGCCGGTATAGGCGGGCTGATCGAACGCAAGCTCGAAGCGGAACGGGTATCCGCCCATCTGGCGGCTGGCATAGGTGAACCCGGCGCCCTTCGCTTCCTGCTGCGCGATCCATTCGTCCACGGCCTGATCGATCCGGCTGCTGGCCACATGCCACCAGGCAGACCACGCGCCGACCGCGAGCAATAACAGCACGAACGGCAGGAACAGGCCGAGGCGCGAACGCTTTTTCGATGTGGAGGGAGACGCCATATCCGGGAAATCCTTTATGCGGCCGGCAGTTCGCGGCCCTGAACGGCAAGGCCTTCCTTCACCAGCGCATCCGTCGCCGGTTCCAGTTCGCCCTGCAGCCTTGCCATCATGTCCTTGCGCGGCAGGCCACCCGGTATTGGCGGCAGGATCTCGTAAACGACCTTGCCCGGCCGCCGCAGGAAGCCCCTGCCCGGCCAGCAAAGCCCGGCATTGGTCGCCACCGGCACGATCGGTGCCTCGATCGCCTTGGCCAGCGCGGAGATGCCCGCGGCATGGTATTCCGGCGGCGCGCCCGGCGCCTTGCGCGTGCCTTCCGGGAAGATGACGATCTGGCGGTAATTGTCGGCGCGTTTCTTCGCCTCGCCGACCATGGCTTTCAGCGTCTTCGTCGTGCCGGCCCGGTCAATCGGGATCATCGCGGCCTTCAGCGCATACCAGCCGAGGAAGGGATACCAGAGCAGTTCCTTCTTCATGATGATGGCGGGGTCGCGCATCACCAGGAAGGGAATGAACACATCATACATGCACTGGTGCTTGCCGGCGTAGAGGACCGGGCCTTCCGGCATGTTCTCGCGCCCGCGGATTTCGGTGCTGATGCCGCAGATCAGGCGCAGGCCGAGGCGGATCATCCGCGCATAGGTACGGATGCCGAAAATCGTCGCCCAGCGCGGCAGGACCAGCGCCGGCAGGAACAGGATGCCGAGAATGGCCATCCACAGGTACAGCCAGACCACGAACAGGAGGGAGGTGAAGACTCTCATGCCCGCTGGCTTAGCCAATCGCGCGCGATCATTCCAGCGTCGTTACCCGCCACTTGGCCCATTCCAGAAACACCCCCTTTAGCGATCTGAAATCGGTGAACAGATGCGACGGATCGATCACCGTGCGAACGGGCCACGGCTCCAGCGTGATGTCCGGCATGGCATCCTGCAGCACCAGCAGGCTGCGCGCCATGTGATAGTCGGACGTGACGAGGATCAGGTCCCGATAACCGTTTTCGTAGGCCCAGGCGGCGGTTTCGTCGGCATTGCCCAGTGTCGTCTCCGCCGCATGGCCGATAGTGACGCAGCAGTCCCAGACCGCCGGATCGCCGCCCGCCAGCGCGATCAGGTCTGCCATGGTCACGTCCGGGTGCACGCCCGAGATCAGCAGATGCCCGCCCCGGCCTTCGGAGACGAGCTTCACGCCCTCGGCGATGCGCAGGCCCGATCCTCCGGTCAGCGCGACAATGGCGTCGCCCTGCGTGGCGGGGTCCGGTTTCAGGGTCGCTGCGCGCTGGGCGAACAGGAGGAAGTCTATGGTAAAGAGGCCCAGCACGAACACGACGAGCATCGTGCCGAGACGGGATTTCCGGCGCCGGGGGCGGCTGCCTTTGCTCACATCGTGCTCTTGAGGGCTCGGATCACCGTCACCCGCGCCGCCAAACGGGCAGCGAGACCGGCAATCACCGGGGTCATCACCAGAACGACAAGATCGGTATAGTCCAGGCTGAGTTCCGGCAGCAGGCCCGCATGCCCGCCATGGGCCCGGGCGGCAAAGATCGCGGCCGCCGCAGCGCCAAGCGCCAGCAAGGCCCCGACCGCCCCGGCCCTGAGGCCCAATACCCAGAAGCGCCGCTCGAACAAGCTGGCGATAAACCGGTCGCGCGCGCCCGACAGGTGCAGCACATCGACAATGTCCCGGCGGGCCAGCAGCGCCGCATGCGTGGCAAAGGCAATCACCGCAACCGCGGTCGAGGCGAGCAACGCAACGGCCGTCAGCGCGATGAGCCGCGTAATCGCCAGCACCCGGCGCACATCGCCTGCCCAGTCGGCATGTTCGTCGACCGCACTGTCATAGCCTGCGGTGGCCAGCACGGCCTGCAGCGTCGGCCCCATATCCGGCACACCGGGCTCTGCCGTCACGGCGATCAGCTGCGGCAGCGGCAGGCTGTCCGGCAGGCCGCGATTGCCGAAATTCGGCTCCAGCAATTCGTCGATCTCTTCCTTGGCCAGCAAGTGGGCCGAGGTGATCCCGTCCGTCTTCTCGATCAGTTTGCGGGCATCTTCCGCCGCGCGCCGGTCGACATCCTGAAGCGTGATGGTCAGTTCGCCTTCGACTTCCGCCGTCCAGGCACGGGCCGCGCCATAGGTGGACTTTGCCGACAGGGCCGCCAGCGCCGCGAGGAAGCAAAGCGCGCCGACCACGAAGAACAGCGCCGCTTCGCGGGCGTCCTCAACCGGCAGGAGGGGTGTTTCGCGCGCCATCAGTCTGCCGCCTTTGCCGGATCTGTCCGCCGCCGCCCGGCAGAGCTGTCTTCCCCAAACTCCACATCCCGCACCAGCAGGCCATTGTTCAGCCGGTAGACAGGCGCCTCGACCTGCCGGACGAGGCCGAGATCGTGGGTTGCGATGATCACCGTCGTGCCCCGGCGCTTGTTCAGTTCCAGGAAGAGGCGCATCAGGCGCGAGCCCATTTCCGGGTCGACGTTCCCGGTCGGCTCGTCCGCGATCAGGATGTCCGGCTGGGTAACAACTGCCCGGGCGATGGCGACGCGCTGCTGTTCCCCGCCCGACAGGGTCGGCGGCTTGGCATGCAGGCGCTTGCCGAGGCCAACCCAGGCGAGCAGCTCCTCTACATCGGCGCGGTAGTCGGCATCTTTCCGGCCGACGACGCGCAGCGGCAGGGCGACATTCTCATAGGCCGAGAGATGCTCCAGCAGGCGGAACTCCTGGAAGACGACCCCCACCCGGCGGCGCAGCGCCGAGAGCTGGTCACGCGCCAGGCGCCCGGTCGGACGGCCAAACAGTGAGACTTCGCCGAAGGTCGGCTTCAGCGCCAGGTACAACAGCTTGAGAAGACTGGATTTTCCAGCGCCGGACGCACCTGTCAGGAATGTGAAAGATCCCTGTTTCAGGCTGAGATCAATACCGCTAAGAACGTCATCCGAAGTGTCGTAGCGTAACGACACGTTATCCAGACGCACAGCAATATCGTCAAAAGGGTCGAGTCTCGAAAGGGTCATCGGCTCCATCGATTGGCTCGGATGGCTGGATTATTGAGGCGAATTGCGGGAAAGACCAAGGCATGATCCTCACCTGCCCAAATTGTGAGACACAGTATTTCGCCGATGACTCAACAATCGGTGAAAGCGGCCGCACTGTGAAGTGCGCCGCCTGCGGGCATTCGTGGTTTGTCGCCCCGCCGGGGCTGGAACTGGACCAGGCGCGGGCCAACCCCGCCGCCGCCCACGAAATCTATCGCGAACGGGTGCGCGAACAGCGCCGTCGCAAAAGCCGCACCGCCGCCCTCCTCTCCTGGATCGGTACGGCCGTCCTGTTTTTCGTGCTGGGCGTCTCCGCCATCATGTTCCGCAACGATGTGGTGAAAGTGTTCCCGCGCGCTGCAGGGGCCTACAAGATGGCGGGCTTCACGGTGAACCGGTTCGGCATCGAGTTCGCCGACATCGAACGCTCGCGTACGTTCAACGACACAGTCCCGGTCGTCACCGTCTCGGGCCGGGCGATCAATGTCGCGCGCTCCACTGTGGATACGCCGCTTGTGAAAGTGGACCTGGAAGATGAGCGCGGCCGCACGGTCGCCACGCGTTACGGCGCGATCAGCCCGGCCCGCCTGTCTGCCGGATCGGATGGCCGTTTCCAGGTGGTGCTGGAACAGGCGCCCATGGAAAGCTTCCAGATAGAGCTGTCGCTGGTGGACCGGGCCAGCGCGCCGCCGGATGCGCTAGCGCCCGCGGCCCCGGAGCCGTCTGAAGACACGGCAGAGTCCGAACCTGCCGCCGGAGACGAGACCGAATGAGCGACGACCAGAAGATCGAAATCATCGTTTCCGAAGACCAGCTGATGGCGCGGATCGATGAACTGGCCGACCGGCTGGCCCCGCGCCTGACCGGCGACTGGACAGTGGTCTCCATCCTCATTGGCGCAACGCCATTTACGTCAGACCTGATGAAGGCGCTGGCCCGGCGCGGCGTTCACCCGATGCTGGATGTGATCTGGCTGGAAAGCTATCGCGATGCGCGCGAAAGCTCCGGCCGGGTGGTCGTTCGGGCAGACCTGTCGCGGCAGGTGAAAGATCGCGGCGTGCTGCTGCTGGATGATGTCTTCGATACCGGCCGCACGCTCGATTTCGCCAAGCAGCACTTGCTGGCGAAAGGCGCGAAGGAAGTCATCACCTGCACGCTGACGCAAAAGCCGTGGGCCCCGCGCGGCGAAAAAGGCGTCGATTTCTGCGCCTTCGATTCCCCCGGCCGCTACCTCGTCGGCTACGGCATGGACGACGCCGGCAAATACCGCGGCCTGCCCTATATCGGCGCGCTGGACTGAGCGGGACCGCTTCATCCTTCGACTTCGCTCAGGATGAGTCCGGTTCTTGCAGCACGTTCGGAGCGCTCATGCTGAGCGAAGTCGAAGCATAGGCGCGGGAGACGGCCAATCAGTCCTCAGAGGATCGCAGGGATCACGCGGTCTGGCGGACGGTGGCCGTCGGCGAAGGTCTTGATGTTGATGATGACCTTCTCGCCCATCTCGGTACGGCCCTCGATCGTGGCCGAGCCCATGTGCGGCAGCAGCAGCACGTTCGGCAGGCCGATCAGCTCCTCGTTCACCGCCGGTTCGCGTTCGAACACGTCGAGCCCTGCCCCGGCCAGCTTCCCGGCCTTGATGGCGCGGGCGAGCGCGGCTTCGTCAATCACCTCGCCGCGGGCCGTGTTCACGATGAAGGCGTCCGGCTTCATCAGCTCGATGCGGCGGGCATTCATCAGGTGGAACGTCGCCGGCGTGTGCGGGCAGTTGATGGAGACGATGTCCATCCGGGCCAGCATCTGGTCGAGGCTGTCCCAATAAGTCGCTTCCAGCTGTTCCTCGATCCGCGCACCGACCGGCTTGCGGTTATGGTAGTGGATCTGCAGGCCGAAGGATTTTGCCCGGCGGGCCACGGCCTGGCCGATGCGGCCCATGCCGATGATGCCGAGGCGCTTGCCAGCCAGACGGCGGCCCAGCATCCAGGTCGGCGTCCAGCCATCGAAGCCGCCGCCATCCATGATCTGCGCGCCCTCATGCAGGCGGCGCGGCACGGCCAGGATCAGCGCCATGGCGACATCTGCCGTGTCGTCGGTCAGCACGCCCGGCGTGTTGGTGACGGTGATGCCGCGCTGGATGGCGCTTTGTACGTCGATATTGTCCACACCGGCGCCAAACTGGGCGATCAGGCGCAGCTGCTCGCCTGCGCGGGCCAGGAGGCGGCCGTCGATATGGTCGGTCACCGTCGGCACCAGCACGTCGGCGGTCTGCATCGCCTCGGCCAGTTCTTCCTGCGTGAAAGGGTGATCGTCCTCATTGAGGCGGGCGTCGAACAATTCCTTCATCCGCAACTCTACCGCAGCAGGGAGTTTGCGGGTGACGACGATCTTCAGCTTCCTGGTCGGCATGAGCACCCTTTGTATTTTTTCTGTGGTCTCTGCGGAGGCCTTAGCAAAGCCCTGCGAGTACGCCAATGCCGAAGATTTTACGGGTAATTCACCAGAGCGTGGAATCTTGTCGCAGATTTCGCTTTGGAAGCTGATGCACATGAAGTGGGCACCCTTTCTGATTTCGGCCGTGTTCTTCCTCGGAGGCGCCGCCATGGCACAGGCACCGGACCTGGTGCGGGTGTCGCGATTCTCGGGCAAGCCTGTCCCCCGCTTCGAAACGCTGAAATTCGCCATGGTCAACGGCCGCGCCGGCCCTTCCAAGGAACATCCGGTCCTGTGGGAATACCAGCGCAAGGGCCTGCCCCTGCTGGTGATCAAGGAAAGCCAGAACTGGCGGCGCGTGCGCGACCCGTCCGGCACCGAAGTCTGGGTCCATGCCCGCATGCTGGAGGAAGGCCACAAGGCCTATATCCAGACGCCGACCGTGCTGCGCGAGGATCCGCTGCCGACGGCAGAGCCTGTGGCAGACCTCGGCCGCGGGGTCCTGGTCGAGCTGGGCGCCTGTTCCAAAGGCTGGTGCCGCGTGCAGGCACAGGACTTCCGGGGCTATGCGCCCCAGCCGTCGCTATGGGGATCCGACCCCGGCGAAACGGGCCTGTAGAGCCTGAAACCGCGCCTCATGAGTTGACAATCCGGGCGGTCCGGTGCCTTCAGGGCCGGTTACAGACGTTGAGGAACACTAAGCATGTCCGGACCGCACGATTATCACACGCCCCAATCCTCCTACTCCAAGGAAGACCTGCTCGAATCCGGCAAGGGCGGATATTTCGGTCCCGGCAACGCCCAGCTCCCGGCCCCGCCGATGCTGATGATGGACCGGATCACCGAGATCACCATGGATGGCGGCCAGTTCGGCAAGGGCCATGTCGTGGCCGAGCTCGATATCACGCCAGACCTCTGGTTCTTCGAATGCCACTTCCCGGGCGACCCCGTCATGCCGGGCTGCCTTGGCCTCGATGCGATGTGGCAGATCGTCGGCTACTGGCTCGGCTGGTCGGGCAGCCCTGGCAAGGGCCGCGCCCTTGGTGTGGGCGATGTCCGCTTCACCGGCGAGATCACGCCGGACAAGAAGCTGGTCCGCTATGAGATCGACATGAAGCGCGTGCGCCGCGGCAAGCTCGTCCTCGGCATCGCGGACGGCCGCGTCTATGTCGACGGCGAGCATGTCTACACGGCCACCGACATGCGCGTCGGCCTGAAGAACATGGATCAGGCAGGCTAGTCACCCGCCCTTCAGCGCCTGACGCTCGAAGAAATTCCAGATCACTTCGCTGGCGTCGAAATCCGGCACCGGTTCATCGCCCCGGCGCGAGCCCTGGCGCCCGCCCGGCCAGGCATGGCCGCCATCCTTGATGACATACCATTGCAGCGCCGCCCGGCAGCCCCTGCCCTCGAGCAGCGCGTAAACGTCTGTCTGGCGAAGCTTTTTCTCGCCATGGCAGCCATTGCTGCCTCGCCAGTAGTCGAACGCAACATGGGCAGGCGCGTAAGGCAGGTCACCCGGCGGGCCGCCAAGGCGCCGGGAGGATTCCCCATGGCCGCCACTGGCGGGCACATGCGTATCCTTCGCGCCCGTAATGATCAGCGCGGGCACCGGATGGGCGGCCGGGGGCTCATCCCCGAACATCGCGCCGACCACAGGCGCAATCGCCGCCACCTTGCCGGAAAGCTCCCGCCCGGCGCGATAGGTCATCATGGCGCCATTCGACATGCCGGTGATGTAGACGCGGCGGGGATCGGCAATGCCGCGCGCCACGAGATCATCGATCAAGTCAGACAGGAAGCGGACGTCATCCACGTCTTCTTCCATCGCATACGCACAGCAATGCCCGGCATTCCAGGTCAGCAGTTTCCGGCGGCCAGAGCCATCCGGATAGACGACCGTGAAGCCTTCCTTCTCGGCCAGCGCGTTGAAGCCGGTCATCATCGCGCCGTTCTTCCCATTACCGCCCCCGCCGTGCAGCATGATAACCAGCGGCGACGGGCCGCTGAGGCGTGCCGGCCGGTGCATCTCATAGGTTCGCTGGGCCCCGCTGGAGGTGATCTGCCCTTCTGTCAGACGGTCGCCACCGGACCGTAGCGGCCTTGCCTCAGCGCTGGCACAGGCCATCAGCAAGGCGATTGAGGCGGTTGCGACCCATGTCTTTCCGGATGCCATCACGGTCTCCTCTTGTGTCCCCATAATGCTGGAACGGACAGCCGGGGCGAATCCGTCGCGACGGCTCACCACGGGTTGACCAGACGGCTGGCGCCACCTAGCCGTTCTGTTCGAGAAAACAGGAAGGAATCGCACGCCATGGCTGATGACTGGACCCCGCCCGAAGGCACCCTGATGAAGGGCAAGCGCGGCATCGTTATGGGTGTTGCCAACCAGAACTCCATCGCATGGGGCATCGCCCAGCAGCTGGCCGCCCAGGGCGCCGAGATTGCGTTCACCTATCAGGGCGAAAACCTTGAACGCCGCGTGCGCCCGCTGGTCGAGTCCATCGGCATGGATTTCATGATCCCGGCTGACGTGACCGACGACGCCTCGATGGATGCCGCGTTTGCCTCCGTGAAGGAGAAATGGGGCAAGATCGATTTCCTCGTTCACTCCATCGCCTTTGCCGGCAAGGATGAGCTGGTCGGCTCCATGGTCGAGAACACGTCGCGCGAAGGCTTCCGCCGCGCGATGGACATCTCGGTCTATTCCTTTATCGACAGCGCCCGCCGCGCAGCCGAAATCATGCCGGATGGCGGCGCGATGATCTGCATGACCTATCTGGGCGCTGAGCGGACCGTGCCGTCCTACAACGTCATGGGCGTCGCCAAGGCCGCGCTTGAAGCCTCCACCCGCTATGCCGCGCGTGACCTCGGCCAACAGGGCATCCGCGTCAACGCGATCAGCGCGGGCGCCATGCGCACGCTCTCTCTCGCCGGTATTCGTGGCGGCAAGAGCCTGATGGGCACGGGCCGTGACTGGTCGCTCCTGAAGGAAGACACCCGCATGTCCGGCGTCGCCGGCTGCGCGCTCTACCTCCTGTCAGAGCTCGGCCACTCCATCGCCGGCGAAGTCATCCACGTCGACGCCGGCTTCCACGCCGTCGGCGTGCCGGAGTTGCCGGACGAAGAATAGTCCGCACGGAAAAGACTTGACCCGTGAGGGCCGCTTACCCAGATAGGCGGTTCAACGGAGCGTTTATGTCCACTTTCATGTTTGAGTCCCGGTAAGGGGCCTGCCGTTTGAGGCGCTGAGAGCAGCGTCAGGCAGGCCGGCGAGAACGATGCCGCTGGCACTTGATGCCAGTGAACGTTTTTGCGCGCGCGCACTTTGCACAAATCGAATGAGTGCGGCGCCCGACTTCGGACCACCTACAAATGGATATCTCTCGCGCCGAACAGCGCATCCTCCACCTGCTCGCACAGGGCGGGCATATCGAAATCATCCGCAACGAGCACAACAAGCCGGAAGAACTGCATTGCTTCAACCGCGATGGCTGGCGTTATCCGGGCCTCAGCCTGCGCCTCTTCCGCAAGCTGAAGCGCAAACGCGCCATCGCCTCACAGGGCGGCAGGCCTTACCGCATCACGCGGCGGGGGCTGGAGCTCGTACGCGCTGAATTCGATAACCGGTAAGGGATGTTGCCCGCAAAGGGGCGCATGGTATCGGTGAGGCATGAAAACCTCCGCCGACACCCATGTGCCCCTGACCGGCTATGCCGGCCTGCCGGAAAGCGACATGCTGGCCCGCGCCCTCGCCTTTCATGACCGGATGGCGGGGCGCCGCTCTGTCCGTCAGTTCTCTGACAAGCCTGTGCCGCGGGAGATCATCGAGGCCTGCGTACGCACGGCCGGCACTGCCCCGTCCGGCGCGAACCATCAGCCCTGGTATTTCGCCTGCGTTGGCAGCACCGAAAAGAAACGTGAAATCCGCGAAGCCGCCGAGGCCGAGGAGCGCGAATTCTATTCCGGCCGCGCAGGCGAAGCGTGGCTGGATGCCCTCGCTCCGATCGGAACCGACGCCGACAAGCCCTATATGGAAACCGCGCCTTGGCTGATCTGTATCTTCGCCCAGCGCCGCGGCGGCGTGCGCGAAGGTGAAGACCGCAAGAATTACTACATCCATGAAAGCGTCGGCATCGCGACCGGCCTGCTGATCGCGGCCTGCCACGAGGCGGGGCTGGCCACGCTGGTCCACACGCCGAACCCGATGAAATTCCTGAATGGCATCTGCGGCCGTCCGGAGACGGAGAAACCCTTCCTGATCCTCGTCGCAGGCCACCCGGCCGACGGCGCCATGGTGCCGAAACACGCCCTGATCAAGAAACCGCTGGACGAGATCGCCGGGTTTCTTTGACGCCTAGCGCCCCACCGTCGCCGCCGGGCCCGGCAAGCGGATCGTGTAGTACATGCCGGGCAGTTCCCCGTTCATGCGGCCATTGGCGGTCAGCTTGAAGTCCCCGGTCAGCTCGTTCGGGATTGCCTTGCCGAGTGCGGTGTACCGGTTCCCCGCCTGCTTCGCGCCGAAATCCTGGAAACGCCAGCCGCGCAGCACGGGTCGCATGTCCAGCCGCTGGCCCGCCCGCAGGCGCACCGGCAGCGGCGCAGGCAGCGAGCCGGACAGTTCGATGAAAACCTGTGTCACCCAGACGCCGGACTCCGTCCGCACAACCCCCATCGCCACATCGGTGATGTCCGGGTTCAGGATATTGGCGCGGTGGCCGGGGCTGTCCATCAGATTGCCGTGCAGCCGCTTGACGGCGTTGCGTTTCAGGTTCCACCGCCCGCCGATGACTTCCACCATGGCAACATTCTCGGCGCTGTACTTTATCAGCGCGCTGCGGTCGAAGGCAGAGACCCGCGCATCATGGTGGCGCCCGTCGGGGCTCTGGTGGCCGAAGAAATCATTATACGCCATATCGAGGCTCTGGAACCGCGCCGCCTCCAGCAGTTCCGGACGATAGCGCAGCGGCGCCAGCCCTTGGGATATCCGCTCGGCATTCACGCGCGCCAGGAAATCCGCTTCCATGTTGGCATCGGCCATGTAGCCGGCCGGCCAGGACCGCAGGCAGGGCTGCACGGCCTCGACATAGTCCGCCACTGTCTGGCCGCGATGGCGCACATCCATGTTGCACGCCGCCGCCGGCAGGGCCGCAAGCAGGAAACCGGATAAGAGAAACAGCGCGCGCATCTTCATGGCCTGCGCAGTTTACGCCGCCGAAGATGAACAGAACAGTTACAAGCTAGATTGCACCCATGGTCTGCAGGCGCGCCAGCACCGGCGCGATCATCCGCTCGGTGGCTTCATGGCTGGGGCAGACCTTGCCATAGGCCGGCAGCCCCTCGTCCGCGATGACGAGATCGGCTTCGAACATGGCTGGATAGGTCCAGCGGTAATGCGCCGCCCGCACAGTGCCCAGATAATGCTCGAGCACGTTCTGCACGCTGCGCCCCCGCTCCACCACGTCCCGGCGGATCCGGCGGGCAAGGCGCAAATCGTCCGGCGTGTCGACATAGACCGACAGGTCGATCAACGACCGGATTTTTGGCATCGACAGGGCGTGGATGCCCTCAAGGATCAGGATCGGCGCCGGCTCGATGCGGCGCGTCTTCGTGCTGCGGTCGTGCCGGTCATAATCATAGATCGGCTGGTCGATCCCCTGGCCGGATTTCAGCGCTTTCAGGTCGCGGACCAGGTGGTCCACCTCTTTCGAGGCAGGCGCGTCATAATTGATCGTCGCAATCAGCGCGAGGCGTTCCTCCTCGGTTGCCGGCTGCCCGTAATAGCTCATCGGGTGGTAGTAGGCGTCCTCCCCGAACATCACCGACTGGCCATCCGGCAGATGGGCCAGCAGCGCCTCGGCCAGGGTGGACTTGCCCGAACCGGACCCGCCGGACATCGCGATAAGGAAGGATTTGCGCTTGGTCATGCATGGGTTTTTGCGGCAAATGCCGTTGCGCTTCAACGGGGAAACCGCCGCGCGCCTGCACCGGGAACGACATTTTCCGGGTGGTCCTGCCCGGCCACGGGCGTAAAACTGCGGGCGCAAGGAGTCCCGCCATGTCTGACCCGTTCGAGCGCGCCCGGTTCCATGCCCGCGAGTGGCTGGACAATCTCGGTACCTGCCCCGCCGGGGCACAGGCGAGCGCCGCAGAGCTGCGCGCTGCCTTCGGGGCGCCGCTACCGGAAACCGGGCGGGACGCTGGCGCGATTATCGACGATCTCGCCGCGAAAGCCTCGCCGGGCCTCAACGCCAATGCCAGCGGCCGCTTCTTCGCCTGGGTGATGGCGGGGTCCCTGCCCTCTGCCACTGCGGCGGACTGGCTGGTCTCGGCCTGGGACCAGAATGTCGGCCTGTTCTCCGTCGCCCCGGCCGCCGCCATGATCGAGGAGATCACGGGCGAATGGCTGAAGGACCTCTTCGACCTGCCGCGCGAGGCCTCCTTCGCCTTTACGACCGGCTGCCAGATGGCGCATGTCACCGCGCTCGCCGCGGCGCGCCACCGCGTTCTGGCGAATGCGGGATGGAATGTGGAGGAAGACGGCCTGTTCGGCGCGCCTGCGATCCGTGTGCTGACCAGCCGCAACCGGCATGGCTCCCTGGATTCCTCCATTCGTTATCTCGGCATCGGCCAGTCCAATATTGTGGACGTAGAGACAGGGTCGATGGGCGACATGATGCTGGAAGACCTTGAACGCAAGCTCTCCCACTATGACGGGCCAATCATTCTCTGCCTGAACGCAGCAGACCTGAATGTCGGCACGTTCGACGATTTCGCAAAACTGATCCCGATCGCGAAGGCAGCGGGCGCCTGGGTGCATGTCGATGGCGCGTTCGGCCTGTTCGCGCGGGTGAGCGAAACGCTGCGGCCACTTACCGAAGGAATTGAGCTGGCCGACAGCTGGGCGACTGACGGCCATAAATGGCTGAACGTGCCCTATGATTGCGGCGTCGCCTTTGTGCGCGATACCGAAGCGCACCGCGCGGCCATGGCGCTGGGCGCGGCCTATCTCTCCCCCAGCCGCGAGGCACGCGACCCGAATGACTGGAACCTCGAACTTTCCCGCCGCGCACGGGCGATCCCGGTCTATGCCGCGCTGCAGGAACTGGGGCGGAAGGGCGTGGCGGATCTCGTGGACCGCTGCTGTGCCCACTGCCGCGCGCTCGTCTCAGGCATCGGCGCCTTGCCCGGCGCTCGGGCGCTGAATGACCCCGTGCTCAATCAGGGGCTCGTCCGCTTCGAACAGGCGGGCGCCAGCAAGGACGAGAACGACGTCTTCACCGATGACATCATCACCCGCGTCAACGCGACCGGCGAGGCCTTCTTCTCCCCCACCACCTGGAACGGTCAGCGCGCCATGCGCATCAGCGTCGTCAGTTGGCGGACGAATGAGGAAGACGTCGCGCGGACAATTACAGCAGTGAAACTGGCGCTGTCCGATGCGGCAGCTTAGCAGGGCCGGGCGCCGGCTTCGGAATAGATGATGCTGGCGCTGGGCAGGCGCTCGACCAGCAGGGCCAGCCTGTCGAGTGTGGTTTCGAACTGGCGCGTCAGCCATTCGGCATCGAGACCGGGCGGTGTGTCGCGCGCCACGATCCGCAGGCAGGTACCTTCGGGCACGTCTTCAAGGCACCAGATGATGCGCATCGTGCCGGTAAAGCCCTGAAGCGCGGATTCCAGTTCCACGACCTGCACAATCTGCTGGTCGCTGACAATGTCGACAAAGCGGCCATTGATCGCCTGAACGGGGCAGTCCTCGCCCGGCGTGAAGGCCACGCGGAACCGGCCGCCGGGACGCAGGTCGAATGTATCGATCCGTACGTCTTCGCCATCCGGCAGCAGCCAGAGGGAAAGCCGCTCAACGTCCGTCATTACACCATAGATCGCGTCTTCGGGCGCAAAGACGATGCGGGAGGCTTCATGGGTCTTGGTGGCAGGCATGTTCACGGCTCATCTGTTCTTGTTGCTGACAGAATTGACGCGTGAATTGCGGCCGGGTTCCGGAAAACATCTGGGCAATAAAAAGGCCGCCCGTTGCGGGGCGGCCTTCTGAAGTGCGCTGGGAGGGGAGGATTATTCCTCTTCGCCGCCCTTGTCTTCGGAGATTTCCTTGCCGGTCTCCTGGTCGACATGCTTCATCGACAGGCGGACTTTGCCGCGATCGTCGAAGCCGAGCAGCTTGACCCAGACCTTGTCGCCTTCCTTGACCACGTCTTTCGGATGGCCAACGCGCTCGTTCGCCATCTGCGACACGTGGACGAGGCCGTCCTTCGGACCGAAGAAGTTCACGAAGGCGCCGAAGTCTTTCAGGCCAACGACCGTGCCCTGATAGATCTCGCCGACTTCCGGCTCTGCAACGATCTCCTTGATCATCTGCAGGGCCTTGTCGATGGAGGCGCGGTCAAGCGCGGAGACCTGCACGGTGCCATCATCGTCGATGTTCACCTTGGCGCCGGACTCGTCCACGATGCCGCGGATCACCTTGCCGCCCGAACCGATCACGTCGCGGATCTTGTCGGTCGGCACCTTGATGATTTCCATCTGCGGGGCGTTGTCGGAAAGCTGGCCGCGGCTTTCGCCGAGGGCTTCCGCCATCTTGTCGAGGATGTGCAGGCGGCCGCCATTCGCCTGGGCGAGGGCTTTCTCCATGATGTCCTTGGTGATGCCGGCAACCTTGATGTCCATCTGGAGCGAGGTCACGCCGACCTCGGTACCAGCGACCTTGAAGTCCATGTCGCCGAGGTGGTCTTCGTCACCCAGGATGTCGGAGAGGACGGCGAACTCTTCGCCTTCCAGGATCAGGCCCATGGCGATACCGGAGACCGGACGCTTCACCGGCACGCCGGCATCCATCATGGCCAGCGAGCAGCCGCAGACCGTCGCCATCGAGGACGAGCCGTTGGACTCGGTGATCTCGGAGACGAGACGGATCGTGTACGGGAATTCCGCGTGATCCGGCAGCACGGCTTTCAGCGCGCGCCATGCGAGCTTGCCGTGGCCGATTTCGCGGCGGCCTGCACCCCCCATCCGGCCGGTCTCACCAACGGAGTAAGGCGGGAAGTTGTAGTGCAGCAGGAAGTTTTCCTTCCGGGTGCCGTCCAGGCTGTCGATATATTGTTCGTCGTCGGACGTCCCGAGCGTTGCCACACAGATCGCCTGCGTTTCACCGCGGGTGAACAGCGAGGAACCGTGCGTACGCGGCAGGAAGCCGGCTTCGGCCACGATCGGGCGAACCTGGTCCAGCTTGCGGCCGTCGATGCGCTCGCCGGTCTTCAGGATATCACCGCGGACCACAGCGGCCTCGGTTTCCTTGAAGGCGGCCTTGAACACTTCAGCCGTCATCTCGCCCGGGGCTTCCTCGGTGCCGACGAGCGCGGCTTTCGCCTTGTCGCGGGCTTCGCCAACGGCGGCCTGGCGCGACAGCTTGTCGGTGATCTTGTAGGCAGCGGAGAGGTCGCCGCCGACAATGCCCTGGATCGATGCGACAGCGGCGGAATTGTCCACCGGCTCGAAGTCGAACGGGGCCTTGGCGGCTTTCTCGGCCAGATCGATGATCGCATTGATCACCGGCTGCATGGCGTCATGGCCGGCGACAACGGCGCCCAGCATCACGTCCTCGGAGAGTTCCTTGGCCTGCGATTCCACCATCATCACGGCGTCGGCCGTACCGGCGACGACGAGGTCCAGCTCGGACTCTTCAAGGTCCATCTGGCTCGGGTTGATGAGGTATTCGCCATCCTTGTAGCCGACGCGGGCTGCGCCGATCGGGCCCATGAACGGGGCGCCGGAGAGGACGAGCGCGGCAGAGGCGCCGATCATGCCGAGGATGTCCGGATCGTTCTCGAGATCGTAGGACACAGCGGTCAGCACGACCTGGACTTCATGCTTGAAGCCGGAAACGAACAGCGGGCGGATCGGGCGGTCGATGAGGCGCGAGGTCAGCGTCTCTTTCTCGGTCGGACGGCCTTCACGCTTGAAGTAGCCACCCGGGATGCGGCCCGAAGCGTAGTATTTTTCCTGGTAGTTGACCGTCAGCGGGAAGAAGTCCTGTCCGGGCTTGGCTTCCTTTGCAAAGACGGCCGTGGCGAGGAGGACCGTGTCGCCATACGTCACCATAACGGCGCCATCGGCCTGGCGGGCCACCTGGCCCGTTTCAATCGTCAGCGTGCGGCCGGCCCATTCCAGCGACACGGATTGCTTGTTAAACATTTCGTCTTGTCTTTCTTCACATACGAAAAGCCCGCCGCGGCCCTATTGCCCGGCGGGCTTGTTTTGGGTCGCCCTAGCGGCGGATGCCCAGTTCAGTGATGAGTTTGCTGTAGCGCGCCTCATCCTTGCCCTTGACGTAATCAAGCAGCTTTCTGCGCGTTGCCACCATGGCCAGCAGGCCGCGGCGGGAGTGGTTGTCCTTCTTGTTGGACTTGAAGTGCTCGGTCAGATTGTTGATCCGTTCGGTCAGGATCGCGACCTGCACTTCCGGAGAGCCCGTATCGCCCGGTTTGACGGCGAATTTCGTGATGAGCTCTGCTTTTTTCTCAGCGGTAATCGACATCGAATATCTTTCGTACTGTCGCCTTGCGGCGGGGTTCACATAAGCGCCTGATTTGGCGGGGTTTTTCGGTGTTTTCCGGGGTCATTGGCCACAGCCGGGATGTCGTCCAGCAGGGTCAAGGTCCGAAGGCCCACCTCAAGCGGCGGCTTATGGCTCATTTTGGGGGGAATTGGAAGGCCCTGAAGTGAGTTAACCCTGACACGCTTGCGTAAATGTTCGCCCAACGTTCCCAAGACGAGAGAATCGCAATAGTTGCAGACGCATTCCACCTTAGGAACTAAGTTTTGAGGGCAAAAGAAAGTCATGGGCGTAGGCGAATGGTTTAGTACGTTTTATGGCGAACTAGCGGTAAAAAGTACTGATACGATCTCCAATCGATATAAGGCTATAACGAAGCGCCTAAACACCGATTACTGGGTGACAACCTCAGATACATCGCACAGTCTTTACGTCGGCTCATATGGTCGAAACACAGCGACAAATTCCATCAGCGATCTCGATATGATTTTTCAGCTGCCCTACTCGCAGTACGAGAAATACAACGCTTATCAGTCGAATGGACAGTCCGCCCTGCTACAAGCTGTGAAAGGATCAATCGAGAAAACTTATTGGAAGACCAGTATCCGTGGAGATGGTCAGGTCATACTTGTTCCATTTGATGACGGGATAACCTTTGAGGTAGTTCCAGCGTTCATTAACAACAACGGAAGCTACACTTATCCTGACGCGAATGGTGGTGGTCAATGGCGGACCACGAACCCCAAGCCCGAAATCAATGCAGTACGTACTCGGAACACTGAGTGCAACTACAACCTTGTTCCGCTTTGCAGGATGGCTCGCGCTTGGAAAAGCAAATGGTCTGTTCCGATTGGTGGATTACTTATAGACACTCTTGCATACCAGTTTATCGCCAATTGGTCACACAGAGATAAGTCCTTTCTGTATTACGATTTTATGATTCGAGATTTTTTCTACTTCCTCGCAAACCAAAGTGCGACGCAAGAGTACTGGAAGGCACCAGGAAGTGGTCAATGGGTATACGGAAAAGGTCTATTTCAGGCAAAAGCGAAGCGCTGCTACAATATCGCCCTAGAAGCCATTGCCCATGAAAGTGCAACCCCGAAGCGAGAATGGTCTGCGAAGAACAAGTGGAGAGAAATTTTTGGATCAAAATTCCCAAGCTGAGTCTGGTTCTGATGCTCGCTCAATCTTAGAAGGTCAGATCCGAGAATGTTTTGGTCGTGTGGTTTATTCTCACAAGACACATGAAAAGTGTGCAGACATCCTCTTAGCTCGACTAAGCACCATAAAACTAACTCAGATCATCCTGTCCTCAATCACCACAGCAAGTTTTTTTGTTGTAATTCTCGGGAACAGCAAAGCGGGCGCGATAATTGGAGTTGTGATCTCTACTGTTTTGTTGGTGTTGCACGCCTACACGAAGAACTATGATCTTGGCGAACTTGCCCAAAAGCATCGGCAAGCGGCAGCTGATATATGGCTAATCCGCGAAGAGTACATCTCGCTTTTAACTGACCTTAGAGCAGCACGATTATCTCTCGAAAAGCTTGGCACAAGGCGAGATGAACTACTTGAACGCCTTCACGCTATATACACTGGAGCGCCGAGCACGACTGTAGCTGCTTATCGTAGCGCACAAAAAGCGCTTCAAACCCAAGAAGACATGACCTTTTCCGATCAAGAGATAGACGCCTTTCTTCCAAATTCACTACACCAGAAAACATAAAGCAGGCCGAATAGCGCTGTACTCGCGAAGCCAATGTCGGAGAAAAAGTCACCTATCCTACTGCGGCGGCCATGCCCCTCCCCGCCACCACAGCAAAGCAGCCTCCCCTCCCCCTTCCCAATCCACCCCATATCCCCACCCGGCCATCCTGCACGTCTCCTTGAGGCGGGGGCCGGGCCGGTACCGTTCGGTTTGCCTTGGGGAGGGTTGGAGAGATTGATTTGCTGCCGGGGTAACGGCCGGGAGCAAGTCTAGCGATTCCGGTCTCGACGGGGGTGAAGGGAAATACCACCTACCAAGGCCGGTCCCGTTATGGCGGATCCGGTTTGAGGGCGTGCCCTCTTGCTGGGCCGGCCGGGCATGTCAGGTGCATCCGGGCATGAAACGGCGGACGTGTCGGCGGATAGCGAAATCTCCAATCGGCGCGGCGGGCGGTAACGCTCCATTCCGTAGCCTTTATTCATATCAGGCGGAGCGCCACGGCGCCCGCTGCGCCTTGGCTCCATCGGGGCCGTATGTTCTGTAACCGGATGGCTGAGGCCATACCGGCTTAAAGTGCTGGGATCAGTGTGGCCAGCTGGCGGCCATGCGGCTCGCCTGCCGGGTCTCTAGGCCGAGGCGGCCGCCGCTCTGGTCCTCGATCCAGTCGGCGCCTCGCTGCCACAGCACCAGTTTCAAGCCGGGCGCCCTGGACGCTTCCAGCTCCACCGCTTTGGAGACCAGCGTCCAGCGGCGCGGCGTGGCCTGAAGATCGGCAAACGGAATATAGAGCGGCTTGAAGAAGGGAATGGTCAGCAGGAAGGGACGGAAGAGCAGCCAGACACCGTTCCGGTCTGCGTGCAGCGTCACCATGGAGTGATAGGAATTATAGGCCACGCCCCGGCCATGCAGGATGACGGTGCTGAAACGCCGCTGCGGGCCTTGCGGCATTGTTGTGGCTTCATAGACCGCCGCCAGCTGGCGCCAGCGCCAGCTATCGCGCCAGATCACCACGGCCAGCGCCCCGCCGCCAATAACGAGACCGAAGCCGAGGGTGTAAAACCGCACGAAGATTTCCATGAAATCCATCGCGCCAATGTGAAGGAACAGGCTTAAAATCCGGTGCAGGCAGCCGGTAAAATTACGCCACGAACACGCGGGCCGGCTCAAACCGCCCGGCGCGCACTTCGCCCATCGCCACGGCATGGCCGTCGCAAATCACCAGCGCCGTGCGGTCATCCTCCAGCCGCTCGGCCCGCCACTGTTCCACAAGGTGGGGCATCAGCTGGATGTCGCGGCCCTGACGTACATTGGCGGCTTCGGCGCGCGTGATGGCCAGTTGCGGGAAGTCGCCCAGCACGGCCTGTACCGGCTGCAGCAGGGCCAGCAGCTCGGCCTTGTCCTCGGTCTCCTCGATTCTGGAGATGGGCACGGCCTGCGCGGCGCCGAAATTGCCGACCCGCGTGCGCCGCAGCTGGCTGATATGGCCCTCGCAGCCAAGGTCGAACGCCAGGTCACGCGCCATGGCCCGGACGTAGAAGCCCTTGCCGGAGGTGACGTGGATGACCGTGTGGTCCGCATCCGGCATGCCGATGACGGCGGCCTCGAACACGTCCACTTCACGGGCCTTCAGTTCGAAATCCTCGCCCTCGCGGGCAAGGTCGTAAGCGCGCTGGCCATCCACCTTGATGGCAGAATATTTCGGCGGCACCTGTTCGATCGTGCCGACATAATTCTTGAGGATGTCCTCGACCTGTTCGCGTGTGGGCCGCGCATCGGAGGTCGCCGTCGCCTCCCCTTCCGCGTCCTGGCTGGCGGTGGAAATGCCCCAGCGGATGGTGAAGACATATTCCTTCTCGGCGTCCATCGCCCACTGGACGGTCTTGGTCGCCTCACCGAAGGCAATCGGCAGGATACCGTCTGCCAGCGGATCAAGCGTGCCGCCATGGCCGACTTTCGCGGCATTGAAGCGGCGCTTCAGGATCGCCACGGCCTGGGTGGAGGTCATGTCGACCGGTTTGAACAGGTTCAGCCACCCGGTGACCGGATCGCCCTTGCGCTTGCGCTGTCTCGCCAAGATCAACTCCCTTGCACCGGCCGGCGGATCGGACGCCGCGATGCGGTCTGGCAGAATGGAAAGCGTGGGCCTTAAGCGGGCTGGGTGGCGCCGTCAACCGGGCGAATGGCTAGCAGGCTCAGGAGCCCCATCAGGAGGCGGGTTTCATCGCCTCGGCCACCTTGTCGAACAGGGCGTCCTGATGGTCGTCATCCTGCCGGCGGGCGAGCTTTGGCAGCGGCGGGTCATTATCCGTCTCGTCCAGATCCGGCAGCGGTTTCGGCTCCGGTTCTGCAGCGCGTTCCGGCGCGGCAGAGGCCCGGCCACGCGGGGGATCCGGCTCAGGCTGGCCAGAGGGCCCGTTCGGAGATTTGAGGTTCACAATGTCGAGATTGAGATCGAAATCGCCGGTAATCGTGCGGTCCTCGGTGTCCATCTTGTGGCGCACAACATCGCGGATCTTGCAGAGGACGTCGCGATTGTCGTCCACCAGCGGGATCTGGCGCGCATCCGACGTGCCGATGACGAGGCGGAAATATTTCTGCTTCGTCCGCAGCTTCGCCGCGATCATGCCCGCCCGCAGGCCGCAGACCATCGCGCCGATCAACATCACGACGCCGATCCCCAGCATCACCATGCTCGACGGCCGGCCCGGCAGGACCGCCCACCAGCCAATGCCCATGAGCGCAAAGAACATCATCGACACGAACGCCGTGGCATAGCCCTTCTGCGTCACGCGATTTTTTGGCGTATCCCAGGGAAAGAAGTCCTTCCCTTCCACCGACATGGTAGCGATGCGCTGGATGGCAATCGTATCGTCGCCCATCTGCAGCGAGGCTGCGGAAATCTCACCCTGGCGGGCGCCTTCCATGTCGAGCGTCTGACGATCCATCGCTTGCCCCTTTGCCGGGCCCCATTGGCGGTCCCTGTTGCGAGCCTATTCTACGGCCCCTTTTCGGCATGTCATGAAATGCTGGCAATGTGGCCAGAGTAAGTCAACTTACATCGGGTCCAGAAACGGGCGGGCACCGCCGAAGTCAGGCCCGTTTGCGGGACGCGTCTGCAGAAGCGGCAGGTTCCACAGCTCTTCCCTCTTCCAGATGCGGCTCGCCTTCACCAGGCGCTTCGGTCGGTGATGGGGCCTCCGGACGGCCAAACAGGAAGCCTTGCCCGATGTCGCAGCCGAAATCGGCAACCGTCGTCGCATTATCGACCGAGTCAATTCCCTCCGCCGTGACCGTCAAACCAAGGCTGTGCGCCATGGCCGTCACAGTACGGACAATTGTCTGGGCGGTGGCATCACTCGACAGGTTTGCAATGAAGGAACGGTCGATCTTCAGAATCTCGAAGGGCAACTCACTGAGATGGCGAAGGGAGGAATACCCCGTCCCGAAGTCATCGAGGGAAATGTGAATTCCCTGACGTTTCAGTGCCCACAGGACGTCGCGAGCGACCTGGAAGTCTCCGACCAGCGCATTTTCCGTCACCTCTACTTCCAATCGGCCGGGCTGGATGCCTTCTTCGACAAGGATCTTCAGGATCCGTTCCACCAGCCACGGGTCATTGAACTGCACCGGGGAAAGATTGACCGAGAATTTCAGGTCTGCGGGCCAGGTGCGTGCGGCCTGCGCTGCTTTGCGCAAGACGGCAAAGAATATGTCGGAGATCAGCCCGGCTTCTTCTGCGATGGAGATGAACTCCTCCGGTTCTCGGCATGTCCCGTCCCCCATGCACCAGCGGGCCAGCGCCTCATATCCGATGATCGCCTTGTCCTCGAGCCGGACAAGTGGCTGGAAATGAGCCTTGATCCGGTCTTCGGCCAAAGCCAGGCGCAGTTCATCCTCAACCTTGGCACGGCGCAGCGCAGCGACTTCCATGCCGGCTTCGAAAAAGCTGAATCCGTTCCGGCCCGCCTTTTTGCACCGGTACATGGCAGCATCTGCCTGGGCCAGAAGTTCATCCATGTCGACGCGCGGATCGTTTGTTGTGGTCGCACCAATGCTGGCGCCGACAGATACGGACACATCCGTCAGATCGAACCGGCGCTCGAACGCGACCGAGATCGCTTCGATACGCCCAAGCAATTCGTCCTCGGAATACCTGCCCGGGACAAGGATGCAGAACTCATCTCCGCCAAACCGGTAGACCGATGCCGAGGGTCCCGCTGCATTGGTCAAACGGGCCCCGACTGCCAGGAGCAACTCGTCCCCGATCGCATGCCCATGCAAATCATTGACGGGTTTGAAGCGGTTAAGGTCGACCGACACCAGGGTCACCGGCTGCTGCGCCGCCTGTGCCAGCGCAAGGGGTATCTCGATTTGTGCCTTGCGCCGGTTCGCCAGACCCGTAAGCGGATCATGAAGCGCCATACGGCTGGCCTCCTGCTCGGCAAGATGGCGCCGCCGCAGTTCCGACCGCACCTCATTCAGTCGGCGCTTGGCGTAAATGACCAGGCCAAACGGCAGGAGCATCATGGTCGTCAGGATTTCATCCAGCTCCCAATTCTCATGGGCGGCAGACAAAGCAACAACATGGCCGAACGCTTCCAGATGGATCGCCGTGATAAGGATCGCGCCGAAAAAGACGATCAGCCAGCCCGCATCAAGAACCGGCCGGGATCGCCAGAACGATTTTTCAGCGTATTCGTCAGTTGAGGAATCTTGCATATATCTCCGCCAGAATGGCGACCTATAAAAGCTACGATATACCCAAGACAATTCTGTTCGTACGCGCTCATCGTTTCCGATGCCTTAACCAGGCCGGGGAAACTTGCAGGGACGCTGCTATTCGCCTTCCACATCCCGGCGGACCTTCGGGTCCATCAGGAGACGGTCGATCGCGGTGGCATCGTCATAGGACTTGTCCGCGATGAAGTGCAGTTCCGGCGTATAACGCAGGTCCACTTCCCGGCCGAGACGGCCACGCAGGAAGCCGGCCGCCCGGTTGAGCGCATTGGCCAGTTTCGTTCGGCCTTCATCCGTGTCATCGCCCAGCGGCGACACAAAAATGTTTGCGTGCTTGAGATCCGGCGAGCAGCGGACCTCCCCCACCGTGATCAGGGCCTGTTCCAGATCCGGGTCACGGAACGCTTCGCGTGAGAGAATGTCCGTCAGGGCGTGGCGTACGAGTTCGCCGGCGCGCAACTGACGTTGCGACGGCATTCCGGGTGGAGCGGCTTTTCGGGCCATCAGGATGAAGCCTTCTCTTTGAGCCGGGCCAGGAAAGCCTGGCGCGCGGCCTTGTTCTTGCCAAACCAGGCGTTCGGAACGATCAGCGGTGCCGCCCCGTCCAGACGCACTGTAACATGCCCGCCGGAAGCAGACACATCGGTGACACTGCCCCAGTCGGCGCGCGTCTCAATGCCTCCACGCCGGATGACCAGCGCCTCGTCTTCAAGCGAAATGCTGGTTTCCAGTCTGGTTTCCGTTCCGCGCCCGTGCGCATGGCGATAGGACCAGCGGATGAAAATCAGGTACCAGGCGATCCCGGCAAAGGCCGCAACCAGCGCCGCGACAAGCCACTGCCAGTAAGGACTGGCCCCAACCATGATCATCGCATTGCGCATCAGGACCGACATGCTGGCGGAAATGATCGGGGCCGTCACACCGGCATAGTACACCGCTGTCGGCCCGACTGTGCCGCCGCGCGCCAGCCGTGTCAGTTTCCTGACATCCCTGGTGGTCAGAAGACCCGTGACGGTGAGCGGCTCAGTCATGGACGCCGAGATTAGTCGAGCGTCCTTGCGATTTCCTCAACCTGGAAGCATTCGATCTTGTCACCGACGCGGATATCGTCATAGCGCTCGAATGCCATGCCGCATTCCATGCCGGAGGACACTTCGTTCACTTCGTCCTTGAAGCGTTTCAGCGTCTTCAGCTTGCCTTCGTGGATCACGACATCGTCGCGCAGCAGGCGCACGCCGCAACCGCGGAGAACCTTGCCCTCGGTGATCCGGCAACCGGCCACCTTGCCAACCTTGGTGATGTTGAAGACTTCGAGGATCTCGGCATAGCCGATGAAGGTCTCGCGCTTCTCCGGTGCCAGCATGCCCGACAGGGTCGCCTTCACATCGTCGATCAGGTCGTAGATCACCGAATAGTAGCGGATTTCCACGCCTTCCTTCTCTGCGAGGTCGCGTGCCTGCTTGTTGGCACGGACGTTGAACGCGAAGATCGGTGCTTCGGAGGATTTGGCGAGCAGGACGTCGCTTTCCGAAATACCGCCCACGGCGCCGTGAATGACACGGGCGCGGACTTCTTCCGTCGACAGCTTGTCCAGCGACTGGCTGATCGCCTCGACCGAGCCCTGCACGTCGCCTTTGACGACGACCGGCAGTTCGGACGTTTCGACAGATCCCTCTTTCAGCTTGGTCAGCAGCTGGTCCAGCGAGGCACGCGCAGCGGCCCCGGCCTTGCCGGCAACCTGGCGCTTCGTCCGGACACGGTAGTCCGTGATCTCGCGGGCGCGGGCTTCGGTGTCGACGACCACGAAGGCCTCACCCGGATCGGGCGCACCATCGAGGCCGAGCACCTCAACCGGCTGGGACGGGCCGGCATCCTTCAGCTGCTGGCCGCGCTCGTCGACCAGGGCACGAACCTTGCCCCATTGGGTGCCTGCAACGACGATGTCGCCGCGCTTCAGCGTGCCGCGCTTCACCAGCACCGTTGCGACCGGGCCGCGGCCCTTGTCCAGCTGGCTTTCCACCACGATGCCATCGGCGTCGCGGTTCGGGTTGGCTTTCAGCTCAAGCAGTTCTGCCTGCAGCGAGATCGCATCCGTCAGCTCATCAAGGCCCAGGCCGGTCTTCGCCGACACGGCGACGGACTGGGTTTCACCGCCCATGCTTTCGACCTGCACATCGTGTTGCAGCAGGTCTGTCAGCACCTTGTTCGGATCGGCGGTTTCAAGATCGCTCTTGTTGACCGCGATGATGATCGGAACACCAGCCGCCTTGGCATGATTGATGGATTCAATCGTCTGCGGCATCACCGAGTCGTCGGCGGCCACCACGATGATCGCGATATCGGTCGCCGTGGCGCCGCGGGCGCGCATCGCCGTGAAGGCAGCGTGGCCCGGCGTGTCGAGGAAGGTGATCCGCTCACCCGACTTCAGCTTCACCTGATAGGCACCGATGTGCTGGGTAATGCCGCCGGCTTCACCGGCAACCACATCGGTCTTGCGAAGCGCATCGAGCAGCGAGGTCTTGCCGTGGTCGACATGGCCCATGATCGTGACGATCGGCGGGCGCGACTCCAGATCCTTCGGATCGTCCTCTGCCCCTTCCAGACCGATTTCGACGTCGGATTCCGCAACACGCTTCACCGTGTGGCCGAATTCCTCGGCGATCAGTTCGGCCGTGTCGGCATCGATAATGTCATTGCCGCGCAGCATCTCGCCCTGCTGGATCATGAACTTCACGACGTCCGCGACGCGCTCGTTCATCCGGCCGGCAAGGTCCTGCAGCGTGATGGTTTCCGGCAGCGTGACCTCAACCGAGACCTTCTCGCGCTCATTTCCACCGCCACCGCGGCGTTCACGCTCACGCTCACGCGCCCGGCGGACCGAAGCGAGGGACCGCTGGCGGTCGGCGTCGTCGCCGAGGGCCGAGGTGATGGTCAGCTTGCCACGACGGCGGGAATCGCCCCCGCGACCGCCGCGGGACGGCGCGTCGTTGCGCGACCGGTCATTGCGGTCGTCACGGCTGGACTTGCCACGCTTGCCGCGGCTGCTGCTTTCTTCAGCTGCCGGCTCCGGCCCACCCTGGGCAGGCTGGAAGTCGGACTTCGCACGGGAAGACTTGGACGCGCGCTCGGCACGCTCCTTCTCGGCCGCTTCAGCCGCCTTGCGGGCCTCTTCCTCAGCCTTGCGGCGGGCTTCGGCCTCTTCGCGTTCTTTCTGTTCCTGGAGCTTGCGCTCCTGTTCGGACCGGAGGCGCTCCTGGGCGGCCTTGTCCTTCTGGATCTCTTTCTCGCGCGCGTTCTGCTGGGCCTTGCGTTCGGCCAGCGCCTTCTGCTGCGCGATCAGCTCGGCGACGGTGATCCCGCGCTGAGCGGCAATCGCCTTCAGCTTCTGCTCGAGCGACGGCTCTCCCTTGCCGGAACCGGAAGCAGGCGCGCTGCCGCCTTCAGAGCCGCTGGATCCGCCCGGACCCACGGTCCGGCGCTTCTTCGTCTCCACGACGACCTGTTTGGACCGGCCATGGCTGAAGCTCTGCTTCACCGTCCCCGATGTCTTGCGGGAAACAGTGAGCGGCTTGCGCCCGCCCGAATTGCCACCAGTGTCTTTCGTATCGCTCATTCGTCCTACATATCACAATTCTGGCCAACGCACCCATATGGCGCGAAGGCGGTTTGTCCGCTACCGATCCTGATCCGCAAACCAGTTCAGCTCCGGCCTCTCCCGAAACCCGGCAAGGCGCGCATACGCGGCCTTCAGAGCTTTGGCGAAAGGCCCCTTGCGGACGAGACCGTGTATCACACGCTCACGTCCGAATGCCATGCCCAATTCAGCCGATGTCAGGGCACCCGCAACTTGCACCCCGCTATATAGTCCTTTCGCAAGGAAATACAGCTTCGAACGGCCATCTTCTGCACCGTCAGATGCCTCCAGCATCAGCCCCGGAGGCCGCTTTTGCAGGGCGGCATACACCTGATCGAAGCCAAGCACCACGTCCCCGCCCTTCTTCGCCATGCCCAGCAGGCCGACGAAGCGCTGCACCAGCAAGCCTTCCACCGTATCCGGAAGGCCGTCCGGCACCTGGACGGATGTCTTGAATGCGCGGGCAAACGCATTCTTCTTCACCGCTTCCGCCAGAACGGCGCGGTCTGCCTTGATCCAGACTCCGCGCCCGGGAAGCTTCTCCGCCACATCCGGCGTCACGACGCCATCGGGCGAAAGTCCGAAGCGCACAAGCGCTTCCTTGCCGAGACGCTCACGCGTGACGGCACACTGACGGACGGAAGCCTCGCTCCCGTCCGCAGCATTTCCTTCAGTGCCGGTTACCGCGACATCACTCTTCGGGTGCGGCTTCATCATCGCCGCCCTCCGCTGCAAGTGCTTCAAGGTCAATGTCGCCAAGATCGCCGAGGTCGCCAAGGTCGATTTCCTCGGCCTCACCACCGTCGAGCGTGTTGAGGGCGAGCAGTGCACGCTCTTCCTCGGTCAGCTCCTGCGGGGCTTCGGCTTCTTTCTGGGCGGCAATCATCTGGTCGATGGCGTCGGCCTCAATCCAGCCAGCAGCAACGCGGGCCTTCATGATGAACATCTGAGCGTCATCCTTGCGCATTTCACCCTTCTTCAGGATGCCCTCGACCCAGACCGGCTTGCCGTCCGGGCCCGGCTCACGCCAGCCGGTGATGTCGTCCGGCACGAGACCGGCCACATCGTCCAGCGTCTGAACGCCTTCTTCACCCAGGCGAACCGCAAAGGACGGGTTCATGCCTTCAAGTTCCATCACAGCATCCTCGACACCCAGCTCCTTGCGCTTGGCATCGTTTTCAGCGGCCAGGCGCTCAAGGAATTCGCGGGCGCGTTCCTGCAGCTCGGCGGCGACATCCTCGTCGAAGCCTTCGATCGAGATGAAGTCTTCCGGCGCGACATAGGCGATCTCTTCGACCGTCTCAAAGCCTTCCGAGGCCAGCAACTGGGCCAGCGTTTCGTCGGCGTCGAGCGCCTTCATGAAGAGTTCGGTCCGCTCCTGGAACTCGCGCTGGTAACGCTCGGAGTCGGCGCTCTCGGTGATCAGGTCAATCTGCCAGCCGGTCAGCTGGGAGGCGAGACGCACGTTCTGGCCGCGGCGGCCGATGGCCAGCGGGAACTGGTCGTCTGCGACGACGACTTCCACGCGCTGCTCTTCTTCGTCCAGCACCACTTTCGACACTTCGGCCGGCTGCAGCGCGTTCACGATGAAGGTCGCGTCGTCGAAGCTCCACGGAATGATGTCGATCTTCTCGCCCGACAGTTCGCCGACAACGGCCTGCACACGCGCACCGCGCATACCGACACAGGCGCCGACGGGGTCGATGGAGCTGTCGTTGGAAATAACACCGATCTTGGCGCGCGACCCCGGGTCGCGGGCACAGGCCTTGATCTCGATCACGCCTTCATAGACTTCCGGCACTTCCTGCGCGAACAGGCGGACCATGAAGTCAGGCGCAGCGCGCGACAGGAAGATCTGCGGGCCCTTGGTCTCGCGGGAAACCTTGTAGAGATAGGCGCGCACGCGGTCGTTCGGCTGGAAATTCTCGCGCGGGATACCGTCATTGCGGCGGATGATGCCTTCGGCGCGGCCGAGGTCCACGATCACGTGGCCATATTCGACACGCTTGACGACGCCGGAGATGACTTCGCCAACACGGTCCTTGTACTCATTGTACTGACGCTCACGCTCGGCATCGCGCACTTTCTGCATGATGACCTGCTTGGCGGTCTGTGCAGCGACACGCCCGAAATCGAAGGGCGGAAGCTCTTCGGTCAGCTCACTGCCGATTTCGAGCGACGCGTCGATTTTCTTGGCTTCGGCAAGACGCAGCTGCTTGGCTTCGTCTTCGAATTCCTCGTCCGGAACAACCGTCAGGACACGCAGCAGCGTCTGCTCACCGGTCACCGGGTCGATGGTGGCGCGGATGTCATGCTCCTGGCCGTATTTCGCCTTGGCAGCCTTCTCGATGGCTTCCTGCATGGCCTCGATGACGATCGACTGGTCGATCGACTTCTCTTCGGCCACCGCCTTGGCGATCTGCAGGATTTCGAGCCTGTTGGCTGAAACGCCGATAGCGCTCATTGGACGTCTCCCGTCTCTTCGTTGGTATCTGTTTCGTCTTCGGTCTCGTCGATCTCCAGATCGCCGAGGTCGTCTTCGTCAGGTTGCGGCGGCAGATTGCCTGCCAGCCGGGCCGCTTCGATCAGCTCGTCGGTCAGGACGAGGCTCGCGCGGCTCATTTCATGGACGTGGGCCACCAGCTCGACTTCGTCGTCCAGCTCGATATGGGCCCCGTCCGCATCTTCGCCGGTGATCACGCCGGTAAAGCGGCGGCGGCCGTCAATTGGCCGGGCGAGTTCCACCTTGGCCAGATGGCCGACCCAGCGTGCGAAATCCCCTTCCCGGGTCAGCGGGCGGTCGATGCCGGGGGTGGAAACTTCCAGCGTGTAGGCTTCCTTGATCGGGTCTGCCGCTTCGAGGACCGGGCCGAGCGCGCGGGACAGGCGGGCGCAATCCTCGACGTCGGTCGGCGCGCCGCCTTCTTTCTCGGCCATGATCTGGAGGTGCGGCCGGCGTCCGCCCTGGATGCGCAGGCGCACAAGCTCCATGCCCAGCGACTCGGCCACGGGTGTGGCGAGGCCGAGAATGCGGCGTTCCTGTTCAGTCAGGGCGATCATGCGGGTCTGGCGGACCTTTTGGCTAAAGAAAAGCGGCGGCCCCGTTCCCGGAACCGCCGCCGATATGTTTCGACTTGCGAGAACATATAGTCCTGTCGGCTCCCCATGTCGAGAGGCACGCTCAGCAGGCCATTCCAGACAGATATGAGCCCAACAAAAAACGGCAGCTCCGCAGAGCTGCCGTTCCTGTTCCTGATGTCAGGAAACCTTAGAGGATCTTCAGGTCCACCGCCGAGGTCTTGCCGCGGCGCTCGTCCTTGTAGAGCTCGTAGGAAACAGCCTGGTCTTCCGCCAGCGTGCGGAGGCCCGAGCGTTCAACTGCGGAGATGTGAACGAACACGTCCGTGCCGCCTTCATCAGGTTTGATGAAGCCAAAGCCCTTCTGGTCGTTGAACCATTTCACTTTGCCAGTTGCCATTACTTCTAGTCCTTTGTGTCAATTCAAGCAGCCGATCCCGGAATGGGAAGGTCTGCCTATCGAAACGGGTAGGAAGAAAGTCATGGCCGTCGGTCTGACGGGGTCTTGATATTTCAGACCGACCGAATTCGATGCGACATTTTGTACACGCTTGCGGGGTTACCGTCAACAAAATCCGCAGAGGTCAGATGATCTCGAAATCGCACCAGACCGGGGCACAATCCCCGAGCCGCTTTGTTTCATAACGGGTCGTCACATGATCTGCCGGCGGGCGGCGCCAATCGTCTGCGCCTTCGGCCAGCCAGCGGTAGCCGCCATGCTGCAGAAAGCGCCACAGCGCCTCGTCGGCATAACTCGCCACGTCTGTTGCAAAGCGTACACGTGCACCCTTCCGGCAAGCGCGGTGGAGGCTGTCCAGGAAGTCCGGCTGGATCAGCCGGCGCTTCTGCTGGCGCTTCTTCGGCCAGGGATCCGGGAACATGATGAACACCCGCGCCAGGCTGCCGGGCGCCAGCCCGTCGACCAGCGGCCGGGCATCGTCCATCCGTAAGCGGACATTGGAAAGACCGTCAGCATTCACCTGCGTCAGCGCCTTGGCCATGCCCTCGATGAAGGGTTCGCAGCCGATGATGCCGGCGTCCGGATTGCGCCGGGCCTGTTCGGCCAGGTGTTCCCCGCCGCCGAAACCGATCTCCAGCCAGGTTTCCGTCAGTCCGGGAAACAGTGTCTGCGGATCGCTGAGGCCTTCCGGAACCTGCAGTTTCGGCAACAGGTCGTCGACCAGCGCCTGCTGGCGTGCAGACAACGCCCGCCCGCCGATGCGGCCAAAGGTCCGGATGGGGCGCCCTGATGGGTTGCCGCCCTGATTGCCTGTCGTGTCGGTCATGGCGCGCCTGATGCCTTAGCGGGGCGACGCAATCAATCCTCGTCCTGCTTCGCCTCGAACGCGGAGGCAGCCGCCCGGACCGTGTTCAGCAGCGACTTGCGCAGGGAATCGTCCTCGATCTTCTGGAAGGCCGCGATCAGGTCCAGCGTCTCGGCATCCAGCACAGGTGCCCGCGGGCCGTCGCTTGCGCCTCCGCCCTCTGCGAAGCGCTGCTGGCGGCCTTCTTCCAGCTCGCTCTCGGCGCCGTCATAGAAGTAATTGACCGTTACCCCCATGACCGAGGCGATCTCGAACAGGCGCCCGGCGGAGACACGGTTCACGCCCTTCTCGTATTTCTGCACCTGCTGGAAAGTCAGGCTCAGCAATTCTGCGAGTTGTTCCTGAGAGAGCTTCAGCTCCCGGCGGCGCCAGCGGATCCGCTGACCGACCACGCGGTCTATTCCACTCGGAAGCTTACTTTCAGACATCTATCCCCTACCCGCTCACTTGTGTGGTCCGGCGCGCACTCCTAGCGGCGCCATGTTGCAAATGCCAGACCCACAAAGGCTGCGAGAGTCAGCCAGAACAGCACGATCCCCGCCCGGCTCTGGAACAGGGTTACCTCGGCCGGCGCCGGCAGCTTTCCGCGCCCGTATGTCGTGTTCCAACCGGAAGGTGCATCCTGTACCGGGGAGGCCCGAAGCACTTCACGGCCATAGCCGTCGATGATGGCGGAAGCGCCGCGGCTGGCGACGCGGGCCATCGGCAAGCCGCTCTCGATCGCACGGTAGCGATTCTGGGCATAATGCTGCGCCGGGCCCATGCCGCCACCGAACCAGGCATCGTTCGACACCAGCACGATCCAGTCCGCGCGCGCAGCAAGGTTCGCGGCGCGCGTAATCTCTGGGTAGAGCCCCTCATAGCAGATGAGCGCCACGAAGGGCGGCACATTGTCGGCAAAAATCACCGCCGGGCCTGTGCCGGGATGGAATCCGTCGCGCGCCAGCTGCTGCATCGCACCAGGCAGATAATTCGAGATTGCCTGTCCAAAGGGCACGATTTCGGCCGCTGCGAGCTCTCCGAAGGGCACAAGGCGGAACTTGTCATACAGCGCCACCGCGCCTGACCGCCCGACATTCTCGTCCAGCACGACCATCGAATTGAAGTAGACGCGCTCGTTCTGCCCTTCCAGCTGGTAGCGGGCCGTCCCGGCAATCAGGGTCCGCGGGCCGAGATAGGCGCCGATCGTATCCAGCGCATCGATCTCGTTCAGCAGGCTGGCGGGCACAGCGCCTTCCGGCCAGATGATGATGTCGCCCGGCTGGCCTTCGCCATTGGTCATCAGGCGCAGGTATTCGGTCAGGACGGCGTCGCGGCCGACCTCCCACTTCTCGTCCTGCGGCACGCCGGAATCCATCAGCACGACATGCTGGTCCGACAGCGGTGACGGCGCGGCGATGCGCTGCGCGCCCCAGGACCAGCCGACGGCCAGAAGGATGACCGCCCCGAAGGACGGCGCAATCCGCAGGACCAGCCCGCGCGCATCGCGGGTATCCACCATGGCTGCCGGCGCCGCCATGACGAAAACCGTCAGCAGGGTCAGCCAGTAGACCCCGCCCAGGGACGCTGCCTGCGACAGCGCTCCGCCCGGCACCCAGGTTGTGCCCGGCAGGTTCCACGGGAAGCCGCCGAACAAATGTCCGCGCACGAATTCGGCGATGGCAAAGAAGAAGGCGAACACGAACACGCGGGACGGTGATGCCGACCAGAACGCCCCCGCCATGGCCCCGAACGCGCCCCAGATCAGCGCCATTCCGGCAGGCAGCAGGATCAGCGGCATCCAGAGGAAGATGGCATAACGCTCCGGCTCGACCAGGAAGGGTTCGGCTGTCCAGTGCATGGAAATCAGCGTGAAACCGACCCCGAAGGCCCAGGTGCGCATGAACACGGCCCTGCCCCAGCGCCGGTGGCTCCGCGCGCCGTCAATCATCCAGATCAGGCCGGTGAAAGACAGCGCCAGCACGGCACTGAAATGGAATGGTGCGAAAGCGACGGCCGAAAACGCGCCCAGCAGGACGGCGGCGCCCGCCGCAGCCCAGCCGGTCAGCCGGGCAAAGGCTTCGTGAAGGGGTCCAAGCGCAGTGAACCCGTGGCTGCGGACAGCAGTATTCATTCTGGCCTACTCCTGCGGCTTGGGCGCGGGCACAGGTTCGGGCGTCCGCAGACGCAGGCGCCGGATGCGGCGCGCATCGGCATCGAGGATCTCGATCTCGACCCCGGACGGATGCTTGAGGATTTCCCCGCGCACCGGCACACGGCCAGCGAGCGCATAGGCGATCCCGCCCAGCGTATCGAATTCCGAATCCTCATCACTGAGTTCGAGGTCAATCCCCGTCTCCTCGGCGAAATCCTGAATTTCGGTGCGCGCATCGACTTCCCAGACGCGAGCGCTGCGCCGGACGAACATGGGCTCTTCATCATCGTGTTCGTCTTCGATGTCACCGACGATTTCCTCAACCAGGTCTTCCAGACTCACCAGTCCGTCCGTTCCGCCATATTCATCCACAACCAATGCCAGATGGATGCGGGTCGATTGCATCTTCACAAGCAAATCGGACAGTTTCATGGAGGGCGGCACATAAAGGACTTCCCGGTGCAGCCGTTCCAGCGGCCGCTTGGGCTGTTCACCGCCCTTGGCCAGTTCGCTGACCACATCCTTGATGTGCACAAAGCCGATCGGATCATCCAGCGTCTCCCGGAAAACAGGCAAGCGCGAATGGGTACATTCGGCAAACACTTTCAGGAGGTCCGGAAATTCGGTGCTGACTTCGACGGCCTTCACCTCGGCGCGGGCGACCATCACGTCCTCGACGCGCAGCTCGTGGAATTCCTGGATGCGCAGGCGCATCGCCTGAGGCGTTGCCGGTGCGGAGGATTCCGAACTGCCATTGGGCTCAGCCGGTGCTTCAGGCGCACTATCCTGCTTGCGGCCTATTCCGAAAAAACTACGCCTGCGCCGTTGCGGCGCGGGTTCAGAAGGGTCTGGATCGCTCATCGTCTCTGTAAATCAGTCCGTTCCATATGGGTTTGGAATGCCAAGCGATGCAAGCGCCTTTATTTCCAATCCTTCCATCAGGGCGGCTTCCGCCTCCGCTTCATGGTCGTGCCCAAGAAGGTGCAGGTATCCGTGCACCAGAAGATGTGTCAGGTGATCGGCAAGGCTGATGCCCTGCGCTTCGGCATCACGGGCCGAAACACCCAGCGCAACAGCGATATCGCCAAGCTGCGGCCGGTCCATTTCATGCGCCGGAAAGGACAGCACGTCGGTCGGCTTGTCCTTGCCCCGGAAATCCCGGTTCAGCTGGTGCAGCGCCTCGTCATCCGCCAGCAGCAGCGACACGGTGCCTTCCGCAGGCTCGACCGATGCGGCAGCCGCAAAGGCGCGCTCGCACAAGGCGGCGAGATCCGGCACGGCGTCCCAGCCGGTCTCTTCAACGATCAGGTCGGTTGTGATCATCGGGCGGCTCAGCTGCCCTCGCCCGCGGCGGCATAGGCGTCGATGATACGGCTGACGAGGCCATGACGGACAACGTCCGCCGCTGTCAGCGTGTGCACATTGATCCCCTCGACCTCCGACAGGATCTGCAACGCATGGCGAAGGCCCGATTGCTGGATGCCCGGCAAGTCTACCTGTCCCGGATCTCCGGTGACGACCATGCGGCTGTCGCGGCCAAGACGGGTCAGCACCATCTTCATCTGCGCAACGGTTGTGTTCTGCGCCTCGTCGACAATGACGAAAGCATTCTTGAGTGTCCGTCCACGCATGAAAGCGATGGGGGCAACCTCGATCTCGCCGCGCGCCATTCGGCGTTCCATCTGCTCCTGCCCCATCAGCTCGCGCAGCGAGTCCCAGATGGGCAGCATATAGGGGTCGACCTTCTCTTCCAGCGTGCCGGGCAGGAAGCCGAGCTTCTCACCCGCTTCCACGGCAGGCCGGGTCACGATCAGGCGCTGGCGCGCGCCGGATATCAGCTCCGCCACCCCAGCCGCGACCGCCAGGAAGGTCTTGCCCGTACCCGCCGGGCCGATGCCGAAGACGAGACCGTTCTCAGGATTGGCCAGAAGGTTGATGTAGCGCGCCTGACCCTTGGTCTGCGCCGTAACCGGTTTCTTCAGGCCTCTCAGGCCACCACCGAAACTTTGCGCAGGCGTGGACGCGGCCTCAATGGCTGCATCAAGGTCCATATCGGTAATGTCTGCGCCAGACCGCATGCGGCGCTCCAGCTCTGCCAGTGCCGCCTCGGCAATGGACACGCCCTTGGCCGTGCCGGCGAGAAGAATGCCGCCGCCCTGGCTCTCGGCGCGCAGGCCGTAATCCTTCAGCTTGTCTTCCAGCCGGTGCAGGTAACGGTGATGCGGCCCGCACAGGTCGCGCAGGCGCTCGGCATTGCTGACTTCGTAAAAGCGGCTCACCGGGGCTTCCGGTGAGAGGCTCGGACGGCGCTTTCCGCTCACAGGACGGCCTCGCGCACTTCAGCCGGTTGCCCGACCAACTCGCCAGTCAGCGAGTTGAGGCTCGCATCGATCACGCGAACGTCCACGATGGTGCCCACCAGGTCCGGTATAGTCATGGCCTGATCATGCGGAAGCTGGAAGTGAACCGCCTGAAGCCATGGCGAACGGCCATGCGCCTGACCCGGATTGCGGCCTTTGCCCGTGATCAGGACCGGCACGGTCTGGCCGATCTTGGAGCGGTTGAAACCGATCTGCTGCTCACGCAGAAGCTGTTGCAGCGCTTGCAGGCGCGCGTCCTTCACCTCTTCCGGAACTTGCCCGAACATATCGGCCGCCGGCGTGCCCGGACGGGCCGAATACTTGAAGGAATAGGCGATCGCATAATCCACATCGCGGACCAGCTGCATCGTCGCCTCGAAATCAGCATCGCTCTCGCCCGGAAAACCTACAATGAAATCAGAGGCGATCGCGATATCCGACCGGGCTTCACGCACCTTGCGGATGATCTCGCGATACTCGTCCGCAGTGTGGCCGCGGTTCATGGCCTTCAGGATATTGTCGGAGCCAGACTGCACCGGCAGATGCAGGAAGGGCATCATTTCCGGCACTTCGCCATGCGCGGCGATCAGGTCATCATCCATGTCGCGCGGATGGCTGGTTGTGTAGCGAATACGGTCGATCCCGCCGATCTTCGCGATGTGGCGGACCAGCTGGCCGAGCGTCCAGTCCGGCTCATTGGTCAGAGCCGGCGCGGCGCCGTGGAAGGCGTTCACATTCTGGCCGAGCAGCGTGATCTCGCGCACGCCCTGCGCCGCAAGGCTACGGGCTTCCATCGTAATATCGTCAACAGGACGCGAGAGTTCAGCGCCGCGCGTATAAGGCACCACGCAGAAGGTGCAGAACTTGTCGCACCCTTCCTGCACTGACAGGAAAGCCGTCGGCCCGTCCGCCTCGCGCGTCTTCGGCAGCGCGTCGAACTTTTCCAGCGTCTCGAACTCGGTTTCCAGCCGGTCACCCACGGCGCGGCTGGCCCGGGCAATCATTTCCGGCAGCTTGTGATAGGCCTGCGGGCCGAGCACGAGGTCCACGGCCGGTTGGCGGCGCATGATCTCGGCGCCTTCGGCCTGCGCGACGCAGCCCGCCACGGCGATAGTCAGGTTGCCGCCACGCGCCTGCTTGGTCAGTTTCAGCTGGCCAAGCTCCGAATAGACCTTTTCGGTGGCCTTTTCACGGATGTGGCACGTGTTCAGGACGACCAGATCGGCCTCGTCCGCACGCTCCACCGGCGCATAACCGAGCGGACGCAGCACATCTCTCATGCGCTCCGAGTCGTATACGTTCATCTGGCAGCCATAGGTCTTGATGAAGACGCCTTTGGCTTGCTTGGGTTCGCGGGGGTCGGTCATGCGCGGGCTTATGCCTTAAAACAGGCGAGCCTTCCACAGCCGATTGCGGAGGCCTTGCAGCATGACATGCCTGCAATGCTCGCTTCACACAGTGGCAAACGGGGTTAGTGTCGGCCTCAAGCAGAGTAAAGGAGCCGGGGAGGCTTATGGAAAGTATTATTCGGGCGCTAAACGATTTCGTCTGGGGGCCGCCCATGCTGCTGCTCCTGCTGGGCACGGGGCTTTATCTGACGATCGGCCTCAGGCTGTTGTCCGTCCTGAAAATCCCATTCGCCTTCGCCCAGCTGTTCAAGAAACCGGACCAGAATGAAGAGGGTGACGTCACGCCGTTCGCGGCGCTGATGACCGCCCTTTCTTCTACGATCGGCACGGGCAACATCGCCGGGGTCGCCGCAGCGATCGCGATCGGCGGACCGGGCGCCGTCTTCTGGATGTGGATCACCGCCATTGTCGGCACGGCGACCAAATATTCCGAAGGCGTGCTCGCCGTCCGCTTCCGCGAGATCGACCATGACGGCCGCCACGTCGGTGGGCCGATGTACTATATCAAGAACGGCATGGGCAAAAACTGGATCTGGCTGGGCGGCCTGTTCGCCACGCTGGGCGTGATGGCCAGCTGGGGCACCGGCGCCTCGATCCAGTCGAACTCGATCGCGGATGCCCTGAATGCGACCTACAGTATCCCGCCGATCGTATCGGCGGTCGTCCTGGCTGGTGCGGCAGGGGCGGTTATCCTGGGCGGCATCAAGCGGATTGCGAGCGTCGCCAGCCGTCTCGTCCCGGTCATGGCGATCTCCTATCTCGCCGGCGGCCTGCTGGTGATTTCGCTGCACCTGGACGCCGTTCCGTCCGCCTTCGGCCTGATCTTCTCCAGCGCCTTCGGCTTCGACAGTGCCGGCACCGGCATCTCCATCGGCCTGCTGATGCTGGCCATGCAGAAAGGCGTCGCACGCGGCATCTTCTCGAACGAAGCCGGTCAGGGCTCAGCCCCGATCGCGCACGCCGCTGCCAAGATCCAGGACCCGGTCGACCAGGGCCTCGTGGCCATGCTGGGTACGATCATCGACACGCTGATCGTCTGCACCATCACCGCGCTGGTCATCCTGACCTCCGGCGTTCTCGGCCCGGAGTGTATCCCGACCGCCGCAAAGGCCGCCGAATTCCTGGCCGCCGGGCAACCGGCCGGCTGCGATACGGGCGCACCGCTGACCGTTGCCGCGTTTGACGCGGGCCTGACCGGGATCGGCGAGCATATCGTCGCCATCGGCCTGACCGTGTTCGGCTTCACCACCATTCTCGGCTGGAGCTATTATGGTGAGCGCTGCGCGGAGTACCTGTTCGGCGAAAAATCCATCCTGCCGTTCCGGATCAGCTGGATTGTGGTCACCTTCTTCGGTGCCGCCGCCCTGATGTTCGAGGGCTCTGTGGCCAACATCGTGAACCTGTTCTGGCTGGTTGCCGACACGCTGACCGGCATGATGGCCGCGCCGAACCTTGTTGGCCTGGTCTTCCTCAGCCCGGTCGTGTTCGCGATGACCAAGGCGCACTTCGAAGCCGTCCGGAACGGCACGCCGAAGCCGCGCTATCCGATCATCGACCAGCGTGAAGAGTCGCCGAAAGAGTAAGGCGCCTTCCATCCAAAACGAACGCCCCGCCCGGTATCAGCCAGGCGGGGCGTTTTCGTTTCAGCACCATATAGAACACCGTGTATGGACCATATATGGACCGTATAAACGGCGGTGTTTTCCACCGGCAGGCTTACCAGCTGCCGATATTCTCCGCGCTGGCCCAGGGCTCTTTCGGTGCCAGCGGCTTGCCCTGCTGGAGCAGCTCCACCGAAATCCCGTCCGGCGAACGGACGAAAGCCATGCGCCCGTCGCGCGGCGGACGGTTGATCGTCACGCCAAGGCCCTGCAGCTTTTCGACCGCCGCATAGATGTCTTCGACCGAATAGGCGAGGTGACCGAAATTCCGCCCGCCGCCATAATCCTCAGGGTCCCAGTTATGGGTCAGTTCCACCATCGGGATCTGCATCTCGGTCGGGCTCTTGCCTTCCGGGATGCCGCCGCAACGTTCGATGTCTGCCGGCGAGGCAAGGAAGACCAGCGTGAACCGGCCGGGTTCGCTGTCATAACGGCCGACTTCGGTCAGGCCGAGACCGTCACAAAAGAATTTGAGCGTGGCGTCGATGTCTGTGACGCGCACCATTGTGTGCAGGAATTCGATGCTCATCAGGCACCTCCGTTCAGATCGCGAATGACTTGTTTGAGATTGGGCGGCATCAGCGCGTAATAGCGGCGCATGGCGATGGCGAGCAGGCCGATGGTCGTGCCCATGAAGGTCAGGAACACCATGAAAGTGTGGATCAGCGTGCCCGTTTCGAAGACGGGCGACTTGCCGCTCATCAGCCAGAACATGTTCCAGACCGAGTTGAACGCCGCCACGAAGGGGCCGAGCAGCAGGAACATGATGGCGGCGCAGGTGAAGAAATAGGTCTCCCCGCGCGGGCCTTCGCTGCGCAGGTAGAGGTCGGTGAATTCGACATCGGTGACGTCGTCGGGAATTTCCTTGTCCCGCTTCTTGGCGGCCAGCACTTCCGGGGCGAAGGCCTTCGCCTCCTTCCAGCGCCAGGCGAGGCTTACGCCCCAGGCCAGCAAACCGGCGACAGTGAGGAAATAGAGCAGCATGAGCGGGCCGTCCGGGCTTGGCGCCCCGGCCTGCCATCAGGCGGCATGAGCGCGTTCATATGTGAGCATGGCGCGTTTGCGGTCCACACCCCAATGATAATTATGAAGACGCCCATCTGCCGCAAGGGCGCGATGACAGGGAATGAACCAGCTGACCGGGTTTGCCCCAACCGCAGCCCCGACGGCGCGGGCGGCCTTCGGGTGCCCGCTGGCCGCTGCCAGCTGGCCATAGGTGCACGTGGCGCCGGCCGGAATGTCGAGCAGCGCGCGCCAGACCTGGCGGCGGAACGGCGTGCCGTAAAGCGCGACCGGCAGCGGCTCTCCCTTTTCGAAAACCTGCGCCGCCATTTTCCGCGCCGCCGCATCGTCCCGGCGGATGTCGGCGCCCGGATAACGTCCGGCAAGATCGGCAAAGGCTTCATCCTCCCGGTAGCCCGGATGCACGAAGCCGGCCTTTTCGGGGGCATCATCGTCAATGAAGCCGAGCGCGACGAGGCCGCGGGGCGAGATCAGCCACGCGCCTTCCCCGAACGGGGTCGGGGCTCGGCCGAGCACGAGGTCTGCCCCGCGTCCGCCTGCTTTCGCTTCGCCGGGGGTCAGGCCTTCATGCGCAATGAAGAGGTCATGCAGGCGGCCTGGCCCGGAGAGACCGGTCTCGAACGTGGCGTCCAGCACGCTGGCGCCCTCCCGCAGCAGCTCGCCTGCTTCGGCATGGGCAATGGCCGACTGGAACTGACGTGGCGAGATACCGGCCCAGCGGGTAAACTCCCTTTGAAAGTGGCTGGGGCTGAGCCCCATGGTCCCTGCAATCGAGGCCAGATCCGGCCAGTCCCGCCATGTATCGCCAAGATAGGAGAGGGCGTCTGCCATCCGGTCATAGGCCGCGGCACGTTCATCGAGAGGGGTGATCCGATCCGTCATGAGGCCCAATCTGCCTCAGTGCCCGGAGACCGGCCACCCGATTCTTGCGCAGGGTCACAATGACGGAAGGTCCGAATTGGCCCCTTCCCTGCCCGCTCAAAGCCCGGCATGACTACACAACACAAAAAACACGAGACCGGAGTGAAACCGACATGGCGGACGCACGCAGCATTATTCTGCACGAATACCCGACTTCGCCCTATGCCGAGAAAGTCCGTCTCGCGCTGCGCCTGAAGAACCTTGCCTGGTCCCGCGTGGAGATCCCCGTGATCATGCCGCGGCCAGACCTGATGCCGCTGACGGGCGGTTATCGCCGCACGCCGGTCATGCAGATCGGCGCCGACATTTACTGCGACACCGCCATCATCCTGCGCGAACTGGAAGCGCGCTACCCCATGCCTGCGCTGAAGCTGCCGGGCCATGAGGGCCTTGCCCAGATGGTCGCCGGATGGACGGACGGGCGCTGGTTCCAGTCTTCCGTCGCCGTCATCTTCGGCGAAATGGGCGACAAGGTCGGCGAGGAATTCAAGAAGGACCGGGAAAAACTCTCCGGCCGTCCGTTCGACACGGGCGCCATGAAAGCCGTCGCACCGATGATGCGCGACCAGTGGCGCGCCCGGCTGATGCTGCTGGAAGAGCGCCTGCAGGGCGGCCAGGGCGCAGGCTCGGGCATGTATCTGGTCGGAATGAAGCCCGGCCTCGTCGACGTGCACGCCTACATGAATGTCTGGTTCATGCAGCAGAACCTGCCGGACTTCCTGGAGAAATGTTTTGAGACGGCGGACCTGACAAAGGCCTGGTTCGAGCGCCTGCAGGAATTTGAAGGCCAGGCGCCGGAGACCATCTCATCGAAGGACGCGCTCGAGATCGGCCTGCATGCGGCGCCGCGCCTCGTCATGGCGACAACCAAGTACGAACCGCAGGACATCGCCCCCGGCGACATGGTGGCGGTGGCCCCGGATGATTACGGACAGGTCTGGGTGGAAGGCGAAATCGTGCACGCCGATTCCCAACGCGTGATCCTGCAGCGCATGTCCGAGGAAGCCGGAACGGTGCACGTGCACTTCCCGCGGGCGGGTTTCCTCGTCCGCCGCGTCTGACAATACCCGGCGGACTAACCGTCCCTCGGACCGGCCTTAACCGACTGGCCCTGTTCCCGGCGGCGGAATGCGCTACATTTAAAGGTGAAGGAGGCCACACGCATGGACCGACGCCTTTGCCTGATCACAGGCGCTTCCGCCGGGATCGGCGCAGAATTCGCCCGCCAGTATGCGGCGCTTGGCTGGGACGTCGCGCTGACAGCCCGGCGCGCCGACCGGCTTGAGGCGCTCGCTGCCGAGATCGAGGAGAAGTACAAGGTCACGGCGATCGTCATCGCCGAAGACCTCGCCAAGAAGTCCGCGCCGGTAAAGATCCTCGACGCGCTGGCGGAAAAGGGCCGCCATGTCGACGCCTTGGTCAACAATGCCGGCTACGGCCTGCCGGGGACGTTCTTCTCGACGAGCTGGAAGGATCAGGGGGATTTCCTGCAGGTCCTATACGTGGCGCCGATCGAGCTGGCGCACCGGGTGCTGCCCGGCATGACGGAACGCGGCTATGGCCGCATCATCAATGTCGCCTCGCTCGCCGGATACGCGGCCGGAAGCGCCGGGCACACGCTTTATGCCAGCGTGAAAGCCGGCCTGATCAAATTCTCCGAAAGCCTGAATGCCGAGTGCGAGACGCTCGGCCATGACGATATTCACTGCACCGCGCTCTGCCCCGGCTTCACCTGGAGCGAGTTCCACGATGCCAATGGCACGCGCGAGCAGACCAACAAGATGCCGAAATGGATGTGGATGGCTGCAGAACCGGTCGTCCGGCAGGGCATCGAGGCCGTAAACAGGGGGCAGCCGGTGGTCGTGCCGGGACTCGTCAACAAGGGCATGGCCACGCTGACGCGGATCATGCCCGAACCGCTCGGCCGGGCCATGGTCCGCAGTCAGGGCCGCCGGTTCCGCAAGATGGAATGACCTGTCCCTGCGATGTTGCACCGCACAAATATGGACTGACAGGGTCAAAAGACGTCCCTATAAGGGCAAAAAACTGAGAAGGGGCAAGGATATGAGCACCGGCGAAATGGTTCAGGAAAAGCAATCTGCGGTCATGGACGGCCTGACGGCCACGATGCAGGACGCCCTCGGCGCGCTCGACACCTATGCCGCCGCCGCCACGTCCGGCGCGCGCGGTGAACTGGTGGGCGACGACGGCCGCCCGGACCGCAAGGCGTTTGAGCGCCACCAGCACCTCGCCCACGGCCTGTCCTGGCTGGTCACCTATGTCGAGACGCTGCGCCAGGTGTCGGAATGGGCTGCGCGGCTGGAAGCCGAAGGCAGGTTCACCGACGTCGAGGCGCTGCTCTCCCAGATCCTGTTCAGCGAATACTGCGCCCAGATTGTCGGCGGCATCCCGATGAACCAGGGCGAGACGATCCGCCCGCATGAACTTGGCAGCCTCGAAGCCTCCGACACGCTGTTCGCCCATCCCGCCATCCGGAAGCTGATCACCGAAGGCAAGACGCCGGCCTCCATGGCTGAGGCTGCGGCGCTCCTGCCGGACGCCCTGTCGCGCAACACGGTCGAGGAGACCGGCCTCGACGAAACGATGAGCATGGTGCGCGAACAGTTCGCGAAATACGCCGCCGAGCGCATCAAGCCGCACGCCCATGGCTGGCACCTGCGCAACGACTACATCCCGATCGACGTCGTCAACGAGATGGCAGAGCTCGGCGTGTTCGGCCTGACCATTCCCGAAGACTTCGGCGGCCTCGGCATGGGCAAGACCGCGATGTGCGTCGTCTCCGAAGAATTGTCGCGCGGCTATATCGGTACCGGCTCGCTCGGCACACGGTCCGAGATCGCAGCTGAGCTGATCCTGATCGGCGGCACGCCGGAGCAGAAAGACAAGTGGCTGCCGATGATCGCCAGCGGCGAGATCCTGCCGACGGCTGTCTTCACAGAGCCGAACACCGGCTCCGACCTCGGCTCGCTGCGCACCCGCGCGGTGAAGGATGCTGACGGCGAGACCTACACGATCACCGGTAACAAGACCTGGATCACCCACCCGGTGCGCGCAGACATGATGACGCTGCTCGCCCGGACCGATCCGGCTACGAACAATTTCTCCGGCCTCTCCATGTTCCTGGCCGAGAAGCCGCGCGGCGACGATGCGACCCCCTTCCCGGCCGAAGGCATGACCGGCGGCGAGATCGAAGTGCTCGGCTATCGCGGCATGAAGGAATACGAGATCGGTTTCGACGGCTTCAAGGTGAAGTCTGACAACCTGCTCGGCGGCGTCGAAGGCCAGGGCTTCAAACACCTGATGGCAACATTCGAAAGCGCCCGGATCCAGACCGCGGCCCGCGCCATCGGCGTGGCACAGAACGCGTTCGAGACCGGACTTCAGTATGCGCTCGACCGTAACCAGTTCGGCAAGCCGATCTTCGAATTCCCGCGCGTCTCCAACAAGCTGGTGATGATGGCGGCAGAACTCGTCGGTGTACGCCAGCTGACCTATTACTCCGCCCGCAAGAAGGACGAAGGCAAGCGCTGCGACCTGGAAGCCGGCATGGCCAAGCTGCTCGGCGCCCGCGTGGCCTGGGCCGCGGCCGACAATGCCGTGCAGATCCATGGCGGCAACGGCTTCGCGCTCGAATACACGATCAGCCGCATCCTGCAGGATGCCCGGATCCTCAACATCTTCGAGGGTGCCGGCGAAGTTCAGGCGATGGTCATCGCCCGCCGCCTGGTCGAAGGCGGCAACTAGGCAGGCTGGTATTTCCGGAACGGTTCCGCAGGCAGGCTATTCGTCGTCCTGCGGAACGTGTTCATAGACGCGCACCCAGTCGACCACGAACCTGTCCGGGAATTTGCGCGGCTCCGGCACGTTCGCCCACCAGATGGTGGCGGCCCCGTCGGTCGTGTCGACCTCACCCGACAGTTTCACCCATAGCGGCGCCTGGCTGACGCCGCCTGCAGAGGTGCGCCAGGTCTCCTGCCCATCGACATAGAAGATGTATTTGTCGGGGAACCATTCCAGCGTGAATGTGTGCCAGCCGCGCCTTATGCCCGGCCGCATCGAGGCAAACACGCTCCATTGGTGTTCCTCGTGATACCCGTCCCAATGCAGCGCATGGTTCACCTTGTCGGTCCAGCCGAAGGTTTCCATGATGTCGACTTCCGTGCCGTCCCGGCCAGAGCCATCGACATTGTGCACCGTATTGGAGAACAGCCAGAAGGCGGACCACCAGCCCGGCGCGTTCGGCAGTTTCGCACGGACCTCATACCGCCCGAAGGCCTGTTCGAATTTTCCCTCGGTCGAGACCATGGCGCTGGCATAGTCGTGCGGGTCTGAATCCTCGTCCGGATTGCGGTTCGCGATCACGCTGGTCCGGATGATCAGCTGGCCGAGGCCGTTCAGGTACACATTGCCGGCATCCCACCAGCCGTCAGGCCCGTCCTGGTTCGGACGGCGGTTGTATTCCTTGGAAATCCATTTGTCCGGGTCAGGACGGCCTTTCCCGCTGAATTCATCCTGGAAGACCAGTCGCCATTCCGGCGACTCTTCATCCAGTGCCGAAAAGGTCTGGGTCTCACAGGCGCCGAGCAGCAGGACCAGAAAGAGGGACGCGAGGAGGCGTTTCATGCCCCCTACCGGATCACGCCGCCGAGCGGCTCGATATCATCCGGTTCATGTTGCAGGACGACTTTCGCATCCAGCTCTGCTGCAAGCGCTTCGAACTTGTCCATCGATTCCAGCGTCACCGGCTCGCTCCAGTTAAAGCGCGGCACCCGGCGGAGTTCGCGGCTTTCCTTGCGGTGATACATGTCGCCCGCCAGCAGGACCGGGCCGCTTTCCGGCATGTCCAGCAGCAGCACGGAATGACCCGGCGTATGGCCCGGCATTTCGAGGATCTTCACACTGCCGTCGCCGAAGACGTCATGGTCGCCGGAAATCGTCTTTGCTTCCATCGGACCGAAGGCGGCCCACATGGCTGCGATCTGCGGGTCGGTCGCACGCTCCGTGCCTTCCGGCGGGAACATGTCGTTATATTCGTCTTCCTGAACGATCCAGGTTGCGCCCTGCACCTGTTCGACCTGGCCGATATGATCGAAATGGTCGTGAGAAAGGGACACATAATCTATGTCGTCCGCCGTCAGGCCAAGATCTGCGAGCTGTTCGGTGATCGTCTTGTCCAGCGTGACTTCGAAAATGCCGCCGACAGTCTGCTCCCCGGCGCCGGCCAGCATGCCCGGCAGGCCGAGATCCCAGATCAGGCGGCCATCCGGATGATTGATCAGGAAGCAGGCATCGGTGAATGTGTCGGACTGGCCCGCATAATCCCCGGCGCTGGAGAAGGCATCGAGATCGGTAACGTGGATCGTGCCGCAATCCAGCACATTCACGGTCAGCGGGGCTGGCGCTTCGGCTTCCGCAACCACTTCGGCGGCAGGTTCTGCCGGCGTATCAGCCGGGGCCGCATTCGGCGCACAGGCCGGGGCAAGCGTGAACGCAGTTGTGGCGAGCAGCGCGTGGAACAGGCGCATCAAGAACCCCCTTCAGTTCGGTGAAACCCACTGAAGGAAAGCCTACCCCATGTCCGGATCGTGCGAAAGCGCAGTCCCGTCAAAAGGGACTATGCGGTAGAAGCAACTCGCCCTGCCGGTGTGACAGGCGCCGCCGGTCTGCCTGACCTTCAGGAGGACGGCGTCCTGGTCGCAGTCGATCCGCACCTCCACGACCTCCTGAACATGGCCGGAGGTTTCGCCCTTCACCCACAATTCACCGCGTGAACGGGACCAGTAGGTCGCCCGGCGGGTCTCCAGTGTGGCGGCAAGCGCCTCGGCATTCATCCAGGCCAGCATCAGCACATCACCGGTGTCGGCGTCCTGCGCGATGGCGGCGACAAGCCCGTCGGAATTGAACTTCGGGCGCAGGTCGGGTGTCTCGTCCTGCGCGCTGCCGGAAAGGGGGGGCGAAAATAGTGTCATGACCGCTCCATACGTCACCCCTCCCCTTCGCGCCAGCCAGAGTCTAGTCTGGCACCAGACGAGTCCATACCGGACCAATCCATGACGGAGGCATGACCATGGCGGACTATCAGCAGATCCTGACGGACACGAAAGACGGCGTCCTGACCGTAACACTCAACCGGCCCGACCGGCTGAACGCGTGGAACGATGTCATGCACAATGAAGTGAAGCACGCCATCGTCACCGCCGGCAGCGACGACGCCGTGCGCGTCATCGTGGTGACCGGTGCAGGGCGCGGCTTCTGCGCCGGGGCGGACATGGACGTGCTGCAGGGCATCCAGGGCGGCGCGCGCGACCGGCTGGCGGAGATCGAGGAAACGCCGTCGGATTTGCGCGATCTCTATCCCGGCCGGTTCGGCTACATGTATGCCTGCCCGAAGCCGATCATTGCGGCGATCAATGGCGCCTGCGCGGGGATCGGCCTGATCTTCGCCCTGTTCGCGGATCTGCGCTATGCGGCCGCGGAAGCGAAGTTCACGACCGCCTTTGCCCAGCGCGGCCTGATCGCGGAGCATGGCATCGCCTGGCTGCTGCCGCGCCTGATCGGCGAGGCGAAGGCGCTCGACCTGCTGCTGACCGCCCGCAAGTTCACAGGCGCCGAAGCCGCCGAGCTTGGACTCGTCAATGCGGCCCTGCCCGTCGGCGAGCTGATGGGCAATGTGCAGCAGACCGCGCACCACCTTGCCACCATGGTCTCGCCGCGCTCTGTCGCGGTGATGAAAGAACAGGTGCGCAAGACGTATTTCCAGAGTTTCGGCGACTCGCTTGCAGAGGCAGATGCTGCAATGGAGGAAAGCTTCACCACATTCGACTTCAAGGAAGGCGTGGCGAGCTTTGTGGAGCGCCGTGCCGCAGCCTTCAAAGGAAGATAGGACCAACATGACCCGCCGCATCGACATTGTGGAAGTCGGCCCGCGTGACGGGCTGCAGAACGATCCCGCCAATCTGACGGTCGAGCAGAAGCTGGAATTCATTTCCCGGCTCGAAGAGGCCGGCGTGAAGCGGATGGAATCCGGCAGCTTCGTCTCGCCCAAGGCCGTCCCGAAAATGGCGGAGAGCCCGGCCGTGTTCGCGGGGCTGGACCGGTCGAAGCCGACGCGCCACATCGCGCTCGCGCTCAACGAAAAGGGTACGCGCCGGGCCATCGATGCGCAGGCCGACGAGATCAATTTCGTGCTGGTGGCAGGCGAAACCTTCGGCCGCAAGAACCAGGGCATGAGCCCGCAGGACAGCGCCGACATGCTGGCCCGGTGCGCGCCGCTGGCGCATGAGGCGGGCATTCCCCTCTCGGCCACGATTTCGGTCGCGTTCGGCGACCCGTTCGATGGCGAAGTGGATCTCGCCGTCGTCGGCAATCTCGCGGCCCAGTCGCAGCGCGCGGGCGTCGCGGAACTCGCCCTCGGCGACACGATCGGTGTGGCGGACCCATGGTCCGTGCGGCGCGCCATCGACCGGGTACGGATGGAGGCGCCGGACGTTTACCTGCGCATGCATTTCCACGACACGCGCGGACAGGGCCTCGCCAATGTGGCAGCGGCGGTGGATGCCGGCGTGGACGTCATCGATGCGAGCTGCGGCGGCATCGGCGGCTGTCCCTTCGCGCCGTCGGCAACGGGCAATGTGGCGACAGAAGATGTCGTCTACATGCTGGAACGCGGCGGCTTCGAAACCGGGCTGGACCTCGCCAAGCTGATCGAAACCTCGCTCTGGCTGGAAACGGTACTGAAGCACCCCGTCAGCTCATCGCTGAGCAGGGCGGGCGGGTTTCCAAAACCGTAACCTACTCCGCCGCGACCGGCACTCTTGGCGAATTTGCAAATACGCCCGGCCTCAGCCAGGACGTGATGTTGCGCAGGAGGGCCGGTTCACCCTGAATGACCATGTCGCCGGAATTGGTGACCTCTTTGAAAGATCGGTCACCCATCCAGACTTCGTACATGGTACGGATGGAGCAGTTGAAGAAGACGTCGACATCCTTGCCCGGGTCGGTGATGCAGAGATCGACATTCTGGTTCTTCACCAGAAGCCACCAGTCCTTCTGTTCCGTCAGGTCGTTGAACTTGAAGCGGATGACACTCTCGTTTCCGATCAGTTTTGACGGGTCGATGGCGCGTTCCATGTAGAGCATCAGAAGGTCAACGTCGAAATCGGCGTCCAGCATGTTGGCCTTGGTCCAGAGCAGGCCCCACTCCCCGATGGCAAAGATCACCGGCAGCAGGGCTTCGCAGGCCTCGGTCGGGTAGTATTCGTGGGAGCGCTGGCCGGACACTCTGCGGCGCACGATCATGCCCTGTTCTTCAAGCGATTTCAGGCGCGCCGTCAGCAAGGCAGGTGAAATGTCGCCAAGGCCGCGTTGTAGCTCATTGAACCGGCGTCCCCCCATGAGCAGCTCCCGGATAATCAGGATTGTCCACTTTTCCCCAAGGATTTCAGTGGCTGCAGAGATAGGGCAGTATTGCTGGTACTTCATCTGACGTCCTCCCGAATTCGCTTTTTAGCATGAAACAGGAAATCTGTAGCGCATTACTTCAAACTCTGTAGTGCGTTACTTCAAACCCAGAACTGAACGCGCACCGCCCTTTGTGAGACACCGTCCCTGTCGCCGGATGGTCCGGCCACAAATCGAAAAGAAGCTCTCAAAGGGAGAATTAAAATGCCACTCGTTACTGTTGATGTCATCAAGGACGTGTTCACCCCGGCCCAGAAGGAAGAGATCATCCGCAAGGTGACCGACGCCATGGTCGAAGTCGAAGGTGAAGCCCTGCGCGGCGTGACCTGGGTCCGTATTATGGAAGTCGAACAGGGTGACTGGGGGATCGGCGGCCAGCTGCTGAAAGCCCGCGATGTTCACGGCATCCGGGATGCACAGCCGGCCTGACCGGCGGCGGCCTTCCCTCTCTACGCCTTTCAAAGGGGCTCGCGCAGGCGGGCCCCTACTTCTTGGCGCCCTTCACTTCCTGGAAGCTGGTGGTCTTTACGGCGCGGCCGATGTCGACTTTCTTGCCCTTGCCGTAGGAGGGCGCGCCGCTGGCGGCGCCTGAGACGGCGCCGGGGCGGACGGTGCGTTCCGTCAGCGGAGGAATGGCCATCGCCTTCGGATTCGGCTGGTTCTCGTCGAACAGGCTGGCCAGCTGGTCCGTCATCGCGCCGCCGAGCTGTTCGGCATCCACAATGGTGACGGCGCGCTTGTAGTAGCGCGTCACGTCATGGCCGATGCCGATGGCGATCAGCTCCACGGGGCTGCGCGTTTCGATCTCCTCGATCACCTGGCGCAGGTGGCGTTCCAGATAGTTGCCGACATTCACATTGAGGGTGGAGTCGTCGACCGGCGCGCCGTCCGAGATCACCATCAGGATCTTGCGCTGTTCCGGCCGCGCCAGCAGCCGGTCATGCGCCCAGAGCAGCGCTTCGCCGTCGATATTCTCTTTCAGCAGGCCCTCGCGCATCATCAGGCCGAGGTTCCGGCGGGCGCGGCGCCACGGGGCGTCTGCCTGCTTGTAGATGATGTGGCGCACATCGTTGAGGCGTCCGGGGCCGGACGGCTTGCCGGCCTTGATCCAGTCCTCGCGGGAGAGGCCGCCTTTCCATGCCTTGGTGGTGAAACCGAGAACTTCGGTCTTCACATTGCAGCGTTCCAGCGTGCGGGCCAGAATGTCCGCACACAGCGCCGCGACCATGATCGGGCGCCCGCGCATGGAGCCTGAATTGTCCAGCAGCAGCGTCACGATCGTGTCGCGGAATTCGGAATCGTCTTCCTGCTTGAAGGAGAGCGGCGCGGTCGGGTCGGTGATGACGCGGGTCAGGCGCGCAGTGTCCAGCACGCCCTCTTCCAGATCAAAGCTCCACGACCGGTTCTGCTGCGCCATCAGGAGGCGCTGCAGCTTGTTGGCCAGTTTCGAGACGGCACCCTGCAGGCCCTGCAGCTGGTGATCCAGATAGGCGCGCAGCCGTGTCAGTTCCTCTGCATCGCAAAGGTCCGGCGCCTGGGCAATCTCGTCATGCTCGCGCGTGAAGACCGAATAGGTGAAGCGGTCCCGGTCGTCGCCATCGCGGAAATTCGGGCGCAGCGGCTGGGTGCCGTCTTCCTCATCGTCCGGCGTGTCGTCGGATTCCATGTCCATGTCCTGATCGACAGAGACATTGGATTCCTCGCCTTCCATTTCTTCCGTGTCACCGGCATCCATCTGCTCGGAGGAGGCGCCCATTTCCTCCTCGGACGTCATCTCCTGATCACCCTCATTCTCACGTGACTGGGTGTCGCCCTGCTCTTCCTGCTGGTCCTCGTCGCTGGTTTCGGCGTCGTCGCTGGGCACATCGGTGGCCGTCAGGTCGCGGATCATGTCGCGCACGGTGCGGGCAAACCGGGGCTGGTCGTGCAGCTGGGAAATCAGCTTGTCGAGCGCATCGCCGGTCTTCTCGGCGACCTGTTCGCGCCAGACATCGGCAACGCGGTTCGCGGCTTCCGGCAGCGCCCGACCGGTCAGACGTTCGCGCAGCAGGAATTCGATGGCCGGGGCGAGCACGGCGTCCGGTTCTTCCGTGCCCATGGCAAATTCGCCGGACTGGCAGCGATGGGTCAGCACGGCATCGAGATTGTCAGCCGTGCCGCGCATCGCGTTGGCGCCGAGGCTTTCGATCCGGGCGGTTTCGGCGGCGTCATAGACGCGCCGGGGCAGATCGCCCTGCGGGCGGTGCTTGCTGTGGGCGGCGGCGTCATGGTGCGCCTTGCGCAGGGCCACCGCATCGGCCTCGCCGCGGATCCGCGCAGCCACTTCTGCCGGAAGGGTGACAGGCGGCGGGCGCAGCACGATGCGCTCGGCATCGGCACCGGCATCATTGCCAAAGCCGACTTCCACGTCCCGGTCCGCGCTCATCGCCTTGGTCGTCACGGCGAGCGCTTGCTTGAAGAGTTCCTGGGGAGTGGTGTCCTTGGCCATGTAAGTCTTGTCCTGGGCGCCTTCAGCGCAGGCTAGAAGCCGGCGTCGGCAGCTGCCTGGTTGAACAGGTCGAGCGTACGCTTGAAAGCGAGTTCGTCGGCGTGGGCGTCATGGTCGTCCGAACGCCGCCGGGCGAAACCGTGGCCGGCGTCATAGACGTAAACCGGTACATCGTGCCGGGCCTGCTCGAACGCCCGCACGCCGTCCATCGGGATATGCGCATCGTGCTGGCCGAAATGGACGATGGCCGGGCATTTCGGCGACTGGTCCTTAAAGGCCGGGACGAGGCTGCCATAATAGCCGCTGGCGGCGGAAAGCCCGTCCAGCTGGCAGGCAGCGATATAGGCCATCGACCCGCCATAGCAGAAGCCGGTGATGAAGACCGGCGCTTCCAGTGCGGCGATGCAGGCCGAAATGTCCGCCATCGCGTTTTCGAGGCCGTTGGCACGGGCATAGCCGCCACCTTCCGCGATCGCATCCGGCGAATGGCTTTCGGTGGTGAAGCCTTTCTTCTGACGGTCGAACATGGACGGGGCCAGCACTTCATAGCCTTCGGCGGCGAAACGTTCGCACGCCTCGATCATGTAAGAGTTCACGCCGAAGATTTCCTGCACCAGCACCAGGCCGCCCTTGCGTGCGCCCTCAGCCGGGACATGCAGCGCATTGAACCGGAAGCCGTCACCGCTCGTCAGCTCGATGACCGTGCCGCTCATCTCAGGCCACCTTCACCATCAAGGCGCTTTCGGGCAGCTCCTCGGCAAAGCAGCGCTGGTACATCTCGGCGACCAGCGGGCGTTCCAGCTCGTCACACTTGTTCAGGAAGGTCATGCGGAAGGCATGGCCGAGATTGCCGAAGATGGCGAAATTTTCCGCCCAGGTGATCACGGTCCGCGGGCTCATCACGGTGGAGAGGTCGCCGGACATGAAGGCGTTCCGGGTCAGGTCCGCCAGCGTCACCATCTTGGCGAGCGTGTCGTCGTCGACGCCGGTTGCCTTGGATTTCACGATCTCCACCTCGGCGTCGTGCTCAAGGTAGTTCAGCGTGGTCACGATGTTCCAGCGGTCCATCTGGCCCTGGTTCAGCTGTTGCGTGCCGTGATAGAGGCCCGTCGTGTCGCCGAGGCCGACCGTGTTGGTGGTCGAGAACAGGCGGAAGAACGGGTTCGGCGCGATCACGCGGTTCTGGTCCAGCAGGGTCAGCTTGCCCGAGCTTTCCAGGACGCGCTGGATCACGAACATCACGTCCGGTCGGCCGGCATCGTATTCGTCGAAGGTGATCGCGACCGGGCGCTGGAGGGCCCATGGCAGGATGCCTTCGCGGAATTCGGTGATCTGCTGGCCGTCTTTCAGGACGATGGCGTCCTTGCCGACCATGTCGATCCGGCTGACATGGCTGTCGAGGTTGACCCGGATCAGCGGCCAGTTGAGGCGCGCGGCCACCTGTTCGATATGGGTGGATTTACCGGTGCCGTGATAGCCCTGCACCATGACCCGGCGGTTGTGTTCGAAGCCCGCCAGGATCGCCAGCGTCGTCTGCGGGTCGAACCGGTAGGCGTCGTCGATCTCCGGCACATATTCGGTGCGGGTCTTGAAGCCATGCACCACCATGTCCGTATCAAGGCCGAAGACCTTGCGGACATTGATTTTCTCGGTCGGCTTCATGCCGTCCAGGGCGGTGGTGTCACTCATTACGGTCATTGCAGATATCTCAGGCTTCGGGAGGTCTATTCATACAAGGAGGGTTCTAGCACGGCTACGTGTCCGGGCTAGTGCGACGTAGGGTAAATCCTGCAGCCGTCGGCAGGCGCCCCCGGCGCCCATGTCGGCAATCCACTTCCGCGACTGGTTATCCTGACGCCGCCAGACCGTGATGTACTTGCCGTCAGAGGCCCCTACTGCCCCTCAACCGAGCCGGGACCATACACAATCTCGCCGCCAACGACCGTCATGACCGTTTTCGCGCCGAGGATTTCGGCTTCCGGCACGGTCATCAGGTCGATGTCGAAGACAGAGAAGTCTGCGAGCTTGCCGGCCTCGATCGTGCCAAGGTCGTCTTCCTGGAAGGCGGCATAGGCCGCGGCCGAAGTGAACAGGGTCAGCGCCTGTTCGCGGCTCAGTTTCTGTTCCGGGTGCCAGCCTTCGCCTTCGAAGCCTTTCAGGTCCTTGCGGGCCACGGCGGCGTAGAACTCGATCAGCGGCGAGCCGACTTCGACCGGCGCATCGGAGCCGCCGGCAACCACAGCGCCGTCATCGATCAGGGATTTCCAGGCATAGGCGCCTGCCAGACGGTCGAGGCCGAGGCGGGACGGGGCGAAATGCAGGTCGCCGATGGCATGGCTCGGCTGCATGGAGGCAATCAGGCCGAGCGCACCGACACGTTCAATGTCCGACGGCGCAAGGATCTGGGTGTGCTCGATGCGCCAGCGCTCCTCCGGCGGATAGCCGCCAGCCTCATAGACATCCAGAATACGCTGGTTGGCGAGGTCGCCGATGGCGTGGATGGCCACCTGGATGCCGGACTCGTCGGCGCGTTTCATGAAGTCAGCCAGGTCTTCATTGGTGATGAGGGACAGGCCGGACGTGTCCGGACGGTCGGAATAGGGCTTGATCAGCTGCGCCCCGCGCGAGCCCAGTGCGCCATCCATGTAGAGCTTGATGGCGTTGTTGGTGATTGTCGGCGCCTCATAGTCCCGCGCCGCCGCCAGTGCCATGCCTTCCTCCGTTGCGTCGAAGGCGTTCCACAGGCGCAGCGGCATTTTTCCTTCCCCGTCCAGGTCCAGCATGATCGGGGCTTCGTCCGGGCCGACGCTCATATTGTGCACGCCGGTCCAGCCGCGGGAGACATAGACTTCCGCCCCCGTTTCCAGCGCGCGGGCCTTGGCCGCTGCGTCCGGCTGCGACCGCAGCGGGGCGACCAGCGCCATCGCATTGTCGATCAGCATGCCGGTGGCGTGGCCGTCGGCGTCCCGCTCAATGGCGCCGCCGTCCGGATTTTCTGTCTCATCCGTGATTCCGGCCGCGTCCATCGCCGCCGAGTTGGCGACCAGCGCGTGGCCGTCGGAGCGGACCAGGATCACCGGATTATCGGGGCTCACGGCATCGAGGTCTGCGGCCGACGGCATGCGCCCTTCCGGCCAGCCGGTCTCGATCCAGCCGCGGCCAAAGAGCAGAACGCCCGGCTCCATGCCGACCAGTTCCGCTTCGATCCGGGTGACCAGCTCATCGATGGAGGCGGTGCCTTCGAGGCTGAGATTCAGTTCCCGCTGGCCGATGCCGAGCAGGTGAGCATGGGCATCGATGAAGCCGGGATACATGTAGGCGCCCTTCAGATCGACAAGGTCGATCTCGGACTCGTCCCAGTCTTCGGAGAGCGGCGGGGCCGTGCCGACGATGCGGCCATCCTCACCGACCACGACGGCATCCACGATCGGAAGGCCAGGATTGCCGGTGTAAATGGTGCCACCAGTGAACACGGTCAGCTTTTGCGCGGGCGCCGTCTCGGCGGGCTCTGGCGATTGGCCTGCAGAACAGGCAGCAAGTGTCAGGGCGAGGGCGAGACTGGCGATGCGCAACATTTAGACCTCCGTTGATCCACGGCCCTGTCCTGCCATGCGATCTTCAGAGGGGCAAAAGAAAAGCGCGCCAAAATTGGCGCGCTGTTCCGTTTCTGCAATTTCCGCTGCAGCGGTGGGCAGATATCAGGCAACTGCCTTTTTGGCGATGTCGCGCTTGATCTTGAGCGCCTTGGTCGACAGCGTGTCGTCCTTGGCCTTGGCCAGGAAGCCGTCGAGGCCGCCGAGCTTGTCGACCGTGCGCAGGGCGGATGCCGTGATGCGCATCGGGAAGTTCTGGTTCAGCGCTTCGGAGTGAAGCGTGACGCGCACGAGGTTCGGACGGAAAATCCGCTTCGTCTTGATCTGGGAGTGGCTGACACGGTGGCCGACCATCGGCTTGGTGCCGGTAAGTTCACACTCGCGGGACATGGTCTCGCTCCAATAAATGGGTCTTATCTCGAAGGCGCGCTGTTAAAACGCCTGAGGCCTTCCTGTCAACTCCGGTGTGCGGCGAATCCTCAGTTCTCGTGGCCTGTAACTGCTTGTCACAAGGTTTGACCGCAAATCCGCCCGATTAAGGCGGGAAAACGGCATGCTTGTTCAGGCAGTGTTGGCCCCGACGGCCTATATATGGCTTAACTATAGTGACCCGCCCTCCCGGCTGGTCAGGAGACGGTACCGATCAGATGATGAAACGTTCGACTTTCCTTGCATCCGCAGCCGCGCTGGCCCTGACCGGTCTTGCGACGGCGGGCTGGGCCGTGGCGGACAAGTCGCCTGCCCCGAAGAATGAATCCGGCGCCATCCTCACCAATGTGAAGGCCGGCACGCCAACCCGCATGGTGTATGAGCTGCACGCCAAGGCCTATGTTTTCTTCATCCCGGCCACCGGACGGGCCACGTTCACGACCGAGCTGAAGCCCGACACCTACACGATCGATTCCCGTGTGAAGGTCACCGGCATCGCGGACTGGTTCGTCAATTACGACATGAACATCCATGCCGAAGGCGAAACCCGCGACAATGCGCTGAAGACCCGCACTTATGTCTCCCAGAACAAGGACGGGAAAAAGAACCGCAAGGTGGAACTCGCCATCAGCGACACCGACTTCACCATGAACGCCAATCCCGTGTTCGGGAATCTCGGCGATCCGGCGGCAACCACCGAACAGGTGCTGAAGACCAACGACCCGATTACGGCGCTGATCACGTTTGCGCTGGAACCGCGCGCGCCGGGCGACGACCCGTGCGGCGGGCCGATCCGCATCTTCGACGGGCGGCAGCTGACCTATCTCCACCTGAAGAATGCCGGCACAAAGGGCGTCGATACGCCGGTCTGGAAAGGCGAGGCGATCGAGTGCCACGTCACGATGGACAAGATCGCCGGCTACAAGAAAGGCGAGGCCGACAACGACAACCTGACCGGCATCGATGGTCCGCTGCGCATGTGGCTGGCGCCGCTGGACAATGGCGCCTCGGTCCCGATCAAGATCGCCGCCGATTCCAAGAAGATCGGCGATGTGACCCTGACGGCCAGGAAGCTGAGCTTCGAGCCGCTGGTCACGACCGAAGCTGCGGCCGGACAGGACGTCGCCGGGAACTAGGCCAGTTTCGCCCCTAAACCTTTTTGGGAAGGCGCCGCAGCGCCGCGATCAGGTCATTCATATCCTCAGGCAGGGGCGCTTCGAACCGGAGCGCCTCTTTCGTAATCGGGTGGACGAAGCCGAGCACGGCGGCATGCAGGGCCTGGCGCGGAAAGGCCCGCGCCGCATCGAACCCGGCATCGCGCCCCGGCCCGCTGCCCAGCACCGAGACGCCCTTGTGGCGGCCATAGACCGGATCACCGACCAGCGGCGTACCGACATGCGCCATGTGCACACGGATCTGATGGGTCCGCCCCGTCTCCAGCCGGCACTCGACGAGCGCCGCGGACGGGAAATTCGTCCCCTTCTCGCGAATGCCGAACGTCTCCAGCGTCTTGTAGTGCGTCACCGCATGGCGCCCGAACCCGGCTTCCGGATTTTTCACCACGGCCATTTTCTTCCGGTCTGCTGAAGAACGGGCGATGTGTTCGTCCACCGTGCCCTGTGAGGGCCGCGGCGCGCCGCGCGTGACGGCGAGGTAGGCGCGTTCGATATCATGTGTGCTGAACAGCGCCGACAGGCCGAGATGCGCCGGTTCCGTCTTTGCCGCAACGAGGACGCCGGTCGTCAGCTTGTCGATCCGGTGCACGATGCCCGGCCGCTCCACGCCGCCAATACCGGAGAGCTGGCCCTGGCAATGGAAGAGCAGCGCATTGACCAGCGTGCCGTCATGGCTGCCGGGGGCCGGATGCACGGCCATGCCGGACGGCTTGTTGAGAACGATCAGGTGCTCGTCCTCGAACAGGATGTCGAGCGGGATGTCCTGCGGCTCGGGCGTCGCCGCGACCGGCTCCGGCACGGCAACGGCGTAGCTCGCCCCTGCAACGACCGGCTTCTTGGGATTGGTCTCAGCCGCACCGTCCACCGTTACAGCCCCTTCGAGGATCAGGGTTTTCAGGCGCGAGCGCGACAGGTCCTCCGCCGATGCGGCGAGGAAAACATCGAGGCGCTTTCCGGCATCTTCCGGGGCGGCGGTGAAGGTCATCTGGGTCATCGGGCGGCTTATAGACGAAAGGTGGCGCGCGCGTCATGCTATTGTCTCGAACCGGCGCTAGACCGGCCCCGCCCAGTTGGAGGATACCCCATGACAAACGTCACACGCCGCGGCCTGCTTGGTGCTGCCGCCACCGGAACACTCAGCCTTGCCGCCTGCGCCACACCGGCTGCGGCGCCTGCGCCGTCCGGCTATGCCGGTGAGGTGGCGTTCCTCCACGGTGTCGCCTCCGGTGACCCGCTGACCGACCGCGTGATCCTCTGGACGCGTGTGACGCCGAAAACCGGCGACGGCGCGGTCCCGGTGAAATACGAAGTGTTCGCCGAAGATGGCGCGCTGGTCACCTCCGGCATGCTGAGCGCCGACGCCGCGCATGATTTCTGCGTGAAGGCCGATGCGAAGGGCCTGACGCCCGCCACCACCTACACCTACAAGTTCACGGCGCTGACCGAAGGCGGAGACGTCGCCTCGCCGGCCGGCCGCACGCGCACGACGGCCGCTTCCGGCGACACGCCGGTGAAGATGATCGTCATCTCCTGCTCCAACTGGCAGTTCGGCCACTTCAACGCCTACAAGGCCCTGTCGGAAGAGCCCGATCTCGATGTGATCCTGCACCTCGGCGATTACATCTATGAATACGGCATCGACGGATATGGCAGCGATGTCGCCGAGAAGCTCGGCCGCCAGCATGATCCGATTACAGAGATTGTTACCCTGTCGGACTATCGCCTGCGCCACGCCCAGTACAAGAGCGACCCGGACCTGCAGGCCGCCCATGCCGCAGCGCCCTGGATCTGCACCTGGGACGACCATGAGAGCGCCAACGACTCCTACAGGACCGGCGCACAGAACCACAATCCGGAGAACAATGAGGGCAGCTGGTCGGACCGCAAGATGGCCGCCATCCAGGCCTATTTCGAATGGCTCCCGGTGCGTGAGCCGGAGCCGGGCAACATCACCTCCGCCGTGTGGCGCAGCTTCGAATTCGGCGATGTGGCCACCGTCCACGCGCTGGAATCCCGCCTGACCGGGCGCTCGCCGGAACTGGAATGGTATTCCGTTCTCTCCGGTAATCCGTCCCAGGAAGAAATGATGGCCCGCATTCAGGCCAAAGTGGCCGAGGTCAACGATCCGGCCCGCACCATGCTGGGCGCCGAACAGGAAGCCTGGCTGGAAGGCGAACTCGGCAAGTCCGTCTCCGCCGGCAAGACCTGGCAGGTCCTCGCCAACCAGGTGATCATGGCCAAGGTCGTGCTGCCGAACATGGGCGAAGTTCTGACGCCGGAGCAGATCGCCGCACAGGACAGCCCCTATGTCGAAGGCATGGTCGGCTTCTCCGCGCTCGGCCTGCCATTCAACCTCGATGCCTGGGACGGCTTCCCGGCCGCCCGTGAGCGTCTCTACGCCTCTGCCGAAAAGACCGGCGCACGCCTTGTCACCGTCACCGGCGATACGCATACGGCCTGGGCGAACACACTCATCGATGCCAAGGGCGACCAGCGCGGCGTGGAATTCGGCTGCACCTCGATCACCTCACCCGGCATGGGCTCTGTCATCAAGGACGTTCCGAACCTTGGCCCCCTGTTTGCCGACGCCAATACATCGGTCGAGTGGCACGACCCGTTCGGCCATGGCTACATCCTCATGACGCTGACCGCCGATACGGCGCATGCGGAATACAAGAAAGTCTCCACGATCGTCAGCAAGGACTGGTCCGTGGAATCGGTGTCGGCATGGAAGGCGGTCGCTGAAGACGACGGCATGTCGCCGCTGATGCCCGCCTGATCGATTAGCTGATCGATCGGCTGATCAGTCCAGAATGCCGGCGAGGCCAGAGCGCCCACCATCGAGGCGCAACACCTCGCCGGTAATGATGGCCGCTTCCGGAGACGCCAGGAAAGCGGCCGAATCGGCGATCTCATCGGCAAGTGCCGCCCGTCCAAGGGGCGTGCGCTTTCCGGTCCAGGTCTCCATTTTCTCCTCGCGCGGACGGATCGCAACGATCGCGTTGACGCGGATACCGGCCTCGGCGAGTTCGAGGGAGCCGGCCTTGACCACACCCAGCACGCCAGCCTGTGTCACGGTCTCCGTGAAACGGCCCGGCATGGTGGCGAGCGCCGAATAAGACAGGACAAAGGTGACCGTGCCGCGCTGGCGGATGCGTTCGGCGCCGGAGGTTGGCAGGTCTGCCTGTTCTTCGATCCGCTCCGAGAAGACTTTCAGGCATTGCGCCGCGCCGCGCACCGTCTTGGCCAGCGCCTTGTCGAATTTTTCCTGGGAAAAATCGTGGATGGTGTCGGGGTCTTCGATGCTGGGGATCACGATGAGATTGTCGATCCGGCCGAAGCCTTCCACCGCCGCAGCCACGGCATTGCGCAGGCCGAGCTTGGTGTGCAGGTCGCCAAGGTGCAGCAGCACTTTCTCCGGCATGGCGTTCTGGGCGGTCAGCATACGGTCGCCGCTGGAATCGGCGGCCAGCACATTATGGCCCAGTTCATGGAACCGGCGCGCCACGGCATCGCCGACCTCGCGGCCAAGGCCCAGAATGGCAGTGACAGGTGATCCCACGGCTCTCAGTCCTCTTCCGCGTTGCGGATGGAGCGCAGGTCATCGCCAAGGATGGTCAGCCGGTCATTGAGGCGGTGCAGCGCGGCCAGCAGCTCGGTCAGCAGCCGCACGACCAGGAACAGGAAGCCAAGCGCGGCAAAGGCCCCGAGGGTTTCCACGAATGCACCGATGAAATGGCCGGTGAACAGGCGGCCGAGGCCGCGCAACACGGCCAGCAACACCAGGGCGGCCAGCAGCAGGTTGAATATGCCTGCGGCCTGACGGATCACGCCCAGGCTGAGTGATTTGTCCTGATCGAAAATGTCCCGCATGGAACCGGTCCTTTCGCCTGCTGCAAACACCGGCGAAAGGACCTCAGGTCCATTCAGCCGTTAGCTGGCTTCAAGCCATCGCAGCTCTTCTTTAATCTTGAGTTTCTGTCGCTTGAGATCTTTGAGGCGAAGGGTGTCGGCAGCCGGGCGTTTTTCTTCTTCTTCAATTCTCTGGTCCAGCTGGCGGTGCTTGTTGGCGAGCTCACTTTTCCGGCCCTGTAGCGACATATTCGTCTCCTTCTGCTTGTTAAGTGGCTGTGTCTTAACAGCAACACTTAAGCATAAGGCTGACCCTTCGTCACCCTGATCTCAAATGAATCCTCCTTCAGAATCAGACTCCGCTTCAACCGCGGGCAGAACGCCCGGCTTTCCTGTTCGCTTTTTGCGCAAACATGGCCTGATCGGCCCGCGCAATCAGGTGCCGGGCGTCTTCGCCTGGTTGCCAGGCAACCACCCCGCAGGAGGCGCCGATGCGCAGGCGCCTGTCCGGCGCATCGGCTGCGCCGCGCACCGTCAGGGCATCGATCCGCTCCGTCAGCTGGGCGGCCTTGCGCTGTGAATCGGCAAGGGTCGCCTGCGACAGCACGATGCCGAACTCGTCCCCGCCAAGGCGCCCGACAATGTCGGTATCGCGCGTGAGGCTGAGCAGGATTTCCGAAACTTTCAGCAGCACGGCATCACCCGTGGCGTGGCCGAAGATGTCGTTCACCGGCTTGAAATGGTCAAGATCGGTGAAAATCAGGCTGAGCGGCGTGCCGAAACGGCTGGCCAGCGCGATTTCGCGGCGGACTTCGCGCTCGAAGGCGCGCCGGTTGAACATGGGGCAGAGGGCATCATTGTCGGCCAGCAATTCGGCTTCCGACAAGGCCTTCCGGGCGCTGGCGAGGTCTTCCCGCAGGGCGATGACCTCGTCGCAAAGCGCCTCGATGGCGGCGCGCGTCTGCCGGTCAACGCTCGTCAGATCGACACCCAGGATGTCGATCAGCGCCCGCCGCCGCTCTGCCTGCACATGGAAGCCGTCATCTGCCATTTCCTGACGATACGTGCTGTCCGGCAGCTTGTGGAGCGAGTTCCCCCAGCAGGCGGCAGTTGACGGGGCAGGCCGCCTGCATATGGTGCGCGCTTTCCGCCAACGAGGATGCCATGGCAACAAGCGAATCCCCCAAGGTCGGCATCATCATGGGCAGTCAGTCGGACTGGCCGGTGATGAAGGAAGCCGCTCGCCTTCTGGGCGAACTCGGCGTCGCCTACGAAGCCCGGATTGTGTCGGCTCACCGCACGCCGGACAGGCTGGTCAGCTATGCCAAGGGCGCAAAGGCGAGAGGCCTGAAAGTGATCATCGCAGGCGCTGGAGGGGCTGCCCACCTGCCCGGCATGGCGGCCTCGATGACCCCCCTGCCCGTGCTGGGCGTGCCCGTTCAGTCGAAGACCCTGTCCGGCCTCGACAGCCTGCTCTCCATCGTCCAGATGCCGCGCGGCGTGCCGGTCGGCACGCTTGCCATCGGTGAAGCGGGCGCCGTGAACGCCGGCATCATGGCCGCCTCCATCGTGGCGCTGGAAGACGAGAGCGTCGCTGCGAAGCTCGACGCCTATCGCCAGTCGCAGACCGATGGTGTGGGGGAGACGCCGGAAGGATGACGCCCGTCCCGACTGGCAGCGTTATCGGGATCCTTGGCGGCGGCCAGTTGGGCCGCATGCTGGCGAATGCCGCGCAGCGCCTTGGCTTCGATGTCGACATCTATTGCCCGGAAGACGATCCGCCGGCCGCCCGCGTTGCCCGCCATCACTGGAAAGGCGCCTATGATAACAAGGCCTTGCTGGCAGAGTTCGCCAAGGCCTGCGCCGTCATCACGCTGGAATTCGAGAACATCCCGGTCGCCGCCGCCGAGGCCATCGAGGATGCCGGCACGCATCTTCACCCGGGCGCCAAATCGCTCGCGACCTCGCAGGACCGGGCCGAGGAGAAGGCCTTCCTGAACGATATCGGCATCGCTACGGCGGACTATCGCGTGATCAATTCGGATCATGACATTGCCAGGGCATTGCCTGAACTCGGCGGCACAGGACTGCTGAAGACCCGCCGCGACGGCTATGACGGCAAGGGCCAGGCCTGGGTTCGCTCCCCCGATGACATCGCCGCCGCCTGGGCCGATGTCGGCGCCGCGCCCTGCGTGCTGGAAGCGCCCGTGCCGTTCGAATGCGAAATCTCGGTCATCGTCGCCCGCTCCAGCCTTGGGGAGACGGCGACCTGGGCCCCGCCGCGCAATGTGCACAGGGACGGCATCCTTGCGACCTCGACCGCGCCCTCCGGCCTGCCGCTCAACGTGGAGCAGGCCGCGCGGGAAAAAGCCATCGCGCTGGTCGATGCGCTGGGTCATGTCGGCGTGCTGGCGCTGGAACTGTTCGTGCTGCCGGATGGCAGCCTGCTGGCGAATGAATTTGCGCCGCGCGTCCACAATTCGGGCCACTGGACGCCAGAAGCCTGCCAGACCGGCCAGTTCGAACAGCATATCCGTGCCATCTGCGGCTGGCCGCTGGGCGACACGCGCCGCCTGTTCGATGCCGAGATGGAAAACCTGATCGGCGAAGCCGGCAATGTCGACCCGGCCGACCTTGCCCCCGGCGACGTGCTGACCCTTTATGGCAAGCATGAAGCCCGGCCCGGCCGCAAGATGGGCCATATCACGCGGCGGCTCGCCCCCCGGAAGACCTAGAAGAGGACAGATCCCATGCTGCTTCCCGTCTCCACCTGGCAGGATATCGAAGCCTGGCTGCAGAAATCACGCACGATCCTGATCCCCATCGGCTCGATGGAACAGCACGGGCCGAACGGCTTTATCGGCACCGATGCGCTCTGCCCCGAAATCATCGCCCGCCATGCCGAGGCGCAGGCGCCGGACGATGTTCTGGTCGGCCCGACCTTCTCGGTCGGCTGCGCGCAGCATCATCTTGGCTTTCCGGGCACGATCACGCTGCGCCCCACCACGATGATCGCAGCCATGGCGGACTGGACCGAAAGCCTGATGCGCCACGGCTTTGAGCGGATCTACTGGCTGAACGGCCATGGCGGGAACATCGCCACGATCGAAGCGGCTTTCTCGGAGATCCACGCCCGGCGCAGTTTTGACCCGCGCGGCGCCGACAACCGCCCCGGCCTGACGCTGAAACTGCGCAACTGGTGGGACTTCTCGCCGGTCATGCAGCTCTGCAACCAGCTCTACCCTGTCGGCCATGGCAGCCACGCGACGGCTTCCGAAGTCTCGGTCACCTATTTCGGCTATCCGGACCGGGCCCGGCCGGAGGTGGAGATGAGCCCGAAAATCGCGCCCAACGGCAAGATCGGCGATGCGGTGCAATACCGCCGCGACTTCCCGGATGGCCGCATCGGCTCCGACCCGACCCAGTCCAATGCCGAAGATGGCGGAAAAATCGTGGAAGCGGCCGCAAAAGCGGTTCTGGAAGAGGTGAAACGCTTCGCGGCGTAACCGAACCTTACTGTCAGCGTAATTTTCCAGTCACTGGCCAGATGCGGCCAAGGGCGGTATCAGAATCTCTCATGATAAGAGGCGTCTGAACCAGAGAATGCTCGACATTCGCAGTCTGGAAAAAAGCTTTGGCGCCAAGCGCGCCGTGCAGGGCGTATCCTTCACGCTCGAAAAAGGCACGGTGCTCGGCTTCCTCGGGCCCAATGGTGCGGGCAAGTCCACGACCATGCGCATGATCGCAGGCGTGCTGGAGCCGGATGCAGGCGACGCGCTGATCGACGGCAAGTCCATCGTTTCCAATCGCAGGCAGGCACAGGCCGCGCTTGGCTACCTGCCCGAAGGCGCGCCGCTCTATGACGACATGACGCCGCCGGAATTCCTGAACTTCATGGCCGCCGCCCGCAAGATCGACCGCGCGAAACGCAAGGACGCGGTGGAGCGCGCCATTGCCGATGCGCGCATCACCACCGTGGCAGGCCAGCGGATCGGCTCCCTCTCCAAAGGCTATCGCCGCCGCGTGGGGCTGGCCGGGGCGATCCTGCACGACCCGCCGGTCCTGTTGCTGGACGAGCCGACCGATGGCCTCGACCCCAATCAGAAGCGCGCCGTCCGCGCCCTCATCGCCCGCATGGCGCCGACCAAGGCGATCCTGATCTCCACCCACACGCTGACCGAAGTGCCGGCCATGTGCACGCGCGCCATCGTCGTGGACCGGGGCCGCGTGGTCGCGGACGCAACACCGGTGGAACTGGCGAAGACATCCGATGACGGATCGCTGGAAAGCGCCTTCATGCGCCTGACCGACCAGGCCGAGGCGAACGCACGATGATGGATCTCCTGCGACAGCAGATGGGCGGCTTCGGCGCGACCTACCGGCGCGAGCTTGGCGCCTATTTCGCGACGCCCATGGCCTATGTCTTCCTTGCGGTCTTCCTGCTCGCGCTCGGCGTGTTCACCTGGGAGGCAGGCGGCTTTTTCGATACTGGCTCTGCCGACCTTGCGACCTTCTTCGTCTGGCACCCCTGGCTCTACATGATCTTCCTGCCGGCGCTCGCCATGCGCCTCTGGGCGGATGAACAGGGCGCGGGCACGGACGAGCTCTTGCTCTCCCTGCCGCTCGGCATGCCGGGGCTGGTGCTCGGCAAGCTCTGCGCTGCATGGACTGTGGCCGGCGTCGGCCTGCTGCTGACCTTCCCGATGTGGATCACGGTGAATTATCTCGGCGGGCCGGACAATACGGCCATCGCGCTGACCTATCTGGTGAGCTTCCTGATGGCGGGCGCCTATCTCTCCATCGGCTCTGCGGTTTCGGCGCTGACGGGCAGCCAGGTGACGGCTTTCGTCATCAGTGTCCTGATCGCGTTCGCCTTCACTGCGGCGGGCTGGCCGCTGGTCCTCTCCACCGTGAAGGCGGTGTTCGGGACAGGCTTTGCCGACCTTGTCGCGCAATTTTCCTTCCTGACGCAGTTCGAGGGCGCCCAGCGCGGCGTACTGGAATTGCGCTCGGTGATGTTCTTCCTCGGCTTCACCGCCTTCTGGGCCATCCTCAACGGCCTCTGGGCCGCCCGTCAGAGGCTCGGCTGAGATGAAATCGAAACACTACCTCCTGATCGCAACCGCGCTTGTCACCGTCATTTTCGTGTCGGGAAACCTGCTGGCCCAGAAAGTCCTGACCGGCGCGCAGATCGATTTTACCGAGAACCATCTCTACTCGCTGTCCAAGGCGACGCGGGAGAAGCTTTCCGACATTGCCGAGCCGGTGGATGTGACGCTCGTCTATTCGCGCAGCGTTGCACAGGACTATCCGGCGGTGCGCGCCTATGCCGCCCGCGTGAGGGAATTGCTGAAAGCCTATGAATCCCAGTCAGGCGGTTCTGTCCGCGTGCGGGAGATTGACCCGACGCCCTTCTCCCCCGCCGAGGACGAGGCGCTGGCCGCCGGCATCACCGCCATCGACACGAATGGCGACGACCCACTCTATTTCGGCATCATCGGCCACAACACGATCGACGACCAGCGCGTAATCCCGTTCCTCGCGCCGGAGCGTGAAGTCTCGCTGGAATACGACCTGACCCGCATGGTCTCCCGGCTGGACGACCCGGACCCGCCGCGCGTCGGCATCCTGACGACGCTGCCGGGCATGTCGGCGCCGGGCGGACAGGGCGGCTACACGCTGCTCGCGGATATCGACCGGTCATTCGACATCGTGCCGATTTCCGATCAGTTCCAGTCCCTGCCGGCTGACCTCGACGTCCTGCTGGTCGCGCACCCGCCACCCCTGTCAGACCGGCAACAATGGCTGATCGACCAGTTTGTGCTGCGCAAGGGCCGGGCGGTGTTCCTCGTCGACCCCGCCGCCAAGACGGCGGTCAGTCAGGGCCTGTTCGACATTTCGGATGCCGGGGCACGATCCGGTCTCGGCAAGCTGGGAGAGGCCTGGGGCATCTCGCTTTCGCATGATGCGGTGGCAGATGCGGCCGGGTCCCTGCCTGTGCCGGTCGATGTCGGCGATGGGCGGATCGAGGAACAGGCCCATCCACTGTTCATCGGCGCACCCGCTGGTGACATGAACCAGGACGATCTGATCACGGCAGACCTGACGCGGGTGGTGAATTTCGGTGCGCCGGGCGCCCTCGTCGTGTCGGAACTGCCGGCAGGCGTCACCTTCTCGCCGCTGATCGAGACGGGCCCAAGCCCCTCATATATCGACGCCGAAAAGGCGGTGCACGACATGACGCCGTCTGACACGCTGAAATCCTACCAGACACAGCCGGGCCCGCTGGTGCTGGCCGCGCGCCTGTCCGGTCAGCTCGGAACCATTTTCCCGGCCGGGGCCCCGGCGCTGGACGAACCGTCAGACCCCGTCATGGCGGAACTGGCCCGCGCCGATGCTGCCAATGCGCCGCCCCACATCTCGGCCAGCGAGACCGCCGCAGAGCTTGTCTTCATTGCCGATGTCGATTTCATCGCCGACGATTTCTATATCGTGCCGGGCCGTGACATCGTGGTGGCCGACAATGGCGCGCTGGTGCTGAACGCACTGGATGCGCTGGCGGGCGGCGGGGAACTCTCGCGGCTGCGGTCGCGCGCACCGAGCCTGCGCCCGATGGCCCGGATCGACCGGATGCGCGCCTCGGCCGAAGCCAAGTATTTCCGTCAGCAGGCCGAACTCGAAGCCAGCCTCAGCGAAGCGCAGGGGCGGCTGGAAGAGCTGCAGGCGATCGGCTCCACCGACGGCTTCTTCGAAGGGGACGAGGCCGCGGACCTGACCGACGATGAACGCATCGAGCTTGGCCAGCTGCGCGAGCGGATCGTGTCCCTGCGCGGAGAGCTGCGCGCCATCGAGCGCGACTACCGGCGCGACATCGACCGGATGGAAGCGACGCTGAAAGCCATCAATATCTGGGGCGGGCCGATCCTGATCGCGCTGGCCGGCCTGCTCGTCTGGCGCCGCCAGCAGGTACGCGCACGGAGGGAGTCATGACCGAACTCCGCCAGCGCCAGCGCCGCAAGCGCCTGCAGATCCTCGCCGCCCTTGCAGCCGCACTGTCGCTGCTGGCCGTGCTCGCGCATCTCGACTTCCGGGGCGGACCTGCCCAGACAGGCCGAACGGGCCAGCCCGTGCTGCCCGGCTTTGCCGAAACCCGCGCCGAAGCCGCCGAGATCCGCGTGACGCTGGCCGACGAATCCTACCGCCTGCTGAACAGTGTGGATGGCTGGACGCTGGAAGGCACGCATGGCTATCCCGTCCGTGCCGACCGGCTGGCCGAGCTTGCCACCGGGCTGGGCGAGCTGACCTGGGGCGAAGCGCGGACGCGTGACCCCGGCAAGCTGAACCGGGTCGGCCTCGGTGATCCGCGCGAGGGTGGCACCGGCGCGCTGATCGAACTCGCCAACAGCGCTGGCGAGGTGACCGCCGGCATCATCACCGGCCGCAAGGGCGAACATCTCTATGCGCGGCGCCCGGATGAAACACAGGCTTATCAGGTGAGCGGCGACCTGCCGCCGCTCTACAATGGCGATGCCTGGCTGGACCTCGACATTCTCGACATCAGCCCCGATGCCGTATCGGCCGTCCGCCTGTTCGACCGGATTGGCGAGAGCCTCTACCTGCAGCGCGCCGTCGGCACCAGCGAGCGCAGCTTCCGTCCCGGCCCGCCCTATCAGGATTTCCGCCTCATCAGCCGCATCGCCGCCTCGACGCCCGCGCTCGCGCTCAGCCGGTTCCAGCCCATCGGCGTGAAACCCGCCGCAGACCTCGCGACACGGCCCGTCGGCCGGCACATCACAGAGACGCATGACGGGCTGGAAGTCGCAGTCGAAGCCTATCGCGAAGCCGATGGCTTCTTCGTCACGCTGCGAGCCATCGAAGCAGGCGAAGGCGCGCATCGCGGCAGCACGATCAATGACAAGGCGACCGGCTGGGCGTTTGAATTGTCCGAATACGACTGGAACGATTTCACCCCGGCGGTGAGCTCCATCGTCAGGCCGCCGGAAATTGCCGTGCCGGAGACGCCGCCAGAGACGCCTTAAGGCTGCTGCGCTTCGGGCGGGTCCAGCGGCAGGGCGGCCAGAACCGGGCCGAATCCGGCTTCTTGGATGATCACCGCACAATGCGATTGGCAGTCTGGCAGCGCGAGCTGTGTCCGGCCGCCAAGCCATGGGCCAAGTGCGGTGACCTGCGTTACCGGATGAACCATGTCGGTCGTGTTGTCGGCGCCGTCCAGATAGTCGACATACCAGATGTCCGTCAGGCCATTGGCCTTGCCGCTCAGCTCCACCCCGTCACCCTTGAGGACAAGACGAACGCCTTCCGGTGTTCCCTTCCGGGCCTTGCCGATGGCCGTGTCGACCTTGCTGGGCTTGTTGCCGGGGCATTGTTCGACGCCGTTATAAACGGTTTGCGGCGTATAGGGACCGCGCAGCTTGAACCGGTCGACATAGGCGCGCTGACGCTCTTTCGACTCGCCCATCGCCATCGGGTCCTTGCCGCCCAGATAGTCCCAATAGTCCACGGACCAGGTCAGGATCAGGACATCATCCCGCGATGCATCGATCTCTTTCAGCGTCGCATGCGCCTTCGGGCAGGCCCGGCAATTCTGGGACGCGAACAGTTCGATCAGGGTCGGCGACTCCGCCATCGCCGCGGGTGCGGCGGCCGGAGACAGGACGATAAGGGCTGCGAGCAGGCGTTTCATGACGGTTTCTGTATAGATCACCCTTGGCCCCACAACACAATCACACCGGTGTGAGGGCTGCAAAAAACCCCCGCAGCGCCTGCTGCGGGGGTTTTGATAGCTATGTTCCGGTCAGCCGCCTCAGGCAGCGCCGCGCGCCAGGTTGCGCAGCACATAGTGCAGGATGCCGCCATTGCGGTAATAGTCCAGCTCGTTCTCGGTATCGATACGGACCACCGTATTGGCGGTGAAGGTCGTGCCGTCTTCACGGGTGATCTTCACTTCCATCGACTGGCGCGGCTTGATGTCGTTGATGCCTTCGATGGTCACCTGCTCCTTGCCGGTCAGGCCGAGGGCCTTGGCGCTTTCGCCTTCCGCAAACTCCAGCGGCAGGACGCCCATGCCGATCAGGTTGGAACGGTGGATACGTTCGAAGCTGCCTGCGATCACGGCGCGGACGCCGAGCAGGACGGTGCCTTTGGCAGCCCAGTCACGCGAGGAACCATTGCCGTAGAGGTCGCCGGCGAACACGACCAGCGGCGTGCCTTCGGCTTCATACTTCATGGCAGCATCGTAGATCGCCATCTGTCCGCCGTCCGGATAGTGGACGGTCACGCCGCCTTCGACACCCGGAACCATCTGGTTCTTGATACGGATGTTGGCGAAGGTGCCGCGCATCATGACTTCGTGGTTACCACGGCGCGAGCCGTAGGAGTTGAAGTCCAGCGGGGAGACCTGGTGTTCCTGCAGGTAGATGCCTGCCGGGCTGGAGGCCTTGATCGAACCGGCCGGAGAGATGTGGTCGGTGGTGATCGAGTCGCCGAAGACGGCCAGCACGCGGGCGTCTTTCACGTCCGTCGGGTCGTCCACGTCGAGGCTCATGCCTTCGAAGTAAGGCGGGTTCTGGACATAGGTCGAGCCGGGCGGCCAGCTATAGGTTTGTCCGCCGGACACTTCGATGCCCTGCCAGTGCTCGTCGCCCTTGAAGACGTCGGAATAACGCTCGGCGAACATTTCCGGAGTCACGGCCTTGGCCATGATCTCGGCGATCTCGTGCGAGGTCGGCCAGATGTCCTTCAGGTAGACGTCGTTGCCGTTCTTGTCGGTGCCGATCGGATCCTTGGTCAGGTTCTTGCGCAGCGTACCGGCGATGGCATAGGCGACGACCAGCGGCGGCGAGGCGAGATAGTTCGCCTTGATGTCCGGGCCGATGCGGCCTTCGAAGTTCCGGTTGCCCGACAGGACCGAGCAGGAAACCAGGTCGCCGTCTGCGATGGCCTTGGCAAGGTGCGTGTCCAGCGGACCGGAGTTACCGATACAGGTGGTGCAGCCATAGCCGACAAGGTTGAAGCCGAGGGCGTCGAGATCGTCCTGCAGGCCGGCCTTTTCGAGGTAGTCGGTGACCACCTGCGATCCGGGTGCGAGCGAGGTTTTCACCCACGGCTTGCGGGTGAGGCCCAGCTCGTTCGCCTTCTTGGCCACGAGGCCGGCGGCGATCAGCACGGACGGGTTGGACGTGTTCGTACAGGACGTGATGGCGGCGATGAACACGTCGCCATGGGTGACGGTGTAGTCTTCGCCTTCCACGGCGATGGCTTCAGCCGCATCCGAAGCCTTGCCGAATTCCTTCGACATGGCTTCGGCGAAAGCGATGTCGCCTTCGGACAGGAGCACGCGGTCCTGCGGGCGTTTCGGGCCGGAGATGGATGGCACGACGGCGCCGAGGTCCAGTTCCAGCGTATCGGTGAAGATCGGCTCGGCCTGGTCCGGACGCCAGTAACCCTGGGCCTTGGCATAGGCTTCGACCAGTTCGACGCGGTCTGCATCGCGGCCGGTATTGTTGAGGTATTTCACCGTGTCATGGTCGACAGGGAAGAAGCCGCAGGTCGCGCCGTATTCCGGGGCCATGTTGGAGATCGTGGCCTGGTCTTCGAGGGTCAGGTTCGAGAGGCCCGGGCCGTAGAATTCGACGAACTTGCCGACGACGCCCTTCTGGCGGAGCATCTGCACGACGGTCAGCACGAGGTCGGTCGCGGTGGCGCCTTCGGCCATCTTGCCGTCGAGACGGAAGCCGATCACTTCCGGGATCAGCATGGAGACCGGCTGGCCGAGCATGGCGGCTTCAGCTTCGATACCGCCGACACCCCAGCCGAGGACGGACAGGCCGTTGATCATGGTCGTGTGCGAGTCGGTACCGACGCAGGTATCCGGATAGGCAACGGTTTCGCCGTTCTCTTCCTTCGTCCAGACGGTCTGGCCGAGATATTCGAGGTTCACCTGGTGGCAGATGCCGGTGCCGGGCGGAACAACGCGGAAATTCTTGAACGCGGTGGAGCCCCAGCGAAGGAACTCGTAGCGCTCCTGGTTGCGCTGGTATTCGATCTCGACGTTCTTCTTGAAGCTGTCCGGGCCGGCGAAGCTGTCGACCATGACCGAGTGGTCGATGACGAGGTCAACCGGGACCTGCGGGTTGATGGCTTCTGCCGAAGCGCCGAGCTTCTGGGCAGCATCGCGCATGGCGGCGAGGTCGACCACGGCCGGAACGCCGGTGAAGTCCTGCATCAGCACGCGGGCCGGGCGGTAGGCGATCTCGTGATCGTCCTTGCCCTTGTTATCGAGCCATTTCTTGAATGCGAGGATGTCGTCCTTGGTGACGGTCTTGCCGTCTTCAAAGCGCAGCATGTTTTCCAGCAGTACTTTCAGCGAGGCTGGCAGGCGGGAAACGTCGCCCAGTCCGTTCTCGGCCGCAGCCTCAATGGAATAGTAGGTATAGGTTTTCCCACCAGCGGTGAGCGTGCGTTTGGAATTGAAGCTGTCGAGGGACGGCATGGGAGGGGAACCTCGCGTAGTGAATGTGAATACCATGGCCGCCTGGCGGAATGGGCGGCGCGTGCCCGCCTCTTATATGGCCGGAGGCACTGATGCAATTGGGACAAAGGGACTATCCTGCGGCGCCTGAACCGATAAAACGTGCGATCAAACAGGCAGGTAGGAGATCCTGATGCCCCCACACACGCCAGATTCCGGTCTTTTGCGCTCCTCCCGGCGCGGAAACGGGTGCTGCGCGGCGTGACGGGTACTGTGTCAGGGCCCCTGCTTTCTGCGACTGATCTCGGCATGATTCGAGGCGAGCGGGTGCTGTTTACGGGCGTCAGCCTGTCGGTCGCGCCGGGCGAGAGCCTCGTCCTGCGCGGATCGAACGGGGCGGGCAAGACGACCCTGTTGCGGATCCTGGCCGGACTGACCCGGCCGGAAGCGGGCGAGGTCACCCGCAACGGCCTGCATCACTGGTTCGCCCACCGCGAAGGCCTGAAACCGCACGAAACCCCGCGTACACATCTTGGACTCTGGGCAAAGGCATGGGGCTCAGACCCGGATCTGGACTCAGTCCTCGCCCGGATGGGCCTGAAGCGCCCGGCCGATGTGCCCGCACGTTATCTCTCTGCCGGACAGCGCCGACGGACCGCGCTGGGACGGCTCCTGCTGGAGAAGCGCCCGATCTGGATGCTGGACGAGCCCTACACCGCGCTCGACGCAGAGGGCCGGGAACTGGTGCTGGAATTGATCGAGGCTCACCTGAAATCCGGCGGCGGCGTGGTCGCGGCCATTCATGGCGAATCCGGCTTCGTGCCAGCAAGCGAGGTGGTGCTGTGAGGCCCGCCCCGATCCTCTCCGCATTCCGGCAGGCGCTGGGCGAAGCCTGGGCCGGCGGCGCAGGTGCGCTGCTGCCGCTCGGCTTCTTCGCGGGCGCGGCCGTGCTTGTGCCGCTCGGTATCGGGACGGATCCGCAGACGCTGCGCGCCGTGGGGCCTGGCATCCTCTGGGTCGCGCTCGCCCTCTCCAGCCTCGTGACGCTGGAGCGGATCTTCCAGGCAGATACCGAAGACGGCGCGCTGGACCTCTGGCTGCAGACCGGGGCGCCTGCCTCTGCCATTGCCGGGGCCAAGACCTTCGCACACTGGCTGGCGGCGGGCCTGCCGCTCGCGCTGCTTTCCCCGCTCCTTGCGCTGATGTTCCAGGCGGAGGCCTCCGCGGACCTGCTAAGCAACGCTGCGCTCTACGGCCTTGGCGGGCTCGCTTTCTATTTCTGGGGCGGCGTCGGCGCAGCCCTGTCGGCAACGGTGCGGCGTGGCGGCCTGTTGATCAGCCTCATCGCCCTGCCATTGTATGTGCCGACAGCCATTTTCGGAGCGCTCTCCATGACCCACGGCCCCGGCAGCGAAAGCGCGCCCCTGTTTCTGGCGGCGTCCACCCTGTTCGCCCTCGCCGTTGCGCCATTCGCCATGGCTGCAGCCTTGCGCTTGGCGGCAGACTGAGGGAGCAGTATCGCAGTCACATGTTTTCCTGGTTCGCAAATCCCCTTCGCTTCATGCGCCTGTCGAACTGGCTGGCGCCGCTTTGCTACGCGCTGGCCGTGCTGTTGATCGGCTGGGGCCTGTGGCAGGGCCTCTGGATGGTTCCGAAGGATGAATATCAGGGCGGGGACATCATGCGCGTGATGTTCATCCATGTGCCCGCCGCATGGCTCGCCATGGCAAGCTATATGGGCATGGCCGTGATGAGCTTCATCTGGTTCATCTGGCGCCATGAAGTCGCCGACATCGCCGCGAAATCCATCGCCCCGCTGGGCGCCGTCTGGACGGCGATCTGCCTTGCGACCGGATCCATCTGGGGCAAGCCGACCTGGGGCACCTGGTGGCAATGGGACGACGCGCGGATGATGTCGGTCCTGTTCATGTTCTTCCTGTTCCTCGGCTACATGGCGCTGCGCGCCTCCATGGACACGCGCCAGAAGGCCGCCCGCGCCGGGGCGATCCTCGCCATGGTCGGGGCGATCAATGTGCCGCTGATCAAATTCTCCGTGGACCTCTTCACCTCGCTTCATCAGGATTCGAGCGTGCTGACCGCCGAGGGGCCTAAAATGGCCGCGGTCTATCTCTGGCCCCTGCTGGCGAGCGGCCTTGGCCATACGCTGCTCTTTGCAGGCCTGACGCAGACGCTGATGCGCGCGGAGATCTGGGACCGGCGCACGGCGCAGGCCAATGCAAAACTGATGGCGGAGGGCTGATCAATCATGCTGCCGGACTTCGACAAGAATGCCGTCTTCATCTGGGCCTGCTATGCCGTCGGCGCGATCAGCCTTGGCCTGACCATCCTGATTGTCACCCTTCGGGCGAAAGCATCGCAGGCGAAGATGCAGCGGGCCGAAGCGCGCCTGCGCGGAGATGACGCAGCATGAAACGCTGGCTTGCCGCCATTCCGGTCACGGCCCTTGTTCTTTTTGCGGGTCTGGCAGGCTGGGAACTCAGCCATCCGGAGAAACGCGACTTCGAGCGCATCTCCCGCACGGCGCCGGACCGGAGCTTCGAACGGCTGGAAGGTGGCACGCTGAGTTTTGCGCCCACACCCACCGGGGACACGATCGCGGTGAACCTGTTCGCCAGCTGGTGCGCCCCATGCGAGGCGGAACATCCGCGCCTGACGGCGCTGGCCAAGGCCCATCCGGGGCAGGTTTACGGGGTGCTTTACAAGGATACGCCAGCAAACGGGCGGAAGTTCCTGGAGGAACTTGGCAATCCGTATGCCGATATCGTGATGGATCCGAATGGTCAGGGCGGTCTGGACTTCGGCCTGACAGGGGTTCCGGAAACCTTTGTGATCTCAGCCGATGGCGAGATTCTGGAGCATATTTCCGGGCCGCTGGACGCTGACTCGGTGAAACGGGTGGGCGAGGCGCTGAGCGCGCCCCGCCCCTGAACCCTTTAAGCCAGATTACTTCTTCTTGGCTTTACGAGCGGCCGGCTTCTTGGCCGGTGCTTTTTTCACGGCCGGCGCCTTTGCAGCAGCAACGGCTTTCTTCGGTGCAGCCTTTTTCGGGGCGGCCTTTTTAGGAGCGGCTTTCTTCGGTGCAGCCTTCTTGGCGGCAGGCTTCGGAGCAGCGGCTTTCTTGGCAACCGGCTTCTTGGCCGGAGCTTTCTTGGCGGCTGGAGCCTTCTTCGCAGCCGGAGCTTTCTTCGGTGCAGCAGCCTTCGGGGCGGCTTTCGGAGCAGCTTTCGGTGCCGGAGCCGGCTTGGCTTCTTCTTCAGCCAGGCCCACGAGGCCAGACATCAGAGCGTCCTGCTTCACTTTTGCGAGGCCGGAGAAGAGGGCAGCGTCAGCAGCCTGAACAGCCGGAAGGGCTTTATCGAGGGCCTTCTTGCCTTTTGCCGTCAGGGAGACGGACTTTGCGCGGGCGTCGGTCTTGGAAGCAGCGCGCTTGATCAGGCCGCTGGTTTCCATACGGGCGACCATGTCAGCCAGGGTCGAACGGTCGATGCCGGTGGCGTTGACGAGGTCGGACTGGCTCGCGCCTTCATTGCCGTCCAGGGCTGCGAGCAGCGAGAACTGGCGCAGCGTGATGCCAGCAGTGCGGAGCGCCTTGGCGCTGTGGTTCGCAGCAGCCTGCTGAGCACGATGCAGCAGGTGGCTGGGCGAAGCGTTGAGATTGAATGACATATTGGTTTACCTTTCGAGGGATGACTTAACTAGTTCGGCGGCCGACCCACCCACAAGCCCCCTTAAGCAGAGGCCCGTGTGCGGATCAATACCCCTCTCTTAGAACGCGATTGGATAACAACAGATGACGGATCAATTATCGAATCCTTTCATTTCGCCCCTTTTTCACATGGAAACGCCCGAAGGAGACGATAAATTGCGCCGGGTTTGCGCTCATTGCCGATTTATCGACTATGTGAACCCGAAAATCGTTGCCGGGTCCGTTGTGACCCAAAACGGCAAGATTCTGCTCTGCCGGCGGGCCATCGAGCCCCGAAAAGGTTACTGGACGCTCCCGGCCGGGTTCATGGAAGAAGGTGAAACGGTCGAGGAAGGTGCACGGAGGGAGGCGCAGGAAGAAGCGTGCGCGGACATCCGGATCCAGCAGTTACTCGCCGTTTACTCTGTTCCCCGGATCGCACAGGTTCAGGTCATGTTCCGCGCAGAGCTGATTTCGGACATTTCCGCAGGCCCTGAGAGTGAGGAAGTCGGACTATTCGACTGGAAGGATATCCCCTGGTCCGAACTCGCCTTCCCGACCGTGATCTGGGCGCTGACCCATTATGCCGAAACCCGGCACCTGCCCGCGTTTCCGCCCTTCGCCAACCCTCCGGGAACTGAAAAGCTCACCCATTAGGCGAGTCAGCGCTCTTCGGGGTGATGCATGTGCTTCATCATGAAGGGCGCATTCGCCATGGCGAAGACGAAGCCGATCACGATATTGCCCATCTTCCAGTTGGCCCAGGCGACTTCACCAAATGCCTGCCACACAACGATGTTCCATATCGCCATCGCGATAAAGTATAGGCCCCAACGGATCGCCAGCACACGCCAGGCATGGTCCGGCAGGTGAAAGAGTTCGTCGAACAGCATTTTCCAGATATTGCGGCCAACAGCGAGCCCGCCGAAGATCGCACCGGCAAACATCAGATTGATGATGGTGGGTTTCAGGAACAGCAGCAGTTTCGAATGAAACACGATGCCCAAAATGCCGAAAACACCGATCAGGCTTGATGAAACGAGCAGGAAGGGCGGGATTCTCTGCTTACGGATCAACTTCATGACGATCACGGCTGCCGTGGCAATGATCAGGACGCCCGTCGCCCAATAAAGCGCGTTTTCCCTGGAAAACAGCCCCTCCTCCGGAAAGCGCAGCATGACATTGTAGATGACGATAAAGGCCAGCGTCGGGCCAAGTTCTGTCCAGATTCCCCCGGCACGCGCGGCGGCGTCCTTGACGCTCGCCTCCTGCGGGGCATCGCTGGGAAGGGTGGATGTCTTCTGATCGAACTCGGTCATGAACTCTCTACGCACCATCCGTGCTTGCGGTTTTGTTAAAGCCGCTGTCGCACGAAATGCCGCAAACGGCGAGTCTCACACTGCGCCGCCCTGCATCAGGACAAGCCCCCCGGCCAGGACAGCCGCTGCGACGATGCGCCGGGCACCGAAATTCTCTTTCAGGAACCAGGTCGCCATAAACGCCGCGAAGACGACGGAGGTTTCGCGCAAGGCCGTCACCATGGCTGCATCGGTCATTGTATAGGCAAAGATCGCCATGCCGTAGGACAGGCACCCGACCAGTCCGCCGATCACGCCGGAGCGGAGCTGCGGACGGATCGTTGCCATGTAGCGGCCGCGCCGTTGCCAGAGGAAAACCAGCGTGACGCCGATCCAGTCGAACAGGAACAGGACAATGACGAACGTCATCGGGTGCAGCATCGCCCGGGCGGCACGTGTATCGGCCACGGCGTAAAGTCCGATCCCGACCGCCGTCAGCACCGCCCAGAAGAGCGCCCGCCGGTCGAGGCTGCGCCCTTCCCGCGTTGCCGCCGTCGGCAGGGCAAAGAAGAGAATGGCAAAGGACGCGCAGAAAAGTCCGATCTGCTGCATCGGGGCGAGATGTTCCTGCAACATGAACGTCGCGAAGACCGCCGTCGCAAGCGGGCCGAGCCCGCGCATCACCGGATAGACCAGCGACAGGTCGCCCCGGTGCATCGCCCGGATCAGGCATGCCTGGTAAAACCAGTGAGACACCATGGACACCGCCAGCAGCGGCAGCGTGCTCAAAGGCGGCATCGGGAAGAAGAAGGCAAACGGCAGAACAATCAGCGCGGCCGTAACCTGAACAATCATCCGCCCCGTCAGGATGTCTCCCCCGCCCTTCACCAGAACATTGGTCGTCGCCAGCGAAATGGCGGACAACAGGCAGAGGCTGATGGGGAGCAGATCAGAAGCAGGCATGAGGTTCCCGGAAGGACGGCAGGACGGCCCGTCTCATGCCTGAGTTTCCGAACCCTTTAAACTGCTGACGTGCGGTCAGGCTTTCTGGCTGGCGGCAGGTCTGGCATCCTGCCGGAAAAGAGAATGGAGGAAACAATGGCGACGCATGACCTGATTATCCGCGGCGGGACAATCGTGGACGGCACCGGGGCCGACCCGTTCGAAGACGACGTGGCCGTAACCGGCGGGCATATCACTGCCATCGGCAAGGTTTCCGGCAAGGGCATCGAGGAGATCGATGCGCGCGGACAGGTCGTGACGCCCGGCTTTGTCGACATTCACACTCATTATGATGGCCAGGCGGCGTGGGGCGAAGCGATCAGCCCGTCCTCTCTGCATGGCTGCACCACCGTGATCATGGGCAATTGCGGCGTCGGCTTCGCCCCCTGCCGTCCGGAAGACCATGACCGGCTGATCCGCCTGATGGAAGGCGTCGAAGACATTCCCTTCCCGGTTCTCTCTGAGGGCTTGCCGTGGAGCTGGGAGAGTTTCCCGGACTATCTGGACTTTCTCTCTTCCCGCCAGTTCGACACCGACATCGGTGCCCAGCTGCCGCATGCCGCCTTGCGCGTTTATGTGATGGGCGAACGTGGCGCGAACCGCGAAGACGCGACCGCCGAAGATATCGCCGCCATGAAACAACTCGCGAAAGAGGCCGTCATGGCCGGCGCACTCGGCTTCTCCACTTCCCGCACGCTGAACCACCGCACGTCCGACGGCCAGCCGACCCCGACGCTGACGGCCAGCGAAGCCGAACTGATCGGCATCGCCGAAGGCCTGAAAGAAGCAGACCGCGGCGTGTTGCAGTTCGTGTCGGACTTCAACGATCCGCAAAAAGAGGCCGCGATGCTGCGCCGGATCGTCGAAGCCTCCGGGCGGCCATTGTCTGTCTCCCTGGCCCAGGCAGATGTGGCGCCGGAAGGTTGGAGGGCCCTGCTCGGCGCCATCGAGACCGCCATGAATGACGGCCTGCCGATGCGGGCGCAGGTGGCGCCGCGCCCGGTGGGTGTTCTGCTTGGCCTTGAACTGACGATGAACCCGTTCAGCGCCCATCCTTCTTACGCCGCCATCGCCAACAAGCCGCTCGCCGAGCGGGTGACCGCCCTGCGCGACCCGGCTTTCCGCGAAAAGCTGCTGTCGGAAGAACCGGCATCGGACAATCCGTTCCTCAAAGTCATGCTGCGCAGTTTCGGCAAGATGTTCCAGCTGCGCGATCCGGTGAATTATGAGCCCGGCCCGGACAGCACTTTGGAAACCATGGCCAAGGAACGCGGCACCAGCCCGGAAGCCATGGCGCTCGACCTGATGCTGGAACGCGACGGGCACGGCGTGCTCTACCTGCCGTTCCTCAATTACTCGCAAGGCTCTCTGGAACCCATCCGCGCCATGATGGAGAGCCCGGCCACCCTGCCCGGCCTGTCGGATGGCGGGGCGCATGTCGGCATGATCTGCGACGGCTCCTTCACCACCACGATGCTGACCCATTGGGCGCGGGACCGCCAGCGTGGGCCGAAACTGCCGATTGAGTATCTGGTCAAACGCCAGACGCAGGACACGGCCCAATGGATGGGCCTGCATGACCGGGGCGTGATCGCGCCCGGCTACCGCGCCGACCTCAACGTGATCGACCTCGCGAATCTCAAACTCCACCTGCCGGAAGTACAATATGACCTTCCCGCTGGGGGGCGGCGCCTGATGCAGCGCGCCTCCGGCTACACGGCGACGATCCTGAAAGGCGAGGTCACCCACCGTGACGGCGACCCGACCGGTGCCAGGCCTGGCCGGATGGTTCGCGGGGCGCAGAGCCTGCAATCTGTAGCGATTGCTGCAGAATAGGAAATACAGTCAAGGTTACTTGACAAAGTAAAGCTTGCTTGTCATCTTGTCAGGGTAACTTGACAAGAGGAGCCCTCTCATGGCCCAGCCCCGCGGATTCCGCACAGCAAACCGCCGATATCGATTCCTGTTCTGGCCGATGATGGCCGTATACGTGGCGATCATTCTCGGTACGAAATTCCTGATTGATGGAGACAAGGCGCCGCTCTGGCTGAATGCCGCTTCCGCGATTGCTGCGGCCCTGCCGCTCTTCATCGTCCTTTATGCCATCCGCCGCCAGACCGAAGAGACGGACGAGTATACGCGCATGCGGTATCTGAGAGCATTGCGGGATGCCGGTCTCATCACATGCGGCGTCCTGTTTCTGGTTGGCTTCCTTCAGATCTTCGGCGTGGTCGGCAATATCGACGTGTTCTGGTTCGGGCCGGTATTCTTCTTCGCCTTCGGCCTGGCCCGCCTGCCGGAATGTTTTGGCCGGGCCGTGTAGGGTCAGGCATGAAGAACAGTCTCCGCATCCTGCGTACGGAAAAGGGATGGAGCCAGGCCGAGCTGGCCGACCGGCTCGACGTGTCCCGACAGTCCGTGAACGCCATCGAAACCGGGAAGTATGACCCCTCCCTGCCGCTCGCCTTCGCCATCGCCCGCCTGTTCGAGCGCAGCATCGAGGAAATCTTCGATGATGAAGCTGAAACCGCCGAAGCAGCCGAATAAGCCTTAGGCGCCAACCCCGACCAGGGCTTTCGAGAAAGCCTCCGCACTGAATGGGCGGAGGTCTTCTGCCTTTTCACCGATGCCGATGAAATGGATCGGCAGGTCATAGGCCTCGGCGATGGCAACCAGCACGCCGCCCTTGGCCGTTCCGTCCAGCTTGGTCATGACGAGGCCGGTCACGCCGGCGGTATTCCGGAAGGCTTCGACCTGACTAAGCGCATTCTGGCCGACCGTGGCGTCGAGGACTAGGATCACATCGTGCGGCGCGGTCGGGTCGAGTTTCTTGATGACACGGACGACCTTCTCAAGCTCGGACATCAATTCGGTCTTGTTCTGCAGGCGCCCGGCGGTGTCGATCAGCACGAGATCCAGATCGTCCGCCTTCGCCTTTTCGATGGCCTCATAAACGAGGCCTGCGGCATCGGCGCCGGTCGGCTTGGACATGACGGGGATTCCGGCGCGGTCGCCCCAGACGGTCAGCTGTTCGATGGCCGCAGCGCGGAACGTGTCGCCCGCCACCAGAAGGGCTTTGGCGCCCTGCTCTTTCAGTTTCGAGGCAATCTTGCCAATCGTCGTCGTCTTGCCGGAGCCATTGACCCCGACGAACAGGACGATGCGCGGGCTGGTTCCGTCTGAGAAATCGACGACCTTCTCGCGCGGCTTCAGCACGTCCGAGATTTCGCTGGCGAGCGCCAGTTTGATCTCTTCAGGGCTGATTTCGCGGTCAAACCGCTCTTTTGAGAGGTTTTTCGTCACCCGGGCCGCAACTTTGGAACCGAGATCGGACGTGATCAGAAGGTCTTCGAGTTCCTCCATCGTGTCATCGTCGAGCTTGCGGCGGCCGAGTGCGGCGAGGCCCTCCGTCAGGCGGGAGGACGAACGGGAAAGCCCCTGCCCGAGCTTGGCGACGAAACCCGGATTGTTGGCCTCGGCCTCCATGGCCGCGCGGGCGGCGGCCTCGGCTTCGGCGCGCAGGCGCTCGGCCTCGCGCCGGTCGGCCAGCAGTTTCAATTCGGCTTCGGCTTTTGCCTGCTGGGCGGCGCGTTCTTCCTGCGCCTTGCGGGCTTTCTCGATTTCTTCTGCAAGCCGGGCCGCTTCTTCGGCATCCGCAGCGGCGGCGGCCGCTTCGGCCCGGCGCGCTTCTTCTTCCAGGCGCCTGGCCTCGGCAGCGGCCTCCTCGGCCTCGCGGGCCTGGCGCTCTTCCCAGGCCTTGTTGGCCTCGGCGACGACGCGCTCGATCTCTTCCTTTTCGGCAGCAGCCTTTGCCGCTTCGGCTTCAGCGGCTTCTTTCGCAGCAATCTCTTCCGCCGATAGTTCGGGCGCTTCCATGGCAGCACCAGCGGCGGCCATTTCGTCTTTCTTCTTTTTCTTCCCGAACCAGAGGATCATTCTACTATTTCTCCGATCAGCTGCCTGCCGTCATGTCCGGTTATATGCGCCCGGACGGGCCGTCCAGCGTGGCCGGGCTCGCGCGACAGTTTTACAGGGGTAAAGTCCGGCAGGCGGGCGGCTGCCCCACGTTCCACCAAAACCTCCCGCAATTCTCCAATATGGCGCGAAAAGTGGGTTTTGAGCGCGTTTTCACCCGTTTCGCGAAGGCGCGCAGCGCGTTCCTTGATCAAGGCCTTGTCAAGCTGGGGCATCCGTGCCGCTGGTGTGCCGGGCCTGGGGCTGTAGGGAAAGACATGCAGGAAGGCGAGCCCGCAATCGTCCACAAGGCGGACCGAGTTCTCGAAATGCACCTCAGTCTCGGTTGGGAACCCAGCAATGATGTCTGCGCCGAGTGCGATATCCGGACGCAAAGCGCGCAGCCGCTCGGCCAGCGCAATCGCATCGTCCCGCGAATGGCGGCGCTTCATTCGCTTCAGGATGAGATTGTCCCCATGCTGCAGCGAGAGATGCATGAAGGGCGCCAGGCGCGGCTCGCTCATGGCTTCGAACAGCGCGTCGTCGATTTCGATGGCGTCGATAGAGGAAATGCGCAGCTGCTGCAGCTCCGGCACCAGTTTCAGGATGCGCTGGACGAGATTGCCGAGTTGCGGCGTGCCCGGAAGGTCTGCGCCCCAACTCGTCAGGTCCACGCCGGTCAGCACGACCTCATAATGCCCCGTCTCCACAAGGCGGCGGACCTGGTCCACCACTTCGCCCGCAGGCACGGACCGTGAATTCCCGCGTCCATAAGGGATGATGCAGAAGGTGCAGCGATGGTCGCAGCCATTCTGGACCTGAACATAGGCCCGCGCCCGGCCGTCCATGCCGTCGATCAGGTGGGCAGCGGTTTCCTTCACCGACATGATGTCGTTGACGCGGACTTTCTCGTGCCCACCCAGCAAGTCCACCGGCTTCCAGGTCTCGGCCTTCATCTTCTCATGATTGCCGATCACGCGGGTGACTTCCGGCATCTTCGCGAACATGTCGGGATCGATCTGCGCCGCGCAGCCCGTGACAAGAATGGGCGCACCCGGATGCTCTTTCGCTGCGCGGCGGATGGCCTGGCGGGCGGAACGCACCGCCTCCCCCGTCACTGCGCAGGTGTTCACGATCACCGCATCGGAAAGCCCTGCGTCAGCCGCATGGCCGCGCATCACCTCGGACTCATAAGAGTTGAGGCGGCATCCGAGCGTAATCAGCGTCGGGCTGGAGGGGGCTTTCGGGTCTGTCATTGCGAACTCGTCCAGCGCACATCGCGCCGGAAACCGCGCGAATCAAGCATCCGGCGTCAGATTTCGGTTTCGAATTCCAGTTCGACCGGGCCCGTCATGTAGACGCGGTCATCGCTTTCGCGCCATTCGATCAGCAATTCACCGCCATCGAGAATCAGCTTCGCCTTGCGCTCGGTGAGCTTTGCGCGCGCCGCGCAGACGAGCGCCGCGCAAGCGCCCGTGCCGCAGGCCCTGGTCAGCCCTGCCCCGCGTTCCCAGACGCGCAGGCGGATCGTGTTGCGGTCGATGACCTGCGCAAAGCCGACATTGGTGCCTTCCGGAAAGAGTGGATGCCACTCCACCAGCGGGCCGAGCGCCGGAATGTCATAGGCGTCCACATCGGAGACAAAGAACACCGCGTGCGGATTGCCCATGGAGACAACCGCCGGACGCGACAGGATGGGGTTGTCCATCGGGCCGATTTTGACGTCGACGCCGCGCACATCCATTTTTTCCGCGAGCGGAATGTCTTCCCAGCCCATCAGGGGCGATCCCATGTCCACCGTGATCAGGCCATCTTCGGCGCGAAAGGCGCGCAGCATGTCCGCTTCGGTCTGGATCGTGATCTTGTCCTTGCCGGTCTCGTCCAGCAGGAGGCGGCCGACGCAGCGGCTGGCATTGCCGCAAGCGGAGACTTCGCCGCCATCCCGGTTCCAGATGCGCATGAACACGTCGCGCGCGGCATCCCGCTCCAGCGCGATCACCTGGTCGGCATTCATTTCCTCGGCGAGCTGACGCACCTGGTCCTCCGTCGGCGAAAACGGCACAGACCGGGCGTCGAAAATGGCAAAGGCATTGCCGGCCCCGTTCATCTTCCAGATTTTCATGTGCGCGTCCGGCTCCGGTTGTCAGGATTCAGCGTAGCGGGCCCTAATGCCCTATCGCGGCAGCCGCGTCGAGACGATCCATCCGGCAACCTGAATGCCGAGCGCCAGCAGGAGGACCGCCGGCATCAGGCGGAATGACACCATCAGCGCCGTCACCGCTGCGGCGATACAGGCATAATCGACAAGGTCCGACGACATCAGCCAGCCTTCCGGCGTACGGGCCCGGCGTACGTCCAGCAATGTCACGCTGCGCCAGACCCGGCCCATATCGGGCGGGCCGAACACTTCCTGCAGGCGTTTCGGATCGCGGATACCGGTCATTTCAGCCAGATCGCCGACCTGCGCCTCGCCGAGGGCAATGTTCCGCTTGCGGCCCGATGTGCCGATCAGGCTCACCAAAGCCGAAAGGATCACCGCAAGCGCGATGGCCACCAGCGTAAATCCGTCAAATGGGCCGTATCCGCTCATGCGCGCCTATATAGGCCCGGGACCAACCCGCCGGTAGCATCTCTTTCAAGATTTGCCTCAGACTGTGGGCACCGTGCCACCATCAATCAGATAGTCCGCGCCCGTAATGGCGGATGCGCGCGCAGAGGCAAGGAAGACCACAAGGTCCGCCACTTCTTCCGGTTTGGACGGCCGGCCGAGCGGTATACCGCCGAGCGAAGACATCAGTTTTTGCTGCGCGGCGCCATAGTCGCTGCCATCTTCTCGGGCGATCCGCTCCACGAGGGCAACAGCTGCCTCCGTTTCGATCCAGCCAGGGGAGACACGCATGACGCGGACGCCCTTGGGTCCAACTTCCTTGGAAAGGCTCTTGCTGTAAGCCGACAGAGCCGCTTTGGCCGCCGCATAAGCGGTGGTTGCGTCAGGCAGCGGCATCAGGCGCTGGATCGAACTGACGTGGATGATGGCGCCGTGACCCTGTGCGATCATGCCGGGCAGCAGGGCCCTGTCCAGCCGGACGGCCGGTAACAGGTTCAGGTTCAACTCCCTGTGCCATTCGTCTTCGTCCAACGCGGCAAAGCCGCCGGCGGGCGCTGCCGACCCGCCGACCATATGGACGAGGATGTCCACTCCGCCCATTCGGGCAGTGATTTCTGCGGCAATCGCTTCACAGCCCTCGGGCGTTGTGAGGTCAGCCGTCGCAAAGTGAATGCCTTCTGGAAGGCCGGATGCCGGGCTGCGGGCCGTCGTCAGCACTTCGGCGCCGAGACTGGTCAATGCGTCGACAACGGCGCGGCCAGCGCCTTTCGTGCCACCTGTCACGAGTGCCCGGCGCCCCTTGAGGCCCAGATCATAGCTCATGGGACAATCTCCAGTCCCTTGATGCGATCGCCTGAGAGGGTGAAGAAGTAGCGCAGGTTGACCGGGCTGCCGGGGAAATCACCTTCAACCCTGCCCGTGACGACCAGCTGCTCGCCAGCTTGCTCTGCCTTCAAAGGTGTCACCTGATAGGAGGTTGTTGCCTTGGCGTCCTGCTTCCAGGCCTGGATTGCCGGAACACCAACATGCGTCCGGTCCTCGTCGCGCACGACTGCATCTTCAGCAAAATAGGCGGCCATCCGGCTGGTATCGTCGGCCTGTTCGGCTTCGAAATAGCGGCGAACCGGTTCGGGAAAATTGACGGGCATCGGGCTCTCCTTTGCGGCTGTCCGGGATGAACTGCCTTGCGGAAAGCCAGATATCGAATTAGCCAGAATAAATGACAAGTACGGACAAAAAAGTAGGGTACTTACCTACTGGTAACCGCCCCGAATACACGCCGCAGTCCGCTGCACATGGCGTCGAAGCGGCGCTGCAAATGCTGGAAGGCCGCTGGAAGATGATCATCCTCTTCCATCTGTTCGACCAGCAGCTGATGCGCTTTTCCGATCTTGAGCGGGCGATCCCGGCGATTTCACAGAAAATGCTGATCCAGCAGCTGCGCAAGCTGGAAGCAGACGGCATCGTCCGCCGGATCGTGCACCATCAGGTGCCGCCGAAGGTCGAGTATTGTCTGACCGAGTGGGGCGAAAAGCTGTGCCCGGCCCTCGATTCACTGCTGCTTTGGGCCGAGCACCGGCCGCCCGAAGGCGCCTGACCTACCGGCCGGCTGTCTTCGGAATGGCGGCCCAATAGTCGAAATCAAGCAGCACGCCATCGGCATATTTGCCGTCGCCGGTCTTGTAGGCGAAGGCGCCGGGATCCTGGTCCTTCACGGCCACGAGGCGCAGGCGCAGGGCCCCTGCCTTGTCCGACAGGTCTGCCTTGTCCAGCACTTCGCTCCACGCATAGATCGTGTCGCCGGCGAACAGAGGGCTGGCGTGCGTGCCGGCATTGATGGCCAGCATCTGGCCGGCATTGGCAAGGCCGTTGAAGGCGAGCGAGCGGGCAATCGAGATCACCACGCCGCCATAGATGAGGCGCCTTCCGAAACGGCTGGATTTCTGGCCGTGGGCGTCGAAGTGAACCTTGGCGGTGTTCTGGTAGAGGCGCGTTGCGATCTGGTGCTCGGCCTCTTCGACCGTCGTGCCGTCAACGTGATTGATCTTCTCGCCGATCTCATAGTCTTCATAGCCATGGGAGGAGCCTGCGAGCGAGAAGTCCCAGTCTTCCATCGGAGCGAAGCCTTCCAGCTCGCTGCCCGGTACGGCATCCGGCAGGTCCGGAATGTGGGCGGGCGGCACCGCGGCATCCTCTTCCCACTTGTTGACCATCACCCAGCGCACGAAGGACATGACCTCGATGCCGTTCTGGTTGTAGCCGCGTGTGCGGACCCAGACGACGCCGGTGCGCTTGTTGGAGTTTTCCTTCATGCCGATGACTTCGGACACGGTGTTCAGCGTGTCGCCGGGCATGATCGGGCGGCGGATGCGGCCATCGGCATAGCCGAGGTTGGCAACGGCATTCAGCGAGATGTCCGGCACCGATTTGCCGAAGACGACGTGGAAGGCGTGGACAGGGTCGATGGCGAGACCCGGCAGGCCCGCAGCCTTTGCAAACTCAGCCGAGGAATACTGGGCGTAGCGATTGCCGGTCAGCGCGCGGTAGAGCGCGATATCGCCCTCGGTCACGGTCTGGGGCGTGGCATGGACGAGTTCCATGCCGATCGAGAAGTCCTCGAAATAATTGCCGGGATTGGATTTTGTCTGTGCGGTCATGGCAGCCTCGCTTCCGGGGCCGCCGCTGGCTTAGACCTGCCAGGTGCCGCCCATCATCTGATCGGCGAATACCTGCACACTCGCCCCATGTGAAATCAAGGGCGGAGACGCCTGAAGCACCCAAACCAGCGAAATCGCCGCAGTCACCAGTCCGGCGAGCAGCGCCTTGTCGGTGAGCCGGAGGCGCAGCTGGTCCAGCACACGCGGCCCCGCAATCATGTAGGGCAGGCCAAAAAAGCAGAAGCCGGCAAAGGCAAGGCACACGGCCGCTGCAACGAGGAGAAGCGTCATCATCATGACGCCACTCTCGCGTAGAATGGCTTATATCCGGCGACGAAAATCGGTGAAATTTGATCGAATCGGGCCGTTTGGGCCCGAATTCGCAGAGAATCAGACGAGTTTCAGCAGATCTTCCGGCGGGCGGCCCAGCACGGCCTTCTTGCCCTTGATGCCGATCGGGCGCTGGATCAGCTTCGGGTTTTCCGCCATGGCCTCGAAAATGGCCTCATCGCTGGAACCTGCATCGATCCCGGCCGCAGGCGCGTCCTTGGAACGCATGAATTCCCGCGGGGAGACGCCGCCCATCTTTTTCGCGATGTCTTTCAGCTCGTCGACCGAAAGCCGCTCAGTGGCATTCATGTATTTACGCACGTCCGGCTCGACACCAGCCTCTTTCAGCATCTCCAGCCCCTTGCGGGACGTCGAACAGTTCGGATTGTGCAGGATGGTGTAGCTCATCAGGTCTTCCCTTCCTCTGCTCAGGCCGTTTCGAAGGCGCGGATGGCCTCATCCATCGCCACGGTGCGGCGGGCTTCGTCGAGATGGAGCAGCTCGGTCATCTTGCCATTCACCTTCAGCACGCCCTTGCCGGCATTGGCCGGGTCGGCGAAGGCCTCGATCACGGCCTTGGCCTGTTCCACGTCATTATGGCTCGGCGCGAAAACACGGTTGGCGGTGTCCAGCTGCGACGGGTGGATCAGCGTCTTGCCGTCGAAGCCCAGGTCGCGGCCCTGCTCGCATTCGAAGGTCAGGCCATCCTCATCCTTGATGTCGTTGAAGACGCCATCGATGGCCGTCACGCCATAGGCGCGAGCGGCCGCGATGGTCAGCTGCAGGGCAGTCTGGAAAGCGATCCGGTCGCGCGTCATCCGGGCGCGGTATTCCTTGGCGAGGTCGTTCGTGCCCATCACAAAAGTGGTGAGGCGTGTCTCGGAGGCGGTCGCGGCGATTTTCTCGATATGCAGGATGGCCTTCGGCATCTCGATCATGACCCAGAGGCCGAAATCAGCCGGGGCACCGGCCTCAGTCAGCGCCGTATCGAGCGCGTGAATATCCGCGGCAGATTCGACTTTCGGCGCCAAAACGGCCTTTGCACCGCTCGAAACAGCCATTTTCAGATCATCGGCGCCCCATTCGGTGCTGAGCCCATTCATGCGGATGACGATCTCGCGATAGCCATAACCGCCCTGTTTCACAGCGCTGAGGATCGCTTCGCGCGCGGTCAGCTTCGCGTCCGGCGCCACGGCATCTTCCAGGTCCAGCAACAGCGTGTCAGCGGCAAGGCCGCGCGCCTTTTCGAGGGCGCGTTCATTGGCCCCCGGCATGTAGAGACAGGAGCGGCGCGGGCGGTGCGTCGATGAAGCCATGATCGTTCAATCCCTTTTCAAGCGCGCGGACTATCGCCCTGCACTGCAAACGGCGCAACTGCGGCAATTGCTTCAAAAGCGGAAAACCGGTTAGCTCGATCGATCAAGTCCAGAAACCCCGGCAGACTTTCATGGCCCGGTGCGCCTCGCTCCCTTTCCTTCTGTTGGCCGCAGCCTTCGTCTTCCCGGCGAATGCGGAACTGGTGACGGCGGGTCAGCTGCGCGGTGAACTCGCGAAGTATGGCGCCGAGGCCATGGAAATTTCCCATGAAGATGGCAAGCCGGTGCTGACCGGGGACCTGCTGGGGCAGGCTTTCGATGTGAGCCTCAGCGATTGCGAAGGGCCGCAGAATGCCTGCCGCTCCCTCCGCTACGAGTCCTGCCAAGAGATGGTGGAGTTTTCCCGCATCGAAGCGCTGGAAATCGCCAACACGCACAATGCCGCGTTCCGGAATGCCACGGCCTTCGCCGAGGAAAAATGGTTCGGTCAGGTCATCTGCCTCCGCCTGCAGCAGGATTTCCGGGGCGAGCGGGAATTCGGCCAGCGGCAGGTCTTCGAATGGCAGATCGAACTGGAAGACTTCCTGCAGGAAATGGACGACGCCCGCGCGGTGAAACAGGCAGCAAACAGCCTCGACAACAGCGCGGATTAGGCCGTATGGCCGGGATATGACTGACTTCCCGATTTCCGGCTTTACTGCCGCTGGCCTTGAAAACGTGCGCACCGTCTTCGAGGCGAACTTCGCAGACATGGACGAGCTTGGCGCAGGCTTCGCCGTCTATCACCGCGGCGAACTGGTCGCTTCGCTTCTTGGCGGCTGGGCCGACCGGCAGAAATCGAAACCATGGGGCGCAGAGACGCTGGTGCCGGTCTATTCGACCACCAAGGGCATCGCCGCCTTCGTGCTCGCTTCCCTCGTCGATACGCTGCCGGATGGATACGAAACCCCGGTCGCCGCCGTGTGGCCGGAATTCGCCGCGAACGGAAAAGACGCCGTGACCATTGGCCAGGCGCTAAGCCACCAGGCCGGCCTGCCGGGCTTTGCGGAAGAGATCGATCCGGAGCTCTGGCTGGACCCACCTGCTTGCGCCGCAGCTATTGCAGAGCTCGCACCAATGTGGCCGCCGGGCACCGCGCACGGCTACCATCCGCTGACCTGGGGCTATATCACAGGGGAGATCGCCCGCCGCATCAGCGGCGAGACGCTCGGCACGACGCTGAAGTCGATGTTCGGGGATCTGGATTTCCATATCGGCCTGCCCGCCAGCGAACATGAGCGCTGCGCCGATATCAAACGCCCGAACGCCCTCGCAGACCTTGGCGAGCTGAACGACTACCGGAAGGCGGCCTTCGTCTACAAATGGTCTGCGCCCAACCGGGGCGGCGCCATCTGGCGTGAGATCGAGATTCCGTCCGCCAATGGCCATGGTACCGCTGAAAGCGTCGGCGCGATTTACCATCACTATGCCCGCAGCAGCGGCGGCAAACTGCGCGATGGCATCTTCGAAGACCTGATCCGTCCACGCACGCACGGCCCCGATCTCGTCCTGCCGCTGGAGACCAGCTTCGGCGCGGGCATCATGCTGAACACGCACGGCTTGTTCGGCCCGAACCCGGCAACGCTCGGCCATTCCGGCTGGGGCGGATCGATGGCGGTGTCCGATCCGGATGCGGAACTCACCTGCGCCTATGTCATGAACCGGCAATCGAACGTGCTGGTCGGAGACCCGCGCGCCGTGCGTCTCGTTGAAGCTGTCTACGCCGCCCTCTGACATGTTCGCCTCGCTCGACTGGCCTGCCTTCATCATTGCCATGCTGGCGGTTGAGCTGACGCCCGGCCCAAATATGGGCTGGCTCGCCACCCTGTCGGCACGCGCAGGCCGGGATCATGGCCTGAAAGCGGTCGCCGGGGTCACACTCGGCCTCGCCATCCAGCTGCTGGCGGCCGCGACCGGCCTCTCCGCCCTGCTCGCCGGATCGGTCACGCTCTATGAGGCACTGCGTTGGGGCGGCGTTCTCTTCATGCTCTATCTTGCCTGGGAAGCTTTCCGGGACGATGGTTCCGCCCCGCCTGCCATGGCGAACAAGCTGGCGGGATTCCGGCGCGGCCTGATCGCGAACCTGCTGAACCCCAAGGCGCTGGTGTTCTACCTTCTGGTCGTCGGCCAGTTCGCCGATCCGCGCCTCGGACATCTCTGGCTGCAGATCCTGCTGCTCGGCAGCCTGCACATCCTCCTGTCGCTGATCGTCCATGTGACCATCGTTCTGGTGGCGGACCGTCTTGGCGGCGTTCTGGAGAAATGGCGCACCTCTTTTGCCGCGCGCCTCTGCTTTGGCCTGGCGCTCGCCGTCGTGGCCCTCTGGATCGCGATGTCGACCTCACGGGCCTGATCTCCCGCAATCTGGCGTAATTATTGCAGGATACGTCCTCAGATAGGAATCCCATCTCTATCTGTCAGAAACTGATACGCCCCGGTGCCAATCCCCTGGCTCCGGGGATCTTTTTGTCCTGATATCAGGCAGGCCGCGCCGCGCGGGCCAGCCGCCGGGCTTTCGCCTCGCCAACCATGGAATCCACGGTGAACACGGCCAGCGCCAGCCAGATGAAGCCGAAAGCGATGGCCAGCGTCGTGCCAAAAGGCTCCCGGAAGATGAAGATCGCGATCAGGAACTGAATGCTGGGCCCGATATATTGCATCATGCCGATGGTCGACAGTTTCAGCCGTTTGGCCGCCAGCGCGAACAGGATCAGCGGAAAGGCCGTAATCGGGCCCGCCGCGATCAGCAGCGGGATATCCCAGCCGCCCTGCCCCATCAGCCGGCCATCCGGCTGCTGTGCAAACCAGGTGAGCCAACCCACGGCCAGCGGCACCAGGACGACCACTTCCATCAGGAAGCCTGCCCGGCTGTCGACCGCCATCTTCTTCCGGATCACGCCATAGGAGGCAAAACTGAAGCACAGGACCAGCGCGATCCAGGGAACATGGCCGTATGCAATCGTCACGACGCCGACACCCACTGCCGCTATCGCAACGGAGGCCCACTGCGCCGGACGCAGCTTCTCGGCAAAGAACACCATGCCGAACAGGACGCTGACCAGCGGATTGATGAAATAGCCGAGCGAGGCCTCGATCGTCCGGTCGGCATTCACCGCCCAGATATAGACACCCCAGTTGAGACCGATGATCAGGCCTGACAGGATCAGCCACTTTGCCGTACGCCAACGGAACGCGGCGCGGATATCGTGCCAGTTCCCGGCCAGCGCGATCAGCACCATCGCGGTCGGCACGGACCAGACCACCCGGTGCGCCAGCAATTCCTGCGGGAGGACATGCCGCATCGCCCGGATGTACAGCGGCAGGCTGCCCCAGATGAAATAGGCCGTCAGGCCGACAAGGAATCCGAAACGCTGGCTCGAAGACATGCGCCGCGCTGTATCAACACGGTTGCCGCTTGGATAGTCACGAAATCCGGCGTCGGTTGCCTTGGTGCGCGCATCGTCTAGATTTCAGGAAGAATTACCCGCGAGATCAACGGAGAACGGCCTGCCCAATGGAAGAAGAAACCTCGCCTTCCCTTTTGAACACGCTGAAGTTCCAGGATGTGCTTCAGTCCGTTCAGGATGACATTGCCAGACTGGCCGGAGAGTTCGTGTCCTATGACTCGCTCTGGCAGTTTCTGGCGATTGTCCTGGCAGGGATCGCCGGTTTCTTTCTGGCCCGCGTTCCCGTCACGCGGCTGAAGAAGCTGGCAGCCAGCCGTGAGCGGCCGGATGTGCTGTTCCACGCTGCGGTTTCCTCGGCCCGGATCGTCTGGCCGGTCATTACCGCGCTCCTCCTCTGGATCACGATCCCGGCCTTTGAACAGATCGGCCTGCGCAATGAGGTCCTGCGCGTGGCGGCCAGCCTGCTCAATGCCTGGATCATCGTCCGCCTGATCACGTCGAACATCCGTGACGGAATGGTGGCCAACACGCTCGCCCTGCTCGCCTGGCTGATCGCCGCGCTATATATCCTGCGGCTACTGCAGCCGGTGACTGAGTCCCTCGACTCCACCATTATCGAGCTCGGCGGCGTGAAGTTCTCGATCCTTCGCCTGCTGACAAGCCTCGCTGTCGCCGCTTTCGCGCTCTGGCTCGGCCGGATTGCAGGCGATGCCGCGCAGGCCCAGCTGCGCAGTTCCAAGAAGCTGACACCCTCCATGGCGGGCCTGCTGGGCCAGGTGCTGAAGATCGCCTTCATCATCGTCGCCATCCTGATCGCACTGCAGGTGGTGGGCGTGAACCTGACGGCGCTGACCATTCTCTCCGGTACGCTGGGCATCGGTATCGGCTTCGGCTTGCAGGCGATCTTCTCGAACTTCGTGTCGGGCCTGATCATCTTGATCGAAAAGTCCGTAAAAGTGGGCGACTTCATCGAGCTTCAGTCCGGCGTTACCGGCCTCGTGCGCGAGATCAATATCCGCTCCACCCTCGTCACCACGAACGACAATGTCGACATCCTCGTGCCGAACGAGGAATTCATTAAGGCGCAGGTCATCAACTGGACCCTGCGCGAAGCGCGCCGCCGGGTGCGTGTCCCGTTCGGCGTGGCGTATGGCTCAGACAAGGAGCTCGTCCGCAAGGCGGGGCTGGAAGCCGCCGAAGAAGTCGAATGGACGCTGAAAGGCATGCCGGGCCGGACGCCGCAGGTCTGGCTGACGAAGTTCGGCGACAGCGCGCTGGAATTCGAACTCGTCGTCTGGCTGACCGATGCCGCCGTCAGCCGCCCCGCCCGCGTGGTCGCGGACTATAACTGGGCGCTGCACACGGCGCTGGAGAAGTACGAACTCGAAATCCCCTTCCCGCAACGCGACTTGCACCTCAAAAGCACAACGGGCCTCAACGTTACCGTCGAGACCCGTAAAGCGAAGTTCGATTCGGATACGGACTAGTCCGTTACGGCCGGTTGTTTCTCCGGCTTGATGACACCGCGGTTCAGGAGCTCCTCGGCGATCTGGATGGCGTTGAGCGCCGCGCCCTTGCGGAGATTGTCGGAGACACACCAGAACATCAGGCCATTCTCGACGGTCGGGTCCTTGCGCACACGGCTGATGAAGGTTGCCCAGTCACCGACGCATTCCTTCGGCGTGATGTAGAGGTCTTCCTCCGGATCATCGACAAGCATGATGCCGGGGCTTTCGCGCAGCAGGTCCTGCGCTTCCTTCGCGCTCATCGGGGCGGCAAGCTCCACGCTGACCGCTTCGGAGTGGCCGACAAAGACCGGCACGCGCACACAGGTCGCGACCAGTTCGATGCTCTCGTCGACGATCTTCTTCGTCTCGACGCGCATCTTCCACTCTTCCTTGGTGAAGCCGTCATCCATGAAGACATCGATCTGCGGGATCACATTGAAGGCGATTTCCTTCTGGAAGATCTCCGGCGTCGGCTCGTCATTCACATAGACGCCGCGGGTTTGATTCCACAGTTCGTCCATGGCATCCTTGCCGGCGCCTGAGACAGACTGGTAGGTCGAGCAGACAACGCGCTTGACGCCGACGGCATCGTGCAGCGGCTTCAGCGCCACCACGAGCTGCGCGGTCGAGCAGTTCGGGTTCGCGATGATCATCTTCTTCTTGTAGTCCATCACCGCTTCGCCATTGCACTCCGGCACAACCAGCGGCACGTCCGGGTCCATCCGCCAGGCGGAAGAATTGTCGATGGTGATGGCCCCGGCCTTGGCGATCTTCGGGCACCATTCCTTCGCGGTGGAACCGCCTGCCGACATCAGGACGAGATCGACCTTGGAAAAGTCGAAGCTTTCGATGTCCTGGCATTTCAGGGTGCGGTCGCCGAAGGACACTTCCTTGCCGAGTGACCGGCGCGACGCCACGGCATGGACTTCGTCCGCCGGGAACATGCGCTCGTCCAGAATGGCCAGCAATTCACGCCCGACATTCCCTGTCGCGCCGACAATCGCAATCCGTGTGCCCATGGCTCTTTCGCTCCTCGTAATTCGAGGCGGGCTTATGGCGCATTTCTGATCGATGCGCAAAGCCTGTTGCCATTCCGCCCCTCGTCAGGCAGACCGAAAGGGCTCCCGGAGACACATATGGAGGCCCCCGCCCCATGCTCGACGACGTAATTGCCCGTTATATTCAAAGCTATAATGCCCGCGACATTGACGGCATGCTCGATTGCGTGACCGATGATGTCGTATTCGAAAACATCTCGAATGCCGGCGGATCCATGCGCCTCGACGGCAAGGACATGATGCGCCAGGTGGCCGAATTGTCCGGAAACGCCTTCACCTACCGCCGCCAGCGGCTGATCAATGTCGTCTCCGGCGCAGGCAAGGCCGCCGCCGAGATCGAATTCGAAGGCAAGGCCGCGGTCGACCTGCCCAACGGCGTGAAAGCCGGCGAAACGGTCAAGGTGCGCGGCGCGAGCTTCTTCGAGTTCCGCGGCAACCTGCTTTGCCGGATCGCCGACTACAGCTAGGGCGCGTTCGCCGCTTCACGGGCGGCGATCACATCCGCCGCCGCCAGCGCCATGCCCCGATTGTCATGCGCGACGCCCGGCACGATCTGCTTCGTCCAGCCGAGTTCAACGCCAAGCGCCTCTGCCGCGCTGGATGCCATCTCGTAGAAGGCATGGCCGCGTTCGAACCGGGTCGTCCCCTGCGCCAGCGCTTCCGGCGTGCGGCGCAGATTGGGGTCCATCGGATCGACATCCTGATCCCCCAGCAGGACCAGCATCGGCCGGGCCAGCCAGTTCGCCGCATCGCAATCGGCGGTATCGATCCCGCCAAGGCCGTAAGGCCACTCAGCTTCACCTGTCGGCATCGTGTACCAGCCGGCATTCGCCGTGATGGCGAGGTTCATACGGGCAGGATCGGCGAAACAGACAAAGCGATGCACGAACTGGGAACCGGCGGAGTGGCCGAAAATCGAATAATGTGACGCGCTGACACCGCGGTGTGCGGTCACGAAGTCGAACATCGGCTCGATCGCGTCATAGGCGCTGACGGCATCGGTGCCGACGCCGCCGAGATTGTAGTAATCCGCCCCCGGAAAGGATGCCTGGTCGAACATGGGTGCATAGATGCGGAAGCCGTACGTGTTGGCGAGGTCCACCCAATTGTCGCGATAGTCGTCGGCATTGCGCTTCACGCCGTGCATGACGATCACGACCGGCGCATCCGGCGCCAGGCCTTCCGGCTCGATGGCATAGACGGTCAGGGCCGGGCCCGCCCAGTCTTCGAACACAAAATCTGTCCGGCCATCGGAGGATTCCGGCGCAGTGGCGCAGGCGACAAGGAACATGCAGGCACAGGCCAGCCACCGGGCCGGCAGGGAGAAACTGGATCGGATCATTTTTCAGGCTTTCGCTGGCAGGGCCCCCGCGGGGCGAGCCCTTCGGCAGCTACCAGCCCGATCCGCGACAGGCAACTGGAATAGCAAAGCGGCGCGCGCCTTCCTGCTCACAGCCTTTTCTCAGGCCGATTGCTGCAGCTCCGGCACGCGCAAGTCCGGGGCGAGTCCCTCCCCCATCATGTCGATGAAGTTGTCGGAATAGAATGCCTTCACCGCGCTCTCCGGCAGGCCCTGCAGCGTCTCGTCAAACCGTTTCAGCGGATTACGGCCGCCTTCGACATGCGGGAAGTCGGAGGAGAACATGGCGATCTCCTCGCCCGCGTTCCGGATGATCCAGCCGGCATCTTCATGCGGATAAGGCGCCGCACGGAACTGGCGGCGGACGATCTCCGACGGTTTCGCGGACAGGTTCTGCAGTCGCTCTTCGTTTCGCATGAAGGCATGGGCCGCCGAATCCATCGCCCGCATCCAGCCCGGCACCCAGTTCGCGCCAAGCTCGATGGCGCCCCATTTCAGTTTCGGGAACCGGTCGAACACACCGTCGAAGATCAGCGTGGCCAGCGTCTGCATCGCCGCCTCCGGGATCGGCATATAGGAAACGGAGGTGAAATTGTCGTCGCCGCCATGGAAGTCCGGCACAGGCGGCAAGCCGTTTTCCTTATACATCGGGTTCAGCTTCGTCTCCCCGCCGACATGAAGCACGACCGGGATGCCAGCCTCCTGCGCGAGGGCCCAGACCGGGTCCAGCGCGATATGGCTCGGGGCGTGGTGCTGCGGGCAGCGGCTCGGCACCATCAGCGCCTTGGCCCCAAGGTCGATGGCGAGTTTTGCGGTGGCAAGCGAGCGGTCAAAATCTTCGAGCGGCACATAAGCGACCGCCAGAAGTCGGCGGTCAATGCTGCAGAAGTCCGTCATCATCCGGTTATGCGCATCGGCTGCAGCATAGCAGAGTTCCATGTCGTCACTCTGATCCAGCCCGAAATTGCCAAGGCAATGCGTGGTGAAGACCAGTTGGCTGGCAAACCCCAGCTTGTCCAGCGTATACGGCCGGTCATGCCGGACCCAGGCGCCATGGGCGTCATAGTTCTTCCGTAGCAGGATATTGTCGTCCGCCTCCGCCCGGAATTCCGCATCCTGCTGCAAATCCAGCCGTTCCCGGATCCATTCCGATTTCGCCCCGGTCCGCAGCGCCTTCACGCGCGGCAGCGCCAGAAAGCGACTCAAAAGCTTCTTTTCAAAGTACGGATCGAGACAATCGACAGGCTCCATCAAATGGCTGTCGGCATCGTGGATCAGACGTCCATCGGCGTATGACATGGCATTCCTCCCTTATGTTTTTAGGGGAATGCTCTCATGCGAAAGGACGCCGGGCAATCTTTTCCTCGGCCCGGTTTTTCCTCGGACAGGCCCGTCAGAGTGCGGCGATGATCGCGTCCGCCATTTCGCGCGTGGTCAGGCTGCCACCGAGATCTTTGGTGCGGGCGCCCTGGTCCAGTGCTTTGCCGACAGCAGCAAACAGAATGTCGGCAACCTTCTCCCGGCCGAGCGACCAGCGCAGCGCCATTTCCAGCGACAGGATCGCCGCGCACGGATTGGCGATCCCCTGCCCGGCAATGTCCGGCGCGGAGCCGTGCACCGGCTCGTAGAGGCCCGGCGTCCCCGGCGCGCCGAGCGAGGCAGATGGCAGCATGCCGATCGACCCGGTCAGCATCGCCGCCTCGTCAGACAGGATGTCACCGAAAAGATTGTCCGCGAGGATCACGTCGAAATGTTTCGGAGCCCGCACGAGTTCCATGGCGCAGGCATCGGCATACATGTGCGACAGGTCCACGCCTGCGCCCATTTCGGCGTGGGCCAGCGTCACTTCCTGGCGCCAGAACAAGCCGGAATCCATGACGTTCGATTTCTCCACAGAGCAGACCTTGCCATTCCGGCCGCGCGCAATCTCGAAGGCGACCTGTGCCACCCGCTCGATTTCCGGGTGCGTGTAGACTGCGGTGTCATAGCCCCGGCGGATGCCGCTGGTCTCGTCAATGCCGCGCGGCTGGCCGAAATAGACCCCGCCCGTCAGCTCGCGGACGATCATCAGGTCGAGGCCCTCGACAACTTCCCGCTTCAGGCTGGAGGCATCCACCAGCGCCGGGAAACAGAAAGCCGGGCGCAGATTTGCGAACACGTCGAGCCCCTTGCGCAGGGCCAGCAGGCCCGCCTCCGGGCGCTTGTCGCGCGCTGCGCCGACCCATTTCGGACCGCCGACCGCGCCGAGCAGCACGGCGTTGGCCTGCCGCGCGCGGTCCAGTGTGTCTTCTGTCAGCGGGTCGCCATGGGCGTCGATCGAGGCGCCTCCGACCAGGCCTTCTTCCACCTTCAGATCCGGCGCGACCACTTCCGCCACGCGGCGGGCTTCAGCGGTGACTTCCGGGCCAATCCCGTCGCCCGGGAGAAGAAGGAGTGTCTGGTGCATGGTCTGGCCTGTCTACTACGCAATAAGGATGGGCGGCATGTACCGCTCCCGCGTGGCCATGTCACCCATGGTTTTTGACGCAGGCCAATTGCCTGCGCGGTCAGGAACGACCAGGCTGCTTGCGTGGACATGTGGTCAGGTTGTGAACGCGCCGCGACCGGGTGGCGCGGGACAAGCCGGGAAAGCGCGTTGAACTTCGCTTCACGGCTTGTCCGGTCTTTCAGCGATCAGCCACCGGCATCTGTCGCAGAGCCGGTGTTCAGGCGCTGGAACTTGTCCGTGGATTCCTTCGCATTGCCCTTGGTGTACTCGTCATACTGCTCCCAGGCTTCTGCGGTCTTGCATTCCTTTTGCGGAAAGCGGGTGCCGGTAACTTGCATGCTGCGGCAGACGAGCGGTTCGCCATTTGGGCCGACATTGGCAGCGGCCGTCTGGGTGCCGGCAGCCGGAGTTGCACAGGCTGTGGCAAGCGCAGCAAGACCGAGCGCGGAGAGACAGAGAATGCGTTTCATGCAAAATTCCTTACTGTTGGACGATATGCCTAGCGGTTGCGTGGCCCCGGCGCAATGGCACTGAGAACACATTTGAATACAATCAGAAAGCGCAAACTCAGATCGTTTCAGGATCCGCCTCGTAGAGCCGCAAAGATCGGCCGGTGACGCCGAGACTTGAAAAAGCGGCGCGCCATTCCGCCATGTGCGCCGTGGCAAAATGCGCCTGCAAGGCTTCACGGCTTTCCCAGCGCTCTGTCACGCGGACAAGGCCCGGGTCCAGAACATCGATACTATAGGCATAATCGAGACATCCGGCCTCGGCGCGGCTGGCCCGGATCATGGCTTCCATGGCCGGATGGGCAGCATCGATCCGTTCCGGCGGAACGCGCACGGTGCCCTCAATGACAATCATGAGGCCGGGCCGCTTTCTTCCGTGCCGGAGGCATCATCCTCTTCGGACGGGGCGGCATCTGCCGGTGGCTTCTCCGGCAGGGTCACGTTCACTTCCGGCTTGATCGAAAACGGATCTGTGTGACAGGCGCCAAGTCCGGCAAGGCCCAGGACGAGCAGGATCGGTTTCAGTTTGTCCGGCATCGGGTTTCCCTTTTCGAATGCCGGCCGGGGATCAGCCCGCCGGCTCAAGCCACGGAGTGGAGACCTTGCGGGTCGTCTCGTAGCTGTTGATGTCACTTTCAGCCTGCAGCGAGGCGCCGATCTCGTCGAGACCCTGCAGGAGGTTCGACTTGCGGCCCGGATCGACTTCGAAATTGTAGGCCTCACCGTCCGGCGCGGTCACCGTCTGCGTCTCGAGGTTCACCGAGAATACATGGTTCGAACCGCCGGCCTGCCGCGCGAGTTTCTCGCACACATCCACCGGCAGGCGGACGGGCAGGATGCCGTTCTTGTAGCAATTGTTGTGGAAGATGTCGGCGAAGCTCGGCGCGATGATGACCGAGATACCCTGGTCCGCCAGCGCCCATGGCGCGTGTTCCCGCGAGGAACCGCAACCGAAATTCTCGCCGGCAATCAGGATGTCCGCCTTCGAAAACTCCGGCTTGTTCAGCACAAAGTCCGGGTTCGATGAACCGTCCGCCAGCGTTTTCAGCTCGTAGAACAGGCCTTTCGACAGGCCGGTCCGCTCGGTCGTCTTCAGGAACTGTTTCGGGATGATCATGTCCGTGTCGACATTGGACATGGGCTTGCCCTTTTCGAGCAGCGGCGCGGCGGTTCCGGTGATTTCAGTAAACGGTGTCATGGCGGCGTTCTTACTTCGGCTCATGCGCAATGAAAAGTGTCGGAACGCCCATCGTGCCATCGCGTACGGTGAAGACGCTGGAGCCGGGTTTGCGGCCCTTGCGCAGTTCGGAGACGTTGAAGCCTGCATCGGTGAGCCGCCCATGCGCTGCAGGCAGGTCAGCAACTTCCCAGGTCAGGCCCCAGATCCGGTCCGGCCCGGCCGGATCATGCGTCTCGCCCAGCCGGTGGATCACCTCAAACGTCAGCCCGCCGGTGCGAAAGAACAGGAAACGCGTCTTCCATTGCGGCGCGTTCCGGTCGAGCGCGAGGTCCAGCCCCAGCCGCGCACCATAAAGGCCGAGGGCCCGGTCCGGATTTGGCGTGTCGATGACAATATGGTCCAGCGAAGTTACGGCGCCGGCGGGAGTGTCCTGCGGCGGCAAAGGCGTTTCCGGCTGGATCAGGAACGTCTTCACCCCGGCCGTTTGCTCGTCCGCGCAACGGAAGCGCTTCCAACGGCGGGCGGACCCATCCAGCGTGTTCGTGCTCTCACCCGGCACCACGTCTGACGGCAGCATGCCCCGGCGGGTCAGCTTGTGATGGGTTGTCTCTATATCCGCCGTGCCGAAGGCCAGCGTCTTGAGGCCCGGACCTTCCGCCTCGATCATCTCCCGCAGCCGGTCGGCCACAGGCCCTTCCCCCGCAGGCGCCATCAGTTCGAGACTGGTGTTCGCAACCCTGAAAATCGCCGTCGCGGCGCCGCCTTCGGCCTCCGCACGCCAGACCGGCGGACGGCCAAGCAGGCTTTGATACACCGCCGTGCCGGATTCAATTTCTGGTACGACCAGCACAATATGGTCGAGGCCGGTGACGAGCTGGCTCATGTCTTTTTCTTCTTCCTGTCTTTTCTTCCAAAGCGCTTGCGGCGCGGAAACGGCATGACGCGGAACTGTTCGCCCTCATAGGCGAGCGCGACGAGACGCCCTTCCCCGTCGAGCCAGGCCTCGCCCTCCAGTTCACCTTGCTTGCGCAACTTCCGCACCCGGCGCGAGATGCGCAGCGGCGTGATCCAGACGTCTTCACCGATTTTCACTTCCGCAAGGAAGGCTGCCGATTCCCCGTCCGAGGTCCGGTTGATCTCGAACTGTACCGGCTGCGGCGTGCCGGTTTCGAGGACATGCGCCCGGCGCCGGTCGAACCGCAGGGAAAACCACGCCATGATCACGAGATAGACGCCGAACCCGGCCACGAGTAGCTGTACCCAGCCGGACACATTCAGCCGGATCATGGCGTCCAGCCCTGTGGCCATCGCCAGCATGACGAGACCGAGGACGAACAGGGCGATGGTATGAAGCGCGATCACGCTGTCAGGCTTACAGCCCTTCGAACAGGGCCGTCGAGACGTAACGTTCCGCAAAGCTGGGCAGGATCACAACCAGCGTCTTGCCTGCCATGTCGTCCCGGGTGCCAACCTTGATGGCTGCCGTCGCCGCCGCCCCGGACGAGATGCCGCCCGGAATGCCTTCCAGCTTCGCCAGCTTCCGCGCATTGGCCATCGCATCGGCATTGGAAACCTGCACGACTTCATCGATCAGGCTAGTATCGGCATTGCCGGGAACGAAGCCTGCGCCGATGCCCTGGATCATGTGCGGTCCGGGCTCACCCCCCGAAAGGACCGGGCTGTCTTCCGGCTCGACGGCGAACATTTTCAGGCCCGGCTTCTTTGCCTTCAGGACGCGGGCGCAGCCCGTCATCGTGCCGCCGGTGCCAATGCCGGAGATCATCGCGTCGACGGCGCCGTCCGTATCCGCCCAGATTTCCTCCGCGGTCGTCTTCTCATGAATGGCCGGATTGGTCGGATTGTCGAACTGACTGGGCATGATCGCGCCGGGGATGGAGGCGACCAGTTCCTCTGCCTTCGCGATGGCGCCGTTCACGCCCTTCTCTTTCGGCGTCAGTTCGAGTTCCGCGCCGAGGAAGGCCAGCATGCGGCGGCGCTCGATCGACATGGATTCCGGCATGGTCAGGATCAGGCGGTAGCCGCGGTTTGCCGCCACGAAGGCGAGGCCGATCCCTGTGTTGCCGGATGTCGGTTCGACCAGCACGGATTTCCCGGGTGTGATCTTTCCGGCCGCCTCCAGTTCCAGGATCATGTTCAGGCCGATCCGGTCCTTCACGCTGGCCAGCGGATTGAAGAATTCGCATTTGAACAAGAGGTTGGCCTTGATCCCTGTTTCCGCCGAGAATTTCGGTGCCGCCACCAGCGGTGTCGCGCCGACAGTTTCCAGAATGGACGCATAAGTACGCCCGCGCGGGCCATCCAGCGTTACGCCACCCGGCAGTTTCACAGTTCCAGCCATCACGTCCTCCATTTCGGTTTTGCGGGACTATCCGCCCCCCGCCACACAGAAGCAACTGAAAGCTCGGTTTAAGAAATCGCGTTCGCGATCAAAGACAGCGGGCCTATCCGGGCTATAACAGCCCTGTTTCCCACCCCCGTCACATTGGAGAGACCATGAAGCCGGCCGTTCTTGTCTACGCCCTGCTCGCCATTGCAGGGGCAGCGTTACCGCTGTCGCAATTCCTGCCCTGGTTCATGGAACACGGGCTGGATGTGCCTCGCTTTATCGCCGACCTTTTCGCGACGCGGATCGGCGGCTTCTTCGGCTGGGACGTGATCGTCTCAGCTGTCGTGCTGACCGTCTTCATCCTGATCGAAGGCAGGCGCATTGGCCTTCGCCATCTCTGGCTGCCGATTGCGTGTACGTTCAGCGTCGGCGTGTCGTTCGGCCTGCCGGTGTTTCTGGCGCTGCGCGAACGGGCACTCAGTGCCGACTAGCCGATCACACCCGTGATGGCGGCTTTCGCGGCGAGGGCCGGGCTCATCAGATGGGTGCGGCCGCCGCGGCCCTGACGGCCTTCGAAGTTCCGGTTCGATGTGGAGGCGCAGCGTTCGCCCGGTGACAGAATGTCTGGGTTCATGCCGAGGCACATGGAGCAGCCCGGCTCGCGCCATTCAAAGCCGGCTTCGATCAGGATCTGGTCGAGCCCTTCTTCTTCCGCCTGCGCCCGGACGAGGCCGGAGCCCGGCACGACCATGGCACGCACACCGTCGGCCACCTTGTTCCCGCGCGCGACTTCCACGGCGGCGCGGATGTCTTCGATCCGGCTGTTGGTGCAGGAGCCGATAAACACGCGCTGGACCGGCGTGCCGGCAATCGGCGCGCCGCCCTCGAGGCCCATATAGGCCAGTGCCCGCTCGCAGGCGGCGGCTTTCACCGGATCGGTAAAGTCTTCCGGCTTCGGAATAATGCCGGAGACCGGGATGCCCTGCTCCGGGCTGGTGCCCCAGGTCACGGTCGGTTCCACGTCTTCGGCATTGATTTCGACGACATGGTCGAACACGGCGCCTTCATCCGTGTAGAGCGTCTTCCAGTAGCTTTCGGCCACATCCCATGCCCCGGCCTTCGGCGCAGACGGACGGCCCTTGATGTAGGCGAATGTCTTCTCGTCCGGCGCGACGAGGCCTGCACGCGCGCCACCCTCGATGGACAGGTTGCACAGTGTCATGCGCCCTTCCATGGTGAGGTCCCGGATCGCTTCACCGCGATATTCCATCACGCAGCCCGTGCCGCCGGCCGTGCCGATCTTGGCAATGATGTGCAGGGCGAGATCCTTGGCCGTGACGCCCGGATTCAGCTTGCCGGTCACCTCAATCGCCATGTTCTGCATCTTCCGGGCACGAAGCGTTTGCGTCGCCAGGACATGCTCCACTTCGGACGTGCCGATGCCGTGCGCCAGCGCGCCGAATGCGCCGTGCGTGGACGTATGGCTGTCACCGCAGACGATGGTCATCCCCGGCTGGGTACGCCCCTGCTCCGGCCCGATCACATGGACAATACCATTGCGGATATCGCCCATCGGGAAGATCTCGATCTTGTACTCTTCCACATTGCGCATCAGCGTTTCGAGCTGGTTGCGCGCTTCCGGATCCTTGACCCCGGCAAGGCCCGCGGCCTGGTTCTCGGTTGGCGTGTTGTGGTCCGGCGTGGCGAGCGTCAGGTCCGGCCGGCGCACGCCGCGGCCCGCCGCTTTCAGGCCGGCAAAGGCCTGCGGCGTGGTCACCTCATGGATCAGGTGCAGATCGATATAAAGTAGGCTCTCTCCCGACGCCTCATCGGTGTGCACCAGATGCGCATCCCAGATCTTGTCGTAGAGTGTCTTGCCTGCCATGGGCCGAAAATTCCCTGCCTGTAGAAAAATATTGCGCTGAAATGCGCAAGCCAGCGCGTCTCGTGCAACACACGCGGCATCGCGTCAATGTGTCAGATGGCAGTTCAGGCGACCCGGCGCGCCGGATGCGAGGTCCATTCCCGCACCACTTCGAGCAATTCGGCCTTGTCGACCGGCTTGGTCAGCACCGCATCCACCCCGCGGGAGAGAAAGTCCTGCCGTTCCTCGGCCATGGCGTGGGCCGTCACGGCGATTACCGGCGTCGGCGCCCGGCCGCCGGAGGCTTCGAAATCGCGGATCACCCGCGTGGCGGCAAGGCCATCCATCACCGGCATGGAAATGTCCATGAGCACAAGGGCGTAGGCATTCTGGCGGAACAGGTCGACCGCGATCTGCCCGTTCGCCGCAAAATGCAGTTCATAACCGGAGCCATTGAGCAGGCCTGCCATCACCTGCTGGTTCACCTCATTATCTTCCGCAAGCAGGATGCGGCCCGCCCGGACCGGCGCAGCATTGACCGGGCGCTGGGGCTTCGGTGCCTTCACCGGCGCAGGCCGGACCTTGCCGATGACAGCACTGACCGCGTCTCCAAGCTCCCCGCTGCGCAGAGGCTTGAGCAGGAACGCATTGGCCCCGGCCTTCAGGAAGGCCTCTTTGACGTCCGGGGAATCGACCGAGGAGACGACAACGATCTTCAACCGGTTGAAGGCCGGTTTCGCCCGGATCATCCGGGCGACCCGCAGGCCATCGGTGTCCGGCATCTGGTAGTCCAGCACCAGCAGATCATAGGGCGCGCGGCGATTATGGGCCTCGGCGAGACGGCGCAGGCCTTGCCGCGGGTCCGTCTCATGGTCCGACCGGATGCCGTAGAGAGCCAGCTGGCTGGCCGAGATCCGGCAATTCAGGGAAATGTCATCGATGACCAGCGCGCGGATCCCGCGAAGGTCCGGCCGTTCCATCGGCTCCAGGAAGAGGCGCGGCGCGTCATCGGCAATCGGCAACGTCAACTCGACCCGGAACGTGGACCCGGCGCCAGCCGTCGAGGTCGCGTCAATGCATCCCGCCATCGCCTCGACCAGGCTGCGGCAGATCGAGAGGCCAAGGCCGGTGCCGCCAAAGCGGCGCGTGGTGGACGCATCTGCCTGCTCAAACTGGTGGAAAACGGTTTCCAGCTTGTCTTGCGGAATGCCGATGCCCGTATCGTCGACCGTGATCGAGAGATGCGCGAAGCCATTCTCCCCCGATCCTGCGATACGAACCAGGACATGGCCTTCGGTCGTGAACTTGATCGCATTGCCGACAAGATTTGTCAGGATCTGGCGGATGCGGCCCGCATCGCCAACCACTTCATCCGGCACGTCGCGCGAGATATCGGTGATCAGCTCGATCCCCTTCTCGTTCGCGCCGGATCCCAGCAGGGCGGCGACATCGTCCAGCACGCCGGACAGCGAAAACGGTTCCGCCTCCATCGCCAGTTTGCCGGACTCGATCTTCGAGAAGTCGAGAATATCGTTGATGACCGTTAGCAGCGCCTCGCCGGAGCGTTCGATCATATCGACAATTTCCGCCTGCTCCGTGTCCAGAGAGGTCCGCCGCAGCACTTGCGACATACCGATCACGCCATTCATGGGTGTACGGATTTCATGGCTCATATTTGCCAGGAATTCCGTTTTGGACCTCGACGCAGTGAGCGCTGTCTGCCGGGCCTCTTCCAGCGCTTTCTCGTGCTTTTTCTGCTCCGTCACATCCGTCAGGATACCCACGATGAAGGCGTTCCCGGCGGTATCCTCAAAGCAGGATTTCGTCACCTCCATCCAGCGCAGGTCCCCGGCTGCATTGGTGTGCTGCTCCGTGTTCACAGCGCTGCTGCGTGACTGCAGAACGCGGTCGTCCCGCTCCCAGAAGATGTCGGCCTGGGCTTCCGGAAAATAATGACGGTCTGTCCGGCCGATCAGCTCTTCTCGCGAATAACCGACAAACCGGCAGAAGGCCTCGTTGACCTCGACCCAGACATGGTCGGAATTCTTGATAAAAACGGGATTGGGCAGGAGGTTCAGCGCCCCCTTCAGCAATTCAATTTTGCCGTTGCCGCTTGTCATTTCCGGTACTCCCCACGCGAGGGAGAAAAACACACAGGCCTCAACAATCCCTTAAGTTGAATCCCCTTTCGGACAGGGCCGTGCCCGGCAGGCAGTCCATCGCTTCCAGTGTCTTAAACAGCGCCGCGCGCAGGGGCGTGTGCGGTTCCTCGCCAAGGCATTGGACCAGTTTGCGATTGTCGAGCTGCACCGGAACGTCCCAGAGGTATTTCATTTCCGACAGTTCCCGGAACAGGCGCACGAAGGGCGACAGCGCCTGCACGACGGCCCACGGAAAGCGACGGACCGGTGCATCCGGCGTCCCGGCCACGCGGCGGATCTCGTCGGCAAATTCCCGTCCATCCTCGAACCAGTGGCCTTCGAAATGGAACGCCTCGAACGCGGACAGTTCAGCGTCCTTGCCGACGAGCCGGGCAACGGCTTCGCCATAATCCGGCAAGTAAGCCCAGGCATGGCCCACGCCTTTACGGCCAGGCCAGGTGACGGATTTCACCGGCTTGCCTGGCTTCACAAGCCCCTCGGAGAACCAGGAGTTTCCCGTGCTGTGCGGCCCGAAGAAATCACCCGCTCGCACGATCAGCACGCGCACGCCCTGCCCCGCAGCCTGTTGCAGGCGCTCTTCCATCTCCACCCGGATGGCGCCCTTGCGGGTATGCGGGTTCTGGGGGTCGGCTTCTTTCAGGAGGGGGAAGGCATCCGGCCCGTAATTATAGACCGTGCCCGGAAACATGATCCGCGAACCCGTGGCCTTCGCCGCGGCGATTGTGTTGTCCAGCATCGGCAGGGCGAGGCCGCGCCAGTTGCGGTAGCCCGGCGGGTTCACCGCATGAACGATGAGGTGGGCATTGATCGCGGCATCGGCCACATCACCGGCGAGCATCGCATCCCCCGGCAGCCAGTCGGCATAAGGCAGCAGCGTCCGGCCATAATCCGGCCGGCGGCTCAGCGCCCTGATCTGCCAGCCACGGCGGTGGAGGGCTTCGGCGATTTCATACCCGGCCCCGCCCGTGGCGCCGAGGACAAGGGCTGTGCGTGAGGGGGTCATGGGACATCTCCTTTGCGTCTGTGAAGCAAAGGTGCGCCCGGAACAGGATAAAGAAAATTGCGATAAATTATGTACCGGCTATAGAAAAATAGTGGAACAACTCCCCCTCTCCTGGGACCATTGCCGGTCTTTCCTCGGGGTCTGGCGCACGGGCAGCCTCTCGGCCGCCGCCCGGGCCAGTGGCCTGACCCAGCCGACCGTCGCCCGCCACATCACCCAGCTCGAAGACGCGCTCGGTGGCGGCGCGCTGTTCATCCGCTCCCCGCATGGCCTTTCCCCGACCGATCTTGCCGGCTCGCTCGTGCCGCATGCCCTCTCCATGGAGGCCTCTGCGGCTGCGATGGTCCGGGCCGCCTCCGGGGTGGACGGGGAAATCGCGGGCGCCGTGCGTCTCAGTGCCAGCCAGATCATCGGCGTGGAAGTCCTGCCAGCCATCCTCGCCCGCATCGGCGCGGAGCATCCGGGCATCGACTTCGAACTCGTCGCGACAAATGAGACGTCAGACCTTTTGCGCCGCGACGCCGACATCGCGGTGCGCATGGTACGTCCGGTGCAAGGCGCGCTGGTGGCGCAAAAGGCCGGCGACATTCAGCTCGCCATGTATGCCCACAGGGACTATCTCGCCCGGCGCGGCCACCCGGAAGTGATCGCGGACCTGCAGGACCACGCCATTGTCGGCTTTGACCAGCAGACCGCCGGTATCCAGTCGCTGCAGAATATCGGCATGCCCCTGAAGCGGGAGATGTTCGCCTTCCGGACGGACAATGACGTCGCCCAGCTCGGCGCGATCCGCGCAGGCTTCGGCATCGGCATCTGCCAGACGAACCTCGCACGGGGAAACCCGGACCTCGTCCGCCTCTTCCCGGAAGAGATGAGCTTCAACCTCGAAACCTGGATTACAATGCATGAAGACCTGCGCGGCAATCGCCGCATGCGCCTCGTCTTCGATCGCCTGATTGCCGACATCACGGCTTATACAAAAGCCAGCGCCGGGTATCACTGATCCCTGAAATGAAAACGCCCCCGCCTTTCGGCAGGGGCGCTTGTCATGTGCCAGCAGCAGAACTGGGGCAGAAGAGGACTATTCCTCTGCGCCGCCCTCTGCAGCTTCTGCAGCGGCCTCTGCTTCGGCTTTCGCCTTGGCAGCAGCTTCGCGCTCTTTTGCAGCGGCTTCCTTGCGGGCAGCCTTTTCGGCGTCCTTCTGGCGGCGGCGCTCGGTTTTCGAGACAGCAATCTCGACCTGCTCAATGCCGTGGCCGGTGGTCCGCTCTGCGATACGGGCACCCTTACCGCGCAGACCGCGCAGGTAGTAGAGCTTGGCGCGGCGGACGCGGCCCTTACGCTTCACTTCGATCGACTCGATCATCGGCGAAACCAGCGGGAACACACGCTCCACACCTTCACCGAATGAGATCTTGCGGACCGTGAAGCTCTCGTTCACGCCAGCGCCCGAACGAGCAATGCACACGCCTTCAAAGCGTTGCACGCGCTCACGGTCGCCTTCCTTGATGCGGACGTTCACGGCCAGCGTATCGCCGGGCGAGAAAGCCGGGATTTCTTTGCCGCCGAGGACGCGGGAAACTTCTTCTGCGTCCAGCTGTTCAATAATGTTCATCGCCTGTCTCCGGCGCTTGGATATCGTGGGTTTCGGAGTAAGCGGCGTATAAATCGGGGCGGCGTTGTTTTGTCAACGCCTTTGCGCTGTTCAAACGCCATTCTGCGATGCGTTTGTGATCGCCCGACAGCAAGACGTCCGGAGTCCCGTACGGGCCCCACTGTCTTGGCATTGTATACTGGTCATGTTCCAGCAGGCCGTTCTCGAAGGATTCCTCACTTAAGGAGTCCGCATTGCCCGCGACGCCCGGCAGCAGGCGCACAACCGCCTCGGTCAGCGCCATGGCCGCCACTTCCCCGCCGGCGAGGACGAAATCGCCCATCGAGACCTCTTCCAGGCCATGGGTTTCGATCACGCGCTGGTCGAGGCCTTCAAACCGGCCACAGAACATGACGAGACCCGGACTGGCTGCGAATTCATGCGCCATGTCCTGTGTGAACGGCTTCCCGCGCGGCGAGAGATAAATGAGATGCTTGTTCGTGGTGACGATGCTGTCCAGCGCCGCGGCGGCCACGTCCGGGCGCAGCACCATGCCGGCCCCGCCTCCGGTCGGCGGCGCATCGACATTGCGGTGCTTGCCGATACCGAAATCGCGCAGCTGGATGGTTTCCCAGTCCCAGATGCCTTCCTTGCGGGCGCGTTCCAGAATGGACACGCCCAGCGGACCCGGAAAGGCCTCGGGAAACAGTGTTATGAAAGTCGTCTCGAACATGCGCTGCCTTTAGCGCAGGCACGGCACCGCGTCACCGCTTCATCACCGCACCCACTTGCTCCCGCCTCCGATCACGTCTAACCGAACGTCGTCATCTGGGGAGTAGCCAGCCGCCGGGAGGCGGGCTTCCGTGTCAACATACTCGGCTGAGAGGCCGTGGTGCGGAAGGGGCGGTCATCACCGTCCGGGCGAGACCAATGACGTCGCCTCCTGCCCTGCCGGGCCGAGGGGAGCGATGTCGTTGGACTCGAACAAGGCCCGGCACGGAGACCTGACACGCATGGAAGCCCTTTTCACCTCCACCGCCGTGGTTACGCTCGCCGAAATCGGCGACAAAACACAACTGCTCGCCATTCTTCTGGCAACCCGTTTCCGCGCGCCCCTGCCGATCATCCTCGGCATTCTTGTGGCGACGCTGGCCAACCATTTTCTTGCCGCCCTTCTGGGATCCAGCGTGGCCAACCTGCTGGACGGGGACTGGTTCCGCTACCTGATCGCGGCCTCGTTTGTGGCCATGGCCGCCTGGACGCTTATCCCCGACGAGATCGACGACCTGGAAGACAAGCCCGCCCGGTTCGGCGCCTTTGTCACGACGCTGGTCGCCTTCTTCCTGGTCGAGATGGGCGACAAGACGCAGGTTGCGACCATCGCGCTCGGCGCCCGGTTCGACAACCTCATCATGGTCACCCTGGGCACGACGCTGGGCATGATGCTGGCCAATGTCCCCGCCGTGTTCCTGGGGCATGAGCTGATCGAGCGCGTGCCGCTGAACATTGTCCGGTACATTGCCGCCGCCCTCTTCCTGATCATCGGCGTCTGGCTCGCCCTGCAGACAGCAGGCCTGATCTGACGAATTCACCATTGACATAAAACCGTATGATATCAAAAGTAGAACGTATGGGTGGGGGCTCAGAGGCAGGGACATTCGCAATGGAAAAACTGTTTCCGGAGGTCACATCCTTCGAGGATGTGATGCGCCTTGCCAGGGGCGGGGCATTTGCCGGCATCCTGTTCGCGGCTCTGGTCCTGCTCGACGGGATGCTGGACGTTTCCCCGATGATGCAACCAGGCCTTCAGCTGGCTGCGTCGGGGGCTGAAACCGCACTCATTCTCTTTCTTTCCTGGCGCGTCTGGTCAGGGCGCGGCTTTGTCAGCGCCATCCTGCTGATGGCCCTGCTCGTGCTCGCCACGATGTCCGGCCTTCACGGCGGCGCCTTCGGCGTTGCCTGGATGGCGGCCTATTTCGGCCTGGGCCTGATGATGCTGAACGCCATTCGCGCCAGCCTCCGCCACAATATCTATTCCGACGAGACTTCGGACGCGCAGGCAGCCTGACCCGCCTCAGGCCCCGGCGCCTGTGAATTGATTTTTCTCCCCTGCTGGCGCTTCATGGCTGCAAGTCCTGGGGAGGATCATCGCATGCTTGAAACCATTGCCACCATTGCCAATATCTTTGCGTCCGCTGCGGTTGTGCTCACGCTGGTCTTTATCGGCGTCCAGCTGAAACAGAATGCGGAACTGACACGCATGGCCGCCGCACAGACGTCGGCGCAGATGATGTCCACCAATCTCGGCCGCATCATCGAAAGCCCGGACCTTGCCGAACTGATCACAAGGGAGGGCGCGCCGGAAAGCTGGTCCCGGCCGGAGCGCCTGCGGGCGACCAATTTCCTGTCCGCCAGTTTCCGCCATTATGAAGTTCTGCACACGCACAGACGTTTCGGCGTGTTCGAGGAAGAGCTGTGGGGCGGCACCGAAGCCCGCCTGCGCGACAGCCTCGATTCCGCCGCCATCCGTGACTGGTGGAACGAGTCGAAACCCTTCTACGCAAAAAGCTTCGTCGCCTATGTCGACGAAATCGTCGCGGAGTGGGAAGCCATCGAGGCGATTGCCGGGATGAGGGATGACGGAGAATCACAATGAAGCGTGCCTACTGAGCAGCTTTTGCTATGGTGAGTTGTTAGCCGTTTTAATTCTTGGTGAAATCTATGACCGCAGCCGATATTGTATCAGTATCAGCGATATTACTGAGCCCGCTGATTGCACTACGAACCTCTAGTTGGCTGGAAGCTAGAAAAGAAGTGCGACTGCGGAAGCTTGGGATTTACCGCACGCTGATGGCAACCCGAGCTCAGAATCTGTCTCATCCACACATCGAAGCGCTGAATTCGATAGACTTGGAATTTCGTGCAAAAAACGGAAAAGAGAAAGCCGTACGTGATGCGTGGAAGTTATATCTCGATCATCTAAATGATCGAAACTATCCAGCGGAATCATGGGGCGTTCGAAGGCAAGAACTCGCCGTCGAGCTTTTATATGTGATGGGAAAAGCCGTCGGATACGATTTTGACAAAGTACACATCGGCAAAGGTATCTATTCACCGATGGCTCACGGAAGGATTGAGGCTGACCAAGAAGCAATACGCGCAGGGTTGCGGAATATCTTGGAAAAAAAGAGTTCAATTCAAGTTCAAGTTATCGGACCAGATTCAAACATCCAACCCGATACAGACTAGTCACCCCCTATCCGGCCAGTCGCGGAACAGGCCGAACTTGACGTTCGTCACCATCGCATTGGCGGTGAAGTGCAGTTCGTCCACCTCCCCTTCCCGGGCGGCCGCCGCGCGGAAGGCCTCGTCCAGCTGGGCGAGGTCGCGCGTCTCGATCATGATGTGAAACTCGCGGATCGCATCGGGACGCAGGCCCAGCTTGCAGCGCATCATGCGCCAGGCCTCGATCCGGCCATCGGCTTGCATCCGGTTGAGGAAATCCGGCAGGGCTTTGGCAAAGGCCCGCTCGTCGGTGCCCGGCTTCAGGTCGAACCAGATGTGATAGATATCCATTGCAACCCACTCGCAATTCAGTTTGCCCCGTGCGCCCGTCTTCTATACGTGAGTCTTCATGGCTGCGACCCCCGCTCTTTCCGTGATCATCCCTTTCTTCAATGAAGCGGGGAACGTGCACCCGGTGATCGACGAGGTGCATGAGCAGCTGACCGGTATTCCGTTCGAGGTCATTTGCGTGAACGACCAGTCGGACGATGCCACCGGCACCGAACTGGCTGAGGCGAAGGACAAACACCCGGATACGGTTTTTGTATTCAGCCATATCCAGCGCCGCGGGAAATCCGCCGCGCTCTTCACCGCCCTCAAAGCAGTACGGGGTGAATGGGTCCAACTTCTGGATGGAGATGGGCAGAACGACCCCGGCGACACGGCCCGCCTGTGGAAGGCGATCATCGCCCCGGGCGCACCCGGGCGCCTCGGCATCATCGCGGGCAAGCGCAACAGCCGGAACGATTCCGGCTTCAAATGGGTCCAGTCACGCGTCGCCAATGGTGTGCGCCGCTTCGTCCTGCAGGACGATGCCACAGATACGGGGTGCGGCTGGAAGCTGATCCGCACGGCCGCCTTCCGGGACCTGCCCTATTTTGCCTCCATGCACCGCTTCCTGCCAGCGCTGGTCAAGCGGGCAGGCTGGGATGTGCGCGAAGAACTGGTGAACGACCGGCGGCGGCTGGCGGGAGAGTCGAAATACGGCTTCCTCGGGCGCCTCGGCGCCGGGATCTTCGACCTCATCGGCATGTTCTGGCTGGTCCGCCGCGGCGGCTATGGCATCGCTGCCGAATGGAACGACCCCCGCGCAGGCAAGCCTCAGGACGAAGGCTGATCAGCGCAGGCCCGCAGGCCTGGCACACGCATTCACGCCCGTTTCATCGCCTTTTCAGGGCTCACTCCTTGTTACTGCCCTTCCTGCGCATACCCGGCGGGCGGGTATCCCGCTTGGGCGCTGCACGCGGCGGCGGACTGGCCGGTTGGGGCGCAACCTGGACAGGTCTCGAAACGCGTGGCGGCGGGGCGGCCTGCGGTGTCCTCACAGGCTGGCGCATCGCAGGGGCGCGCACTTCCGGCGCTCGCGTGACAGGCCGTTCGATACGGCGCATCCCGGGCGGCCGCGTGTCGCGCCCCGGCTCCACTCGCGTCGGTGCCGGGCGGACAGGAGTCGACCGGACTTCAGGCGTGCGGGGCGTGACGGCGCGCGGCGTTGCGCGGCGCTCCGGCGTGGCCGCGCGCGAACGGTCTCCACGGCCCAACGCCGGACGAGCCAAGTCCGGCTCCCTGAGTTCGCGGACACGGCGCTGGATCCGATCGTCCCTGCGGGTCTCACGACCGCCCGAAAGGGCCGGATCGACGCGGCGGTCCATCACGCGGTCCCCCGGCCGGCGGACGGGTTGGGGCGTGATTTCACGTGGTGGCGGCGCGGCCGGTTGTGCAGCAGCGGCTTGAGATTGCATGTTGCGAATGCCCGGCGGCAATCGGCCCGGCTTCGGCGGCTGGCGGCGGGCCGCATCTTCGCTGCCGGGATTGAAGCCAGCCTGCGGCGCATCCCGGCGATCCCGGTCTCCACCTGTGCGGTCGCCCCGGCGGCCGTCGCGTTCGTGGCGGTCCCACCGGTCATGGCCCGTACTGCCGACAGGGCGGATCGAGGAAATGTTGTCGTTGAGGCGCAGGCCGTTCAGCCGGTCGACCGACGCATCGACGATCTGGCAGCGGCCCTGGAAATTCGCGTGCTCACACACTTCCCATTTGCCGGAGCGAATCTGGATCGACGAGACATTGTCATTGAACCGGTAGCGGCTGAGGTCTCGAATGCCGCGATTGACGCCCAGCGAGGCGCCGCGGTCATGAGAGTCGACATAGAGTGTCGCCGCCGCCCCTCGCGCGCCATAATGCCCACGCAATGGCGGGCGCTCGCGCCGGTAATGCGTCGAGGAATAATAAGGCTGGGAATAGCCATACCAGCCGAACCCATAGGGGTCGTAACCGAGGCGCGGATGGTAATAGCCGTAGCGCCGGTAATCCGGCGAATGGCCATAATGATAGACCTGGATCGAGGTCGAGGCGCCATAGCCATAGCTGTAGGTGTCGTGGCCATACCGCTCGTCATCCACATAGCGGATATTGCCATTCTCATCGCGCACGAACATCAGGCCATGCTCGGCATCTGTATATTCATATACAGGACGCACCGATGAGATCTCCCCGGCGAGGCCATACCAGGCAAGGTCCGGCACGTCATAGCGCAGGAAAACGCAGCGGCCGGTAAAGTCACTGTGCTGGCAGACTTCCCACTGGCCTGACAGCACGGCGATGGAGCGCGCACGGTCGTTGAAGTGCAGGTTCGGCAGCGCATGGATCGGATCGTAGATCTCGCGGACCTCGCCGGAATAGTTCGCACCGCTATAGAGGATCAGCGTGGGCGGGCCGTCATCCTGTCCGGCGCCGTAATCATTGGGCTCTGTCTGGGCAAGCGCGCCGCCAGCCATCGCAATCGGGGTGGCGAGCACTGCCAGAAGGCGGAAGAATCTTGTCATCATCGGCCATGCTTTCACTCAGTCTGGAGGAAAGTATGGCAAACTTTGTCTGAACACCGCGCAACGTACGGATTTCTGGCAGACTCAGGCCTCTGACGGCGGCTCCGGCGGCGCGTCTTCCTCGTCGGCGGCAGCCGTCCATTCATCCAGCGTCGCCACCACGATGCGGCGGGCAGAAAGGTCCACCACCGGCACATCGGCCAGCGTGAACGGCACGAACACGCTGCCGCCACCGGCGAGATCGATGTCCAACAGGTCCCCCGCCCCGAAATCCTGGACGGCGCGGATACGGCCTGCCCGTTCATTGCCGCCGCTGTAAACATCGAGGCCGACAAGGTCCTCGATATAGAACTCGTCCTCTTCCGCGTCCGGAAGGCTGGCGCGGGGCACATGCAGCAGCGTGCCTCGCATCGCGTCCCAGTCTTCCTTCTGCTTCTGCTCTTTCGGGCGGACGATGAAATGGTCCTTTCCCGGACGGGCGGATTTTGGCGTCAGCAGCACTTTGCCTGCCTCGTCCAGCAGCGGGCCGAAATCGAACACAGCCTCCGGGTCTGCGGTGAAGCTTCTCACCCGCACATCGCCACGCACGCCATGGGCGCCCTTCAGGACGCCGACCACGATCAGCCTGTTGTCTGCCGTCTTGTTCATTGCGCCTGTGTAGCGGCGCGCGCGCCAAGGGCAAGCGGCAGCTGCCGTGCCTTAGCGCCAGCGGCCATAGCGCCGGACCGACGAGATGTTGTCGTTCATCCGGATCTGGCCAAGATCACCTGCACCGGCCGTCAGGATCTCGCAGCGGCCGCGATAGTTCGCATGTTCGCACACCTGCCAGGTTCCGCTGCCCACATAGAACGAGCTGGCCTTGTCGTTGAACCGGTAGTGGCTGAGGTCTGCGACGTCCTGATCTATCTCGATCGCGGGGCCGCGCTGATTGGAATCCGGAAACAGCACGACGCCCTGCCTGCCGCCCCAGTCGCCACGACGGTCGTCGCGCCGGTCATCCCAGCGGTCTTCACGCCTGTCCCTTCCATACCCGGCAGGACGGAGCGATGAAATATTGTCGTTCAGGCGGTAAGCGTTGAGATGCCCGGTGCTGGTATCAATGATTTCGCAGCGGCCCCGGAAATTTGCATCCACACAGACTTCCCACACACCGCGATTGATCACGATGGAGGACGCCCGGTCGTTGAAGCCGATCCGGCCGAGGCTGGGCACAGCCCCGTCAATCCGCAACGCTTCCCCCCGGAACCCTGCATTTGAATAAAGCACAGCGCCGCCCTGACGGCCCTGATAGTCTCCCCCACGCCAGGTGTCCCGGTTGCCGCGATGTTCATCGGCGCTTGCCGGCAAGGCCAGGGCAACAAGGCCCGCTGCCAATGCGAGCGCGGACACGATCTTCGTCTTCTTCATAACAGGCTCCTTTCAGGACCAGCCCTGTGTAGAAGAAGCGATCTGAACCCCGTCAGGGTTCCGCGTTATGCTGCGTTCAGTTTCATGCAAAAACGGAAAAGGCCGGCACCCTCGCGGGTACCGGCCCTTCCATGGCTTGCCAGATGGCAGGCCGCTTATTCGGAAGCGGCTTCTTCTGCCGGAGCTTCCTCAGCCGGAGCCTCTTCTTCGGCCGGCTCTGCAGCAGCGGCAGCGGCCGCAGCGGCTTTTTCTTCACGCTCTTTTGCGCGTTCCTGGGCTTTCTTGCCCGGCTCACCCTTGTTCGGGTTGTTGCCGTGAGCCCAGGTCACGACCGGCTTGCCGTCGACTTCGAGCTGCGACAGGAAGCGGGCGACGCGATCGGTCGGCTGGGCGCCCTTGCGGACCCATTCAGCGGCTTTCTCAGCATCGATCTGCACGCGGTTTTCCGAGTCTTTCGGAAGGCGCGGATCATAGGTGCCGATCTTCTCGATGAAGCGGCCGTCACGCGGGGCGCGGGCGTCGGCAACAACGACGGAATAGAAAGGGCGTTTCTTGGACCCGCCGCGGGCGAGCCGGATTTTGAGGGCCATGGGTGATCTCCTGTGTACTGGCGTCTCTGGAATGTTCTAGTCGGCCTCTAGGCCGCGGATGTGCTCATGATGACGGATGACTTCCGCCACGATGAAATTGAGGAATTTCTCGGCAAAGGCCGGGTCGAGGCCCGAGGCCTGCGCCATGGCGCGGAGCCGTTCGATTTGCTCTGCCTCGCGGGTCTTGTCCGCAGGCGGAAGATTGTGCTGGGCTTTCAGCTTGCCGACCTGCTGGGTCAGCTTGAACCGCTCGGCCAGCGTGTGGACGAGGATCGCATCGAGATTGTCGATACTGTCGCGGAACTGGTTCAGCTGGAACTTGGCCAGCGTCGTGTCGATGTCGGTCATTTCTTTTTACCCCCCAACAGGTCGCCCATGCCGGGCGGAAGCGAACCGCCGCCAAGGCCCGGCAGCTGCTGGCCGCCCATCTTGGCGAGATCCGCCTGCGAAATGCCGGCCTGCTGCGCCATGTTCAACATGTTCTTCATGCCGCCCTTGGTGCGCATCTTTTTCATCATGCCGGCCATCTGCTGGTGCATTTTCAGAAGCTTGTTCACTTCGTGCACGGAGGTTCCGGATCCGGCGGCAATACGCTTGCGGCGCGAGGCGTTGAGCAGAGCAGGCTTGGCGCGCTCTGCCTTGGTCATGGAGGAAATGATCGCCTCCTGACGTTTCAGGACATTGTCGTCGAGATTGGCCGATTCCATGGCCTGCTTGGCCTTGCGGGCGCCGGGCAGCATGCCCATCAGGCCGCCAAGGCCACCCATCTTCTGCATCTGGCGAAGCTGGTCGGCGAGGTCGTTGAGATCGAAGATGCCTTTGCGCATCTTCTCCGCCATCCGCTCAGCCTTTTCGGCGTCCATCTGCTCGGCGGCCTTTTCGACCAGCGAGACAATGTCCCCCTGCCCGAGGATGCGGCCGGCAACGCGCTTCGCGTCGAACGCATCGAGCCCGTCGAGCTTTTCGCCAACGCCGAGGAATTTGATCGGCAGGCCGGTGACCGCGCGCATCGAGAGCGCGGCGCCGCCGCGGCCATCACCATCCATCCGGGTCAGGACAAGACCGGTCAGCGGCAGGCGCTCATGGAAACGCCGCGCGGTTTCGACCGCGTCCTGGCCCGTCAGCGCGTCGGCGACGAGCAGCGTTTCCTGCGGCTGCGCGATCTCTGCGATCTCGGCCGCCTCGGTCATCATCTGTTCGTCGATGCTGGTCCGGCCGGCGGTATCGAGGAAGAGGACGTCATAACCGCCGATCTTTGCGGCATTGAGGGCGCGCCGGGCGATATCCGCCGGCAGCTGGCCCTGCACGATCGGCAGCGCGCTGACATTTTCGCCGCACTGGTCTGCCAGGATCGCCAGCTGTTCCATGGCCGCAGGGCGGCGCACGTCGAGCGAGGCGAGGAGGACTTTCTTGCGGCCCTTCTCCGACAGGCGCCTGGCCAGCTTGCCCGTCGTGGTCGTCTTACCGGATCCCTGAAGACCGGCCATCATCACGACGGCTGGCGGGCTGTCGATGCGCAGGCTGGTGTCGGCGTCTTCGCCGCCCAGCATGTCGACCAAGCCGTCATAGACAATCTTGATGACCTGCTGGCCGGGCTTCACGGAGCGGATGACTTCCTCGCCCACGGCGCGGGTCTTCACCTTGGCGATGAAGTCCTTGACCACGGGCAGCGCAACGTCTGCTTCCAGCAGCGCAACACGGATTTCGCGCAGCGCTTCGGACACATCCTTCTCGGACAGCGCGCCGCGCCCCGTCAGATTGTCGAATATGCCGCCGAGCCGTTCGCTGAGGGCGTCAAACATCGCGTTACTCCTTATGCCGTCTGTCAGAACTGTCCTGACATGGGCGCTCCATGGGTTCAACGCAAAGACCAAGAGCCCCGCTGAGCGACACTTCGCCGGGCGGGGGGCCTCGCTGTCCTCACGGGAACGGTCAAGGCGCGCTTCTGGATTTGCGCAGATTTGGCGCGCCTAAAGCACGCAAAGGCAAGCGGCGTCAAGCGTTTAAGCCTGTTGCAATACCCGCACGCGGTCCTGCAGCAGGGCCATGGCCGCATTCGCCTCTTCCCCCACCAGCGACAGGATGGCCATATCGGCCCAGCTTCCATTGGCCATGCGGAAATAGCTGCGCAGCGTGCCTTCGCGCCTTGCCCCGAACCGTTCGATCGACCGGACCGAGCGTTCATTGCTGACCGGGGTCAGGATTTCGATGCGGCGCATCCGGGAGGCGACCGCCCGTTCGATCGTCGCCAATTGTACCGCCGGGACGATCGCGGTGCCGCGCATTTCCTCAACGATCCACAGAGACGCCATGCGCAGGCGACGGTGCGTGCGGGAAATGTCCGCATAGGCGACCACGCCGGCAAAGGCGCCGTCAGACTTCCGCCAGATCGTGAAGGGGATGTAGTTCCCGGACTTCTTCATCTCCAGCGTGTCGTCGAAATAGGAGTGGAAATTGGTGCCCGTCGCGATAACCGGCATCCACTGCCACATGGCTTCCACGGCGCTTGTGCTGGCCAGAACGTCTCGGTCGGCCTCGGTCAGCACTTTCAGGCTGACAAGCTCATTCTCAAGGCCCGGATCGTCCAGTTTCATACCCTGACAGTCTCACGCCCGCGTATTTTGACAAGACACAGGAATAGAAAAATCCGGGTTCGTCACCGGAATGTGACCAATAACCGTCTGACTTGCGGACTCAGTCGCCGCTTCCGGCCCCCGCGAGTTTCCGGCTGAGATAGGTGAATTCCAGAGCGGTGCGTTTTGCACGTTCGGTCTGGTTTGCGGCTGCGGCATGCCCACCATCGATGTTTTCGTAATAAAGGAAGGGCAGGCCCGCGGCCTCGAACTTCTTCGCCATCTTGCGCGCATGGCCGGGATGCACCCGGTCATCCTTCGTGGACGTCACAAAGAAAGGTTCCGGATAGGGCTTTGCCGCATCGAAATTCTGGTAGGGCGAAATCGTCTCGAGGAAGGCGCGCTCTTCCGGCACGTCGGGCGAGCCGTATTCATCGACCCAGGACGCGCCGGCCAGAAGCAGGTGATATCGCATCATGTCCAGCAACGGCACCTGAACGACGACGGCGTTCCAGAGATCCGGCCGCTGGTTCAGCATCACGCCCATCAGCAGACCGCCATTGGATCCGCCCATGATGCCGAGATGGTCCGCACCCGTCACACCGGAGGCGATCAGGTCCTCGCCCACGGCAATGAAGTCATCATAGATGCGCTGGCGGTTCTGCTTCAGGCCCGCCTGGTGCCAGGCCGGTCCGAACTCTCCGCCGCCGCGGATATTGGCCAGCACATAGGCCCCGCCCTGCTCCAGCCACAGCCGGCCGGTGACCGGGCTGTAGGCCGGGTTCATCGACACCTGGAAGCCGCCATAGCCGTAAAGCAGCGTCGGCGTGGTGCCATCCATCGGAATGTCTTTCCGGGCGACAAGGAAGTACGGCACTTTTGTCCCGTCTTTCGACGTCGCGAAATGCTGCTCCACCTTCAGGCCCGACGCGTCGAACTTGGCCGGCACGCTTTTCAGCACAGCCGCCGCATCGCGCCCGGAATCGTATTCGAGCAGCGAGTCCGGCGTCAGGAAGTCCTCATAGTTCAGGAACACGACCGCTTCATGCGGATTGGCAAAGGCGATGCTCGCCTGCCCTTCCCCCGGCAGCGCCACGCTCCAGCTGCGCCAGCCATCCGAGCCCGGCTCGGCGCGCATTACCTTGCCCACGGCGGTATCGCTCACCGACAGCAGCATCGCGCCTTTGGACATGGCCACGCCTTCCAGCGCCTGCGCGTCGTTCGGATGGAAGACCAGCGAAACCGGCGGCAGCTTCCGGGTCTCCATGAACGCCTTCACGTCGAACGCGACGAGATCCCCCGATTTGAAGCTTTCCGCCTGGCCCTCCGGCGCCCAGTCTTCCTGCAGGGAGACGAGAAACTGGCCCTGATAGATGCCTTCAGGCGTGGACTTCATCGGGATCGGCCATTTGACCGGCGCGGTCTCACCTTCCGGGAACCACCAATAACTGGAGGTGAAGAAGGTCTCTGCATCGACTGCGCCTTGCAGGATCGTCCCGTCATCCAGTTCCAGCGTCATCGGCCAGACGCCGACATCGGTGACGTCGCCGCGATAGACTTCCTCGGCGCTGTCCAGCGGCGTGCCACGCTGCCAGCGCTTCACGACGAAGGGATAGCCGGACTCCGTCACTGTGCCTTCGCCCCAGTCGGTGGCGAGAAGTACCGTGTCCGGACCGGCCCAGGCGAGCCCCTGCTTGGCTTCCGGCGTGACAAAGCCATCTGCCACGAATGTCTTTGTTGCGAGGTCGAACTCGCGCTGGATCACCGCGTCCTTGCCGCCATCCGACAGCGAGACCATGCATTTGTAGGCATCGCTGTCTTTCGGCGCGAAACAATTGGCACCCTTGTAGACCCAGTTCTTGCCTTCCTCCTTCGCCAGCTGGTCGAAATCGACCACGGTCTCCCATTCCGGCGTGTCACTGCGATAGGACTCGACCGGCGTCCGGCGCCACAAGCCGCGCACATTGGTATCGTCCTGCCAGAAATTATAGACGAAGCCGGCCCGCACAACGCCATAGGCGATCCGCTCCTTGGAATTCAGGGCGTCCAGCGCCGCTGCTTCGAAGCCTGCATAGCGCGGATCTGCCTGAAGCCCTGCAAGGGTGCGTTCATTCTGGGACCGGACCCAGGCGAGCGCGTCCTCACCTTCCACGTCCTCAAGCCAGAGATAGGGGTCTTCACCCGGCTGGGTGACTGCGGGAGTCGGCATGTCTGTATCGGCCACTGTGGTCTCCGGATTGTGTGTCGCCGCGCATGCGGTCATCGCCAGCGCGCTCAGAAGAATGGAAATGCGTTTCATCGACAACCTGTCAGGTTTCGCTATGGGGCCCAGCGGCCAAGGCGCTGGAATTTGACCTCTTCAACGATCAGCGCCCGGGACTTTTCGGGCACGACCGGGCGGATGCCGAAATAGTCGACCCCCTGGTCCCCCTCAGCGAGCGGCACCTCATACTCGAAACTGAAGTCCGCAGGATCGCGCTGAAGATCAAACACCTGCCAGCCCGACTCCCCGGCCCGTCCGGCCGAATAATTCGTCTGCATCTGGAGGGCGCCGCGCGTATCCGCCGGACGCGCCCGCACCGTGCACCGGACGGTATAGCCGGAGAACTGGACTTCCATGTCCGCCGCGAGGCGGAAATGGGGCCCCAGCTCAGGTGCCTCATTCAGTGCCCCGGCCTGCACTTCGATATAAAGCTGCTTGCGGCCGCCGGGCCCGTCGATCAGGCGCGTCGTGGCATCCCCTCCGGCAACGATCTTGTTCAGATAGGCCCCCGAGACCGTGATCTCGCTGTAATCCTTGCCGTCTCCGGTCACCGCGCCCGATGGCAGGCGGCCCACACCGGGCATGACCGCGATGCCGACCATGCCGGCCGCCGCCAGCAGGGCAAGAGGGAAGAAAATCCTGTCCTTCATCGGGGCCGTTCTCTCCTCGCCACTTTCGTGTGCCGCAACCAACCGGCGCCGCTGGCCAATCGGGCCCGCTCCTGTTAGCAGGTGCGCGTCGGGTCTGGCGAGCGGCATTCGCCGCCGCATGTGCTACGGGGTTTGCGCCATATGTCAAAGTCCGCCTTGAAACGCCGGGCGCGGGAAGCCCGCCACTGGCTGACGGATGCCTGTTTTCCCCTGTGGTCGGAACGCGGCGTCGGCGAGCACGGCCTGTTCCGTGAGACCCTCTCGCTGGACCACCAGTCCACAGACGGGGACTCCACCCGCGTCCGCGTGCAGGCCCGCCAGACTTACGTCTTCACTGAAGCCCTGCGGATGGGCTGGAAGCCGGACGCGGCCGCAGATCATGTCGGCATGGGCCTGTCCACGCTGACCGGGCCGGTCCTGCGAAGCGACGGGCTCGTCGGCCGCACGCTGGCCGCCGACGGCACGGGCATGACGGATGACACCGCAGACCTCTACGACACCGCCTTCGTCCTGTTCGCCCTCGCAGAAGCCGCCAGCACGCTGGACGGCGCCGAAGACGCGCTTGAAGGCGCAAAGAACATCCTGAAGGCCGTGGATGCCAAGCTGCGCGCGCCCGATGGCGGCTATTTCGAGACCGTCCCCGGTGACCAGAAGCGTCACCAGAACCCGCACATGCACCTGCTGGAGGCCTGCCTCGCCCTGCACCGGGCCGATCCGGATGGCGAGCATCTTTCCCGGGCCGGCGAAATCATCAGCCTGTTCGACCGGTTCTTCACCGCCGGGCCGGGCGACCTGCTGGGCGAACATTTCGCGCCGGGCTGGACCCAGCCGGCGGGCCGCGATGCCGACATCGTCGAACCCGGCCACCAGTTCGAATGGGTCTGGCTGCTGCACACCTATGCCCGCGCGAGCAATACGCCGGTGCATCCACGCGCCGAGGCACTTTACGTTTTCGCCTGTTCCACGCTGGACGAGGAAGGCCGGGCCCTGCAGGAAGTGACGCGCGAAGGCGCCGTCGCCGACGGGTCGCGCCGGACCTGGCCGCAGACCGAAGCGCTGAAGGCCCATCTCGCCATGTTCGAAGCGACCGGCGAAGAAAGCTTCGCCGCCGCGGCCTGCCGCAGTTTCGATGTGCTGATGGACGAATACCTGACGCCCGAAGGCGGCTGGATCGACCAGTATGACTCGACCGGAAAGCCGATGGCGCACAACATGCCGGCCTCTACGGGCTATCATGTCGTATTGGCGATGGCCGAGCTGATGCGGATCATGGACGCTTGAATCTGCGCCGGTTTGCGCCGAAAAGGCCGCCAGAAAGATCATCAGGACTGAAAAAGGACTTCTCACCGCGATGCCGAAGCTAGCTCTCGTCCGCCACGGACAATCCGCCTGGAACCTCGAAAACCGCTTCACCGGCTGGTGGGATGCCGACCTGACCGAGAAAGGCGAAGCCGAAGCGAAGAAGGCCGGCCAGCTCCTGAAAGGTGTCGATGCCGACTTCCGCGCTGCCTTCACCAGCTACCAGACCCGCGCCATCCGCACGCTCTGGATGGCCCTGACGGAAATGGGCCGCGCCTGGATCCCGGTCACCAAGGATTGGCACCTCAACGAGCGCCACTATGGCGGCCTCACCGGCCTCGACAAGGCGGAGACCGCCGCCAAGCATGGCGACGATCAAGTCCATGTCTGGCGCCGCTCCTATGACGTGCCGCCGCCGCCGCTGGAAAAGGGCTCCACCTGGGACCTCTCCACCGACCCGCGCTATGCCGGCATCGATATTCCGGACACAGAAAGCCTGAAACTGACGCTGGACCGCGTACTCCCCTATTGGGACGCCGAGATCGCGCCGGTGCTGAAATCCGGCAAGGATGTCGTCATCGCGGCGCATGGCAACTCGCTGCGCGCGCTGGTGAAGCACCTTTTCAATGTGCCGGACGACAAGATCACCGGCGTCGAGATTCCGACAGGCAACCCGCTGCTGATCGACCTCGATGACAATCTGACGCCGGTTTCCGTGCGCTATCTCGACGCGGATCGCGCCCAGGCGCTGCCGGACCTGCCGTGAGCAAACGGCGCGACCGGCGCATGATGGGGCGGGCGCTCGCGCTCGCCCGTCTCAATCACGGCCTGACCGGGCCGAACCCGTCCGTGGGCTGCGTCATTCTCGACGTTCACGGCCATATCGTCGGTGAAGGCGTAACCGGCCGCGGCGGGCGACCGCATGCCGAGGAGATCGCACTGGACGAAGCCGGAGATGCAGCCCACGGCGGCACGGCATTTGTCACGCTGGAACCCTGCCGCGAACGCTCCGCGGGCGGCAAATCCTGCTCGGTGAAACTTCAGGAGGCTGGCGTCGCCCGCGTCGTCTGCTCCGTGCTGGACCCACACCCGGTGGCGAATGGCGGCATCCTGCGCCTGCGCAGCGCGGGCATCCGGGTCGATGTCGGCCCCGGCCGCCACGCGGCTCAAGGGCTCTACCGCGCCTTTTTCGCCACTGTCACCGGCAGCTGATCTCAGCCCGGAAACGGGCCTGCATGCGCGATGATCTTTTCGTAGAAGGCTTTCGAGTCGCGCTGGAATGCCGCCTTGTTGAACTGCGCCTCGTAAGACGCGCGGCCACCGGCGACGATCTTCGCGGCAAAGTCCTTGTCCGAGATCACCTTGCTGAGCGCGTTTGCCAGCGCATCGACATCGTTCTTCGGAATCAGGACACCGTTCTCGCCATCCTTCACATAAGCGGCAGGGCCGACGGCATCTGCTGCCACCAGCGGACGCGACGCGGCCCAGGCATCCACCGTCACCGTGCCGAACGGCTCGTAGCGCGACGGGAAGGCCACGACATCGCAGGCTGCCAGAAGTGCGCCGCGATCATTCCGCCAGCCGAGGAAGCGGACGCGGTCATCCAGGTTGAGCCGCTTGCAATGCGCGCGCAGTTCGGCCTCCAGCGGGCCCTCCCCCGCGATCCAGACATAAAGGCCCGGCACATTCGCGGTGGCGTCCAGCAGCGTGTCGAGGCCCTTCTTTTCGTGCAGGCGGGCGAGTGCCAGAGCGACCGGCGCATCTTCCGGCGTGTCGAGGCTCGCCCGGTCGACCGGATCGGCGCCTTCGAAATCGGCATAGGTGTGGATGATGCCGGACCGGTCGTCGGCGACGCCTTGTTCGCGAATATGACGCAGCAGGTCGATCGTCAGGCCGACATGCCATTCGCAATTCACGAAGCGGGCGAGCTTGTAATAGCCGCCATACCAGCCGATCGAACGGTTGCGGTATTCCTTCGGCGCAAACTGTCCGGCGCGGCCCATCCAGTATTCGATGACGTCCGGCTTGAACGCCTTGATCGCATCGCCCAGCACGCGGCGGGTCGGGAACGGCCAGGTATTGTTGAAGGCCGCGACATCGACGCCAATTCCTGCCTCGCGGAATTTTTGCACACGGAACTGATTGTCCGGCCGGGTCACCACATGCTGGGTGAGGCCACCCTCTGCCAGCGCCAGAACCGATTCCAGCATGATATTTTCCGCGCCGCCCTCTGCGGCACCGGCCATGACGTGCATCACGCGCATGGGCCTCTCCTTCATGTCAGGTCAGAATGTCTGGTCACGCGCATAGCCATTTACAGGCGCGGCGGCAAACACTGGTTGGCAGTCAGGGATGAAATGCCTAAGCAGGGGCCGAGCCGATCCGGGAACCAGAAGACATGTCAGCCTATCGCCTCTTCGGCGCCGAGACCTCACCCTACTCGCTGAAAGTCCGTGCTTTCCTGCGCTACAAGGGAATCGCGTTCGAATGGATCACCCGCTCGCGTGAAACCGAAACTGATTTCCGCGCGCTCGCCCGTATCGCCACCGTGCCGCTGCTCGTCTCGCCGGACCGTCCGGTCAGCCAGGAATCGACGCGCATGCTGTTCGCGCTGGAAGCGGCGCAGCCCGAGCCGTCGGCCACGCCGGACGATGCCGCGCTGGCAGCGCTGTCGCTGATCCTTGAGGACTATGGCGACGAATGGCTGAACAAGTGCATGTTCCAGCAGCGCTGGAGCAACAAGCCCGACCGCGACCAGGCTGGCCTGCGCGCGCTGGTCCAGCTGTCGGGCGGCAAGCGCCCGCGCGCCTGGAAGAAACCGTCGGTCCAGATTGCCGAGCGCATGGCCGACCGTTTGCCGCTGGTCGGCGCTTCGAAAGAGAACTGGCCGGTGCTGGATGCGTCCTGGCGCCGGTTCGCCGAATTGCTGAATGACCACCTGAAACAGCACCTCTTCATTTTCGGCGGCCGTCCGGCCTTCGCCGATTTCAGCCTTGCCGCGCAGTTCCAGCAAATGCTGCTGGATCCGACCCCGGCTGAGTGGCTGAAGGACCGCGCGCCTTTTGTTGTCGCCTGGTGTGAGAACATGGACGACCCGAAGGCCGGTGGTCCGTTTGCGGACCTGCCAGCCCTGGAGCCGACCCTGGCACCGCTGTTCGCCGAAGAAGTCGGCAAGACCTACCTGCACTGGGCCAGGGCGAACGCCGCTGCCGTGCGGACCGACGCCGGCCATTTCTCCGCGACGCTGGAATCGGGTGCGTTCGAGCAATCGGCGCAGAAGCACGCCGCCGAAGCGTTCAACGCCGTGACCCGCTTTGTCAGCCGTACGCTGAAGGACTCCGGTTCGCTGGAAACCTTCCTTGGCGAAACGCATTGCCTGCAGGCTTTCGCGCAGTCCCAGAAAACGGCAGACGCCAACGCCTGATCTTCCGTAAATGAAAACGGCGCGCCCCGGACAGGAGCGCGCCGCATTTGTCTGGTTCGGACCGCAGCCCTGATCAGGCCGCGTCGGCGCTTTTCTTGCCGATCAGTTTCGGTTCCGGCGCTTCGCTGGAGCCGATCTCGATCTTGCGGGGCTTTTTCTCTTCCGGAAGTTCACGGACGAGCTCGATTTTCAGCACGCCATGGTCCAGTTTTGCGCCAGTCACGAGAATGTGATCAGCCAGCTGGAAGCGGCGGATGAAGCTGCGCTGGGCAATGCCGCGGTGCAGATAGTTCTTGCCGCTGGCATCTTCGGTATCGCCCTTCTTGCCGGCGACCGTGAGCAGGCCTTCCTTCGTCTCGATCTCGAGGTCGTCCTGCGTGAAACCGGCAACAGCGATCTCTATGGCGAACGCGTTTTCGTCGACACGCTCGATATTATAAGGCGGATAGCCCTGCGAGCCGTCGAGGCGGGCAGCCTGGTCGATCATGTTGGCCATGCGGTCAAAGCCAACCATCGTGCGGTAAAGGGGGGTCAGATCAATATTCGACATGTGTTCAGTCCTCTGTCTCAAAGCAACTGGGAACACCCTGATCGGGGGGTTCCATCCTGGGTTCGGACTTCGCAAAAACCCGGCCCGAAAGATGGCACCGGCACGAAACCCGGCCACGGCCCGCTTCGCAGCACCGTGACACGATACATGTGGGGGCCTAAAAGAGCGGTTCAAGAGGTCCCATCGACGGAGAAACACTGATGAAAACCGCCGTATCTGCTTCCCTCCTTGCGCTGGCGCTGCTCGCCGGCTGTTCGCCTGCCCCGGCCGACAGTCCGGAGGCTGTCACCGAACCCGCAGCCGAGCCGGCCGCCGAAGCCGCTGCCGAGGCACCTGCCCCGGAAAGCGCGCTCGAGGCCGCCCTCGCCAGCGATGTGCGTTCGCCCGAGGAAAAGGCCCGCGACGTGTGGCGCCACCCGAAAGAGACCCTGGAATTCCTGGGCGTCGAAGCGGATGACACGGTCGTCGAAATCTGGCCGGGCGGCGGTTGGTACACCAACATCCTCGCGCCTTACCTTGCTTCGGGCGGCGGCAACCTGGTTGCCGTCCTGTTCGATCCGTCCGGCATCGAGGACGCCGAGCGCGCTGCCCGGATCGAGACCAACAATGAAAGCTTCAAGTCGAACTATACCGATCCGAAATTCGGCGCGATCGCCTATTCCGGTTTCTCCGCAAACAGCGGCCCGCTGACCGAGCCCGGCACAGCCGATGTCGTGCTGACCTTCCGCAACATCCACAACTGGATGAGCGGCGGCTACGAGCAGAAATTCTTCAACGACGCCTATGCCGCGCTGAAGCCCGGCGGCGTGCTGGGCGTCGTCGAGCACCGCCTGCCGTCTTCCGCCGTGCAGGACCCGAAAGCGCCAAGCGGCTATGTCCATGAAGACTATGTGCGCACGCTGGCGGCAAATGCCGGTTTCCAGTTCGACGGATCTTCCGAGGTCAACGCCAACCCGGCCGACACCGCGGACCATCCGTACGGCGTCTGGACGCTGCCGCCCGTCAGCAACCAGCCGAAGGAAGGCGAAGAGGCGCCGGAAGGCTGGGATCCGGAGGCCTACAAGGCCATCGGTGAAAGCGACCGGATGACGCTGAAATTCATCAAACCCGCGGAATAGTCCGCCCTCTGTAAAACCCCCTGCCCCGCCGGCCTGTCCGGCGGGGCCTTTCTTTTTGGTCCCGCCATGTCCCTCAAGACCCTGTTCCCTACCCTCGTGAAGGAAGCTGCGCTCGGCACCGATGCCATGCGCGCAGAACTGGAAGCCGTCTGCTGGCTGCTGGAAGACGAAGACACCGCCGGAAACGACTGGTGCGACGAGCAAGGCTATGACGGCTACACTTCTTATGCGTCGCTGGACGACCTGCCGGAGCGGCTCCCGGAATTTGCCGCGCTGAAAGAACTGCTCGACCAGCAGGCCGCAGACTTCGCAAAGGACCTGCACTGGGACATGGCCGGTTTCCATCTGGAGCTGGACGCCCTGTGGGTGAACATCCTGGGTGAAGGCGGCAGCCATTCCGGCCACATCCACCCCGGCAGTGTGATTTCGGGCACCTATTACGTCACCGTGCCCGACGGTGCAGGCACGCTGAAGATGGAAGACCCGCGCCTCACATTCATGATGGGCGCCCCCCAGCCGCAGGACGACGCTCCGGAAACTGCCCGCCGCTTCGTCTATCTGGAGCCAAAGGAAGGCCACGCCCTGTTCTGGGAATCCTGGCTGCGCCATGAAGTAATGCCGAACCGGGCCGAAGAGCCCCGCGTGTCGATCAGCTTCAACTACGCCCTGATCCGCGACTGAGGAGGTACCCCATGATCATCGTCACCGGCAGCGTTCGCACCCAGCCTGAAACCGAGGCAGAACTTGTCGCCCTCTGCCGCGCGCATTGCGCCCGCTCGCGCGCCGAAGATGGCTGCATCGCGCACAATGTTCATACCGATTGCGATGATCCGGCCCTTCTGGTCTTCGTCGAGTACTGGCGCGACATGGACGCGCTGAAGGCCCATTTTGCCCTCAAAGAGAGCCGGGATTTCGTCAAAGCCGCCCGAAAACTCTCCGCCGGAGGAACGCCCATGCGGATCTTCGAAGCGGAAGAAGTAAAGGCAGAGGCCTAAGACATTAGTCGTCTGCGGCAACGCCGCCCTTGACGTTCAGCCCTCAAAAGGCCATCGCCACGCGAACTCTCACTTCCTCCCTAAGCGAGCGCAGACAATGGACCTTTCAAAGATCAGCGCGGGCCAGAACCCGCCGGATGACCTCAACGTTCTGATCGAAGTGCCCCTCGGCGGCGACCCGATCAAATACGAGATCGACAAGGATTCCGGCGCCATGTTCGTCGACCGCTATCTCTACACCGAGATGCGCTATCCCTGTAATTACGGTTTCGTGCCCCACACGATGAGCCTCGACGGCGACCCGATCGACGTCATGGTCGTCGGCAACCGCCCTCTGGTGCCGGGCTCCGTCGTGCGCGCCCGCCCGGTTGGCGTCCTCATGATGACCGACGACAAGGGTCAGGATGAGAAAATCCTCGCCGTGCCGCATCCGAAGCTGACGGCCTACTACGACAAGATCGCGACCTATCACGACCTGCCGCAGACGCTTTGTGACAAGATCGCTCACTTCTTCACGCACTACAAAGACCTCGAACAGGGCAAATGGACCCGCATCGAGGGCTGGTACGGCATCGAGAAGGCCCGCGAACTGATCACGGCAGCCGTCGAGCGCGGCGGCGAGAGCTGATCCTTTAGAACTTCACGGGGGCCTGAATGGACCTTTCGGTCTGGATTGCCCTGGTCGCCCTGTTCATTGCGGGCGGCCTCACCCCCGGCCCGGCTGTCATGCTGGTGATGAGCACCTCGCTGCGCTATCGCGCGCCGACGGCGCTCATCCCGGCGCTTGGCGTTGCTGCCGCAAACCTGATCTGGATTTCGCTGGCCGCTGGCGGCATCGCCGCATTCGCCGCCCAATTCCCGGTTCTCCTGAACGGGCTGAAAGTGGCCGGGATCTGCTTTATCGCCTGGCTGGCCTGGTCGCTTGCCATGGCAGACCCGTCCAGCCCCCATGCCAGCGCCAAGGATGCCCCGCCGCGCGGCAAGCTGTTCGCCCGCGGCGTCGGTCTTCAGGTGCTGAACCCGAATGCGCTTGTGTTCTTCGGCCTGTTGCTGCCGTCCTATTTCGACATGACGCACCCGGTCGTGCCGCAGACCCTGATCATGATGGCCACGATCACCGTGTGCGAAATGACGGGCCTGACGCTCTATGCCTGGCTGGCCGACGGCATGAACCACCATTTCGAATCGCCGGGTTTCACCCGCTGGTTCAATCGCGGGGCGGCGGTCGCCATGCTCGCTTCAGCCCTGTTTGCGTCGATTTCGACCTTCGCGCCGCACACTTAGCCGTCAGCGGTCGACCACTTCGAACCGGCCGGTCTTCGCGTTCCGCCAGTGCAGCTCGCCATGCTTGATGGCAAACCATGCCCCATGCAGCTCCAGATCGCCCGCACTGACGGCTTTTTCCACGAAGGGAAAGCTCATCAGATTCTTCAGGGAGGTTTCGATCCCTTCCAGTTCCAGCGAGAATTGCGGATTGATCGAACCCGATTCCAGCACCCGGTCCCGGGCTTCATCGAGCAGGGAGACCCACGGCGTCACGAATTCGCCGATCAGCGGATTGTCGCCGCCGGCAAGCGAGGCAGCCACGCCGCCGCAGCCGCCATGTCCCATCACCACGATATGCTGTACCTTCAGCACATTCACCGCATATTCGAGCGCCGAGCTGACCCCGTGAAGCTTTCCATCCGGCATGTAAGGCGGCACGAGATTCGCCACATTGCGCACGACAAACAGCTGCCCCGGCGCTGCCGAGAAAATGTCCGAAGGCTCTGCGCGGCTGTCGGCACAAGCGATCAGCATGATGGCAGGGCTCTGGCCCTCGCCAAGTTCGCGGTAAAGCGCGGCCTGCTCGGAATAAACGCCGCCACGGAAGCGCCGGTAGCCTTCAATCAGCTCTTCAATCGATTTCATGATCCCAATCCTGTCTTCCGGCCTGTTCCTGCCGGCGCGTCTCTATTGCATACTGAAGAAGTCGCCAATGAGAATCGGACATTGTTTACCGGTTTGACCTAGTTTCACGAAAGAGGCCCCCACAGTTCTGCCGCCCAGCAACGTCCAGGCGCCGGAAAAGTTCCGAAAGGGAGATCATTCGAATGTCGACAGACGCCAGCGTGAAGAAGACTTCCCGCAAAGGCCCTTCGCGCAGCGAGGAGTCCCGTTCCGCCATCCTCGAAGCGACCCGCGCCGAGCTTGCCGAAAGCGGATGGCGCACGTTCAGCGTCGATTCGGTCGCCAAACGGGCAAGTGCTTCGAAACAGACGATCTATCGCTGGTGGCCGTCCATCGGCGCGATGTGCGTGGATGCGGCGCTGGCGCTTGTACCGGACAGCCCGGATGGCGGCCGCGACCCGCAGGAACGGATCGCCGCCCTGATCGTGCCGCTCGAAGCCGCTGCCCGTACCGGGAACGGCCATGCCGTGCTGCGCGGTGCCCTGATGGCCGCAGCTGACGACCAGCATGCGGGCGAAGCCTGGCGCGCCTGGATGGGCCGCGACATCCGCCAGCCGATGCGCATGGTGCTGGCCGAACTGGCGGCAAAACGCGTTATCCGGCGCGATTTCGACCTCGATGAAGTGATCGAACAGCTGCTCGGGCCCCTTTGGCACCGGATCTGCGTGCTGCGCGCGCCGGTGAAGGAAGGCTACAGCGTCCAGCAGGCCCGCTACGCCTTGCGCGTCTATTCGACCATCTGACCGGCGAAAATCCGGACCGGCCGACAGTGCCGCAACAGGCTTAATCCCTTTCTGCACGAATCTTGCAGCGGGTTTCCCCAAACAGGGAGGAACCCCGCATGTCCGCCGGACGCATTGCCTGGATCGATCACGCAAAAGGCCTTGGAATCATCCTCGTGGTGATGTCCTTCGCCGCGCTTGGATATGGCACACCAGGGAATTCCGCGGGGGATGCGGGAAACTGGATGCTGGGGGTCGCCGCCTGGGTACTCCCCGTCGTCATCCCTGCTTTCTTCCTGCTGTCCGGCCTGTTCCTGCACCGGTCCCTTTATGGCTCGGCCTCCGTCTATTTTGACCGGAAAGTCCTGCGCCTCGCCTATTTCTTCGCGCTGTGGCTTGCCATTGAAACGGTGATCCTGAATGCGGGCGCATTCACCCGCGGCCCGGCGGAACTTGCGCGCCTCTACCTCGCTGGCTGGATCGCACCGGAAAGCCCGCTCTGGTTCCTTCAGCAACTTGCCCTGTTCTATCTCGTGACGCGCGCCATCCGGCGGCTGCAACCGGTTCGTGTTCTGGCCGCAGGGGTCCTGCTTCAGGTGTTGTCCGAGGCCGGCCTGTTTTACACCGGCTGGTCCGTGACCGATCATTTTGCCGCGAACTATATCTACTTCTATGCCGGATATGCGGGGGCTTCGCTGGTCTTTTCCTTCGCGCGGGACGCCGCGGCGCGCTGGAACGACCTTGCCTGGTCGCTCGGCGTCTGGGCCTGCGTACACACCGCCTTTGTTGCCATGGGCATTGCGGGCCTGCCGATCGTGTCGCTGATCCTCGGCTTCGCGGGCAGCTTCGCGCTCATCGGCCTCGGCGTCGTGCTGTCATCCATTCCGGCAGCCCATTTCATCGCCGATACGGGGCGCCAGTCCATGGCCGTCTATCTCGGTTTCTTCATCCCGCTTCAGGCGCTGGTCACATTGGTACAGGCAAGCGGCATCTTTGCCGATGCAGGCGCCGCCAGCCTGGCCATCGCCGCAGTTGCACTGATGGTTGCCCTCGGCATGCAGCGCCTCGCGCTGGAGACCCCGCTGCGGGCGCTTTATATCCGTCCCCGGATTTTCAGGGTGACGCCGTCGCAGGCCAAACAGCGCGGCAGCCTTCTGGTCTCTCCGACCCAGCCAGACGCTTAGGCCCGCACACTCGGAAAACGGGCGTTTAGCGTCCGCGGTTCCAGACCATCAGCGGATCGAACGCGCCGGTTTCGGCCGCCTTCTGGAGCTGTGCAATCTGCTCCGACACGGGGTTTGCCCCACTGGCCTTCGCCTGCGCGCCATAGAGCGCCTCGTCGAGGCGGCAGATCTGTTCGAACAGGGCTTCCGAACGGTCCACCAGTTCGAGGAAGCGCGCCGGCAGGCCCCTGCCCTCCTGCGCCTTTACATCGAGCGGCGGATCCTCTCTCCGTATGCGGTATTTCTTGGCAGCTGCGTCATCGCGTTTCATCTCGCCGTCACGCACGGCTTTCTGCATGACCAGCCAGCTCGCGGCCTGCATCAGGCGCGTCGTCAGCTCCATGCTCCAGGCGGCATAGGTCAGCCCCGGTTCGCGTTCCAGCGTCTTGGCATGTTCGCGGCCCGGCCCGTCCAGATAGGTAGCTGTTTCTTCCACAAGCGCCATGCCGCGCGTGAAGACGGTATCGAACAGCTTGCCGCCGGTGAACCCGTCCGACATGCTCATGCCTTCGCCTTGCGACTGTTCCGCTGCCATAAACCTGTCCCTGACATTCTGGACGCCAACACCTGCTTTACCATAGTGGTGTTTATGTCCGCTTAATCTCCGCCGCCGCCAAACAGCGCATCGGCTGCTGACTTTTGGGCGCGCTTCTTCTCGATTTCCCGTTCGCAGGCGGCAATGCCGTCTTTCAGCGCCGCAATCCGCGCTTCCAGCTCGTCCACGGACATCTGCTCCAGCGTCTGCGGCGTGTTCACGAGGATCGGCTCTTCATCCGAAATTGCCATCATCGCCTCCCGATCGGTCTCTTGGGGTTCATCAAAGCAGAAACAGGCCTTACATGCGACTCCTCAACACGGGAGTCATGCAGATGGGCGAGACGATGAAAGCCGTCGAAATCGAGAAAGACGGGCCGCTATACCTGGCGGACCTGCCAAAGCCGGAACCGGGTGCAAACGAGGTTCTGGTCAAGACGGCCTTTTCCGGCCTGAACCGGGCGGACCTGGTCCAGCGGGCCGGCGCCTATCCCCCGCCGCCCGGCGCGTCGGCCATTCTCGGCCTGGAGGTTTCCGGCACAGTCGAAGCCGTCGGCAGTAGCGTCTCGCGCTGGAAAGCAGGCGACCGGGTCTGCGGCCTCCTCGCGGGCGGCGGCTATGCCGAATATGTCGCCGTCGATGAAGGCTCCCTCTTCCCGGTCCCGGAAGGCATGAGCCTCGACCAGGCCGGCTGCCTGCCGGAAGCGATGATGACCGTCTGGGCCAATGTCTTCGACCGCGTCGGCCTGAAAGCCGGGGAAAAATTCCTCTGCCATGGCGGGACATCCGGCATCGGCGTGATGGCGATCCAGATGGCAAAGGCCGCGGGCGCTGCCAAGATTTTCGCGACCGCCGGAACGGACGAGAAATGCCAGCTCGCCGCCAGCCTCGGCGCCACGCGCACCATCAATTACAAGACCGAGGATTTCGCCGAAATCGTCAAAGCCGAAGGCGGCGCCGACGTCACGCTCGACATGGTCGGCGGGGATTACATTCAGAAGAACATTTCTGCCGCCAACCCTGACGGGCGGATCATCAACATCGCCTACCAGAACGGCTTCCAGGCGAACGTGAACTTCGCGCCGGTCCTGATGAAGCGCCTGACACTGGCAGCCACCACGCTGCGCGCGCGGCCCCTGCCGGAGAAAAAGCGCATCCGCGACGCGGTCGAGGCCGATTTCTGGCCACACATCGCCAGCGGCGCGATCATTCCGGTGCTGCAGAAAGTCTTCCCCGCTGCCGAGGCCGATCAGGCGCACCAGCTGATGGCGTCGGGAACGCATTCCGGGAAGATCCTGCTGTCCTGGTAAAAAACTCCGGGATTTCAGGCCATAACACTGGCCAGTGAGGCTGAAGCCTTTCCAACCCCCGGCGTGTGGGCTATAGGAACGGGCAAGGTTCAGCACGCGCCTGACCCCAACCGCCCGGCACGACGTGCCGGGCGGCTGCATTTCAGGCGGCGTAAAAACAACAGGGAGAGCCTCATGTCCGAAGTCCTCATGCCGAAGGCCACAGCCGTCTGGCTGCTCGACAATACCAGCCTCACCTTTGCGCAGATCGCCGATTTCTGCGGCCTGCATCACCTCGAAGTCAAAGGCATCGCCGATGGCGACGTGGCCGAGAACATGCGCGGCGTCGACCCGATTGCCGGCGGTATCCTCTCGCGCGAGGAAATCCAGCGCGGCGAGAATGATGAAGGCTACCGCCTGAAAGTGGCTGAGTCGAAAATCGCCCACATCCCGCAGCCGAAGCGCAAGGGCAGCCGCTACACCCCGGTCATCCGCCGCCAGGACAAGCCGGACGCCGTGGCCTGGTTCATCCGCAACCACCCGGAAGTCTCCGACGCGCAGATCTCCAAGCTGATCGGCACGACCAAGTCGACGATCAACAATGTGCGCGACAAGAGCCACTGGAACTCGCAGAACATCCGCCCGGTCGACCCGGTGACGCTGGGCCTCTGCACCCAGATCGAGCTTGACGAAGTGATCGCGAAGTCCGCCGAGAAGCGCCGCAAGATGGAAGCCGAGAAAGCGCTCCGCACCGAAGGCCCGGGCCTTGCCCCGGCCCAGGACGATCCGGATGCTTACGACGCTGGCGAAGAAGACGCCGCGAAGAAGGATGTCTCCGCCGACGACGTGTTCCGCGACTTCAACTGATCCGGACGCAATTATTCAGGAAAGGGCCGGCGCTTTTCGGGTGCCGGCTTTTTTTGCGGGTGGCTTCAACGGTCCCGACTTCCGTCACACCCGATGGCCGCCAGGCCATCCGGGTCCCCAGACAGCTGAGCCGTCGGGGATACACTTGGGGAGAGTTCGGTGCCTATCCAGCACCATGCGCTATCTCCCTCCCCTGCCGCCAAAGAAAACTCACGCCTCCTTCGCCCTCCCAATCCACCCCATATCCCCACCCGGCCATCCTGCACGTCTCCTTGAGGCGGGGGCCGGGCCGGTACCGTTCGGTTTGCCTTGGGGAGGGTTGGAGAGATTGATTTGCTGCCGGGGTAACGGCCGGGGGCAAGTCTAGCGATTCCGGTCTCGACGGGGGTGAAGGGAAATACCACCTACCAAGGCCGGTCCCGTTATGGCGGATCCGGTTTGAGGGCGTGTCCTCTTGCTGGGCCGGCCGGGCATGTCAGGTGCATCCGGGCATGAAACGGCGGACGTGTCGGCGGATAGCGAAATCTCCAATCGGCGCGGCGGGCGGTAACGCTCCATTCCGTAGCCTTTATTCATATCAGGCGGAGCGCCACGGCGCCCGCTGCGCCTTGGCTCCATCGGGGCCGTATGTTCTGTAACCGGATGGCTGAGGCCATACCGGGTTTAGGTGCTGGCCCTCAGGAATACATACCAGGCGCCGGATCCGCCATGCCGCGGATGGGCTTCGGAATAGCCGGACACGAGCACCCGCGCGGCTGGCATCTCCAGCCAACGCAGGAAATTGCGGCGCAGGACGCCCTCCCCGCCTTTTCCCTTGCCGGTGATGACGAGAACGCAGCGCGCGCCTTCGGCCTGCTTGCGGGCCAGGAATTCCGGCAGCGCTGCTTCGGCGGAGATTTGAGTATGGCCATGCAGATCGAACCGCCCCGCCAGTTCCAGCTTGCCACGGCGCACGCGTTTCTCGTTTGCCCGGTTCTGCGGCGGTGCTGCCGGTTTCGCTGTCTTCGCTGCAGGCTTTTCAGCTGGTGCGGGCACCGTTTTCGTCTTGCCATGGCGCAGAACCGGTTCGCCATGTTCCAGCGCATCGATGAAGGTTTCGATATCTTCCGTCTTCGGACCGATCGGCTTCACCGTCCGTGCCACACGGGCCCAGGCGCGGGATTCGTCAGGGGTCAGGCGGCGGTGGCTCATGAGCGCCCCTTACGGCGCCGGCGGGATCATGTCGAGACTGGCATAGCCTTCGGCCCGCATACGCTCTGCCACGGCGCGCGGCATGAAAACCCAAAGGCGCCCCGGTGCATTCATCGTTCCGGCCCGTTCGCCCGCTTCCGGTCCCGTGCCGAAATAGATGTCTCCTCGGACCGCGCCCTTGATCGCTCCGCCGGTATCCTGCGCAATCAGCAGGCCGGACCAGTCCCCACCGAGCCCCGGCGCCGTCGTCTGCACAAACATCGGCACGCCCAGCGGATGCAGGCTCGTATCCACCGCCATGGAACCAAGCGGCGTGAGCGGTACGCCCTCAGCTCCGGCCGGGCCCAGCGTGGGGTCGCCTTCGGCTTCGGCATTGAAGAACACGAATCGCGGGTTCTGGTTCATCGCCATCCGCGTCTCGGCCGGGCCCGCCCGGTTCATCCAGGCACGGATGCCCTGCATGCTGGCCTCTCCACTGGAAATACGCCCGGTACGGATCAGCCAGTTTGCGGTCGATTTGAATGGGTGCCCATTATGCGCCGCATAGACCGCGCGCATGGTGGTGCCATCGGGAAAGGTCAGCCGGCCGGAGCCCTGGATCTGCAGGAAGAACACATCTGCCGGATGAGCGTAGGCAATCGCCTGCACACCGGAGGTCGTGATCTGCGCCCGCGACGGATAAGGCCGTGTCGTGCCGTTCCGCAGGCGCTGCAGCGGTTTGCCATTGTTCGGGATCAGGTCTGCCGGCAGAGCCGGGACCGGTTCGGTAAAAGGCGGCGTCGGTGTCCGGCGGGCTTCATAGGTCGGCTCGAAATAGCCGGTGAACTTGCGCGTACCGTCCGGCGGGATCACTTCGATCGGCACGAAAACCTGCTCGATCAGCGCGCGGGCTTCGTCGTCGCTGCGCGCCGCAGCCAGGGCGCCGCAAGGCTCTGCCCAGTCTTCCACTCTTCCAGCCCATGGCGCGGATCTGGAAAGCGCGACAGTCATCTCCATGTTGGAGAACTTCTCGCACGACCGTTTGAACGCGCTGACCGCAGCTTCAAGTTTCGCCGTTGGCCAGGCCGGCAGGTCGGAAAACGCTGCGGGTGTTTCCCAGTCTGGCAGCTTTGGCGCTTCGACTGGCGGTGGCGGCTCGGGCGCCGGCGGCGTGATCACCGTGATCGGTGCAGGCCGGGTCTGGCATGCGGCCAGCAGGATCAGGAGCACAGTCGAACGGAAACGCGGCCACATGCACGCTTTATGGCGTGCTTCCGGCAGAAGTGTCACCCGGAAATTTTCGGGCCGCTGGCCTTAGTTGGCGACCTCGACATCGTCGAGAATCCAGTTCGGATCATTCTCGTGAACATTGCGCATGAAGGTCCAGATTTCCTTTGCGGTGCGCACCATTTCACCATCGCCAAGCTCTGCTTCATAGCGCACCGCGACGCGCGCGATGGCGCCATCCAGTTCAGCACTTTCGATTTCCGCCTTGCGGATGCGCAGCAGTTCAAAAGCTGGCTGGCCCGGTTCGCGGGCTGCGATGGCCGCATCCCAGGCTTCGTAGACATCGTCGTCCAGCATCGGGCGCAGCGCATCACGATCGCCCCGGGCGAAGGCCGAAACAATGATTTCATAAGCCGCGCGGGCGCCTCTCATGAAGGCAGGTGTGCTGAAGCTGCGGTCAGCATTGTAGATTTCTTCCAGGCCGCCAGCAGCCGGACCAGTGAAAATCGGCTGGTCGGCATGCGCCATCGCATCATCCTGGGCTTTCGCCTGTCCCGGCGCATCATCGCCGGCGGTCGCCGGGCGCGGGCGATTCACAGGGTTGTCATTGTCGCCCTTGCCGAGCGCAAAATACAGGCGCGACAGGACAAACAGCGCAACAGCTGCCAGGATCATGACTTGCATCACGGGGTCCATTGTTGGTGGCGTGTCCTTGCATTTGTGTTCACTCAGCCCTCAAGATAGGACCGACAGGCCGGAAGTGCCAGCGATCATTGCGCGTTAAGGGGCCGCATGCTAGCGCCCGCCCGGTAGAGTTGGGAGGTAGACATGACCGACACAAGTGCGCCGCAAGCACCAAACCAAGGCCAGAACGGCGCAAACCCGGCGGGCCTTCGCGTCCTCGGCCAGTATGTGAAGGACCTTTCCTTCGAGAATCCGGGACACACGCCCGTACAATCCCAGCCGAATATCGATCTGGGCATCGATGTCGGCGCGACCCCGCACGCCGACGGCAACGGGATTTACGAAGTTTCGCTGAAGCTTTCTGCCAAGGCCGTCGCGGACGGCACTGTCCTGTTCATCACTGAACTCGACTATGCCGGTCTGTTCCAGCTGCAGAACGTGCCGCAAGCCCAGCTTGAGCCGCTGCTGCTGATCGAATGCCCGCGTCTCCTGTTCCCGTTTGCCCGGCGTATCGTGGCAGAGATCACGCGCGAGGGCGGCTTCCCGCCCCTGCTCATCGATCCGGTGGATTTCGTGCAGCTTTACCAGCAGCAATATCGCCGCGCGCAGGAAGCCGCCGCTGCTTCCGGCCAGACACCGCCGGCTCAGGACGCGTAACGCTTCCAGACAGGCTCATCGCCAAGGCCGCTCACGAAGGCTTCGTGGGCGGCTTTTTCGTCCTCAGTCAGACGCTCGCCAAGCGGTTTCGGCCGCTGGCGCGCAGGCTGGATCTCTTCCACGATCTCGGTTTCGACAACGGTCTCGAACGAGAATGCCCGGGCCCGGCCGCCCATGAGTTCAAGATAGACCGCTGCCAGCAGCTGGCTGTCCAGAAGCGCACCGTGAAACGTCCGGCTTTCCAGCGAAATGTCGAAACGCTTGCAGAGCGCGTCGAGGCTGGCAGGCGCACCAGGAAACTTCCGGCGGGCCATCGCGGCTGTGTCCACCCATCTGTCGTCCGGGATCGGGTCACGTCCGCACCGGCCAAGTTCCATGTTCAGGAAGGACCGGTCAAAGCCCGCATTGTGGGCAACAAGCGTGGCATCGCCAATGAAGTCCAGAAAGGCGTCGATAACCTCCGGCGCCTCGAATTGCGGCGCATCTTTCAGGTCGTCATCCGTGATCCCGGTGATGCGGACCGTATCGGCAGAAACAGCCCGGCCCGGATTGATCAGAGTCCGGAAGGTGCGGCCCGACGGAATGTGGTTGATCATCTCGACGGCGCCGAGCTCGATGATCCGGTCACCCTCATTGGGGTTGAGGCCGGTTGTCTCGGTATCGAAAGCAATCTCACGGATCTGGCTCATGCATTATCCCCTGTGGCCTTGCGATTCATCAGGGCCACTATGGCGCGAACATGGTCGCGTGCAAACTCGAACCCATGCGCTGTCGACAGGATGAAGTCCGCTTTTGCGCGCTTTTCTGCATCGGGCACCTGGCGGGCCAGGATGGCTTCAAATGTTTCCTCGGTTACGCCCGGGCGGGACAAAACGCGTTTGCGCTGCACGTCCGGCGGCGCCGAAACGACCAGCACATAGTCGCAATAACCGGACCCGCCGGTTTCGTAGAGCAAGGGAATGTCCAGCACGGCAAAGGTCGCGCCTGACTTGCGCGCCGCTTCCCGGAAATCCTGCTGCGCGGCGCCGGCCAGCGGGTGGACGATGCCCTCCAGCTGTTTCATCGCGGCAGCATCGTTCAGGACACGCTCGCGCAGCAAGGTGCGATCAATTGCGCCTTCGACCTTCACGCCCGGAAAGGCCGCTTCGACAGGATCCACAGCGGCGCCGCCCTTCTCGTATAGCTGATGTACAGCCGCGTCAGCATCGTAGACCGGTACACCTTCATCACGGAACAGCGTGGCGGTTGCAGATTTCCCCATGCCGATCGAGCCAGTGAGCCCGAGAATGATCAAGTCGTTGCCTCCACAATTTTGCGGCAATGCGCGAGCGCTTCCTTTGTGTCCGGCAGGACACCGAACCAATGTTCGAAACTGTACGCCGCCTGCGCAACCAGCATGCCCAGACCATCCATCGGTTGCCAGTTCTTCTTCAGCGCTTCCGCGCGGATCGCGGCTGCGGGCTTTCCATAGGAGATATCGTAGAAGTACTGGCCGGTTGCTTCAGGTAAATCGATACTTTGACCCGAATGACCGAGGCTGAGCGTATTGATGACGAGATCCGCTGTCGCGGCCTCCGAGATCCCCTGCTCCAGTGAACAGATGTCCGCGGTGATGCCCGTTTCAGAGACCAGCGCTTCAGCCCGTTCGCGGGTACGGTTGGCGATGGTTATCTCTGCGCGCAAATCCATCAGGCTGATTGCAACAGCACGCGCCGAACCGCCTGCCCCCAGCAAGGTCACCCGACATCCGGCAACCTCGATCCCGGCATCCAGCAAGCTGCGCACAAATCCCGGCGCATCTGTGTTTTCTGCCCGCCAGCCTCCCTGCTCCCGAAGGATCAGCGTGTTGGCCGCGCCGATCCGGCGGGCAATATCGCTCGTCTCGTCTGCAAGCGCCAGCGCCTCTTCCTTGTGCGGAAGAGTGATGTTGAATCCGAGCGCATTGCGTTCCGAAAGCGTTTCCAGTGCGCTTTCGAGGTCTCCCCGCTCCACGCGCAATGCTTCGTAGCTCGCATCAAAGCCGTGTTCACGGATCCACTTATTGTGGATCAACGGCGAGAGCGAGTGCGATACCGGATCGCCAATAACCCCGAGCAACCATGTCATGACGGCAGCACACCCCGAATGCGAAAATAGTCGAGCAGCGGCAGCAATGGGAGGCCGAGAATGGAGAAATAGTCGCCTTCGATTTTGTTGAAGAGCTGCGCACCGAGGCCCTCGAGCTGATAAGCTCCAACCGTGGAAAGCAGCGGCTCGCCGACCTGTTCCACATATTGATCGATGAAGTCCTCGCTGAGCGGGCGCATGGTGAGGCGCGGCCGCGCAAGATGGCGCCAGACTGGCTGGCCATTCTCGCACACGACGATGGCTGTTTCCAAAATGTGCGCCTTGCCGGACAGTTTGTGCAAATGGTCTCGTGCGCCGTCCAGATCCTTCGGCTTGTCGAAAGCCTCATCGCCGAGCGCAAGCATCTGGTCCCCGCCGATGACAAGGCCAGGCTGGCGCTGGGAAATCTTGATGGCCTTGAGTTCAGCCAGCCGCATGGCCTGGTCACGCACGGGCAGGCCTTCGGCGCGCAGACCGGCCTTCATCGCGTCTTCATCGACATTCGGGCGGACGGCTGTTGCTTCCACGCCAGCGGACGTCAGCAAACGGCGGCGGCTTTCACTGCCGGAAGCGAGAATGACATCAAGGCTCACAAATGCCCCCGGCGTTCGTTCAGGAGGTTCAGGATGGCGGCAGCGGTTTCCTCAACCGAGCGGCGGGAGACATCGATCGTGCGCCACTTGTTGCGCTGGAACAGGCGGTTCGCCTGGGTTACCTCATCGCGCACGGCATCCTCGTCGGCATAGATTGTGTGTTCATCCTGATTGAGCGAGATCAGGCGTGCGCGGCGGATCTGCACCAGGCGCTCCGCGCTGATCTTGAGCCCCACGATCATCGGACCCTTTTCGCCCATCTTTTCGATATGCGGCGGAAGCGGCACGCCGGGGACAAGCGGGATGTTCCCGGCACGGACTTTCCGGTTGGCGAGATACACACAGGTCGGCGTCTTGGATGTGCGGCTGACACCCAGAAGAATGACGTCCGCCCCGGTCAGGCTTTCGACGTTCTGGCCATCATCATGGGCCAGCGTGAAGTTGATCGCCTCCATGCGCTCGAAATAATCGTCGTCCAAAGCGTGCTGGCCGGCAACTTTCTGGTTTGCCGAGATGCCGAGGTGACGGCTGAGCATGGCGATGGAAGCATCCAGCACGGGCAGAGTCGGCACGGCCTTCTCGCGGCAAAAGGATTCCAGCCGGCCGCGCAGCGCTTCATCCGAGATCGTGTACCAGACCACGCCGGGCGCAGCCTCGATCTCGCGCATCACCCGCTCCAGTTGGCGTTCCGACCGGACGAGATAGTAATTGTGCTCAAGCGCCTGCACGTTTTCGAACTGGGCACAGGCGGCGCGCTGAATGGCGTTCAGCGTCTCACCCGTGGAATCGGAGACGAGGTGAACGTTGAAATAGATGCTGGGGCGTTGGGACCGAGTCATGGTTTCCTTGTCTTGCCGAGGTTCAGCGATTTCACAAGACCTGTGACTCGCCTGTGGATAGCGCAATTTGTCCCGAAGGAATCACAAAAATCCCACAGGCGCCGGAATCCGACTCCGCGGAATCACCTTCCGTTCCAGCCTGTGACTCCAATTGGGCCATTTACGTTTGGTTAACTATTGAATCCCGGGCGTTAAGACCCTCTTAACCCTGTCTGCCAGCCTGTGACTCCTGTGTGGAATTCTCTGGACAAATCCGCACATCACCCTTTTTCCCACGGACTCACCGTCTAATAGTCATAAGCACCCTGACGGGCTTGTTTTTGTTTTTGGGAAAAAATTGCCATGGGCACCGATGGATCGAAAAAACTGCTTCAGGTTCTCGGTGGAGAGCGCTTTGAAAGGCCACCGGTATGGATGATGCGCCAGGCTGGGCGCCATCTGCCGGAATATCTTGAGCTTCGTGCCCGGGCGAAGAATTTCCTCGATTTCTGCTACACCCCTTCCATGGCGGCCGAAGCGACGCTTCAGCCCATTCGCCGCTATGGCATGGATGGGGCGATCCTCTTTGCCGATATCCTGCTCATCCTGGATGCGATGGGCCTTGGCGTGAAATTCGAAAAAGGCGTCGGCCCTCTGGTCGAACAGGTTTCCGGACCCGCTGACCTGGAGCGGGTGCCGGCTGTCAAAGCGGCTGACAGGCTGTCGCCTGTATACGAAACCGTATCCCGCGTGCGGGAAAGCCTGCCCGCAGAAACAGCGCTCATTGGCTTTGCCGGATCTCCCTGGACGGTCAGCCTGTATGCCATCGAAGGACGTGGCAAGACTGACAAGTCCGATGCCTGGCGTTGGGCTCACGGTCGGCCGGAAGATCTTGCCGCTGTCATGGACAAGGTTTCCGAAGCAACAGCTGAATATCTCGCACGTCAGGTGAAGGCTGGCGCTGAAGCGCTGATGCTGTTCGACAGCTGGGCCGAAGGCCTGCCGGACAATATCTTCCGGGAAGTCATCATCGACCCCACACGCAAACTCGTGGCGCGCCTCCGGGAACGCGGCATCAAGGTTCCGGTGATCGGGTTTCCGCGTGGTGCCGGTGTCATGCTGGAAGCCTATGCGAAGGAAACAGGCGTGACCGCGGTCGGCCTCGACACGGCAGCTGTGCCGTCCTTCGTGAATTCCGTGCTGCCGGCAGACATGCCGGTTCAGGGACATCTCGATCCCCTGTTGCTGATCGAAGGCGGAGAACGCCTGGATGCCCGCGTTCGAGAACTGATGGCAGCCTATTCCGGCCGTCCCCATATCTTTAACCTCGGCCATGGCGTCCGTCCGGAGACGCCGATCGTAAACGTCGAGCGTGTTCTGAAGATTTTGCGGGAAGGCTGAATATGGGCCGGAAGGTTGCTGTCGTATTGTTCAATCTGGGTGGGCCGGACAAGGCAGAGTCCGTCCGTCCATTCCTGAAGAACCTGTTCCGCGATCCGGCGATCATCACCGCGCCTCTGCCAATCCGCTGGTTCCTGGCGCGGCTGATCTCACGGACACGGGCTCCCAGCGTCATAAAGAATTATGCGATGATGGATGCGGGCGGCGGGTCTCCCCTTCTGCCAGAAACAGAAGAACAGGCCGCTGCCCTGCAGGCAGAATTGTCGACACGGCTGCCTGAAGATGACGTGCGCTGCTTCATTGCCATGCGCTACTGGCACCCTTTCACTGAGCAGGCTGCGAAAGATGTGAAAGCCTGGGGCGCCGATGAGGTGGTGTTGCTGCCGCTCTATCCTCAGTTTTCGACGACAACGACGGGATCGTCGCTGACTGCCTGGAAGAAGGCTTACAAGGATCCGGACAGGACCATCTGCTGCTATCCTTTCGAGGAAAACATCGTCTCGGCGCATGTCGAACGGATCATGCAGGCTTGGGAAAAAGCAGGCCGGCCAGAGAATGTTTCTCTGCTCCTTTCAGCGCACGGCTTGCCGGAAAAGATCGTCAAGGACGGTGATCCCTATCAGTGGCAGTGCGAGACCATGGCCGAGATGATCACCGGCCGTGTGCCGCGCGACTGGGACGTAACCGCCTGCTACCAGTCACGGGTTGGCCCATTAAAATGGATCGGCCCGCCGACCGAGGAAGTGATCGAGGAGAAATCCAAAGAGGGTAAGAACATCCTGATCGCCCCGATCGCGTTCGTGTCGGAGCATATCGAAACCCTGGTCGAACTGGGCGAGGAGTACCGTCTCGTCGCCGAAGAACATGGCGCAGCGAGCTACACGCGCGTCGAAGCCCTCGGAACGCATCCCGATTTCATTTCCATGCTGGCAGTTGAAACCATCGAAGCACTGAGCATGAAAAAGCCAATGCGCTCCTGCGGTGGAGACCGGCTCTGCCCGCATGAATTCAGCGGATGTCCGCACAAGCAGCCGGTCCGCAAGGCCGGCCAGGCAATCAATCCGCAATCCTGAAGGACTTCGCTGACATGCTCTATAACTGGATCAAGGCCGCGCATGTGATCTTTGTCATCGCCACAATGGCGAGCCTGATGATCTATCCGCGCTACAAGATCCACCAGCTGGCAAGCCAGCCGGGCGAGCCTCTGTTTGAGACGATGAAATCGGCCGCCAACAAGCTTCGCCTCATCGTCATGAACCCTTCTATCATCCTGATCTGGGTGTTCGGCGGCTTGATGCTGTGGATGAATCCGGCCCTGCTGTCTCAGCCGTGGATGCATGTGAAACTGCTCTTCGTGACCCTGATCTCGGCAATGCACGGATATTATGTCTATGTCGGCAAGCGCATCGACCGGGGCACGTCGAAAGTCTCTGCGCGCACCCTGCGCATGCTGAACGAAGTGCCGTTCCTGATGATGATCGTCGTTGTGATCATGGTGCTGGTACGGCCGTTCTGACCGGGCTGGTTGCGCGGAAACTCTTGACGAACGGGGCTCCCTGAGCTCATAAGCCGAGAAATCCGGTGCACAGTCCTTGTGCCTTGCGACCCCTTTTCCGTCGTCCGGACCTCCCAAAACACGTCTCCAGCAGACCCTTACAATTGGAATCCATCGGCATGGCCTCTTCGATGCTCGACAACGTCACCAGCGTGACCCTTCGCGAACTCAAAGCGAAGTCTCCGGAAGAGTTGCTTGCTTACGCCGAAGAGCTGGAAGTCGAGAACGCCTCCTCGATGCGGACACAGGACATGCTGTTCGCGATCCTCAAGGAGTTGGCGGACAGCGAAGTGGAAATCACCGGCCAGGGCGTGCTGGAAGTTCTGACTGACGGTTTCGGCTTCCTGCGCTCGCCGGAATCCAACTACCTGCCAGGTCCGGACGATATCTATGTCAGCCCGGAAGTCCTGAAGAAGGGCAACATCCGCACCGGTGACACGGTCGAAGGCCCGATCATCGCGCCGCAGGACAATGAGCGCTACTTCGCGCTGACCGATGTTTCGCGCATCAATTTCGAAGAACCGGACAAGGCAAACAAGAAAGTCCATTTCGACAACCTTACGCCGCTCTATCCGGAAGAGCGCCTGCGCATGGAGAGCCAGGACCCGACGCGGAAAGACCGTTCCGGCCGCGTGATCGATATTGTTGCACCGATCGGCAAAGGCCAACGTGCCCTGATCGTCGCACCGCCGCGCACCGGTAAGACCGTACTGCTACAGAACATCGCCTCGGCCATCGAAGAGAACCATCCGGAATGCTACCTGATCGTGCTTCTGATCGACGAGCGTCCGGAAGAAGTCACCGATATGCGCCGCACGGTGAAAGGCGAAGTCGTCGCGTCGACCTTCGATGAGCCGGCCACGCGCCACGTTCAGGTTGCCGAAATGGTGATCGAGAAAGCCAAGCGCCTTGTCGAGCACAAGCGGGATGTCGTCATCCTGCTCGATTCGATCACACGTCTCGGCCGGGCCTACAACACAACGGTCCCCTCCTCCGGCAAGGTCCTGACAGGCGGTGTGGATGCCAACGCGCTACAGCGCCCGAAGCGTTTCTTCGGTGCCGCACGGAATGTAGAAAACGGCGGATCGCTCACCATCGTCGCGACCGCGCTGATCGATACAGGTAGCCGGATGGACGAAGTCATCTTCGAAGAATTCAAAGGTACGGGTAACTCCGAAGTCGTGCTCGACCGGAAGATTGCCGACAAGCGGACCTTCCCGGCCATCGACATCATGAAGTCCGGCACGCGGAAAGAAGAACTGATCACGCCGCAGGACCAGCTGTCGAAGATCTACATCCTTCGCCGTATCCTGGGCCCGATGGGCACAAACGACGCCATCGACTTCCTGATCGACAAACTGCGTCAGACGAAGACGAACGACGAATTCTTCGAAGCGATGAAGAACTGACGGAAGGCGCGAGGCCATGAGCGAGCGCGACACAATCTGCGCCCTCGCTTCGGGCCAGCCTCCGGCTGCGATCTGCATTGTTCGTCTGTCGGGTGACCGCGTCTGGAAGATTGCGGGCGCCTTGCTGGAGTGCGGCCTGCCGGAACCACGCCACGCCACGCTGACAAAATTCCGGGATGAAGACGGCAACCTGATTGATGAGGGCCTCGCCCTCTTCATGCCGGGTCCTCACTCCTACACGGGCGAAGACACGCTGGAGCTTTACCTCCACGGTGGCCCCGCTGTGATCAAACACTCACTTGAGACGCTGGCCCGGCAACCGGGCGTACGCCTTGCTGAGCCGGGAGAATACACGCGCCGTGCCTTTGAAGCCGGCAAGCTGGATCTGACCGAGGCGGAAGGCGTCGCCGATATCATCGAGGCTGAGACCGAAGCCCAGAAGGCCCAGGCCTTGCGGCAGCTGACGGGTGGCCTGACAGATACCTATGATCGCTGGCGGGCTGAGCTGACCGGCGTACTCGCGCTGATCGAGGTGATGGTCGATTTCCCGGATGAAGGTGACACACCCGAAGATACCGTCCGGCCGATCCTCACAAAGCTCGATCTGATCATTGCCGAGCTCGAAGACGCGCTGGGTGATCGGGGCATCGGCGAGAAAATCCGGGACGGATTCCGGGTTGCGATTGTTGGTCCGCCGAACGCGGGCAAGTCGTCCCTGCTCAACCGGATCGCCCGGCGCGAAGCAGCCATCGTAACGGACATTGCGGGCACGACCCGGGACGTTGTCGAAGTCCGGCTCGTGCTTGGCGGACAGGTCGTCTGGATGGCGGACACAGCCGGCCTGCGGGAAACGGCGGATGTTGTAGAAGCCGAAGGAGTGCGCCGGGCAGAGCGTGCCGCCCGCGAAGCCGACCTCCGCATTCACGTGATCGACGGTGCCAATCCGGAACCGCCGGTGGGGCCTATCGAACAGCAGGATATTGTGGTCTTCAACAAGGCCGACCAACGTCCGGGTGTCCTGGCTCAGGAAGGCGCCCTGCCCGTTTCGGCGGTGAGCGGTGAAGGGATCGAACAACTCGAATCCCGGATCGGCGATTTTATCTCCAAACGCGCTGCGTCCGTTGAAGCGCCGGTTATCACGCGTGCTCGTCACCGGGAAAAGCTGAGCGCGGGTCTCGCCAGCCTGGTCCAGGCGAGGCAGCTGCTGGAAGATGATATGGGCGCCGAACTTGCCGCCGAAGATGTTCGGATGGCGCTGCGCCAGTTGGGCGCCGTAATCGGCACAGTCGGCGTTGAAGATATTCTCGGCGCGGTCTTCTCCCAGTTCTGCATCGGCAAATGACCCCTAGGGTTTAGCGACACCCGGCGTTATATAGCCCGCTCATTATCCACAGGATGAGCAGAGCCATGACGGGACCCTCCCGCTTTGATGTCATTGTCGTTGGCGGCGGCCATGCCGGATGCGAAGCCGCATCTGCGGCGGCGCGCTATGGTGCGAAGACGGCGCTTGTGACGCACAAGATCTCGACCATTGGAGAGATGAGCTGCAATCCGGCCATCGGCGGGCTCGGCAAGGGCCACCTTGTGCGGGAGATCGATGCGCTGGGTGGCCTGATGGCCCGGCTGGCCGACAAGTCGGGCATTCAGTTCCGGATGTTGAACCGCTCGAAAGGCCCTGCTGTCTGGGGTCCGAGATCACAGATCGACCGGAAACTCTATCGCCAGGCCATGCAGGAAGCGATCGTGAACCACGAGAACCTGACGGTGATCGAAGATGGCGCAGAAGATCTGATCGTCGAGGACGGGCAGGTCGCGGGGGTAATTGGCCTGACGGGCGATGAGTACCGGGCCCCGAAAGTCGTGATCACGACCGGCACCTTCCTGAAGGGTGAAATCCATATCGGGGCAAAACGGATTCCCGCCGGACGCGTTGGCGAGGCACCGGCAATCGGCCTGTCAGACCGGCTCTACAGCCTGGAGCTGCCCATGGGCCGTCTGAAAACCGGTACGCCTGCCCGCCTGGATGGCCGCACAATTGCCTGGGACCGGTTGGAAATGCAGCCCGCCGACGAAGAGCCGGTACCCTTCTCCTACATGACGGACCGGATCGAAGTCCCGCAGATCTCTTGCGGTATCACCTGGACGACCCCGGAAACGCACGCGATCATTGAAGAGAACATGGAACAGTCGGCCGTCTATTCTGGTGCGATTGCCGGACGCGGGCCGCGCTATTGTCCGTCTATCGAGGACAAGGTGAACCGGTTCGCAGATCGTGACCGGCATCAGGTCTTCCTGGAGCCCGAAGGTCTGGACGATCACACGGTCTATCCCAACGGCATCTCCACCTCTCTCCCGGAAGAGGTTCAGGAGCGTTTCGTCCGGACAATTCCCGGACTGGAGAACGTGGAGATCCTCCAGCATGCCTATGCCATCGAATACGACTACGTCGATCCACGGGCCCTCAATGCATCGCTGGAAGTCAAAGTCCTGCCGGGTCTTTATCTTGCCGGTCAGATCAATGGCACGACCGGATATGAAGAAGCCGGCGCTCAGGGCCTCATGGCCGGTTTGAATGCGGCGCGCGCCGCCGATGACAAGGACCCGATCATTTTTGACCGGGCCGAGGCATATATCGGTGTTCTCGTGGATGATCTGATCACTCGCGGCGTGACGGAGCCGTATCGGATGTTCACATCCCGCGCGGAGTACCGCCTCGCGCTTCGGGCCGACAATGCGGACCAGCGGCTTACCGAGAAAGGGATCGAAGCCGGATGTGTCGGTCCGGACCGGGCGGCGATGTTTCACGTGAAACATTTGGCCCTCTCGAAATCCCGAAAAACGCTCCAAACCCTGTCATTGTCCCCCGCGAAGGCCCGGGAAGCAGGGTGGAACGTTAATCAGGATGGCCGGGTCCGTACCGCATGGGAGTATCTCGGATACAAGGACATCTCCCTCGAGACACTTTCGAAGGTCTGGCCGGAACTTTCGGACATCGATCCGGCCATCGCCGCGCAATTGGAAATCGAGGCCCTCTATTCCGGGTATATCGAACGCCAGGCCAATGACGTCGAAGCCCTCCGCCGCGACGAGGCCCTCCATATTCCGGAAGCGATCGACTATTCGGCGATTGGTGGTCTCTCGAATGAGGTCCGCCAGAAGCTTGAAGCCATTCGTCCGGCGACTCTCGGACAGGCGTCCCGTATCGAAGGTGTCACACCGGGGGCGCTGACCGCACTCCTCGGGCATGTGAAACGCCGCCGGAAGACAGGCTAGACTATGAATAATCAGGATCGCGCGGCTTTTCTGGCCGTTGAGGATGTTTCACGTGAAACACTGGACCGGCTCGACCGTGTCATCGACACGCTCGATGACTGGCGGAAGCGGAGCAATCTGATCGGACCGCGGGAGTGGCCGGTGATCTGGACGCGCCATGTCGCCGATTGTTTCCAGCTTCTGGACCATCTTCCGGATGACGCAAAAGTCGTCGACCTCGGATCCGGTGCCGGCTTTCCCGGTCTGATCATCTCGGCAGCGCGCCCGGAAGGCCATGTGACAATGATCGAAAGTGTCGGGAAGAAATGCGCTTTCCTCCGCGCGGCCATCGATGCGGCGGGTTTGAATGCCGCCGTGAGACAGGAACGCGTGGAATCGGTCGGTCCGATTGCCGCCGATTATGTCACCGCACGCGCTTTCGCGCCGCTTCCAAAACTGCTCGACTATGCGGCGCCCTGGCTGAAACAGGGTGCAACAGGGCTTTTCCTCAAGGGCGAACGCTGGAAAGAAGAATTGACGGAGGCCAGCCAAACATGGAACTTCGCTTATGAGGCGATTCCAAGCCGGGTTGGTGGGTCAGGTACAATTCTGATTGTCAGGGAGCTACGAGGTGGCAGGCATTAGGCCCAGAATCTTCGCCGTCGTGAACCAAAAGGGCGGCGTCGGCAAAACCACAACATCCATCAATCTCGGGACCGCGCTGGCTGCAGTCGGCCGCCGCGTCCTGATCGTCGACTTCGACGCGCAGGGAAATGCGTCCACCGGGCTGGGGATTGAACGAACCGACCGCGCGACCACGTCCTACGATATCGTCGTGGATCGTTTGCCGCTGGAACAGGCGGTTTTGTCCACCATCGTTCCGCGTCTGGATATCGTGCCAGGGGACGAGAATCTCTCCGGTGTCGAGACAGAACTCGCGGCCGACCCGCACCGGTCTTATCGGCTTCGTGAAGCGCTCCACAATTATATCGATCGTGCTGAAGAGCAGGGCCTTCCGCGCTACGACTATATTCTGATCGACTGCCCGCCTTCGCTTTCAGCGCTGACGATGAATGCCATGACAGCTGCCGATGCGCTGCTCGTTCCGCTGCAGTGCGAGTTCCTGGCGCTGGAGGGCCTGAGCCAGCTTCTGCGTACCGTGGATGTCGTGCGCCAGGGCCTCAATCCGAACCTCGAGATCCAGGGCGTCGTGCTGACCATGTATGATCGCCGGAACAATCTGTCCGACCAGGTGGCAGACGAGGTGCGCGCCTTCTTTGGCAACAAGGTCTACAACACGGTTATCCCGCGGAATGTTCGCTTGTCGGAGGCACCGTCTTTCGGCAAGCCGGCACTTCTCTACGATTACCGCTGTCCGGGCAGCGAGGCCTATATCCGCCTCGCTTCGGAAGTTCTGCAGCGTGAGAAGGCACGGGCGGCCTGATCGACATGGCGAATGAACAGAAACAGAAACCAAGCCGCCTCGGCCGGGGCCTGTCCGCCCTGATTGGCGAAGTCGAAGCGTCCACGCCGGCGAAGCCAGAATCGGGCGCGGCCCCAGCTGCGAACGGCGTAAACGAGATTTCGATCAAGAGCATTCGCCGGAACCCGGCTCAGCCGCGCCGGACGTTTGACGAAACAGCGCTTCAGGAGCTGGCGGATTCGATCCGGACCAAAGGCGTGCTGCAGGCAATCCTTGTCCGGCCCGACCCGAAAGAGCCGGGCAAGTTTCAGATCATCGCCGGCGAACGCCGCTGGCGTGCTGCTCGTCTGGCGGGCCTTGAAGCCATCCCGGCGGTTGTCCGGAACCTGGATGAGCTCGAGCTGCTGGAAATCGGGATCATCGAGAACGTGCAGCGCGCGGACCTGAATCCGATCGAAGAAGCAGAAGCCTATGAGGCGCTGATGAGCCGGTTCGGCCGGACGCAGGAAAGCCTCGCGACCAGCGTTGGCAAAAGCCGGGTGCACATCACCAATACGCTTCGTCTGCTCCAGCTGCCGGAAGTCGCGCGCGCCTACGTGCGTGAAGGCAAGGTCACCGCAGGTCATGCTCGTGCTGCGCTTGGGGCACCGGACCCGGAAGCGGTGATCGAGATGGCAGCCGAGCGCGGTCTCAGCGTCCGCGAGGTTGAGGCGCTGGTTAAAGGTGCCAAGGACGGCGGGTCGCTTGAGACCAAACCCGCGAAGTCCAAGGCACCTGAAAAAGACGTCGATACCGAGGCACTTGAAGCGGACCTGATGCGCCAGCTGGGGCTTCAGGTGGATATCCGGCACGGCAAGAATGGCGGCGAGTTGCGGATCAAGTATCGCGATCTGGAACAGCTGGACGATGTCTGCCGCCGGCTGACCCGCAAGAAGGGCTGACCTTAGCGGGCGGCTTCAGCTGCCCGCGCAAGATCATTCATCAGTACACGAACGACAGCATCTGTGCTGCCACCCGCACGCTTGGCCTGCGCTTCGGCATCATAAATCCGTTCCAGTACCCGCGTGAGCCGCCGCACCGGCCACTTGTTCAGGCGGGCGCGGTAGGTCGGCCACTCGCTTTGCCAGACCGGCGGGCGGAGTTTCATGTTCGGGCTCGGTTGGCCTTCCGCGATCCGGGCATGCGCATCCAGCATACGCCTCACCTCGAATTGGAGAGACCGGAGGACACTGATGCCGGCTGTGCCTGCCATGGCCAGCTTTTCAAATGCGGCGTTGGCCGCTACTGGATGTCCGTCGAGAGTCGCGGAAATGGCGGTGGAGAGGGTTTGCTCGAACTCTGTCGCACAAAGTGCCCGGACATCCGCCACCGAAACCGAGCGGCCGAGGCCCCGGGCGTAAAGCGCCAGCTTCTCGATTTCGGAGTTGGCGGCCATGCGATGACCGGGCAGGTCTCCGACGAACAGGCGAAGCGCTTCCGGGTCGATGTCGACCCCGGCTTCTTTCAGGGCCTGTTTGGCGCGCTGCTCGATATCCACGCCTTCATCAGAGAAAAATTGAAGGCCGGCTGTTCGCTTCGCAGATTCTGCCGCGCCGCGCAGTTTAGATTTTTTCGGGAGGCTACCGGTTTCGATCAGCAGGTTTGCGCTGAACCGTCTTTCGGTTTTGTCGCCTTCTTCGATGGCTTCGATCAGCAGCTTGGCGATCTTGTCCCCGCTGGTCCGCACGCGCACGACGCGCGGATCGCCCAGCAGGGAAACGGCTTCGAGCGCATCGAAGAGCAGGGCCGGTTCCTTCCGGATGGCATCATCGTCGAGAAGGGTCACATCAGCGTGGGCGCCTTTTCCGGCCCAGGCGGAAATCAGCTGCTGGCCATTATCGCTGGCAAGGCCTTCATCTTCTCCGAAGGCGAGCACGGCCCAGATGCCGGGATCCGGCTTGCGGGCAAAGGAGGCAGCCTTCTTGCCCTGGAGCAGCATCAGTTCTTGGCAGCGAGTTGCAGCCGCAGGTCATCGACAATGCGGCCGGCCAGAACACGCATGACGCGATCGCTCGCATTCGTCTGGGCCGAGATGTCCCCATAAGGTTGGTCAGGGACCGAGAAGCTGGTTTCGGCGTCCGAAGAGCCAACGATATTGATATTCTCGCCCGACAGAACATAGGAGGCGCCAGCGGTGTAGGACGACCGTGAAGCCGCGCCGTCCGGTTTGAACTGAAGGCGCGTGAGGCTGTCGCTCACTTTCACTTCCAGCGTCGCTGTCGTGCTGAGGTTCGGGAGACCCGCGGCGAGTTCCTGCTGCAGCGCGCGGCGCAGCATGTACCCGGAGCGGCCGGGTATCTCTGTCACCGTGATATTACCCGACGCAAATGATGCGCTGCCGCCGGGGGCATAGACGGGCTGGAAGCCGCAGGCCGGTAGGGCGAGAGCGAGCGCGATCAGGAAGCGTTTCATGCCACCACGATATTCACGATGCGGCCCGGCACGACAATGGTTTTCTTCACGGTCTTGCCTTCGATGAACGATACCACTTCCGGCAGGGCGTGCGCGACGGCCTCGACGGCCTCCTTGGATTCGCCCTTCGGTACCGTGATCTCACCGCGGCGCTTGCCGTTGACCTGAACCGCCATGGTGACCGCATCGTCTTCGGTCAGGGACTTGTCGGCGACAGGCCAGGGTGCAGCTGAAACGAAGCCGTCGCCGCCGATGCGCTCCCAGCAGGACTCTGCAAGGTGCGGCATGAACGGCGTCAGGCAACGCGCCAGCATGGAGGCACCCTCAAAGCGGGCCCCGATGGCCTCTCCGGCGGACTCTGCCTTTTTCAGCGCGCTGACCCATTCATGGATACTTGCGACAGCGGAATTGAACCGGAATTCCTCAATCGCCTTGTCGATAGCGATGACGGCCTTGTGGCTGGCCTTGCGAACCGTGATGGACGCCGCATCGTCGGATGGGCCGACTTTTTCCAGGTCGCCCAGAGCATCGAACACGCTCCACAGGCGCTGTGCAAAGCGGCCTGCGCCTTCGACACCGGCCTGCGTCCATTCCACATCCCGTTCAGGCGGGGAGTCCGACAGCACAAACCAGCGAGCGACGTCTGCGCCGAACTGGGCGATGATCGCATCCGGATCGACCGTGTTCTTCTTGGACTTCGACATCTTCTCGATCGGGCCGGGCGTCACGAGCCCGCCGGTGGCCTTTTCAATCCAGGTGTCGCCTTCCTGCTCGACTTCTGACGGCTGCAGCCATTGTCCCGAAGCAGACTTGTAGGTCTCGTGGGTCACCATGCCCTGCGTGAACAGGCCCGCAAACGGTTCGCCGCTCGGCAGGTCCAGCTCGCCGATGTCACGCATCGCGCGGGAGAAGAAGCGGGAATACAAAAGGTGCAGCACGGCGTGCTCGATGCCGCCGACATACTGATCGACCGGCAGCCAGTAGGCGCGTTCTTCCAGATCGTCCGAACTGGCGAAACGGGCGTAATACCAGGACGAGTCCACGAACGTATCCAGCGTGTCGGTCTCGCGCCGGGCCGGCTTGCCGCATTTCGGGCAATCGACGTGCTTCCAGGTCTCGTGCCGGTCCAGCGGATTGCCCGGCTGGTCGAACGTCACATCGTCCGGCAGGCGTACAGGCAGGTCGCTTTCCGGAACCGGCACGACTCCGCAGCTTTCGCAATGCATCACCGGGATCGGGCAGCCCCAGTAGCGCTGGCGGGAGACGCCCCAGTCGCGCAGGCGGTAATTCACCTTTCCGGCGCCGAGCTTCATGCCTTCGATCCGCTCGATTGCAGTCCGCTTTGCCTCATCGATGCCGAGGCCGTCCAGGAAGCCGGAATTGAAGATCGAGCCTGGGCCCGTATAGGCCTCGTCCTCAACCGTGAAGCTCGTCCGGTCTGCGCCCGGCGGCAGCACGACTGGCGTCACGTTCAGGCCGAACTTGCGCGCGAATTCGATATCGCGCTGGTCATGCGCCGGACAGCCGAAGATGGCGCCGGTGCCGTAACCCATCAGCACGAAGTTCGCGACCCAGACGGGCAGGGTCTTTCCGTCCACGAACGGGTGCTTGACGGTCAGGCCGGTATCGAAGCCCAGCTTTTCGGCCTTCTCGATGGCTTCCTCGCTGGTGCCGATTTGGGCGCATTTTCCGCGGAAGGCTTTCAGCTCTTCTGAATTCTCGGCCAGCTGGATCGTCAGCGGGTGATCGGGTGAGAGGGCGATAAAGCTCGCGCCGAACAGAGTGTCCGGCCGGGTCGTGAAAATCTCGATGCCGTCATCGAAACTCGCGGGCGCATTGCCTTCCCATTCGAAGCGCATCTGCAGGCCTTCCGAGCGGCCGATCCAGTTCGCCTGCATGGTGCGCACCTTCTCAGGCCAGCGCTCCAGCTTCTGGACTTCTTCCAGCAGGTCCTCGGCATAATGGGTGATCTTGAAGAACCACTGCGTCAGCTCGCGCTGCTCTACCAGCGCGCCGGAACGCCAGCCGCGTCCGTCGATGACCTGCTCATTTGCCAGAACCGTATTGTCGACGGGATCCCAGTTCACCTTGGAGGCTTTCCGGTAGATCAAGCCCTTGTCCAGCATCTTCAGGAACAGGGCCTGCTGGTCACCATAATATTCCGGGTCGCAGGTCGCGAACTCCCGGCTCCAGTCCAGTGACAGGCCGAGCTTGGCGAACTGGGCCTTCATCGCGGCGATGTTCTGGTACGTCCATTTGCCGGGATGGACCTTCTTCTCCATCGCGGCATTCTCTGCCGGCATGCCGAAGGCATCCCAGCCCATCGGGTGCAGCACGTTATAGCCCTTGGCCCGCTTATGGCGCGCGACGACGTCGCCCATCGCATAATTCCGGACATGGCCCATGTGCAGGCGCCCGGAGGGGTACGGAAACATCTCAAGCACGAAGGCTTTCGGCGCATCGCCAGCTTCCTTCGGCGATTTCGCTTTGAACAGGTCTGCTTCCGCCCAGGCTTCACGCCATTTTTGTTCCGCAGTTTGCGGATCGTACCGGGTGGCCATGGGCCTCTCCCCTGATTGTCGTCTGATTGACCGGCTATTAGCCGAGTTGCGAGTTCCTGAGGTTCCGCGCGCGGTCAAGGATCGCGTTTTCCAGCTGCATCGAGGTTTCCGGATCGACTGGGGCATCGACCCATGTGCCATCCTGATTCACCTGGCGGAACACGGCCACCTTCACACCGTCGGCGCGTAGTCGCGTGTCGAGGATATAGACCGTTGCCTTGATGCGCTCGTTCTCGGAGCCCGGGAAACTTTTCCAGTCATAGACGATCAGGCCGCCGATCGGATCGGTGCTCGAAACGGGCAGATTGGTAAACGTGTCGAGCGAGGCGCGCCACAGATAGGGATTCACCGTACCGACATTCTGCGCGGTGACCTGAGCGTCTGCGCTGAGACGCTTGCTACCACCACCCTGGCAACCAGCCAGTGCGAACAGGGCAGCGGCTGCCGCGGAGAAGACATATTTTTTCATGAGGAAAGTTCCCGAGCGCAATACCTTGTAGACCGGCGTTTGTATAACAACACGAGTCTGGGCTCGCCAGTGCTCATGTGTGCAGCATCCCAAGGGAGAAAAGCATGAATCGTCCGATCCTTCTCGCCCTTGTTCCGGCGATGGTCTGCCTGCCCGCGCTGGCGCAGGAAGACTGGGCCGTCTGGGAAACGGATTGGAAGGCGGAGGGCGCGCTGGTTCTTTCGCCGGGCGCAGAAGAGCCTGCGCTCTGGAGCCTGGGTTTGGGTTTCGATACCAATCGCGTCCTGGACAATGGACTGGTCCTGGGCTTTTCCGCCCAGCTGGATGCCCAGCAAGACCATCCGGCGCGATCCGGCTTCTCCGGTATTGTTGCGGATCCGGCGATGGGGTCACCCGCAGTGGTCGGCGCCTTCAGCGGGCTCGCTTTGTCTCCCGGTGTGGAAGACAATGCCGCGCGCGGCGAACTGCAGGCGGCCTATCTCTATGCTGAAGGAGGATATGGCGAGGTCCGTATCGGGCGAGATGAGGGCGTTGCAAAGCGTTTTGCCCAGGGCGCCCCATCACTGTTCTCGACCGTCTCGCTGCATGCGCCACAGCTGGACCCTGACGGCGGCGCGATTGTGCGCACCGATCATGACCTGACCGGACCGGCGGCCAAGGTGTCCTACACCACGCCGCGGATTGTCGGGTTCAAGGGCGGGCTTTCCTATACGCCAGACGCCGGGGTGCGAGGCCTGGATCGGGATCCGGCGCGAATCCTGCCGGGGTCTGCGGCGTATTCCCTTTCAGACGCCGCAGAAGCCAGCGTGAGCTTCAATCACCGTTTCAGGGAAAGCGGCGTGCGGGTGCGGACCGCAACCGCGTGGAGCCGGGCCGATATCGATGCGTCCCCCGCAGCACCAGTCACTTATGAAATGGTGGACACGCTGTCCGTTGGCGCCAGTGCCGAATGGAAGAACACCACTTTCGGCGCGAGCTGGCTCGGCAGCGATAATGGCCTTCAGGGGCAATCCGGCGACTATTCTGCCTGGACCGCAGGACTGACCCATACGGCACTCGGCTTCGATTGGGGCGTTGAATATGGCCGTGCCACCGACGATGCGACCGGCCTGGAAGGCGAATCCTGGCGGGCCGGACTCGCCCACCCGGTGAGTGATACTGCCCGCATTGCGTTCGGATACCGCTCTGACCAGCTGGATTTCGCGGCAAATGCGTCTTCCCGACACCTTGGTGGGGACGGAATTGTGATAGAAATCACACTATCGCATTAGTTTATCAGGTGTGTCCGATAATTAATCTTCTGTTTAGGAGATCGGACCCCTAATGTTCGGTGAGGAAAACGGTGCAAATTATGCGGCTTGGGCTTCTGCTCACTTGTGTGTTCTCGGCGACGGTACTGGCGATGCCAGCAGCCGCGCAGGAGGATTCGCGCGTGCCGACTGTCACCGTGGAAGCGCCTCAGCTTTCCGATACTCAGGCAGGCAAAGTCGACTGGTATCGCCAGTTCGCCATTTCCAAGCCTGTTGATGCCCGTCCTGTCTGGCAGGCCGAGCCGTCGGAAGATGTGTCGATGCAGTTCTCCGGCAGTGACCGCTGGGAATTCCGGATCGACAAGCTGTCCCGCCCGTCCGCCAGCCTTTCCCCGCTTCCGCGTCAGGAGATGCAGGCCGGGGCGACCTTCAAGATCACCCCGCGTTTCTCGGTTGGTGGTGAAGTCAGCGTCGGGGCTGACGATCTGAACGCCGTTTCGACCTGGGAAGACCGCGATGTCGAAACCGGTGTCCGCCTGAAGTCTGCCTTCAAGTTCTAAGGCTGCGCATCCGGGCCGAATACGGTCTCTATTCCTTCAATTGCTGCAATACCTGCTACAGGTGCGACGTATTCTGCCGTGCCCGCATGCATGCCGCCGAGGGCGTAGACCGGAAGCGTGGAAGCGCGGGCAAGCGTTCGGAATTTCAGGGGCCCGAGCGGCTTGCGGGCGCTGGGGCTGGCGGACGGGAAAGCCGTCGACAGCAGCGCTGCATCAAATCCTGCATTCTGTAATAACCGCAACTGTTCCGGCGTGTGGGCGCTTGCTGTCATAATCGCGAAACGACGGCGCCAGCGCCGGGCTTCGGCCCGTGCCGCGAAGGGCCAGTGAACGCCGTCTGCACCGACGCGCATGGCGAGTCGTGGATCATTCGCGATGAGGAGGCTGACGCGCCGCTTGCGGCAGATCATGGCAAGATCAGCGGCGACTTGTTCGTGCCCCGGCTGACCATAATGGCGGTATACCAGACCATGGCATGACCATAACCGACTAGCGGTAACCACGGGATCAGGCGTCCGCGCCGGATCGGTCAGGTACAGGATCGGTGGCAAGCCGGACGGCAGGTGCCGCCCCGCGACACGTGCGGCGGTGCGAAGCTTGCGTTCGGCGCGGTTTCGGTCTTCCTGCATCATCGTGATGACTGATACCGACACACTCTCCATTGCCAAGCGCCGCGAGGCGGTGCTGGCCGAACTTTCCGGCGCGGCCTCCCCGCCGCCGCAGCTGGTAGCGGTGACCAAGACCCAGCCCGATGAAGCGATCGAGGAGATCCTCGCGACGGGCCAGCGCGTCTTTGGCGAAAACCGCGTTCAGGAGGCCGAAACCCGCTGGGCCGGACGGCGATCTGCCTATCCGGATCTGGACCTGCACCTGATCGGGCCGTTGCAGACCAACAAGGTCGAGATCGCGGTACGCCTGTTCGACATGATCGAAACGCTGGACCGGCCGAAGCTCGCCGATGCGCTGGCAAAGGCGATGGCGAAAGTGGGCCGCACCCTGCCCGTCCTGATCCAGGTGAATACGGGTGAGGAGCCGCAGAAAGCCGGGGTCAATCCGTCTGAACTGAAGCAGTTGCTACAGTATGCACGTGACAAAGGCCTCGATGTGCAGGGCCTGATGTGCATTCCGCCGGTGGATGAGCCGGCCGGGCCACACTTCGCCCTGCTCGCAAAGTTGGCGAAAGAGGCGGGTCTGCCGGTCCTCTCCATGGGCATGAGTTCGGATTATGTGACGGCGGCGCGTTTCGGCTCGACCCATGTCCGGGTCGGGTCCGCCCTGTTCGGACCGCGCGATTATCCCTGACCTAGAGCCGGATCTCGATCTCCGACCCCCGCGCTGACAGGCGCAGGATTTCCAGCATGTCTTCCAGCGTCACGGCCACACAGCCTGCCGTCGGGCCCCAATCCGGCTGGGCAAGGTGCAGGAAGATCGCGCTGCCCAGCGGCGGTACGGGCGGATCGTCATTGTACCCCAGCTCCACGATCACATCGTAGACATGGTCCTCCAGCCAGAGATTTTCGTGGCTGGCGGCATAAGGCAGTTTGACCCAGCGATTGTAGAGCGGGTCTTCCGGTGCATCGCACCAGCCGTCTTCCGGCGTCAGCGCAATCAGCGGCAACAGGGTTTTCGGCGCCTCCAGCCTGTCTGGCCGGTAGAAGACGCGGCGCATTGGCCAGGTGCCGGCAGGCGAAAAGCCGTCGCCTTCCCGTTTGTCTTCAGCGGCCACAATACCGCTGCGGCCAACCGAACACCGGGTTTCCCGCCCGGCCAGCAGGAGGCGTCCATCTCCGAAGGCTACGAAATCCGCGCTCACGGCATTCTCCCGCTCTTGTGATCGTTCGTGCGATACATTCATATGTCAACGTGAAGCGATATGGATAGAAGCAGCACTCACTTGGAACAGGAGAGTCGCATGGCTGGCAAGAAAACAGTCCTTCTGGTGGATGATGATGAAGACCTGCGCGAAGCGCTGGCAGAACAGTTCGAGCTGCACGACAGTTTCGAAACCCTGCAGGCTGCAAACGCGAATGAGGGTATCGACGCTGCCACCAGCAAGCGCATCGACCTGGTCCTGCTGGATGTCGACATGCCGGACATGGACGGCCGCGAGGCCTGCAAGATCATGCGCCAGAAGGGTGTGCGTGCGCCGGTGATCATGCTGACCGGGCAGGATGGCGACGCCGACACGATCCTCGGGCTGGAATCCGGCGCCAATGATTATGTAACGAAGCCGTTCAAGTTTTCCGTCCTGCTGGCCCGCGTGCGGGCGCACCTGCGCAGCTTCGAACAGTCCGAAGATGCGACGTTCAAGATCGGTCCCTATGAATTCCGCCCGGCGATGAAACAGCTGGTGACCGAGGAAGACAAGAAGATCCGTCTGACGGAGAAGGAAACCAACATCCTGAAATATCTCTACCGGGCCGGCGGCAAGCCGGTTGCGCGGGATGAACTGCTTGCGGAAGTCTGGGGCTATAATGCCACCGTCACGACGCACACGCTGGAAACGCATATCTATCGCCTGCGCCAGAAGGTCGAGCCCGATCCGGCACATGCCCGCCTGCTGCTGACCGATGCGGGCGGCTATCGCCTGCAGCCGTGATCATCCGGCCTGCGACGCCTGCGGATTATCCGGCGCTCGCGGACCTTTGGTACGACAGTTGGACGTCTATCGGTATTTCCAACGAGACAGACTGGCCGCGCGAAACCGTCAGGGAACGGCTGTACCAGGACGTTGCCGACCGCTGGAGCCTGTTCGCTGCTCAGGAGCGGGACGCGCTGGTCGGAATGCTCGCCCTTGCGCCAGCCGAACAACGCGTCGACCAGCTTTTCGTGGCGCCGGCATACAAAGGCAAGGGCGTCGGTTTAGCGCTCCTCGATTTTGCCAAGCAGGAACTTCCGGACCGTATCGTGCTGGTGACCCAAGAAGAGAATGTCCGTGCCCGGCGGTTTTACGAGCGAGAAGGATTTTGTCTGCAACGTTCGGAATATGACGAGGTTCACCGGCGCACGAACTGTCACTATGTCTGGACGATCAGCGCCGATCCCTAAACGCTGACCTTCACACTGACCGGTGCGTGATCGGAGGGCTTCCAACCGCCGCGCCAGCCGAGATGAATCCTGTAGCTGTCGACCAGTGTATCCTGCAGGCCGGCCGGATTGATCCAGATATGGTCGAGCCGGCGTCCACGATTGGAGGCGGCCCAGTCTTTGGCGCGATAGCTCCACCAGGTGTAGAGCTTCTGATCGTCCGGCACGGCGAGGCGCGCAATGTCGGCGAACTTTGCCTGTTTGCGGGATTCTTCCAGCCGTTCGGTCTCTCCCGGCGTGTGGGAGACGATCTTCAGGAGCTGTTTGTGTGACCAGACATCGTTTTCGTGCGGGGCGACGTTCAGGTCGCCGACCAGCACGCGGGGGGTTTTGGTCTGCTTCTTGTAGGCGGGGCCGAGCTTTTCGAGAAAGTCGAGCTTGTGGGCGAACTTGTCGTTCTTGACCGGGTCCGGCTCGTCGCCGCCCGCAGGCAGGTAGATATTGTGGATCTCGATACCGGCGACTTTCGCGGCGATGACGCGCGAATGGCCTTCCCGGCAGAGTTCAGGCGCCTCGATCCGCTCCAGCGGCAGGCGCGAGGCGATGGCGACGCCGTGATGACCGCCCTTCTGGCCGTTCAGGACAAGGTGCTTCAGCCCCATCTCGTTGAACGCCTTTTCCGGGAATTCCCCATCCTGGCATTTGGTTTCCTGCAGGCAGATCACGTCCGGATCTTCCTGCGCGACAAAGGCTTCGATGTTCGGCGCGCGCAGGCGAACCGAGTTGATGTTCCAGCTGACGATCTTGAGAGGTTTTGGCATGCCGCTGCGTAGCATTGTTCCCTGAAACGTCAACGCGCCCGAACGCGGGGAGGTTCGGGCGCGCCTGACGCGGTTTCCAACGTCTCGCCGGGAGGGGAAGGCTCCGGCGGCGACTACACGGTGGTTCACAGCGGGGGGGTCGGGTGCTGCGCGGGGTTTTCCGTGTGTCGACAGTTGCAAAGATGTCACTACGGGCGAAAATTTCAAGTAAAATATGTGTTAAGTGCTTGAGTGACTCACCGTAACACTCGCTCCGGAAGCGTGAACTCCCGGGGCGGTATCCGTCGGTTTCTGTTGCAGTTGTTGCACTATTCGTCGTCGAAATCCGTCACGATGAAGAGGCGCGGATTGATCTTCTTTCCCGTCACCACATCGTGCAATTCGACCTGGGTGAGGTTCCCGGCGCTGTCGATCGTGCGCCAGCCGGTCAGGTCATGATCCGCGCCCTTGAACAGAAGGGTCAGCGTTCCGTCCATTTCACCGTCCGGATCGCGCAGCGTGACGGCTGTCTCGTCGCCGCTTTCGCTGACGTCCACGATCTCGGCGTCGGTCTCGAAATCGAGATCATCGTCCAGCAACATGGCAAGCGGAGTCGAGCCGAGCGGCACGCGGTCGGTCGTCTCCAGTTCGGAATCCTGCATCGCGACGGTCGTGCCATTGGCGACGATCAGGAGCGGGGAGGGGGCGTCATAGTCGAACCGCACCTTGCCGGGGCGGGAAATCGCGAAGCTGCCCGAACTGGTCGTGAAGTCCGGTGCCAGCTGGTCGAACCGGCCGGAGGCGGTTTTCACCTTCTCCATGGAGGCAGCGATCTCTTTCAGCAGGGCGGTGCGCTGGGCGGCGGTCATGCCGGCCGGCGCCGCAGTGATCTGTGTCGGGGCCGCTTCGGGGGTCGCCTGACGCGCCAGCGCGAGGGGCGTGCCGGCAAGCGCGGCAGCAGCAACCAGGGCAGCGAGTTTGGTCTTCATCGAACGGGTCTCCTTTTCGTGACCTTGCGCTTACACTTAATCGCCTGAACCCTGCCTAAACAGGGCAGGATAAAGGAATTTTGGCCGCTTTTCGTTGGCCGCCATTCAGCTTCCGGTTCTGTGCGGCGCAAGACCTGACCGCAGATGAACACGCAGGCGTGTCTGTTGTTCCGCTTGCGAAGTCTGGCCTGAGCGCCCATCTTCCCGCCAGACTTTGAAGGATTACCCGCCATGGCCGATGCCGCTGCCCTGCACACCAAAGACACCACCGATCAGGAGTTCATGACCGATGTGATCGAGGCGTCGAACACCCAGCCCGTGATCGTCGATTTCTGGGCACCCTGGTGCGGCCCCTGCCGCCAGCTCGGCCCGGTGATCGAGAAAGTGGTCGAAAGCCAGAATGGCGCGGTGAAGCTGGTGAAGATCAATATCGACGAGAACCCGGCCTATGCCGGACAGCTCGGCGTGCGGTCCATCCCGGCGGTTTATGCCTTTGACAAGGGCCGTCCGGTTGACGCGTTCATGGGTGCGCTGCCGGAAGGCCAGGTGCGGAGCTTCATCGAAAAGCTCGTCTCCGGCACCGATTCCGCCAAGGAAATCGCCGACGCGCTGGCCCAGGCTGAAGCGGCCAGCCAGGCTGGCGATATTTCGACAGCGGCGCAGATCTACGCGGCAATCATCCAGCACGATCCGCAGAATGTTGCGGCGATTGCCGGCCTTGCGCGCTGCTACCTCGCCAATGGCGACAAGGAACGCGCCGCCGAGACGCTCGACATGGTGCCGGAAGACCAGAAACACGATGCCACCGTCAAAGGTGTGCGCATGGCCATCGAGATGATGGAAGACGCCCCGGCCGCTGACGAGTTCGACGAATTGCTGAACGCCGTGATGGCGGCGCCGGAAGACCATGGCAAACGGTTCGAGCTCGCAGAGAAATATGCTGCGGCCCAGCGCTACACCGATGCCGTCGATCACCTGCTGATCATCCTCGGGTCCAAGATGGACTGGGAAGAAGGCAAGGCGAAGGAAAAGCTGCTGCAGATCTTCGAAGCTGCAGGCCCGACCGACCCGGCCACAGTCGAAGGCCGTCGGCGTCTCGCATCGCTTATGTTTGCCTGAGGCAGCCGCCTCCCGCATAATGCCATGATGCGAGGGGCAATGGCGCCCCGGAGGCAGAATGAGCAGCGCGACCTATCACTCGGTGGATCAGTTGCCGGACACGTTGACCGTGTTCCCGCTGCCGGGTGTCGTGCTGTTCCCGCACTGGCACCTGCCGCTCAACATCTTCGAGCCGCGCTACCTGAACATGGTGGACGATGCCATGGCCGGGAACCGGCTGATCGGCATGATCCAGAGCGTTGGCGGCGACCGTCAGAAACCAGACCTGATCGGCGTCGGCTGTGCCGGGCGTATCACGTCCTATTCGGAAACGGATGACGGGCGTTACCTGATCACGCTGGCCGGCATTGCCCGTTTCCGGGTCCTGGAAGAGCTGGACGTGATGACACCCTACCGGCAGGTGAAGCCCAATTGGGCGCCTTACGCCAATGATCTCAAGCCGGATTCCCTTGTTGGCCTCGCAGCCCGGGAAGACCTGATCGCGGCGCTGCGCAAATATGTCAGCAGCCACGACATGAAAGCCGACTGGGAGGCGGTGGAGGTCGCCCCGGTCGATGCGCTGGTGCAGGCACTTGCCGCCGGCAGTCCGTTTTCGGTGATGGAGAAGCAGGCCCTGCTGGAAGCGCCCACCCTGAAGGACCGGGCGGACATGCTGATCACGATCCTGACAATGGATTCCGCTGGTCCGGAAGACGGAACCCTGCAATAGGACGGCCATGACTGACGAAACCTCCAGCAGCGGACGGCCCCATTCGGGCGTCGATCCGCGTCTCCTCGAAATCCTGATCTGCCCGCAGACGCGCCAGCCGCTTCGCTACAATGCGGAGACGGATGAACTGGTTTCGCCCAAGGCGCGGCTGGCCTATCCGATCCGGGGCGGCATCCCGATCATGCTGCTGGAAGAAGCGCGCGATCTCGACGCGGAAGAGGGCGGGTCATGAGCGCCATGGCCTGGCCGGTGAAGCTTGCATTCCGCAAGTCCGAAGGCGCGCTCCACGCCGAATTCGATGACGGGACGTCAGGCTCTGTCAGCTATAAGCGGCTGAGGGAACAGTCTCCGTCGGCCGCTGTGCGTGGCCATGGCGGCGGACCGCCCCCGCCGCAGGCGCCGGTGCCCGACGATATAAGTGTCCTGCGCGCAGACCCGGTTGGGCGCTACGCCCTGCGCATCGTGTTTTCGGATGGGCACGACAGCGGTCTCTATAATTGGGACCTGATCCGGAAGCTGACCGTCGGCGACGCGGCCGTTAGCGCATAAGGCTCGGCAGGTGGGACTGGTCGGCGCTTGCCTGGCGTGCCATCGCCCGGCGCAGCGGACCGATCCTGTTGGCCGCCGTCAGCGCAAGGCCTCGCAGCGGTTTCAGCACAGCGTTGTCATTTGAAAACGCCCGGTCGATCACATCCATGAACAGGGCCACGCTCGTCATGTCGAAGCGGCGCCATTGCTGGTAGCGCTCCAGGGCAGGGGCGGCGCCATGGTCGAGGCCGACTTCACGCGACTCCACCATGATGTCGATCAATGCGGCAACGTCCTTGAAACCAAGGTTCAGGCCTTGCCCGGCCAGCGGATTGATCCGGTGGGCTGCATCGCCCAGCAGTGCGACGCGCGGCCCGGTCATCGCCCGGGCGAGCCGCATCTTCAGCGGATAGGAAATGACGGGTCCGTCAATCGTCATGCGGCCGGCAAACTCTTCGAACCGGGCATTCAGCTCCGCCTCGATGTCCTCTACCGGCATTTTCGCCAGCGCTTCGGCGGCGCCGCGTTTCATGTACCAGGCGAGATTGGCGCGGTTGTCGGGCATGGGCAGGGTCGCGAACGGGCCTTCCGGCATGAACAGCTGCCGAGCGATACCCTCATGCGGGCGGTCCAGTTTCACATTCGCGGCAAAGACCGATTTTCCGTAGTCGTGGTCTTCCGTCCCGATGCCGAGGGCATCGCGGACCGAGGAGTTCACCCCGTCACAGGCCGCGACCAGCCGGGTGCGGATCCGGGTGCCATCTTCCAGCAGAACCGTCGCCGGACCGGGGCCGTCCTCCAGACCCTTGAACCGGGCGCCGTTAAGGATAACGAGGCCCTGATCAGTGCCTGCTATCTGACCAGCAACCTCGTCCAGAGCCCTCTGAAGATCCGCTGACGGGACCATTTGTCCTAGGGGCTGACCGTCATCATCCTCCGGCAGGTCCTCATTTCCGAAGATCACGCCGGGTGCACCGAAGACATGGCTGCCGCCATCGACAGCTTCCAGCCCGTTCAGCGCTTCGGTGACGCCTTCCAGCAGGGGATGAACGCCGGTTGCCCCCAGCATCCGCCAGCTGCCGCGGACAATGGCGAATGTACGTGTATCCGTTGCAGGCGTTGCAGAAGGCTGGCGCGCATCAATCAGGATGGTGGAGAAGCCGCGCTGAACGGCCAGAACCGCCAGTGAGGTGCCAACCGGGCCAGCCCCGACAATAACGAGGTCTACGGGTTCGTTGGACGCGAGGGATGGTTTCGACATGATGACTTGCTACGCCTGTCTCGATCCCCCGTCTAGCGGTGGTAACGATTTGGGCGTTTCGCCGCAACGCTGCACATGTTTTGACCACTCGTCTTGAGAATAGGCCCCAGAGCAGAGGCGCCAAGCGACTTTCTTGGGCACCCGAAATCATATCGGAGATGGGAGAGCGCGGGGGGTCCCGAGCTCCGAAACTGCGACATGGAGGGGCCGAATGGGCCAGCTACTAAAAAGAATGGCGCGCGGGGTAGCCTTGCTGCCGGCCGTAGCGTTGACGGGGGCGCTCGCATACGCACAGGACGCGGATCTGGAAGCGCGGCTCGCCGCATTGGAAGAGTCGGTCAGCTCCAGCGCCAGTGCCTATGTCGACAATTCTTACCTGTTCCTGATCGGTGGCATTATCGTCATGCTCATGGCAGCCGGCTTCCTCTGCCTGGAAGTTGGCTTGGTCCGTTCGAAGAACGCCGCCATGCAGGCAATGAAGAACGTGCTGCTCTATTCCATTGCCGGCCTGATGTTCTGGATCGTCGGCTACAACATGGCTTATCCGGGCGAAAGCATCATGGGCCTTGTGGGGACCACGCCGGGTCCGTGGTCGCCTCCGCCGCTTGATGAATCGCACGGCGATTATGCCGCTTCGTCCGACTGGTTCTTCCAGATGGTGTTCGTGGCCACGGCTGCTTCCATCGTCTCCGGTACGGTCGCTGAGCGTGTGAAACTCTGGGGTTTCCTCGCTTTCACCGCGGTCCTGACGTCTTTCATCTACCCGATCGTTGTGTCCTGGGAGTGGGGCGGCGGCTACCTCGACTCCGAGTGGGCCTTCTCTGACTTCGCTGGTTCCACGCTGGTGCACTCTGTCGGCGGCTGGGCTGCTCTCATGGGCGCCATCATTATCGGCCCGCGAACCGGCAAGTATTTCGGCAAGCAGATCAATCCGATGCCGGGTTCCAACATCCCGCTCGCAGGTCTGGGTACCTTCATCCTGTGGTTCGGCTGGTTCGGCTTCAACGGTGCGTCTGAACTCGCCGCTGGCGGCATCCAGAGCATCAACGATGTGGCTGCCATCTTCGCCAACACCAACATGGCTGCTGTCGGCGGCGTGCTGGCCGCAACGATCACGACCGCTGTGCTCTACAAAGGCAAGATCGACGCAACCATGGTCTTCAACGGCGCAATCGGCGGCCTCGTGTCCATCACGGCTGAGCCGCTGGCACCTTCCATGGGCGCTTCTGTCCTGATCGGTGCTGTCGGCGGTGTCCTCGTCGTGGTCAGCGTTCCGCTGCTCGACAAGTTCAAGATCGACGATGTTGTCGGCGCCATCCCGGCCCACCTGGTCTGCGGCATCTGGGGCACGCTCATCGTGGCGGCTTCCTACGGCAACCATGTCATGCCGGTGGAAATCGACGGCGAACTGCAGACGAGCTACTTCGGCCAGCTGGTCGGCATCCTCCTGACAGGTGTCTGGGTCTCGCTTGCTTCCGTGGTCGTCTGGTTCGCCCTGAAGTTCACGATCGGCATCCGTGCCACCGAGGAAGAGGAAATGGCCGGTATGGACGTCTCCGAAGTTGGTCTCGAAGCCTATCCGGACTTCACCAACTCCTAAGGTTGCGGCTCTCCGAAACGAAGACCCCCGGCAGGATCTGCCGGGGGTTTTTTCTTGGCATCAGGGAAGGGGGCCTTCGCGCAGCCTCGCGGCTGGTCCCCCACCGGAGCGGATATGAAAATAATCTGGCGTGAGGGCGTTAACTGGAGAGGCGTCTTCATTCATTTCCTGCGCACCTGCCGACACAAATGTTAACAATGGACAGGCGCCTGGCCGGTGCCCGGACGTGCGAAACGTACAACAGGCCGGGGAATGCAGCCCGGAATTGCGCCGTCCGGAAAGGTTAATCCGGGAAACAAAAAGACTTCAGCGCATTTGCCCGGAATTAAGGTTGATGGGCCAGATTGACCGCTCCACCGACAACACGGAGCCGTCCCCCTTCATGACTGACTATGCTTATGATGATGACGCACCCCATTTCAGCGTTAGCGATCCTGTCTGGCGCATCCTGACGGGTGCTGCCGCGTTCGCGATCGGCGTTTTCATCTGTGGCAGTGTCGGCTCCTATGTTGCGACGGACCCTTCGTGGAATGCGGCGACGGACTCTGATGTTCAGAACCTGTTCGGCCGTTCCGGCGCTGTGTTTGCAGATCTTGCCCGCCAGACGCTGGGCTGGTCCGCCTGGACGGCGGGTCTCGCTCTTATGATCGGCGGTGCGATGCGTACTGTCCTCATCGGGTCCCCGCGTGTGCACCGCTGGATCAAGGGCTTCCTGTTCGTGCCGTTTTCCGCAGCCTTCTTCGCTGCGTGGCCGGTGCCGCAGTCCTGGCCGCTGAGCGCAGGTCTTGGCGGTGTGCTGGGTGATGGCCTGTTCCACTTCGCTGCGATGCCGTTCCGGGCGCTGATGCTGCCGTCGCCGGAAAGCTGGGCGGCTTTTTTCCTTGGGACGCTCGCCCTCTGGGCCGGACTGTCGGCCCTCGGTTTCCGCCGCGGCGATGCCAACCTCCTGAAACATGCGGCTGCGTCTTCCGGTGCCCGCGCTGCCCGCCAGGCCGGCGGCATCGGTGGCGGGCTGCTCGCCATTGCCCGAGCCCTCGCGCCGAAGCGCAAGATTGAGACGGACGACGAAATCATCGATGCACGCGAAGACCGCGCCCGCGTCGTGATGTCCGATGACGACGAAACGCCCGGCTTCTTGAGCAAGCGCGGCAAGAAAGTTATCGAGATCGAAGACGACGACGATTTCGATGGTGAAGAAGAATATCTCGACGACGCCGAGGACGAGTACGACGACTACGAAGACGAGATCGACGACGACGCCGGCGATTACGAAGACGACGAGGATGAAGACCAGGAGCGCAAGCCGCTCTTCACCCTGCCGAAGCCCAAGGCCAAGCCGCAGGCCGCCGCGCCGCGCGTCGCCAAGCCTGTGGAACGCCGCCGCAAGGCTGGCCGCCTGCCGTCCATCGACCTTCTGGAGCAGACCGTCGAGCGCGCAGACTCCATCGATGAAGACGCGCTGCTCGCCAAGGCTGCCAAGCTGTCGGACGTCCTGAAGGAATTCGGTGTCCGGGGCCGCGTGAAAGAAGTGCGCCCGGGTCCGGTGATTACCCTGTTCGAAATGGAACCGGCGCCAGGCGTGAAATCGTCCCGCGTGATCTCCCTCGCCGACGACATCGCCCGCTCAATGAGCGCCAAGTCCGCTCGTGTCGCGGTTGTGCCGGGCAAGAACGCAATCGGTATCGAACTGCCGAATGAAGACCGCGATACGGTCTATCTCCGCACGCTGCTGCAGTCGGACGCCTATACTGGCTCGCGCGCCAGCCTGCCGATGGCGCTCGGTGAAGACATTGGCGGCGTCCCGACGGTCGTTGACCTCGCCAAGATGCCTCACCTGCTGATCGCCGGTACGACGGGCTCCGGTAAGTCGGTCGGCGTGAACGCAATGATCCTGTCACTGATCTACCGCCATACGCCGGAACAGTGCCGCTTCATCATGATCGACCCGAAAATGCTCGAGCTCTCGATCTATGAAGGCATCCCGCACCTGCTGGCACCGGTCGTGACCGATCCGAAGAAGGCCGTGAATGCGCTGCAGTGGACCGTGCGCGAGATGGAAAGCCGCTACGAGCTGATGTCCAAGGCCGGCGTCCGGAACCTGGCCGGTTTCAATGAGAAGGCCGCGAAATACCGTAATGCCGGCGAAAACCTCGTCCGCAAGGTGCAGACTGGTTTCGATGATCGCGGCAAACCGGTTTACGAAACCGAGATGCTGCCGACGGAGCACATCCCGAACATCGTGGTTGTGATCGACGAGATGGCCGACCTGATGCTGGTGGCTGGCAAGGAAGTGGAAGGCTGCGTCCAGCGCCTCGCCCAGATGGCACGTGCCGCCGGTATCCACCTGATCACGGCAACGCAGCGTCCGTCCGTGGACGTTATTACCGGTACGATCAAGGCGAACTTCCCGACCCGTATCTCCTATATGGTGACGACGAAGATCGACTCCCGTACCATCCTCAACGAGCAGGGCGCCGAACAGCTGCTTGGTATGGGCGACCTGCTTTACCAGGCACCCGGCCAGAAATCGACGCGCCTGCACGGTCCGTTCGTTTCCGATGAAGACGTTGGCGCCGTGACCGACTGGCTGCGCGAGCAGGGCGAACCGGACTATGTGATGGATATCCTGGAAGCGCCGGATGACGGTTCCACCGGCTCTGCCGTGATGGATGCGATGCTCGGCACGTCCACCGGCGATGAAGAAGATGACCTCTTCTCACAGGCAATTGCCATCGTGGTCCGCGATCAGCGCGCCTCGACCTCTTACCTGCAGCGCCGCCTGAAGATCGGCTACAACAAGGCGGCAGGTGTCATCGACCGGCTTGAAGAAGAGGGCATCATTTCAGCGCCAAACCATGCCGGTAAGCGCGAAGTCCTGGCGAATGCGCGTCCGTCTCCGGAATGACCGTCGCCTGAACAATCTCACCCAGCTAAGGTGGGCAGTAGGGGCAACCCCCGTTCGTGGTGAAATGCGAACGGGGGTTTCTATTTTGCCCGGATATTGCCGCGGTTCAGCACTTCTGCGGCCTCTTTAAGCCTGCATGTTCCCCGTCAGGTAAGCTGGAGGGGTGTTTGTGCGCCAGACTGTTCTGATACTGATTTCCATTCCCGTTATTCTGCTCGCGATGGCCGCAGCCTATGCCGGGAAGGGCTATGTCGATGCACGGGGGGATGCTGCTGACCTAAGTGTGCGGGCTGCAACTCTGTCTGAAGAAGGGCGAGGGGCGGGCGATCTGAATCCGGACGCCCTGCAGATCCTGTTGCGGGTGGAAGACCCGTCATTCGAGACCCACAAGGGACTGGATATGAAGACGAAAGGGGCGGGTCTGACGACTATCACCCAGTCGCTGGCAAAGCGGGTGGGATTCAGGCAGTTCAGCCCCGGCGTGCGGAAAATCCGCCAGACGGGCTATGCGATGGGGCTCGAAACACGGCTCTCGAAATCGGAAATCTTGACCCTCTGGCTGGATACCGTCCCAATGGGCCGGGATAGGACTGGCAAATGGATCACAGGTTTCCACGCTGCCAGTGAGGTATTCTTTGGCAAACCGCTTTCCGAACTTTCGCGCGAGGAATTTATCCAGCTTGTCGCCATACCCATCGCGCCGGCACAGCTAAATCCGCTGCATCCGGATAATACGTTCAACACGCGCGTTGAACGTATCACCCGGTTGATCGCGGATGCCTGTGCCCCGGAATCGGTAGACGATGTCTGGCTGGAGGGCTGCGCATCTAGCCCATCGGATACTGAATATCCTTTGTAACCGAATTGCAGGCCTTCATGACATCGTCGGACAGGGTCAGGTCGGCGGCGGCGAAGATGTCGTCCAGCTGGTCGAACTTCGACACGCCGACAATGGTGGAGGCCACGAATTTGTGCTGTTTCGACCAAGCCGTGGCGAGGGTAACGACATTGATGCCGGCCTCTTTCGCGATCTCCATGAACTTGGCCGTGGAAGCGAGGGACTTCTCGTTCACGAAGCGGTGCGCCATGGCGGCCTGGCGCCCCCCGATCTCCAAATAGCGAGAGAAGCGCGCGCCTTCAGGGCGGGCACCATCCTGATACTTTCCGGACAGGACACCGCCGCCGATTGGCGAGTAGGGGATAAGGCTCACGTCTTCTTTCACGCAGACCTTGGACAAAGCGTCTTCAAAGCGGCGATTGTTCAGGCTGAAATTGTTCTGGATCGTTTCGTAGCGCACGGTGCCGAGACGGCTGGACGCTTCGAGGCTTTTCATCAAGCCCCAGGCGTCCTCGTTCGAACAGCCGACGATCCGCACCTTGCCGGCGCGGACAAGGTCGTCGAGCGTTTCCATCGTCTCGTCATAGGCGGTACCATGATCCGGCCAGTGCGTCTGGTAGAGGTCCACATAGTCCGTTCCGAGACGGGTGAGGCTGTCCTCGATGGCCTTGGTGATGTTGTGGCGGTCAAGCGCTGTCATGCCGGCGCGCTGGCTGCCCTTGATCCAGCCATGCGAGGGCCCGCACACCTTGGTGGCGAGGATGATGGAATCCCGGTCCTTGGTTTTCAGCCACTTGCCGACGATTTCCTCCGTACGCCCGGCCCATTTGGTGTCCGGCGGCACAGGATAGTTCTCGGCCGTGTCGTAGAAATTGATCCCGGCATCGAAGCTCGCATCGAGGATGCGCAGGGATTCGGCTTCGTCGGTCTGGGAGCCGAACGTCATCGTTCCCATGCAGATATCGGATACATAGATGGCGCTTCGGCCGAGGCGGCGGTGTTGCATATTGGCGTTCTCCCAGTCTTGTTGCGGCGACACTAGCGGCCTCAAGCGGCTTTACCAGAGGTGCGCGCGAACAAATTCGTGAGGTGCCGTGGCGGGTTACTCTGCGTCGGTGAGCAGCTGGGTAAAGTCGATCACTTCAAAGCCATGGCCGGTGGCGCGGACGAATTTTTCGAAATCCTCCCGAGAGACGGCCGTCGTGCCGGTATTGATCAGCGGATGGAAATTGACCGGGTCATGTTCCATCAGCGCCGCATCGACGAGGAACCGAACGCGGCCTTCGGTATCATTCATCAGCGCAAAGGCGGTGACGGAGCCGGGCGTCACACCGAGCAGCTCTTCCATCAGCTCGGGCGGACCGAAGGAGAGGCGCCTGGTGCCGATCAGCTGGTGCAGCTTGTTCAGCTTCAGCCGCGAGTGCGCCTCTGCTGCGATCAGGATGATGTTGCCGTCCTTGTCCTTCAGGAACAGATTTTTGGTGTGCCCGCCGGGCAGGGTGCGTTTCACGTCTTCGCTCTGGTCCACGGTGAATACCGCTTCGTGCCACTGCGTCGCGTGCGTGATGCCCAGCCGGTCGAGATAGGCGAACAGGTCGTCGGGGGTTGCCGTCATGGGGCCCTTTGGGCCAAGACTTGTGGCCTCCGTCAAGCGCTGAGCCTCCCCATGTTTCTTGATTGCTACAAAATCTACGATGTCGCGCCGGATCTGGTGCCCGCCCGGTCAAATCGTGACTGGATGGATGCCTTCACAGACCGCCATCCTTATCGCTGTCTGCCGCTGACCATGGCGAATTCCACCGGGTGGGAACTCCTCGCGCCGATGGACATCAAGATCGAATGGAATGGCGGCCCGCGCAACGAAGACATCCGCCTGCTCACCCGGGGCGATCCGCGCGCCATCGAGAGCTTCGCCGGGGCGCACTTCGCCCGCGGTATCGTGACCTTCCATACCGGCCACCTGTTCCGCACGCCGCCTGGCTGGGGCGTCTGGGTCACCGGCCCGCCGAACTGGCCGAAGGATGGGATCTATCCGCTGACGGGCCTCGTCGAGACGGATTGGCTGCCATTCCCCTTCACCATGAACTGGCAGATGACCCGCAAGGGCAGCGTAATCTTTGAGAAAGGCGAGCCCTTCGCCTTCATCACGCTGATGGAGCACAAGAAGCTGGAAGAGATCCAGCCTGAGCGCAAACCGCTGCGCTCCAATCAGGAACTGGTGAAGGAATACAATGCCTGGACCGAAAGCCGGGCGGACTTCAACAAACGGCTCGGCGAAGGCGAGGCGAACGCCATGAAGGAACGCTGGCAGCGCCATTATATGCGTGGAGAGAAGCCGACCGGCGACAAGGCCGACAGCCACCAGACGAAGCGCCGCCTGCAGCCGCCGAAAGAGATTACATGACCACAATCCGGGCCTATGCGCCCGCAGACCTGCCAGCCCTGCACGCGATCAACGAGCAGGGTGTGCCGGGCGTCAGCCGCGAAACGATCGAAAGCCTCGGCAAATGGGTGTCCCTGTCCGAATGCCTCGTCGCGGTGGATGAGATCGGCCGTCCGATTGGCTTCCTGAACCTCGTTCCGCCCGGTATTGCCGCCTATACCAGCGACAATCTCCGCTGGTTTGAGGCGCGCGGCGGCAATGTGAACTATGTCGACCGGATCGCCATCGACGCGTCCGCGCGAGGCCAGCGGATTGGGGAGGCGCTGTATCAGGCCGCCTTCGCGGCCTGTGCCGGGCGTTACGATGCCATCGGCTGCGAAGTGAACCGCCTGCCGCCCAACCCGGGCTCACTACGCTTCCATAAGCGGCTTGGCTTCGAGGAAGTGGGTTCGCAGGCCTTCGTGCCCGGCGAAAAGGAAGTGATCTATTTGGAGCGGAAGATCTGACGCTCAGTCCTTGCGGCTCGCCTTTTCGGCAATGCCGCTCGTGCCTTGCCGCTTTTCCAGCGCCGCTGCCACATCATCGAGGCTGACGCCCCGCACGCGCAGGGCAACAAGGGCGTGGTAGAGCATGTCCGCAGCCTCGCTGGCGACGCGGTCGTCGGTCTCTTCGCGTAGGGCCTGGATGAATTCGCCGGCTTCTTCCTCCGCCTTGTCCGCGCAGGCGCCGATGCCTTTCGACAGCAGCTTTGCCGTCCAGGACGCGCTGGCGTCGCCGGTTTCCGCGCGCGTATCGATGGTCATGCCCAGATGGGCGAGGGCTTCGGCGAGGCGGTCGGCGGATCCGAGAATAGACATGGCGCCTCCATACCCTCCTTCCGCGAGGGGAGGAAGCCTGCCCGCTTGACGCAGGCCCCGCCCGCGTCACTTTTAAACCAAACAAGGAGGATTCCAGATGAACGACCGGGTGACGATCACGCATCTTGAGGATGGCATCGCCGATGTCCGCATGGTGCGCACCGACAAGATGAATGCGCTCGACCCTGCCCAGTTCCAGGCGCTGGCCGACACGATCGAGGAACTGCACGGCACCAAGGGCCTGCGCTGCGTCGTGCTGTCGGGGGAGGGGCGCGCCTTCTGCGCGGGCCTGGACCTCTCCAGCATGTCGGGTAATTCCTCTGGCAATTCCTCGGGCGGCGGGGAGAAGAAATCAGGCGGCGCGACGGGCGACCTTGCCACACGGGCCTTCGGCGACGCGAACCTTGCCCAATACGTCGCCTGGGGCTGGCGCAAGCTGGAAGTGCCTGTGATTGCGGCGGCTCACGGCGTGGCCTTTGGCGGCGGGTTCCAGATCCTGTCGGGCGCGGATGTGCGTTTTATCCATCCGGATACGCGCTGTGCGATCATGGAGATGAAATGGGGCCTGGTGCCGGACATGGCCGGCTTCCCGCTGTGGCGCGGCAATGCGCGCGACGATGTGATCCGCGAGCTGACCTACACGAACCGCGAGTTCAACGGCCGCGAGGCCCACGCCATGGGCTTTGCCACACACGTCTCCGACACGCCGCATGAGGACGCGCTGAAGCTCGCCCGGATCATTGCCAACAAGAACCCGGCCGCAATGCGCGGGGCGAAGACGCTCTGCAACGCCATGGCAGAGCTGACAGATGCTGACCTCCTGATGCTGGAAAGCACCGAGCAGCTGAAAGTCATCCGCACGCCCAACCAGATGGAAGCGGTGATGGCCGAGATGCAGAAGCGGAAACCCGTCTTCGCGGAATAGGCGTCAGAACGGCCGCACCGGGGCCCCGGCGGCGTGCAGCGCGCGCCGGGCGTCGGCCACGGTGGCTTCACCGAAATGGAAGATCGAGGCGGCGAGCACGGCCGTCGCCCCGCCGTCCAGAACGGCAGCCGGCATGTCGTCCACGCTGCCGGCGCCGCCGCTGGCCACAACCGGAATGTTTACAACAGATGTGACCGCTTTCAGCAGCGGGATATCATAGCCGGATTTCGTACCGTCCTTGTCCATGCTGGTCAGCAGGATCTCGCCGGCGCCGCGCTTCTCGGCTTCCCTTGCAAAGTCGACAGCATCGATGCCGGTGGCGGTGCGCCCGCCATGGGTGAAGATTTCCCAATGGTCCGCGACGCGCCGGGCATCGATGGCAACGACCACCGCCTGGCGCCCGGCCTTGGCCGCGCAGCGGGAGATGACGGACGGGTCTGCGACGGCAGCGGAATTGATCGCCACCTTGTCGGCGCCTGCCCGCAGGAGCGCGACGAGATCGTCCGCGCTGCGCACGCCGCCGCCTACAGTGAGCGGCATGAAGCACTGTTCCGCCGTGGCCGAGACGATGTCCAGAAGGGTGCCGCGGCCTTCGTGGCTGGCGGTGATATCGAGGAAGCAGAGCTCGTCGGCGCCCTGCGCGTCATAGGCCTTGGCCAGCGCCACGGGGTCGCCCGCATCTTTCAGGTCCACGAAGTTGACGCCCTTGACGGTGCGGCCGTCTTTCACGTCGAGGCAGGGGATGATGCGGGTCTTGAGGCTCATGGCCATGGCTTTAGCCGGGAAAGCGGCGCCCGCAAAGCTGCGATCTGTCCCACACCTTGTCCACCACCCCTCCAGGGGCGCGGTACCGTATAAAACACCGTATAAACACCATGTATGGACCATATATGGATCAAATTTCACAGACTGTCTGGACCCCGCCTTAAGCATGATCGTGCATAGAAGGAGGCATGGGACTGGGATGGGATTGGATGCCGCCGCGCGATGTGCGCCGGGCGGTGCGGGCTGGGGCGATCATCACGATTGCTTCCGTCTTCTTCTCCTTTTTCCCTGTCTGGGTCTGGCTGCAGATTGATCCGGTGATCCGCCTTCAGGACATCTACATTTCCTGTGTGGTGCTTCCGGCCCTGATCGCGCCGACGTGCAGCTTCTTCATCCTGCGGGCCCATATCCGGGCCCAGCGGCTGGCAAACGAAAACCACCGGCTGGCCAATCATGACGAACTGACGGGCCTGCCGAACCGGCGCGCCTTTTTCGCGCAGGCCGGGGCGCTCTTGTCCCGGTCCCGCCGTAGCACCGATATTTTCGCCTGCGCCATTGCCGATATCGACTTCTTCAAACGCATCAACGACACCCATGGCCACGACACGGGCGACCGGGTGCTGAAGGCGCTGGCCGCCGCGCTGACAGACCTTTCGTCCGACACTATCGTTCTGGCCCGGCTTGGCGGGGAGGAGTTTGCCGTCGCCGGCATGTTCGCCAGCGAAGCCGCCGCCCGCATCTGGCTGGAGGCGCTGGTCCGCGAAGTGGAACACCGCCACCCGGCTGGCCTGCCGGTGACGATCAGCCTTGGCTGGTGCGTGGCGGAGGCGGGAGAAAACCTCTCCTCCCAGCTGAGCCGCGCAGACCATGCGCTGTACGACGCAAAGGCCCGGGGCAGGAATTGCGCGGTGAAAACGCCGCCCGCCGGGCCGCTCAGGGTGGCCGTGGCGTAAAGCCTTCACAAGGTTTGACTCTCCGTGAGGCCCCCCTCATGTCTGGGGCATGGCCAATCACGACAAAGACGAAGCCGCCCGCTGGGCAAGACTGGTGGACGCAGAGGAACGCGCCTTCGCGCTGCTGGACGCAATCGAGGCTGCGGGCATCATGAAGCCGGGCCGCACGGAGGGCGAGGTTGACCGCGACATCGAAACCCTCGCGGCGGACCAGTTCGGCATAAAGCGCAACTGGCACCAGCGCCTGGTGCGCGCGGGCGTCAATACGACCTGCATCTTCACAGACCGGCCGGACGAAGTGACCATCGGGCCGGAGGACACGGTCTATGTCGACATGGGCCCCGTCTTCGAAGAGGCCGAGGCAGACGTCGGCCGCACCTATGCGATGGGGCAGGACCCTGCCCGCCACGCGCTGGTGGCCGCGCTGCCGGACGTGTTCGAGGAAATGCGCGCCTTCACGCTGTCAAAGCCGGATGTGACGGGGGCGGAGGTTTACGACTTTGCCTGCCGCGCGGCGGAGGCGCGGGGCTATCATTTCGGCGGCAAGATCGCCGGGCACACCGTGGGGGAATTCCCGCACCGGACCTGGCCGCTGGAACAGGCCCACCAACGCCTCTGGCCGGACAATCCGCAGCCGCTGAGCACGCCCGACCATCTCGGCCGCCCCCGCTACTGGATCCTGGAGGCGCATCTCGTGGAACCGGGCCGGCAATGGGGCGGCTTTTATGAGCGGTTGTTGCGGGGGTGAATTGAGTACGTGGGGCGTCGCTACCTCAAACTTCTAGTTCTCCCGGATGCGATAACTTTCGGTTGATAAGAATACCCCTCTTTAGTAGGAATAGTTTCGCAGAAACAGAGATGTAGCTAGACCGTAGCAAATGGTCGCCGTGATTTGATGGTCGGGAATGAATAATGGCCGTTTCAGCTGGGACGATGACAAAGCGGCGAAGAATCTCGCAAATCATGGGGTAAGCTTTGAAAGCGGATTGGAAGTGCTGACCGGACAAGGTCCCATTTATCAACGCCGTGAGGATGACATGGATTATGGAGAAAGGAGGCTTAAGGTACTTGGAATGGACTATGCAGGCCGCTTGTTGTGCGTGATTATGGTTGAACGTGGTGAAATCGAGCACATCATAAGTGTTTGGAAGGCTACCAATCAGGAACGAAGGACCTTCAACGAATATGCATTCTGAGGACAATGAACCAGTGAAGCGTCCAAGCGGTGAGCCGCTTATCAACGAACGTTGGATGAAAACGGCGAAACGGAGACAGCCGGTTCAGCAAATAAGTGTTTGGTTAGATAAAGACGTGATCGAGTACTTCAGTAAAAACGGAACGATCCGACATAAGGCTATCAACGACGCACTGCGTCGGAGCATGGTTCAGGAGAGTGCCTCACAATCATTGGTTCACTCTTGGTTCGAAGGGTTTTCTTCTAACAAACTGGAATTGCTGATATCCGATCTCTATGAAGCCCCTGACCAAAATGACCAACATCGGTATTGGGTCGAGTTTATCCATAACTCGCTGTCTGGTGCGATAAACGAGGGCGCACAGACTGCCGGAGCAAAACCAGCCGGGATCGTTATGACGCACTATCAAAGAAGAAATACAATAACGCCCCCTAGGCAACAGGCACCGCAAAAGCAATGGTTGCGAAAAGCTCACGCAGAATGAACGTCATAAAAGTTCTTAAAGCAGGTTGTTCATTTCTCACCGAGTTCAAATCCGGTGATCCAATGTCTGCGTACGACGTAAGAGAGTTTCTGCAATCAAGGTACAAGTTTTTCGAAGCTCCAATCACATTGGAGCGAATGTTCGCCGAAGAGGGCGGGGAATTTCAATACGGCGAATTCAGAGAAAAAGCTATCCGACGTTTAGTTATCGAGTCATCTGGATTTATCGCTGAGACGGGCGAAGATACCACGTTTACGGAAGAACTTCTGCGAGATGTGGTTGGGGCAATTGAGAAGCAATTCAAAATGCAAATATCTATCGAAGTGGTCGGGTACGACAGCATCTTGGAAGTGCAGTGGGATCAAGATCCTTTGGCGCGGTACACAGAGATCCAACCAATTCAAAACTCGATGAACGACAAAATTGATCAATCCCATCCGGGAATGGGAGTGCTTGCCTTGTCAAAGATTGAGTTTAACTCTCCGGTGTTGGAAGAAGATGCCAGTACCCAACTCACTTTCTCTTTGGAGCGACGGCAGGGTAAGCTCTTTGCAGAAAACATATTCTATTCACGGGCTCCATTGAAAACGGACGAGCATGTCCAACTTCTAAAAGCACACTTCGGCTAGATTCCCCGAGCGTTTTTAAGATTTAGCCGCAGTTTCAATAGCCTCACTCGGCACAATATCCCCATCGTAAAGCGCCCGCCCCAAAATAGATCCCGCAATCGGGGCGTCTGCCGCCATCAGGGCACGGATGTCGTCCACGCTGGCGACGCCGCCGGAGGCGATGACGGGGATGGAGACGGTGTTTGCGAGCTCTGCCGTGAACGGAACATTGACGCCGGTCTTCAGGCCGTCGCGGCCGATGTCCGTCGCGACGATGGCGGCGACGCCGCAGCCCTCAAAAGCCTTGGCAAGTTCCGTCGCCTTCATGTCGCTGGTCTCGGCCCAGCCTTCGACGGCGACCATGCCATTCTTCGCATCGATGCCGACGACGACCTGGCCGGGCAGGGCGCGGGCGGCTTCCTTCACCAGCTCCGGATCGCGCAGGGCCACGGTGCCGAGGATGACGCGGGAAATGCCGGCCTCCAGCCAGGCGTCGATCTGGGCCCGCGTGCGGATGCCGCCACCGAGCTGCACCGGCGCATCGGTGGCTTTCAGGATCGCCTCGACCGCCGCACGGTTCACGGCCTTGCCCTCGAAGGCACCGTTCAGGTCCACCACATGAAGATGGGTGAAGCCCGCGTCGCGGAAGGATCTGGCCTGCGCCGCCGGGCTGTCGGAGAAGACGGTCGCCTGGTCCATCTCGCCGCGCAGCAGGCGCACGCACTGGCCGTCTTTCAGGTCGATGGCGGGGTAGAGGGTAAAGGTCATGTCGTGTCTCTTTAGCGCTCATCCTGAGCGAAGTCGAAGGATGGGTGCGTGCGGTCGGCTCGCCCTTCGACTTCGCTCAGGGTGAGCCTTGTCAGGGTGCCCATTGCAGGAAATTGGAGAGGATCTTGAGGCCGGTCTTCTGGCTCTTCTCCGGGTGGAATTGCGTGCCGAACATGTTGCGCCGGGCCACCGCCGCCACGATCGGGTGGCCATAGTCCGCCGTCGCGACCACGTCGGCCGGATTGTCGGGCTTCATCGCATAGGAATGGGTGAAATAGACGTGAGGGTCTTCGCCAAGGTCTGCGAAGACCGGGTGCGGCGTGAGGCGCGCGAAGTCCAGCCCGTTCCAGCCCATGTGCGGAACGCGGAAGCCTTCGCCCGGCGCGATGATGTCCACCGTGCCCTTGATCCAGCCGAGGCCCGGCGTGTAGCCATCCTCCAGCCCCGCAGTCGCCATCAGCTGCATGCCGACGCAGATGCCGAAGAAGGGCTTGGCCTGCTTGATCACCGCCTCGTTCAGCGCCTCTTCCAGGCCGTCCCGGGCGCGCAGGCCCGCCGCGCAGTCGGCAAAGTGGCCGACGCCGGGCAGGACGATGCGGGTGGCTTCGAGGATGGCGTCGGGGGAATCGGTCACGACAATCTCGTGGCTCGTTCCCGCCAGCGTCACGGCTTCCCGCAGGGCCCGTTCGGCCGAGTGGAGGTTACCGGAGCCGTAATCGATCAGCGCGACCTGTGTCATGGCCGCGCTCTTAGCCCTGTCGTGGCCACAGGGGAAGAGCCGAGATGGAGCCCCGCCAACTTGTTTTCGACTTTTGCTTTCGATGGATTCGCCTTACGGTGGATTGTCCGGGGGAAGGCGAATGTTGCTGCACAGCGCGGCATGAAGCGGGATGGGAGATATCCATGGGATTTGACTACACGCAGGCACTCAATGACAGGCGGGCATTGATCATTGGCCCGGTCGACCTGGCCAATATGAGGGGGATCGAGCTGGGTGCGCTGAGCAATCCGGCCGTGCGGCGGGAAGATGGCGATATCCTGTATGTGGACTACGCGGACACTGAGGAGTTGCGGAAGAATATCTATCCCGATTCCGTGCATGTGGATGACTTGGTCGATGTCGATATTGTCTGGGGCGAGCGTCCCCTGATCGAGTGTGCCGGCGAGCCGGTTGACTATGCGATTGCCGTTCACGTGATCGAACATGTTGCGGACGTGGTGGGCTGGCTGAACCAGATTCACGATGTTCTGAAGCCGGGTGGGTATTTTTGCCTCGTCATTCCGGACCGGCGGTTCACCTTTGACATCCTGCGGCCTGAAAGCACGGTCGGCGAGCTTGTACAGGCGCACCTGGAAGGCCGCTGGCGGCCGACACCCGCGCAGAAGTTCGATTTCACGTCCCTCTGGCGGCATGTCGATGCCCGTGCTGCCTGGGAGGGTTACCCTGATCTCGATGCGCTCGCGCCGACCGGCCCGGACCATGTCGAAGTTGCCTATGCGCAGGCCCGGGAGCTGCATGAGGGAGACGGCTATATGGATGCCCATTGCTGGGTGTTCACGCCGGAAAGCTTCCTGCGTTGTGTCGCCATGCTGAACCGGCTGGGCCTGTTCCCGTTCGAGATCGAAAATTTCGTCGACACCCAGCCCGGCGAAATCGAATTCTTCCTGCACCTGCGGCGATCTGACGACGCAGCGCGGCGAGAGGAATCGATCCGGGCCGCCCTGAACTCCGTTGCGCCGGCCGCCGAACCTGCAACTGACCCGAACGAGGACCATATGGCGGCGATGCAGTGGCTGGAGGCTGAAATAGGCGCCCTGCGGATGACGATCGAAGAGATGAAGACCTCAAGCTCGTGGAAACTGACTGCGCCTTTGCGGCTTCTGAAGCGGGTGATATCAGGCGGGACCAAGTAAACGCTGATCGCCAGGCCGGTAGGCTGGACTAGGGAACGGCCATGCCGGAAATCATACAGGATGCGAAGACGTTCCGGGCCGACCGGGCGTGGGGCGCGCGCGATATCGCCCTGATCGACGGGGCGAGCGTCCGCCTGCACTGGACCGACCAGCCCTACAAATGGCACGTCAATGACGGGACGGAGGTCTTCGTCGTGCTGCAAGGCGTGGTCGACATGCACTATCGCGAGCGGGGCGCGGAGAAGATCGTCCAGCTCAGCGCAGGGGACATGTTCGTCGCAGGCGCAGGCGACGCGCATGTGGCCCATCCCATCGGGGAGGCACGTGTGCTCGTGATCGAGCGCGAAGGCTCCGTCTGACAGTCGGCCGGGCCGGTTTTGCTTGTGCGGAAGGATGGGCTGTCCCAATGTCCGCGCCAGATTCGAGATCAAAACCGGAGTACGCCCATGCGCCCCTTCCTGCCGCTTCTCTCCACCGCGCTGCTCGCGGCCTGTATCACCGGCCCCGCCTGGCCGGACAGCCGCGACGCAAAACTGATCGGACAGGTCGCGGAGAAGGCAGAGCTGTCGCAAAGCCTGTCGGACCAGATCTGGGAATGGGCCGAAGTTGGCTATCAGGAGGAAAAATCCTCCGGGCTTCTCCAGCAGACGCTGAAAGTGGAAGGCTTCACCATCGAGGCAGGCGTCGCGGGTATCCCGACGGCCTTCGTGGCGGAATACGGCACGGGCGGCCCCGTCATTGCCATCCTTGCCGAGTTCGATGCGCTGCCGGGTATCAATCAGACCGCCAGCCCGGTCCGGGAAGAGCGTGAAGGCATGGGCGCGGGCCACGCCTGCGGCCATAACCTTTTCGCGGCGGGCTCCACCACCGCCGCCATCGCCATCAAGGACTGGCTGGAAGAGACCGGCACGCCGGGCCGCATCCGGCTCTACGGTACGCCAGCGGAAGAGGGCGGCAGCGGCAAGGTCTATATGGTGCGCGCGGGCCTCTTCAGTGATGTCGATATTGCGCTGCACTGGCATGCCGGGGACCGCAACTCCGCTGCCGCGCGCACGACGCTCGCCAACCGCTCGGCCAAGTTCCGCTTCCACGGCCTCTCCGCTCACGCCGCCGGCGCACCGGAGAAGGGCCGCTCGGCGCTCGACGGGGTCGAGGCGTTCAACATGATGGTCAACATGATGCACGAGCACATCCCGCAGGATGCGCGCATCCATTATGTCATCACGTCCGGCGGGTCCGCACCGAACGTGGTGCCGGACTTTGCGGAAGTCTTCTACTATGTCCGTCACCCGTCCGCAGACGGCGTTGAGGCCATCTGGCCGCGTCTTGAAGCGGCTGCGCAAGGCGCCGCTATGGGCACCGGCACGACGGTCGACTGGGAAGTCATCCACGGCAACAACCCGCTCCTGGTCAACGAGGCGCTGGCCAAGATGATGGATGCGAAACTCCGCGAAGTCGGCGGCGTGACCTATAATGAGGAAGAGCAGGCCTTCGCTGCCGCGATTTATGAAACGCTGACGACGCCGACCCTGCCGCTCGGATCGGAGTCCGAGGTGCAGCCTTATGACGTCTCGCTCGGCTATGGTTCCACCGATGTGGGCGATGTGTCCTATGCCGTGCCGACCGTGGGCCTCAACACCGCGACCTGGGTGCCCGGCACGCCGGCTCACTCCTGGCAGGCCGTTGCCGCTTCCGGCACGTCGATCGGCCACAAGGGCACGCAGGTGGCGTCAAAAACGCTGACACTGGCGGCGATCGAGCTTTTCACCAATCCGAAGCTGCGCGAGGAAGCCCGCAAGGAATTCGACGAAAAACGCGGACCGGATTACCAGTACCGCTCCCTGCTGGGTGACCGCGACCCGCCGCTCGATTACCGGAAATAGGTGCCGGAACAATCCGGGTACGCATCGAGCGTGGAAAAGCAGATGCCTCCGCCAAGGGGATGACGGCGATCCGGTTCGACAGGTATCAGCGAGGCGCCATTCCTTCATTATCCGCCCGATCCGGCGTCAGCTGGTCGCGGGCCAGTGCGTCCGAAAGTTCATCGGGGTCTACGGTGACGAACCTCGTTTGTGCGCGTACACCGTGTTTCGTGTGGACGATCATCGTGGTGGCAATCCGGCGGAATGCGAGAAAGGACGGGCTGTCCAGAGGCTCTTCTTCCGTCTCGATCGTGTAATCACCCGCAGGCCATTCCTCTTCGAGACTGTCGAGATAAAACGGACTGCGGAACGTTACGAGTTGTTTTGAAATGCGGTTCTTCATGGTGGTTCCTTTCCGGTCTCCACCTCTGACCCCTGTGGATGCCGGATTGATGCGGGAAAGCCGTATCCGGACAGTGGATCCGGACACGACTCCCAAGGGACGATCAAGCTAAAGGGGCGCTGGACCGCTTTCGGGAACAACTATTTCCTGGGAGGAACTTCTTTGTCCTGTTTGCCTTGCTGGCGGGCTTGTTCTGCCCGTCGCTCCTCGAGTGAGATCGGCGGCGAGGGCTTTCCAGGTTTGTCCTGTTTGTTCTTGTTATTCTGGGAGGACATCGGTTTGGCTTTCATCTGCACGGAAAAAATATTCCGGGCTCCATACATGGGGACGCGGGCCGTCGATTACATCGGGCGTGCAGAATTAAAGGCGATTAAGCCGCCGGATCAAAGGCTGCCCTTGGTGCTGGCTGCTTGTCCGCCGAGGCGCGGATCGACCGTGACCGCGGCGCGCAGGGCGCGGGCGGTGGCCTTGAAGCAGCTTTCGGCGATGTGGTGGCAGTTCTCGCCGTAGAGGTTCTCCACGTGCAGGCACATGCCGCCATTGCCGGCGAGGGCGTGGAAGAACTCCTTGAAGAGTTCGGTGTCCATCTCGCCGATCTTGTCGCGCGTGAACTGCACTTTCCACACCAGATAGGGGCGTTTGCAGAGGTCGAGGCTCGCCCGGCTCAGCGTCTCGTCCATCGGGATATAGGCTGTGCCGAAACGGGTGATGCCGGCGAAGTCGCCCAGCGCCCTCAGAATGGCCTGGCCGATGACGATGCCGGTGTCCTCGACACTGTGGTGCATGTCGATGTGCAGGTCGCCGTCGCAGCGCACGGTCAGGTCGATGGCGGAATGCTTGGAGAAGCTCTCCAGCATATGATTGAAAAAGCCGATTCCGGTCTGGATGTCGGATTTTCCTGTGCCGTCGAGATCCACGGTCACGGTGATGTCCGTTTCCTTGGTCTTGCGGCTGACGGTGGCGGTGCGGTTTTCAGTCATGGGGCCCGATATAGTGTGCAGTTCACGTTACAGCTAGCGCATCTTGTTCACTGATTTCTAAACATATTAGCAGAAGGTGCGATCGGGAAAGCGCGTCTTCCGGCGCGGTGAGGCGAGGATTCCTTTGCGCAAGCTGTCGCAGATACGCCGGTTCTTCGGTACGATGACGCTGCCGGCATTTGCCGCGAGTGTTGGCGCGATCGCGGCTGTTTTCGTGTTTGCCGCCGTAACAATTCTCGAACAGACTTACCGTGTCCTGGTGGAAGGGCGCGCCTGGAACGAACTGGCCTCGCCGCCCGAAGTGATCGGCGCTCTGTTGTTGATGACCATCGCTTGCGGGTCAGGGGCATCTTTCCTGCTCGCCCGGTCTTTCCAGCGGGTCCTGCAGAAATTCCTGGAATACCTCGACGATACGACTTCGATCCGTCCGCGCGGCGTGGAATCGGTCATGTTCAAGGAACTGCGCCGCTTGCGCGTGGCGGTGACGCGCCGTGTCAGCCATTTGCGCCGCGAAAACGAACGCCTCGCCAACATTGCCTATGTCGATCAGCAGACCGGCCTGCCGAACATGATCGCGCTGGAAGCCGAGATCGAGCGCAAGCTGCCTTTCGCGTCTTTTGATTCCCCGGCGGCCTTCTTCCTGCTTGACCTCGACCAGTTCGGCCGGGCCGCCGAACGGCTGGGCAGTCTCGCAACGAATTCGCTCCTGATGTCGGTAGGGGAGCGCCTGACCGGCTGCATGACCCGGCTCGACGCGCCGGTCGCCTCCAGCCTTGACGGGTCGATGATCGCGGCGCTTCACAATGACCAGTTCGCGATCTTCCTGCCGAACGCGATCACGCGGGAGAATGTCTCGAACATCGCGCGCGCCATCCGCGTCGCCTTTGCGCAACCATTCGAGATCAATGGCCAGTCCGTCAGTGTCGGGATGTCCGGCGGCATCGTCATGGCGCCGGAAGATGCAGACTCGGCGCAGAAGCTGTTCCGCCATGCAGACCTCGCGCTTCAGCAGGTGCGCCAGGAATCTGCATCCGGCTTCCGTTACTTCTCTCCGCGCCTGAACCGCGTTGCCCGCGGCAAGTACATGCTGGAGGCCGAACTGCGCGAGGCCGTCGCCGCGCGGGAGTTCAAGGCCGTGTTCCAGCCAAAGGTCGATTTCGCCACCGGCAAGATCGTCGGCTGCGAAGCGCTCGCCCGCTGGCAGCGCGCGAACGGCAAGATCATTTCCCCGGCCGCCTTTATTCCGCTGGCGGAGGAAACCGGTCTCGTCAACCAGATTGGCGAACAGATCCTCGAATCGGCCTGCGAGTGTGCCGTCGTCTGGATGAAGGAAGGCTTCGACGTCTCCGTGGCGGTCAACGTCTCTCCGCGCCAGTTCATGACGGTGGACCTGACGAACCTCGTTCTGGAAGTGTTGAAACGCACGGGCCTGCCGCCTGCACGGCTGGAACTCGAGATCACCGAAAGCATGGCCGTGTCGGACCCGACCAAGGTGGACCGCGTGATGCGCCCGCTGCGTGCGCTCGGCGTGAAGCTCGCGCTCGACGATTTCGGCACGGGCCATTCGAACCTGTCCATGCTGACCCAGCTGCCATTTGATGTGTTCAAGATCGACCGCCAGTTCGTTTCGGCGCTGGATGCCGATCGTCAGGCCCCGGCCATTGTCGAGATGATCCTCGCCATGGCGGAAACGCTGGGCCTGAAGACGGTCGCTGAGGGCGTTGAAACCGATCGGCAGGCGGAATTCCTGTCACGCCGTGGCTGTTCCATGGCGCAGGGCTTCCTCTATTCGCCGGGCCTGCCGCAGGAAGGGTTCCTCGAACTGCTGCGCGGCTGGGATAATCGCGCAAATGCGATCCGCAAGGCCGGCTAGGCGCCCCGGTGATAGACCGTGACCGGATGGTCGCGCAGCTTTGACATCGTCCACAGCATATAGCCAGCCTTCTCCGCCACCCTGCGCGAGCCGACATTGTCTTCATCAATGATGCAGACGCTTTTGCCCGGATGGTTTTCATCCAGCCAGCTGTGCATCAGGCTCACGGCTTCGCTGCCGATGCCGCGGCCCCAGGACGCGCGGGCAAACGCCCAGCCTGCTTCCGGCCATTGCGAAAGGTCTGGCTGGATGCCCCGCATGAAGTCGGCAAAGCCGGATTCGCCGAGATAAGCCCCGGTCTCACGGTCGATTACCGACCAGTTGCCGAAGCCTTTGATGTCCCACATGCCGCGGCCGCGGACGCAGGCGAACCAGACATCCTGCGGGCTGCGCGTCACGCCGCCGATATAGCGGACGACGTCGGCGTCGCCCCACATGGCAACGGCGTGCGGATAGTCGGCCTCTTCGAAGGGACGGAGGATCAGCCGGTCCGTCGTCAGTGTCGGTGGGTTCACGCGCCGGCTTTCATCTTGGCGAGCATGGCACCCATGGCGGCATGCACGGTCTGGATGGCCTTCAGCGGGCGGACCATCACCTTGAAGTCCGTGATCTGGCCGGCATCGTTCCATTCAATCATGTCGACGCCATTGACCTGGATGCCGTCCATCACGCACTCGAATTCCAGCACGGCCTTGTCGCCGCAATCGAAGGCGCGGACATAACGGAACGTGTCGCCGCCGAGGGTTTCGCCCGCTGCGGTGAGATAGGCCATCGTGATCGGCTTGCCTTCCTGCGGCGTGTGCACGACCGGGCTGCGGAAGACGACATCATCGGCCAGCTGGCCGGACAGGCCCGCCGGTGAATGATCGCTCTCCATCCAGTCGAACCAGCGCTGCAGGTGCGCTGAATAGCCGGTCATCGGAATCAGGTGTTCTCTTGCCATGTCATATCCTCCGGCAGGCACCCTAAGCGTGCCGCCGCAGCCGGGCAACTTCCGTTTTCGGGGAAGGGCACGCCAGGTCAGCCCGCATAGGCGGCGGCGAGATCCGGGTCCTTCGAGGCGACGAGGTCTGCAAGATCGGAGATCACCTTGGCCTGTTTCCAGGTGGCGTCGTCCTGCATCTTGCCGTCGATCATGGCGACGCCCGTGCCGTCCGGCATGGCGGCCAGGATCTTGCGGGCGAATTTCACTTCGTCCGGATCCGGGCTGAAGACCTTCTTGGCGATGGCGATCTGGTTCGGGTGCAGGCTCCACGTGCCGGAACAGCCGAGCAGGAAGGCATTGCGGAACTGCTGTTCGCAGGCGTCGAGGTCGGCAATGTCACCGAACGGGCCATAGAAGGCATTGATGCCGGCCATGCGGCAGGCGTCGACCATGCGGGCGATCGTGTAGTGCCACGGATCCTGCTGGGCGCTGGCGCGCGCGCTGCCGTCTTCCTTCGGGTCTTCGATCACGCGATAGAAGGGGTGGCCGCCGCCGACGCGGGTGGTCTTCATCTTGCGGTCCGCGGCAAGGTCTGCCGGGCCGAGGCTGATGCCCTGCATGCGCGGGGAGGCGAGGGCGATGTCTTCCACCAGCGCCATGCCCTGCGCGGTTTCGAGGATCGCGTGGAACAGGATCGGGCGGGTGAGGCCAGCCCTGGCTTCCAGCTGGGCGACATATTGGTCGGCAAAGTGGATATCCCACGGGCCTTCGACCTTCGGCAGCATGATCACGTCCAGCTGGTGGCCGGCGTTCAGCACGAGCTGCGAAACATCTTCCTGAAACCACGGGGAGTTCAGCGGGTTCACGCGGCTCCAGAAGCCGGTGCCATTGCCCTGCCAGTCATACATGTTCGCCATTTCGATGGCGCCGGCGCGGGCGGCATCCTTGGCGTCGGCGGGAATTGCGTCTTCGAGGTTGGCGAGGATCACGTCGACACCGGGGGGCCATGGACGGCACTTTCGCACGCACTTTATCGAGGTGCGGCGGACAAAGTGGATCATCCGCTCCAGCTTGACGGGAAGGTCCCGCATCAGGTTCCGGCGCGCCGATGGCGAGCGGGCTTGAAGAAATTACGCGGTGTTTTCTGTGACATGATCACGGCCCCTGACTTTTGCCGATAGGCCTAGGCCCAATGGTGCACCGCGTCAAACCGCCAATTGGACGCGATGACGGCAGATGGAACGACTGTCCCGCCCGGGCGTTGATCGGACAGAACAGCTGACGAGAAAGGTTAAATCATGTCTATTCTGATGATCCTGCTCACCATCCTGTTCCCGCCCGTGCCTGTGGCACTGAAGGAAGGGATCGGTACGCAGCTTCTGCTCAACGTGCTTCTCACGCTGATCGGCTGGCTGCCGGGCGTCATTCACGCCTTCTGGGTCCAGACCCGTGGGTCAGGCGCTATCGAAATCTGAAATTGAGGGACGGCGTCAGGCGCTCAGGCGTCTG